>NZ_JBZWZS010000016.1:0-435 GCF_058684075.1 Listeria sp. MAN/IMW/UF555 | reverse complement strand
CTGTTGGTGTTGCGGTTGGTGACGCTGATGCTGCTGCGGTGGCTGTGGCTGATGCTGATGCTGATGCGGATGCTGATGCTGATGCTGATGCTGACGCCGATGCTGATGCGGATGCCGACGCTGATGCCGACGCTGATGCCGATGCGGATGCTGACGCTGATGCGGATGCCGACGCTGATGCGGATGCCGACGCTGATGCGGATGCTGATGCGGATGCTGATGCTGACGCCGATGCTGATGCGGATGCCGACGCTGATGCCGACGCTGATGCCGATGCGGATGCTGACGCTGATGCGGATGCCGACGCTGATGCGGATGCCGACGCTGATGCGGATGCCGATGCTGATGCGGATGCCGAGGCGGATGCGGATGCGGTTGGGGAGGCGGTGGGGGAGGGGGGTGGGGGGGGGGGTGCGGTGGGGGTGGCGGGGGCGG
>NZ_JBZWZS010000015.1:0-480 GCF_058684075.1 Listeria sp. MAN/IMW/UF555 | reverse complement strand
CCCATGATCAGAGACGCCAGAGAGTACAACGCGACTGTTGCGCCCAACACTCGCGAGCTCGAGCGACTGCGCAAGGCGTTGCCTGGTTATTTTGCGAGCGACGGCTCGTTCATGATCGACCGACTCGAGCAAACCCTTCGTGCCGATGAGGTGAAGCTCTCTCGCGAGGGGTACGAACTGAAGTTCTTGGGGAAGAGCTACGCCAAGTTCCAGGCGAGCACCAAGACAGAGACAGTTGTTGTTCCCGACGTCGAACACAACGATCAGCCCGAGAACGCCGCGTCAGAGAATCTGTACATCGTTGGCGACAACCTCGATGCACTGAAGCACTTGGTGCATTCGTACAGCGGCAAGATCAAGTGCATTTACATTGACCCGCCTTACAACACCGGTGGCGACGGGTTCGTCTATAACGATGACTTCGGTTTCACCGCGGATCAGCTCGTCGACAAACTCGGCATTGACCCCGCAGAAGCCAAA
>NZ_JBZWZS010000014.1:0-576 GCF_058684075.1 Listeria sp. MAN/IMW/UF555 | reverse complement strand
GCGCGACGGCGGGACTGTATTAGGATTGGTCATGAATCCCAGGAACATCACTCGCCTCGGCGGGATCGCCCTCACGTCCGCTCTGCTGGCCGGCGTCGCCGCCCCGGCCTTCGCCGGCTCCTTCTATGTGCAGGAGCAATCGACCCGCGGTCAGGGTCGCGCCAACGCCGGCGTCGGCGCCGACAAGGGCGTGCAATCGCTGTGGTGGAACCCGGCCGCCATCGCCGGAACCCAGCGCGAACTGTACGTGGGCGCGCACGGCCTGATCCTCGACTCCGACGTCGACGACCGCGGCTCCAGCCTGACCTACAACGTCCCGGTGACCGGCGTCGGCGTCATCAGCAACACCGAAGCCGTCAACGGCGACCCGCATGTCCACGAAGTCGTCGAAAGCGGCATCGTGCCGAACTTCGCCGTCTCGATGCCGATCGGCGACCGCTTCAACGTCGGCCTGGCCGTCCAGGCCCCCTACAACTTCACCACCAAGTACGAGCCGACCGACTTCGCGCGCTATGACGCCCTGACGTCGGAACTGCGCTCGGCCAACGTCAGCCTGGTCGCCGCCATGTCGGTCAC
>NZ_JBZWZS010000013.1:0-593 GCF_058684075.1 Listeria sp. MAN/IMW/UF555 | reverse complement strand
CTATGTCGTTGACGTCGTGCAACCGCTGCTGCACTTCGTCGGGTGACCTCTCTGGGGCGCTGAGCGCGTCGAGGTACTGCATGAGTTCGCTCGAGGCCTCGGCGAGGGCGGTCTCGGCCGCGATGAGCCGCTCGGTGACGGGCGCTAACAGCGGATCGTCTTCACGTTCGATGAGGCGCCGTGCCTGCCCCGTAAGCGTCAGGGCATCTGGGTCGTCTTCGTCATTCGAGACCGTCGCCTGTGCCTCGGCGACTGCCTGACGCAACGCCTCTGCGTGCTGCAGCCTGTTCGCGAGCGCTGCGAGCGATTCGTCTTCGCCTGGCTGCGGGTCCACGGCCGAAATGAAGTCGAGGTCCTGCCGCAACATTGCAGCCTCCCGAGCCCGCTCGTCACGGTGCGTCGTGATCTGCTCTAACTCGTCGCGGGCAGCCTGCCAAGCTGCGAGGTGCTTACGGTAGTCGACCAGTGTGGCCTCGAGGGCCCGGCCCGCTCCCCGATCGAGTGCTTGTCGCTGCGCTGCCGCCGACCGAAGCCGCTGCTGATCGGCCTGCCCGTGCACCGCGACCAGCGCATCCGTCACCTCGGCCAGCAGC
>NZ_JBZWZS010000012.1:0-1034 GCF_058684075.1 Listeria sp. MAN/IMW/UF555 | reverse complement strand
CTATTGGCGAACGGATCGGTCAGATCCTCGCCGATGCTCAGCACCGCGAGGAAGACGAGTCCGATCAGCGTCGATCCGATCGGCGTGGCAAGGCCCAGGGATTCGACCAGCGCGATCGGGAGCGGCACGCAGAACACACGCGTGAAGAGGTTCGGGAAGAACCGAAAGCCATTGGGCAGCGGCGTGTTCTTGATCCGCTCCATGCCGCCCTGCGCATTGGCGATGTCGATCAGGACGCGCTCCACAGTTGCCTGCTGGATTTCGGTGATCCGACCTTCCGCGAGCGCGTCGGCGTAAATGCCCGATATGTCCTCCAGGAGCGCGTTGGCAGGGTTCAGGCGGGCGACCGCCATATCGGCGACTTCCGTTCCAGCGACCCGGGCAATCTCTTCATAGGGCGACTGTCGGCGAAGCTGGCAGCGCATCGAGTGCGCAAAGGCGATCTGCCGCAGGATGATGTTGTGCCGCATCTCACTGCCCTCGGGTTCCCCCTTGGTCAGGCTGCGCGTGATCCGGGCCAAGCTGCGCGAGGCATTGATGAGCGCGCCCCAAAGAGTTCGCGCTTCCCACCAGCGTGCATAAGCGGCGTTGGTCCGAAACCCCATGAAGAGCGCGATGGCAGTGCCGAACAGCGCCGTCGGCAAAGGCGGTTCCTTGATCGGGGTCATCATGTGGAATGCCGTCACCGCCACGTCCCACACGAACAGGATCGTGAGAGGCTTCCAAACCTCGACAATAATCTGCTTGAATCGTGGCCTTGTGCCGACAATCATACCAATACCGCCTTAGTTATCTTCGCGATCGTCATCCGATCGGCATGTTCATGATGTCTCGATATGCAGACAGCAGCTTGTTCCGGACTTGCAGCGTCGCCTCGAAAGTAATGGATGCACGGCTCTGGATGAGCGCGACGGTTGCAATGTCGGTGGTTTCGCCCCGTTCATATGCTTCGGTGACGACATCCTCCTGCTCCTGGGTCTCGTTGACCTTCGCCACCACGGCATTGAGGGTGTCGGCAAAGGTTGAGGCTGGAG
>NZ_JBZWZS010000011.1:0-1036 GCF_058684075.1 Listeria sp. MAN/IMW/UF555 | reverse complement strand
ACATCCGCGCGCTGTTGCTCGAGTGGCGATGCCCGCCCTGCCTGCACGCGAACGCTCGCGGCCCGCAGCGCATCGCTGGCGATCCGGGCCTGATCGCGGGCTGTCATTACCCGGCGATCGGCCGCGACCGCTTCGACATAGAGCTGCGTTACCTGAAGCCGGACATCCGCCGCGATGATCGCGGCCTGGATCTCGGCCCGGGACAATTGCGCATTGGCGACCGCGACGCGGGCGCCGCGCTTGCCGCCTAGCTCGATCGGGATCGCAAAGCCGACCGTGGTTTCCGCGCTGCGGACCCCCCGATACGGCCCGGAGCCGATGACATTCTCGACTTGGCCTTGAACCACCGGATTGGGCCGCAAGCCGGCGACTGTGCGACCTGCACGGGCCGCGTCGATTCCAGCTGTCGCCGCTTCGGCAGCAGGGGCCGAACCGCCCGCTGCACTGACCGCTTGGTCAAGCGTGTAGACCGGCGCATCCTGCGCAACAGGCGCGGACGGTCCGACCTGCGCCTGCGCCCTCGTGGCGCAAGACGCTGCGGCCAGCATGGCCGCGAGAATACGATTCATGAAAATAGGACTCCTGACGATGATCGACAGGGGCGCGCCAACGCACGCCCAAATCGGACGTCAGGCTTGGGGGGGCCTCAAATGGACCATGCCGGTGCGGCCGTCGAGCGATGCAGAGGCGGAGATTGTCGGCTTGGGCACTGTGAGGACGGGGGTATATTCCATCGTCGTGCGCGCAGGCGCGCCGACGTCGTGTCCGTGACAATAATTGTGATGATGCGGGACATTCTTGTCCGAGTCCGATGGCACCTGATCGATGTCACCGGCGGTATGGACCGTGAACTCAACGCCCGCGATGCTTCCCCCCGCCAGATCGGCGGCATGGGCCATGCCGGAGAAATTGGTGAGGACCAGCATCAGGCATGTCAGGAGAGGCAAAAAGGCTCGCACGAAACCGACTGTACCACAGATAGGTTTCCATGTCATCGCAATAACTCGCGCCCCGATGTCTTCGCGGCACGCCATGC
>NZ_JBZWZS010000010.1:0-1510 GCF_058684075.1 Listeria sp. MAN/IMW/UF555 | reverse complement strand
ATTGTCTGGTAGTTATGGCGAGAAGGTCACACCCGTTCCCATCCCGAACACGGTAGTTAAGCTTCTCTGCGCCAATGGTAGTTGGGGGCTTCCCCCTGCGAGAGTAGGTCGCTGCCGGGCAATATTATTTCTGGAGGTTTAGCTCAGCTGGGAGAGCATCTGCCTTACAAGCAGAGGGTCAGCGGTTCGATCCCGTTAACCTCCATTTTTTATGCCGGCTTAGCTCAGTTGGTAGAGCAACTGATTTGTAATCAGTAGGTCGCGAGTTCGACTCTTGCAGCCGGCACCATTAATATTATCTTTATAATAATACATATTTTTATTGTAGAGAGCCGTTAGCTCAGTTGGTAGAGCATCTGACTTTTAATCAGAGGGTCGCTGGTTCGAACCCAGCACGGCTCACTTTTGCGGGTGTGGCGGAATTGGCAGACGCACCAGATTTAGGATCTGGCGCCGCGAGGCGTGGGGGTTCAAGTCCCTTCACCCGCACTTATAAATATGCGGAAGTAGTTCAGTGGTAGAACATCACCTTGCCAAGGTGGGGGTCGCGGGTTCGAACCCCGTCTTCCGCTTGTTTTCAAAAGTTCCAATATGCCGGGGTGGCGGAACTGGCAGACGCACAGGACTTAAAATCCTGCGGATAGTGATATCCGTACCGGTTCGATTCCGGTCCTCGGCATTATTTTCATATGCGCCCATAGCTCAACTGGATAGAGTACTTGACTACGAATCAAGCGGTTAGAGGTTCGACTCCTCTTGGGCGCACTTTATTAAACGGGAAGTAGCTCAGCTTGGTAGAGCACTTGGTTTGGGACCAAGGGGTCGCAGGTTCGAATCCTGTCTTCCCGATTGTTTCATCTTTTATAATGGGGCCTTAGCTCAGCTGGGAGAGCGCCTGCTTTGCACGCAGGAGGTCAGCGGTTCGATCCCGCTAGGCTCCACTTACTTCACATTTAATCACATAATTAGAAAGAAAATGGTAGCCTTATTATTATGGCGGCGTAGCTCAGCTGGCTAGAGCGTTCGGTTCATACCCGAGAGGTCGTGGGTTCGATTCCCTCCGCCGCTATTTTCAATCTTGGACCTTTAGCTCAGTTGGTTAGAGCAGACGGCTCATAACCGTCCGGTCGCAGGTTCGAGTCCTGCAAGGTCCACTTGTCACTTTATTATTATCATGGAGGAATACCCAAGTCTGGCTGAAGGGATCGGTCTTGAAAACCGACAGGCGGGTAATACCGCGCGGGGGTTCGAATCCCTCTTCCTCCGTTTTTTCACTTGTGATATGTGGACTAAATTAAATATTATTGTCGCGGGGTGGAGCAGTCTGGTAGCTCGTCGGGCTCATAACCCGAAGGTCGTAGGTTCAAATCCTGCCCCCGCAATAGTGGTTCCGTGGTGTAGGGGTTAACATGCCTGCCTGTCACGCAGGAGATCGCGGGTTCAAATCCCGTCGGGACCGCCATTATGGCTTGGTAGCTCAGTTGGTAGAGCACTTGATTGAAGCTCAAGG
>NZ_JBZWZS010000009.1:0-1528 GCF_058684075.1 Listeria sp. MAN/IMW/UF555 | reverse complement strand
CCACTTCCGGCCTATCACCCCGCTGGTCTGGGCGGGGGCCTTACCCGGTTCACCCGGTGAGAGACCTCATCTTGAAGCGAGCTTCCCGCTTAGATGCTTTCAGCGGTTATCCCTGCCGAACGTAGCCAACCAGCAGTGCACCTGGCGGTACAACTGGCACACCAGAGGTTCGTCCGTCCCGGTCCTCTCGTACTAGGGACAGCTCTTCTCAAGTCTCTTACGCGCACGGCGGATAGGGACCGAACTGTCTCACGACGTTCTGAACCCAGCTCGCGTGCCGCTTTAATGGGCGAACAGCCCAACCCTTGGGACCTACTCCAGCCCCAGGATGCGACGAGCCGACATCGAGGTGCCAAACCATCCCGTCGATATGGACTCTTGGGGAAGATCAGCCTGTTATCCCCGGGGTACCTTTTATCCGTTGAGCGACACCGCTTCCACATGCCGGTGCCGGGTCACTAGTCCCAGCTTTCGCTCCTGCTCGACCCGTCGGTCTCACAGTCAAGCTCCCTTGTGCACTTGCACTCGACACCTGATTGCCAACCAGGCTGAGGGAACCTTTGGGCGCCTCCGTTACATTTTGGGAGGCAACCGCCCCAGTTAAACTACCCACCTGACACTGTCCCTGATCCGGATCACGGACCGAAGTTAGACATCCAATTCGACCAGAGTGGTATTTCAACGGCGACTCCACGAACACTGGCGTGCCCGCTTCACAGTCTCCCACCTATCCTACACAAGCCGAACCGAACACCAATATCAAGCTATAGTAAAGGTCCCGGGGTCTTTCCGTCCTGCCGCGCGTAACGAGCATCTTTACTCGTAGTGCAATTTCGCCGAGCCTGTGGTTGAGACAGCTGAGAAGTCGTTACGCCATTCGTGCAGGTCGGAACTTACCCGACAAGGAATTTCGCTACCTTAGGATGGTTATAGTTACCACCGCCGTTTACTGGCGCTTGAGTTCTGAGCTTCGCCACCGAAGCAGCTAACCCGTCCCCTTAACGTTCCAGCACCGGGCAGGCGTCAGTCCGTATACATCGTCTTACGACTTCGCACGGACCTGTGTTTTTAGTAAACAGTCGCTTCTCACTGGTCTCTGCGGCCACCCACCGCTACCCCGCGCAAGACGGTTCACAGTAGATGGCCCCCCTTCTCCCGAAGTTACGGGGGCATTTTGCCGAGTTCCTTAACCACAGTTCGCTCGATCGCCTTGGTATTCTCTACCTGACCACCTGAGTTGGTTTGGGGTACGGGCCGCTCGGAACTCGCTAGAGGCTTTTCTCGGCAGCATAGGATCATCCAATTCGCCTCATTCGGCTATGCGTCAGGTCTCACCCTGTATGCGGGACGGATTTGCCTACCCCGCGGGCCACACCCTTGCACCGGTACTACCACTCACCGGTAGGACTACCTTCCTGCGTCACCCCATCGCTTGCCTACTACCACTCCGGGTCCCGTGTTCCACTCCATCGCCCACAAGTGGGTCGGAGGAGCTTCAGACGGTTAGCATCGGCGGGTTCAGCATGGG
>NZ_JBZWZS010000008.1:0-2398 GCF_058684075.1 Listeria sp. MAN/IMW/UF555 | reverse complement strand
CGCATAGCCGAGGAGCATGTCGCAGATGTGCATTGGAACACGGCTGATTAGCAACAGACATTTGCGACAGCGTCCGCCCTCGTGTGTAAACGCTCGCGCTAAATGGCGGCGTTCTGATCGCGCTATTTGTCAGTTGCCGGGTCCGATGACGAGGCAATCGCGCGCGGCCTGAACGATGTCAGCGGTGACCTCCTCGACGCGGTTGAGGGTCATGATCCGCCGCATCTGCGCGAACAGGCGCTCCATGAGCCGGAAGTTGCCGCGCGTGATGCGGATCACGGCTGCCTGCGCTTCGATCGCGTCGAGTTGGGCCGGGTCGAAGCTGATCCCGAAATCGCCGGCGTGGGTCGCGAGCAGCAGCCGCATTTCGGTCTCGGTAAGCGGTTTGAACTCTTGGACGAAGCCGATCCGCGAGTAGATCTGGGCATAGCGGGCGAGGCGCTTCTCCAATCCCGGCATACCCATCAGGATCAGCCCGAAGCCGTGGCGATCGGCCATGTCGCGGAGATGTTCGAGCGACTTTATGGTCAGGCGGTCGGCCTCGTCGACGATGACGAGGGGGCAGGCGATGCGGGCGGCGTCATGGGTGATTTCGTCCTGCGAGCCGCCCGCGACCGTCAGCCGGGCATAGCCCAGCTTAATGAGGTTGAGGCCCAACACCGCGTCGATCGTCTTGGGCGTGTTGCTGACCGACACGGTGTAGAAGACGGCGCGGCAGCGAGCGACCTTTTCGCCAAGGAGCGCGGCAATGGGACGGAGCGCGGCATATTCCCCCAGGTCGGGGAAGCTGGAAAACTCGCGCGCCGATCGCGTCTTTCCGACGCCCGGCCGGCCATGACACACGCCGATATAGCGGTAGTGCGCGCAGGCTTCGGCAAACTCGACGAACCGGGCATGTTCGCGGGTCGCCAGGAACGGCTGCTCGACCAGGAACTCAATCGTCAGCGGCGTAGAGCCGGAGCCCTCGGTAGGTGGTGGGCCGGGAAGCCGTATCCTCTTGGTCGCCATCGAAGGTCTCCGTGGGGGCAGGCACCTGCTTGTCGCGCTCCTTCGCGCCGCGCCGGGCGCGCTGGATCGCGCGCAACGACGGGTGCCCAGCGTGCTCGGAGCTGAGCGCACGGCAGACGAACCGGCCCTGGTGGTAGACGTGGATCTCGGTCCGGTCGCGGGGGTCAAATACCCCCTCGACCAGCTCGCCGACGAAGGCCGCGAGCGTGGGTTCGACATAGCGCCTGCCCATCAGACGGATGCCGTCGCGCAGCACTTTACGGGGCTTGGGCACGTGCACGAGCAGCATGTCGAGCTGTTCAAGGCTGTCGGGCATTGCGGGCAGGAACCCGCCCTTCTGCCAGCGCGTGATCGGCGGTTCGCCGGTGCTGCCATGCGGGCGACGATGATAGACGCCGCACACGAACGCCTCGAAGCGGGCGCGCAGCTCGTCGAGCGTGAGCACTGGCGCCGACAGCGGCTTGCCCGCGATCAGGTGGCCGGGCAGGTCGGGCAGGAACATGTCGTTGATGGTGCGGAACAGCCGCTCGATCTTGCCGCGCCCGCGAGGACGCCCCGGCAGCGAATGGATGAGGCGGATTTTGAGGGCGATGCACGCCTGCTCGATATGCTCGGAGATGAAATCCGAGCCGTTGTCGACGTAAAGCTGTTCGGGAATGCCGCTGACGATCCATTCGGGATTGGGCTTGCGCCAGATCGCCTGCCGCAAGGCGAGCGCCGTGTTGAGGGCACTGGGGGCATCGAGGCTGAGGAAGTAACCGGCGATGGCTCGGCTGTGATCGTCAACGATGACGGTCAGCCAAGGACGCACCGGGGTTCCGGCATCATCGAGCACGAGAATGTCGAGAACGGTATGATCGGCCTGCCACATCTCGTTCGAGGTCGCGGCTTCGCGCCGATGCACTAGCTCGTGCTGGTCGCGGTAGACGGCCGGATCGGAGGCTGCGGCGATCTGGCTTGCCGGTATCGCCCTGACGACACGCGCGACGGCCGCATAGCTGGGGGTTCGGTGTCCATGCGCGATGGCGAGTTCCTGCACCTTTCGGTGAATGGCGGCGACCGGGGGTCGCGGGCGCTTGGTGGCGAGAGTGCGGGTCAGTTCGACCAGATGTTCCGGCAGGTGCAGCCTGCCCCGATCGTTGCGCGGCAGACGCGCGAGACCGGCAAGTCCTTCGGCACGGGAGCGCCCGAGCCAGCGCTGCAACGTCCGCTCGCTCAGCGTGCCGGTGCGGGCGAGGTCCGCGAGCGGGATGCCATCGGCGAGGTGCGGTTCAAGGACGCGGTAGCGCTCGATCGCCAGCGGCGGGACAAGCGCCGGATGCGTCACCGCCGACGGTCCGTGTCGCAGGTAAGGAAAACGGAGATTTGCCTGCCCATCGCCATGCGAGTC
>NZ_JBZWZS010000007.1:0-4699 GCF_058684075.1 Listeria sp. MAN/IMW/UF555 | reverse complement strand
TCTTGATCGAGCTCGGCAGCAGCATCCTGCCAGAGGTAATCGCCGGTGAGGCTGATGTGTCGCCAACCAAGCGGGGCGACATGGCCGAGCAGCTCGTCGAGCGCGGGCTCGCCACTGGCGCGCAGATGCTCGACCGCACGGCCCATGTAGAGCGTGTTCCAGTACACGATCGCGGCGGTGACCAGCGTCAGCCCGGACGCCTTCAGCGCCTGGGTCTCGAATTGCGGATCGCGCAGGCGGCCCTGTTTATGGACGAACACGGCCTGGGCGAGCGTGTGACGCGCCTCGCGCTTGTTGAGCCCGGCCTGACACTGCTGGCGGAGCGCCCTGGATTCCAACCAGTCGAGCGTGAACAGCGTGCGCTCGATCCGGCCCAGCTCCTGGAGCGCGAAGTCGAGCCGGTTCTGGCGACGGTACGCGGCCAGCTTCTTCAGCATGACCGACGGTAGCACCACGCCGGCCTTCACGGACGCGGCGAGCCGGACGATCTCGTCCCAGCTTTCGCGGATGGCAGCGATGTTGAACGGGCGCCCGATCAGCTTCGCGAGCGCCTCGGGGCGGGCCGTGCCCGGGAACAGGCCGAGCCGGCGATCGGCTAGATCGCGCAGGCGGGGCACGAACCGGAAGCCGAGTAGGTGCGCGAGCGCGAACACGTGGTCGGACGCGCCGCCCGTATCGGCATAGTGGGTCGCGGGTTCGATGCCGCAGCCGTGCGCGACCAGCCCGTCCAGCACATAGGGCGCCTCCGCCGCGGTCGCCGAGATCAGCCGGACATGGTAGGGCGCGTAGGTATCGGCGACATGGGCGTAGATCTTCTGCCCCGGCTCCCGGTCGTAGCGCGCGTTGGTGCTGCCGGCCGCGCCCCGCCTGCCCGAGCGGAAGAACTGCCCGTCCGAGCTCGACGCGGTGCCGTCGCCCCACACGCGCGTGAGCGGCAGCGCGGCTTGCGCGTCCACCAGATGGCGCAGCCCTGCCGCGTAATTCTCTTCCGATACGTACCAGCCATGCGTCCAGGCGAGCTGGGCGTAGGTGACGCCCTGGCTGGCGTTGGCCATGCGCTCGATGCCGAGGTTCGTCGCGTCTGCCAGGATCGCGGCGAGCACGGCCTGCGGGTTGGAGTGGGCGCGGCCCGAGCGCAGTTCCGGAAATGCGCACAGGAACCCGGTGCGGGCTTCCACCTCGGCGAGCAGCTCGGTGATGCGCACGCGGGGCATGAGCCGGTCGACGGCCGCGTCCAGCCTGTCGGCCGCAGCGGGCGTTACGGCCGCGAGCGGGCTGACCCTGAGGTCACCGCCCCGCAGCTCCACGCCGTCAAGCGTGCCGCGCTTCAGCGAGCCTGCGAACCGGCGCAACCGCCAGTCGAGCAGCCTGGCGCGCCCCTCCAAGTAGCGGCCGACGTCGGTGTCGAACGGCAGCGTGAGCGCGATCTCGGCCGCTTTGCCGGGCGGGAGCATATAGCTGTCGAAGCGCAGGTGTTCGCGCGTACCCTCCACCCACAGGTCGCCCGATTGGAGCCGCTCGCGCACGGTCGCGACCGTGGCGGTTTCATAGCGACGGCGGTCGATGACGCCGCCCTCGGTGATCGCCGCCTTCCATTTTCTGGAAAACGGCATGGGCGCATCGGCCGGCACGGCTCGCCGCCCGGTCGCGTTCAGCGCGCGCACGACCTTGATCGCGCCGAGCACGCCGTCGCGCGAGCCTGCCGCCTTGAACCGGAACGCGTCAAAAAACGCGGGCGCGTAGCGCCGCATCGTCATGTAGCGCCCCGCCGCGCGGATCAGCGGCTCGTCACGGGTCAGGTCGGCGATCGCGGTCGCCTCGCCCTCGGCATCCAGAAGCCTCGTCCAGCCCACTCCGTCTTCGAGCGCCGCCCAGACGTCCAACCCGTCCTCGCGCGCGACCCGGAGCGCGCCGACCGTGGCGCCCAGCAGCCGCATGAGCCGGTTCACGTCGCGTGTGGTCGCCTCGATGCCGCGCTTCTGCGCGGCCCTGGCCCTGGCGAACAGGAGGCCGGTCTGCTTGCCGAACATCTCGATCGCGGCGTCCGCAAGCCGCGCTTCCAGGTCGATGACGGCTGCGGCGAGTGTCGCGCGCCTTCTGCGGAGCGAGTAGTCGGACAGGAGGAACGCGGGCGCGACATGGCCTTCGCGCACGAGCTGCTCGAAGCGGTGCTCGTGGATGCGGCCGGCAATGCCCGGGTCGAGCCCGAGCCGACGCACATGCGCGAGCCGGGCGAGAATGCCGGCGAGATTGCGCGCGGTCGGGCTGTCCGACGTGTCGCGCAGCCACGCGAGCGGCGTCGTGCCGCGATCCTGGTCCACGATCAGCAACGCATCCAGCCCCGTCACCTGCTCCGGAGCAAGCGCATCGACCAGCGTGTCGGCCGCGAGGCGGCGCGCCATGGCGCGCCCCGCCACCCCGATCCGCTCGATACGGGCGGGCGCGGGCAGAACGATCCGGGCAGCACGCAAATGGCCCAGCACTGCCGCGGCGATCGGCTTGCCCCGTTCGGTCGCTTCCGCCGCGCGGGTGGCTGCGCCGAGCGCGCCGGGGACGTCGGCCGCCTCGAACGCGCGCAGGCGCAAACGCTCCATCGCCTCCCAGGCGTGCTCGAGCCGGGTCTGGGCGCGATGCGCGTAACCTTCGGCCACCGCAGGCGTGATGCCGAGCTGCGCGGCCACATGCCGCACCAGGAAGTCGGGGACGACCTCGTCGTGGCGCATGCCGAAGCCGGGATGACGCAGCAGGGCGAGGTGCAGCGCGAAGCCGAGCCGGTTGGCGTCGCCGCGCTTCGCTTCGATCAGTGGCCGGTCCTCATCGGCAACCGTGTAATGCTTGGCGAGCGAGGCATGGTCGAGGGGCACGCCGAACAGCGCGCGGCGCTCGTCGCCCGTCAACAGATCACGTCTGGCCATCGACTCATCCCCCGACCCGGAGCGTACCGGTCCCGCGTCGCAGGGGCGAGGTGTCGCGCAACTCTCAAGTTTCGCGACAGCGGCCCTGACCGGTCACGCCACGAGGGCGGACGCTGTCGCAAATGTCTGTTGCTAATCAGCCGTGTTCCAATGCACATCTGCGACATGCTCCTCGGCTATGCGCGCGTATCTACCGACGATCAGGATCTCACGCTTCAAAAGACGGCACTGAAGGCGGCCGGATGCCGGCGGACATTCGAGGAGAAGGTGTCCGGCGCCAAGCGCGCCCGACCGGAACTCGACCGGATGCTGGAGCAGCTGCGCGACGACGACGTGGTTGTGGTCACCCGGCTCGATCGCCTAGCGCGGTCGACGCGCGACCTGCTCGACATCGCCGAGAAGCTGAACGAGGCGGGAGCGGGGCTGCGCTCGCTCGCCGAGCCCTGGGCCGACACGACCACGCCTGCGGGACGCATGGTGCTCACCGTGTTCGCCGGCATCGCGGAGTTCGAGCGCGAGCTGATCCACCAGCGTACCAGTTCCGGCCGCGCGGCAGCCATGGCGCGCGGCGTGAAGTTCGGGCGTAAGCCCAAGCTCACTCCGGACCAGATCGCGCTCGGACAGCGTCTCGTCGGCGAAGGCACATCGGTGCGCGAAGCGGCGAAGCTGCTGAAGTGTCATCATGCCACGCTCTATCGGGCGCTCAACCATCCGGCGCAGATGCCCGTACATCGCTCGACACGTTGATTGAGGAGTAGGATTTCGCCATGATCTTCGCGCTTCTACTAGCGGCAAGTTCGCCGAATTCCGCGCTGGAGGCGGAGCGGGCCTACTCGGAAGCTGTACTTGCCAGTGGCCGTCAGGCAGCGGCACGCAGTTTCGGTCCACAAAGCGACCCCTGGCCAATACAACATGCGCCCGAAACCGCGCGCTCTCCATCTGTGGCCAGCATGTTGCAAGCAGCCGAGAGTAGCCGAAGGTGGTGGCTCACAATGATGAGTGTCGAGAGCCATGCCGAGCGCAGACCCGAACTTGTCTTTCCGTCCTGTGATCCGAGCGGGTCGGCAGTTGTTATCGGCGGGCTGTACGATGGCGGAAATCGAGTTGGATCATATAAGACGCTTTGGCGGAACAGTGCTGAGGGGTGGCGCTGGGAAATCGACGACTATCGTCGGGATGGATCGAAGGCATTAGCGGCAGAAAGTTTACAAGCGATCGAACCTGAGTGCTCGGCAAAACTCACCAATGAACAGCTCCAAATCCAAGCCGTTAGCGATGCGAAAGAGATCGCGTCTGTTTTGCGACAGGAGCAGGCCGGCAAACAGGTCGACTGGTTGGCTGTTCCAAGACGAAGCGTGGCCGAAGACGTTATCTTTGTCGGCAACGATGGCCGACGCATCCGCAGGCTCCCCGCCAAGCTGCCCATTCGGCGCATAGCGGGTGCGTTATCGTCCGGAAGCAGTTACGATGAAACGCTACGGTGGAGTAGCCGCGTCCTGGACGGGTCTGCACAAGCCCATAGCTTTCAGATCACCCAGTGGCGCGGTCCCAAGAATGGATGGCAGATCGTCTACTACGAGCTCCGCGGGTGAAACATCACGAGAGGTGATCCGGTAACTTCCAACTCGTCCAACCTCACAAACCCACGAAACTTAATATACTTTGCGGCAACGCTCAGGCCTTTGTTGACCATTTGTTCCGACTGCCGCTGTCCATATGACAAACCTTGAGGTGCCCCCTTGATCGTGCGGGGCGGCCGGACCGCCAGATAGACGGTACTCCAC
>NZ_JBZWZS010000006.1:0-5343 GCF_058684075.1 Listeria sp. MAN/IMW/UF555 | reverse complement strand
AAGAAGACGAAAAGCAATGAGACGTAAAGTCTCACTGGTAATCGCAGGGCAGAAAACAGAAAGCTGTTTTCAACAAAAACAAACTAGTAATTTAATTGCTAGCGAAGTCAATTTGACGCAAGGAATCTTATTCACGGTGTTGAATAAGTATTCAAATTCAATTTATATTTTAAAGAGAGTTTGATCCTGGCTCAGGACGAACGCTGGCGGCGTGCCTAATACATGCAAGTCGAACGAACGGAGGAAGAGCTTGCTCTTCCAAAGTTAGTGGCGGACGGGTGAGTAACACGTGGGCAACCTGCCTGTAAGTTGGGGATAACTCCGGGAAACCGGGGCTAATACCGAATGATAGAGTGTGGCGCATGCCACGCTCTTGAAAGATGGTTTCGGCTATCGCTTACAGATGGGCCCGCGGTGCATTAGCTAGTTGGTAGGGTAATGGCCTACCAAGGCAACGATGCATAGCCGACCTGAGAGGGTGATCGGCCACACTGGGACTGAGACACGGCCCAGACTCCTACGGGAGGCAGCAGTAGGGAATCTTCCGCAATGGACGAAAGTCTGACGGAGCAACGCCGCGTGTATGAAGAAGGTTTTCGGATCGTAAAGTACTGTTGTTAGAGAAGAACAAGGATAAGAGTAACTGCTTGTCCCTTGACGGTATCTAACCAGAAAGCCACGGCTAACTACGTGCCAGCAGCCGCGGTAATACGTAGGTGGCAAGCGTTGTCCGGATTTATTGGGCGTAAAGCGCGCGCAGGCGGTCTTTTAAGTCTGATGTGAAAGCCCCCGGCTTAACCGGGGAGGGTCATTGGAAACTGGAAGACTGGAGTGCAGAAGAGGAGAGTGGAATTCCACGTGTAGCGGTGAAATGCGTAGATATGTGGAGGAACACCAGTGGCGAAGGCGACTCTCTGGTCTGTAACTGACGCTGAGGCGCGAAAGCGTGGGGAGCAAACAGGATTAGATACCCTGGTAGTCCACGCCGTAAACGATGAGTGCTAAGTGTTAGGGGGTTTCCGCCCCTTAGTGCTGCAGCTAACGCATTAAGCACTCCGCCTGGGGAGTACGACCGCAAGGTTGAAACTCAAAGGAATTGACGGGGGCCCGCACAAGCGGTGGAGCATGTGGTTTAATTCGAAGCAACGCGAAGAACCTTACCAGGTCTTGACATCCTTTGACCACTCTGGAGACAGAGCTTTCCCTTCGGGGACAAAGTGACAGGTGGTGCATGGTTGTCGTCAGCTCGTGTCGTGAGATGTTGGGTTAAGTCCCGCAACGAGCGCAACCCTTGATTTTAGTTGCCAGCATTTAGTTGGGCACTCTAAAGTGACTGCCGGTGCAAGCCGGAGGAAGGTGGGGATGACGTCAAATCATCATGCCCCTTATGACCTGGGCTACACACGTGCTACAATGGATGGTACAAAGGGT
Source organism: Listeria sp. MAN/IMW/UF555 (assembly GCF_058684075.1). Taxonomy (NCBI): domain Bacteria; kingdom Bacillati; phylum Bacillota; class Bacilli; order Caryophanales; family Listeriaceae; genus Listeria; species Listeria sp. MAN/IMW/UF555. Next base: position 3,912 of record NZ_JBZWZS010000006.1, on the reverse strand, counting down.
CGCGAAGCCGCGAGGTGGAGCCAATCCCATAAAACCATTCTCAGTTCGGATTGTAGGCTGCAACTCGCCTACATGAAGCCGGAATCGCTAGTAATCGTGGATCAGCATGCCACGGTGAATACGTTCCCGGGCCTTGTACACACCGCCCGTCACACCACGAGAGTTTGTAACACCCGAAGTCGGTAGGGTAACCTTTATGGAGCCAGCCGCCGAAGGTGGGACAGATAATTGGGGTGAAGTCGTAACAAGGTAGCCGTATCGGAAGGTGCGGCTGGATCACCTCCTTTCTAAGGAAAAGGAAACCTGTGAGTTTTCGTTCTTCTCTATTTGTTCAGTTTTGAGAGGTCACTCTCTTGTATGTCAGATAAAGTACGCAAGGCAACATGCATGGAGCATAGCGCCACTACATTTTTGACGGGCCTATAGCTCAGCTGGTTAGAGCGCACGCCTGATAAGCGTGAGGTCGATGGTTCGAGTCCATTTAGGCCCACTTTTTCTTTCTGACACGAAGAAAACATCCAATTTAATTCCTTTTAGGGGCCTTAGCTCAGCTGGGAGAGCGCCTGCTTTGCACGCAGGAGGTCAGCGGTTCGATCCCGCTAGGCTCCACCAAAATTGTTCTTTGAAAACTAGATAAGAAAGTTAGTAAAGTTAGCATAGATAATTTATTATTTATGACACAAGTAACCGAGAATCATCTGAAAGTGAATCTTTCATCTGATAGGAAGTATCATCGCTGATACGGAACATCAGAAAAACAACCTTTACTTCGTAGAAGTAAATTGGTTAAGTTAGAAAGGGCGCACGGTGGATGCCTTGGCACTAGGAGCCGAAGAAGGACGGGACTAACACCGATATGCTTTGGGGAGCTGTACGTAAGCGTTGATCCAGAGATTTCCGAATGGGGGAACCCACTATCTTTAGTCGGATAGTATCCTTACGTGAATACATAGCGTGAGGAAGGCAGACCCAGGGAACTGAAACATCTAAGTACCTGGAGGAAGAGAAAGAAAAATCGATTTCCTGAGTAGCGGCGAGCGAAACGGAAAGAGCCCAAACCAAGAAGCTTGCTTCTTGGGGTTGTAGGACACTCTATACGGAGTTACAAAAGAAAGTTATAAATGAAGCGGTCTGGAAAGGCCCGCCAAAGACGGTAACAGCCCGGTAGTTGAAATGGCTTTCCCTCCAGAGTGGATCCTGAGTACGGCGGAACACGTGAAATTCCGTCGGAATCCGGGAGGACCATCTCCCAAGGCTAAATACTCCCTAGTGACCGATAGTGAACCAGTACCGTGAGGGAAAGGTGAAAAGCACCCCGGAAGGGGAGTGAAACAGTTCCTGAAACCGTGTGCCTACAAGTAGTTAGAGCCCGTTAATGGGTGATAGCGTGCCTTTTGTAGAATGAACCGGCGAGTTACGATTTGTTGCAAGGTTAAGCGGAAAAAGCGGAGCCGTAGCGAAAGCGAGTCTGAATAGGGCGCATAAGTAACAGGTCGTAGACCCGAAACCAGGTGATCTACCCATGTCCAGGATGAAGGTAAGGTAATACTTACTGGAGGTCCGAACCCACGCACGTTGAAAAGTGCGGGGATGAGGTGTGGGTAGCGGAGAAATTCCAATCGAACTTGGAGATAGCTGGTTCTCTCCGAAATAGCTTTAGGGCTAGCCTCGAGGTAAAGAGTCATGGAGGTAGAGCACTGTTTGGACTAGGGGCCCTTCTCGGGTTACCGAATTCAGATAAACTCCGAATGCCATGTACTTATACTCGGGAGTCAGACTGCGAGTGATAAGATCCGTAGTCGAAAGGGAAACAGCCCAGACCACCAGTTAAGGTCCCCAAATATATGTTAAGTGGAAAAGGATGTGGGGTTGCTTAGACAACCAGGATGTTGGCTTAGAAGCAGCCACCATTGAAAGAGTGCGTAATAGCTCACTGGTCGAGTGACCCCGCGCCGAAAATGTACCGGGGCTAAACATATTACCGAAACTGTGGATGAACCTCTTCGGAGGTTCGTGGTAGGAGAGCGTTCTAAGGGCGGTGAAGTCAGACCGGAAGGACTGGTGGAGCGCTTAGAAGTGAGAATGCCGGTATGAGTAGCGAAAGAAGGGTGAGAATCCCTTCCACCGAATATCTAAGGTTTCCTGAGGAAGGCTCGTCCGCTCAGGGTTAGTCGGGACCTAAGCCGAGGCCGATAGGCGTAGGCGATGGACAACAGGTAGAGATTCCTGTACCAGTGCTAATTGTTTAACCGATGGGGTGACACAGAAGGATAGGGAATCGCACGAATGGAAATGTGCGTCCAAGCAGTGAGTGTGAGAAGTAGGCAAATCCGCTTCTTGCGAAGCATGAGCTGTGATGGGGAAGGAAATTAAGTACGGAAGTTCCTGATTTCACGCTGTCAAGAAAAGCCTCTAGGAAGAGTAGTACTGCCCGTACCGCAAACCGACACAGGTAGATGAGGAGAGAATCCTAAGGTGAGCGAGAGAACTCTCGTTAAGGAACTCGGCAAAATGACCCCGTAACTTCGGGAGAAGGGGTGCTCTATTAGGGTGCAAGCCCGAGAGAGCCGCAGTGAATAGGCCCAGGCGACTGTTTAGCAAAAACACAGGTCTCTGCAAAACCGTAAGGTGACGTATAGGGGCTGACGCCTGCCCGGTGCTGGAAGGTTAAGAGGAGTGCTTAGCTTCGGCGAAGGTACGAATTGAAGCCCCAGTAAACGGCGGCCGTAACTATAACGGTCCTAAGGTAGCGAAATTCCTTGTCGGGTAAGTTCCGACCCGCACGAAAGGCGCAACGATCTGGGCACTGTCTCAACGAGAGACTCGGTGAAATTATAGTACCTGTGAAGATGCAGGTTACCCGCGACAGGACGGAAAGACCCCGTGGAGCTTTACTGCAACCTGATATGGAATGTTTGTACCGCTTGTACAGGATAGGTAGGAGCCGAAGAGACGTGTGCGCTAGCATACGAGGAGGCAATGGTGGGATACTACCCTGGCTGTATGACCATTCTAACCCGCCACGCTAAGCGCGTGGGGAGACAGTGTCAGGTGGGCAGTTTGACTGGGGCGGTCGCCTCCTAAAGAGTAACGGAGGCGCCCAAAGGTTCCCTCAGAATGGATGGAAATCATTCGCAGAGTGTAAAGGCACAAGGGAGCTTGACTGCGAGACTGACAAGTCGAGCAGGGACGAAAGTCGGGCTTAGTGATCCGGTGGTTCCGCATGGAAGGGCCATCGCTCAACGGATAAAAGCTACCCCGGGGATAACAGGCTTATCTCCCCCAAGAGTCCACATCGACGGGGAGGTTTGGCACCTCGATGTCGGCTCGTCGCATCCTGGGGCTGTAGTCGGTCCCAAGGGTTGGGCTGTTCGCCCATTAAAGCGGCACGCGAGCTGGGTTCAGAACGTCGTGAGACAGTTCGGTCCCTATCCGTCGCGGGCGCAGGAAATTTGAGAGGAGCTGTCCTTAGTACGAGAGGACCGGGATGGACACACCGCTGGTGTACCAGTTGTTCCGCCAGGAGCATCGCTGGGTAGCTATGTGTGGCAGGGATAAACGCTGAAAGCATCTAAGCGTGAAGCCCCCCTCAAGATGAGATTTCCCATTTCTTCGGAAAGTAAGATCCCTGAAAGATGATCAGGTAGATAGGTTTGGAGTGGAAGTGTAGCGATACATGGAGCGGACAAATACTAATCGATCGAGGACTTAACCAAAAAATGAAACGAAGTTACCTAACTGAACCCTTTCTTCTCTAGTTTTGAGAGAGCAATCTTTCAACAACTTCATATTGTCTGGTAGTTATGGCGAGAAGGTCACACCCGTTCCCATCCCGAACACGGTAGTTAAGCTTCTCTGCGCCAATGGTAGTTGGGGGCTTCCCCCTGCGAGAGTAGGTCGCTGCCGGGCAAT
>NZ_JBZWZS010000005.1:0-103635 GCF_058684075.1 Listeria sp. MAN/IMW/UF555 | reverse complement strand
ACACCCGTTCCCATCCCGAACACGGTAGTTAAGCTTCTCTGCGCCAATGGTAGTTGGGGGCTTCCCCCTGCGAGAGTAGGTCGCTGCCGGGCAATATTAAAAGTCCTAATTATTTAGGGCTTTTTTTGTTGAAGTGTTTCCTTTGTCAGCTATCTTATTGGATGTTATATTAGTAAAAGACCCTTAAATAGAATTTTTAATGGAGTTTTTTAGGTGGAGGGGTGTTTTTTAGTGGATAATGGTATATTTATAGTAGCTACAATCTTTGTTGTAAATATTTTGTATGTGACCATTTATACGGTAAGGTTGCTACTTACGATGAAAGGATATCGTTATTTAGCTGCACTTTCGAGTGTATTTGAGATGATTATTTATGTTGTTGCACTAAGTTTGGTATTAGATAATTTAAATAACATAGCGAATGTTTTAGCTTATGCAGTAGGTTTTGGCGTGGGTATTATTGTTGGAATGAAAATTGAAGAGCGAATTGCTTTAGGTTATATCACTGTAAATGTTATTACGAAAGAATATAATTTAGATTTGCCGAATCAAATTCGTGATTTAGGCTACGGGGTGACTAGCTGGCTTGCGAGTGGGCGTGATGGAGAGCGTATGATGCTTGAAATTTTGACTCAAAGAAAGAATGAACGAAAACTATATAAACAAATTATTGAAATTGATAATGGAGCATTTATTGTTTCATCTGAGCCAAAACAAATTCATGGCGGTTTTTGGATAAAACAAGTTAGAAAATAGGAAGAAGCTTACCAAGCATGGTAGCTTCTTTTTTTATTTATTTAGTGAAATGAGCTACATAATACCACTATTAGTAATAAAAAACAGTAAAACACGAACGTTAAGAAAACGTAACAATTAAATGTTCGATTTTTCGTTGACTTTTATGATAGCTATTGTTAGAATGAAGGAGTCGAAAGAGATTATGAAATTAAGAAGGAGTTGATCACGTAATGCCTGCGGAAATTGGTGTCATTATGGGGAGTACCTCAGATTGGGATACAATGAAAAAAGCATGTGATGTATTGGATGAACTTGAAATTGCTTATGAAAAAAAAGTCGTTTCTGCTCATCGTACACCAGATTTAATGTTTCAATATGCAGAACAAGCGCGGGAACGTGGTTTGAAAATTATTATTGCGGGCGCTGGAGGAGCGGCGCATTTGCCAGGTATGGTTGCTGCTAAAACAACTTTGCCTGTTATTGGTGTGCCAATTAAGTCAAAAGCGTTAAGCGGAATGGATTCTCTATTATCCATTGTACAAATGCCTGGTGGCGTTCCTGTTGCTACTGTTGCAATCGGTGAAAGTGGAGCAGTCAATGCGGGTCTTTTAGCAGCGCAAATTTTATCTATTACAAACGATGCAATTACTAACAGATTACAAAAAAGACGTGCTACACTAGAAGAAACAGTTCTAGAAAGTAGTGATTCTCTTGGATAAAAAATTTTTACTGACAAATAGTACAATTGGTATCATCGGTGGTGGACAATTAGGACGTATGCTAGCGATAGCTGCAAAAGCAATGGGTTACCGAATTATTGTTTTAGATCCTACAGCAGATTGTCCAGCTGCTCAAGTAAGCGATGAACAAATCGTAGCTGATTATGATGACAAAGTAGCTTTACGTGAACTTTCGGAAAAAGCAGATGTTGTGACATATGAATTTGAAAACATTGACTACGATGCGCTTAAAATGACACAAAACTTAGTATCTGTCCCACAAGGATCGGAATTACTTTCGATTACGCAAGACAGAATTTTAGAAAAGGCGTATTTAGAATCTGCTAACATTAATATTGCGCCATATGCTGTAATTGTTGATAAAGAAGAAATCGAAAGTGAGATAAGAAGTATTGGTTATCCGGCTGTCTTAAAAACAGCGCAAGGCGGATATGATGGAAAGGGACAAGTTGTTATTCACAGTGCAAGTGATATTGAGGATGCAGCACAATTGTTGCGTTACGGTTCTTGTGTGTTAGAAGCTTGGATTCCTTTTGAAAAAGAGATTTCTGTCATTGTTGCTCGTAACTTAAATGGACAAGTGGAAACATTCCCAGTAGCTGAAAATGTTCATGTAAACAATATTTTGCATACGACTATTGCGCCGGCCAAAGTGGCAGCGGATGTCTATGAAGAAGCGGAAGAAATTGCCAAAAAATTAGCCGATGTACTTCAATTATGTGGTGTTTTAGCTGTAGAAATGTTTGTGACTAGTTCTGGGGCGATTTATGTAAATGAACTTGCTCCAAGACCTCATAATTCAGGACATTTTACGATTGAGGCTTGTTCGATTTCTCAGTTCACACAGCATATTCGTGCGATAGTTGGCTTGCCGCTAGTAAAACCTGAGCTATTGAAACCAGCGTTAATGGTCAATATTTTAGGACAACATGTGGATGCAGTGAATGAACAAATGATAGATTACCCACATTGGTTTGTGCATTATTATGGTAAAAAAGAAGCTAAAATCAATCGCAAAATGGGTCATATAACTATCTTGACTGATGAACCAAAAGCGGTATTGAGTGATATAGAAGAAACGCAAATTTGGAAGTAACTGGAGGAATTAAAAAGGATGTTAGAACGTTATACTCGTAAAGAAATGGGCAATATTTGGACAGAACAAAATCGTTATCAAGCTTGGTTAGAAGTAGAAATTTTGGCTTGTGAAGCGTGGGCAGAGCTTGGTGATATTCCAAAAGAAGATGTAAAGAAAATTCGTGCGAATGCTAAGTTTGATGTCGACCGTATTCATGAAATCGAATTAGAAACTAGACATGATGTAGTAGCATTTACTCGTTCGGTATCTGAGTCTCTTGGTGAGGAACGTAAATGGGTGCATTATGGCTTAACTTCAACAGATGTAGTAGATACAGCCAATTCTTACTTACTAAAACAAGCAAATGAAATTTTAAGAAAAGACTTGGAGAATTTCATTGCGATTATTGGCGAAAAAGCGAAAGAACATAAATATACAGTAACGATGGGTCGTACGCACGGTGTTCACGCGGAGCCAACTACTTTTGGTTTAAAACTTGCTCTATGGTACGAGGAAATGAAACGTAATTTAGAACGTTTTAACTTTGCTGCTGATGGTGTAGAGTTCGGAAAGATTTCTGGAGCTGTTGGGACTTATGCTAACATTGATCCTTTTGTGGAAGCATATGTTTGTGAAAAATTAGGAACTACTCCAGCGCCGATTTCAACGCAAACATTGCAACGTGATCGTCATGCAGAATATCTTGCAACGCTTGCTTTAATTGCCACTTCTGTCGAAAAATTTGCTGTTGAAGTACGTGCACTACAAAAAAGTGAAGTACGCGAAGTAGAAGAATTCTTTGCAAAAGGGCAAAAAGGTTCATCCGCAATGCCGCATAAACGTAATCCAATTGGTTCTGAAAATGTAACAGGGTTAGCTCGCGTTATTCGTGGACATATGGTTACTGCTTATGAAAATGTACCACTTTGGCATGAACGTGATATTTCTCATAGTTCAGCGGAACGAATTATTTTACCAGATTCTACTATTTTATTAGATTATATTTTAAATCGTTTTGGTAATATTGTGAAAAACTTGACGGTATTCCCAGAAAATATGAAACGTAATATGGATAGAACTCTAGGATTAATTTATTCGCAACGTGTTCTACTTGCGCTGATTGATAAAGGCTTAGCTCGAGAAGTAGCCTATGATGTCGTACAACCAAGAGCAATGGAAGCTTGGGAAAAACAAGTACCATTCCGTGAATTAGTAGAACAAGATGCAACCATTACTGAAAATCTATCTGCAGAAGAAATTGCAGACTGCTTTGATTACAACTATCACCTGAAGAATGTCGACTTAATTTTTGATCGCTTAGGATTATAATTACGGACAGAATACAACCTAACCTCTTTGATATATGTTTTTTCAAAGAGGTTAAGTAATTTATAAGGAGATAAATTATCGTGACTAATGAACTGTTGTATGAAGGAAAAGCAAAACGACTTTTTAAAACAGATGAGGCTGGGGTCTTGCGTGTTGCATATAAGGATGATGCGACTGCTCTAAATGGTGTTCGAAAAGAATCTTTTACTGGTAAAGGCGAACTTAATAATCAGATTACATCACTTATTTTTTCTTATCTAGCAAAAGAAGGGATTTCGAGTCACTTTATTCGGGCGATTTCAGAAACGGAACAACTTGTTAAAGAAGTTTCGATTATTCCACTTGAAGTTGTTGTTCGTAATGTGATGGCTGGTAGTCTTGCGAAACGTCTTGGTAAAGAAGAAGGCGAGGAAATTCCAAATGCGATTGTGGAATTTTATTATAAAGATGATGCCTTAGATGATCCGTTTATTAATGATGATCATGTGCTTTATTTAGACATTGCGACAACAAATGAAATGGACGCGATTCGTCAGGCTGCTCGTTCGATTAATAAGGTGCTACAAGAATTATTCAATCAAATGAATATTACTCTCATTGATTTTAAATTAGAATTTGGTCGTGATGCAGCGGGAAATATTTTGCTGGCGGATGAAATTTCACCAGATACTTGCAGACTTTGGGATAAGGAAACAAATCAAAAGCTCGATAAGGATGTCTTTCGTCGGAATATTGGCAATTTAACAGATGTGTATACAGAAGTATTGAATAGATTAAAGCAAGTTCAAAACTAGGAGGCCACAAAATGTATAATGTCAAAGTTTATGTCACTTTAAAGAAAAGCGTATTAGATCCACAAGGGGTTGCAGTAAAAGACGCAGCGAAAAGCATGGGTTACGAAGAAGTAGAAGATGTCCGTATTGGTAAATTTATGGAATTAAAAGTAGCGAAGTCAGATAGAGATATTCATGAAGTGTTGAATGAAATGTGCGACAAACTGTTAACAAATCCGGTGATGGAAGATTACCGATATGAAATTGAGGAGGCTTAAACGATGAAATTTGCTGTCATTCAGTTCCCAGGTTCAAATTGTGACCTTGATATGCTACATGCGATTCGCGATTCTCTTGGTGAGGAGGCGGAATATGTTTGGCATGCGGAAACAAGTCTTGCAGGTTTTGATGCGGTATTACTTCCAGGTGGATTTTCTTATGGAGATTACTTGCGAACTGGTGCGATTGCGAAATTTTCAAGTATTATGCCAGAAGTTTTACGCTTTGCTGAAATGGGAAAACCAGTGCTTGGTGTGTGTAACGGATTTCAAATTTTAACAGAAATTGGTTTACTACCAGGAGCTTTAATTAGAAACAATAATTTACATTTTATTTGTAAGACGGTGCCGCTTCGTGTGGCGAATGCCGATACAATGTTTACTGGACTTTATGAAGAAGGCGAAATTATTCAAGTTCCAGTTGCTCACGGGGAAGGTAATTATTACTGTGATGATGAAACACTTTTAAAATTAAAAGACAATAATCAAATTGTGTTTACATATGATAGCGTGAACCCAAATGGAAGTCGTGCAGATATTGCTGGTATCGTTAATGAACGCGGGAATGTGCTTGGAATGATGCCACATCCTGAACGCGCGGTGGAAGATATTATTGGCGGCACTGATGGTTTAAGACTTTTCGAGTCCGTTGTAAAAGCTTGGAAGGAGGAACAAGTAAATGCCTAACATGGAGCCAACGACAAAAGAAATTAAAGAACAAAAGATTTATCAAGAAATGGGTTTAACGGATAGTGAATATGAGCTTGTTTGTTCCATTCTTGGACGCGAGCCTAATTATACTGAAACAGGTCTTTTCTCTGTTATGTGGTCAGAACATTGTAGCTATAAAAATTCTAAACCAGTACTTCGGAAATTTCCTACAGAAGGAAAACAAGTTTTGCAAGGACCGGGTGAAGGTGCTGGGATTGTTGATATTGGCGATGGTTTAGGTGTTGCTTTTAAAGTCGAAAGTCATAATCATCCATCATACGTGGAGCCGTACCAAGGAGCTGCAACTGGTGTCGGCGGAATTATTCGTGATGTTTTCTCGATGGGAGCTAGACCGATTGCAATGCTGAACTCGCTTCGTTTTGGTGAGCTAGATACTCCACATGCGAAGTACTTAGTTAGTGAAGTTGTTGCTGGGATTGCTGGATATGGTAATTCGATTGGGATTCCAACTGTTGGCGGCGAAATCCAATTTGATCCTTGTTACACAAAAAATCCATTAGTAAATGCGATGTGTGTTGGATTAATTGAAGCAAAAGATATTCAAAAAGGGCAAGCAAAAGGAATTGGCAACCCGGTGATGTATGTTGGCGCTAAAACTGGTCGTGACGGCATTCACGGTGCCACTTTTGCATCTGTAGAGTTTAGTGAAGAAGGCGAACAACAACGTTCTGCTGTACAGGTGGGCGATCCTTTTATGGAGAAATTGTTGCTTGAAGCTTGTTTAGATGTGATTCGTGATCATTCGGATATTTTAGTGGGAATTCAAGATATGGGAGCTGCTGGTCTCGTAAGTTCAAGTTCTGAAATGGCCTCAAAAGCGGGTGCTGGGCTAGAATTAATTATGGATGATGTGCCGCAACGTGAACTACATATGACGCCATACGAAATGTTGCTTTCTGAATCTCAAGAACGGATGCTTCTATGTGTGAAAAAAGGTCATGTAGAAGAAATCCAAGCTTTATTTGAGCGATATGGTTTAGAAGCAGTTGTCATTGGAAAAGTAACGGACGATAAAATGTATAAAATTATTCATCACGGTGAAGTGGTTGCGAATGTTCCTGTAGATGCGCTTGCAGAAGATGCGCCAGTTTATCATAAACCTTCGAAAGAACCAGCTCGTTATCAAGCTTTCCAAGAAGAGGATGCATTTGTGCCGGTTATTGATGATGTGATTGGTGTTTGGAAAGAGTTACTTGCTCAGCCAACAATTGCTAGTAAGCGACATATTTATGAACAATATGATTATCAAGTGCGCACAGACACAGCAGTTGTGCCCGGATCAGATGCGGCGATTGTTCGTGTGCGTGGAACCGAGAAGGCGATTGCGATGACAACTGACTGTAACTCGCGCTATTTGTATCTTGACCCAGAAGTAGGCGGAGCGATAGCGGTTGCGGAAGCGGCGCGCAATATCGTTTGTTCTGGCGGGAAGCCACTCGCGATTACAGATGGACTTAATTTTGGTAATCCTGAAAAACCTGAAATTTTTTGGGAAATTGAAAAAGCTGCTGATGGCATTAGTGCAGCTTGTCTAGAGCTTGATACGCCAGTCATTTCGGGAAATGTTTCGCTTTATAATGAAACAGATGGTACGGGGATTTATCCAACGCCGGTGATTGGGATGGTTGGTTTAGTAGAGGATTTGGCACACATTACGACACAAGATTTTAAAAATAGTGGCGATGTGATTTTCTTAATTGGTGAAACAAAAGCTGAATATAGTGGCTCAGAATTACAGAAATTACAACAAGGGAAAATTAGCGGACGTGCGCCAGAATTAGATTTAGCGACAGAGAAAAAATACCAACAATTACTTCTAACAGCGATTCAGGAAGGTCTAGTTGCTTCCAGTCACGATTTGGCAGAAGGCGGATTTGGTGTTGCCCTTGCGGAAGCGACATTTAAAGCAGGGCTTGGTGCGGATGTAGAAGTACCATTTGAGTTGAATCAACTATTCAGTGAATCACAATCACGTTTCTTAGTATCTGTAAAACCAGAAAATGAAGCAGCTTTTGCTAAATTAATGGAACTGAAAAAAGTATATCGACTTGGTGTAGTAACGGCAGATGAAACGATTCGCGTGAAACATAAAGAAGAGCTAGTAACTGCGAGTACATCTGATTTACGATCTATTTGGGAAGGGGCTATTCCATGCTTGCTGAAGTAAAAGGACTTAATGAAGAATGTGGTATTTTTGGTATTTGGGATCATCCTAATGCAGCGGAAATCACTTACTATGGGTTGCATAGTTTACAACATCGCGGTCAAGAAGGTGCCGGAATTGTTTCAACAGACGGAGAAACGTTAAAAGGGCATCGGAATCTAGGGCTTTTAGCAGATGTATTTAAGCACGGTGAACTAGACGATTTAAAAGGTAAGGCAGCAATTGGCCACGTTCGCTATGCGACAGCTGGTCAAAAAAACTTAGGAAATGTACAACCATTTTTATTTCATTTTCACAGTTCTTCTCTTGCACTTGCGCATAATGGGAATTTAGTGAATGCGAAGACTTTACGCCGCGAATTAGAAGAAGAAGGAGCTATCTTTCAAACAAGTTCGGACACGGAAGTATTAGCGCATTTAATTAAACGCAGCCATACTGGTGATTTTGTAGAAGATTTAAAAGTAGCTTTAAACAAGGTCAAAGGTGGCTTTGCATATATGCTGCTTACAGAAGATACAATGTACGCCGCGCTTGACCCAAATGGCTTTAGGCCGCTTTCGATTGGTCGAATTGGCGATTCTTATGTAGTTGCTTCTGAAACTTGTGCTTTTGAAACGGTTGGCGCTGAATTTGTCCGTGATGTGGAGCCAGGTGAACTGATTATTATTAATAATGACGGACTGCGGATTGAAAAATTTACGGAAAATGTGACGCATTCGATTTGTAGTATGGAATATATTTATTTTGCTCGTCCGGACTCTAATATTGCTGGAATTAATGTTCACTCAGCTAGAAAGCGTTCTGGGAAAAGACTTGCAAAAGAAGCATTTATTGATGCGGATGTAGTAACAGGTGTGCCGGATTCAAGTATTTCTGCGGCGATTGGGTATGCAGAAGAAGCCGGACTGCCGTACGAACTTGGTCTCATCAAAAATAGATATGTGGCAAGAACTTTTATTCAGCCATCGCAAGAACTTAGGGAACAAGGGGTTAGAATGAAGCTTTCTGCGGTGCGAGGAGTTGTGGAAGGTAAACGAGTTGTCATGATTGATGATTCCATCGTTCGCGGGACGACAAGTAAACGCATTGTCCAGCTTTTACGTGAAGCGGGCGCGGCGGAAGTTCATGTGAGAATTGCTTCTCCACCACTTGCTTATCCTTGTTTTTATGGAATTGATATTCAAACACGAAATGAATTGATTGCTTCTAATTATTCTGTTGATGAAATTTGCCGTATTATTGGCGCAGATTCTTTAGAGTATTTGAGTGAAGAAGGTTTAGTAGATTCCATTGGTAGACCTTATCCGAACGAACCTTATGGGGGACTTTGTATGGCTTATTTTAACGGGGATTATCCGACCCCTTTATACGATTATGAAGCAGAATATTTAGCGAGCTTAGAAGCAGAAAAATAATGAGGAGTGACAAATCGAATGGCAGAGAATGCATATAGTAAAGCAGGCGTGGACGTAGATGCTGGCTATCAAGTAGTCGAGCGCATCAAAAAGCATGTAGCTAGAACAGAGCGGATGGGCGCAATGGGTGCCCTTGGTTCTTTTGGCGGAATGTTTGACTTAAGTAGTTTGAATTTAAAAGAACCCGTTCTTGTTTCTGGTACAGATGGTGTTGGAACAAAATTGCTTTTGGCTATTGAAGCAGATAAGCATGATACGATTGGGATTGACTGCGTGGCAATGTGCGTGAATGACATTTTAGCTCAAGGTGCCGAGCCATTATTTTTCTTAGATTATATCGCAACAGGGAAGACAGATCCTGTTAAAATGGAACAAATTGTTAAAGGGGTAGCTGATGGTTGTGAACAAGCTGGTGCTGCTTTAATTGGCGGGGAAACTGCTGAAATGCCCGATATGTACGGGGCAGATGATTATGATTTAGCAGGTTTTACTGTCGGAGCTGTCGAGAAAAAGAAACTGATTACAGAAGGTGCAGTCAAAGCCGGAGATACTCTCATTGGTATTCCATCGAGCGGAATTCATAGTAATGGTTACTCACTAGTCCGAAAAATTTTCTTTAAAGACAATGACTTTAAGTTAAATGAAGCGTTCACGGAACTAGATGTGCCACTTGTGGAAGAGTTACTTAAGCCGACACGTATTTATGTGAAGCCAGTTTTAGAAGTTTTAAAAGCAGTGGATGTTCGCGGTATTACTCATGTGACAGGTGGCGGATTTGTAGAGAATTTACCACGAATGTTAACAAATGATTTAGCTGTTAAAGTGGAGCTTGGTTCGTGGCCGGTTCTTCCAATTTTTGACTTAATGAAAAAATACGGTCAATTGAGCGAACTTGAAATGTATGAGATTTTCAATATGGGTATCGGAATGGTTTTGGCAGTTGCGAAAGAGGATGTCGAAAAAACATTAGAAGTACTCGTTCAAAACGGGGAAGCGGCTTATGTTATTGGAGAAGTAACAACGCGTTCTGATGATGCCGTTATTTTCGGAGGCGCAAAAGGATGAATATAGCTATTTTTGCTTCTGGTAATGGCTCGAATTTTCAAGCTTTAGTAGATGATGAGCTTATTAAGCCTCATGTGAAGCTACTTGTCTGTGATAAACCAAATGCCTATGTTGTAGAACGCGCAAACAAGCAAAATATTCCGGTTTTCCTGTTTGATGTGAAAAATTATCCGGATAAAGAGGCTTTTGAAACCGAAATTTTATTAGAACTGCGCGGTTTGGAAATTGATTTATTAGTGCTTGCGGGTTATATGCGCTTGATAGGGCCTACGTTACTTGCGGAATTCCCTGAGCAAATTGTTAACTTGCATCCGTCGTTATTACCTGCATTCAAAGGGAAAGATGCGATTGGTCAAGCTATCGAAGCGAAAGTATCAGAAACCGGTGTTACAGCTCATTTTGTGGATGCCGGGATGGATACAGGACCAATGATTGACCAGGTCAAAGTAGTGGTAGCTAAAACAGAAACAGCAGATAGTTTAGCTGAAAAAATTCATCAAGTAGAACATATTTTTTATCCAAAAGTGATTCGAGGATTAATTCAAAATGGAGGGAACGATTAATTATCATGAAAAGAGCGCTTATAAGTGTATCAGATAAAAACGGCATCGTGCCATTTGCAGAAAAATTAGTAGAACTTGGTGTAGAAATTATTTCAACTGGTGGAACAAAAGCAGCATTTGAACAAGCTGGCGTACCGGTTACGGGAATTGAAGCAGTTACCGAATTTCCAGAAATGCTTGATGGCCGAGTAAAAACGCTTCATCCAGCTATTCATGGTGGTTTGCTTGCAAGACGTGATACGGCGGAACATATGGAAGCAATTGCTGCACATGATATTAAGCCAATTGATTTAGTCATTGTTAATTTGTATCCTTTCCAAGAAACGATTCAAAAACCTGGTGTTACTTTAGAAGAAGCGATTGAAAACATTGATATTGGCGGACCTTCAATGTTACGCTCTGCTGCGAAAAATTATGCGGCGGTAACTGTTGTGGTTGATACAGCGGACTACGATACAGTACTTACAGAACTACAAGAACACGGCGCAACTACTTTTGAAACGCGCCAACGTCTTGCTGCTAAAGTATTTCGGCACACAGCAGCTTATGATGCTTTAATTGCAGAGTACTTAACGGATGTTACCGGTGAAACTTTCCCAGAAAAAGTAACATTAACTTACAATCGAAAACAAGTTTTGCGTTACGGTGAAAATCCTCACCAAGATGCAGCTTTTTATACAGAACCACGTGCGGTTGAAAACTCGATTAGTGCTGCGAAACAGTTGCACGGTAAAGAGTTATCTTATAACAACATTCGCGATGCAGATGCAGCACTTAAAATTGCTAGTGAATTCAAAGAACCAGTGGCAGTTGCAGTAAAACACATGAATCCATGCGGAGTTGGCGTTGGTGAAACTATTGAAGAAGCTTATTTAAAAGCCTACGAAGCAGATGAAATATCTATTTTTGGTGGAATTGTTGCTTTAAATAAAGAAGTTGATGCGAAAACGGCAGAACATATGAGTAAAATTTTCTTAGAAATCATTATTGCACCAAGTTTTTCCGAAGCAGCTTTTGCGATTTTAGCGAAAAAGAAAAATATTCGTTTGTTAACAGTTCCATTTGCGGGTAATGTGGAAGGTTTTGAGAAAACATCTGTTAACGGTGGACTTCTTATCCAAGCGAACGACTCTCTTGTAGAAGATACAACAAGTTATGAAGTAGTGACAGAAAAACAACCAACCGACTCAGAAATGAAAGCTTTACTTGCTCAGTGGAAAATTGTCAAACATGTCAAATCAAACGCGATTGTTGTTGGCTCAGACAAACAAACGCTTGGAATTGGCGCTGGTCAAATGAATCGAATCGGCTCAGCATTGATTGCGATAGAACAAGCTGGTGAAAAAGCGAAAGGTGCTGTACTTGCTTCCGATGCCTTTTTCCCGATGGATGATACAGTTGAAGCTGCCGCAAAAGCAGGCATTACGGCGATTATACAACCTGGTGGATCGATCAAAGATAAAGAATCAATTGCAATGGCTGATAAATATGGAATTTCCATGGTTCTAACTCATGTACGCCATTTCAAACATTAATCCTCATAAAAAGGACGTGTCATTAAATGAATTTATTAGTAGTTGGTAGCGGCGGTCGAGAACATGCTATTAGTAAAAAATTACTAGAATCAAACAATGTCGAAAAAGTATATTGCGCTCCCGGAAATGACGGAATGCGTTTAGATGATATTCAATTAGTTGCTATTTCCGAAACAGATAAAGCTGGTTTGGTTGATTTTGCCAAGAAAGCAGACGTTTCCTTTGTCATCGTTGGACCTGAAGTACCTCTTTTAGAAGGGGTGGTAGATGCGTTTGAAGAAGCGGGAATCAAAGCTTTCGGACCAAAAGCAAATGCGGCTTTAATTGAAGGTAGTAAAGACTTCGCCAAGCAATTTATGGAGAAATATGCCATTCCCACTGCTGCCTCAAGAACTTTCACTGATTATGCGGAAGCTAAAGCATATTTGGATGAACGCGGTGTACCAATCGTTATTAAAGCAGACGGACTAGCCGCTGGAAAAGGTGTCACAGTAGCTTTAGAGATGGAAGAAGCTGTCCTTGCGTTAAAAGATATGATGTTAGAAGAAAAATTCGGTGACGCATCTCTCAAAGTCGTTATAGAGGACTTTTTAGCTGGCGAAGAGTTTTCCTTGATGGCTTTTGTAAACGGGGAAGAAGTGTATCCAATGGCGATTGCACAAGATCATAAACGTGCTTATGAAGGCGATAAAGGACCTAATACTGGTGGCATGGGTGCTTATTCACCAGTACCACATATTTCAGAAGATGTAGTGAATGAAGCTGTTGAAAAAATCCTTCGCCCCGCTGCAAAAGGAATGGTGCAAGAAGATCGCTACTTCCGCGGAATTCTTTATGCAGGTCTTATTTTAACGACAGATGGGCCAAAAGTAATTGAATTTAACGCGCGATTTGGTGATCCGGAAACACAAGTCGTATTGCCTCGTTTAGAAAGTGATTTTGCAGCACTTATAGCAGCTTTACTCAACAACGAAAAACCAGAAGTTCGCTTTAAAAAAGAAGGAATTACGCTCGGTGTCGTTTTAGCAAGTGCCGGTTACCCAGAACATTATGAAAAAGGAAATAAACTCACTGGCTTAAATGATATTAGAGAGGATGTCGCCATTTATCATGCGGGAACAAAACAAAATGAAAACGGGGAATTTGTCTCAAGTGGCGGCCGCGTTTTATTACTAGCAAAAGAAGCTGAAACCATGAGTGATGCCCGGACTTTACTGTATCCAGAAATGCAAAAACTAGATAATCCAAATTTCTTTTACCGAATGGATATTGGAACAAAGGCAGAATAATAAAAAGTACTATCTTTAAGCAAATTGCTTGGATAGTACTTTTTTTGTTTATTTCGTAAAGAGAAACGTTTGTGTTTTACGCGTTGGTACGTTAAAATATGAAAGTAGGATATATGAGATTATTTGGAGGTAAAGATATGCAAATAGAGAAGTTGCGTGGACAAGGATTGGATGAATTCTTCCAAGGGATTTTAACGCTCGAGAATTTAGAAGAATGTTATGCTTTTTTTGATGATGTTTGTACTGTGAACGAAATACAATCCATGGCTCAACGTTTCCAAGTAGCAAAAATGCTTCATGATGGAAAAACGTATAATGTGATTGAATCTGAGACAGGTGCAAGTACAGCAACAATTTCACGTGTAAAACGTTCACTTCATTATGGCAATGATATGTACGATGTCGTATTTTCAAGAATGACAAAGCCAGAATAAGATTGGTAGGGATTAATATTGAAAAAGTTTAATAGTAAAACCTATCAGATTGTAATCATCTCTATTCTTGCTCTTGCAGTTATTTATTTTGTGATTAATATGATTTCCACTGGAACTGGGCTTGATTTTTCTTTACTGTGGCACTGGGTCTTTATTATTTGTTTTATTTTCACGACGCTTGCTAATGTTAGAGAAAAACGAGCAATTGGAACGGCGATTGGCCTAAGTGGAATCCTGATTTGTGTGACAAGTATTGTACTGATGGCAATATAATAAAAGCAATCTCGCTAAGAAATTAGCGGATTGCTTTTTTTGTTAAAACAGAAAATCAATTAAACCGGTCGCTGAGAGAAAGACAAAAATAATCGCAATTGGTGCAATATATTTAATGAGAAAGAGCCAAATAATAAAAACCTTTTTGCCAAAATGGCTGCTTGATGTAAATTCTTTTAAAAGTAATTCACGAGGTAATCGGTAACCAACAAAAATAGCGATAAATAAAGCACCAACTGGCAAGATAATATTCGACACAAGATAATCGGCAGCATCAAAAATACTTAGTCCAAAAATCTGAACATCGCTCCAAACGCCGAAACTAAGTGCACTTGGAATCGCCATTAAAACAATCACAAGCCCCATCCAGAGACTCGCCTTTTTACGATTAACGCCCGCATTCATCAGCGGAGCAACTGTTGCTTCAAGCATGGAGAAGCTAGACGTTAGCGCGGCGAATAAGAATAAAATTAAGAAAATAATAAAGAACAACATACCAAACGGCATTTGATTAAATATCGAGGGTAAAATAACAAACAATAACCCCGGACCTGCATCTGGCGTAATGTTAAACGAAAATGCCGCTGGAAAAATAGCTAACCCAGCAAGTAACGAAACAAACACATTCATAAGCGAAACTGAAATCGCTGACTGCGGTAAACTAGTCGATTTGTTCAAATAAGAACTATACGTAACCATCACTGAAATCCCCACACTGAGTGAAAAGAAGGCCTGACCAAGTGTAATAAGGACTGTTTGAGCAGTAAAATGACTAAAATCTGGTCGTAAGAAAAATGCGACACCTTCCATTGCACCAGGTAGTGTCAAGGACCTGATAATTAACACTATAAATAAGATGAAAAGCGCGGGCATCATAAACTTGCTCATTTTTTCAATTCCGCTGACAACTCCGCGGCTAATAACGATCACATTGAGTAAAATAAAGAAAATTGTCGCACCAACCGAAATCCATGGGTTGGCTGTCGTCACTTGAAAATCATGGAGTAAAGTCGCTTGGTTTTCACCGGCAATTCCACCAGCGAGCGTTTTAATTAAATAAGTAATAATCCAACCGCCAACGACACTATAAAATGAAAATAAAATACTTGCGCCAACTACGCCTAATTTTCCAATTAAGTTCCATTTCGTTCCAGGTGCGAGCGTTTTATAAGCTTGAACCGCATCCCCACCAGAACCTCGTCCAATAACAAACTCAGCAATCAAAAGTGGCATGACTACAAGTAAGGTTAAAACTAAAAACAATAAGAAAAATGCGCCACCTCCTGCAGTTGCAGCCACATAAGGCAATTTCCAAATCGCGCCAATTCCTATTGCGGACCCAGCGGATGCTAAAATAAATCCGACTTTTGAGCCCCATTCTTCTCTGTTTTCTTGCATAATATCCCCATTTCCTTTTTTCTATGTCAATACTCTAGAAGTCATAATAAAATCAAATTTTCCTCATCATACCATAAAATAAAAGCTATCCCAACAAGAAGTCGTAAAAAAAGCTTAAAAAAAGTTAAAATTTCCTATTGTAAGGGTGCGATGAAATGTAACTAATGCTATAATAAGATATCCCATTATAGAGAATTGGAGGAGCATATGAAGCATTTATTCAAGTTAGACCCAGCAAAGAATTTACCTCGTAATAGTGTCACAAAGCTCATTCATTCTGGAACCGATGGATTTATCATTGGTGGGACAGATAATTTAGAAATAGAAGCAGTCGAAAATCTGTATGAATTATTAGCTGAAACAGATTTGCCGATTTTCCTTGAAGTAAGCGATGAATCCATGATTTTACCGGAAGCAGAACATTTTTTAATTCCTGTTGTATTAAATACGGAAAATAGTAAATGGACGCACGGTTTACACAAAGAGTTAATCAAGGAACTAGGGGATTTTATTCCTTGGAAGCGAATCACATCAGAAGGTTATGTTATTTTAAATAAAGACGCAAAAGTTGCCCAGTTAACAGAAGCGAAAACAGACTTAACGAATGAAGATATTATTGCTTATGCGCGATTAGCAGAGAATATATTTCGTCTGCCGATTTTTTATGTCGAATATAGCGGGATGTACGGCGATCCAGAAGCAGTAAGAAAAGTAAGTGAAGTTTTAAGCGACACCGAGTTTTGGTATGGTGGCGGAATCCGTTCCAAAGAACAAGCTGCTGAAATGGCGAAGTACGCGGATACGATTATTGTGGGCAATATTATTTATGAGGATTTAGAAAAAGCACTAGAAACCGCAACTATTTTTAGGAAGAAAACGGTTTGATTATAAAGTGTAGTATGATAAAATAAGAACAAATGTTTGTATGGTGGTGTATAGGAGAATGCAATTGAATGCAAAAGAATTAGTTGACGGATTAAACCCAGAACAACGAAAAGCAGTAGAAAGTACAGAAGGACCTTTATTAATTATGGCTGGTGCAGGGAGTGGTAAAACACGTGTTTTAACCCATCGCATAGCTTATTTAGTAAGAGAACGTGGCGTAAATCCTTATAATATTTTAGCGATTACGTTTACTAATAAAGCAGCGCGTGAAATGAAATCCCGGATTGGTAATTTAATGGGCGGAGAAGCGGAATCAATTTGGATTTCCACTTTTCACTCCATGTGCGTAAGAATTTTACGTCGTGATATAGACCGGATTGGCTACGAACGCAATTTTACTATTTTAGATGGAAGTGACCAATTATCGGTTATTAAAGGCATTTTAAAAGAAAAAAATGTCGACCCTAAGAAGTTTGAGCCACGAGGTATTTTGGCTTCTATTAGCAATGCAAAAAACGAACTTATAACTGCAAGCGAATATATAAAAGAAGCAAGTGGTTTCTACGATAAAATGGTCGGCGAAGTCTATGAAAAATATGAAAAGAAACTGAAGAAAAATCAAGCGCTCGATTTTGATGATTTAATTATGGTGACGATTCAATTATTTGAGCGTGTTCCAGATGTTTTAGAATACTATCAGCGCAAGTTTCAATACATTCACGTGGATGAGTACCAAGATACCAACCACGCGCAGTACTTACTTGTAAAACTACTTGCCTCTAGATTTAAGAATTTATGTGTCGTTGGTGACTCTGACCAATCAATCTACGGCTGGCGCGGGGCAGATATTAGTAATATTATGTCTTTCGAAAAAGATTACCCGAGCGCCAAAACCATTTTGCTAGAAGAGAATTACCGTTCGACCAAACGTATTTTAGAAGCGGCGAACCGTGTAATCGAAAATAACGGCAATCGTAAACCAAAAAATCTTTGGACTAGTAATGCGGAAGGGAAGAAGATTTTTTACCACAAGGCGTTAACTGAGAAAGAAGAAGCGGCTTACGTCGTTATGAAAATTCAAGAAGAAGTAAATAATTCGAATCGTCCTCTTTCTGATTTTGCGATTCTTTATAGAACCAATGCCCAGTCCCGTGTAATGGAAGAATATTTCATGAAGTCAAATATGGCTTACACAATGGTCGGTGGTACGAAATTCTATGACAGAAAAGAAATTAAAGACATTTTGGCTTATTTACGACTTATTAGTAATAATGAAGATGATATTAGTCTGACACGTATCATCAACGTACCAAAACGCGGAGTTGGACCAGGCACATTAGAAAAACTAAACAATGTTGCCGCAGCTTACGATTTAAGTTTGTTTGAAGTACTTAATCGCATTGAATTAGCCGGGATTTCTGCTAAAATAAGCAAAGATTTAGTTGCTTTCCATGATTTGGTTCGCGGATTCACCCAAATGCAAGATTTCCTATCTGTAACTGAACTTGTAGAAGAAATTCTCGAAAAAACAGGTTACCGAGCAATGCTGAAAAACGAACGAACTATTGAAGCTCAAACTCGCTTAGAAAATATCGATGAGTTTTTATCAGTTACACAAAACTTTGAAAAAGAAAATGACGATAAAACATTACTCGCATTTTTAACGGATTTAGCACTGGTTGCTGACGTCGATAAGTTAGAAGAAGATAATGAAGAACAAAACGGTGCGGTGACACTGATGACGCTTCACTCTGCCAAAGGGCTAGAATTCCCAGTTGTCTTTTTAGTTGGGATGGAAGAAGGAATTTTCCCACATTCTAGAGCCATTTATGAAGAAGAAGAAATGGAAGAAGAACGCCGCCTTGCTTACGTTGGTATCACTCGTGCAGAAGAAGAACTTTTCCTAACGAGCGCGTATTCCCGGATGCTTTATGGTCGTCCATCATCCAACCAAGAATCTCGCTTTATTGGGGAAATTCCTCGTGACTTACTAGAATTAGGTAATGCAAATAAATTAACAGCTGATAAACCGTATGCCAAACCGCGCATGCCGCAAAAAGCAACTACTGCCTATAAATCTTCTGGAGCGGAAACACTCGGTTGGACAGTCGGCGATAAAGCTAGTCATAAGAAATGGGGCGTAGGAACAGTCGTAAGTGTCAAAGGCGAAGGTAGCGGAATGGAACTTGATATTGCATTCCCAAGCCCAACTGGAGTCAAACGATTGCTCGCAGAATTTGCGCCAATTGAAAAAGTATAAATTTGGAAAAAGCAGGTGAAGAAATGGCTGATAAAAAACGGTATGAAGAACTAATAAACATACTTGATCAATACAGCTATGATTATTATGTAATTGATAATCCAACAGTAGAAGATGCCGAATACGATCAAAAGATGCAAGAACTACTTAAAATAGAAGAAGCGCATCCAGAATGGGTTACACCTGAATCCCCGTCGAAACGAGTAGGCGGAGAAGTTTTAGAAGGTTTTAAAAAAGTAGAACATGACACACCAATGTTAAGCTTGGCCAATGCATTTAATCGTGATGACTTGGCTGATTTTGACCGCCGTATCCGCGATAAAGTTGGTGATGATATTAGTTATATGTGCGAACTGAAAATTGACGGGCTAGCCGTATCACTTCAATACGAAAATGGTAAGTATAAACAAGGTGCTACGCGAGGTGATGGAACAGTTGGTGAAGACATTACTGCTAATTTACGCACGATTCGTTCTATCCCAATGAAACTGAAAAAAGCTTATTCCATTGAAGTCCGCGGTGAAGCTTTTATGCCAAAACGTTCCTTCCAAAAATTAAATGAAATACGCGAAGAAGAAGGCCAGATGTTATTTGCAAATCCGCGAAATGCAGCGGCTGGCTCACTTCGTCAATTAGATACAAAAATTGCTGCATCTAGAAACCTTGATATTTTCCTTTATGCAGTAGCTGATTTTGGTGAAATGGGTGTTGAAACACATAGCGCGGGCTTAGATATGCTTGAAACACTAGGCCTTAAAGTCAATAAAGAGCGTAGACTTTGCAGTAATTTAGAGGAAGTATATGCTTACATTGACGAGTGGACGGAAAAACGAGCTGGTTTAGCTTACGATATTGATGGTATCGTTTTAAAATTAAATAATTTAGAACAACAACGCCAAATGGGGACAACAGTTAAATCACCACGATGGTCAATTGCTTATAAATTTCCTGCAGAAGAAGTACCAACTAAACTGCTGGATATTGAATTAAACGTTGGCAGAACTGGCGTAATAACTCCCACAGCGGTGTTAGAACCAGTAAGAGTTGCAGGAACTACAGTTAGCCGTGCGTCACTTCATAACGAAGACTTAATTACAGAAAAAGATATTCGCATTGGCGATACCGTTTTAATTAAAAAAGCAGGCGATATTATTCCTGAAGTGATTAAGAGCATTACCGAAGAACGTAACGGTAGTGAAGAACCTTTCCGTATGCCAAAAAACTGTCCAACCTGTGATAGTGAACTTGTTCGCTTAGAAGAAGAAGTAGCACTAAGATGTATTAATCCTAAGTGTCCAGCTCAAATTAAAGAGGGGCTTATCCATTTTGTTTCAAGAAATGCGATGAATATCGATGGCCTTGGAGAAAAAGTTATTATTCAGCTATTTTCAATGCATTTAATTAAAGATGTTGCAGATTTGTTTTTCCTTTCGAAAGAGAAACTGTTAGAATTAGAAAGAATGGGTGAGAAATCAGTAACCAATTTACTGGCATCCATCGAAGCAAGTAAACAAAATTCGCTTGAAAAATTACTTTTTGGTTTGGGAATCCGCCATGTTGGTGCTAAAGCAGCCAAATCGCTTGCAGTTCATTTTGAAACAATGGATAATTTGAAAATAGCAGACAAAGAAACACTGACAAGTATTAATGACATTGGGGAAAAAATGGCAGATAGCATTGTGACTTATTTTGCGAATGAAGAAGTACATGATTTACTGGAAGAACTAAAAAGGGCTGGCGTCAATATGACCTATACAGGGCCAAAACTAGAAAACATGTCCGAAGAGGAGCTTGTTTTTGCAGGGAAAACAGTTGTTTTAACTGGAAAACTGGAAAAATTAACACGAAACGATGCAAAAGCATTAATCGAATCACTCGGGGGAAATGTTTCTGGAAGCGTCAGTAAGAAAACGGATGTTGTTGTAGCTGGCAGTGATGCTGGTTCTAAACTAGCCAAAGCTGAAGAACTAGCAATTCCTATTTGGTCCGAAGAAGACTTAATAGAGTACTTACCAGACGAAGGTGGATTAAACGAATGAAAAAACTCATAATTGCAGCGCTCGGTTTAACGCTTATTCTCTCTGGCTGTGCCCCGAAACTCGACTCAAACGATAAAGTGGTACAAAAAGATGATAAAAAAGCAGAAACGGGCATCATGACAAAAAATCAAATTTCATCCAATTATTACAAAACGGTATTACCGTACAAAGCAAGTAAATCTCGTGGACTTGTAGTATCGAATATTTACTCAAGATATGATATTAACGAGTTAGAATCTGGTTTAATGCGAGTTTCCCAAAATAAATATTCGCCAGACAATTATCTTTTCCAAGAGGGGCAGTATTTGGACAAGGAAACACTAGAAAAATGGTTAGACCGGAAAAGTGAAAAAAATCCTAATGGTTTAAATCCAGAAAGTAATGGCGACGGAAAAGATCGTAAGCCAATTTATTTAGCTCACATTTTAGAACAAGATTATTTAAAACAAACAGATAAAGATACTGTAGCGCTTGGTGGGATTTCAATCGCGCTGGCAATGAATTCAGTTGATTACTATCAAAAAGAACAATATGGCGACACTTTTGAACAAGAAATCAGTGACAGCGATTTACTAGCACAAGGTAAAGAAATGTCTGGTACTGTATTGAACCGAATTCGCCAAACAAAAGGGTTAGAAAATGTTCCAGTTACGATTGCTATTTATAAACAAGGTCCACGTGATGCTGTAGCTCCAGGTAATTTTCTTACTTATGCAACAGCAAACGGTGACAGCTTATCCAGTTGGAAAGACGTGGAAGAAAAAAATTACGTTTTACCTTCCACTGAATCTGCAAAAGATCACAAAACTGACAATGATAATTTCCTGAACTTCAAAAAAGCTATTGAAGATTACTACCCGAACTTTACAGGTGTAGTTGGTCGCGCTAGATATGAAGACGGGCAATTAGCAGAACTTAGTATTGATATTCCATTGCAATTTTATGGGCAAGCGGAAATTATTGGCTTTACACAATATGTAACAGATTTAGTAGGACAACATATTCCTAAAACAGCTGATTTACAAGTCAATATTTCTACATCAGACGGTCCAGCTGCATTAATTACTAGAAAAGCAAATGAAGACGCAGCTACTGCTCACATTTATGATTAATAAAAAACAATGCGAATTGTTCTTTCCTGTTGTATAATTATGCAGGAGAGGACAGTTCTTCCCATTTAGCAAGGCGGGAAGCACTACCGCATAGAAAGTACCACTAAAAAGGAGGATGGCATTTTGTCAAATATATCCAAAGAAACAGTAGAAAAAGTAGCAAATCTTGCCAAACTAGAAGTATCAGAAACAGAAGCAACTGCTTTTGCTGGTCAGCTTGGTAAAATTATTGAGCTAGTGGAGCAATTAAATACACTAGATACAAACAATGTAGAGCCAACAAGCCATGCAATCGATGTATCGAATGTGTTACGTGAAGACGTAGCAACGAAAGGCCTTGATCGTAAAGAAGTACTGAAAAATGCGCCGGATCAACAAGACGGCATGTTCAAAGTACCAACAATAATGGAACAATAAACACGCTAAGGAGGGAAAATATTTTGGGCTTATTTGATTTTTCAGTAAAAGAATTACATGATAAATTAGTAAAAAAAGAAATCACACCTTTTGATTTAGTAACAGAATCATTTAACCGTATTGAAGCAGTAGAGGATAAAGTCGGTTCATTTATTACTTTAAACAAAGAAACAGCTCTTGGTGTAGCAGAAGAGCTTGGTGATGCAGGAATTGATCCAAACAATATGCTGGCTGGTCTTCCTATCGGTATTAAAGATAATATCGTAACTAAAAACTTACGTACAACAGCAGCAAGCAAAATTTTAGAAAACTTCGATCCAATT
This sequence comes from Listeria sp. MAN/IMW/UF555, assembly GCF_058684075.1. Classification (NCBI taxonomy): domain Bacteria; kingdom Bacillati; phylum Bacillota; class Bacilli; order Caryophanales; family Listeriaceae; genus Listeria; species Listeria sp. MAN/IMW/UF555. The sequence goes on along the minus strand of NZ_JBZWZS010000005.1, from coordinate 80,795 downwards.
TATGATGCGACGGTTGTTTCTAAATTAAAAAACGCGCAAACGATTAATATCGGAAAATTAAATATGGATGAATTCGCGATGGGTTCTTCTACAGAAACATCTTACTTCCATAAAACACATAACCCATGGGATTTATCAAGAGTTCCTGGTGGCTCTTCAGGTGGTAGCGCATCCGCAGTTGCAGCAGGCGAAGTATTGTTTTCGCTTGGTAGTGACACTGGTGGATCGATTCGCCAACCAGCAGCTTTTTGTGGGGTAGTCGGAATGAAACCTACATATGGCCGTGTATCTCGTTTTGGTTTAATTGCCTTTGCGTCTTCTTTAGACCAAATCGGCCCAATTACAAAAAATGTAGAAGATAACGCTTATTTATTAGAAGCGATTTCTGGTTTAGATGCAAATGATTCTACATCGATTAACCAACCAGTAGAACGTTTCTCAGATAGCTTAACAGGTGATATTAAAGGCTTACGCATCGGTGTTCCAAAAGAATACCTTGGTGAAGGTGTGGATCCTGGTGTCAAACAAGCTGTGTTAGATGCACTTAAAACACTCGAAAAACTTGGCGCTACTTGGGATGAAGTTTCTTTACCTCATTCTGAATACGGTGTAGCAAGTTATTACATTTTAGCATCCAGTGAAGCTTCTTCTAACCTTTCTCGTTTTGACGGCGTTCGTTACGGATACCGTTCTCCAAACGCGACTACTTTAGAAGAACTTTATACAAAAACACGTTCTGAAGGTTTTGGTGATGAAGTAAAACGTCGTATTATGCTTGGAACATACGCATTAAGTTCTGGTTATTACGATGCTTACTACAAAAAAGCACAACAAGCACGTACGTTAATTAAACAAGACTTCGTTGATGTGTTTAAAAATTATGATGTCATTATTGGCCCAAGTTCCCCGACAACTGCATTTAAAATTGACGGAATGATTAATGATCCAATTACAATGTATTCCAATGATATTTTAACTGTTCCAATTAACTTAGCAGGCGTACCAGCTATTTCTGTTCCTTGTGGATTTTCAGAAGGATTACCGGTAGGATTACAAATTATCGGTAACTACTTTGAAGAATCATTACTATACAAAGTAGCGCACGCATTTGAACAAGAAACAACATTCCATAAAGAAAAACCAAACTTATAGGAGGCGTAGCAATGAATTTTGAAACAGTTATTGGACTTGAGGTTCACGTAGAGTTAAAAACCAATTCAAAAATATTTTCTTCTGCGCCAGCTCATTTTGGAGCAGAACCAAATACAAATACAACCGTGGTAGACTTAGGAATGCCAGGTGTTTTACCAGTTTTAAATAAACGTGCTGTCGAATATGGTATGAAAGCTGCAATGGCGATTAACTGCGAAATTGCTGAGCATACAAAATTTGACCGTAAAAACTATTTTTATCCTGATAATCCGAAAGCATACCAAATTTCTCAATTCGATAAACCAATTGGCGAACATGGCTGGATTGAAATCGAAGTTGGGGGCAAAAAGAAAAAAATCGGTATCACTCGTCTTCATTTAGAAGAAGATGCAGGGAAAAACACGCATACATCGCATGGTTATTCTTTAGTGGATATTAACCGTCAAGGAACACCACTTATCGAAATCGTTTCTGAACCAGATATTCGTTCTGCTGAAGAGGCATACGCTTACTTAGAAAAATTAAAATCTATCATTCAATACACTGGCGTATCCGATGTGAAAATGGAAGAAGGTTCGATGCGCTGTGACGCCAACATTTCTATCCGTCCAATCGGGCAAGAAGAATTTGGCGTAAAAACAGAACTTAAAAACCTAAACTCCTTTAACAACGTGCGTAAAGGTATCGAATACGAAGAAAAACGCCAAGCAGAAGTACTTAAGTCCGGCGGTATTATCGAACAAGAAACACGTCGTTTTGAAGAAGCAACGGGTAAAACTTCCTTGATGCGTATCAAAGAAGGTTCGGATGATTATCGTTATTTCCCAGAGCCAGACTTAGTAGATTTATTTATTGATGATGCTTGGAAAGAACGTATTCGTGCTGAAATTCCAGAACTTCCAGATAAACGTCAAATCCGTTATATCAATGATCTTGGTTTACCAGCATACGATGCGATGGTTCTTACGCTTACAAAAGAAATGTCTGATTTCTTTGAAGCAACTCTTGCAGCTGGAGCAGACGCTAAACAAGCATCTAACTGGCTGATGGGTGAAGTTTCTGCTTACTTAAATGCAGAACAAAAAGAACTTCACGACACAGGATTAACACCAGAAAATTTAGCAGGAATGATTAAATTAATCGAAGCTGGAACTATTTCCTCTAAAATCGCCAAAAAAGTTTTCCGTGAATTAGCACAAAACGGTGGCGATGCAGAGCAAGTTGTAAAAGATAAAGGACTTGTTCAAATTTCCGATGAAGGAGCTTTACGTACTATCATTGGAGAAATTTTAGATAACAACGAACAATCTATTATCGATTACAAAAATGGGAAAGATCGTGCAGTTGGTTTCCTTGTAGGCCAAGTTATGAAAGCAACAAAAGGCCAAGCAAACCCACCAATGGTTAATAAAATTTTACTAGAAGAAATGAACAAACGTTAATTTTTAGGCAGTGAGGCATTTCGCTTCACTGCTTTATTTATTAGGAATTTATAGCGAAATTTGCTATAATGTTACTATCATGTGTCAAAACGCGCTTTTCTTTTGAACAACGCTGTTTGAGTGAAGGAGAGGACGAACATAATGCAAAAACACGCTCGAGTTATTTATAATCCTACATCTGGAAGAGAGATTATCAAGAAAAATCTCGCAGATGTCCTTTCGATATTAGAGCAAGCAGGTTATGTAACATCTGCACATGCCACAACTGCAGAGCCAGGTGACGCCAAGCACGCAGCAGAAGAAGCTGTAAGAGATCGATATGATTTAGTCGTTGCAGCGGGCGGAGATGGTACCATTAATGAAGTTATTAATGGGATTGCAGAACAACCTTATCGACCAAAAGTAGGGATTATTCCAACCGGGACAACCAACGATTTTGCAAGAGCCTTACATGTTCCTAGAGACGTGATAAAAGCAACGAAGATTATAGCAGCTGGTCAAAGTGTAGCAATGGATATAGGTAAAGCAAATGATACTTATTTTATTAATATTGGTGGTGGAGGTAGGCTTACAGAGCTCACGTACGACGTCCCAAGCAGATTAAAAACAATGCTTGGACAATTAGCTTATTACTTAAAAGGAATTGAAATGCTCCCTTCCTTAAAAGCTACCAAAGTAAAAGTAGAATATGATCAAGGTGTCTTTGAAGGGGAAGTAATGTTTTTTCTTTTAGGTTTAACCAATTCTATTGGAGGCTTTGAAAAAATTGCTCCTGATGCCAAGTTAGATGATGGTAAGTTTTCTCTCATCATCGTCAAAAAAGTGAATTTAGCAGAATTTATTCGCTTAGTTACTCTGGCGCTTAGAGGAGATCATATTAAAGAACCAAACGTTATTTATGTAAAATCAGAAAAAGTAAGTGTACACTCTGAAGACAAGATGCTTATTAACCTTGACGGAGAACTTGGCGGCGAAACCCCGATGGAATTCCGCAACTTAAAACAGCATATCGAATTTTTTGCGAGTGTAGATGATATTCCAGCAACCGATTTATTTATAAAAGAAAATAGCTAAAAACTGCCCAGCTTGGTAGTTTTTTTCTTTAGCCTAAATGTCCTAACTGCAACATAGTAAAAAGGATGTAATTATTGTTAGATATTTGTCTTATTTGCGCAAAACAAGTATAATAGGTATCTTGACAAGAAATGAGGTGAATGCGATATGACGAGTGGATATGTATTAAAAAAATTCATTATGGTAATTGTTATCCTTATCATTGCTATCGCAGCGGCTATATTTTTCTTTTGGCAAGTTGATGCCGAAGAACAAGCGCCGACAGTCAGTAAATCAGAATTAATTGAAAGTAATAAAGTGTGGATAAACGACCAAATGCAAATTCCCTTAGAGGATAATGTATTTCTATCTATCCCATCTCCAAGTACTGAAGCAACAATCGCTAAAAACGGCGATTTAATCATAGCAACAACTAATCCAGAAATTTTAAATAAATTAGCAGCTTCTAATAGTCGTTATGACGGAATGAAGGCATATCGTCTTCGCATTGAAGCGAAAAAAGTTTCGGAATATATTACTAATACAAAATATCGTTATCCAACAACGACCGTCCAAAAAAAGCTTGCTAATTACGAAATTAAAAGCGGCGAACGAACAATCGAAACAGGTCAAAAAGCTATAAAAGCAGAATCAACTAAAAAAAGCGATATTAAATTAACACTTGAAACAACTTATTCAAGTAAGGACGCAGAAGTTGCTGCAGCTATTTTTAGCAATAAAATTCCCGATGAAATAACTATAAATGACAATACAAAAAATTTAAGTACTCAAAAAAACGTAACGATTTATCCAAAATCATTTGTTTATGATTTTACTTTACAAAAAAATACGATGCTTATATTTAAAGACCAAAAAGAAGCAACTATCACAGAACCAATCGGCATCGAATACATTATTAAGTAAAGCAAAGAGAGGGGCAAGGGACTTTGGAAGCATCCCTTTTAAAAAAGAACCAATCCGTAGAACTAACTATTGAAGATTTAACACATGACGGCAGTGGTGTAGGTAAGATTGATGGCTATCCGCTTTTCATTCCAAATGCATTACCAGGAGAAAAGATAACTGCAAAAATTACTAAATTAAATAAAAATTACGGCTTTGCGCGGATGGAAAATATTGAAGTTGTTAGTGCTGAACGTGTTGAACCACCTTGTGCCGTTTATTCAAAATGTGGTGGCTGTAGCTTACAACATTTGAGCTACGATGGACAACTAGCTTTTAAACGAAACCAAGTAGAAGAAACAATGAAACGCATTGGTAAGTTAAATGTAGAAGTACCAGACACGCTTGGTATGGAAAACCCGTGGCGCTATCGTAATAAATCACAAGTTCCAGTTGGCTTTGTGAACGGAAAATTAACAGCCGGTTTTTATCAAAAAAGAAGCCATGATATTATTGATATGTCGACATGTCTAATTCACAATGAAAAAGGGGATGTTGCCGTTCAAAAAACAAGAGAAATCTTGGCAAAATATGGGACAGAACCTTACGATGAAAAAACAGGTAAAGGTGATATTCGCCATATTATGACTAGGTTTGCGCACACTACAGGTCAATTAATGATTGTCCTTGTAACAACGAAAGAGCGCCTTCCTTTTAAAGCGGAAATTATTCAAGACTTAACGAATCAACTAGAAGTAACGTCCATCGTTCAAAATATTAACCCACAAAAAACAAATGTGATTTTCGGTGATCGTACGAAAACACTTTGGGGAAGTGATATTATTGAAGATACAATTCATGGTATTAGATTCGCTATTTCGGCACGTTCTTTTTATCAAGTAAATCCTTTGCAAACAGAGATTTTATATCAACAAGCTATTGATTCCGCCGAGTTAACGGGAGAAGAAACCGTGATTGATGCATATTGCGGGATTGGCTCGATCTCACTTTGTCTTGCGAAAAAAGCCAAACATGTTTACGGTGTTGAAATTGTTGACCAAGCTATTCAAGATGCCCGTGCGAATGCTGAATTAAACAATCTAACGAATACAACCTTTGAAACAGGTAAAGCCGAAGAAGTTATTCCACAGTGGTATAAGAACGGGATTGTAGCGGATGTTTTAGTAGTAGACCCACCGAGAAAAGGTTGTGATGAAACACTACTTGAAACAATTCTTGCAATGAAACCAAAGAAAGTAGTATATGTTTCTTGTAATCCAGGGACGCTTGCTCGAGATATGAAGATATTAACAGAAGGCGGTTATGAAGCGAAGAAAGTGCAACCAGTAGATATGTTTCCGATGACGACACATATTGAAGCTGTGACCGTTTTAACCTTAAAATAAACATACAAAAACCGCCAAAATGGGATAAATGGCGGTTTTTGCTTTTCGAGTGTGTGTGGTTGACTAAGTCAAATTAACAGACGTGATTTACGAAAATCAAGTCCAATTATTATTTAACCACGAAATAAAAATATGGTCAAAGGTGTTATTTTTAACTTTTCAAATATTAGAATCGATAAATTTTACTGTTTCAGCACTAAAAAGTTAAATAAAACACGAATTAAGGGCTGAGGGCACAAGAAATTGTCGCTAAATTGTCATAATATTTTTTTGCTTTCCATAACCGTGCGAATTTGGTAAGATGTATGTAACAGATTTCACATGAATGGAGGAACTTATAAAATGGCTATTACAATGTATATTGACCGCCCAGATGCTGCTCTTGACTTAGAGACAACCCATCCCCATTTTAAAGAACATTTTAAAGCAAGTTACTATTTAGACAAAAACGATGCTTATAGTCCTTTTGGATATGCCGATGGAATGGAGGTACTTCATCGTTTAGAAGAATATTTTAGTGATAAAAGTGACCAAGGACTTAATTTAGCAGCTTTTCCGAAATACATGATGGAAACAGTCAAACATTCCACTTATATACCAGCCAAAGACGACGGGGTAGACCGTTTACAACAACTTTTAGCGGAATATGGTAGCGCTCTTAGAGAGTCGGACCGGATAACTGTATCGGCTGCGTTAGCACAAATTAAGATAACTGGCTATGTATTGCCCGCTCTTCGTGATGCCGCACTCGAAGCACTCCATCGCGAAATAGAATTAAATAAAATCGAAAATATCGATGCAGGTTACGCAGATAGTATGTTTTATGACTTATTAACATTTACAAGAGATTATACTTCTGTTTTACCCGATATGTGGTGTCGACACTGCACGGAATAAAAAAAGAGCGCTAATATTATTAGCGCTCTTTTTTACTTATCTAGCATGGCTAAAATGGCTTTAGCGACTTCGTGTTGATTACGGTTGTCCGTGTTGACAATGAAGTCTGCGGAATCTTGATAATGGGCAATTCTCGGTTCGAAAATTGCTCGGATTTCTTCAGGTGTCTTTTGTTGAACTAGCGGGCGTGTTGTATCACCTTTTAAGCGGTTCATAAATACTTCCGGATCGGTTTCTAAATAAATAACTGGATATGTATTTTTTAAGACTTTTCTATTTTCAGGATTTAGAACAATGCCACCGCCTGTTGCAATAACGGCTTTGGTATTAGCTAGTTCTTTTAATTTTTCGTGTTCTAGTCGGCGGAATTCTTGTTCACCATACTTCGCAAAAATTTCAGATACACTCATTCCTTGTTCGCGAGTAACTACTTCGTCAATATCAATATAAGGCAAATCAGCTAATTTCGCGAGTATATTGCCGACTGTTGTTTTTCCAGCTCCCATGAAGCCAATTAAGATAACTTGATCGATGATGTTCTCCTCCTTTATTATTTCTTATATTTTACTACTTAAAAGCATTAAAGAAATTATATCACAAATGCTAGAAACGTCAACTGTAAATAATCCATTTTGATAGCAGTTTTTAAACGATAGAATGCTTTCTTTCCATTGTAGTATATTTCTAGTACAATAGAAATAAGAGAGAAGTAAACTGGAGGAAGAAAATGATAGAAAATGAGCTAAATCAAGCGAATAAAACAGAAAAAATCGAATTTGGCGTAAACCGACGCCTTATTTTTTCAAGTTGTTTACTTTGGATTGCTACCGGATTATTGTTATATGTAATTTTTAGTCATATAAAAGGCGTTACAGGTACAGAAGAAGTGATTTTACTTGTATTTATTGGTCTTTGTGTTTTACGGCCATTACTGCGTTTAATCAATATCGCACCCACTGTAGAGTTAACAGAACGTGGGCTTGCTTATCGTGGCGATTTTAAGCCGTGGAATGAAATTAAAGGGACAGAACTAATTAAGCCAGCAGTAATTCTTTTTTCTCAGGGAAGATTAAAGATTATGACATCGATTAACGGACGGGAAGAAGTTGCTTGGGATATTGTTGCGGCAGATGTGTCTGTTAGTTTAGAAGAATTAAGAGCAATTATCCAGTCCATGCAAGAAACGTATACAGATGATAATACAGTTGGGGAAGAAATATTCATTGAAAAAAAATAATAACAAGAATCATTTTTCTGTTTTCTTAAAATAGGGAGATGATTTTTTGATAAATACATCTATAGACCATGGTATCTTGCTTCATTATAGGGTAAAATAAGCAAATAATCGTGTAACGGGAGGAAAACAATGGATACAGTGCTAAAGGCGCTTAAAGTCAGAAAAGTATATGGTTCAAAAGGAAATTTGTTTTCTGCGTTAGGAAGTATTAGTTTAGAAATACAAAGAGGCTCATTTGTAGGTATTATGGGTCCATCAGGTGCAGGGAAATCTACATTACTTAATGTTTTATCTTCTATAGATAAGCCAACTTCTGGAGAAATAGAAATTGGCGGAAAACAGCTGTCTAAAATGAAAGGGAAAGATTTAGCAGTGTTTCGTAGAGATCAACTAGGATTTATTTTTCAAGATTATAATTTATTAGATACAATGACAGTTAAAGATAATATTGTGCTACCTCTGGCCTTAGCTCGAGTAAAGCAAGCAGAAATTGATGAACGTTTTGAAATTATTGCACGTCAGTTTGGCATTTATGATTTACGGAATAAATACCCGACAGATATTTCAGGTGGGCAAAAACAAAGAACGGCGGTTTGTCGCGCAATGATTACCGAACCAACATTAATCTTTGCTGATGAACCAACTGGAGCTCTTGATTCTAAAGCGGCAACTAACTTGTTAGAAGGTCTCTCTCAAGCTAAAAGTGTTCGAGATTCTACCATTTTGATGGTAACTCATGATGCTTTTGCGGCGAGTTACTGCGAACGGATTATGTTCATTAAAGACGGCGAAATTTTTACAGAAATATACCGAGGAACAAGTTCAAGAAAACAATTTTTCCAAAAGGTGTTAGATGTGTTGGCACTTCTTGGAGGTGGCGAAAATAATGTTATTTAAAATCGCGCTGACCAATATGCGAAAGAATTTTAATCAATATATCGTCTATTTTGTTTCGCTTATTGTGTGTGTATTAGTATTTTTTACTTTTGTCTCACTGTCTTATAATCCGCTCATAGACAAGGTGTTTAAACGATGGGAATTATTTGGGCCAGCAATGTTTTCATCGGCAAGTTTAATGTTGATATTATTTATTTTCTTTTTCATATTTTATTCTAATAGCTTCTTTCTTAAAAGAAGAAAACGAGAAATCGGACTTTATTCATTACTTGGTTTACGTAAGTCGCAAGTAGTTTTAGTTTTATTTTATGAAAATGCTTTGTTATACATGCTTGCGACCTTATTTGGTATTTTAATTGGCATATTTTCTTCAAAGTTTTTCGCGATGATTTTGTTTTGGATTGTTGGACTCGCGATTGATGCTGAATTTATTATTTCATTTAAAGCAGTTCTTGATACTGGGCTTGTCTTTTTTTGTATCATGCTGTTCACTTCTTTTTATGCTGTTTATATTGTATTAAGATATAATTTAAGCCAATTGTTTAAAAATGATCAAAAAGAAGAGAAATTGGCTAAGGGTTCTATTTTTCTTATGTTAATTGGACTTGCTCTTATTATTTTTGGTTATTATTTGGCAACAAGTAATATTGAAGTATCACCAATTTGGCTAACATATGATTTTTTTGATGTAATTTTAGTTATTTTATGTTCTGTTATTTTAGGGACGTGGCTTATGGTGAGGTTTGGCACGCCGTATGTGATTCGGAAGTTATATAGTAATAAACGTTTCTTTTATAACGGAACAAACATGATTGGTGTTACCTCCCTTCGCTTTAGGTTAAAGAAAAATGCAGGAACGATTGCGATGATTGCAGTATTAAGCGCGACGACATTAACGATTATTGGATCGATGAGTAGTTTTTATGTTCGAACAATTAATGACATTTCAGCAGAAAACCCTTCTAGTTACCAAGTGCTTGATATTTCGGCTAAAGATGAACGAGAAATTATTCAAACGATACAAAATGACCAAGATCACAAATTAAAAAGTTTGATGCAAGCGGAAATGGTTAGTGCTACGCTAGAATATAAAGATATTCCTAAATATAAAACGCGGATGGATAACATGATTCATACGGTCGTAGCAGAATCCGAATATAACCGCATTGGCGCCAAACAGCAAAGTGATTTTGAGAAGCCGAAAAAGCTTTCTTATGGAGACGCCATCTTACTTGGAAAAAATACGTATTATGCAAGACAAGAGATTCAAGATAAGTGGCTATCAAGAAAAATGGTAGTCCAGTCGAATGAGTCTTTAGCGAAAAAAATGCCACCAATAAAAGTAGTTGATTTTCGAGAGAATTCGATTTTCAATACGGGTATTTCTTATGAGACGCTCGTTGTATCAGATGAATATTATGATGATTTGGAAAGGCTATTCGCACCAGAAATAGTGGCAATGTTTGATATTACGAATCCCAATCACAGTGAAGAATTAGATAAGAAAGTACAGACTATCGTGGACGGGGAACCTTCTCTTTTTTCTGAAAATGTTTCGTCCTATTATACGAATTATCACTTGATTTCCACGCTAGTAGGTTCGCTATTATTTATTGGGATTTTCATCGGTATTGTATTTTTCTTAGCGACAGGAAGTATTATTTATTTTAAACTTGTAACAGATGCTGTTTCTGAGAAGTCTAAGTTTGATATATTATTTAAATTAGGTGTTACCGAAAAAGAAGTACGAAGGATTATTTCCAAACAAGTTTGGCCAATTTTTGCCATTCCGTTATTTTTTGGAATTGCCCATTCAATGGCTGCATTATGGGGAATTTCGATTAATTTAATGGATAATATCAAATATCCTGTTTTAATTGGAACAGGTATTTACATTATTTGTTATGCTGCTTATTACTTTTTATGTATTAATTCTTTTATTAAAATCGTTATGGCAGATAAAAAGTAATTGGCTTTTGTGTTTAATTCAGCTAAAATGAAAAGAGAGTTCTGCCGAGGAGGTACAAGAAATGGTTAAGGTATATATCGTAGAAGATGATGAGGTAATTCGTGATACTATTAGAAAACATTTAAGTAAATGGGGATTTGAAATAGGGGTTGTTGATGATTTCAATAATATTTTGCAAGAGTTTTTATCATTTGAGCCCCAATTGGTTATTTTAGATGTGAATCTTCCATTTTTTGATGGGTTCTACTGGTGTAATCAAATTCGCGAAGTTTCGAATGTACCTATTATTTTCTTATCATCACGTAACTCGCGAATGGATCAAATCATGGGAATGAACATGGGAGCAGATTATTATATTGAAAAGCCAGTAGATTTGGATGTTTTAATGGCTCGGATCAATGCACTTTTAAGACGGACATATTCGTATGCGGATTTAGAAGAAGCGAACGTAATGGAACATAATAATGTATTTTTACACATTGATACTAATACACTTACCCATTTAGAAGATAAAATTGAATTAACGAAAAACGAATTTTTGATTTTATATGAATTAATGAAACAAAAAGGTAGTATTGTAAGTCGTGACGAAATTATGCGTGCACTTTGGGAAGATGAAAGTTTTGTCGATGATAATACACTTACAGTCAACGTTGTACGAATTCGTAAAAAACTAGCAGAAATCGGCTTAGATGAATTTATTAAGACGAAAAAAGGCCAAGGTTATATGATTGAATGAAGTAAGAAAACAGGAAGATAGCGCCAAAAAACGCGAACTTCCTGTTTTTCGTAAATTAAGGAGGAGTCAAAATGAAAATTTTAGTATTTGGTGGTACGCGTTTTTTTGGAAAGAAATTAGTAGAACGACTTGTTTCCGCTGGGCATGATGTCACAATTGGCACTAGAGGAAAAACAAAAGATGATTTTGGCGATTCTGTAAAACATGTTGTACTAGACCGCGAATCTAGAGACGCCTTATTCCAATTAGCAAAAGAAGAATGGGACGTTATTTATGATAATATTTGTTTCTCACCGCGAGAAGCTCTTTATGCAGTAGATGCATTTAAAGGCAAAGTAAAACGATACATATATACATCTTCTCTGTCCGTTTATAGTCAAAAAGGTCGCGCGTTGGTGGAAGATGATTTTAATCCAAAACATTATGAAATTGTTATTGGTGACAAAGATGATTTTGATTACGGGGAAGGAAAACGCCTTGCTGAAGCTGTGTTTTTTCAAAAAGCCTCTTTTCCAGTGGTAGCAGTTCGTTTTCCGATTGTCCTTGGACTCGATGATTATACGAAACGTCTACATTTTCATTTGGAGCATATTAAAAACCATGAAGAAATTGGTATTAGTAATGCGCAGGCGGAAATAAGTTTTATTACTTCAGATGAAGCAGCTCATTTTTTAGAATGGGTAGGGGTGGATTCAGACCTTACTGGACCAATTAATGCTAGCTCTAACGGTACATATTCGTTAAATGCTTTTATCAAAATGCTTGAAGCGAAAACAGGTGAAGTGGCACTCGTTGAAGAAGTAACAGATGATGTGGATGATTCGCCGTTTAGCATCAATAAAACTTATTACATGGATAATGCAAAAGCAACAGAAGCTGGCTTTACTTTTGAAGATATAAAAGTCTGGTTGCCGGCGCTTGTGACGGATATTTTAAAAGAAAATTAATTTGGAGGCAAAAATATATTATGTTAAATTTTGAAGAGAAAAAAGCGCTAATAGAATCAATCGATGGTTTTGAACTGCATGAAATTTCTATGGGGCGCGTGAACGTACATTATCCAGCGAGTAAAAGGGATAAAAAAATCATCGTCAAACATCTTCATCCTAATGGTAACGCGTTTGTTTATGCGCCGTTTTTAGAAGTAGAACCGCTAGATAAGCAAGGTTACGTCAATGTAAAAGACTACTCTCAAAATGAAATTCGCGTGTTGTTACTTGAAGCGAAAGAGTTTATGGATAAAGATGAAGATGGGTTTAAAGAAGGTTTTACAAAAATATACCAAGATAATGAGGGCGAAAAGCTTTCTTTAGTCTATGAAAATAAAATGTGGGTTATTTATACAGGAGAAAATCTAGAAGCGGTTTTCCCAACTTTAGAAGCTGCAGAAGGTTATTTACTTGATGAAGGTTTTTTTGAAGCATAATTAACGGAGGCGAAAAATCGGTGGAGAATTTAAAGCAACTGCAAGAACGGGTCGCAGTAAGTGATGGCCGTGCAAAAGCAGATTTAGTTATAAAAAATGGACGAATAGTAAATGTGTTTTCAGGTGAAATTATGGAAGGCGATATTGCAATTAAAAATGGTTATATTGCTGGGATTGGTCATTTTCCGGATGCAGATCAAATAATTGATGCCGCTGGAGAATTTATCTCACCGGGCTTTATTGATGCGCACGTCCATGTTGAAAGCGCGATGGTAACCCCTTCTGAGTTTGCCCGGGTGTTACTTCCAAATGGCGTAACTACAATCATTACAGATCCACATGAAATCGCCAATGTTGCCGGAGAAAAAGGGATAGAATTTATGCTTGAAGATGCAAAAGGCGCCCCACTCGATATGTTCGTCATGCTACCATCATCCGTACCAGCAACAGAAGGTGAACATAACGGCGAAACACTTCATGCAAAACATCTCCATCCACTTTATAAACACGAAAAAGTAATCGGTCTCGCAGAAGTAATGGACTTTCCATCCGTTGCAAAAGGTAGCGCAGATATTTTAACAAAAATTATCGATGCAAAACGAGAAGGTGGCAGAATTGATGGCCACGGGGCGGGTTTAACTAGCGCGGATTTAAATAATTATCTTGCTGTTGGAATTCGAACTGATCATGAGAGTACAAGTGCCAAAGAAGCACTTGACCGCTTACGTGCGGGAATGTTTGTTATGTTGCGCGAAGGTACAGTTGGTCGTGATTTAAAGCAAACTATTTCAGCAGTAACGGAGAAAAATAGCCATCGTTTTTGTTTTTGTACGGACGATAAACTAATTAATGATTTAATCACAGAAGGCTCGATTAATTATAATATCCGACTCGCAATTGAAAACGGTATTGAGCCAATCACAGCCATCCAAATGGCGACAATTAATGCAGCTAATTGCCATAACTTGCCTTACCTCGGTGCAGTTGCAGCAGGCTATCAAGCGGATATTGTTTTTCTAAAAGACTTAAAAACAATTGAAATTAGCAAAGTTTTAAAAAATGGACAAGTTGTCGTTGAAAACGGAACTCGTAAAGAAGCAGCCTTTAAAAAGAAAAACAAAGCGAAGTTCATTTCTCCAAAAATTAATCATCATTTAAGCATCAAAGATTTAGAACTTCCATTAACAAATGAAACTTGCTATGTCATTGGAATGCAACAAAATAACCTTTTTACAGAAAAACTAATAGAACAAGTTACAATTAAAAATGGTAAATTTGTTCCGTCAATCGAAAAAGACTTGCTAAAAATGGCTGTTGTGGAACGTCATCATAATACTGGTTGCGTCGGTGTTGGAATTGTTAAAGGTTTCGGCTTAACAGAAGGTGCGATTGCTACGACCGTCGCGCATGATTCCCATAATATTGTCGCAGTTGGTGTGATCGATGAGGCCATGGAAAAAGCAATCAACCATGTGACAAAAACAGGTGGAGGCATTGCAGTAGTAGATGCAGCAGGTAATGTATTGCATGATTTAGCGCTCCAAGTGGCGGGACTTCTTAGTGATAAACCATATGAAGAAGTAGAAAATGATTTGGCAGGCCTTTTAAAAGCATTTAATCAGATTAGTAAAGCTAAGGGGTTTGACCCATTTTTGACATTGTCGTTTCTGACTTTACCAGTAATTCCTGAATTAAAATTAACAGATCAAGGATTGTTTGATTTTGCGACATTCCAAATTATTCCAAATGAAGTAAATTAACTCGAATGAGGGAGGTGCGATATGAACTGGTGGAGCTATATAAAAGATAAACGATTTTTCTTATTGTTCTTTTGCAGTATTATGTTTTTCGTCGGGGTATTAATTTCAATTGATCCTAACAGTAAATTAACTCTCGGGAATTTCATTTACTTATATGTCTTTGTTTTTGTCTTCCTGCTTTCTTACTTAGTGTTAGGCTACTTCTTTAAATACAATTATTGGCGTGAAATGGAAGACCTAGTAAGTGGCGAAATTGAAGAAAATATCATTGAATTATTACCAAAACCGCGAACACGCGAGCAAGCTTTTTTTAATCAGCTAATGGCAAAAAAACATAAAGAAGAATTACGAACCATTAGTAAACTTCAAGATAAACAACAAGAATATCATGATTTCATTTTATACTGGGTACATGAAGTGAAAACTCCTGTTGTAGCAAGCAAAATGTTAATTAATAACCCAGATTTAAATGATACCAAAACCATTTTTAAACAGATTGATGAAGAATTAGAGACAATTGATAAATTAGTAATGCAAGCACTCTATTTTTCAAGGCTTGATACGTTTTCTAAAGACTATTTCATCCAAGAACAAAATCTTGGCGCTGTTATGCGTGAATCAGTTAAGCGTCACTCCAAGCTTTTCATTGGTAAAAAGATGAAACTTGATTTACAAAATGTAGATATTGATGTGCGAACTGATAGTAAATGGCTGGGCTTTATTATCGACCAAGTGTTATCTAACGCATTAAAATATACCGCTGATGGTGGCGATATTCAAATTTGGTGCGATACAGAAGTAACCGGAAAAAAAGTGCTTCACATTAAAGACAACGGTCGAGGTATTAAAGAAGAAGATTTACCTCGCGTCTTTGAACAAGGCTTTACCGGCACAATCGGTCGCCAAGAAAAGAAAGCAACTGGAATGGGGCTATATCTCGCTAAGCAAATGGCGAAGAAATTAGGTCATGAAATTTGTATCGAGTCTAAAAGTGAAGTAGGGACAGAAGTACGCATTTACTTCGAACAAAAAGACGACTACTTACTAATAGCGAAAGATTAATAAAAAGACAAGCAAACGACTAACTGTTTGCTTGTCTTTTTTTGTTCAATTAAAAATGGTTGACTCTATCGCTTTATCGTGGTAGAGTATTAGCAAGAAGAAGTAAAAGCGATGAACAGAACAAGTAGAGCGTCATTCTTTTTAAGAGAGTCCTTGGTTGGTGCGAAAGGATAAAGATAGCGTTATCGAACACATCTCGGAGCTGGTTTACTGAAGCATAAGTGAGTAGGTGAACTCGGGAAAAGCCCGTTATAGCTTGTTAGTCTCGAACTAACTGAGGCTGGTGCTGTGAAGTATCAGTAAATTGAGGTGGAACCACGTGAATAGTATTCTCGTCCTCTTGGCAATTTTGTGCCAAGTGCGACGAGATTTTTTTATGTAAAAAAGGAGCGAAACAATATGGATTATATCATGGAAATTTTACCAGCATTACTTGACGGGGCGAAAACAACCTTACTTGTTTTTGTCGTCACGCTAGTTTGTTCTATCCCACTGGGAGCTATAGTGGCAGTAGGAAACATTAGTAAAATAGCCCCGCTGAAATTTATTTTAAACATTTATATTTGGATTATGCGAGGTACACCATTACTTTTACAATTAATTTTTATCTATTATGGTTTGCCGATTATCGGAGTTGTTTTTGACCGAATGGACGCCGTGTTTATTGCTTTTATTTTAAATTATGCTGCTTATTTCGCAGAGATTTTCCGGGGTGGCTTTTTATCAATCGAAAACGGACAATATGAAAGTGCTAAAGTTCTTGGTCTAACTTACGGTCAAACACTTCGAAAAATTGTTTTACCGCAAGTTGTCAAACGTGTTTTGCCAGCAATCGGAAATGAAGTTATCAATTTAGTAAAAGACTCTTCGTTAGTTTACATCCTGGGCATTGGTGATTTACTAAGAGCAGGAAAAATTGCTATGAGTAGAGACGTTACTTTAATACCGCTCGTATTAGTGGCTGCAATATACTTAGCGTTAACGGCTATCCTAACGCTACTATTTAAACAATTAGAAAAACGTTTTAGTTATTATAAATGAGGTGAAGAAAATGTTGGAAATTAAAAATTTATCGAAAAAATTTGATCAAAAAACGATTTTAGATAATGTGAATATTGCGCTTCAAGACGGGGAAATTCTTTCTATCGTCGGGCCATCCGGTGGCGGGAAAACCACTTTGCTTCGTTGTATTAGTGGTCTTGAAAAAATGGATGCCGGAGAAATTTTTATTGACGGTGAAAAAATTGATCCGATGTCGAGAAAAGATGTGGAAAATACGATTGGCGTAGTTTTTCAAGAATTTCACTTATTTCCACATTTAAGTGTGTTAGATAATTTGATTTTGGCACCGACGCTTGCTAGGAAAACTAAAAAAGAAGAAGCTATTAAAGAAGCTAAAAGGTTACTTGGCTTACTTGATTTAGCAGACAAAGCGGATAATATGCCTTACCAATTATCTGGAGGACAAAAGCAACGTGTGGCTATTGCTCGGGCACTGGCGATGAATCCAAAAGTACTACTATTTGATGAACCGACATCGGCTTTAGATCCTGACTTACGAGATCATGTGGCGTCGTTAATTTTGAGTTTGAAAAATGTTGGTATTACGCAGATTATTGTGACTCATGATCACGATTTTGCCAAAAAAGTTGCAGATCAAATGATGGAAGTCGAACCACTAAAAAAGGAGGCAAACTAATATGAAAAAAGGATTATTAATAACGGTAATGGCAATCGTAATGTTAGCGCTAGGGGCATGTTCAAGTGGTGAATCTAAGGAAGACCAGTGGAGTAGAATTAAAAAAGATAAGGAAGTCGTCATTGGTTTAGATGATAGTTTTGTACCAATGGGATTTCGTGATAAAGATGATAATTTAGTCGGCTTTGATATTGACCTTGCAAAAGCTGTTTTTGAAGAATATGGTATTAAAGCGAAATTTACGCCAATTGACTGGACGATGAAAGAGTCCGAGCTGAAAAATGGTTCGATAGATTTGATTTGGAATGGCTATACGGTAACTGACGCAAGAAAAAAACAAGTTGCATTTAGCAAACCTTACATGAAAAACGAACAAGTATTAGTGACATTGAAATCAAGCAATATTAATAAATTTAGTGATATGAAAGATAAAACGCTAGGGGCTCAAAACGGCGCAAGTTCGATTGATGACATGGCTAAAAAACCAGAAGTGCTCACAGATATTATCAAAAACAACGAACCAGAATTGTATGATACGTTCGATACAGCATTTATTGATTTGAATAATAAACGCATTGACGGCTTGATTATTGATGAAGTATACGCGCGTTATTATATTGATAAACAAAAAAATAAAGATGACTATACTATTATAACTGGTGGCTTTGATCCGACCGATTTTGCTGTAGGTATGCGTAAAAGTGATAAAGAACTGCAATCAAAAATCAATGAAGCGTTTGAAAAATTATACAAAGAAGGAAAAATGCAGGAAATTAGTAAAAAATGGTTTGGTGACGACGAAATCGCTAAGCAGTAGCTAGATTGACAGTAGGTTTAAGTTCCGATACAATTTGAATTATAAATGTCGCAGCCGAATATCCGACCGTGCCAGACAGAAGGGATGATTTTTGTTGAATAAAGAATTAATTGTTCGCGGAGCTCCGCAAGAGTATTTTTGCCAAGTAGGCGCATGGGATACTTTACCTACCCACTTAGAACGCCGCGGTTTGAAAAATGTTTTAGTAGTTCGTGGAAATGCTTCTTGGGAAGTGGCTAAAAAGAAATTCCCGGTATTATCTAATGTTACATCTACTTTTGAAGTATATAATGGCGGTTCAACGTATGAGGAACGCGATCGTCTGGTAGCGATAATGAAAACAAATAATATGGATGCGATTATAGCAGTCGGTGGCGGAAAAATTGCTGATGTATGTAAAGCAGCGGCAGCAGTTTTACGATTACCAGTGATTATTTTACCAACACTTGCTTCCACTTGTGCGGCTTATACACCGCTTAGTGTGATGTATGACGTTGAAGGCGCAATGATTCGTTATGACGTATTCGCTAGCAGCAACGCCTTATTATTAATTGATCCGGAAATGATTTTAGATTCACCAAAAGAATTGCTTGTTGCAGGCATTGGCGATACGCTCGCTAAATGGTATGAAGCAGATGTGATTATTAAATCATTACCAACTAAATCCGTCGAAATCGAAATTGCTCATATTGCTGCTAAAATGTGCCGAGATAATTTACTGCAATTTAGCGAAGAAGCACTTAACGCAATGGATAAGCAAGAATTAAATGAAGCATTCGTGAAAATTATCGAAACAAATATTTTAGTTGGCGGAATGGTTGGCGGTTTTGGTGATGATTATGGACGTTGTGCGGGAGCGCATTCGATTCATGATGCATTAACTATGGTGCCAGAAACACATCATTTGTTACATGGTAATAAAGTGGCGTACGGAATTTTAGTTCAACTAGTTATTGAAAATAGATGGAATGAAATTGACCAATTACTACCGTTTTATGCCAAACTGGGTCTTCCAACCAGTTTGTATGATATGGGACTGGCGACACTTACTGAAGAAACAATCGTTGCTGTATCTAAACGAGCAACTGAGTCACATGAGACAATCCATATGATGCCAGGTGAAATGACAGCTGAAGTAGTATTAAATGCGATAAAACAGCTGGAAGATAGCATGGCAATGAAGCGTGTGGCTAAGTAAAAATGATTATTCGGAAAGAACAACCACAAGATTACGAGGCCATTCGTCGTGTGAATGAGGAAGCTTTTAAAGGAACTGTGGAAGCAGACTTAATTCAAAATATCCGGAAATCCGATTATTATCAGCCAGGTTTGTCACTTGTAGCAGAAACGGAAGATGGGCTTATTGTAGGCTATATTATGTTTAGTGAAATTTCACTGGAGACAGCTGGGCGCAGCAGATTTATTTTAGGTCTTGCCCCGCTTGCCGTTTTGCCAGAATACCAGGGGAAACGGGTTGGTTCAAGCTTAATGGAGGAAGGGATCCGCTTATCACGCGAAAAAGCATATCCTGCTATTGCTGTGTTAGGACATGCTGATTATTATCCGCGATTTGGATTTATTCCTTCCAATCAATTTGCGATTCCAGCACCATTTGATGTGCCATCTGAATACTTTATGCTACTTGAACTGTATGATGGAAGTTTAGAGAATCTAGCAGGGACAATTCATTACCCAGCTGCATTTTCTGAAGATAATTAATTGGAAAAGAACGAAATAATAAATGAACGGAACAAATTCTCAGAAGGGGATAGGTTCCGTTTTTTTGTCGTAATAATCCCTACAGATCGACGTAACTCTTTATCGCGGAGTGCAATACTTTTCGTTTCTTTAAAAATCGCACCATCTAAAATCATTTCCGGTAAAATACTAATGCCAAGACCAGCGCCAACCAATCCTTGAATTGTATAAAAATCCCTGCTTTGAAAAGCTATTTGCGGTTCGAAGCCTTTTTTATTTGCCGCTTTCGTAACAATTTTATATAAATCGAAGTCTTCAGGATAAAGTACGAATTTTTCAGAAGCGAGTTCCTTGAGTGAAACAGTGAAATTTTCTGCAAGATGATGACTTGTTGGGACGATTAATTTCAATTTTTCATCAAAAAAACGGAGGGCTTCAATTTGTTCACTAGATTCGGGGACTGGAGATAAGAACGTCATGTCTAAAACGCCATTTACTAACATTTCGGTAAGTTCTTCATTCGTTCCTTCCATAAATTGGTAGGTGATTTCTGGATATTTTTCTCGGAAAGTTGAAATAACAGATGGCAAGACTTTGGTAGATAGCGAATTGGGCAGGCCGACTCTAACTGTTCCTTTAGTGGGATCGGTGTATTCAGTTACGAGGGCTTCGGCTTTTTGTAGTTCATTTAATGCGATTGTAGCTTGACTCAGGAAGTCTTGACCGACACTCGTGAGCTGCATATTACGACCAACGCGATCAAATAAAGGCACACCTAGTTCTTCCTCTAGTTTCGTTATCTGTCTACTAACGGCAGATTGGGCTACGTGCAAATTCTCGCTAGCTTTAGTCATATGCTCGACGCGGGCTACTTCCATGAAATACTTTAATTGTCTAAGTTCCATTACTTACCTCCAATTGTTCTCGAAATGAGATTGTTTTATTCTATTATATATATTGTTTCGATAAATGAAAAGGAATAAAATAGATACTACAAGAAATGTAAGGTAAGCTGGATCGCCAATTAATTATCAGTTAATTTGAATAATTCCGATGTAAACCATCCGGATGATTCAGTTTTTGAAGAGGAGGAGTTAGGATGAAACAAACAAATTTGCCAAAAAAACACGGCCTGTATAATCCAGAGAATGAGCATGATGCTTGTGGTATTGGGTTTGTAGCTAATATTAAAAAGATTTCTTCTCATAAGATTGTCGAACAAGGAATTCATATGCTATGCCAGCTTAAACACCGCGGCGGAGAAGTTGGGGGAGATACAGGTGACGGGGCTGGTATTTTGCTTGAAATTTCAGACTCTTTCTTCCGACGTGAATGTAGCAAGCTTGGCATTACGTTACCAGAAAAATATCATTATGCTGTTGGGATGTTTAATTTCCCTCAAAATAAAGCTCAGCGCGAATGTTTAATGTCAGAAACAGAAAAACTAATTGCAAGCGAAGGCCAAACGTTTCTAGGTTGGCGTAAACTTCCTACTGATGTTACAAAAGTCGGTGCCGGAGCTAGAAAAACAGAACCTGCAATGTATCAATTATTTATTCAGAAAAATGCCGAATTGGACGAAGCCGGTTTTGAACGGGCGCTTTATTTAATTAGAAAACAAGTCGAAAAATTTGCAGCTACTTCTGAACTAATTACCGAAACTTTTTACGTTCCAAGTTTATCGACACGAACAGTTATTTTTAAAGGAATGCTGCTACCAGAGCAAATTAATCAATATTACTTAGACTTAGCAGATCCAGCTTATGTATCGGCTTTTGCTTTGGTGCATTCGCGTTTTTCAACAAATACTTTTCCTAGCTGGGAACGGGCGCATCCATACCGCTATTTAATTCATAACGGTGAAATTAATACGCAACGTGGCAATGTAAACTGGATGAAAGCACGGGAAAAAAGAGCGGAATCAGCTTTACTTGGAAAAGATTTAGCTAAAGTATTACCAGTTATTGACGAAAGTGGAAGTGACTCGGCAACGTTAGACAATGCTTTAGAATTTTTAGTGCAGGCTGGTCGTTCGCTACCTCATGCGGCAATGATGCTAATTCCAGAACCGTGGGATAAAAATCCACATATGACAGATCCAAAACGCGCATTTTATGAATACCATAGTACTTTAATGGAACCTTGGGATGGCCCAACATCGATTTCATTTACAAATGGTCGTGTTATCGGCACTATTTTGGATAGAAATGGGTTACGCCCGGCACGTTATTATGAAACAAAAGACCATACGATTATTTACTCATCGGAAACAGGTGTCGTACCAGTAGATCCGAGTGAGGTAATTCGTAAAGAAACGGTTGGCGCGGGAACGATGTTGCTGATTGATTTAGAAGCGGGACGAATTGTCACTGATTCTGAACTTAAAGATGAACTAACAACTGAAAAACCGTATCGTGAATGGCTAGATTTAGAGATGACAGAGATTGCTGACTTAGTTACAGCTGATTTACGTTATGAGTCGATGGATAAGTCAGAGCGTTTCAAAAAACAACGTGCATTTGGTTATACGCAAGATGAATTAAATAAAATCTTGATTCCTATGGTCACAGAGAAAAAAGATCCGATGGGCGCAATGGGGTATGATGCACCGCTTGCAGTTTTGAGTCAGCGCCCCCAAGTATTGTTTAATTACTTTAAACAACTGTTTGCGCAAGTAACGAATCCGCCAATTGATGGTATACGCGAAGAAACTGTTACCTCGGCGATGACGCTACTTGGTGATGAAGGGAATATTTTAAATCCCACTGCGAAAAATGCTAATCGAATTCGCTTAAAAACGCCTATTTTATCTCGAAAAGAATTTGCTGCTCTCACCTTGCAAACAAAATTTGCTAAACCAACTGCTACTTTACCGATTTTATTTAAGGCGGAAGAGCGGGATGGATTAGAAGCATGTTTGGAAGAATTATTTGAAGCAGCTGATAAAAAAATCGCGAACGGGGCAGAATTGCTAGTTTTATCAGATGATGGCGTGAATGCAGAGTGGATTGGTATTCCAGCATTATTAGCTGTTAGTGGTTTGCATCATCATTTAGTAAAAGCAGGAACGCGGACGAAAGTAAGTATTATCGTAAAAACAGCAGAAGCAAGAGACGTTCATCAATGTGCACTGTTAATTGGTTACGGGGCGGATGCTGTATTCCCAAGTTTAGCAATTGATACTTTTGATGGCTTAATTAAAGAAGGGCGCATTAAAGGCTTCACGCTAGATGAGGCGGAAAGTCGTTATATTGAAGCAATTACCGATGGAATTTTAAAAATCATGTCGAAAATGGGGATTTCTACCGTTCAAAGTTATCGTGGGGCACAGATTTTTGAAGCAATCGGAATTGGCGACGAAGTAATTAATAATTATTTTCCAGGTACCGCCTCACAAATTGGTGGGATTCCACTAGAAGTTATCGCTCAAGAAGCTTGGTTGCGCCACCGTGAAGCCTATCATGATATTGGCTACCAAAGTTTCACGCTTAATACAGGCGGAGAGTATCAGTGGCGTTCAAACGGAGAATATCACGTATATAATCCACTTGCAATCCATTCTTTACAACAAGCTACGCGTGAAAATGACCGAGAAACATATAATTTATATTCGGATTTAATGCAAAATCAAAGTAATGCCTTTTTAAGAGGGTTATTAACATTTACAAGCGACCGCAAGCCGATTCCTTTAGATGAGGTAGAGCCTGCGGAGTCGATTTTCAAGCGTTTTAAGTCTGGCGCGATGTCTTATGGTTCGATTAGTCAAGAAGCTCATGAGGCACTTGCTATCGCGATGAACCGTATTGGCGGCAAAAGTAATAGTGGAGAAGGCGGCGAAAACCCGAACCGCTTTACGCCAGATGAAAATGGAGATTGGCGTAGAAGTGCTATAAAACAAATCGCTTCTGGACGTTTTGGCGTAACAAGTCATTATTTGGTCAATGCAGAGGAACTTCAAATCAAAATGGCTCAAGGGGCAAAACCTGGTGAAGGCGGACATTTACCTGGGAAAAAAGTTTATCCATGGATTTCCAAAACACGTGGTTCCACAACAGGGGTTGGCCTCATTTCACCACCACCGCATCATGATATTTATTCAATTGAAGATTTATCGCAACTAATTTTCGACTTAAAAAACGCTAACCAAAATGCGCGTGTAAACGTAAAATTAGTTTCGAAAACAGGGATTGGAACGATTGCTGCTGGGGTTGCTAAAGGAAATGCTGATGTCATTTTAGTAAGTGGCTATGAAGGCGGAACCGGGGCAGCGGCAAGAACAAGTATCCGTCATGCAGGTGTGCCGTGGGAAATCGGCTTAGCTGAAACTCACCAAACATTACTGCTGAATGGCTTGAGAAATAAAGTTGTCGTTGAAACAGACGGAAAACTAATGACCGGGAAAGACGTTTTAGTTGCTGCTATGCTTGGTGCAGAAGAATTTGGATTCGCAACTGCGCCACTTGTAACGCTAGGTTGTGTTATGATGCGTGTTTGTCATTTAGATACATGTCCAGTTGGAGTAGCAACGCAAAATCCTGAGCTTCGTAAAAAATTCAATGGTTCAGCAGATTATGTGGTTAACTTTTTCCATTTTATTGTTGCAGAAATGCGCGAAATGATGGCTGAGCTTGGATTTAGAAGTCTAACAGAAATTATTGGTCATAAAGAGTTTTTAACAACCCATGAGAAAAAAGAAGCGCACTGGAAAGCGAAATATATCGACTTTTCGAATATGCTTTACAGCGATGACTTTTATAAAAATCAAGTCCAATACTGTACGAAACAGCAAGACCACAAAATCGATCAAACGCTAGATATGCGAGAAATTGTTCCATTAATTAAACCGGCACTCGAAAACGGTGAAAAAGTAACTGGAACTTTCGCAGTACGAAACGTTGACCGCGCAATTGGTACGATTGCAGGCTCCTTTATAAGTAAAAAATATGGTGCGGTAGGTTTACCTGAAGACACCATTTCACTTGATTTTGTCGGATCTGCAGGTCAAAGCTTTGGCGCTTATACACCACTTGGCATGACGCTTCGAATTCATGGTGATGCTAATGACTACTTCGGAAAAGGGCTTTCTGGTGGTAAATTAATTGTAAGTCCAGATCATAGAACACCAATTAAAGCTCATGACTCCGCAATTGTTGGAAATGTAACGCTATACGGGGCAACGGGAGGGCATGCGTATATGCACGGAAAAGCAGGTGCACGGTTTGCCGTTCGTAATAGTGGCGCAACAGCTGTAGTGGAAGGCATTGGCGATAATGGTTGTGAATATATGACTGGCGGGACGGTAGTTATTCTCGGAGAAATCGGCGAGAACTTTGCAGCTGGGATGTCTGGTGGAGTTGCATACATTTACACGAAAAACAGCCAAGAAACAACTACAAAAATCAACCATGAACTTGTTAACAGTAGGTCTACGTTATCTGCACCAGAATTAGCTAAACTAAAACAGTTAATCGAGCAACATGCTAACCTTACTCGAAGCGAGTTTGCACAAGAAATTCTTAGCAACTGGGAAGATGAAAAAGCGAATTTTATTTTCGTTATCCCGAATGAATATGAAATGATGTTAACAAGAATAACTTCACTAGAACAAACTGGAAAAACACATGATGAAGCAGAATTACAAGCTTTTTATGAACATAAAGACGGAAAATTAATTGCCGGAGTGGCGAAATAGAGAGGAGTGAAAGCATGGGAAAAGCAACTGGATTTATGGAATATGATCGAATTCCTTCGCCAGGACGTGATCCGAAAAGTCGGACGCGTGACTGGAATGAATATAGTTTACCGATGCCGGTAGCAGATTTAACTTTACAAGCCGCTCGCTGTATGGATTGTGGTGTGCCATTTTGTAGTGTAGGAATGGAAATTAAAAATGGTGTTTCAGGCTGTCCGCTGCATAATTTAATTCCCGAGTGGAACGATGCCGTTTATCGGGGTGATTGGTATGAAGCATTACAACTGCTTCTAAAAACAAATAATTTTCCAGAGTTTACTGGTAGAATTTGTCCAGCCCCGTGTGAGGGTGGTTGTACGGTAGCTATTTCTGAACCTGCTGTCGGCATTAAATCAATTGAAAAAGCAATTATTGATCGCGGTTTTGAGGAAGGTTGGATTAAACCTCAACCTCCTAAGAAACGTACCGGCAAACGTATTGCTGTGATTGGCTCTGGACCAGCTGGACTTGCTTGTGCGGATCAATTAAATAAAGCTGGTCATAGTGTGACAGTCATCGAGAAAAGTGATCGAATTGGTGGCTTATTGATGTATGGTATTCCAACGATGAAACTAGAAAAAGAACAAGTGACACGCCGAGTGAACTTGATGGCGGAAGAAGGAATTGAATTTGTAACAGGTGTTGCAGCAGGTACAGATGTTACTTTTGCTGAACTGCGCGCTGAATATGATTCGATTGTTCTTGCGACTGGGGCTGGTAATGCACGAGATATTCCGCTTGCTGGACGTGATGCGGCTGGGATTCACTTCGCCGTTCCGTATTTGACACAAAGCACACGCGATAATTTAGATAATGGCGGAGTTCAAACACTTTCTGCTAAAGATAAAAATGTTGTTATTATTGGTGGCGGGGATACTGGGGCTGACTGTGTGGCAACTGCGCTTAGACAAGGCGCTAAAAGTATTTATCAATTCGGTATTCAAGATAAATTACCCGAATTAAGAAATGGTGAAAATCCATGGCCGCAATATCCACGTGTTTTCAAAATGGATTATGCGCATGAAGAAGCAGAAGCAGTGTACGGCAGAGATCCACGTGAGTATCTCATCAATACTACTTCTTTCGAAAAAGATGCAGCAGGAAATCTTGTTGGGCTTCACACGGTAGAAGTTACAGAAGATAAAGAGACGAGACAATATACACCTGTAGAAGGTAGCGAGAAATATTTTGAAGTAGATATGGTTTTAATTGCTATTGGTTTTGCTGGTACGACAGAAGATATATTTACTAATTTCGGTGTAGGAAAAACAGAGCGCCATACAATTGACGCTGCTAAAGGATTTTACCGCACAAGTGAAGAAGGCGTGTTTGCTTGTGGGGATGCACGTCACGGTCAAAGTTTAGTTGTAACCGCGATTGCAGAAGGAAGAGAAGCAGCACGTGAAGTTGACTTTTACTTGATGGGAGAAACATTTTTACCATAATAAAAAAAGAGCTTATCCTAAAAAGGGTAAGCTCTTTTTTGACCAATTATTTCATTCCTGAAACATTGAATCCTTTTAAAATGTACTTTTGGAATGTCATGAAAATCAAGATGATTGGAATGACCATGAAAGTTGCTCCGGCCATTTGTAAAGCGTAGTTGCTGCCGTATTGTCCTTTTAATAATTGAAGACCGACTGATAGGGTATAGAATTTTTCGTCGTTGGCAATGATTAACGGCCATAAGAAGGAGTTCCAACCGGCGATGAATGTAAGAATACCTTGTACCGCAAGCACAGGACGGGAAATCGGAATAACTATCCGCCAGAAAATGTAAAATTCACTAGCGCCATCAAGTCTTGCTGCTTCGAGTAAATCATCAGATATGGTGGACATAAATTGACGGAATAAGAAAATCCCGAATGCGCCAACAAGTCCTGGAAGCACGATACCTGTCATCGTATTCGTTAATCCAGCCGCATTAAGCAACAAGTAAACCGGAATCATTGTTACTTGTCCTGGAATCATCATAGTAGCAAGGACAAGATAAAATAACTTGTTTTTCCCTTTAAATTTAAATTTAGCAAAGCCGTAACCCGCCATCGCATTTAAAAATAAACCGAAAAACGAGAAGAACACAATGATTAACGTATTTTTCAAGTAAATAGCAAAGTCCATTTCGGTAAATAGTTTGGTGAAATTATCTAGTGTAAAAGTTTCTGGCCAAATAGTAGGTGGGATTTTTAAAATTTCAGCATCCGTTTTCAAAGAGGAGAGAACCATCCAAATGAACGGTAAAATCATAAAGAATCCGCCAACTGTTAAAATTGTAATTACGGCAATTTGAGCGCCGCGCGACTTTTGTCTATATTGATTCATTTATAAACACTCCTCTCTTAAATATCCCCGTCATTATTTTTGCGCTGAATCCGGAATTGAATAATCGTGATAATAATAATCGCGATAAACAAGATAAACGATCCAGCAGCGGCATAACCAAATTTACTTAATTGGAAACCGTTTTGATAGATAAAGAGGGCAACAGAGTTCGTACTATCAAGTGGTCCACCTTCTGTCATAACGAACGGCTCCTCGAAGAATTGTAACCAACCAATCATCGTTGTAACTGTTACAAAGAAAATCGCGAAACGAAGCATTGGAACAGTAATTTTAAATAGTTGTTGGCGGCTATTTGCTCCGTCAAGTGAGGCTGCTTCGTAATATTCACGTGGAATGCCTTGAAGTGCGGCTAAGAAAATAATCATATTTACACCGATTGCTCGCCAAACAGCTAGGATAATCAGTGATAGTTTCGCAATAGTAGGGTCTTGTAACCATGGAACTGGTCCTAAGTCTAAAAACGAAAGCAAATAGTTAAGTAAACCAAAGCGCGGATTATATAAGTAACTCCAAACAACGGCTACAGCGACAACGTTTGTAATTGAAGGAGTATAGAAAATTAACCGGAAAAATTGGAAAATCTTTGCTTGCGAAAAGTTAATCATCAGCGCAATACCAAGCGAGCAAACGATAACCAGTGGAACGCCAATAACTACATAGAAAAGCGTGTTAAAAATAGATTTTAAAAATACCGGGTCTTGCATAATATTGACGTAATTGTCCACACCAACAAAGTTAATTTTAGAGTAATCGGCAAGCCCGACTAAATCAATGTCCGTAAAACTAATGACAAAAGCAAGCAAAATCGGAAGTAGGGAAAACAGAAGAAGTAAAAACAGTGCTGGCGATATAAACAAATAGGGTGTGTTTTTATTTAAAAATTGTTTCATAACATCCAGTCCATTCTAAAAGGGCAAATGGCAGAATAAATCATTTGCCCTTTTTATTCGTTATTTTTTAAGAAGTGCTTCTACTTGATCGTTGAAAGTATCCATTTGTGTTTGTACATCTGCCCCGCCACGGTAAATTTGTTCCCAAGATTTTCCGTATAATTGAGCAATTTCTTCAAATTGTGGGATAAGTGGCATTGGTTCTGCAGTTTTCATTTGTTCGCCAAAGACTTTGTAGTAAGGGTCGTTTTTCAGCATATCGTCTTCCCAAGCATCCATACGTGCTGGCATCGAGTTTGTATCTTTTAACCAAGATAATTGCACGTCAGGTTGACTCATATAGTCCATGAATTTAAGCGCATCATCTTTTTTGTTACTATATTTGAAAATGGAAAGGTTAGCGCCGCCTAAGCTTGATTCGTTATTTTCTTTTTTAGGTAGTACAGCAGTTGCCCATTTTCCGTCAATGTCAGGGGCAGTGTCTTTCAGTGTATTAACCATCCAAGGGCCACTCATGAACATTGGTACAATTCCGTCGCCGCCAAAGCTTTGAGACGCGTCTAAACCAAGATCAGTGTCTGGTGCGGAACCATTTTTAATGAAACTATCTAAATAAGTAACAGTGTCTACGAAAGGTTTTTTATTGAATACTGGAGTACCGTCTTTATCGAAAAGAGGGGAGCCGTTTTGACGTCCGAAAATGAAACCAGTAGTTTGTTCGTTTGGATCAATTGCAAAGCCGTACATATCTTTGCCGCGTTTAGAAAGTTTAAGTGCAGCGTCAGATAGTTCATCCCATGTTTTTGGAGCTTCATTATAACCAACTTTTTTCAGTAAATCGGTACGGTAGAATAATACGCGAGTTTCTGCATACCACGGAACACCGTATGTTTTTCCATCAAATTGAGTAGTTTTTACTGAACCAGGGAAAAATAGATCAGAGTTCATATTTTTACTTTTTTCTACATCTTTTGTAATATCAAGTAGTGCACCAGCTTCGACAAATTCAGGCATCCACGTTGTTCCCATTTGGACTACATCGGGGCCAGATTTTGAAGCAACGGCTGTAAGTAATTTATCATGTGCATTTGCCCAAGGAATAACTTGAACTTTAACTTCGATGCCAGTATCTTTCGTGAATTTTTGTGCGAGTTCTTTTAATGACTTGGCTTCATCGCCCATAGCCCAAACATTTAATACTTTAGAATCGCTGGAATTTGCATCATCCTTTGACCCACCACACGCCATTAATACTAAACTAAGCGACAACACTAAAGCTAAAACGACAAACATCTTTTTCTTCATGATTTTTCCTCCATTTTTTGTTTTTTTCAAAGCAACTTGACTAACTAAAAGCTGTTAAAGAATAAAAACTGTTGTACAGAACTTACGCGCCGTACGGGATGAAGCAAATTGTGAAAATCAATTCACATACACAATATTTCATAGAAACGTTTCGACAAGGTTATTATAGTATATTATGTAATCGGTTTCAAGTGAATTGCTATTTTATTTTTAGTTTATCTAGTTAGGACGTTGTGTATCAATGCTTTTGGTATCAGAAAAATTTGAACGAGTAAAATTCTCAAAAACGAGATACTATAGAAAGAACTGGAAAATAGGACCGTTTCACCATGTGAATGTCGTTTTTGGTTGACTAAAGAAAAGAAAGCGCTTATACTGTTGTTATATTTGAATAGAAACGTTTCGAAAAATGTGTGCAGGAGGTTCCTATGAAACAAGAAAAAGTACAAGAATTAGTTAGTCAAATGACCTTAGATGAAAAAATCGCTCAATGTCTTCAACTTTCGCCTTTTCTTTTTAAAGGTACAAACAAAAATGCAGAACTAACAGGGCCACTTCTTCAAGAAATGAAATTAACGGATGCGCATACTGAAAATGCGGGTTCGGTGCTTGGATCAAGTTCGGCGCTTGATATGATTGGTATTCAAGAAGCTTATTTAAAAACGAATCGCTTAGGAATTCCGCTTGTTTTTATGGCGGATGTTATACATGGTTATAAAACGGTTTTTCCTATTCCACTTGCACTTGGTTGTTCTTTTGACCGGGAGACAGTTCGAGTGATGGCAGAAGTTTCGGCGCTCGAAGCAACTGCAGATGGGCATCATGTCACTTTTTCACCAATGCTTGATTTAGTACGTGACCCTCGGTGGGGACGTGTGATGGAATCAACTGGTGAGGATCCATTTTTAAATAGTGAGCTTGGGAAAGCAATGGTAGATGGTTACCAAGGTGATGCGAGTAAACTACATGAAAACTTGGAGCAGATGGCGGCATGTGTCAAACATTTTGCGGCATACGGGGCTGCGGAAGCTGGGCTGGAATACAACACAGTTAATATGTCTACGCGCGAACTATATCAAAATTATTTACCGGCTTACAATGCGGCGATACAAGCTGGAGCTAAATTAGTCATGACTGCTTTTAACGTAGTGGACGGGATTCCAGCAACAATGAACAAATGGCTGAACCGAGATGTGCTACGAGGCGAAATGGAGTTTGACGGTGTACTTATTTCTGACTGGGGCGCTGTTGCCGAAGTAATTAATCACGGAACAGCAAGAAATCCTAAAGAAGCTGCACAGTTTTCGATGGAAGCAGGCGTTGATTTAGAAATGATGACGACTTGTTATATCCATGAATTAAAAGGTTTAATTGAAGAAGGCAAATTATCCGAAAGCCTTTTAGATGAAGCAGTACTTCGGATGTTAAATTTAAAAAATGATTTAGGACTATTTGAAGATCCATATCGCGGATTAAAAAATAACGACCGTACAAAAGACATTTTAACCGATGAAAGTCGCGGGAAAGCTCGGGCAGCAGGCGTTGAATCCGCTGTGTTATTAGAAAACAAAAACCAATTACTTCCACTGGCTAAAGAAGCAAAAATTGCCTTGGTTGGTCCGCTTGCAACGTCACCTGATATTCTCGGCGGTTGGAATGTATACGGCGAAGAAAAAGATGGCATCAATGTTGAAACAGGTTTGCGTGAAGTATTTGAAACAGTCGAGATTGTTTCAACGGAGTACACTGAATTGTCGGAAGAAGACAAAGTGGCAGTGAAAGCGGCAGTACAGAATATGGATGTTGTCGTACTTGCGCTAGGTGAAAAAAATGAATGGGGCGGAGAAGCAGGAAGTCTTGCTACTATTCGTTTACCAGAAGCACAATATCAATTAGCGAAATTCGTTCAAACACTAGGAAAACCAGTTGTTATTACATTATTTAATGGTAGACCGCTTGAAGTGAAAGAGTTAGCAGAATCTAGTGATGCTCTTCTTGAATTATGGTTCCCAGGAACAGAAGCAGGTCGTGTCACTGCAGATTTATTAAGTGGTGCAAGTAATCCTTCCGGGAAATTATCCATGTCATTCCCGCAAACGACTGGTCAAATTCCGGTTTATTACAATCATTTACGCACTGGACGACCACAAACACCGGAAAATAAAGGCGAACGCTATGTGTCGCATTATCTTGATATTCCAAATGAACCATTTTATCCATTTGGTTATGGAAAAAGCTATAGCGAATTCGAGTTAAAAACAAGTGCTCTTCCGAAAGAACTAAATTTAGGCGAACCACTACTTGTAGAAGTAACCATTAAAAACATTAGTGATATTGCTGGAAAAGAAGTAATCCAAGTGTATTTACAAGATGTGACAGCGAGCATTTCACGGCCTGTCAAAGAATTAAAAGCTTTTGAAAAAGTGGCGCTTCAAGCTGGCGAAGAAAAAACAGTTACATTTGAATTAACAAGCGAGGCGTTTTCATTCTATAACCATCAACTTGAAAAAGTGCAAGAACCGGGACTTCACCGAGTTTTTGTTGGGACTAGTAGTGAAGATGTAGACGTTTTTGAAGTGGAAGTGGGTGGATATGTGTGACAATGTTAAAAGAAATTAAAAAAGCGGATTTATCAGCCGCATTTTATCCGAGCGGGGAGCTTGCTTGGCTAAAATTAAAAGATATTATGCTAAATCAAGTGATTCAAAATCCATTAGAAAATCGCTTATCGCAAATATATGTACGCGCGCATTTAGGAGATAAAATAGAAATTTATCCACTACTTAGCAGGGATGCTGAAGTTGGTTTTAACGAAAACGGCGTGGAGTATCGCGGTGTAGTTGGACCATTTCGTTATAGCGTGCAAATGCATTTTCATACGCGCGGTTGGTTTTATGATGTCACAGTGGATGGTGATCTTGAGTTTGATCTTGTTTACTTACAAGACTTGGGGCTTGCAGAACAAGCGGCAGTGAGAACAAATGAAGCTTATATGTCGCAATATATTGATTATCATGTGACAGAAGGCACGACTGGTTTCACTGTTCAAGCCCGCCAAAACCAACCACAAAATGAACGTTTCCCAGCAGTTCAAATCGGAGCATTAACGAAAATTGTAGGGTATGCAACAGATGGTTTTGATATTTATGGGACTAATTATAAACTGACTGGCGAACTAGCTAACCTTAAGGAAAAATCATTGCCAAACCGCGTCTACCAATACGAATTCGCTCAAATTTCCTTACAAACAGAGCTATTTACTAATCACGGTGAAACAAGCTTTTACGGGTATGCAACAGAAAATCAACCAAAAGCATCTGGAGCACCAATCGAAAATTTAGCGGAACTAAAAAGTAATATTTCAGAGCAACCTTATCAACCAAGTACTAAAGCCATATTAAACAAACATATAGGAACACCAATTACCGGCGAAACAATTTCTGACAGCTGGCTTCAAGAGAACTTCCCAGACCGGATTCAAGAAGAACAACAAAACGGCGCACTGCTCTCCTTTTTCACACCAAACTATGCACATGTTGTGATGCGTGAAAAAGAAGCAGAACTAGAACGCCCGCATGGCAGTATTTTGCTTGATAAAGTCGATGTATTAAATCCAGAAGCGACTCTTTCAGCAACAACGTACATGTACGGGGCATTTTTATCACAATTAGTTGCTGGAAATACGAATATGAACAAATGGAATAGCCACGCGCGTAATCCGCTCAATATTCTTCAAACAAGCGGATTAAGAATTTATATCGAATTAGATTCCGAACTTCGACTGCTCGGCGTACCGTCTGTCTGGGAAACTAGTACGAATTACTCAACTTGGTATTATCAGTGGAACGGCGACCTAATCACGGTACAAACCACCTTAACTGCTGATAGTAAAGAGGCATTCGTCACCGTTCATTCGGAAAAAGGTCATTCTTATAAATTAGTCTTAACAAATCAAGT
Organism: Listeria sp. MAN/IMW/UF555; assembly: GCF_058684075.1. Classification (NCBI taxonomy): domain Bacteria; kingdom Bacillati; phylum Bacillota; class Bacilli; order Caryophanales; family Listeriaceae; genus Listeria; species Listeria sp. MAN/IMW/UF555. Next base: position 46,412 of record NZ_JBZWZS010000005.1, on the reverse strand, counting down.
AACTATGGGGACAAATGAATATGATACTACCGTGAAAAAAGAAATCAAAGACGGAATCGTCACTTATTTCCCAGCAGAAGACTCGCCGATTTTAGAAACCTATCCGGCACTTCAATTCCGCGTAGATGGAACTTATAATGAACTGACTGACGAACGTTATTTTGCGAAAGATTACACAGGAACAGCAGGTTTGGATGTGTTTGTTTTTGAACCAAGTGATAAAGCTACTTTCCATGTTCAAGCAAAACTCAGCGATGAATTCTCGAAACCAACTGAGGATTTAGAAGCAAACAACAAAGTAATTCGCGCTAGCTATGACGAATTAACTGCTCAGTTCCATTTAAATCATCAAAGTACAACAGCAGAGAAACTGAATTTAACGGTTTATTGGTATGCGCATCAAATGTTGGTTCACTATGCTTCACCTCATGGGTTAGAGCAGTACAGCGGAGCGGCTTGGGGTACGCGTGATGTGAGTCAAGGTCCATTTGAATTTTTCCTTGCAACGGGCAATAAGGCTGTTTTACGTAAGCTAGTGTTAACCATTTTTTCTCATCAATATCAAGATACTGGTGATTGGCCGCAATGGTTTATGTTTGATAAATATACATCGATTCAGCAAGAAGAAAGCCACGGCGATGTTATTGTTTGGCCACTGAAAATTATTGGTGATTACTTGGAAATGAGTGGGGATACTGGGATTTTAGAAGAAGCTATTCCTTTTGTTGACCGCGAATCGAAAACCTTTACGAAAGAACAAGGGACTCTTCTTGAACACATTGAACTCGCAGTGAAAACGATCGAAGCACGCTTTATGAAAGGAACGGCTCTTTCTAATTACGGCGATGGTGACTGGGATGACACACTTCAACCAGCTAATGCCCAGCTGAAGAAAAACATGGTGTCCAGCTGGACGGTCGCGCTAACTTATCAAACATTTAAACGTTTAGCTGCATTTTTACCAGTAGGTGAGAAATACGAAACATTAGCAAAAAATGTTCAAGCAGACTTTGCGAAATATATGACAAATGATACCGATGTTATTCCAGGTTTCCTTTATTTAGAAGAAGGAAAAGCACCTGTATGGATGATTCACCCAGAAGACAAAGAAACGAATATTAAATATCGCTTAATACCACTGACGAGAAGTGTAATTTCTGAATTAGTCGATAAAAAGCAAGCCAGTCGTAATTTTGAAATTATTGGTGAGCATTTACTTCATCCAGATGGCGTAAGATTAATGAGCGAGCCAGCGCATTATGCTGGTGGTGTAAGTACTCATTTTAAACGGGCAGAACAAGCAGCCAATTTTGGCCGAGAAGTTGGTTTGCAATACGTGCATGCGCATATTCGTTATATTGAAGCTTTAGCTAAAATTGGCGATAAATCCGCTTGGCATATGCTTGATGTTATTAATCCAATCAATATTAAAGAAGTTGTCCCAAATGCGGCACTTCGTCAAAGTAATACTTATTTCAGTAGTTCTGATGCAGCGTTTTTAGATCGCTATCAGGCGCAAAATGAGTTTGGTCGTGTGAAAGAAGGCAGTATTCCGGTGAAAGGCGGCTGGCGGATTTACTCTAGTGGTCCAGGAATCTATTTACATCAATTAATAAGTTCTGTTCTTGGTATTCGTCAAACGGAAGATGCGCTTATTTTTGATCCAATTTTACCTGAAGAATTAGATGGATTAGAATGTCATATTGAACTAGATAATTATCCGCTTGATCTTACTTTCGAAAGTGCGGATGAGGGTTCTATTGTCGTGAATGGTGAAAAACAACCAGTTGAAAATGGAGCGAATTTATACCGAACTGGCGCACTCATTTTACCGAAAAAGAATTTAACGACAAAATGTTCACAAATCACGATTAAATTTCAAAAAAATAACCGTCTCTAAGGTTGTTTTGTGTATAATAAAAGAAAACAGAAAAGGATGCGATTCACGTGGTAGGAATTAAAGATATCGCGAAAAAGGCAGGGGTTTCCATTTCAACAGTATCCTACGCGCTTAATGGCAGCCCGAAAGTAACCGAAAAAACGCGAAAACGAATTATGACCATCGCAAATGAATTGAATTATATTCCCAATATGGCAGCACGAACGTTAAAAACAAGAGAAACAAAAATTATCGGCGTCTATTTAACGAATTACGGCGGGATTTTTTACGGGACTTTACTTGAAGGTTTAACGAAAACGCTATACAAACATGGATATGAACTGATTGCTTGCAGTGGTACGAAAACACACCGATTTTTACCCGAGAAAATGATTGATGGCGCTATTATTTTAGATGCGAATTTCCCGTCGAGTGAAATCATTAATTATGCAAATCGTGGTCATAAATTAGTTGTGCTTGACCGCGAACTTACTCATGAGAATGTGTGCCAAGTCTTGCTAGATAATAAGGGTGGTGCAACACTTGCGATTGATTATTTGTCTACTAATTTCAAAGGAGACTTTTATGTAATTACCGGTCCAGAAGATTCTTATGATGCAAGGGTTCGCCTAGAAACAGCAAAGCAAGAACTGGCTCGTTCGAATGATAAAAAAGTGCATATTATTGAAGGCGATTTTTCCGAAGAGAGTGGCGAAAAAGCAGCCGCAATTATTGCCGAAAACTGGAAAGCACCTGTTTCCGTCTTTGCTTTAAATGATAATATGGCGATTGGGATGTATCGATATTTTGCGGGGACGGATTTAGAAATTGGCAAAGACGTCCGAATTATTGGCTTTGATAATACGGATATTAGTGAATATTTAGTGCCGCGCCTAGCTACTATCGAATACTCGAAGTACAAATGGGGAGCAGTGGCTGCGGATAAACTTGTCGAACTTCTCGAGGGTGAAAAAGCCGAAAATGAAATAATCTATACAACTAGAATCAGTGGTCCATCTGTTTCAAACAGTTAGTACGCTTTTTTCCTTATTTTAAGGTATACTTAAGATAAAATTAAAGGAGCTGTTGGCTAATGAAACTAGGAATTATGGGAACGAACTGGATTACTGATTCTTTTATTGAAGGCGCGATTAATTCAGGCGAATGGAATTTAACTGCTGTTTATTCAAGAACAGAAGAAAAAGCACGCGCATTTGGAGAAAAATACGGCGAGTTGACTTATTTCACAGATATTGAAGAAATGGGGAAATCAGATGCGCTTGATGCTGTCTACATTGCTTCTCCCAATGCGCTTCATTATCAGCATGCAGTGAGCTTACTGAAAAATAAAAAGCATGTTATTGTAGAAAAACCGATTTTTTCTACCGTAGCAGAATTAGAGCATGCGCACCAAATTGCTCGTGAAAATAATGTCTTTTTATTTGAAGCAGCACGCCACATTCAAGAACCAAACTTCAAACGATTACAAGAAAATATCGAAAAAGTTGGCACAATTCACGGCGCAACACTTGCTTATATGAAATATTCTTCCAGATACGATCAAGTTTTAAACGGAGAAGAACCAAATATTTTCTCGTTGAAATTCTCTGGCGGATCAATAGTTGACTTAGGTGTCTATCCATTATATTCAGCGATTACACTATTCGGTGAACCCATTAAAGCAACTTATTTTGCAACGAAATTACCAACTGGTGTAGACGGACTTGGACCAATCATTCTTGAATATCCATCCTTCAATATCACTATCATTCAAGGAAAAAATTCACAATCCTTCTTACCAAGTGAAATCTACGGTCAAAAAGGAACACTAATTGTCGATCCGCTGACAGGAATTGAAAAAATTACTTTTTATGATAATGCGACAAAAGAAGAAACAGCGCTGGCTGGTCCAGTTGTCGCTAATGATATGCAATTTGAAGCTGCTGAGTTTGCAAGAATTATCGAACAAGGTGACCGAGATACATACGAATACTTAGCCGATTTAAGCTTAAAAGTATTACGTGTTTCAAACGAACTACGGCACCAAAACGATATTTGGTTTGACGCAGAAAAATAATTTTGAAGAGCTAGGAAAAAGCTACCATGCTGATTCCTAGTTTTTTTGTGCTTGAAAATAAATGAAATTCAAGTGTACTATTTACTTAATACACTAGTTTCGTTTAAAAAGGAGGTAACAATGAATCCGACTTTTCATGCAGATAAACCAATCTATAGTCAAATCTCTGACTGGATGAAAAAACAAATGATTATAGGTGAATGGAAGGGTGAGGATAAGTTGCCTTCTGTTCGGGAAATGGGCGTAAAGCTTGCAGTGAATCCTAATACCGTCAGTCGCGCCTATCAAGAATTAGAACGAGCGGGCTATATTTATGCAAAACGAGGGATGGGATCATTCGTCACTTCCGACAAAGCACTTTTCGACCAATTAAAAAAAGAGTTAGCAGATGAAATTACTGAACGCTTTTTGGAAGAAGCGAAGAGCATCGGTTTAGATGACCAAACAGCAATAGAATTACTAATAAAAAGGAGCCGAAACCATGAATGAAAACCTAATTACAATTACGGGATTAACGAAAAAATATCGAAAAAGAAAACCATTAAATGACATTAACCTTTCTCTTCAAAAAGGGAAAATCATCGGCCTTCTTGGACCTAATGGCGCGGGAAAAACAACTTTGTTAAATGCAATGTCAGGTCTACTTAAACCAACATCTGGAACGATAAAATTAGCAGAAAACAGCAGAATAGCCTATTTACCGAGTGAAGATTTTTTACCTAATATGGTTATCCGCGACTATTTTCAAATTTATCGTAGCTTTTTTCCGGATTTTGACCATGAAAAAGCAAAACAAATGATCCATTCGCTTGGAATCAACGTAAAAGAAAATACTAAATATTTGTCCAAAGGTAATGCTGCAAAAGTAATGTTAGCCCTTATTTTATGCCGGGATGTGGATCTTTATTTGCTGGATGAACCATTTTCAGAAATTGATTTGATTTCGCGAGATGACCTAATTAAAAGCATCGCGACGTTTCTTAAAGAAGATGCAACACTTGTTGTCACAACACACTTAATCCAAGATATGGAAATGATGTTTGATGAAATTATCTTCTTGAAACGAGGCAAAATAATCGAGCAAATAGACACAGAAACACTTCGGGAAGAAAACGGGAAATCAGTGGTGGATTACTATCGGGAGGTATTTGGACATGCTTAAAGCACACTGGAAATTAGAATGGAATGCGCATCGTTACATATTTTTTGCAACTTTTGTTGGTTGGCTGATTTGTTTACTTATTGGTCTTTTTTCTAAATTAGGAAATGGCTTATCAGAGCCGCTTGTAATGGAGTCAGATATAGATGGAGCTGTATTTGGGTCCGGCGATGGTGTTTTCATAGCTTTAATAGGCATTGTTGGTGCTAGTTGGTTACTCATTTGGTTACTTTTATTTTTGGCAGCAGCTCGATCTGGAATTTACGATGAAAACCGTTATTTGTTTTTTCAAACAGAAACACCTATTTGGAAAATACTATTGAATAAATTAATCATCGTCTTAATAGAAACAGCTATTCTAACGGCGGGGGTTATTGTGATTATAATTAGCTTGGCGATAATTGGCGGCGCGGAGCTGTCTTTTTCAGTAATACTAAATATCATTTTTGATACTTTTTTAGCGATAGGACTCAATACTTTTTCTTTCGTCTGTGCCCTTTTTTTAGCCACAGCTTTGAGTATGGTGCCAGTCAATGGTTTCCGCGTTGGTTTTATTGGCGCGTTAATCTACTTTGTCCTGATTAATGCAATTCAAATATCTATCGGCACAGATTTTTTACCTAAAAGTAGCTCAGAAATCCATTTTTATTATTCTCTTTTTTCAAGTGTTCATTTTAATTTTATCCAGATGGGTTTTAATCTTTTGATGGCTCTTATTTACATTTTTCTAGCAACAAAAATTCTAAATAAAAGTGCAGACTTGCAGTAAGCATGGTATGATACAGAGAAGAACTAATAAAGGAGTCGGGTCATGACAGAATCAAATATCCCAAGCTTTTGGGCGGAAAAATGGAAAGAACATGGTTATGAAACGCCAACTGAGATTCAAAGTGCGATGTACCAACCAATCAAAGACGGCGCGGATGTACTCGCAGTATCACCAACTGGAACGGGGAAAACAGTCGCTTATGCACTGCCAACCCTTGAAAAAATAGAAGCAATTCCAAAAACACAATGGCTTGTTTTAGCGCCATCTCATGAATTAGTTATGCAAATCACGGAAGTAATCCGTTCGTGGTTACCAAGTGATGAACTGACAGTAATCTCTTTAATCGGAGGAGCCAATGTAAAACGGCAAATCGAAAAATTAAAGAAAAAACCACAAATTATTGTAGCCTCTCCAGGTCGTGCACTTGAACTAATCAAACAAAAGAAAATAAAAATGCACGAAATTAAAACGATTACTTTAGATGAATGTGACCAATTACTTCGCCAAGAGAACTTCAAAAGTACTCTAGAAATAGTTGAAAGTGCTGTACGCGATCGTCAATTGACATTAGTATCTGCAACAAAACTCGAAAATCCTGAAGCCTTTTTCTTACAAACAGAAAAAACGCCAGTGATGCTTGAAGTAACAGTGAAACCAGAAGAATTAACAAACGTAGAGCATTTATACATGGATGTGGAGTCACGCGACAAAGCAACTCTTTTACGCCGAATTTCTCATATTAAAGACATGCGCGGCTTGGTTTTTGTGAAAGACAAACCACGTATGGAAATTTTATTAGAAAAACTACATTATGATAAAGTAAAAGCAGCCGGAATTCACGGCGAAATTCGTAAAGAAAAACGCAAAAAATATTTGGACGACTTTAAAAAAGGCACGTTAACTTATTTAATCGTGACAGATGTTGCGGCGCGTGGGCTAGATATAGAAGACTTACCATATGTCATCCATTATGACTTAGCAGCAAGCGAAAAAGAGTATACACACCGCTCTGGTCGTACAGGACGGATGGGGAAAACTGGTACAGTAATTACTTTTGCCAATCCTCGTGAAATCAGAACGTTAAAACAATATTTAACTATCCATCATCTAAAAGGGAAACAAGTTCGTTTTTATCAAGGAAAACTTCTCGACGGAGCGGTTCCAGAAAATAAAATTGCCAAAAAAGCAAGCAGACCTCCAAAACAAGTTCAAAAAGGCAAAAAAGATGAAACGAAAAAACCTTTCCGAAGCGAAAAACCAAGTGGAGGAGCGGGAAGTCGTAAAGAAAAACCTACTAACTCCTCTAAAACAACACGGAATAACAAACCAAATAAATTTAATAAAAAACCAAATAATTTTAAAAAATCATAAGCTGTCGCGAATGTTTTTCTCTCTTGATAGATTGAAAAGCATTCGCACTTTTTTTTACTTAATTTTTATCGTTGCGAGTATGCTATTTAAAAAGGTATAATGGAAACATAGAGTTTTAAAAAGGAGTAGAGTAGATGTCTAGTAGAAAAGAAGAAGTCCTCCAACTTCTAAATGGAAAAGAAGAAAAAGTATCTGCTGCAGATGTCGCAGAATTGCTTCAAATGGACCGAGCGAACGCTAGTCGTTATCTAAATGATCTTTTTAAAGAAAAAAGAATAGACAAACTTCCTGGGAAACCAGTATTTTATCAGGCTTTAAAAACTGCTTCTAAAATAGAAGAAGTAGCAGGGAGCTTCCAAGAGTCCGCATTTGGAAGATTAATTGGGTCGGAAGATAGTTTGAAAGTAAGTATACAACAAGCAAAAGCAGCAATACTTTATCCACCAAATGGACTTCATAGTTTGATTTTAGGTCGAACTGGGACAGGGAAATCCCTTTTTGCGGAATGTATGTACCAATTTGCGAAAGAATCTCAAACTATTCCAGCTGATGCGCCATTTATATCCTTTAACTGTGCCGATTATGCGCAAAACCCGCAACTTTTATTCGGTCATATTTTTGGTGTTATAAAAGGAGCATACACGGGAGCAGAAGAAACTCGTGAAGGTTTACTAAAAAAAGCGGATGGCGGGATTTTATTTCTAGATGAAATTCACCGTTTACCCCCAGAAGGACAAGAAATGCTCTTTACTTTCATTGATAAAGGCGAATTTCGGCCACTTGGGGAAAGCGCTAACGTTCATCATGCGCAAGTGCAAATCATTGGTGCAACAACAGAATCACCAGATAACTTTTTACTAGAAACGTTCACTAGACGTATTCCGATGACAATCACCTTGCCATCACTTGCTGAAAGAAACCTAGAAGAACGTTATCAATTAGTCGAGTTTTTCTTAAACCAAGAAGCAATCAGGCTGCATCAATCCATTCGCGTGCACCGAAAAGCACTTATTGCCTTTTTACTTTATCATGCAAGTGCCAACGTTGGTCAATTGCAAAGAGATTTAAAACTAGCGTGTGCCAAAGCCTTTTTACATTATAAAACAAAAACAGCTAATTATATTCTAATCGAACAAGATGATTTACCTATTCATGTCCAAAAAGGACTACTACATTTAAAAGACGAACCAGAGAAATTAAACCGCTTAATTGACGTTAATAAAGCGATTTTTAAATTTGTTGATACGAGTGATGCCTCTGCGGAAGTGGAAGATGTGCACGATGTTTACCATGCCATCCAAGAAAAAGCAGACCAGTTAATGAAAGAAGGTAAAGACCAAAGTGAGTTAGAAGAAGCGCTTTATGTCGATGTGGATCAATATTTCCACGACTATATGGTCCAATTACCTACCCACCAAACTGCCAAAGAAATTATCGCGCCAGCAGTTTGGGAATTAACAGAAAAAGTTTACGCAATGGCAGAAGAAAAATTAAATCGTAAATATAATGAAAAAATGAAATTCGCTTTTTCCTTACATTTACAAAGTACGATTGAGCGAGTTCGTGAACAAAAACATATTATTCACCCGGATTTAAATAATATTCGTAAAAAATATCCAAAAGAATTCCAAGTCGCAATTGACTTATCCGCTTTGATTGAGCAAGAGCTTAGCATTGAAATTCCTTTTGATGAAATCGGATTTTTGACAATGTTTTTGACAGAGGAAGTAGTAGATACAGCACTTTCTCAGGAAAATCAAGTCGAAGTAATAGTCATGATGCATGGCAGATCCACTGCAACAAGTATGGTTGAAACCGTGCAAGAGTTACTAAGCATTGAAAGCGGAATTGCCCTCGATATGCCTCTAACAGTTGAAGTGAAAGCGATGTATGAAAAACTAAAACAAACCGTCGTTAAATTAAATCCTGTCAAAGGTGTGTTGATACTTTCTGATATGGGTTCACTCACTTCATTTGGAAATATGCTTACAGAAGAGCTCGGCATCCGCACGAAAACGGTAACGATGGTCAGTACACCTGTTGTACTTGAAGCAATGCGAAAAGCATCTTTAGGTCGAGGTTTAGAAGATATTTACCAAAGTTGTGAGCAATTATTTGAAAATAAATATAAGGCCCATGTTTTACGAGCTAAGCCAGTCAAAAATGCTGTAATCTTTACTTGTTTTACTGGTGAAGGGGTAGCCGAACAACTGCGTAAAGTCGTAGCACCAATTATCGACGAAACGAAAATCGAAATTATCGTGTTACAATTCTTGCATAAAGAAGCTTTCAGAGAGCGGATCGATCAACTGATGGAAGAGTATAATATTTTAGCAATTATGGGTTCAGTTGCTTTTGAATATCGCGACATTCCATTCTTTAGCGCGCTTGAAGTACTATCAGAAGGCGGTTTAGGAATTGTTTCCAGAATTTTAAACGATGAAGTACCTTATGAAAAATTAATCGCCTCATTAGAAGGAAATTTACAAGCCGTGAGTTCTGCTGAGCAACTTGTTTATTTCCTAAGAAAAGTGATTTCAGAACTACAGCTGCAACTTAATGTGATTCTTGAATCTGGTGTAGACATCGGCATGATTCTCCACTTGGCTTTCCTTATCGAGCGTGTCAAACTGGGCGCGGTGGATAGAGAGTTCCCGGATTTAAATGAATTTGCTAAAAATCATATGGTTGAAATGCAGATTACGCAACAAATGATGGAAAACGTTGAAATTGAGTATGATATCGTCATCCCGCAATCAGAAATTGCTTATTTAACTCAGATGATGCTCTCTAATCAGGTGGAAGTTAACTAGAAAAAACAACCTGCCAAGTGTGTATTGTCTTACACACTTGGCTTTTTTACTTGTGTAAGTGGAAAGTTCGTACAGTAGCAACTTATAAGAAGAAAAGTTGGCACATATCTTGCATATTATATATACGTGCAGCTTTTCAAACTAGGAGGTTTATTAAATGAAAAACATCATGTTAGTTTGTTCGGCCGGTATGTCCACAAGTCTTCTCGTAAAAAAAATGACAGAAGCTATCGAAAATAATCATGTAGATGCCACTGTAATTGCAGTTGCAGAAGCTGATTTTGATAAGTATAAGGGCAATGTAGATGTAGTTTTACTTGCTCCACAAGTTCGTTTTTTAGAGAAGAATTTGAAGCGGGTACTGGATCCGCTGGGTATTCCAGTTTCAATCATTAATGGTATTGACTACGGAACAATGGACGGCGAAAAAGTGCTAAATGATGCACTAGCAATGATTAACAAATAACCTCGAGTTCGATACTGCTTGAAGAGGAAAAAGAAACAGTTTTGATAAATGAAAAGGATGTGTAAACAATGGAATTAGAACAAACAATTATGCAATTAATCGTACACGGGGGTAACGCCAAGAGTGACGCAATGTTAGCTATCGAAGCGGCAAAAAAAGGGGATTTTGACGTTGCAGATGAGCAAATCAAAAATGCAGAAGCGGCACTACTTGAAGCGCATCATTCACAAACTTCATTAATTCAAGGAGAAGCGCGCGGCGAAAAAGCAGAAGTTTCTTTACTGTTAGTACACGCACAAGACCACTTAATGAATGCTATTACTTTTAAAGATTTAGCAAAAGAAATTGTTGATTTATACCGTTCTAAATAAGCTTTTGAAGGGATGATTTAAATGAGAAAATTAGGAATATCCGTATTTCCGCAACACGTAGCGCTTGAAGAATCATTAGAATATATTGAAACAGCTGCAAAATATGGTTTTAGCCGTATTTTCACGTGTTTAATTTCTGCTAATGACGAAGCGGAGTTTGCTAAATTAGAAACAATTTGCAAACGCGCTAAAGAACTAGGGTTTGATGTTATTGCTGATGTTGATCCGACTGTATTTGAATCGTTAAATATCACTTACAAAGAATTAGATCGTTTCAAAGAGCTTGGTTTAGCAGGCCTTCGTCTTGATTTAGGCTTCTCTGGTTCAGAAGAAGCCGCAATGTCGTTTGATGATACTGACTTGAAAATTGAATTAAACATTAGTAATGGTACTCGTTACGTTGAAAATATTTTATCTTACCAAGCAAACGTAGGAAATATAATTGGTTGTCACAACTTCTACCCAAGAAAATACACTGGTCTTTCCAGAGAACATTTCTTACGTACAAGTAAACAATTTAAAGACTTAAATTTGCGTACAGCAGCATTCGTTTCTTCTAACAGCGGCGAATTCGGCCCATGGTTTGTTGTGGACGGCGGACTTCCAACAATGGAAGAACATCGCGGCGTGGACATTACTGTTCAAGCAAAAGATCTTTGGAACACCGGCCTTATTGATGATGTCATTGTAGGTAATATGTTTGCTTCAGAAGACGAATTACGCGCTTTAAGCGAATTAAACCGCAATGAATTACAACTCGCTGTTGAATTTTTAGATGGTGCAACAGATGTCGAAAAAGAAATTGTCTTAACACAAAAACATTTCAACCGCGGCGATGCTTCCGAGTACGTTTTACGCTCGACAATGACGCGTGTTAATTTCAAACAATTTGATTTCCCAGCACATGACACAAACACCATTGCAAAAGGCGATGTAACAATCGACAACGACGGCTACGAACGCTACAAAGGCGAAATGCAAGTAGCCCTTCAAGAAATGGAAAACTCCGGCAACACTAACATTGTCGCACGAATTGTTCCAGAAGAGCGTTATTTACTCGATACAATTTTACCTTGGCAACATTTTAGATTGGTTGAGAAGAAGAAATAAAACAACTATAAATAGTACTAAAAAACGCCTGTAATCCTTATTTATAAAAGGACTGCAGGCGTTTTAATGTATTAAAATTAAGCTTTCCCAATCAACCCATACAAAAACAAATGAATAATCTCCGCTTGTTTCTTCTCTAGCTCTTCTTCTGGAATTGTCAAACCTAATCCATTAATAGAATCAATGAAAAGTTGGATTACATCATCAGAAATGTCGTTATTGATTACTTTTGCTTTTTTTCCAGCGGCAACATATTCCATATAAATATCATTTTTTAACTTGTTAATATTGTTTACTAAAAGTGTTATAAATTGAGAATCCTTGATAGCTTCTGTGGATATAAATTTACTTAAAGAAACATTGATTTCCGCATGACAAAGTTGGATGGCGCGTGTTAGTTTTTCTGTAAAAGTACCTTCAGAAACTAATATTTCTTCGGCTAAAGAAATCGTATCTTGCATAATGACTTTGGCACATTCAGCAACGAGAGCTTCCTTATTTCCAAAATAATTATATATAGAAACCTGGGAGACCCCGGCGAGACTTGCTATATCTTTAATACTAACTTCCGAAAAACCAGCTTTTCCAAATAGCGTTAACGCAGCATGAGTGATAGCTGTTTTCTTTTTAAGCGTTCTTTTCTCGTAATTATTCATTACACACATCCTCCATTTTTATGCTAGCAATAATATACCATAATTTTTTCCATTTTGAAATATTAGCACCTATATTTCAAAATAACTTGACTTTAATAGCCGAATTATCATACAATAGTTTTGAAATATGGTAACTTATATTTCAAAACTATATATCGAAATACGAAAGGCTATGAACTCGTGAAGGGAATGTAACTGCGATGAAAATGACAAAAAAGAAGAAATTCACTTTAACTATTCTTGGGGGAGTACTCGTGTTAAGTTTTATTTTATATAAGCCGTTGATTAACTATTTAAGTGGTCAAGCTGCCAATCCACGCGGAATTATTGGTGAAATTACTACCAAAATATGGTCATCGTATTTTGAAGATTTGAGTAAATGGACGATTAATAATACAGAAATGGCGGGCGTTACAAAAGTTTTAGACGTTGGTTATGGGGGAGGTTCCAATGTTAAAAATCTAGTGAACTTAGATCAGAATCTAACAATTTATGGTATCGATATTTCCAAAGAGTCCTATAAAACAGCCAGTGCTTTAAATAAAAAAGCCATAAGTGATGGAAAAGTTAAGCTAACTGTAGCTGATGTAGCGGATATGGATTATAGGGAGGAGTCTTTTGACTTAGTTTATGCTATCCAAACTCACATGTACTGGGATAATCTCCAAAAAGGCTTTGAAGAAATCTATCGGGTCATGTCACAAGATGGTGTTTTAATACTGTCGTCCGAAAAAGATAAAATTGATTATCATATGGACGAATATAAAACAACCACCTCACTAACAGCACTCTTAAAAGAAATTGGTTTTAGGGAAGTCGTGGAGAAAGAGAAAGGAAATTGGTTTTTGTATACGATCAGAAAATAACAGATCCATGTCTAGTTTCTAATTAAAGTCACTAAAAAGCCGAAAGCCTTGATTTCTCAAGAGCTTTCGGCTTTTTAGGACGCCCATACGCGGAATCGAACCACGAACTAGCCCTTAGGAGGGGCTTGTTATATCCGTTTAACTATATGGGCTTTGAAATGCAAACAACAGAAATAAGTTTACCAGAAATAAACATGAAGAGCAAGATAAATAAGCATTTGAAAAAGCGTATAGAATGCCTTTTCAAATGCTTATAAAGTATCAAATTTTAGCTAATTTATCTACAAAAGCAAGTGATCTGCCAGTACCAATTGCGACAGATTCAAGCGGACTTGGAGCCATATGTACAGGAACATCAATTTCTTGCACCAGCCAGTCACGGAAACCTTGGAGAAGAGATCCGCCGCCACTTAAAATAATACCACGATCAACAATATCGCCACTTAACTCAGGAGGGCACATTTCAAGAGTATTTCGAATTGCTTCAAGAATACGTTGCAATGTCTCTTCAAGAGCGCTTTGTATTTCCGTAGAACTTACTTGAATTGTTTTTGGTAAACCAGTGAGTAAATCACGCCCACGAATATCAGCTGTTTGAGCTACATGTTCAATTGGCGCAAATCCTAATTCCATTTTAATACGTTCAGCAGTTGCTTGGCCGATTAAAAGGTTGTAGTTTTTACGGATGTATTGAATAATTTCTTCATCCATATGATCTCCACCAGTTCGAACGGAAGTACTAGAAACGACACCACCATAAGAAATAATAGCAATTTCGCTCGTACCGCCTCCAATATCCACAATAACATTCGCAACAGGCTCAGCAACCGGTAAATCTGCCCCAATAGCAGCAGCAACAGGCTCTTCAATTAGAGCAACCGAACGAGCACCAGTGGATCTTACCGCATCAGAAATAGCGCGACGTTCCACAGAAGTTGCTCCAGTAGGTGTACAAACTACGACATTTGGTTTTCTAACGCCGCTAGTTGAAATTCTTCGCATAATTTCGCGTAACAATCCGCTTGTTAAATCAAAATCAGCAATTACACCATCTTTCATTGGTCTCACAGCGGAAATAGAAGTTGGCGTTTTACCAATCATTTCTTTTGCTTCATGACCAATCGCAAGTACCGTACCATCATTCGTATTTAGCGCGACCACAGAAGGCTCATTCAAGATAATTCCTTTTTCTTTACTGTAAACTAAAATATTCGCAGTACCTAAATCAATCCCAATAGTTGTTGTTCCAAACATTCTCACACCTAACTTTCTATTAAAAATAACGAGTCAATTCTAGGTGTATAAATAACAGTATAGACTCTTTTCACCTTATAAGCATTATTTAAACATGCTTGACATCAAAAGGTAATTTAAACGCGGAATAAAGCTGGTGTTTTAGCCATTTCGTAAAAAAATCGTAAAAAAAGTAATCCAATCAAAAAACGACTATCCATCCATAGATAGTCGTTTTTCATTAGGAAACTTTACGTTGTTTTTCAAATTCCGAATACATATAATAATAAATTAATCCACTAACGAGCGCCAAAACACCAATAATTGTAAAAGTTCCAGTGTAGCCAATTAAAGTAGAAAGCGTAATCGCGAGTGGGGCAATAACTTTACCAAGCGTATAACGGAGACCAGCAGCAGAAAAATACATTGCTCGCTTATCTTCCGGAGCTAATTGGGATACAAAGGTTTGTTGTAAACCAACTGTCATCAATTCCGCAAAGCTAAAGAGAATAATTGCGCAAATCGCACCCCATGGACCAGTGGAAATACCAAACAAGAATATGGCAACTGCATAAAGGAAAGAAGAATTCATAAAAACAAATTTCTCTCTAAAATGACTCATCCAGCGAGTAACAACGACTGTTAAAGCTGCCACAAAGAATCCGTTGATAGAAACAATTACACCAAACAGCTGCTCCCCAGTAAAATGAAACGCGAACAAGTTAGATGCACCGATAACTTCTTTAATATATAGCGGGAATAGTAAATCCAGTTGCATAAACGACTGAGAAACAATAATGCCAGCAATAATGTATAAGAAGAAAATCTTATCCTTAAAAATAACTTTATAATTTTTAAGTTGCTCCAATAAAACTGCTCCAATACTTTTCCGAACAACTTCTTTTTGCAAATCAGGATTAACTAAAAGTGGTGCTGTTTCATGACCAAATTTTTGCAGTAAAAATAGTAATAATAAATCCGCACAAACAATTGCAAGTAGTGTTTCAGTCGTAAAATTATAAAATAGTACAGAACCAAGAATCGGTCCGATAACCACCGCGATGTTAATCATCATGTAGAAAACAGAATAAATATGTGTCCGGTGTTCAGGAGGCACGACATCAGCAATCATCGCTTGACTCGCAGGCTGATAAAAAGCCATGAAAACACTGGCAATGGCAAACCCAGCAAAACTCAAGTAAGGAGAATCCACAACATGAAGTGCACCTATTGCAAAAACAAGAAAACCGAAGCCTTCTCCAATGACAGAAATACTCATCATCCGTTTTCTACCAAAGTTATCAGCGAAGTAACCTCCAAGTAATGCCGTAAAAACAGCTAACACTTGCGAAATAATCAGTAGTAAACTTGTAAGCTCTCGTCCAATACTTTCAGAAAAATAAATTGTTAAAAAGGGGAAGACCATCCAAAAAGAAATATCGAGTAGTGCTTCCCCAAAAAGCCTTACTTTTAAATTGATGTCCCAAGTTCTAAATTTCATCTAATGCACCTCGCTCTCTTCTATGAAAAATAACAAACGAAAACCCTTGAAAGCAAAGAGCTACAAGGGTTTTACGCAAAAGGTATAAGGTTTAAAAAAGGATTAGAATGCCCAATCACCTTTACGGAAAACAGGAACAACTTCACCAGATTCGGTTACACCATCAATGTCCATTTCAGAAGAACCAATCATGAAGTCAACGTGTGTCAAACTATTGTTTACACCAGCAGCTTCTAATTCTTCGCGAGACATTTCTTCGCCACCTTTAACATTAAACGCATACGCACTACCGATTGCTAGGTGGTTAGATGCATTTTCGTCAAATAGCGTGTTGTAGAATAAAATGCCGGATTGGGAAATAGGGGATGGATCTGGAACTAGAGCCACTTCGCCTAAATAATGAGAACCTTCATCCGTTGCGATTAAATCTTTTAAAATTTCTTCGCCAGATGCAGCTTCAACACCAACAATTCGACCTTTTTCGAAAGTGATTTTGAAGTCATCAATAATATTTCCTGCATAACTAAGTGGTTTCGTACTTGAAACATAGCCTTCCACTTTTAGTTTATCCGCACAACAGAAAACTTCTTCTGTTGGCATATTGGCCATAAATTCATGTCCTTTTTTGTTCTTACTACCAGCGCCAACCCAAAGATGGTTTTTTGGAAGACCAATTGTAAGGTCAGTTCCAGGAGCCGTATAATGTAAAGAAGTAAATTGTTTTTCATTTAAACTTTCTGCTTTGGCAGCAAGTGTTTGATCATGATTTTTCCAAGTTTCTACCGGGTTTTCAGTGTTAATACGAGTTGTTTCAAAAATAGCTTCCCAAAGTGTTTCCATTTGTTCTTCAGGTGTTAAATCTGGGAATACTTTTGCTGCCCAACCTTGTGAAGCTGCTGCAACAACTGTCCAGCTTACAACATTTGCTTGCATTAACTCACGAAACTCGCTCATTGCGCCACCCATTGTTTTTTGGAAAGTGGCAATTTTGTTGCTATCTACGCCATTTAGTAAATCTGGATCTTCAGATGTAATTGAAATAAAACAAGCGCCTTCTTTGGCAAGTTCTGTTTTTTCTGCAACACGGTGAACCGGAGCGCTTTCAAAAACGCGTAGTGGAGCATTTTTGTAACGTAATGCGCCTAATTCTTCATCACGCCAATCCATAATGACATCCTCTGCGCCTACTTCAAAAGCATACTTAGAGATAAGGCGCACAAGGGGAGCCGCGTCAACTGGAGCCATAATTACTACTTTCTGTTCAGGTTGGACGTTTACCCCAACTTTTACAATCAATTCTGCATATTTTTCTAATTTTTCACTAAATACTGTCATAATTAATCACTCCAATCTTTTTATTCAATACGAGAATTGTATCTCAATTAATGAGGTAAAGCAACCACGAGGCTACTGTTTTTGCTATTTTTAAATAAATAAAAAAGCAAGTCCAAAAAAGAGGACTTGCTTTGAAATTATCCTTTTAATGCCTCGACGAAAGTTTTTGCATAACTTTCTGCGCGAACAACATCTTCTTCGTCAGGATCAAGGTCTACTTTTAGCCCAGCAACTGGAACTGTAGCGCCTTGTTCTTTCAGACGAGTTTCAACTAAATCAACTGTTAAGCAATATTCATCATAAAAAGTATCGCCAGAACCGAAAGAAGCGCAAACTTTGCCGCTAAAATCAACGTCGGCCATATCTTCGTAAAAATCAACAAATTCATCAGGTAGTTGACCATCATCATAAGTGTAGCCACCGATTAGAGCGCCATCATATTCTAGTAAATCTTCAGGATCAACTGAAATACACTCTTCAATTTCAACTTCAATATCGTATTTTTCTAATTCTTCACCTAAAATGTCGGCAATTTCTTGTGTATTACCAGTCATGCTGGCATAAACGATCATAACTTTTGTCATTTTGCATCCCCATTTTCTGAATTTTTTATTGTTTAAAATGGCACAAACCAGTCTACCATTTTTTCAACTGATACATTCTATTATAAATGTCTTCAGAAAAACTGCAACCTTTTTTCCAGATTACTTTATTTCTAACGGTTTTCAAGCTATAATAGTAAATAGTGGAAATTTTAGAAGGGAATGAAAAGAATGATTACACTCAAATCAAGACGTGAAATTGATGAGATGAAAGCAGCGGGGAAAATCCTTGCCGATACGCATAAAGAACTTAAAAAAATTATTAAACCTGGTATTACAAGCTGGGATTTAGAAGTATTTACAGATGAATTTTTACGCAAAAATGGCGCAACTCCAGAACAAAAAGGGTTTGAAGGCTACGAATATGCCATTTGTGCAAGTATCAATGATGAAATTTGTCATGGTTTTCCTCGCAAACAGAAGTTAAATCAAGGCGATATTATTACAGTAGATATGGTCGTGAACTATCACGGTGCGCTTGCTGATTCAGCTTGGACTTATGCAGTAGGTGAAGTTTCTGATGAAGTGAAGCATTTAATGGATGTAACGCATAAAGCTCTTTATCTTGGGATTGAACAAGCACAAGTAGGAGCACGAGTAGGCGACATTGGTCACGCTATCCAAACATATGTAGAGTCTGAAAATCTTGCTGTTGTACGTGAGTTTATCGGCCACGGTGTTGGACCTACTTTACATGAAAAACCAGATATTCCTCATTATGGTAAAGCAGGAAAAGGATTACGTTTAAAAGAAGGTATGGTTATTACCGTTGAACCAATGGTAAACATGGGAGCATGGAAAGCTAAAATGGACGATAACGGCTGGACTGCAAGAACCGTTGATGGATCTTTATCTGCTCAATATGAACATACTTTTGCTATTACAAAAGATGGCCCAGAAATTTTAACGTATCAAGGCGAAAATGATTAATTAAACTAGTTAGCCAGATGCATTTAGAACAGAATTCGAGTAAAAACACTTGTAGTTATTACACTGTTTTACTTTGACGTTTTTTTCTAGGCA
This sequence comes from Listeria sp. MAN/IMW/UF555, assembly GCF_058684075.1. Classification (NCBI taxonomy): domain Bacteria; kingdom Bacillati; phylum Bacillota; class Bacilli; order Caryophanales; family Listeriaceae; genus Listeria; species Listeria sp. MAN/IMW/UF555. The sequence continues at coordinate 27,181 of NZ_JBZWZS010000005.1, read as the reverse complement.
TCTGGCTTTATTTTTTAGAGGTGGTGACAGGGCAATTGGGAGAAAAAATGGCCATCTGGCGAACAAAAAAACCAGCAACAAAACAAAAAATCGTGTCAGACCTGAAAAAAGCGGGTATTAAAGAAGGTGATACGGTTATTTTTCATGCCTCCATGTCGAAAGCACACTGGATTTGCGGGGGACCTGTGGCGGTGATTTATGCACTTCAAGAGACAGTTGGCATTGATGGAAATATCGTCATGCCAGCGCAAACTGGACAATTGAGCGATCCGGCAAAGTGGGAAAATCCTCCTGTTCCAGAAAGCTGGTGGAAAATAATCCGAGCAGAAACGCCACCCTTTGATCCATTAGTAACACCAACCCGTAGTATGGGCGTCATTGCGGAAACATTTCGAGCTATGCCAGATGTGGGGCGCAGTTTTCATCCATATCATTCGTTTTGCGCTTGGGGGAAAGATAAAGAAGAAATACTTGCTCACCAGCCTCTTTCGAAAAGTTTAGGGGATGATTCACCGCTCGGTAAGTTATATCAACTTTCGGCTAAAATCATTTTGTTTGGAGTGGATAACAATAATAATACTTCTCTTCATTTAGCAGAAGAGAGGTCAAATGTATTTCCGCTTATCGAAAATCAAGCTGCATTTTTGAAACAAGGTGAGATTGTTTGGGAGAAGTATCAGGAAATTGATTATAACAGTGAAGCGTTTATCGCGTTAGGTCGTACATATGAGAAAGAACGTGATTTTCACCCAACGACGGTTATAGGAGCGCCAACTAAAATCTATGATATGCGTGATTTAGTAGATTTTGGAACCCATTATTTCCAAACAAAAAACCACTAAATAGTGGCTGGAATTTGTTTTATTTTCTAATCCGACGCAACTCTTCTGCAAATAATTGCATTTCGCGTGGGCTAAAATTTGATTTACGTTTAATTAGCTGATAAATATCAGTAAGTGCGTTATAATCAACAGAGTCAAGCTCGAGATTTTCAAAAACGCCAACATTCACCATTTTTAGTTTAGTAGTAATTTCTGCTAACATAAAATCTAAGTTTTCCTGTGAAGGGGTTTCAAGATTCATCTTTTTGCTCCTTTCAAGCTAATAGACAAAATTTTACCATAATAGAAGAAAAACTTCCAGATGAATGACTAGAAAAAGGGGGCCTTATCAGTGTGGAAAAAAGTAGTAAAATATATTAAACATAACGGAATTGTCCAAGTGGGCCAAACAGTAAGCGCACGAGTAGGGCGAAATGATGTTTCTGGGAATGCAGCACAGTTAGCTTATTATATGCTGTTTTCGATTTTCCCAATGCTTCTAATCGCGGCCACTTTGCTCGCTTATCTTCATATTGATAAAGATTCGGTTTTTAATATGATAAAAGAATTTGCACCAGATCAGATTATGGACTTTTTAGAAGAAAATTTAAATACCTTACTAACGCAGAAAAACGGTGGATTACTTTCTATCGGGATTATCGCGACTTTATGGTCGGCATCTAATGGTATGAATGCCGTAATGAAATCGCTCAATAAAGCATATGGAGTTACGAATAAACGGAATTATGTCGTACAACGATTATTATCGATGTTTTTCACTTTAGCAATGCTTGCAACGGTGGGGGCAACTTTGCTATTACTCGTATTTGGACAACAAATTGGAATGTTTTTAATTAACCATTTGAATTTCTCGGAAGACTTTCTTAGTTTTTGGAATAATCTTCGTTGGACTGTTACGCTCGTCGTTATTTTTGTCGTTTTTACCTTTTTATATTGGGTGGCGCCAAATAGACGTAGTACGTTAATTAGTGTTCTCCCTGGAGCGCTTTTTTCAACCATTGGCTGGACAATAGCTTCAGTTGGATTTGCGTATTATGTAAATAACTTCGGCAATTATTCCGCAACATATGGTAGTATCGGTGTGATTATTATTTTAATGTTGTGGTTTTACTTAACTGGTATTATTTTAATGATCGGCGGAGAGCTAAATGCAACACTTGCAATCCGTAAAAAGAAAAAAGAACTAGGCGAAATCAATTAAAAAACGCTAAAACTGCAGTGAGCAGTTTTAGCGTTTTAATTTTTCATGAATGAGTTGCATGACGTATTTCGCGTCGCTTGGTTTATTAATATCAACTTCATCAATATTAATAACGAGTGTATCACTTTTATCATAAGACTCAAACCAGCTATCGTAGCGACTGTGGAGATGCTTATAGTAATCAAGTAAGCCAGGATTATCATCGATTTGCTCATAAGGACGGCCACGCAAGGAAATTCTACTTAAAACAGTATCTAAACTTCCGCGCAAATAAATCAATAAATCCGGCGCTTTTTTTGGCATATATGCAAGTTCTTCCATCATATTATCAAGCAAATCAAGATATGTATCCATCTCAGGTTCCGAAATGTTACCTTCTTCAAAATTAATTTGCGTAAAAAGCGCATCTTCATAAATGCTTCGATCAAGCACATTATTTTGATCCGTTAATGCAGCTTTAATACTGCGAAAACGGGTATTTAAAAAATATATTTGTAAGGCAAAAGCCCATCTTTTTGGGTCATCATAAAACATTTCAAGGATGCGATTATCCTTAATGCTTTCATAAAATGCCTTTGTTCCAAGTTCATTTGCAATTAGCTCTGTATAACTACTTTTCCCAGCGCCAATCATTCCTGCTAAAACAATCACTTTATTTCCTACTCCTTTCATAACACGAGTAGCCTCCTTTTTGGTCGACTATCTGTTCATTATACTACTAATTTGCTTAATAAGGAGATTTTTTGTACGATAAAAGAGAAGAAATGAGGGATAATGATGACAAAACCATTAAAGCTAGTTTATACCGAAAATGGGTTTGACACAGGAAGTTTTTTAATTGATGATAAAATGACCGATTATTCACCAGCAGATTTGATGTTGATGTCTATTGCCAGTTGTAGCGCCATTGTTTTTCGTAACATTTTAAGGAAAAAACGAGTGGATTTTACTGATTTATGGGTAGATGCAACAATGGAACGTATTCCTGAAGAAGAAAATCGGATTAGCGCGATTCATCTTCATTTTAAAATAACTGGTGCTGATTTGGATCCTAATCCACTTGAAAAAGCGCTAAAATTAACCCCAAAATACTGTTCGATGGTTCGTTCTGTCGAAAAAAGTATTATTGTCGATGAAAGTCTTGAAATCATGCCATAAACTACTGACAAGTGGCAGTTTTTTTGTTAGTATTAATGAAGACTTGGAATGATGGAGGAAAATAATGAATCAAAATCCAGTAGAAGAAGGCCAAAAGTTCCCGCTAACTATTAGACGAATGGGAATCAACGGGGAAGGAATCGGCTACTTTAAAAAAGCAGTTGTATTTGTACCTGGCGCAATTACCGGTGAAGAGGTGGTTGTTGAAGCAGTTAAGGTTCGCGATCGCTTTACCGAAGCAAAATTAAATAAAATTCGTAAAAAATCTCCAAACCGAGTTACCGCACCTTGCCCAGTATACGAGGCGTGTGGTGGTTGCCAGTTGCAACATGTGGCTTATAGCGCCCAGCTTGAACTAAAACGAGATATTGTTATTCAATCAATCGAAAAACATACAAAAATCGACCCAACAAAATTAAAAATCCGCCCAACAATCGGTATGGAAGACCCGTGGCGCTACCGAAATAAAAGTCAATTCCAAACAAGAATGGTAGGCAGTGGTCAAGTCGAAACAGGACTTTTCGGAGCCAATTCTCACCAACTTGTTCCGATTGAAGATTGTATCGTCCAGCAACCAGTTACCATCAAAGTAACGAATTTTGTCCGTGATTTACTCGAAAAATACGGCGTGCCGATTTATGATGAAAAAGCAGGCAGTGGTATCGTCCGTACAATTGTCGTCCGTACAGGCGTAAAAACCGGTGAAACACAACTCGTCTTCATTACAAATAGTAAAAAGCTCCCTAAAAAACGCGAAATGCTAGCAGAAATCGAAGTAGCTCTTCCAGAAGTCACTTCAATTATGCAAAACGTCAACCAAGCAAAATCCTCACTTATTTTTGGTGACGAAACGTTCCTTTTAGCAGGAAAAGAAAGCATTGAAGAAAAATTAATGGAACTCGAATTCGATTTATCAGCCCGTGCCTTTTTCCAATTAAATCCGTTCCAAACAGAGCGGCTCTACCAAGAAGTTGAGAAAGCACTCGTACTAACAGGCAGTGAAACATTAGTAGATGCTTATTGCGGGGTTGGAACAATCGGCCAAGCATTTGCCGGCAAAGTTAAAGAAGTTCGCGGTATGGATATTATTCCAGAATCCATTGAAGATGCCAAACGAAACGCGGAGAAAAATGGTATCGAAAATGTTTATTATGAAGTAGGGAAAGCAGAAGATGTATTGCCAAAATGGGTAAATGAAGGTTTTCGCCCAGATGCAGTGATCGTTGACCCACCAAGAAGCGGCTGTGACCAAGGTTTAATTAAATCGCTGTTACAAGTAGAAGCCAAACAACTTGTTTACGTATCCTGTAATCCGTCTACGCTTGCTCGCGATTTAGCCTTGCTAGCAAAGAAATATCAAATTCGCTATATGCAACCCGTTGATATGTTCCCGCAAACAGCTCATGTCGAGTCAGTAACATTACTACAACGACGCTAAGGCTGGGAACTTAAATTTTTAGTTTATCCTATTAACAATCGTTGAAAATAAAAGTCAATTTAAAATGACCGTGACATCAATTAATGTAACTATTAATTTACATGATAAAGACGCTTCTGTAGAAGGAGCGTCTTTTTTTTACACCCAATTTATGAAAGAAAGCGAGCATTAAATCTAACTACAGAAAGCCTCAATAATTGTTGTTTCATATGTTTTTAAAATACCCTATAATGAAGTTATGGCTTCATAAAAAGGAGTGTTATGTTGTGACAACGAGCAAATATGAAAACGAATATTGGAAACATATTTTCGCCTTACAAGATTATATTGAAGCTCATCCAGCAGAGAATTTCACATCCGAACAATTAGCAAAAATTGCTGGATTATCCAAATACCACTTTCATAGAATTTTTAAAGCGTTAACAAATGAGTCGATATTTCAATATACAACAAGAATAAAAATGGAATGGGCGCTTGGCTTACTAATGAATCGAAAGGATTTAACAATAACAGATGTAGCATATGAACTCGGCTTCAGCGATTCTTCTGTTTTTTCTAGGGCATTCAAGAAATATTTTGATGTGTCTCCTATAGAAATTAGAAAACAAAATAGCAACAATTGCAAAGAGAATTTTCTTACTTCCCGCTATAATAAGCCTGTAGATGAAAAACAATATAATATTCAAGGCAAAGTAACCATTACTACGCTACAGAATATACCTGTCATCTATAAGAGAATAGTAGGTTCTTACAAGGAATTAGAACTCACCAACCCTTTGAGTGAACTCTTTCAATATGGAATGGAGCATGATTTACTTGATAAAGATTCATCGTTTCCGTTGACAATTTACCATAGCCATCCCGATATAACAACAGCTGATAATCAGAGAGCTAGTAGTTGTATTATTATTAAACATAATGTTAAAAAGTTAGACAGTGAGGAAATCGGGCTTATGGAGATACCTTCTGGGTTATACGGCGTCATTCATTTTGAAATACGTCAAAAAGAGTATCCAGATGCTTGGGATTTTGTTTACGGAAAGTGGCTTCCTTCTAGTGGTTATTTGCCAGCAAACTCATTTCCATTTGAAGTATATTTAAACAATCCACTGGAAGACCCACTTCAAAAACATATTGTGGATATCTATATTCCTATTGAACCAATAAACTAATTAGTAGGGGGAAAGCATGGACTATATTCAAATTGAAAACGCATATATTAATAACCTGAAAAATATAAGTATAGAAATCCCTAAAAATAAATTTATTGTAATTACTGGAATCAGTGGTTCAGGAAAATCAAGCCTAGCATTCGATTTGATTTTTGAAGAAGGTAGAAAAAAGTATCTTCAATCAATAGGAATGGCTTTAGATTTTGGAACAGACTATTATACAAATATTACCGGGTTAAGTCCCACTGTAGCAGTAAAGCAAAACCTCATCAGACAAAGTAATCCGCGCTCTAGTGTTGGATCTAAAACAGGACTTTTAAACAAATTTAGTCTATTATTCGCAAATGAAGGTTCTTACCAAGATAGTGAAAGTTTTTCGTTAGCTAATGATGATATAAATCCTGATATTTTTTCCTATCTTTCGCCAAATGGGATGTGTTTTGACTGCGCTGGAACTGGTAAACAATTTCATATTCATATGGAAAATATTATTTCATCTAAAACAATGACCGTCGAACAAGTATTTCAACAAATTGGTTCAACAAAAGGTTACCTTAATTTACTACAGAGAAAATATACTACTTATTTTCATGAAGCTTTTTCGAATTGTCCCATCGAGATTCAAAATGAATTAATTTATGGTGTAGTAGATAATTACTCTGGGAAAACAAGTTATTGCATTGAACGAGTATTACATAATCGGTATCTACGTAATGAAGATGTTCAGAGATTTTATTCACAAGAAATCTGTGAATCCTGTAATGGCTACCGCATTTGTGATGAAGCTAGAATGATGAAAATTGCTAATCTACACTTGGGTGAAATTGCCAGCATGTCCTTAATAAAAGTAAAAGAGTTCCTTGATAATTATATAGAGATGAATAAATTGTCAGCTTTTGGGACAGAGTTATCTCGTTCGCTTATTGCAACTTTAAATTCACTCATCCATATTAAACTAGGACATTTAACGATGTACCGAGAGATTCCGACCTTAAGTGGAGGCGAACTACAACGAATTTTTTTATATGACCACTTAGAATCAAAACTAGATTCACTCATCTACGTGTTTGATGAACCTACTAGCGGACTACACGAATCAGAAAAACAAGAGATTATCGAGTCACTTCAATCAATCAAAGCCCATGGAAACACTGTACTTATTGTTTCTCATGATAAAAAAATAATAAAAGCTGCTGAACATATTATTGATGTTGGAACAAATGCTGGAGATTTAGGCGGTGAAATAGTTTATCAAGGATCCTATTCAGAGTTTCTGAATAATCACCATTCGCTTACTTCAAAATTTCTAGATTATGATATGACAAAAAGTTTCAAAAAAAATAAGCAGGAAACAAAAGATACACTAAGGATTAGTAATGCAAATCGAAACAATTTAAAAAACATTTCAATTGAAATTCCGATTAACAGCCTTGTTGGAATTGCTGGAGTTTCTGGGAGTGGAAAAAGCACTTTAATATCTAAAACATTAGTACCACTCTGCAAAGAACAATTAAAGAACAGCGATTTCAGTAATCCAAATATCAAAGGAATGGATAAAATACAAAAGATAATTGAAATATCACAAGCTCCAATTGGACGCAAAGCAAATTCAAACCCGGTTACTTATATAGGTTTATGGGATAAGATAAGAGAATTATTTGCAAAACAACCTCAAGCAGTTAAAGAAGGATTAAAAGCAGGCGATTTTTCTTTTAACTCAAATGGCGCATGCCTATCTTGTAAAGGTAGTGGGGTTGAAGATATTTCGATTGGCTACGACATTCAATTTAGTAAAACTTGTCCAGAATGTAATGGGACACGATTTAATTCTAAAACCCTGCAAGTTTTGTACAAGCAAAAAAATATTAATGATGTTCTAGAAATGAGCGTAGATGAGGCTATCTCATTTTTGGAAAGTTCAACGATTGACCTATCCGTATTAAATATCCTAAAAAAAATAGGGATGGATTATGTGAAATTAGGTCAACCTACCTCAACTCTTAGTGGTGGTGAGGCTCAGAGAATCAAATTAGCAAAAGAAATTGGAAAAACAAGAAAAAAAGATACCCTTTATGTGTTAGATGAACCGTCAGCGGGCTTAAGTCAATATGACATTTCAAAATTGCTTTATTTACTAAATGAGTTAGTTACAAGTGGTAATTCAGTAATTGTTATTGAACATGATCTCGATATATTAAAATGCTGTGACTGGATTATAGAGCTTGGCGAAGGTAGTGGAGACAAGGGCGGAGAAGTTATTGCACAAGGAACTCCAATCGACTTAAGCGAAAATAGTGCATCTATTACAGGGAGGTATTTATAAGTGAATAACACGCCTATGTTGCCTCAAGAAAAATTTTTAATAATTGATGAATTAGTAAAGAAGAAGTACTCAAATATTAGAGGACTATCTATTTTTCAAAATGAAAATCACGTACTAGAAACCTATTATGGTCGTAAAACTAAAAATGATAAATTTAACGTTGCTTCCATAACTAAAAGCGTCATATCCTTATTAATTGGAATTGCGATCGATAAAGGTTATATTCGAAGTGTAAACGAAAAAGTGATAGATTTTTTTCCTGAATATAAATTTACTGATAACAATGTTTTAAGGAATCAGATAACTATTAAAAACCTTTTAACAATGACGGCTCCATTTCCTTTTCCAAATATGCGAGAACCTTTAACAAGACTATGTCGGCAGAATGATTGGGTGGAGTATGCGCTTAAAATAATGGGGTCAGGCGGGAGAATTGGAACTTTTAAATATTCTACAAGCGGTGCCCATTTGTTATCAGCAATTCTTACAAAAGCAACAAAAATGAGTGCGCGCGAATTTGCAAATAAACACCTTTTTGAACCATTATCGATTGAAACAGTTCCTAATTTCCCGATGAAATTTGATATAGATCATGTCTTTGGGAGGAAAATGAAAGGTTGGGTTTCTGACCCTTTAGGAAATAATGCGGGTGGTTGGGGGCTAACACTAACTTTAAATGAAATGTCAAAACTTGGACAACTATGCCTCCAGGAAGGATATTTCAATGGAAAGCAAATTATTAGTAAAGAATGGCTAGAAGAGTCTACCCGCCAAGTAAAAAATAGTTACGGATATTATGGATACCTCTGGTGGGTTAGAGATAATAAAGATGAATATATGGCAGTGGGGTCAGGTGGAAATATTATTTATATAAATAAAAATAAACGGATAGTAATTGCAATTGCTTCAACTATCATTTCGAAACCTGCAGATAGACAAGAATTAATTGATAAGATACTATCAATACTATAGCCAGTGAAAGGAGAAATAGGTCGATAGGTAGGAAAAGTACTTCAAAGAAAACAGAAGGACTGGTGAGTACATGATTTCAGGATTAAGCCATATCACTTTAATTGTGAAAGATTTGAATAAAACAACCACATTCTTAGAAGAAATTTTTGACGCAGAAGAAATCTATTCTAGTGGCGATGACACATTTTCGCTCTCCAAAGAAAAGTTTTTTCTAATCGCTGGACTGTGGATTTGCATTATGGAAGGTGAATCTTTACAAGAACGCACTTACAACCATATTGCTTTTCAAATTCAAGCAGAGGAAATGGATGAATATATCGAGCGAATTAAATCACTCGGCATGGAAATAAAACCAGAGCGCTCTAGAGTAAAAGGCGAAGGACGATCCGTTTATTTTTATGACTATGATAATCACCTGTTTGAATTACACGCCGGGACATTAGAAGAACGCTTAAAAAGGTATCATAAATAGCAAACACAGGAGGAACTACTATGAAAAAACTATTTGATGAAACGAATGAATTTGAAAACAAATACTACCGAACTATTTGGTACGGTTATATCGAAAATGAGTTTGAACCTGAATTAAGTACCACGATAAAACAGCTAATTCAAAGCGATCTTACCGAAAAAACAGCAAATCCAATCGAAGCCGCGCACTGGGTTTTCTATAGTGGAGCACAAGCTGGCGATGCAATCGGTGATAAAGTCCGCTCATCCATAATGGTCCGCCATCGTGATAACGAGTTTGTCGTCCATTACAACATGAGCGATTTCCAATTTGTTACCGTGTTTGACGTAGCAACCAACTTTAAAAATCAACTTGAACAAGATTTGAATAAATAAAAACATCCCACCTATTGTTAGGTGGGATTCTCTTTCATCCAAGTTCTTTCCAGTGCCAATTACCGATATGTAAACCTTGATCCATTTCATTTGATGTAAAACTATCAGCTCTTGCTTCTGTTTTTGCTCGTGTTAATGAAGTCGCGCTTCCAAAACTATTTGCAGTTTCGTAGTGGTACTCTTGATTGTTCAAGCGAATAATAATGGCACGACCAGAAGGATGTTTTCCAATTAGTTTCAAGACTTCTTCGCTCCTTTTTTCAGTCGGTTAAATCATTTTTGTGAAAGCACCGGCATTTTGATCCAAGGCAGTAGAGGCAGATTCAATTTGGCTAAAATCTTCTAAAGATAAAATAAGGACTTCTTGGCTTTCCTCGACTTTTGCTTCGACACGTTCTGTACCACTTGAGATAGTATTAATTTCTTGCGTGATACCGTTGACACTTTTTTCCACTTCTTTAATTGCTTCTTCTACACGACTCGAAAGCTTCCTAACTTCTTCAGCTACAACACTAAAGCCACGCCCAGCATCACCAGCACGTGCTGCTTCAATTGCTGCATTTAAGGCAAGTAAATTGGTCTGAGAAGCAATTCCGTTAATTGTATTAATAATGCCGTGAATATTTTGTGCTTCTGTTTGCAAATCGTGAAGGGTATCGGTATTTTCATTTGATTCTTTCGTGATTGATTTCACGAGTTCGAGGAGAGCTTCACTGCGCGTTTTTCCAACACTGGAATGTTCTTTTAAATTTGTTGCCATGCTTTTTAAACCAGATGCAAAATCATGGACAGTTTCTTCTCTTCTCGTAATATCAGTTGCTATTTTTGCAACTCCGACTACTGTTTCTTCGCGAATAATAGGGATATAAGTCGCTTCGAACCAAACACGTTCGCCACGAGCGTTTTTTCGTTCAATTTTATTTTGAAATTTTTGTCCAGCTAGTAGATTTGTCCACATTTCTTTGTAACTCGCAGTTTGTACAAAGTCTGGAAAGCATAAGTCAGGGTGCGATAATTGCAACATTTCTTCTTCTGTATACCCCATAGCTTCCGCGAAAAGTGCATTAGCGTAAGTTACTTTTTTATTAGTATCAAAACGAATTATTGCTACGTTTTGAAGTAAACCATCGAGAAGGAGAGTTGCGTCTTCTGTTTCCGCATTAACATTCATTAAAAAAACCTCCATTTTTTAGAAAAATAATATGAAAATAACCAACACCAACATAATAACACACTTATATTCGTATTAGAAGGTTTATTTTTTTATAAAATGGGTATAATTGAAAAATTTAGCTCAGTAGAGTTACTTGCAATCCTGTTAGAACAATCTTATAATTTAGAAAAATACGGGAGGGATAGGGATGCGAATTACGGGGGAACGGATTTACTTAAGACCTTTTCAAATAACCGATGCGAATCAAAAATTAGCTTTTCATTTAGCGAATAAGTCTTTTTTTGCAGGCTATTCGATGGAGCGGGATGAGCGCTTTTATACAATAGAAGAGCAACAAGCGCTTATTTTACGATTAGAAGATTTTGCTGCAAGTGATGTAGAGTATTATTATGGAATTTTCTTGAAAGATACAGATGAACTTATTGGCACAATTAATTTATTTAGTATTTTGCGTGAATCGTTACAATCCGCATTTATCGGTTACTTTTTGGATAAGGCTCATAACGGAAATGGGTATGCTACCGAGGCAGTACAGTTAATAGTAGATTTTGGATTTGATATTCTTGGACTTCATCGTATTGAAGCGGGTGTTATGCCAAAAAACGAGCGATCTAAGCAAGTTCTTTTAAATGCTGGATTTCATTTAGAAGGGCTAGCGGTTCAAAATGTGCGCATTAATGGAACGTGGGAAGATCATCAAGTACTAGCCATTATAAATCCTGGAGACTAAAAAAAGCCAAGTGGCGCAATTTGCGCACTTGGCTTTTTCTTCTTTTAACGTCCGTCGCCGTATTCCCAGTTACGAATAGCATCGTCTTCATCAAAAGAAATTAACACATCAGCAACTCCGCGAAGTTTACCGATATTTTCTTCTAAACGGTCTTTAATATCATCTACTTCCGCAAGTGTAAGCATCGGATCAAGTTCGACCTCGACATCAACGTGAAACACATCGCCTTCTTTTAACACGGTAAGTACTTGTATATCACGTACATCTGGATCGCTCATTACTAATTGTCCAACAGTTAAATGCATGCTTTGATCCGATTCTCCAATCACCCCAGCAGCATTATCTAAAAATACTTTTCCGACAACAATAAACATCATAACCCCAATTAACATCGAGGCAATACCTTCCGCTTGATGAAATGGAGTGTAGTGGGAAATAATGACTGCAATCATTGCAAGTAAGCCACCGCCAGTTGCAACCGAATCCTCTAAGAATACTAGTTTAGTCGCCGCTTTTGCCTTACCAAGATTTAAAATACTATCTTTAAATAAGCTAAGACCTTTTGATTCTAAACCAACATCATGAGCAATTTCGTGCATCGCTTTTACAAGAACGGAAAACTCTAAAATAGTACAAAGTAAAAGTACCACGAGATTAATAAGAAAACCGGTTGAACTTGTCGGATCGATGATGTGCGCGAAACCTTCTCGAATTGTCTCAAATGCCATAATACCAACAACAATTACCGCGCCAAGAAGTACTAAGTTAACCATCCGGCCAAAACCATGCGGAAAACGTTTCGTCGGCCGTTTCTTACTTAAAGCAGAACCTATAAATACGAAAAACTGGTTAGCTGCGTCACCAAGGCTATGTAGCGTTTCAGCAAACATCGCAATGTTCCCTGTGAAAAAATAAGTGACACCTTTTATAATTGAAACAATCGTATTAACAAGAGCTGCTGTTAAAGCTGATTTATTGCCTTCTTTTAATAACCCTAATAATTCTTTCATCCTAGTCTCCTCCACGAATATCATTAAGAAATTGTAGCATTTTTTCACTCAAAAAGAAAATAGGAACTAAGAAGCTTTCTAGAAGCTTGCAAAAATGTAAGTATAAACAAGCTTTCTTTTCAAATTTATATCTGCTAAACTGGTACTAGGTGCTTATTCAGAGAGTCTGAAAGCTGATTTTGAAACGGAAGGCGTTGGGATACGAGAATGCAAGTCCAAAAATGCCGTTTTTTTGTATTGTTACTGCCAGTATTATATCTCTTATATGGGGTTTCACTTGCACTACAATTTGGGAATAACGCTGATTTAATTAATACGATTACTAATAGTTGTATACTTTTATTAACAACATTAATTTTAACAAAACTGGCTAAATTAAAAAACTGGATTGATTTCATCTGGTTTTGTGTATTTATTTTATATATATTTGTGCTCTTACATCTAGTAGCCTATATTTCGATTGGTGACTTTGTAAACAGCACGTATACAGGGAATTTCCACATTCAAAAAGAAATGATTAATTTAATACCTTTTACAACAATAGAAAACACATTCCAACAAACATTACCAACGATGCCAACAATTATTCAAATAATCGGGAATGTTTTATTATTATGTCCGCTGTCTTTCTTTCTACTTTACTTTAAAATCACTAGTACAGCAGGAAAAACTATACTTGTTATTTTCCTTACTTCTTGTGGTATTGAATTGCTACAATTTGCTCAAACAACGATGATTACAGGATTTGAAAGTATCTCACTTCCACCAAACCGCTCTACAGATGTAGATGATATTATTTTAAATACGTTAAGCGGTTTAATTGGTGTCTTACTTGCATATGCAATTTCACCAGTTAGAAAACGTATAAATAAAAGAAGATGAATGTAATCGTTAAGGAGACTTAGTTATGAAAGAAAAGTTAATGCAAGCCTATGCTTGGTTCCAAAGAAATAGTATGATCGTAAAAATAGTTTTTATTACCTTTGTAATGGGGTTCGTCATATTTGAGATTGTCAATATTGCGACAGGGATTGATTACCCATCATTAAAGGCAAATATCACTTCTCAAAGCCCAGAACAGATATTTATTATGTTCATTGTCGGCTTAATTGCTGTGACACCAATGCTTTTGTATGATTATGTTATTGTAAAACTTTTACCAGGAAAGTTTTCGCCAATTCATGTGGTTGCATCTGGTTGGATTACGAATACATTCACCAATATTGGTGGATTTGGCGGGGTATTAGGCGCAAGTTTAAGAGCAAGTTTCTACGGAAAAAATGCCTCCCATAAAGAAATTTTACTAGCAATCTCAAAAATTGCTTTATTCCTAGTATCGGGATTATCGATTTACTGTTTAGTATCATTAACAACATTACTTATTCCAGGTTTTGCTGATCATTTCGTTAATTACTGGCCATGGCTTCTAGCTGGCGGTCTTTACTTTCCGATTTTATTCACGATTACCAAATGGAAAAGTAAATCGTTATTCGTGGACTTGCCAATTAAGAGAGAATTAACGTTAATTGTTGCTTCCCTTTTAGAGTGGGGCTTTGCATTTGGCTGTTTTGCAATTATTGGTGTTTTAATGGGAGAACCAGTTGATATTTTCAAGGTATTTCCATTATTTGTTATCGCTTCTGTCATCGGTATTGCTTCGATGGTTCCAGGGGGCGTAGGAACTTTTGATGTAGTAATGATTCTTGGACTTAGCCAATTAGGTGTTTCTCAGGAATTGGCACTTGCTTGGATGCTATTTTATCGGATTTTCTACTATATTATTCCGTTCATTGTCGGTCTACTTTTCTTTGTTCAAAAAGCAGGAAAACGACTAAACGATTTTTTAGAAGGATTACCACTACTATTTTTACAAAAAGTGGCACATCGATTTTTAGTGTTTTTCGTATATGGATCGGGGCTATTACTGATTTTATCTTCCGCAGTTCCAAATGCGATTTACCATGTACCATTCTTATACAAAATCATGCCATTTAACTTCTTGTTTACATCACAAATTACAATCGTTGCTTTTGGCTTCTTATTACTCGGGCTTGCAAGAGGGATTGAATGTAAGACAAAGAAAGCTTACATTATAACGGTCATCGTACTAGGTTGCGCTATTTTCAACACACTTGCTCGCGTATTTTCGATGAAACAAGCGATTTTCCTAGGAATTGTTTTACTATGTTTATTCCTTGCTAGAAATGAATTTTACCGGGAAAAACTTGTATATACCTGGAGTAAAGTAATCATTGATAGCATCATCTTTATCGTATGTTTAGCTGGTTATATTGTAATCGGTATTTATAATTCACCAAACATTAAGCATTCCAAAGAAATCCCTGACTATCTACGCATTGCATCTGAACATTTATGGTTAGTTGGATTTGTCGGCGTCTTTATTGCTGTCGTTAGTCTAGTTATTATTTACATTTACTTATCTACTACTAAAGAAAAACTCGGCTCGCCATTTGAAGCAGTCAAAGTACGTGAACATTTAGCGAAATGGGGCGGAAATGAAGTCAGCCATACCATGTTCTTACGCGATAAACTACTATTTTGGGCGGCAAAAGGGGAAGTACTTTTCTCTTACCGAATTATTGCTGACAAGATGGTAATTATGGGAGAACCAACTGGAAATATGGACAAAATGGAAGACGCCATTGAAGAAGTCATGACAAATGCGGATCGATTTGGTTATCGTCCCGTGTTCTATGAAGTCCGCGGCACAATGATTCCTTATCTGCATGACCACGGCTTTGACTTCATTAAGCTTGGCGAGGAAGGTTTTGTCGATGTTCAAAACTTTACAATGAGCGGTAAGAAGAAAAAAGGCGAGCGAGCGCTAATGAACAAATTAGATCGCGAAGGTTACACGTTTGAAATCATTCAGCCACCTTTTAACAATGAGATGTGGAAGACCTTGCGAGCTGTTTCAGATGAATGGCTTGATGGCAGGGAAGAAAAAGGCTTTTCTCTTGGCTTCTTTGATACGTATTATTTAGAACAAGCAGATATAGCTCTTGCCAAAAATGCAGACGGAACCGTAGTTGGCTTTGCTTCTATGATGCCGTCGTATACGGATGAAATGACTTCGATTGATTTAATGCGATACTCAAAAGAAGCCCCGTCAGGCATTATGGATTTTCTCTTCATCAATTTATTTGAAAAAGCGAAAGAAGACGGATTCCAAACATTCAATGCAGGCATGGCACCACTAGCAAACGTTGGTGAAAGTAAATATGCATTTCTTGGTGAACGCTTGGCCGGGCTTGTATACCGTTATAGTCAAGGTTTCTATGGATTTAAAGGTTTACGAAATTTCAAATCCAAATATGTAACAGAATGGGAACAAAAATTTGTAGCATTTAGAAAACGAAGCTCCATTGCGTTTACAATGTTACAGCTAATGATTCTCGTAGGGAAAAAACGACCACTTGCTAATAATCAAGTAGTGCTCGATTTTCCGCTAAATGAAGAAATAGAAAAACCAGATTCTGAGTAAATCAGAATCTGGTTTTTTTAATCAATTAAGTCATCTAAAGCTTCTTGCAACGTTTCGAACCGAAATTCAAAATGATTACTCATCAATTTTTCTGGATAAGCTCTCTGGCTATCCAAAATGGTCATTGCTCGTTCACCGAGAATGAATTTAATGATTTTCTTCGGTACTGGAGTTTTATAAGGTTTATGCATTGCTTTACCGAGTCGCTCGGCAAATTTCTTTTCTTGAACAGGGTGAGGCGCTGTAAAATTAACTACCCCATTAATCTGTTCATGATTAAAAATAAACAACATTGCCGCTACAACATCATCGACATGAATCCAAGAATACCATTGTCGACCACTGCCGAATTTCCCGCCTGTATATGTTTGGAATAACTTTTCAAAAACAGGAAATGAACCGCCGCCAGTCCCAAGTACAAGCCCAAAACGAGCGTAAACTACTCGAATACCTAAATCACTTGCTGCACTAGCTGTCTTTTCCCATTCATAAACTGTTTTTCCTAAGAAGTTATCTGCATAAGCATTTTCTTCCGTGTCTAGATAAATAGTTGATTTGGAGGAAGTATAAGCTCCAATTGCACTTGCATTAATCCACAATTTAGGTTTGGATTTCATTTTTGAAACAATCGATAAGAGTGCTGAAGTAGCTTCGATGCGGCTATTTACAATCACTTTCTTCCTATCATATGTCCATTTTTCATCCATCAAACCAGCACCTGCCAAATTAATACAAACATCTACTGGTAAATCTTCTAAATTAGGTAACTTATCATCATTTAACCATTCAATATAATGTACATTTGCGCGGTTTTTTAGCTTTTGTCTTGTTAAGATGAAAAGCTCGTGATCTGATTTTTCTAATTCATGTACTAAATGATTACCAATAAAACCTGTTGCGCCTGTAAGTAAGATATGCAATTTTATCACCTCTTTATAGTCCTAACTAGTTTATTCCCTTTTTAGTAGTATTAAAACCAATTTTTGCGGTATGATAGATAAGAGAAGGAGGCGGATTATGAAAATCACGTCCATAAGTGTCCAACAAAAAAATAAAGAACGCTATAACATTTTTATTGATGAAAAATATAATTTTAGTGTGGATGAAGAAGTTTTAGCCCGTTACCAACTAATGAAGGGAAAAACGTTAACCGAGGCTGATATAGAAGAAATAAAACAAGCAGATATGGTCCGGAAAGGTCTTAATAAAGCAATCAATTTCTTATCACATCGCGTCCGTTCGGAAAAAGAAATTCGCGATTATTTAAGAAAGCAAGAAATGGAACCTTTCGCAGTAGATGAGATTTTAAAAAAATTAGCTGATATGGATTATATTAACGACGTCGAATTTGCCGAACTATACACAAAAACACAAATCAAAACAACGCTAAAAGGACCGCGAACAATTGAGCGTGAGTTAGTTGAAAAAGGTTTAACAAGAGAAATTATTAGTCAAGTAATGGAAGAATATGCAAGTGATACTCAGCTCGAAAATGCCACCAAACAAGCGATGAAAATCATGAAACGGAACAACAAAAGCGCAAAGAAAATGCTACAACAAAAAATTATCACTGATCTAATTCAGAAAGGCTATTCTAGCGAAGTAGCGAAAATGGCTGCAATTGAAGCTACAAGTGAGTTAGATGTGGCGGATGAAGCAGACATTTTACAAAAACAAGTTGAAAAAACAATTCGTAAAAATAAACGCTATAAACCAAGCATCGCCAAGCAAAAAACAATCACATCGCTAATGCAGAAAGGTTTTTCTTATGATACAATTCAATCATACCTAATTGAAAATGAAATCAGTTTCGAGGAGGAAGAGTGAATTGTATACGTATTTAGATGAACTAACGGCGGAATTGATGGCTAAAAATCCGCATTTAGATAAAGAGCAAGCCTTATGGTGGATTGAAATGCTGTGGTCAGATTTCGAAAGTTCCTATGCAAAAGCAGGCTACCCGTACCGTGGCCCTGAGTACGCAGCGGATTATGTTCGCCAACAAATCGAGCGTCACGGTAGCTTTTTACATCAAGTAGAACGAAAAGACCCAAACAAATAGGAGTGAACAAAGTGAAAGTAAGAGGATTTGAAGTAGTTAATGAAGCAAGTAGAAAATTTCCAGAACAAACCATATCGCTACCAATACGCGGCGATAAAGGTTCAGCTGGCTATGATTTCTTCTCCAATGAAACAATAACTATTGCACCAGGAGAAAAACATATTTTTTGGACAGACATTAAAAGTTATATGCAAGAAGATGAAGTTTTAAATATCCACGTGCGTTCTTCTATCGGCATTAAAAAAGGTTTATTGCTATGTAACGGTACTGGAATAATCGATTCTTCTTATTATAGTAACCCAGGTAATGACGGGAATATCGGAATTGCAATTAAAAATTTCTCTTCAGACCCAGTAGAAATTGAATCCGGTGAACGTGTTGCACAAGGGGTTTTCCAAAAATACTTAGTAGCAGATACTGACATCGTTGCAAACGAATCCCGCGTTGGTGGGGTAGGCAGTACTGGTAGATAAATAAAAAAGACCCGGAATCCCGGGTCTTTTTTTAAATACTAACAGGTGCTAGTTTTTTGTATAATTTTTCAGTTGAGAAAATCCAACCAGTGTAAGATGAAATGATATTTAAGTCATCATCTAATTTAACTACTGCTACGAATGGGTAATGCCCATTACTTCGATAACGCAAATCAGTAAAAGTAACATAGGTTCCATCTAGTTTTTCTTCAATGCGCCAATTGTACACTTTGGAGAATGAGATGAAAGCTGCCAAGTTTTTATCTTTTTTCGCAGAACGAATGATTTCATTATCAGGAACAGGTAGCCGATCAAATTTTTCATAAATGGAGATATTTCGTTTGAAAGCTCGACCTACGTAGTAATGATCCTTGGTTGTAACCGCCACACGCCACTGAAAGAAATGGATAGTGGACGCGATAATGATTTCTTCTGAATCGGGAATTAAGTTTTGAACCGCATGTTTGATCATCCGCTGCGTCACAAATCTTGCCACGTAATAAAGTGCCAAAATAATGTAGAGCGTGACAAACGTAGGAACTGCTGGTGAACCTAATAGCCAAACCGCAATAGCAACGACATGAGAGCCGAAAATGAACCAATCAAAAGTATTGATAAATCCAAAAGCAACCCATGTCTCTTTAAACGGTCTAATAGCTTGCGTCCCGTATGCGTTGAAAATATCAACAAAAATGTGTAACCCAACCGCTATAAACGTCCATAATAATAAATGAATAAACGTGGCTGCTGGGAAAATTAAATACAAAATGGATGAAATAAGTAATGGCCAAATGGCAAGCATCGGCAAGGAATGCGTGATTCCTCGATGATTTCTAATATAATCAGCGTTATTTTTAAGTTTTAATACAGTGTCAATGTCTGGAATTTGTGAACCAATAATTGTTGCTGTCATAATACCAATGGCAGCTTGAGAACTTCCGGCAACTACCGGGTCTACGGTTGCTAACGCTCCGAGTGCAATTCCCATTACTACATGTGTGCCAGTATCCAATGACTTTGCCTCCTCTAAAATCGGTCTTTAAAAATACAAGTGGTGCTGCCTAAGAAAGCACAACACTATTCAATTAAGCCAGCTTTCGGTATAATAGAAAACGGCTTAAGAATGGGTATACTATTTTATTCCCTGTTTACATTATACTACACATCCGGAGTATCACACATTAGAAATCTATTAGAATTACGAGGGGAAAATGAGAAAAATGAAGAGACTAACATGGGATGAAACAAAAATAACTGCTTTTCAAGAAGCACTCGTTTCCTGGTATGAAGCGAATAAACGCTTTTTACCTTGGCGCGAAAATACTGAACCTTATAGAATTTGGGTCTCAGAAATCATGCTTCAACAAACAAAAGTCGATACTGTGATTCCTTATTTTAATCGCTTTATGACTCAATTTCCGACAATGGAAAGTTTTGTTAATGCAGATGAGGCAGACATATTAAAAGCATGGGAAGGATTAGGTTATTACTCGCGTGTTAGAAATCTTCAAACCGCGATGAAACAAGTAATGACTGATTTTTCTGGAGAAGTACCAAGTGATTTAACGACTATTTTATCACTTAAAGGTGTCGGTCCATATACGGCAGGAGCTATTCTAAGTATTGCATATAATCAAGCAGAACCAGCTGTCGATGGAAATGTGATGCGTGTTATTGCACGAGTTTTGGAAATTAGCGAAGATATTATGAAAGCATCCACACGGAAAATTTTTGAAGAAGTGCTGTATCAACTAATTGACCAAGGAAATCCGGCAGCATTTAACCAAGGCTTAATGGAAATTGGCGCGCTCGTTTGTACACCTACAAAACCAATGTGTCTGCTTTGCCCCTTGCAACCTTTTTGCGAGGCGCATAAAAATGGTGTCGAAACCAATTACCCAGTGAAAATCAAAAAAACAAAAACGAAAACCAAAGAATTACTAAGTATTATTGTAATTTCAGACGATGGAAAAATAGCGATAGAGAAACGACCAGAAAATGGTTTACTAGCGAATATGTGGCAATTTCCAACCATTGAAATCGCCAAAAAAGAAAATGATGAAGTAGCAAAACTACAATTTTTACATAATTATGGCTTAGAAGTATCGCTAGAAGAGGAGCCGATTGCGCATATCAAACACATCTTTTCTCATTTAGTCTGGAAAATGGACATTCGTGTGGCGAGACTTCGGTCAGCAGTTCCAAATGAAAACTGGCATTTCGCAACAGAAGAAGAAATGAAACGGCTTGCTTTTCCAGTACCATATCAAAAAATGTGGCAAGCTTGGAAAGAATTTAAGGGGGAGTAATAAATGAACAAAGTAGCATTAGTAACAGGAAGTAGTAGAGGACTTGGAAGAGAAATAGCCATTGCGCTTGCAAAAGAAGGTTATGACATTGCAGTAAACTTTTCAAGAAATCGAAAAAAAGCAGAAGAAGTACAACAAGAAATTGAACAATTAGGAAGAAAATGCACTATTTTTAAAGCAAATGTTGGCGACGTAGAAAAAGTGAGAGCTTTATTTAAAGCTGTAGACGAAGAATTTGGTCGATTAGATGTTTTTATTAATAATGCAGCAAGTGGTGTGCTTAGACCAATTATGGAACTAGAAGAATCACACTGGGACTGGACAATGAATATCAATGCGAAGGCGTTATTATTTGCAGGTCAAGAAGCAGCTAAATTAATGCAACGTCAAAAAAGTGGTAAAATCATTAGTTTGAGCTCTATTGGTTCGATTCGGTATTTGGAAAACTATACAACTGTTGGCGTATCAAAAGCAGCGGTAGAGTCACTTACTCGTTATTTAGCAGTTGAACTTGCGCCTTTTGGAATTGCTGTAAATGCTGTTTCAGGTGGCTTAATCGAAACGGAAGCACTGAATCATTTTCCAAACCGTGAAGAGTTATTAAAAGATGCCGTAAGTAAAACTCCAGCAGGTCGAATGATTGAACCAAATGATTTAGTCAATGCTGTACTATTCCTTGCTAGTGAAAAAGCAGACATGATTCGCGGGCAAACTATTTTAGTAGATGGTGGTAGAACACTTTTAGTATAGTAAAGTAAAAAGGATAAAAATTAGCTATTTTTCGTAAAAATTGTTCTTTTTTGAGGAAATTATTCCGTTTCAGCACAATATTGTTTTTTTGCAGTCTTGCCTTATGTTATAATAATAATGATTTTGATAGTACATGAGGAAAGTAGGATAAAGGATGTACTTACCCAAAGAGAAAGAAATAATACAGATCAAGAGCTACAAACATAACGGTAAACTTCATCGTACTTGGAAAAAGACAGTGGTGCTTAAATCTACGGAGAATATTATTATCGGTGGAAACGACCACACATTAGTTGTGGAAGCAGACGGACGTAAATGGGTAACGCGCGAACCATCAATTTGTTATTTTCATAGTGATTACTGGTTTAATGTAATTTCGATGATTAGAGAAGATGGCATTTATCATTACTGTAATTTAGGTACACCTTTTGCGGTAGATGAACAAGCGCTGAAGTACATTGACTATGACCTCGATATTAAGGTTTTCCCAGATGGAAGGTTTCATTTGCTTGATGAGGGCGAATATGAACAACACCGTCGCCAAATGAAGTATCCAGACTCAATTGACCGGATACTAAAAACTAATGTAGATGTGCTAAGCCACTGGATTTTGGACAAAAAAGGTCCATTTTCTCCTGATTACATTGACATTTGGTATGAAAAGTATAAAGAATATCGTTAAAAAAACGAGCTTGGAGTTTATCTCCAAGCTCGTTTTTTGTTTATTCTTCATTAACGTTAATATCGATTTGATTTTCTTCTGTATGTCGAAGTTTAAAACTGTGAATTAATTTTTCTAAATAATCGATTGTTTCTTGATAAGCAAAAACAGAAGCGATAATACGCATTAGATGATATTTATCCATCATGTCTTCATATTCATCTTTTTCTGTTTCTTCCATCTCACGCAGGAAAAGTTGCATTAAATCTTGTGGATCTTGTGCTAAATGTGACTCTACATATTCAAGATCGATAGAAACTTTGTCAATATAGGTTAGTAAAAGTTGTTCATGTTTATCTGTTAAGTAATCAATATGTTGTCTAATTAATTCTTGTTTATCTGGCGGTAGTTGCAAATAATCATTTTCATAACGGTGTTGGATTTTTAACAGTTCAAAACCTTTTTGAGAGCAAAGCAACATCTGCCTATAAACAGCAATTTTCCGACCTTTTGAAATAGCATTTTTCTTCAGGAAAGTACGCTCTTCTCGGTATAATCCGTATAAGTTACGCGTTTGATTTAACTGTTTTTGCATCCATTCCATATCTTTTTTTAGAAGAGGGAAGTCTGCGGCGTGGCGAAGATTTAGTTTAATCCAGCGTACAATCTCGCTATTAGTATTGTAAATCAACTGGAAAAGAGAAACTTCATATTTCGGTGGTAAAAAGAACAGATTGACGATAAATGCAGCAAGTAAACCTAACATAATTGTCCCAAAACGAATGAGGGCAATTTCTAAAAAGTCATTACCAGGAGAGTCCATGACAATGATTAAGGTAACTACAGCAAGTCCAATCGTATTCTCCAAACGAAATTGCATTAATAAAGCCACACAGATTATCGAAGCAACACCAATTAAAATAAAATCATTACCAATATAAAGTCCGAAAATAATTGCAATGATGGCTCCAATAACGTTCCCTTGTGCCCGTTCTAAAATAGTTCGATATGATCTATAAATAGAAGGCTGGATAGCAAAAACGGCGGAAATGCCTGCCAGAGATGGAGATGGTGAATTGCAAAGCTGGGCGATAAAAAGCGCCAATGTGATTGCAATACCTGTTTTCAAAATTCTAGCTCCGAATTTCATGGAAGGTTATTCCTTTCTATAGACTATTTGAGCGGGATTTTTAAGTTTTCCCGCTCATTCTTCTTCTATTATAACGTTTCTCTCAAGTTTATACAGTAATATTACCTATTTACCTTGAACCAATTTGCCAAAAACAGTATCAACTGCTTGAATCGTTTCTAAAATATCTGCCTCGGAATGCGCGGAAGTAATGAACCAAGCTTCATATTTTGACGGTGCCAAGTTAATCCCTTCTTCTAGCATACCCTTAAAGAAGCGACCGAATAAATCTCCATTTGTAGCCCCAGCTTCTGCATAATTAGTCACAGGCTCATCTGTAAAGTAAACAGTAAGTGCTCCGACAATTTGGTTGACTGTAACTGCGATACCATGTTTAATAGCTGCTTTTTCAATGCCTTCTTTTAACATCGAACCATATTTTTCAAAACGATCATAAAGACCTTCTTCTTGTAAAACTTCTAAACAAGCAATACCAGACAGAATAGAGGCCGGATTACCCGCATGAGTTCCAGCTTGATATGCTGGACCAAGTGGAGCGACTTTTTCCATAATATCTACTCGACCACCGTAAGCGCCAATCGGAAGACCGCCACCAATAATTTTACCCATCGCAGTCAAATCTGGAATAACACCTAAATAATTTTGAGCACCACCATACATAAAACGGAACGCCGTAATAACTTCATCATAAATAACTAACGAGCCATTTTCATGTGCAAGTTCATTCACAGCCTCTAAAAAGCCTTCCACAGGAGCAACCATTCCAAAATTCCCAACGATTGGTTCTACTAAAACAGCAGCAACTTGATCTCCCCAAACAGCTAATGCTTCTTTGAAAGATGTCAGATCGTTAAACGGAACCGTAATAACTTCCTCCGCTGTTGATCTTGTTACTCCAGCTGAATCTGGAATACCGAGAGTAGAAGGGCCAGAACCAGCTTCCACTAGCACTAAATCAAAATGCCCGTGATAACAACCGGCGAATTTAATAATTTTATCTCGTCCAGTATAAGCACGAGCCACACGAATAGTAGTCATAACCGCTTCCGTTCCAGAGTTTGTAAACCGAACTTTTTCAAGAGAAGGAATGGCCTCTTTTAACATTTTTGCAAAAGTTATCTCGTGTTTCGTAGGAGTACCGTACAAAACGCCATTTTGCGCAGCTTTTGTAATCGCTTCTGTAATATGAGGATGCGCATGCCCGGTAATAATTGGTCCAAATGCAGCTAAGTAATCAATATACTTATTACCATCTACATCATAAAAATAAGCTCCGTTAGCCCGTTCCATTGTTACAGGAATACCACCGCCAACTCCTTTATTTGACCTAGATGGGCTATTAACCCCGCCAACTATATGTAAAAGTGCTTCATCATGCAGTTTTTTTGACATTGAATGATCCATTTCGTCATCTCCTCAAAATTTTAATACCTTCTATATTCTATGCGAAAAAGTGAGATGCCGCAATCGAAAAAACAATATTATTGCTGACAAATGAAAAAAAGCATAAAATTAAAGTATAGCTAAAGAGAGGAAGTGAGGCAGAATGAAAGTTTTGTTTACGCTAGATGTACCCGAACGCCTTAAAAATTTACAAGCGGAAAAATTTCCGGACGATACCTTCTATTTTGAAAGTATTGATCATTTTACCAATTTAGGCGAAGTGGATGTCATCATCACATATGGATCTAACATTACTGAAGAAAAAATAAAAAAAGCTACTAATTTGAAACTAATAATGGTATTTTCTGCCGGAGTAGATAGCCTACCAACAAAAATTATCCAAGAACAAAAAATAAAAGTTGCTAATGTAAGAGGGATTCATGCAATACCAATGGGAGAATATGCCTTATCATTTATGTTATCTCACGTAAAAAAAGCAGCTTTCTTCTATCAAATGCAAAAAGAAGAAAAATGGGCAAGCGAAGAACCTATTACTGAATTAGCAGGAAAAACATTAGTGGTGGCAGGTACTGGAGCAATCGGAGCAAAAGTAGCAGAATTCGCTCAAGCTTTTGATATGGAAGTTATAGGGATTAATACTACTGGCCATCCAGTAAAACCATTTAGTAAAACATATGCCATGACTGACTTGGAAAAAGTAGCTCCCTTAGCCGATTTTTTCGTAAGTGTTTTGCCACAAACAGAAGAAACCTCAGGCATTTATCAGTTATCCTTTTTTGAGAAAATGAAAACTAACGCCGTATTTATTAATATTGGAAGAGGAAGCGCAGTAGAATTAGAAACTTTAGAACTAGCTTCAAAAGAAGAACAAATCGCTCATTTTTATCTAGATGTTTTACCAGAAGAACCACTGCCTGCAGAAAGCTATCTATGGCAAGCGAGCAATGTAACAATTACCCCGCATGTATCTGGTCATTCTGATAAATATTTGGATCGTAGTTTTGAGATTTGGTTTGAAAATATAAATAATTTGAAAGAAAATACAAAATTGCGGAATGAAATTGATTTAAATAAAGGCTATTAAGCTACAAATTATGCCATTCTATTGACAGTTAAGCGTTATTTCCGGTATTATGAATATAATAATTATTTT
The DNA here is from genome assembly GCF_058684075.1 of Listeria sp. MAN/IMW/UF555. Taxonomy (NCBI): domain Bacteria; kingdom Bacillati; phylum Bacillota; class Bacilli; order Caryophanales; family Listeriaceae; genus Listeria; species Listeria sp. MAN/IMW/UF555. The sequence goes on along the minus strand of NZ_JBZWZS010000005.1, from coordinate 848 downwards.
TGGAAGGGAGTGCATGGCGGTGTCTAATGCAACTCTAAAAGAGGCAGTAGATGTCTTAAAGAAAACAGGAGTAAGAATCACTCCTCAGCGTCATGCTATACTTGAATTCTTAATTAACTCACATACACACCCAACCGCAGATGATATTTATCGGTCTTTAGAAGGAAACTTCCCAAACATGAGTGTAGCAACGGTATATAATAATTTGCGCGTTTTTCGAGATGCCGGTCTAATTAAAGAATTATCCTATGGCGATGCATCTAGTCGATTCGATTTCTCAACTTCTAACCACTACCACGCAATTTGTAACGTATGTGGAAAAATAGTAGACTTTCATTATCCAGGCTTAGATGAAGTAGAACATTTCGCAGCCCACGTAACTGGCTATGAAATTGATAATCACAGGCTGGAAGTATATGGAACATGTCCAGAATGTAAAGAAAAACAATCAAATAATTAAACAAAAACACTTAGCCTAGCTAGGTGTTTTTTATGTTTTTAGTACTTTTTTTCATTTTTATTTAATTTTATGCATAATTCGGTTGACATATATCTCAAAACTTGATATATTAGTTTTCGGCGCTACAATAGCAGTGATTTAAAAGAATTTTATTCATAAAATAAATTTAAAAAGTTGTTGACAGATAGTTGCTTAAATGATATGATTTAAAAGTCGCAAAAAACAAACGAAAACATTCGCACATCAAGGATGAAAGCGACTAACTGACCTTTGAAAACTGAACAAAGAAGAAGACGAAAAGCAATGAGACGTAAAGTCTCACTGGTAATCGCAGGGCAGAAAACAGAAAGCTGTTTTCAACAAAAACAAACTAGTAATTTAATTGCTA
>NZ_JBZWZS010000004.1:0-227333 GCF_058684075.1 Listeria sp. MAN/IMW/UF555 | reverse complement strand
GGGGGCTTCCCCCTGCGAGAGTAGGTCGCTGCCGGGCAATTTATTATTCCACAGTAGCTCAGTTGGTAGAGCAATCGGCTGTTAACCGATCGGTCGCAGGTTCGAGTCCTGCCTGTGGAGCCATTTTTTTATTTGAAAGGCTTTGCTGCCGCTTTAGCTCAGTTGGTAGAGCACTTCCATGGTAAGGAAGGGGTCGTCGGTTCAAATCCGACAAGTGGCTTAATATAATATGCTTCTACTTAGAATGTTTCGCTAGTATGCGAGGCTTTTTTTATTTGTCTAAAAATAATAAACACCTTATCAGAGTATACATATGCATTATTATTCAATGTGTTTTTATGAAAAATGTTAAGTAATTAAATAAGTATCGAATTTTCTTGGATTTATTATTATTATATTGAGGGAAATATGTATTTTTCTACATAATTAAAAGATTGGTTGTATAAAATATGAATAACAAGCTAATACGTGTAGGATTTTAACAATGAAACAATTATAAAAGTCAATTTGTGTGGAAATAAAACAAAATTTTCTTTATTTTTTAGTAGTCCGTTACAAGAAACAGCCCTTTTCTTTCGTTTTCGGTCATACATCGCATTATTATGATACCTTATATATGTGTAAGAAAATTTTAAAAAGGAGATAACATCATGAGAAAAAAAACTGCGGTAACAATTTTGCTTTTTATTGTACTATTGACAACGATTCTAATGCCAACGAATGCAAATGCCTATACTAAATTAGGTTATTCTTTAAGTAAATCAAATGCTAAGAATTTTAAATTTTATATTAATGGGTCGGCGATGGGTTATAAAAATATAATTATTAATGGAGCAAAATCTTGGAATGCTTCTCCATATTTAAATACGGTAAGTAAGGGACGAGATGCAAAACCTCACTTTATAATTAGTAGTTCAACTCAGGACAGAGGGGCAACTATTGCTGTCTGTGAAACTTGGGCATATAAAGGGTCTAAATTAGTAGCGAAAAATGAAATAACTACTTTTAAAGCTTTTAGGTCTTTATCTGTAGGTGATAAGACTGAAACTATAGCTCACGAATTTGGCCATGGCCTTGGTTTAGGACATGTGAAAACGAAGAATGCAATCATGCTAGATGTTGGTTTTACAAAGAAAATAAAACCACAAAGGGATGATTTAAACGGTATTAAAGCAATATATAAATAAAAAGGAGGATTGAAAAATGAAGAAAAGTATTATAGTTATCATAGGATTAGTGAGCATAGTTGGATTGATGGGCTGTACTAATGATAAAAATATAAATGAAAAACAAATAGTAGGAAAAGAAATCGAAAAAGTGGAACAAAAAAGTAGTATAGTTTCTTATAATGGAAAGTATCTGGATCTTGCAGAAAATATTGAAGAACTAGAAGAAAGTTCCCCTATCATTGTCACTGTAACGAAGCGCTCTGAAAAAAAATCTATTACAAAAGAATCAAAAAATAGCAATGTGCCTACAGAATTTTATACTATGAGTGAAGTAGTTATAAATAATATAGAAAAAGATGAAACGAAGACTTTAGAAGAAAATAAAACGATTAAAGTATTAGAAGATAGTGTTGAAAATGTTAAAATCGATGGACAAGAATACGATTTAACGATTGATGGGTATAAAAATATGAAAGAAGACGAAGAATATACGCTATTTATAAGGAAAAGTACATCTGGAGATAATTATGTACTTACAAATGCTATGTTAAGTAAATATCCTGTTGCTGAGTTGAGTGAAAGTGAGCTGTTCCTTGAAAATGAGGAAAACAAGGAAGAAGCGATAGATATGAAAGATACGTATAAGGATATATATAAGGAAGTTCTAAGTGATTATAACTAAAAAAATATGTATCTTATGACCCTGGGAATAAAACTGGGGTCTATTTTTATGGAGGCTTTATTACATATCTTGAATAGGTCGTATAAATAGATTATACTAGGGGTATAAATATGAGGACGGATGGGGTGTTTTTTTGAAGGAGAAGAAGCAGCGGATTATTAAGTCAGCTAAAGAGGTGTTTCAAAAGCAAGGGTACTTGAAGACTTCTGTACAAGATATGGTGGATGCGGCTGGGATTTCTAAGGGGACTTTCTATAATTATTTTACTTCGAAAGAGGAGCTGGCCATTGTCATCTTTAAGCAGGAGTATTCTGTATTGCATCAGCGTTTGGAATATACGATGGCGCTAGATGGGACGAAGAAAGATAATTTTACGGAATGCTTGAAAATTATTATTCATTTTTATACGGAAAATGGGGAGATATTGAATATTACTTTTTCGCAAACGATGATTGATGATGACTTTAATGCGTTCTTGCAGAATGTTCGACTTAAGAATATGGAATGGGTTAAAAATCAGCTTTTAGAGGTTTATGGAAAGGAAACGGAGCCTTATATTAACGATATTACGATGCTCTTGAGTGGGATGGCGGCGATGTATGTCTTTGCGAGCGGTAGTAAAAATGTTGACTCTAGTTTAATTGAAAGAGCCATTCCGTATGTTGTGAGAAGGCTAGATGCGCTTGTTAAAGATATATTGGAAAGCGGAGAAATTATTTTTACTGAGGCTGATACAGAGAACTTGGTGCCAGATCAAACGATGATCCGTAAGAAGCGTCTTGCTAAGTTACGAGAAGCGCTTGAGGAGCTTAATGTAGGAATTGAGAATGCGGATATTGCTGATTCGGACAAGTGGCAATATAAAGAATCGATGAATGCACTTGTTGGTGAGATTAATAATAATGAGGCGCCGAGAGATTTCATGGTTCAAGGCACACTTTTATATCTTAAACAGCACGTACCGGCGACTTTAACCAAAGAAGTGAATAAATTAGAAGCGTGCGTGAACGGGCTTTTGTAAATTTTAGACTAACTAGTCACTTTTTATTGACTTGTTGGTCTTTTTTTATTATACTTCTATTATTCATCTGGAAATTTCCACATGGGAAGGGGTATTAATTTTGAATAGTACAGCAGTAGAACGGCCCGTTGATGTTAATGGGAAATCTTATAGTAGAAGTTTATTAGTAGTAACAATGATTATTGGGGCATTTGTAGCGATTTTAAATCAGACGTTACTAGCAACGGCGCTTCCAATGATTATGGATGATTTGCATATTACAGCAGCAACAGGGCAATGGTTAACAACAGCTTTCTTGCTGACAAATGGGATTATGATTCCGATTACAGCACTTTTAATTGAAAAAATTAGTTCAAAAACGTTATTTATTACGGCGATGACTGTATTTACAATTGGTACAATTATTTCGTCTGTGGCGGGTTCATTCCCGATTTTACTTACTGGTCGTATTGTTCAAGCGGCTGGTGCGGGTATTATGATGCCTTTACTTCAAACAATATTCTTGCTGATTTTCCCTCGTGAAAAACGTGGGGCAGCGATGGGGCTGATGGGACTCGTTATTGCGTTTGCTCCAGCGATTGGTCCAACATTATCAGGTTGGATTGTGGATTCATATGATTGGAGAGTATTATTTATTATTTTAATTCCAATTGCGGTTATTGATATTATTTTAGCCTTTTTTGGAATGAAAAAAGTAGTGAAGTTAACTGATACAAAAATTGATTTTCTTTCCATCGTGATGTCTTCAATTGGTTTTGGGGCTTTGCTTTACGGATTTAGTTCAGCTGGTAATGATGGCTGGGGAGATGCGACGGTTATTACGACATTAATCATTGGTGTCGTTGTTATTGCGTTATTTGTATGGCGCCAACTTGTTATTGAAAATCCAATGCTTGAACTGCATGTGTTTAAATATCCAGTATTTTCATTGTCTGTTATTCTTGGTTCAATTGTAACGATGGCAATGATTGGTGCGGAGATTGTATTACCACTTTATATTCAAACGATTCGCGGGGAGTCTGCGCTTCAATCTGGGTTACTATTACTTCCAGGTGCGATTATTATGGGGATAATGAGTCCGATTACGGGGATTATTTTTGATAAAATTGGAGCGAAATGGTTAACGATTACTGGGGTTACAATTTTGACTATCGGTACGATACCATTTATGTTTTTAACAATGGATACGCCGCTTTGGTATATTGTTGTGTTTTATGCTGTGAGGTTCTTCGGGATTTCGATGGCGATGATGCCAGTTTCGACAGCGGGAATGAATGCACTTCCTAACCACTTAATTAACCATGGTTCGGCGGTGAATAATACAATTCGTCAAATCGCTGGTTCGATTGGGACTGCGGTACTGATCACTGTACTAACAAATGTGACGAAAGATAATATGCCGGGTAAAGCGCTTATGGCGACTGATCCAGCTGGTTTTGCTCAAAAAGCGCAAGATGCTAGTCTGGACGGAATGCGTGCGGCGTTTATGGTTGCAGCAATCTTTGCGGCTTTAGGGATGATCTTAAGTTTATTCCTTAAAAATAAAAAACAAGAGCCAATCGTCAAAGAATATACCAAATAATATCAAAACAGGGTCAAACATCCAATTTGGATAAATGACCCTGTTTTTTTATATTTTTTTAAGAGAAACTTTCCAGCTGGTGCCTGTTCCTACCGAATATGCGTCTACGAAGGAACCTTGATTGATGCCGAGCCCAAGATTATCAAGTGAGTTTACATAGATGAGTGCTTCTCCAATGCGTAAGTCTGCGAATGAGCGGCTATAGGTAACGAAATTTTTATAAACTACGCGGTCGTGGTGTTTGATCAGAACTTCGATGGAATCGCCGTATTTTGCGCCAAGTTGCAGGAAATCAGTCCGGCGAATATTTGTCCAAAGGTTGCCAAATGGGCGGTCGATTATATCAATTGTTCCATAAGCCTGTTCATCTTCTAAATAAGAGTCACTTAGGCTTAACGAAACAATGGACTCAGGTGTGGCTTCAGGACCAATATCTTCAAAACTAATCACACCAGCAGCAAGTCTCGCCGCAGTATAGGCAAAAATATCTCTACCGTGGAATGTATGAGAAGCACCTGACCTTGGAAGGCGATTTTTCTCTTCATCAATCAGACGAACCGCTTTAATCGTTCCGTAATGGGCAATATGTGTTAAAGTTCCGTTGTCTGGTGTAATAATATAATGACCATCCTCTGTTAAAACTACTACACTGCGACGTTTTGAACCAACACCTGGGTCGACAATAGATACAAAAATCGTAGCTTCAGGCCAGTAAGGAACAGTTTGTAAAAGACGATAAGAAGCTTCCCAAATATTAAATTGAGGAATTTGATGCGTTAAATCGTATATTTGTAAATCACTACTAACACTATTAATCACACCATACATAGCACTAACTGCACCATCACTAATACCAAAATCAGATTGTAAAACAAGTAGCTGTTTTGTCATTTTAAACTCCTCCATTTCGGGCAATTTAGGGCAAAATAAAAACTCGCCCTCGTCCAAAAAACTCTTGGAATAAGGGCGAGAAAAATTTCACGCGGTACCACCTTAATTTATTTTCAGCTTACACTGAAAACCTCAAATAAGCATTTATGCAAAATACTTAGGGCGTTTGATAACGGACGCCAAATCCGTTGTGGCTTACTTATTTTCAGCGACAAAGCTCAGAGGCCATTTTCGGACATTGTTTTTTGTTCCTTTTCAGCAGTGGGAACTCTCTTTTTGAAAAAACGGATGTCGTACTTTTCTCGTCATAGCTTTGTTATAAAGAATACAGAAAAGTTGGATAAGTGTCAATGAATATAGCATGATTTGTGAGGGGAATCGCATAGTAGTGCTATGTGAGAACGATTATCAACTGTCTTTTTACTGTGATTTTTAAGTAAGAACTGTTATAATATAAGCGAAAATTGTAAACGCTTTCTCTATTTAGGAGGTAATGTGATGGGCGCAAAAGTATCAGTGCGAATTAATGGTGAGGCGCGGGATGTGGTGGAAGGAACGCGAATACTGGACTATTTAAATGCAGAAGGAATACAGCATCCGCATATTTGTTATAGTGAGCAAATCGGACCTATTCAATCTTGTGACACGTGTATGTGTGAGGTTGACGGGGAGCTTATGCGGGCGTGCAGCACGAATCTTACAGATGGGATGGAAATTAAAACAAATTCAGAACTAGCTAAAGATGCTCAGTTAGAAGCAATGGACCGGATTTTGGAAAATCATTTACTGTATTGTACGGTTTGTGATAATAATAATGGCAATTGCAAAGTACATAATACAACAGAACTGCTTGGCGTCGAGAAACAAGATCGCCCATACCGGGAAAAGGGCTACTTAAATGATTTTTCGCATCCATTTTATCGCTATGATCCGGATCAATGTATTCTTTGTGGGCGCTGTGTGGAGGCTTGTCAACAAGTTCAAGTGAATGAGACGCTTTCGATTGATTGGGAAAGAAGTCAGCCGAGGGTTATTTGGGATGATGATCGTCCAGCGAATTTATCATCTTGTGTTTCGTGCGGACTTTGTGCGACAGTATGCCCATGTAACGCTTTAATGGAAAAATCAATGCTTGGTAAAGCTGGCTTTATGACCGGACTTGATGAAGACATGCTAGAACCAATGATTGATATGGTGAAAAAAGTCGAGCCGAATTATCAAACCGTTTTTGCAGTGTCGGAAATGGAAGCGGCAATGCGGGAAACGCGAACGAAAAAAACGAAAACAGTTTGTACATTTTGCGGGGTTGGTTGTACGTTTGAAGTATGGACGAAAGACCGCAAAATATTGAAAGTCGAGCCAACTGGGGAAGGTCCTGTGAACAAATTTGCTACGTGTGTGAAAGGGAAATTTGGTTGGGATTTTGTTAATAGTGAAAAACGGATTACGACACCACTGATTCGCGAAGGAAATGAATTTGTGCCAGCGAGTTGGGAAGATGCTATTCACCTAGTTGCAACAAAACTACGCGAAATTCAAGCTAAATATGGAAATGATTCGCTTGGTTTTATTAGCTCCTCTAAAACGACCAACGAAGAAAACTATTTGATGCAAAAACTAGCGCGTCAAGTCTTTGAAACGAATAATATTGATAATTGTTCGCGTTATTGTCAGGCGCCTGCTTCGGATGGACTTACTCGTACAGTTGGCATTGGCGCGGATTCAGGGACTGTAGAAGATATTGAAAGTGCGGGACTCGTGATTATTGTTGGCGCATCTCCAGCAGATGGCCATCCGGTACTTGCCAGCAGAATTAAACGAGCACAAAAAACACGCGGTCAAAAACTGATTGTTTCAGATTTGCGGAAACACGAAATGGCGGAGCGCTCAGATTTATTTATCCATCCAAAACAAGGAACTGACTTTGTTTGGTTAACCGCAGTCGCTAAATATATTATTGACCAAAATTGGCATGATCAGGTCTTTATGGAAAATCGAATTAGCAATGTGGCGGATTATCTAGCATTTTTAGAACCATTTACACTGGAATACGCGGAAAAAGAAACGGGATTACCGGTTGAAACACTTAAATTAGTGGCGGAAATGATTCATGAAGCAGATGGGACAGCGGTTTGTTGGGGAATGGGAGTTACGCAAAACATTGCGGGATCGCATACATCATCAGCTATTGCTAACTTGCTTCTTGTAACTGGAAACTTTGGAAGACACGGGGCGGGTGCTTATCCGCTTAGAGGTCATAATAATGTTCAAGGCGCTTGTGATATGGGCTCATTACCAAATGTTTTACCAGGAATTCAGCCACTTGGAAATGAGGAAGTTCGCGCTCGTTTTGAAGAAGCATATGGGGTGTCGATTTCACCAGAACCAGGTTTGAAAAATAACGAGATGCTTGATGCAATTGAAGCTGGGACACTTCATTCTATGTACGTCATTGGTGAGGAAATGGCTTGGGTTGACTCTAACTCCAATCACGTGCAAGAAATCCTTTCGAGCCTTGATTTCTTTGTTGTTCAAGATGTATTTCTATCAAAAACGGCTCAATTTGCCGATGTTGTTTTCCCTGCTGCTCCATCACTTGAAAAAGAAGGAACATTTACCAATACAGAGCGCCGTGTACAACGACTTTATGAAGTTTTAGAGCCGCTTGGAGATTCTAAACCAGATTGGTGGATTATTCAAGAAGTGGCAAGAGCATGCGGAAGAACAGACTGGAATTATAACCACCCGAGTGAAATTATGGACGAAATTGCAAGTTTAGCACCATTTTTTGCAGGTGTTCGTTATGATCGGATGCAAGGATTTAATAGCCTTGTGTGGCCAGTTAGTGCGGACGGGAAGGATATGCCGCTACTTTATGAAGAACGATTTAATTTCCCTGATGGCAAAGCACAGTTCTCGACATTGCCATATATTGCGCCGATTACTTTCCCGGAAGAATTTAATTTAACGCTTAATAATGGCCGTTTATTGGAACAATTCCATGAGGGTAATTTGACGGATAAATCAAAAGGCTTGGATTATAAATTACCGGAAGTATTTGTGGAGGTTTCGCATGAATTAGCTAAAGAACGCGATATTGAAAGTGGTTCGCTCGTTCGTTTAAGTTCGCCGTATGGTCGCATCAAGCTTCGGGCGGTTGTTACTGAGCGGATGAAAGGCAATGAAGTCTATGTACCGATGCATTCAGTGAGTAGCGAAACAGCGGTAAACCTTTTAACTTCAAGTGCTGGGGACGTTCGGACAAAAACACCAGCATACAAACAAACCAAAGTAAATCTAACTGTACTTGAAAAAACTGGGAAAAATCCACTTCCAGATCACAATCCGCGGAACCGTAAAAGATTCCCGCAAAATGGGGCTGAGGTGGAGCGCAAGTGGTCAAGAGAAGATTATCAACCGATTTCTAAAGTGAACTGCGCCTGTGGTGGAAACTGCGGATGTGGGGGGGAAGGGAGGAATCATTGATGGCAGAACCAATTTCAACGATTCGTGATACAAAAAAGACACCAGAAGAACTAGAGCAAGAACGTTTAGCGCAAATGAAAGCTGACATTGCTGAACAAGATTCTGGTTTTATCGAAATAGTAGAAACGGTAAAATTATTGCAAGAGTCTGGAGCGCTAGAAGCTTTAAATAGCGCGATTAAGGCACGGGGAGATATTACGAAAACATTTTTAAATGAATGGCGTAAAGAACCAATGACAAATGCGATAAATAATATGATGATTTCAAGTAAACTGCTAACCGATACAAAACCAGAGCAAACCGAGGAAATGATTTCAAATTTAAAGGATGCAGCGAAAAAAGCAGAAGAAAGTGCAAAAAACGACGAAATCATGGGTATGTTAGCGATTATGAAGGCGCTGAAAGACCCAGATATTAACCGCGCGCTCCGTTACGGCATGACTTTTTTGAAAGAAGCAGGGAAAACATTAAAATAATCATTTGAAACAGCGAGACTTTCTAGTATCGCTGTTTCGGCTTAGAGAGGAGTGGTTTTTGATGGATATTGTATCGCGTCAAAAGATCCGCCGTTTTGAAGCTGGCACTTTTCAAGAAATCGAATCAAGTGTTGCGACCGAGTATCCGCTAACTATCTATGTTAACGACCAAGAACTCGTGACCATCGTTTGCACACCCGAGCATTTAGAAGATTTAGTCGTAGGGTTTTTAACTTCGGAAGGCATTGTTCGTGGGCCGGGAGACATCGATTCCGTGGATATTATTGAAGCGACTGGTCATGCCAAAGTTAGCGCCAACTTTGTGAACAAATTCAATGCCAAATACCGAGGCAAACGTTATATTACCTCATGTTGCGGCAAGTCGCGGGAAAATTTCTACTTTCAGTCAGATGCCTCACTCGTCAACGTGAAGCAAAATTCAAATCTGAAACTCACAACAGACAGGATTTTCCGCTTAATGGAAAAATTTGAGCAAAATTCCGCAACGTTTCATCAAACCGGCGGGGTTCATAATGCGGCGCTATGCAGTTCGGCGGATATTATTTATAGCCGGATGGACATTGGACGTCATAATGCACTTGATAAAATATATGGTCGCGCTTTAAACGATGGGACAGCTACAGATGATAAAGCGATTATTTTTAGCGGGCGAATCTCCTCAGAAATCCTCGTTAAGACAGCTAAATTAGGATGCGGAATTATTTTATCTCGCTCTGCACCTACTGAACTGGCGATTAATATGGCAGAAGAATTGAACATTACGACAGTCGGCTTCATCCGCGGGGATCGGTTAAATGTCTATTCTGGATTTGAACGAATCACTTAAGTTTGATATGATGCAGTAAAATAGGACGGTAAGGTGAATAGAGAAAATGAAACAAATTTTAGTAGTAGATGATGACCGGCACATTCTTAAACTTGTAGGGCACTATCTCCGCGCAGAAGGTTTTCATGTGTTAGAAGCTAGTGATGGCGTAGAAGGAGAAAAGATAGTGGAAACGGAGCAAGTTCATTTGGCGGTGATTGATGTGATGATGCCCAACATGGATGGCTTTGAACTATGCAAAAAACTGCGCATAAGCTATCCTGATATCCCCGTTATTATGCTGACAGCCAAAGATGCACTTGCGGATAAATCGCGCGGTTTTGAAGTGGGAACGGATGACTATGTCACTAAACCCTTTGAACCCGAGGAGTTGATTTTTCGAATACGGGCTTTACTTAGACGTTCCAATCAGGCTAGTGAAGCAAAAATCACTATCGGAAATATCACCATCGACCAAAAAAGCTACGGCATAAAAATTGGCAACCAAGAGCGAATGATTCCCGTAAAAGAATTTGAACTGTTATATCAATTAGCGAGCTACCCCGGTCGGATTTTTACCCGGGAAGAATTAATTGAACGGATTTGGCAACGAGATTACGACGGCAGTGACCGAACAGTAGATGTACATATTAAACGTTTGCGCGACCATTTTGATGAAGAAAAGGACGGGATTCGGATTGTCACGGTTCGCGGTGTCGGCTATAAATTGGAGGAAACAACATGAAGTCATTATATAGTCGAATAGTTGTGACGATGCTAGTTGTCATTCTTTCCAGTAGCCTGCTCGGTTTTTTCTTTGCGAACATTTATTACCAGATAAAATTAAAACCTTTTAATGATGAAAAAACGGCTAAGATAGCTGAGGAAGTCCAACAATTTTATCAGTCGAATGCATCGATTTCTCTAAAAGATTACTTGGAAAATGTAGGTGAACTTGGCTATGAACTGTATCTGACGGATGGCAAAGATCAATCGAGTTATTTCGGTGGTGCGTTTCGAAAAAAAGATTTACCTAACAAAACAGTTCAACAAGTGTTAGCGGGCGAGACTTATCACGGGATTGATACGTTTGATACGGGCATTTTTATCACAGGATTTTTTGATAATGATGTTAGGAATACAATTGGTGTTCCAGTTAAGGCGGACGGGGAGAAACTGGCGCTTTTTATACGTCAAGATCCGGAACAGCAATTCGGTGAACTTAGAATCTTTTTCGCGATGATACTTGTTTTCACATCTATTATTAGTATCTTATTTGTGCTTATTAGTGGCCGATACATAGTGAAACCAGTTGTGAAGCTTACGAATGCTACGAAAAAAATCCGGAGAGGAAATTACGATGTGGCGCTCGAAGTCCGGCGTAAAGACGAGATTGGTCAGCTGGCGGACTCGTTTGCCAAAATGGCGAGCGAACTCGAAAAATCTGAAGCAGCCCGTCAGGAATTTGTCGCAAATGTTTCTCATGAACTACAATCACCACTTACATCGATGCAAGGTTTCGCCAGACTTTTAGGTTCAGGAACACTAACCGAAAAAGAACAAAAAGAATATTTAACTGTTTTATCCGAGGAGACGACACGCCTTTCTTCTTTAACGAAACAGTTACTTACACTTGCTTCACTTGACCAAGAATCTGAGTTACGGAAAAAAGAACCAGTGCAATTAGCAGAACAGTGGCGCCAACTAATCCAAATGACTGAATGGAGTTGGCGAGAGAAAGAACTAACAATAAATCTAGAGTTAGCTGATATAAACTATTCTGGAGATGCCGAATTACTTTATCAAGTCTGGTCTAATTTATTAAACAATGCAATTAAATATACACCACAGGGCGGGGATATTCAGGTACGCCTTTATGAAGAAACGACCAATGTTTTTGTCGAAGTCTGGAATAGTGGCGCTGGCATCAGCAAAGAAGATATGGCAAAGATTTTCGAACGTTTTTATAAAGCAAGTCAAAGTCGCACCCGAGAAGAAGGTTCAAGCGGCTTAGGCTTATCCATTTGCAAAAAAATAATTACGTTACATCATGGTGAAATCAGTGTTGAAAGTAATACTGAAAAAGGCACCACATTTATTGTTAGACTACCTAAAAACTAAATTTGTAAAATCCGATTCACATTCCGTTTACAAAACTTCTTTAAACTAAGTATATGATCTTAGAAGGAGTTGAACGGAATGTTTTTGGCATTAAGAGAATTAAAACACTCAAAACTACGCTATATTTTAATCGGATTAATTATGGTATTAATTGCTTGGCTCGTTTTGTTTGTTACAGGACTAGCGAATGGACTAGCAAATGATAATGGAGCGGCGATTTCATCAAATAAAGCAACTTATTATGTACTGCAAAAAGACTCAGATAATCGCTTAACGAGGTCCAATTTAACCGCGTCCGAAACAGAAAGCGTAGCAAAGCAACTTAAAAAATCTGAAAGCACCAACTTAGGCGTGCAAATGGGAACAATCACACCACCCAATAAAGACAAAAAAACAGATATTACTTATTTCGGTATAGATAAAACGGGCTTTATGAAACCGACCATCTCAGAAGGAACAGAGCCAGAGAAAACAAAAGAAGTAGTAGCTGATATTTCTTTAAAAGAGTCTGGTTATAAATTAGGCAGCAAACTCAAAGACAGCGCAACAGGAGAAGAGTTCACTATTACTGCATTTACGAAAAATAACACATTTAGCCATTCCCCGGTTATTTTCGTTGATTGGGATGCTTGGAAATTAGTTCATCAAACAAATCAAGCCGCAGAAGGAGAATATAATGCTGTAGCACTAGATGTCTCTCGGGATACAGCTAAAAATCTATCAATCGGCTCGATGGAATTGTCCTCAAGTAAAGAAGTACTCCAAGGCATTCCGGGTTATTCAGAAGAACAAGGATCGCTACTGATGATGATTGCCTTTTTATTTGTTATCGCTGCATTTGTTCTAGCTGCTTTCTTTTATGTCATTACGATTCAAAAAATCAATCAATTTGGTATTTTAAAAGCAGTTGGCGCACGAACAGCCTATTTAGGTCGGAGCATCGTTACCCAAGTTGTTTTCTTATCAGTCGTCAGCTTATTGATTGGAAATGGCCTAACATTTGGACTGGCGGCAATTTTACCAGCTAGCATGCCGTTCACACTTAGTCCAATACTTGCAATCGGTTGTTCCGCATTATTCCTAGTTGTAGCAGTCATCGGATCAATGTTATCACTCTACCGTGTAGCCAAAGTGGACGCGTTAGAAGCAATCGGGAGGGCAAACTAATGACTTTAATGATGAAAAATATTTCTAAAAATTATCAAGATGGCGAGCAAGTCATCGAAGTATTGAAAAGTGTTTCTTTAGAAGTAGCGCAAGGAGAATTTGTTGCAATCGTCGGCCCATCTGGTGCGGGGAAAAGTACCTTTTTATCAATCGCGGGTGCTTTATTATCTCCAACAGAAGGCGAAATTGCCATTGGTGGAACGACATTAAATAACATGTCTGGAAAAGCATTAACGAAAGTGCGACTCGACAAAGTTGGCTTTATTTTCCAAGGTGCCAACTTAATTCCTTACCTAAATGTTCGTGACCAACTACTCGTCATTGCGGAATTGTCCGGTGAAAAAGGTAGCGCTGCGAAAGAAAGAGCGGATAAATTGCTTCAAGAATTAGGCTTAACCGCTCGTCAAAACAATTATCCAGAAAGCTTATCCGGCGGTGAAAAACAACGTGTTGCTATTGCTAGAGCGCTGATGAACGACCCCGATATTATTTTAGCAGACGAACCAACAGCAAGTTTAGATGCAAACCGCGGGCACAAGGTAGTTCAAATGATTGCAGATGAAGTAAAACGGAAAAATAAAGCTGCCATCATGGTTACACATGACGAACGAGTATTAGATTTAGTCGATCGTGTAATTCGAATTGAAGACGGCTATTTAAAAGCAGAATAAAAATTTGGTCCTCTTGTGGGGGCCAATTTTTTTTAGTTATTTATTGAAATCCTAGCTTAGAAACAGGCCATGAAATGTAAGAGTACTAGAAAAAAGTCTTGAAATAGTACACGAAAATAACGGATTTTACGCTATTTGCTTAAAAATAGCTTATTTCGTCACTTAATCGTCACAAAAAACATAACAATAAGTCTGTTTTTAGTATTCTTTAACGACCTTACTCAAGATATAATCTTAAAGTGAATAAATAATTGGACGCCTTTAACGAAAATGCAGGTGCTTTTTAATTATGAACAATGAAATAAAATTAATTATAAATCTAATTTTGCAACCTAGATGAGGAGGATCATATGAAAAGAAAAATATGTTTACTAATTGCAGTAGGAGTAATCCTTTTACAATTAAGCGCAGACCCATTTGCTATATGGGCTTCAGAAAATAATGGAAACAACGTAAATGCGGCAGAAACAGAGACGACAAAATACAAATTGATATTATCAACCCCTACACGTGATAATTTAATGGGAGAATATGAAGCAGGTGAAGTAATTAAATCTGCCCCAGCAAATCCAGTTATTGAAGGGTATAAGTTTTGGGGATGGTATGAAGAACCAAATGGTTACGGAATAAGATGGTATTTTCAGGACAATAAAATGCCGGATCATGATGTAACTTTATACGCATACTTTACAATAGAGTCCTACAAAGCTACATTAATCAATGAAGAAAAAACAGCTACGCAAACAGTTGTTTATCAAAAGAAAATTAATGAACCTACAAAACCGGTAAAAGATGGTTATACATTTATTGGGTGGTATGATGCAGAAACAGGCGGCAAAAAATGGGATTTTGCTAACGATTTAATGCCGGGGAAAAACATCACACTATATGCTCAATTTGCTTCTAAAACATATCCTATGACCTTTGATAATGGCGGGGTAACAACGACAGAAACAGTGGACTATGATGGTCTTGCAGAAGAACCAACAACACCAACGAAAGCTGGTTACACATTTGATGGTTGGTATGATGCAGAAACAGGCGGTAAAAAGTGGGATTTTGCTCAAGATAAGATGCCTGCAAATCCAGTAACTTTATATGCCCGTTTTACAATGAATAATTACACTGCGACTTTTAATAACGATGGAACAACGACAACGCAAACAGTCGATTATCAAGAAGCGCTAACAGAACCAACTGAACCGACAAAAGATGGTTATACGTTTGAAGGTTGGTACGACGCACAAACTGGCGGAAACAAATGGAATTTCGCGACGAACAAAATGCCGGGGAACAACATCACTCTATATGCTCGTTATAGCGCTAAATCTTATACAACAACATTTGACAAAGAAGGAACAACAACGACACAAACAGCTAATTATGATAGTCTTCTGACAGAACCGACAGCCCCAACAAAAACCGGTTACTCATTTGATGGTTGGTATGATGCGGAGACGGGCGGAAACAAATGGAATTTTGCAACCGACAAAATGCCTGCCAAGAACATCACACTGTACGCTCGTTTCACAGTCAAATCATATACAGCGACATTTGATAAAGACGGAACGACAACGACACAAACAGCTAATTATGATAGTCTTCTGACAGAACCGACAGCGCCAACAAAAGAGGGTTACACATTTGATGGTTGGTATGATGCGGAGACAGGCGGAAACAAATGGAATTTTGCAACCAAAAAAATGCCTGCCAAGAACGTCACACTGTACGCTCGTTTTACAGTCAAATCATATACAGCAACATTTGACAAAGACGGAACGACAACGACACAAACAGTCAATTATGATAGCCTGATTCAAGCGCCGACAGAGCCAACAAAAGCCGGTTATATATTTACTGGTTGGTATGATGCCGAAACAGGTGGAAACAAATGGGATTTCGCAGCGAAAAAAATGCCAGCGAAAAACGTCACATTATATGCCCGTTTTAGTGCAAATGCTTATACAGCAACATTTGATAAAGATGGAACAACAACGACACAAGCTGTTGATTACGACAGTCTAATTACAGAACCAACAGCCCCAACAAAAGACGGCTACACATTTGATGGTTGGTATGATGCCGAAACAGGTGGAAATAAATGGGATTTCGCTGCGAAAAAAATGCCAGCGAAAAACATCACATTATATGCCCGTTTTAGTACAAATGCTTATACAGCAACATTTGATAAAGACGGAACAACAACGACACAAGCCGTTGATTACGACAGTCTGATTACGGAACCAACAGCACCGACTAAAGACGGCTACACATTTGATGGTTGGTATGATGCCGAAACAGGCGGAAACAAATGGAATTTCGCAGTGAAAAAAATGCCAGCGAAAAACGTTACATTATATGCCCGTTTTAGCACAAATGCTTATACAGCAACATTTGATAAAGACGGAACAACAACGACACAAGCTGTTGATTACGACAGTCTGCTTACAGAACCGACTGCACCAACAAAAGAAGGCCATACATTTGATGGTTGGTATGATGCCGAAACAGGTGGAAACAAATGGGACTTTGCAGCAAATAAAATGCCAGCAAAAGACGTTACGCTATATGCCCGTTTTACCGTTAAATCATATACTGCCACACTTAATGGTGAAGAAGTAACAACACAAACAGTTGACTACCAAGGATTACTACAAGAACCATCAGCACTTACAAAAGCTGGTTATACATTTGATGGTTGGTATGATGCCGAAACAGGCGGTAATAAATGGGATTTTGCTACAAACAAAATGCCTGCTAATGATTTAGCCTTATATGCGCGCTTTACCCAAAATCCAGTAGTTCCGGTAGACCCGGTAGACCCGGTAAATCCGTTAAATCCGTTAAATCCGGTAAACCCGGTAAACCCAGTAAATCCGATTCAACCAGCAGATCCAGCACATCAAGACGATCTGATGGATGACATCTTACCGGCAACTGAGAATACAAACATTACTGCTACGATAAAACCAGCTAATGACCCTGTTAAGAAAACAAAACAAAGTAAAGAATTACCAAAAACAGGCGACCAAGAAAATATCCTTTATCTATTAATAGGATTATTACTAATCGCTGGAACGTTTGGCTTTTTCAAAAAAATGTCTCATAAATAAAAATTGAAAGCCGCGTATGAAGCACGATGTTCATATGCGGCTTTTTTTCTCTTTTACTAGTTAAATTAGTCTCTGTAGGGAATTATTGGAAAAACTAGTTTGATTTAACAAAAACCATGCAGCACCAACTGTTTTTGTGCGCCTGGAAAGATTGTAATTCTTGTAAAAATACTTCGTTCACAAAAAAAGATGGGCTCTATGAAAATAGAGCCCATCTTTTTTGATAAAATCATTTTTTAATTTTAGTGAGTACATCCACTTCGGTCGGGAATGCTAAAAATGCAGGAATTTCCCGTTTAAATCGTTTATAATGCTCTGTTGAATTATGGAATTGAATAGCAGCTTCATCTGCCCATTTTTCTAAGAGATAGAAGGTAGATGCGTTTTTCACAGAACGAACTAATTCATAGCCATGGTTTCCGGCTTCTGAGAGCGAATTTTGGATGACTAGCTCCACTTCTTTTAAAAATGATTCTATAAAGTCTGGTTTCACTTGGATTTTCGCTTCTATGTGTATCAACTTCTATACCTCCTATTTGTAATCTAATTGGATAACTGTTTCATCTGTTTTGAATTTTTCTAAAAACCAATATGTTTTCTCGATGCTTTTAGGTGTTTCGTGTAATGTTTGGTGAACCGCGTCTTCTCCAACTTGAATATCTTCTATATAAGCTTTGGCACTTCCTGGCATAAAGAGCCTGGTTGCGAGTGAACTAATCGTTGGGACAATCCCATCTGTTGGGTTGTCTTCGCTTAATTCACCTGCAATTGCAAGTACTTCTAAATCAGGACTTACCTCTGTCTGATTTTTAATAAAATAATCCATTTGAGGAGTACTATTTGGCAACTTTTTAAATGATAGATCCATTCCGTTATCGTTTGGGTCTAAGTCATTAAATGGTGAACCAATTGCTACTAACTTACGCAAACTTGGCACGGTTTTATCTCCCGCGTAATCTTCCGCATAATAAGTTAGTGCTAAACCTCCATTGGAATGCCCTACACCGTCCATTTGTGTAAAGCCGTATCGTGATTTTAAATCTTCCATCGCGATTTTTAACCATTTGGACCAATCGTCGGGGGTTGCTTGATTTTGCTCGAAGCCGAATTTTATAATTGGGCGTTTGGCATCTTTTGTAAGCTTACCTTCGAATTTGATTTTTCCTTCTGAATTAACAGACATAGTCAATGCTTCATTAGAACTTCTATATTCGTTCATTAGTTGGTCTGCCATTTTATCAAGAGAACTTGTATTACCACCGCTCCCATGAATTAAAATAATTGGTATTTGATCTTTCAAATCTACTTTAGGAGGCTCGTAATTATCTGCCTCATCGCTATTTTGGCATGCAGCAAGAATTAGCGTACCAAAAAGCAAAATCATGATTGTAATAAAATATTTCTTCACTAAGTATCTTCCTCCATTCCAAATTATTATACCAAAAATCAACGTGACAATCATGTGAAACTCGTCTATAATCGAAATACATACTAACGGAATTATAGAAAGGTGCGAAAACTATTGACAAATGTAGCGATTGATACAGTTATTACAGACATGGACGGAACATTACTCGTAAAAAAAGGAGATCAAATTCATCCCCTAAATAAAGAAGTTTTAATAAATTGGCAAGCAGACGGGAAAAAACTTTTCCTTGCGACAGGTCGACTAGACTTAGCTATTTTGCCATTTATCCATGAACTCAATATTAAAACACCTGTTATTTCTTGTAATGGTGGATTAGTACGTGATTTTACGACTGGAGAAATTTTATATAAAAGTAATATTGAGTTAGACCTAGTGCATACTGTATTAGAAACGCTTGAACCATTAGGTGTTAACTACCATATTTATACAACAGAACGAATTCTCGGACCAACAAATACTGGCAAAATCGCTTTTTTCAATGAGCTAAATAAAACTTTACCAGAAAATGAGCAAGTTCCAATTACTTTAACAACAGATCCTTTCAGCGTGCTCCGCGAAGGTGAGTTCCCGCTAAAAGTTCTCGTAATTGAGTCTGACTTAGAAAAACGAGCAGAAATCAAAGCAGCTCTGCAAGGTTTACCGCTATCTGTCCTAGCTTCTGCATCTAATTTAATTGATATTATGAATGAAGGTATTGATAAAGCAAAAGGCCTTACATACCTAGCAGATAATGGTTACATTAATTTAAATTCAACTATCGCTTTTGGTGATAATGAAAATGATGTTGGCATGATTGAACTAGCAGAGATTGGCGTAGCTATGGAAAACGGTATTCCGCTTGCTTTAGAAAAAGCTGATAAAATTGCAAAACATCATGATATTGGTGGATTAGGCTTATTTATGCAAGAAGAAATTTTATAAAATATGTGTGAAACTTCCACTTAAATCAAGAGTGGAAGTTTTTTCTTTGAAGAAAGCTTGCGTTAAAAATGTATATATGCTAACATATGCATATAAAGAAATTAGGTCTTTACAGAGGGGAAGTAATCATATGGCACATAATCACGATCATGCACATGGTCACAACCATAACCATACGCATAATGCCAACAAAAAATCATTATTTATTAGTTTTATCCTAATCGCTACTTTTATGATAGTTGAAGTTATTGGTGGAATTATGACCAATAGTTTGGCACTACTTTCTGATGCTGGACATATGCTTTCTGATGCTGTGGCATTAGGTTTAAGTTTGGCTGCATTTAAGTTCGGCGAAAAAGCAGCAAGTTCTGATAAAACCTATGGCTATAAACGTTTTGAAATTTTAGCAGCATTTCTGAATGGATTGACGCTCGTTGGGATTTCTGTTTTTATTTTCTATGAAGCAATTGGACGTTTCTTTGATCCACCACAAGTAATTGGAGCAGGAATGATGACTATTTCTGTCATTGGATTGCTTATTAATATTTTAGTTGCTTGGATTTTAATGAAAGGTGATACGAGCGAAAACTTGAACATGCGTAGTGCTTTCTTGCATGTGCTAGGTGACTTGCTTGGATCTGTTGGTGCTATTACTGCTGCGCTACTCATTATTTTCTTCGGCTGGAATATCGCTGACCCAATCGCTAGTGTTATCGTTGCAGCGCTAATTTTAGTTAGTGGCTGGCGCGTGTTAAAAGACGCTATCCATATTTTGATGGAAGGGAAACCTGCGAACGTTGATACAGAAGAAATCAAAACTTTCTTCCAAGAACAAGATGGCGTGATTGAAGTGCATGATTTACATGTATGGGCGATTACTTCTGATTTTAACGCTCTTACAGCTCATTTAACCGTAGCTGAAGACGCAGACCGAGATAAAATTTTAACTGATATTGAGCATTATTTACAAGAAAACTTCTCGTTAGAACATAGTACGATTCAATTAGAAGGAAGTCATGCTCACCATCATCACTGCAATTAATACAACTTCATGATATGATTACTATATCAATTAGAGGAGTTGGTTTAGATGGAAGAACAAGTTGATTTAGGTCATTTTTTGAAAAAAACTTTTATCGCTGTAGTTGCCGTAACCTTAGTATTTATCGGGGTTCTAGCAATGTTCACAATCATCGGTGTTATTATCGCTATCCCACTACTAAAAAAAGCTGGCAAAATGCTTCTTACTAAAAAAGAAGATAGCGACCATACTCATTCACACGGCGGCAAAATAAAAATAAAATGCCCAGCTTGTAATGCAAAAATGAAATTCAAAGATAGCGAAACACTCGACGAAAAATAACTTTTAAAGCCTTCTCTATAAAATTGAGGAGGCTTTTTTATGTAAATGTGCATTATTTTAAGAAATTCGGGAAAAGGAAACGAGAGGTGTTGTCAAATGAAAGTGGTAGGATTAACAAAGGCATCAACTGATTTCGTGGATATGGAAATCAAGCAACCAGTGCCAGAAAATCATGATTTATTAGTAAAAATTAAGGCGATTTCCATCAATCCAGTAGACACTAAACAACGTGAAGCAACCAAACTAACCGGAGATGAAGTAAGGATTTTAGGTTGGGATGCAGTTGGCGAAGTAGTGGAGATTGGTTCAGAAGTGACTTTATTTAAAACAGGACAAGAAGTGTATTTCGCAGGTGATGTTACAAGGCCTGGCGCATATGCTGAATTCACGTTAATTGATGAACGGCTAGTCGGTTTAAAACCCAAACATTTAAGTTTAGAAGAAGCCGCTGCGATGCCACTGACAACTATTACTGCATGGGAAGCTCTTTTTGACCGTATGGGAATTGTTGAAGCCGATAAAGGAAAATCCATTTTAATTATTAATGGAGCTGGTGGAGTGGGTTCGATTGCGACTCAACTAGCTGCAAACATTGGACTTAATGTCATCGCTACAGCATCACGTGAAGAAACAATAGAATGGACGAAGAAACACGGTGCAAATCACATCATTAATCACCGAGAAAATTTAACAAAACAATTGAAAGAACTTGGTTTTGAACAAGGTGTCGACTTTATTTTGTGTTTGCATAATACAAATGCTCACTGGGACGACATGCAAGAAGCAATTCGACCACAAGGAAAAATTTGTTCGATTGTGGAACTTGCAGAACCAGTGAAGATGTCTCTTTTAAAAGACAAGAGTGCTACTTTTAGCTATGAATTTATGTTTACTCGTTCGAAATACAATACAGAAGATAAAATCAAACAGCATGAAATTCTTACAGAAGCAGCGCGCATGCTAGATAAAGGAGACTTAACATCAACATTAAATAAAGTGTTATCTCCTGTAAATGCAAAAACGATAGAAGAAGCTCACAAAATTATCTCATCCGGAAAAATGATTGGAAAATTAGTAGTGAAAGGATTTGAGTGATTATGAGTGAAAAACAAGTTGCGCTATATATCGCAGTGAGTTTGGACGGCTACATTGCGGATGAAAACGGCAGCGTAGAATGGCTAGAATCTGTTGATAGCGAAGGCGATGCAGGTTATGAGGCCTTCTTTGATAACGTGGATACAGTCGTAATGGGACGAACTACGTATCAACAAATTTTCTCGCTTACAGATACTTTTCCATATAGTAAAAAAGATGTCTATGTTTTTTCTAACACAAAAGCAGGGACAAAAGACGAATACGCTGATTTTGTCGCTGGCACAGTAGATACGTGGCTAAACAACATCGATGGTGAAAAAGTCTGGCTTGTCGGCGGCGCGCAGTTAGTGAAACAATTTTTAAAAGAAAAGGCGATTGATCGGTTTGTAATTACGATTGCGCCTATCATTTTAGGAAAAGGAATTCCGTTATTTGAAGAAGACCAAGAACATGCGTTAGAACTTGAAGAAGTGACTCGTTTCGGACAGTTTGCACAACTTACTTATAAAAATTTGGAGGAAAAGTAAATGAAAATTGCAGCTTTTGATATTGATGCACAAAAAGGCTTTACACCACTTTGTCCGGATGAATTACCAGTTTCGGGCGGTGACAAAATTGTGCCTGAACTTAATTTTATGGCAAGCCTTGCTTCTCTTCGAATTGGTAGTAAAGACGCGCATCCCAAAAATGCCGTATGGGTAGTTGATTCCAAAGACGAAATGCTGGCTGAACTCGAATATCCAAATGCGGACCGGACTTGGGTTAGACACTGCGAACCCGGTACGAAAGGTTTTGAATTATTAGACGGATTGCCAGTTGTGACGGATTATGATTACTTTATTTGGAAAGGCATGGAGCCAGACATTCATCCGTACGGCGCTTGTTATCACGATATTGTCGAACAGCTTTCAACAGGTGTACTAGAATATTTAAGAGAACAACAGGTGGATTTAGTTCTTGTTGGAGGTTTAGCATTTGATTTTTGTGTGAAAACTACGGTTATACAGTTAAGTAGGGCAGGCTTTTCTGTATTAGTTTATTTACCAGCGACACGTGCATTATCTGAACAAGGTTTTGATGAAACAAAAGAGCAATTAGCGAATACCGAGAAAGTTCAACTTATCGAAACAAGGGAGGAACTTGTCGCCTACTGCCAGTAATTATATTGGAAGAGGTGAGGGGAATGAGGAAAGTTGGTTTATTTCCTAGTATGATAATTCTTTTCACAGTAGGAATTTCTGCTGTGTTATATCCGCTACTACCTTCTGAAGTGGCGGTGCATTTCGGTACGGACTTCTCCCCAGATATGTTTATGCAAAAGTGGCTCGGCTTAATACTGATTCCCTTTTTAATGATTATGTTTACAGGAACGGAATACTACGGGAAAGAAAAAGTGAATCAAGAGAGTTTATTAGAATTTGAATACTGTTTTAGACTGTTACTCGTGTTACTTACGATTATTCAAATGAGTATAATTGTATATGCGCTCGGTTATGATATTCCCACTGGCAGACTATCGCTAGTGACAGCAGGAGCATTTATGTTTGTTGTCGCAGCTTACATTCAATATTCTAAAAAACTCTTTAAATTTTTAACGATGATTGGTTTTAAAAAGATTGATGCATGGTCAAGAAACCTACTTAGAAAAATTACAACTGTTACACTTAATATAGCTGGTACAATCTGTTTTATCCTAGCTTTGTTCATGCGAAATGATCCCAGCTACTTAATGTTAGCAATGTTAATGACGATGTGTGTTATTGTTGTTGGCTCTGGAGTTTATCTTAATAAGAAATAAAAATATAACAGTTTATATTTACAATTGATACAGTTTCGGTTTATAATGGTGGCGGAAGTTCTGCGCGAATTTGGCAGGAAGTCCGTCATTTTTTTGCGTAATCAAAAAGCGCTTACAAAAAGAGGAGGAGAAATTTTGCATAAAACAGCCAGAAAAATGGTAGTGGCACTCAGTTTGTTATGTTTACTAGTACTTACAGCATGTCAGTCTGGCGATAAAGGGGAAAGTGAAAAAGTAACATCAGAAAAGAAAGCAAAAGTTGTTAACATCATGGAAACGAGTGGAATTCCAAATGCAAGTCCAACACTCGCAGACAATAGCGTAAGTTTTCGAGTAATCAATCAGATTTTTGAAGGATTATATCGATTAGATAAAAATGGAAAACCGGCGCTAGCACTAGCTGCCAGTGAACCAGAAGAAAAAGATGGCGGGAAAACACTTATTTTCAAAATTCGCGATGATGCGAAGTGGTCTAACGGCGACCCAGTGACGGCCCATGATTTTGAGTATGCTTGGAAAAAAGTAGTTGATCCAAAAACAGCAGCCGCATACGGACCGCAAATGGAAGAAATCGTCAAAAACGCAACCCAAATTTTAAAAGGTGAAATGTCCCCGGATGAACTTGGAATTAAAGCGCTAGACGACAAAACACTTCAAATCGAATTAGAAAATCCTGTACCAATTTTCAAAGAGCTCTTAACGACTGGCACGTTCTTCCCACAAAACCAAGCATTCGTGGAAAAACAAGGTGATCGTTACGGAACAAAAAGCGACACTTTAATTTCAAATGGTCCTTACAAACTAGAAAATTGGAATGGCACAAATATGACTTGGGACTACGTTAAAAACCCAACTTATTGGGATAAAAAGAATGTTCCTACAGAGAAAATCCATGTAACTGTCGTCAAAGATACCAATGCGGCCTTAAATTTATACAACACAAATAAATTAGACCGAGTAGAGCTTGACGGCGAATTTGTTAAACAATATAAAGATGATAAAAATTTCCATAAAGAAGCAACTGGACGCTCTGTCTATATGAAGATGAATCAAGGTAAAGATGGCGTGAAAACGGATTTAGACAACTTGAATTTACGTCGAGCTCTAGCAATGGCTATTGATAAAACAGGCATGGTCAACACACTTCTTGCTAACGGTTCTAAAGCTTTAAATGGCGACGTTCCGGCTGATATTATGTTTGATCCAGAAACAAAAGAAGATTTCCGTAAACAAAATGGTGATTTACTCAAATTTGATCAACAAGAAGCAATAAGCGCTTGGAAACAAGGCTTAAAAGAAATTGGGAAATCAGAATTAACACTGACTTTAACAAGTGGTGATACGTCCTTACAACGCAAACAAACAGAATTTATCCAAAATCAATTGGAAGAAAACCTTCCTGGACTAACTATCAAACTAAAAAATGTTACGAACCAAGCTAGTTTCCAAGCGGACGTTACGCAAGACTTTGAACTACTACTTGGGGGCTGGGGAGGCGATTATCAAGACCCACTAACATATCTCAACCTATTCCTTACAAACAGCCCAGGAAACCATACAGGCTTCTCAGACGCGAAATACGATGAACTAGTCCTTGGCGCGAAAGGTAAACTCTCAGCAGATCCGGAAAAAAGATGGCAAGCCCTACTAGAAGCTGAACAAATCTTGTTGAAAGATAACGCCGTACTCATTCCGCTATATCAAGGCGGCCGAGCATACTTGCAAAAAAGCAATCTTAAAAACTATACAACCTATCCAATTGGATCAGAAAACTACAAATGGATTGAAAAAAATTAATTTAAAATGAGTCTAGTTAACTTTACTAGGCTCATTTTTTTGTACCCGAATGAAAATAAGACTTAGGATGTACCAATTTTCAGCCTAGAGCCGTTCGTTCCTTTTTTGAATCTCCCCTATAATAAACCTATCAACAAAAAAGGACGGTAAAAACAATGAAAAAGGGACTTTTCGGTTTACTGGCTGCAATTTTTGTATTAACAATGGTTGTAATTGAATTTTCGGCACCAGTTGGATCAGCAGCAAATACATATTACGTTACAATCAAAAACGATGGAAAAGAAGTTACCAAGTCAAAGTTCAAAGGGTATTCTTTCCGCGAATCGTGTCTAGATAATCAAGGAAACAGTCACAAAGTTAACTTCATGTCAACTACACAACTTAAAAAGAACAAACAGTATAAAATCGTCGTTCAAGACAACGAACTACTCGTTCAAGCCAAGGAAATAAACAGTGTTCCACTTGCAAGTAGTAAATAAAAATTAGAAATGAGGAATTGAAAATGAATAGTTTTTGGAAAATATTTTTTACAGTTATTTTAGGATTTATTGCACTTAATATCGTACTTGATATTGTTGGAATTACACTTCACTTCTTATTCCCAGTCCTTGTATTAGGTGGAATTGGATATTTACTTTATCGCATGTGGGGAAATTCCCCGAAACATACAAGTCAACGCGACAATAAAGACCGTTACGACTGGTAATCTTTTGCTAAATAAGCTCCCTAGGCTTTTAGATATACAGAACCTAATTTCTTTTACAGAAGTTAGGTTTTTTTGTATGGTAAGTTTGTTATAATAAGGTAGAGGAAATGAGGCGATGAAAATGAAAAAAGATATAATTACCAAATCTATTGTTATATCAATCATTACAGCCCTAGTTTTCAACATCAGACGTAAAAAAGTAAAATAACTACCCAAAAATCAAAAATAACGATTAAATGGCTATTTTAAGCCGTTTGTAACTAAAGTCGGAACGGATATGCTATAATAACAAAAAGAAATTCTTGGAGGACATAGAGATGGACATTGAAAATACACTACTAAAGCAAGAAGCATGGCGTTTCATTGATAACACGACAATCAATCCAGCTTTTGATGCTATTCAATCTTTTGCGACTGACGATACGTTATGTCGTTCAGTTGGAGCAAGAATGGTGCCGCCCACTGTTCGAGGCTGGGTTCATGAAAAAACAGTTTCCCTTGGAATACAAGATTCCAAGTTACCGGATATAGATAAAGGAATTGCTTTTTTGCAAGAACAAGGTTATCGAGTCGTTGTTCGAAATTCCGGTGGTTTAGCGGTTGTGCTTGATTCAGGAGTGCTTAACTTGTCAATGGTACTTCCGGACGCCGAACGTGGAATTGCGATTGAACGAGGTTACGAAACCATGTTTACCCTAATTAAAGATATGTTTGTAGATTGTAATGAAGTAATTGAAGCGAAAGAAATCGTGAATTCTTATTGTCCTGGAAGTTATGATCTTAGCATTCAAGGGCAGAAATTTGCTGGTATTTCACAGCGCAGAATGGCTAAAGGCGTCGCTGTTCAAATTTATTTAGCTGTTGAAGGCGATCAAGCCGCGCGCTCGGAACTAATTCGTGATTTCTATACAATCAGCGGAAAAGATAAGCAAATCAAATATAGTTTTCCAGATGTAAAGCCAGAAGTTATGGGTACATTGTCAGACTTAATGAAAGAGAATATGACTGTTAATGGATGTTTAGTACGATTATTTAATAGTTTGCGTCATTATGCAGGAAAACTTGAATCAGGTACCCTGACACCAGAAGAACTCGATTTATTTCCAGCCTACTATGAACGTTTAATTGCCCGAAATGATAAAGTGCTTTCTTAAATTACATAAAAGGAGAGGGTAGCGTGAGTTATTTAACGGAAAAGTTAATTGAAGAAAAAGTGTTCAAAGATCCTGTTCATGGTTACGTACATGTTTCTGATAAGTTAATTTGGGATTTAATTGCAACAAAAGAATTTCAGCGGTTGCGACGAATACACCAATTAGGCACGACTTCGCTTACGTTCCACGGAGCCGAACATAGTCGTTTCAATCATTCTTTAGGTGTGTATGAGATTGTTCGTCAAATTATTGATGTGACTTTTGCAAAAGAACCACAATTAGATTCTGAAGAACGAATGGTTGCTTTATGTGCCGCGCTTTTACACGATTTAGGTCATGGTCCGTTTTCTCATGCATTTGAGAAGGTTTTTGGTACGGATCATGAGGAGTATACACAAGCGATTATTATTGGCAATACAGAAGTTAGCGAAGTGCTTTCACGAGTTAGCGATGATTTTCCGCTCAAGGTGGCCTCGATTATTAAGAAAAACTACCCTAATCAAACGCTAGTTAAGTTGATTTCGAGCCAAATTGATGCTGACCGAATGGACTACTTACTACGGGATGCGTATTATACAGGGGTTAGTTATGGGAAGTTTGATTTAGAACGGATTTTACGAGTGCTTCGACCTAGCCCTGATGGTAATGGAGTTATTGTGAAGTACTCTGGAATGCATGCTGTGGAAGATTATATTATGAGTCGTTACCAAATGTATCAGCAAGTGTATTTTCATCCAGTGAGCCGTAGTGGGGAAGTATTGTTATGGAAAATCCTCGAACGAGCGAAGAAGTTGTATTGCGCGGGTTATGATTTTAAAGTCTCACCCATTCAAGTTTTACCGTTTTTTGTAAATGAAGTGAGTTTAAAAGACTATATTGTGCTTGATGATATTGTTTTAATGTACTATTTCTCAATTTGGCAAGAGGAAACGGATCCGATTTTGAGCGATTTATGCAGCCGCTTTTTAAATAGAAGATTGCTCAGGTATCTTAATTATAATCCGAAAGAAGATGCCGAACTATACGCTGAATTAAAAGGATTGTTAGAAAAAGCTGATATCGATCCCTCGTACTATTTAGTAGTTGATTCCTCTAGTGACCTGCCGTATGATTATTATCTTCCAGGCGTTGGTGGTGGAAAAGAACCTATAAAACTGCTCATGGGAAATGGCGAACTGCGTGAACTGTCGACTGAATCACCAGTTGTTGAGGCAATCGGGCGGGAACGTCGAACAGACATCAAGCTATATTATCCGCTTGACTTCATTGAAAGTGGACGAGTGGAGCCAGAGATAGCCGAAAGAATGATTTCATTAATCCATGCGCATTCATTAAAAGAAAAATAAAAGAAGCAAGGCGATTAAAACCTTGCTTCTAGTAATGCTTAAATATCAGATTTTCTTACGCCGCCAACACCGTAATCAGTTTTTTTCATTTCTTCTAAAATTACGTGAATATTTTCTTTTGGCGCCTTTAAGTTTTTAGAAACTACGTCAGTTACTTCGCTGACTAAAGCTTTCTTTTGGTCATCACTACGACCTTCTAAGAATTGAATGGTAACAAATGGCATTTTCTCACCTCGATAAAAGTTTTTTTCATTATAGCACATAAAAATTACTCTATAAAAGATAAAGGAGGCGCTTATGCCTAGTTTTCTCGCTTATCCACTTGAAATGATACCTTATGTTGTAGTTACACTTTTAATTGCCTTTACGATTCACGAATGGGCGCATGCATTAGTAGCTCTAGCGTTTGGTGATGATACCGCAAAAAATCAAGGTCGTTTATCCCTAAATCCACTTGTACATATTGATTTGTTTGGCTTATTAATGATTTTAATTGCTGGATTCGGTTGGGCGAAACCAACCCCAGTCAATCGTTTTAAATTAAAGAAAAGACGTCTTGGTAGTATTCTTGTCACTCTTGCTGGTCCAGTAAGTAACCTTCTACTAGCAATGATTGGTGTTGGTTTGTACGCTCTTTTTCTGAACTATGCATTTTTCACTTACGGTTCAGTGACGGAAACGTTTTTAATGATTTTTGTGCAATTAAATCTTGTTTTATTTGTATTTAATTTAATTCCAATTCCACCGTTAGATGGTTACCAAATATTAGTAGAATTCTTACCGATGTCAGCTAGAGCTAAACTTGAGCCAGTGGAACGCTATGCAATGCTTATTTTCTTAGTTATAGCTTTAACACCAATTTCCAATTTTACTATTCAACCAATTTTCGACACTGTTATTCCGTTTGTTTTTGATATAATATTGATGATTTTCGGACTATCAGCATTTTAACCTGTTGCTTTTCATGCTATTTTTCACTATAATATAATGCGTCTATTCTTCTGACCGGAAAGGGGTAAATAAGCGATATGACAGCCAATCAAATGGAACGAAAAAAAGTAACTATTCATATCACCAATGTCATCCGTCAGATGGATGCAGAAGAGAAATCCGATATGTCTGTTTCGGGTGTTTTCTACCGCGATAAAGGGAATCGCTATCTGCATTATGAGGAAAAACAATTAGCTGGAACGATTCGAACAGTGCTTAAAATTGCTGACAACGAGCTGCTTTTGATGAGAAGCGGTGCTGTAAATATGAGAATGCACTTTTTCCGAGATAATAGGAGAAGTACTGCTTCTGTTGATTCAGGGGCGGGGAAATTACAATTAGAATCAGAATTAGTATCAATGGAAGAACTATATGAAAATAAGCCAGATGTGCTTAGTGAAGTTGCATTTCAATATGATTTGCTTAGTCACGGCGAATACATCGGCTCATATACTGTTTTAATGAAAATAGAGGAGGACGCAGAATGAATGTCATGCAAGAGAACCAAATCAAACTAATTGAACATATCAAACAAGCAGTTGTTCAAGCGGTTGGTTTAGAAGAAACAGAAGTACCAGAAATTTTACTCGAAGTACCAAAAGACAAGAAGCATGGAGATTATTCGACTAATATTGCGATGCAGCTTGCTAGAGTTGCTAAGAAAGCGCCTCGTCAAATTGCCGAAAGTATCGTTCCTGAGCTAAAAAAAGACAGCAAATTAATTAAAGAAGTAGAAATTGCTGGACCTGGTTTTATTAATTTTTATTTAGATAATGCTTATTTAACCGATTTAGTACCAGTCATCTTAACTGAGGATAAAAAGTACGGAGAATCAGATTTTGGTAAAGGTGAAAAATTCCAAATTGAATTCGTTTCCGCTAACCCGACTGGCGACTTACACCTTGGACATGCCCGTGGAGCTGCAATTGGAGATTCTCTTGCAAACATTATGAAAATGGCCGGATTTGATGTTTCCAGAGAATATTATATTAATGATGCTGGGAATCAAATTAATAATTTAGTTCTTTCAGCAGAAGCGCGCTATTTTGAAGCGTTAGGCTTAGAAGCTGAATTTCCAGAAGATGGTTACCGCGGTTCAGATATTATCGCACTTGGGAAAGATTTAGCCGCTAAATACGGCGATAAATATGTGAATGCTAGCGAAGAAGAGCGCCGTTCCGTTTTCCGTGTGGATGCACTTGCATTTGAAACAGGAAAACTACGGGCAGACTTAGAAGAATTCCGTGTTTCTTTTGATGAGTGGTTTTCAGAAACGTCATTATATGAAGAAAACAAAGTACTACCTGCCTTAGAACGTTTACGCGAAAATGGTTATATTTATGAGCAAGATGGAGCTACTTGGTTAAGAACAACTGATTTTGAAGATGATAAAGATCGCGTTTTAATCAAATCAGATGGTAGTTACACTTATTTCTTACCAGATATTGCTTATCATTTAAATAAATTAGAGCGTGGTTTCGATGTATTAATTGATATTTGGGGAGCGGATCATCACGGTTATATTCCGCGGATGCGTGCTGCGATTGAAGCGCTTGGTTACTCACCGAATCAATTAGAAGTAGAAATCATTCAGCTAGTTCACTTGTTTGAAGATGGCGTGCAAGTTAAAATGAGTAAACGTACTGGTAAATCTGTTACAATGCGTGACTTAATTGAAGAAGTTGGTCTGGATGCGACGAGATATTTCTTTGCAATGCGTAGTTCTGATACTCATATGAACTTCGATATGAGTTTAGCAAAATCAACGTCCAACGATAATCCTGTTTATTATGTACAATATGCCCATGCGAGAATTTCTAGTATTTTACGTTCTGGCAAAGAGCAAGGCTTGGAAGTTTCAAAAGATGCTAATATGAGCCTTTTAGAAACTGAGGCAGAATATGACTTATTAAAAGTATTAGGTGAGTTCGCAGATGTTGTTGCTGAAGCCGCAGTAAAAAGAGCGCCACACCGTATCGTTCGCTACTTAAATGATTTAGCGACAGCATTCCACCGTTTTTATAATAGTAATAAAGTGCTCGATATGGATAACCTAGAAGTTACAAAAGCGAGACTAGCACTGATTAAAACAGCACAAATTACCCTTCGAAATGGTTTGACCCTTCTTGGTGTATCTGCACCAGAAAAAATGTGATATCCTAAAAATATAGGTTACTCGTTGACGTCATAACCAAAATGTACTAAAGTTAAAAGAAACATAGGTAATTGAAAAAAACGGGGAGAGCATATGATGAAGCGATTAATAATTTTGGCGCTGCTTTTCGTGTTTCTGTGCGTCGCAGTCTATATTCTCTACGACTTTCAACTTGGATCAATCCCAATTCTTTTAATGGCCATCCTATTCTTTTACATCGGATATAAAATAGTCAAGAAGAATTGATGTAATTAAGAAAATTTAGGTTGTACTTGCCAGAAATAACATGTAAAATAGTGAAGTTGGGCTGAACGAAAAAATAACAGCTAAATAAATTAGAATTACGATAGAAAGGGCGTGCCAGTTTTGGATTTAAAGAACTTAACGCAAGAAGAACGTAGTGAACTATCTTTAATTGATGTTGCACATTTTATTTTGGAACAGCGGAAAGAAACCATTCTTTTCCCTGAATTAGTGAAAGAGATTCAAGCGTTCCTAGGTTTGAAAGATGCAGAAATAAGGGAGCGTCTTGTTCAATTTTATACAGATATGAATATTGATGGTAACTTCATTTCACTAGGAAATAATACGTGGGGACTTCGTGCATGGTATCCAATGGATGCAATTGATGAGGAAGTTCAAACGCAAACAACTCCGAAGAAAAAACGTAAATCAGATGATGATGACGATGAAGATGAAGAAATCCTGGACGATGACGTGGACTACGATGATGAAGAAATCGTGGAAGAACTTGGTGAAGAAGAAATCTCTCTTGCGGATGTCTTGCTTGATGAAGACGAAGATGACGATGATCACTTGCCAGACGGTATCGAAGGCGATTTAGCTACAGTAGAAGATGATTATACTGATGGGGATTACACAGAAGACCCAGAAGATAAATAATAACTAAATGTTAATCAGATAGATACATCCATTTTTATGGAAAGCGTCTATCTGATTTTTTTTAACGTGTTTAATGGGTTGATGGCGGTTTCAAAAAATAAAGGCTTGACTTATCTCGCTATCATTAGTAGTATTTTATTTGGGCTCCCTTTTATAGGGACGGATATTTATGAGAATCAGCGCTCCCTTACTTTTAAAAAGTAGGCGGAGTGTTTTTTATTTTGGTTTACAAAATACTTGAAATTGTGATTAGTACGCTAGCAAGATAATCACAATATTGTTTTATCTGGCAATTTCCCACCCCAGCAGGAAAATCGTCAGACCCTGCAAGTTTTTCATTTCAGGAAGGAGTAGATTTTTTTAACATGACAAAGTATATTTTCGTTACAGGTGGCGTAGTTTCGTCAATCGGAAAAGGAATCACAGCAGCATCGCTCGGACGTTTGCTGAAAAATCGTGGACTTAGTGTTACCATTCAAAAATTTGATCCATACATTAACGTGGATCCAGGAACAATGAGCCCATACCAACACGGGGAAGTTTATGTGACAGATGATGGCGCAGAAACAGACTTAGACCTTGGCCATTACGAACGTTTTATCGATATTAACTTAAATAAATACAGCAATGTAACAACTGGGAAAGTTTACTCAGAAGTTATTAAAAAAGAACGTCGCGGGGATTACTTAGGTGGAACAGTGCAAGTTATTCCACACATTACAAACGAATTAAAAGATCGTGTTTTCCGTGCAGCTCGCATGACCAATTCAGATATTATTATCACAGAAATTGGTGGAACTGTTGGAGACATCGAATCATTACCATTCTTAGAAGCAATTCGTCAAATTAAAAGTGATGTTGGTGCGGAAAACGTACTTTACATCCACACAACGTTAATTCCTTACATCAAAGCAGCTGGTGAAATGAAAACTAAACCAACTCAACATAGCGTTAAAGAACTTCGCAGTCTAGGAATTCAACCAAACATTATCGTTGTTCGTACAGAGCAACCAGTTTCTCAAGAAATGAAAGATAAGATTGCGCTATTTTGTGATATTAAAGCTTCAGAGGTTATTGAATCTCGTGATGAAGAAACACTTTATAACGTACCGCTTTCTTTACAAAAACAAAAAATGGATGATATTGTCCTAGAACACTTGCAATTAGAAGCACCGCAAGCTGAAATGACTGATTGGAAAAACTTAGTACACCGCGTGAAAAACCTATCCAAAAAAGTTCGTATCGGTCTAGTTGGTAAATATGTATCCTTGCAAGATGCTTATCTTTCTGTAGCAGAAGCACTTCGTCATGCAGGATATGAGCACGATGCGGAAATCGAAATCGACTGGATTGATTCCGAAAAAGTAACAAAAGAAAATGTTGCTGAAATCATGAAAGACGTTGATGGTATTTTAGTTCCTGGTGGTTTTGGAGATCGTGCCATCGAAGGTAAAATTGCTGCTATCGAATATGCACGCGTAAATAAAGTGCCTTATTTTGGTATTTGTTTAGGTATGCAACTAGCAACAGTCGAATTTGCTCGTAACGTGCTTGGTCTTGAAGGAGCGCATTCAGCAGAAATCGAACCTGAAACAAAACATAATATCATTGATTTATTACCAGAACAAAAGAACATCGAAAACATGGGTGGAACACTTCGTCTAGGACTGTATCCAGCACGTATTAAGCAAGGCACTAAAGCTGAGGCTGCTTATGGTACAACTCTTGTAGAAGAGCGTCACCGTCATCGTTATGAGTTTAATAACGAATATAGAGAACAAATGGAAGAAGCTGGCATGATTGTGTCTGCAACAAGCCCAGATGGCCGTCTAGTTGAAGTAGTTGAATTAGCTGATCATCCTTGGTTTGTCGCTTGTCAATATCACCCAGAATTCATTTCCCGTCCAAATCGTCCACAAAGCTTGTTTAAAGATTTTGTTGGCGCATCACTTAATAATAAATAAAGTAATAGAAAAACCTCTCAGCCACAATTGGCTGAGAGGTTTCTTAATTATTATTTAGTTGTACTTAAGTTCGAGGCTTTAGTCCAACCGATAAAAGTGGTGCTTGTTCTTACACGGTACCAAAGCTGACCTTCAACAGTCGCTTGGCTATCAACTGTTAACTTCTCATTTTTATAAGTTGCTAGTGTACCCCACTTGACGGCCGAATCAGCTACTGGAACTTTGTAGTATGCTTCGCCTGTTTTATTAGCAGCGACATAACGAGTTAAATTAGCCGGTTGCTCCATACTTTGTTTATAGAATGTATCAAGTGCACGCGTGTCAACCCAACCGATTGTTTTGCCATCAATACTGAATTGATACCAAGTAGTGATTGGTGTTTTAGCTTCGCGTAAGATACGCATGTTTTTTCCTTGGTAGACAGAAAGTTGATTTACTAGGTTAGCTCCTTCAGTTCTATAAGGTTTTGTCCAAACAGCATTGCCTGGTGCTGTTTTCACTCTAGCGTAGGCTGTAACTCCTTTATCATATTCGATTGTATCGAATGGAGAGGTAGTTGTTAAGTTTTCAGCTTTAGTCCAGCCGATGAATGTAGTGCTTGTTCTTACACGGTACCAAAGCTGACCTTCAATAGTCGCTTGGCTATCTACTGTTAACTTTTCATT
The DNA here is from genome assembly GCF_058684075.1 of Listeria sp. MAN/IMW/UF555. Classification (NCBI taxonomy): domain Bacteria; kingdom Bacillati; phylum Bacillota; class Bacilli; order Caryophanales; family Listeriaceae; genus Listeria; species Listeria sp. MAN/IMW/UF555. The sequence continues at coordinate 191,842 of NZ_JBZWZS010000004.1, read as the reverse complement.
TTTATAAGTTGCAAGTGTACCCCACTTGACAGCCGAATCAGCTACTGGAACTTTGTAGTAAGCTTCGCCTGTTTTATTGGCAGTGACATAACGAGTTAAATTAGCCGGTTGCTCCATGCTTTGCTTATAGAATGTATCAAGTGCACGTGTGTCGACCCAACCGATTGTTTTGCCATCAATACTGAATTGATACCAAGTAGTGATTGGTGTTTTGGCTTCACGCAAGATACGCATGTTTTTTCCTTGATAGACAGAAAGTTGATTTACTAGGTTAGCGCCCTCAGTCTTGTAAGGTTTTGTCCAAACGGCGTTGCCTGGTGCTGTTTTCACTCTAGCGTAAGCTGTAACTCCTTTATCGTATTCGATTGTATCGAATGGAGAGGTAGCTGTTAAGTTTTCAGCTTTAGTCCAGCCGATGAATGTAGTGCTTGTTCTTACACGGTACCAAAGCTGACCTTCAACCGTCGCTTGGCTATCAACTGTTAACTTTTCATTTTTATAAGTTGCAAGTGTACCCCACTTGACGGCCGAATCAGCTACTGGAACTTTGTAGTAAGCTTCGCCTGTTTTATTAGCAGCGACATAACGAGTTAGATTGGCTGGTTTCTCCATGCTTTGCTTATAGAATGTATTAAGTGCACGCGTGTCAACCCAACCGATTGTTTTGCCATCAATGCTGAATTGATACCAAGTAGTGATTGGTGTTTTGGCTTCGCGTAAGATACGCATGTTTTTTCCTTGGTAGACAGAAAGTTGATTTACAAGCTTTGAACCTTCAGTTTTGTAAGGTTTTGTCCAAACGGCATTGCCTGGTGCTGTTTTTACTCTAGCGTAGGCTGTTACTGCTTTATCGTATTCGATTTTATCATAAGTAATTTTGCCGCTTTGAATTGCTTTGTATTTTTCATTAATCAACGTAACAAAACTGTTGAAATTATAGCCCCATTGGTTGAAATAACCTACAGGATCGGTATGTGTAGTTCCACCTAAATAGCGTGTAACTGCATCATGAGACCAAATTGTTCCTTTACCATCACTGTGCGCACTATCCACTGGAAGTTTATATTGATCCAATAGGTAGGCCGCATAATAAGCATAATTATTGATAGAGCGTGCAAATTCATCAAATGTCTTCGAACGAACTAATTCCACTTGGATAAAACGAGCGTTGGCATATTGACCTGCTCCCCATACCCCATTTTCAGTTGGGTGGATTTGAATGATACGAGATTTATCTACAAATGAATGAACAAATGCATTATTGTAGTTTCTGCTCATATAACTAATTTCGCCCTCAATAGTGGATGAATTATTTGCTGTTTCATGAATGACGACGCCTTCTGGTTTCCCGTAACCATTACGGTAATTAAATTTAGGGAATTGGCTTTTTAATTGTTTTTCAATGGAAGCTGTTGAAAATTTATTCGATTTAATATAGGCATTTACATCAGGATATCCTGTTGTGGCGCGAAGTAAAGATGTTGTCTTTAGTACGCTATTAGTTTCATCTTCAAAGCCGTCATGTTCTTCCGTAGCAGTTCCATCCCTAATGCCTTGGGGAATGTAAATAGATTGATCATCTACCTTTTGTACTGTTTCGATGGAAGAAGCACTTGCTTTCTCTGTAATCAAGGTAGCGGACGTGCCAATTAAAGCAAGGCCAGCAATAACAACTGCCGATTTTACTAATTTTTTCAAATTTTAAATCCTCTCCTAACTGCTATATTTATTGCTAATAAATAAAATTATTCTACATTAATTATGACAACACGTTAAGTGGTAGTCAATGGCTAAAAGCAACAATGAACCTAATTGCACATGTTTTTTAATGTAAAAGTAATATAATTAAAAAATAGAGCAAAAAATGTAATTTAAAACATGGTGAAAGGTGTATTTTGTAATAGGTATAAAGGTCTGTTCGGCAATTTGCTCCCACATCCAGTCAAACAAGTTGACATCGCCCATTTAAAATAGGAAACTAAACAATATCTAAAGGAAAGAGGGAGCAGCAATTTGCAGAAGAAAGCGATGATTATATATAACCCCGCAGCGGGGAAAAATAAATTCAGAAAATTACTTCCAGATGCCGAAAAAATTTTAACAAATGCGGATTTTGAAGTAACTTTAGTCCCGTCAACACCAGCGCCAAAAAGCACAACTTTAATCGCGAAACAAGCAGCAGAAGCAGGATATGAGGTAGTGATTGCAGCAGGTGGAGATGGAACTGTGAATGAAGTTGTTAACGGACTAATGCAAGTAGAGAAAAGACCAAAATTAGGTATCTTGCCAGTAGGTACAACAAACGATTACGCAAGAGCACTAAATTTTGCAAAAGATCCGCTAGAAGCGCTCCAAATAATAGCTAAACAAGAAACAATCCGAGTAGATATTGGAAAAGCAAACGAGACGGAATTTTTTATTAATAATGCAGCAGGTGGACGAATTACGGAAATAACTTATGCCGTAAAAGAATCAATGAAGTCTAAATGGGGCAGACTTGCATATCTTTTTAGTGGATTAACCGTTCTTCCTAAGTTGTCCCCTGTTAACGTTGAAATAACTTACAATGAAGAAACTTTTAAAGGCGAAATATTATTATTTTTCGTAAATAAAACCAATTCTGTTGGCGGGATGGAAACGTTATGTCCACCAGCTCAATTAAATAGCGGTATGTTTGAGCTTTTAATTTTAAAGAAGGTTTCTCCTAAAAAATTATTCCAATTATTTGCTTCTATAAAAAAAGGGACACATCTAAATAGTCCTCATGTTATTCATGCCCGTACAAATAAAGTTACTATTAAAAGTGACGCAGAGTTAAATGTAAGTTACGATGGGGTTTATGGTGGAAAAGCGCCTTATACGTTAGAGGTGATTCCAGAAGCGTTAGAAGTATTTGCTGATGAAAAAAGAATTTCAGCCCGTCTTAGAGGCTAAAGCGTTTTCACCAGAAAATTTTCTAGTTTTTATGGTAAATTCATCACAAATCTGTTATCATAAGTTTGTTAGGGGAAAATAGCTGCCACTATTTTTCACGGCGGAAATTCAAATCTTAGGGGAAATCAAAAATGGTTTTCCTAAATTCCTGAGGGAGGAAATTGTATTATGCCTATCGTTAACATGACAGACATGCTGAAAAAAGCATTAGCTGGAAAATATGCTGTTGGTCAATTCAACATCAACAACCTTGAATGGACTCAAGCTATTTTGAAAGCTGCAGAAGCAGAAAAATCACCAGTTATTTTAGGAGTTTCTGAAGGAGCTGCTAAATACATGGGAGGATTCAAAACAGTTGTAAAAATGACTGAAGGACTTGTAGAAGACCTGAAAATCACTGTACCTGTTGCGATTCACCTTGACCATGGTTCAAGCTTTGATTCTTGTAAAGCAGCTATCGATGCAGGATTCTCTTCTGTAATGATCGACGGCTCTCACCACCCAATTGATGATAATATTGCAATGACTAAACAAGTTGTTGATTATGCGCATGCTAAAGGCGTATCTGTAGAAGCTGAAATTGGAACTGTTGGTGGAGATGAAGACGGCGTTACTGGTGGAATCAACTATGCTGATCCACAAGAATGTTTACGTGTTGTTAAAGAAGCTAACATTGATGCACTTGCTGCAGCATTAGGTTCTGTTCACGGTCCTTACCACGGCGAACCAGTTCTTGGTTTTGACGAAATGAAAGAAATCTCCGAACTTACAGGTGCTCCACTTGTACTTCACGGCGGTTCTGGAATTCCTGAACACCAAATTAAAAAAGCAATTGAACTTGGTCACAGCAAAATCAACGTTAACACTGAATGCCAAATCGTTTGGACTGCAGCTGTTCGCGAAAAATTAGCTACTGATGACAAAGTTTATGATCCACGTAAAGTAATCGGCCCTGGTGTGGACGCGATTATCAAAACTGTAACAGAAAAAATTCAAGAGTTTGGTTCTAACGGTAAAGCGTAAGACGAACTTTATGATGATATAAAAAATAACTGGTTAGAATCACTTGTTGATTTGGCCAGTTATTTTTTATGTAAAGTTTAAGTACTTATAGAAGGAAATTAATTATCGTTATCAAGATGAATATGGTATGATAACTATAGCTTTCGGTCAAAAGAAATCAAGATTTGTAATTTCCCGATTAAAAATCATGCTTCAGGCGCATGTTTTATCTAGATAAATGAGCCATAATGTAGTTAGTTATGTGATACGACTTACTATAGTTATGTTATAATAGTATATTAAATGATGAATGAACCAACGAGGAAGAGAGTAGGCGATAGTAATGAATATAGGGATTTTTACGGATACCTACAGTCCGCAAATTAGCGGTGTAGCTACATCGATAATGATTATGGAAAACGAACTAAGAAAACAAGGGCACACTGTATATATTTTTACAACGACGGATCCTAACGCTGATAGAGAAAGCGAAGAAGGACGTGTGTTTCGTTTACCTAGTATACCGTTTGTCTTTTTTCCAGAACGTCGCGTAGCAATTGCAGGAATGAATAAGTTTATTAAGCTAGTAGGTCGCTTAAATTTAGACATTATCCACACACATACAGAGTTTTCATTAGGTCTTTTGGGTAAGCGAATTGCTAAAAAATATAATATTCCATCTATCCATACCTACCACACAATGTATGTTGATTACTTGCACTATATCGCAAAAGGTAAAATTTTAACGCCTTCAATGGTTGGCAAGATGACAAAATCATTTTGTGATAGCTATGATGCTATAATCACTCCAACTGCAAAGGTAAGGCATCACTTAGAAGAGCAAGGGATTCATAAATTAATGTATACAGTTCCAACTGGTACAGATATTTCATCATTTGCTCCTGTTGAAAAACAGCGAATTCTGGATTTGAAACAATCACTTGGAATTGAAGAAGATGATTCTGTAATTCTTTCACTTGGAAGAATTGCTCATGAAAAAAATATCGATGCCATTATTAATGCGATGCCAGAAGTCCTTGAAACGAAACCTAATGCAAAACTAGTGATTGTTGGAGACGGGCCGGTACGCAAAGACTTAGAAAAATTAGTAGAAACCAAACAATTAGAAAATCATGTTATTTTCACAGGGGCAGTTGACTGGGAAAACATTAGTTTATATTATCAATTAGGTGATTTATTTGTTAGTGCTTCAACGACAGAAACACAAGGTTTAACTTACGCAGAAGCAATGGCGGCCTCGTTACCAGTTGTTGCAAAACGTGACGAAAGTATTGAAGGCTTTTTAGCAGATAAAGAAACAGCCTTTTTATTCGATAAAGACGAGGAACTAGCAAGCCTATTAATTAAAATATTTTCTGATAAAGAAATGGCGACTTTAGTAGCTACAAATGGAAGAGTAAAAGTAGAATCAATTTCCGCGGAACAATTTGGCATCAATGTTGAGTCTACATACAATGAGGTTCGCGAAATATACCGTGTAAAGCGACAAAACGGCACGATTAAAGTAAAGCCGACATTAATAAAAAGTAAAATTGCTTCTCAAGTATTTTCACTTTCGTCCTCTACGCATGTACAAAGGAAAGAGAGGTCATCGCGGCGTGATTAAGTTGACAATGCTATCTTCAGCAGAAAAAGTAAAAGGACAAGGTGTAGCATCAGCTTATCGCGAACTTGTGAATTTACTAGAAGAAAGATATACAAATGAGATTGATATGAAGATTAATAGTTTTGAGAAATCGGATATCACGCATTATCATACCGTTGATTTCCGTTTTTTTCTTTCGACCTTTTTTAAGAAGAAACGCGGAGTGCGAGTTGGTTATGTGCACTTTTTGCCAGAAACAATGGAAGGTAGTTTGAAATTACCTTGGATTGCTCGCGTTGTGTTTTATAAATATTTAATTAGTTTTTATAAGCGAATGGATGAAATAGTTGTTGTTAATCCCTCGTTCATTCCAAAATTAACTGCATATGACATCCCGGAAGAAAAAATCCATTATATACCTAATTTTGTCTCGAAAAAAACTTTTTTCCCAATTTCTACGGCAGAAAAAAAGCTTCCTCGTGAAAAATATGGAATTCCGGCTGATAAATTCACCGTAATTGGGATAGGGCAAGTTCAACATCGAAAAGGTGTACTCGACTTTATTGAAGTGGCAAAACAATTACCGCATATCCAGTTCGTGTGGGCGGGAGGATTTTCTTTTGGGAAGATTACTTCGGGGTATGAAGAACTTAAGAAAATTTATGATAATCCGCCAGCAAATGTGAAATTTATTGGCATTGTCGATCGTTCAGAAATGAATGCTTGTATTAATATGGCGGATTTATTCTTTATGCCATCGTATAATGAGCTGTTTCCTATGGCGATTTTAGAAGCAATGAGCGCGGATGTTCCTATATTGCTTCGAAATTTAGAATTATATGAAGAAATTTTAACTGGCTATTATGTAAAAGAAGTTGATAATCCTGGTTTTATACGGGCTATAGAACGCTTGGAACATGATACTGATTATTATAACGAAATGTTGCAAGCTGCTAAAGAGGGCGCAACCTATTATTCAGAAGATCGTTTGGCAAAAATATGGTTTGCCTTTTATCAAGGATTATTAACGAAGGAGTGAGCATATGAGTGGAGGCGCGAAGAAGAATCTATTTAATATAGCTATTGTACTGGCGATTAGTATCGGCTTCATTATTTGGCAATTTCAAGGCGTAGATATTTCCACATTCTTTGCTTCGATGTTAAAAGTCAATCCGTGGTGGCTTCTAGGAGCATTTGCGGCGATGTTTGTTTATTGGTTTTTAGAAGCAGTCGTTTTACAAACCGCTTCAAAGCCTGCAAATAAAGATCAACGATTCTTTTCTTCTTTTCGGATAACGATGATTGGTCAATTTTTTAATACGATTACTCCGATGGCGACGGGTGGACAACCGGCACAGCTCGTAATGTTAACAAAACAAGGCATGGATGCTGGACGAGGAAGTTCTGTGTTACTCGTGAAATTTATTATTTATCAAGCGATGGTTGTACTTAATTTTTTAGTTATTTTGATTTTCGGTATTCATTACTTGATGACAGGGGTAACGCAACTTAAATTTCTTGTTTTGCTTGGTTTTGGCGTCCACGTGGTAGTTATCGTAGCCTTAATTTTAGTCGGTAGAAGTCAGAAATTCACCACAAAATTAGTACATGTGCTATTACTTCCGACTAGATTATTTATGAAAAAAGAAAAAGTCGCGAATTTAAAAAATACACTAGACGAAAAAATTATTACTTTCCATGAAGAAAGTAGTCGGATTGGGAAGGATTGGAAATTAATTGTGCGCTGTTGTTTTTATACGACGCTCCAATTATGGATATATTTCTCAATACCTTTCTTCATTTTACAAGCAATTGGTGTAACTGGCATTGGGCTATATATGGCGATTACTTATCACGCCTTTATTATTATGTTTGCTACTGTTATGCCAACTCCTGGAGGCGCAGGTGGTGCTGAGTATACATTTACGTTGTTGTTTGGTATGTTGCTTGGACCAGCAAAACTATTGATGGCGCTCGTTTTATGGCGAATTATTACCTATTATAGTTGCATTGTTTTTGGGGCAGGAGCCTTATTAATTAAAGACACAGCTTCTAAAAAAATTAAACCTCATATAGAAGCATTAACAAAAGCACCAGTAAAAAATATTTCGTCGTAATGAAAAGCTTGGAATGAACTGTTCCCGGCTTTTTTTTGAAGAAAGAATCTTGCAAAGTAAAACAATTTAATGGATAATGAAAAAGTATTACATGCTTCAGGAAAGAAGGGTACATTTGTGACGAATAAATTGATTATACAAGGTGGCAAAAAATTAGCCGGAACTTTGCAAGTAGATGGTGCAAAAAATAGCGCAGTTGCCTTGATTCCAGCTGCAATTTTAGCGGAATCTGAAGTAGTTTTAGAAGGTTTACCAGATATTTCAGATGTTTATACACTTTATGATATTTTAGAAGAACTTGGCGGCAGTGTCCGTTATGATAATAAAACAGCGGTAATTGATCCAGCAGATATGATTTCTATGCCACTTCCAACAGGAAATGTGAAGAAATTGCGTGCGTCTTATTACTTAATGGGAGCAATGCTAGGTCGGTTTAAAAAAGCAGTTATCGGGCTTCCAGGTGGCTGTTATTTAGGTCCGCGTCCAATTGATCAACACATTAAAGGTTTTGAAGCATTAGGCGCAAAAGTAACGAACGAACAAGGGGCTATTTATTTGCGGGCCGATGAATTAAAAGGAGCTCGTATTTACTTAGACGTTGTAAGTGTAGGCGCGACTATAAACATTATGTTAGCAGCTGTTCGTGCAAAAGGAAAAACGATTATTGAGAACGCTGCGAAAGAACCAGAAATTATTGATGTTGCAACGCTTCTTTCCAATATGGGAGCGATTATTAAAGGTGCTGGGACAGACACTATTCGAATCACTGGTGTGGAGCATCTTCATGGCTGTCATCATACAATTATCCCTGACCGAATTGAAGCAGGAACTTTTATGGTACTTGCCGCAGCATCGGGGAAAGGCGTACGAATTGAAAATGTTATCCCAACTCATTTAGAAGGAATCATCGCAAAAATGACAGAGATGGGAATTCCGATGGATATTGAAGAAGACGCTATTTTTGTTGGGGAAGTAGAAAAAATCAAAAAAGTAGATATTAAAACATATGCGTATCCAGGTTTTCCGACTGACTTGCAACAACCGTTAACCGCACTTTTAACCCGTGCAGAAGGTAGCAGCGTTGTTACCGACACGATTTACCCGAGCCGTTTTAAGCATATAGCTGAGATTGAGCGAATGGGCGGGAAGTTCAAGTTAGAAGGTAGATCTGCGGTTGTAAGTGGGCCTGTTAAACTCCAAGGTTCTAAAGTTACAGCAACTGATTTACGTGCCGGAGCTGCTCTAGTTATTGCGGGGCTTTTGGCGGAAGGAACAACAGAAATTCATGGTGTTGAACATATCGAACGCGGTTATAGTAAAATTATCGAAAAGCTTTCTGCAATTGGCGCTGATATTACTCGTAGCACTGCAGCAGAAACTAAATTATAAAAAAGAGAGGCTGAGCGAATCAGTTCGCTTCAGCCTGCCCTCGATTTCACCTCATTTTCCACTTATTCCTAAAAACTTATAAAAAATTATTAACTCAAAAAGGTGGTACACATATGGCAAAACTGTCCATTGCATACTTAGAAAGTTTAACAATAAAAGATATTTACGCTTTGGCAAAAGAACATAAAATCGCATACTATAGCAAACTAACAAAAAGAGAACTTATTTTTGCTTTACTAAAATCAAATGCCGAAAAAGAAGGTTTCTTTTTTATGGAAGGCGTTTTAGAGATTATTCCGAATGAAGGTTTTGGTTTTTTACGGCCAATTAATTATTCTTCTAGTTCGGAAGATATTTATATTTCGGCTTCTCAAATTAGACGTTTTGAATTAAGGACTGGGGATAAGGTTTCTGGAAAAGTACGTCCTCCGAAAGAAAATGAACGCTATTTTGGCTTGCTACATGTGGAAGCAGTTAACGGCGAAAATCCTGAAGTAGCCAAAGAAAGAGTGCATTTCCCAGGACTTACTCCGCTTTACCCTGACCGTCAAATTCATTTGGAAACTGGAAAAATGCCAATTTCGACGCGGACAATTGATTTGATTTCGCCAATTGGTTTTGGGCAACGTGGACTGATTGTAGCGCCACCAAAAGCAGGTAAGACTGTTTTATTAAAAGAAATTGCGAATGCGATTACAACCAATCATCCTGAGTCTGAACTGATCGTTTTACTAATAGATGAACGACCTGAAGAAGTAACTGATATTGAACGCTCTGTAAAAGCAGATGTTGTTAGCTCTACCTTTGATGAAGTTCCAGAAAATCATATTAAAGTAGCAGAATTAGTACTGGAACGTGCGATGCGTTTAGTAGAACAAAAACGAGATGTTGTTATTTTAATGGATAGCATTACTCGATTAGCAAGAGCCTATAACCTTGTCATTCCGCCAAGTGGTCGTACACTTTCTGGTGGTATTGATCCAGCTGCTTTTCATCGTCCTAAACGTTTCTTTGGTGCAGCACGTAATATTGAGGAAGGTGGAAGTTTGACTATCCTTGCAACAGCACTAGTTGATACCGGTTCACGAATGGATGATGTTATTTACGAGGAATTCAAAGGTACTGGTAACATGGAATTACATCTTGACCGACAACTTGCTGAGCGCCGCGTCTTTCCTGCCATCGATATGCGCCGTTCTGGAACAAGAAAAGAAGAATTGCTATTATCTAAAGAACGCTTAGAACAACTTTGGAAAATTCGGAAGGCAATGCCAAAACAAAGTGATGGATTAGATATTTCAGAACGCTTTGTCAGATACCTGAAAAAAACCGAAAACAATGAAGCATTTTATGAATTATTACAAGAGGAAATGTTTAAAAAATAAACCAAACCTGTACTTTTCTTATTAATTTTGATACTATCATTTGTAGGGTAATGAGCGAAGTAATAAGAAGGAGAAAGATAATGAAACTAATTACAATATCTGTTCCTGCATATAATGAACAAGAATCCGTTGTTAAATTGTATGAAACTATTGTCGAAGTAATGGGAGCTATTAAAGATAAATATACGTTTGAGTTATTATTTATTAATGATGGTAGTAAAGACAATACACTGGAAATAGTAAAACAGTTACATGAAAAAGATGATCGAGTAGGTTTTGTGGATTTATCGAGAAATTATGGGAAAGAAATAGCAATGGCTGCTGGTTTTGACTATGCCAAAGGTGATGCTGTTATTACTATGGATGCAGACTTACAACATCCACCAGAGTTGATTACACAAATGGTTGAGCTCTGGGAATTAGGTTATGAAGATGTTTATGCAAGACGAAATAAACGTCACGGAGAAAGTTGGTTAAAAAAAGCAACATCAAAATCTTATTATAAGATGTTACAAAAAGTAACTAAAACGCCGGTTCTACCAGATACTGGTGATTTTCGTTTGCTTGATCGACGTTGTGTAGATGCTATAAAAAAATTAAGAGAAACTCAACGTTATACAAAAGGGCTTTACAATTGGATTGGATTTAAGAAAGTAGAAGTGACTTTTGATGCTGCGCCGAGACATGCTGGTGAAACAAAATGGAATTATCGTTCATTGATTAATTTAGCTCTTGAAGGAATCACATCCTATACCACATGGCCTCTAAGATTGTCTACTATTGCCGGTTTTGCAATATCACTTGGAACGTTTATTTATTTGATTTACATCTTAATTAAAACATTAATTATGGGTTCTAACGCTAGTGGATTCCCGACATTAATGATTACAATACTATTTTTAGGTGGAATTCAATTAACAAGTATAGGTATAATTGGAGAATACTTAGGCAGAATTTTTAATGAAGTGAAAAAACGGCCGCTTTATTTTGTAGAAGAATATAACGGAGAGAAAGAAGATGTCAAATGAGTAGAGTAAGGCAGTTGCTAGACAAATTACCATGGTATACAGACAATATACATAGTATTTTGATGTATCTAATTATGGGTGGATTTACAACACTTATAAATATTGTAACTTTTTGGTTATGTACAGATGTATTAAACTGGGATTATAGAATTGCGAATACTATAGCATGGGTAGCATCTGTACTGTTTGCATATTTTTCTAATAAAAAATATGTCTTCGAAAGCTACACACCTACTTGGAAAGAAAAGGCGAGAGAAGTATCCTCTTTCTTTGGCTTTAGATTTTTAACATATATTGTTGATTTCTTAGTAATGATTCTGTTAATTAGTGGACTAGGAATAAATGAACTATGGGCAAAGATATGGACAAATGTAATAGTATTAATATTAAATTATGTATTTAGTAAATGGATTATTTTTAAAGTGAGAAAATAAAGGGATGTGTATCTATGATAAATAGCATAAAAAAAGATGGCGTCAAGATTGGAATTTTTAGTTTTATTGTTTTTTTGTTTTACTTATATCTGTCTTATTGTACCCCGTTAACTCATGATGACTGGACTTGGGGCATACGACTTGGAATGAATCGTTTTTATGATGGTTTTAAAGACTATAATGGTCGTTATTTTGGTAATATATGTGAATTAATAATTACTAGAGTAGATTGGTTCCGCTTTTTAATCATGGGAGTATTTGGAGCTGCAATAGTAGTAATACCCCTTTTAATTGCAAAAGCAACAAAGTTAACTATCGCTTTTCTAAGTCTATTCTTGATGCTAGGTGTTTCCAGTGATATGTTTTCTTCTACTTTTGCGTGGGCAGCTGGTTTTGCTAACTATAATACTGCAACGATTTGTATTTTAGTATATTTACTAATTGTGAAGAATATTTTTTATGAAAAAAATCCTAGTTATTCAGTTTGGTTGGTAATATTTGCTGTTCCACTTGGAATTGGCTCTCAATTGTTTGTAGAACATGCTACAATTTATAATGTATTTGCTGGTGCGTTTGTTATAATTTATAGCTTTATGAAATTTAGAAAGTTCTTTTATTTCCATATTGTATACCTTATTTCAGCCCTCATCGGAGCAGTTATAATGTTTTCTAATGGTGCCTATGTAAAAATATTTACTGGCGCAGATAATTATCGAACAATTGATACTGATATGGGAATTTTTGAAAAAATTTATTCAATTTTCTCAACTAGCATGTATAAGTTTTTAATTATGAACAATATTTTATTGAACTTTGCATTGGCTATATTTTGTATTTTCTTGTTAGTGAAAATTGGAACTAATCTACCTATTTGGAAGGTATGGGTTAAAAACATTTTCATGGTAATACTAACTATATATCCTTTCTATCGACCACTTATTGTTGATAGAATGCAGTTAAGTATTTTTACGGATGTAGCTAAGACTTCAGAACTTGAAGCTTGGATTTCATTATTATTTTACTTAACTATTCTATTTACTATCATTTTATTTTTCCGAAAGAGTTCTTTAAAAGTGGAGCTAAGTTTTTATCTAATTTCTGCAGTATTCGTTGCAGGACCGTTATTCTTTGTAACTCCTTTTGGATCAAGATGTTTTATTATTTCCTATACATTTTTTGTTTTATTTATTATACGACTTCTTGTTTATTTTGTGGATGAGGGATATGTTAATCTAAATGCTATCAGTGTTCCGATTATAACTCTTTCTTTATCTTTAGTAGTCGCGTATGGTATTATTTTTGCTCAAATAAAAATATCTGATAATGACAGAATGGATAGTATTCAAAAACAAATTGACGAAGGTAAAAAAGTGGTAACTGTTAAACCACTAAAACATGAGAAATTCTTATGGAATAGTAGGTTAATGATTCCTGGATTCCAAGCAGATAACTTCAAGATTTTCTTTAACTTACCTAAAGATATAGAACTTAAAAATGCGCCTAAGTAAAAATTAAAGCAAATGGATTATCTAAAGCACAAAAATAATCTTGCTTGTTTGCTTCAACATTGTTATAATGTTTATACTGTGTGTAAAAGCACTTAATTACTCTGTTTCAGATGATTCAGGGCGAAGGAGTTGAAAAGAAATGAAAACTGGAATTCATCCTGAGTACCGTCCAGTGGTATTTGTTGATACTAGTACTGATTTCAAATTTTTGTCAGGTTCTACTAAGAGCTCAAGCGAAACAATTAAATGGGAAGATGGCAACGAGTATCCATTACTTCGTGTCGAAATCTCTTCTGATTCGCACCCGTTCTATACTGGTAAACAAAAACATGCGACTGCAGATGGCCGTGTGGACCGCTTCAACAAAAAATACGGTCTCAAATAAGACTGTATGTAACGAACGAAATAATTTGCGCACTCAGCTTTTGCTGGGTGTGTTTTTTTATGGAAATTTTCCCCGTAACTACTAAAAATAAAAACTTTTCCTTCAAGGGTTTACTTTTCCCTGTGAAGTTGCGTATAATATCACTAATTACTTTTTTTATGAGTAGGTAATAAAAAAGTTAAATTTTCTGTTTTGTTAAACAATAATAAGGAGGTTTTCAAGTGGAAGCAAAGTTACAAGTAGGTGTGTTAGGATTTGGAACGGTAGGTAGCGGTGTTATTCATATTTTAGAAGAGCATCAAGAAAAAATTAGTCAAGTAACTGGCTATCATATTTCTGTAAAGAAAGTGCTAGTTCGTGACTTAGAGAAAAATCGCCGTTATGAAACAAAAGGTTTTGAACTAACCACCAATCCGTCTGATGTACTGGATGATCCAGAAATTGCTGTTGTTGTCGAGGTTATGGGCAGCATCACAACTGCGCGGGAATACATTTTGCAGGCCTTGAAAGCTGGAAAGCATGTTGTAACTGCGAATAAGGATTTGATTGCGCTACATGGCGACGAATTGGTGGCAGTTGCACAAGCTAACAACTGTGATTTGTTTTATGAAGCAAGCGTTGCAGGTGGAATTCCAATTTTACGTACAATCGTAAATAGCCTTGCAGCTGATAAAATTCAAAAAGTAATGGGAATCGTCAACGGGACGACCAATTTCATGCTAACAAAAATGACGACAGAGAAAAAGTCATATGAAGAAGTTTTAGCAGAAGCCCAAGCATTAGGTTTTGCAGAATCCGATCCAACAAATGATGTGGACGGCATTGATGCAGCGAGAAAAATGGTTATTATGACAAGACTTGCATTTGGTATGAATGTGAATTTAGATAATGTAGAAACTAGTGGTATCCGCGGAATTTCTCCAGAAGATATTGAAGTGGCATATCAATTAGGCTATAAAATTAAACTAGTAGGTACAGCAGAAGAAACAAATGGAACAGTTAATGTAAATGTCGGACCAGTGTTACTACCAAAAGCACATCCGCTTGCAGGCGTTAACTATGAAAATAATGCTGTATTTGTAACAGGTGCAGCCGTTGGGGAAACCATGTTTTATGGTCCCGGAGCTGGCGAATTACCAACAGCAACCAGTGTTGTTAGTGATTTAATTACCGTCGCAAAAAACAGCCGTCTAGGTACAAACGGCAATGCTTTCAATAGTTATAAACACGAAACGAAACATACGCCGAAAGAACAAGTTTTCTCAAAATATTATCTACGTCTAACAATGGATGATAAAACAGGAACTTTCCTTAAGTTAACACAAATTTTTGCAGAAGCAGGCGTCGGTTTTGATAAAATTTTACAACAACCATATGATGATTTTACAGCGACAGTTGTTATCGTCACACACTCAACAAGTCAAGCGCAATTAGAACAAGCTATTACTAGAGTGAAAAATGAGCCAGAAATGCAAATGCTCGCAAAATATTCCGTTGTGGAGGGTTAATTATGTATAAAGGTTTACTAGAAAAATATAAAGAATATCTACCAGTAACTGAAAAAACGCCAATGATCTCACTTGCGGAAGGAAACACACCACTTATCCCATTACCAAATTTATCAAAAGAACTTGGAGTAACTTTATATGGAAAATATGAAGGGTTAAATCCAACTGGTTCTTTTAAAGACCGCGGAATGGTTATGGCTGTGGCTAAAGCGAAAGAAGAAGGTGCGGAAGCGGTTATTTGTGCATCGACTGGGAATACTTCAGCAGCGGCGGCGGCATATGCAACACGTGCGGGATTAAAAGCATATATTGTTATTCCAGAAGGTAAAGTTGCTTTAGGAAAATTAGCACAAGCAGTCATGTATGGCGCTGACATTATCTCGATTCAAGGTAATTTTGATGAAGCTTTAAAATCTGTTCGTGAACTTGCTGAAACAGAAGCAGTAACGCTTGTAAACTCAGTAAATCCTTATCGTTTAGAAGGGCAAAAAACGGCTGCATTCGAAATCTGTGAGCAATTAGGTTCTGCTCCAGATGTTCTTGCAATTCCAGTCGGTAACGCCGGAAATATTTCTGCATACTGGAAAGGTTTTAAAGATTGGAACGAGGCAAACGCTTCTGGACTTCCACGGATGCATGGATTTGAAGCAGAAGGAGCGGCTGCAATTGTCCAAGGGAAACCGATTGATAACCCGGAAACAATTGCAACAGCGATTCGTATCGGAAATCCAGCTAGTTGGGAGCTTGCAGAAGCAGCTCGCGACGAATCTGGCGGATATATACATTCTGTAACAGATGATGAAATTGTTAATGCTTATAAAAAAATTGCAGCACAAGATGGAGTCTTCATTGAGCCAGGTTCTGCTGCATCACTAGCTGGAGTTATTCAACATGTGGCGAATGGAACAATTAAACAAGGGGAAAAAGTCGTTTGTGTCTTTACTGGAAATGGCTTAAAAGATCCAGATACAGCAATGAGCGTACATGAAATTCCGATTTCCCATGTAGATGATATTGAAGCAATGCGTACACATTTACGTTCAGGAGTGAAAGCTTAATGCGTATTCGTGTCCCGGCAACAACGGCTAATCTTGGGCCTGGTTTTGATTCGTGTGGTTTAGCATTAACGTTATATCTTACTTTAGACATTGGCGAAAAAGCGGACTCTTGGTATATCGAACATAATATTGGCGGCGGGATTCCGCATGATGAAACCAATGTGATTATCGAAACTGCCTTAAACCTAGCGCCTAATTTAACACCGCACCATTTAGTGATGACATGTGATATTCCGCCCGCTCGTGGACTTGGTAGTAGTTCGGCAGCGGTTGTTGCGGGAATTGAATTAGCCAATACACTTGCTGAACTTAACCTTTCAAAAGAGGAAAAAGTCCGGATAGCTGCTGAGATAGAAGGTCATCCTGATAATGTAGCGCCAGCTGTTCTTGGAAACTGGGTAGTTGGAGCAAAATTGGACGGAGAAGATTTCTACGTACGTCATTTATTTCCCGATTGTGCTTTGATTGCTTTTATTCCAAAAGCAGAACTGTTAACTTCGGAAAGTCGCGGCGTTCTTCCTGAAACACTTCCTTTCAAAGAAGCGGTCAAAGCAAGTAGTATTGCGAACGTGATGATTGCAGCTATACTGCGCAATGATATGACTCTTGCTGGAGAAATGATGGAACGCGATTTATGGCATGAAAAATACCGTAGTAAATTAGTGCCACATTTAACACAAATTCGAGAAGTTGCTAAAAACAATGGTGCTTATGCTGCTTGTTTAAGTGGTGCTGGCCCAACTGTATTAGTATTTGCTCCGCGAGACGTTGCAGATACGCTTCAAACATCTTTACAATCACTTGAAATTGATGCAGACGTTCTTCTTCTTGATGTTGAAGGAAGCGGCGCAGAAGTTTTTCGTTAAAATCAAGCTATGTCCACTTGCGGCATAGCTTTTTTTTATGAAGACAAAACTATATGTCCCAATTTGTACGGCTCTATGATAAAATAGGAAAAGAGTTTATAAAGTTAAAGGGAGCGGTCTTAATGGCACAGTTATTTTTCCGTTATGGTTCCATGAATAGTGGGAAAACCATTGAAATTCTAAAAGTCGCACATAATTATGAAGAACAAAATAAAACAGTCGCTATCTTTACTTCAGGTATTGATGATAGAGACCAAGTAGGTTTCATTTCAAGTCGAATTGGACTGAAACGAGAAGCAACCCCTATTTTTAGTGACACAAATATTTTTGAAATCGTAGCGAATATTAAACCGAAACCAAATTGTGTTCTTTTAGATGAATCACAATTTCTAGAAAAAGAACATGTTTTTCAATTAGCAAAAATAGTGGATGACTTAAATATCCCAGTAATTGCTTACGGTCTGAAAAATGATTTTAGAAATGAATTATTTGAAGGCTCGAAATACCTGCTGCTATACGCGGATAAATTAGAAGAAATGAAAACAATTTGCTGGTTTTGTGCAAAAAAAGCAACGATGGTTCTGCGCGTTGATGACAAAGGAAAACCAGTTTATACAGGCGAACAAATTATGATTGGCGGAAATGACCACTATTATCCAGTGTGTCGCAAATGCCATGCCAATCCACCAATAAAATAAGGTAAAGAGGTGTTGAAATACAATGTATGATCGATTACAGGCGGTGGAAGACCGTTACGATGAATTAAATGAATTATTAAGCGATCCAGATGTAGTATCTGATCCAAAGCGACTACGCGACCTTTCCAAAGAACAGTCAGGAATCACGGCAACAGTCGAAACCTACCGTGAATACAAAAACGTGAATGAACAAATTGATGAAACAAGAGAACTTCTAGGAGAAAAATTAGACGATGAAATGCGAGAAATGGCAAAAGAAGAATTCGCGGAACTTCAAAAAGAAAAAGCTGAACTAGAAGAACGCCTAAAACTATTACTCGTTCCAAAAGATCCTAACGATGATAAAAACGTTATTTTAGAAATTCGCGGGGCAGCTGGTGGAGATGAAGCGGCTTTATTTGCAGGCGATTTATTCCGGATGTACAGCAAGTATGCTGAATCTCGAGGTTGGAAAGTCGAAATCATGGACGCTAACCCAACTGGTATTGGCGGTTACAAAGAAATTATTGCGATGATGAACGGCAATGATGCTTTTTCCCGAATGAAATATGAAAATGGGGCGCACCGTGTTCAACGTGTTCCAGAAACCGAATCTGGTGGCCGAATTCATACTTCCACAGCGACAGTAGCCATTTTGCCAGAAGCGGAAGAAGTGGAGATTGAGCTACACGACAAAGATATTCGCACAGATACATTTGCTTCTACTGGTGCAGGTGGTCAAAGTGTCAATACGACGATGTCAGCAGTCCGACTAACCCATATTCCAACGGGGATTGTTGTTTCGATGCAAGATGAACGTTCCCAGTTAAAAAATAAAGATAAAGCGATGAAAGTGTTGCGCGCACGTGTTTACGATAAATTTGAACGTGAAGCTCGCGAAGAATATGATGCAAACCGCAAATCTGCTGTAGGAACGGGTGACCGCTCTGAACGGATCCGGACTTACAACTATCCGCAAAACCGCGTAACCGACCATCGTATCGGCTTAACTATTCAAAAGCTAGATCAAATTATGGAAGGTAAACTCGATGAAATCATTGATGCGCTTATCCTAGAAGATCAAACAAGTAAATTGGAGCATTTAAATGACGCAAATTAATCAATTGCTAAAAAATGCAGAAGCCATCCTTCTTGAAAAAGGGTTGGATCAAAATGCAGCAGAAATTTTATTAGAAACCAGAATGGGACTTACGCGTTCTGAACTTTGGATGGAAATGAGCCGCGAACTTGAACCGAATCACGAAAAACAATTTCAAGAAGACTTTGCAAGATATTTAGCGGGAGAACCGGTTCAATATATTTTGAAGACAGCGCCTTTTTATGGATATGATTTTTTAGTAACAGAAGATGTGCTAATTCCACGACCTGAAACAGAGGAACTTGTAGCCACAGCAGAAGCTTTTTTGAAAAAACATCCGCTTAGGAGTCTGCTTGATGTTTGTACTGGAAGCGGGATTATTGCCATTGCGCTAAAAAAAGCATTTCCGGATATGACAGTGACAGCTTCGGATATATCGGCCGCAGCACTTGCGATTGCTAAAAAAAATGCTTTATTACTAAATGCCAATGTGCGTTTTGTAGAAACTGATTTACTCGAATCCTTCAAACAAAATAACGAGCGATTTGATATGATTGTTGCTAATCCTCCATATATTTCTGAAGCCGAAAAAGCAGAAATGTCGGATTATGTCTTAAAAAATGAGCCATCGATTGCTTTATTTGCCGAAAATGATGGGCTAGCAATTTATGAACGTTTTGTGGATAACTTAAAATATGTGCTGAATCCGTCCTTTTGGGTGGGTGTGGAGATAGGTTATACACAAGGTGAACGAGTAAAACAACTATTTGAAAAAAGTTATCCACACGCAACGGTCCTTATCCACAAAGATATTAATTCAAAAGATCGTTACGTAACATGCTCTAATATACTGGTATGAAGACGTTTCTGTAAAAGGGACGTCTTTTTTTAATGAAAGTTATCCACAAAACTGTGGATAAAATGTTGTGCAAAAAAATATTTTAATCAAATCTTAATAAAGAAAATGGCTTTTTTACTTAGTTTTAAGAATTATCCACATTTCACAAGAAGTTATCCCCATTGACAAAGTTATTATCCACAGTTTGGGGATAACTCGTGTTCAAAACTTAGCATTTTCCAAAATAAAAAACAATACTGTAAAAATAGCTTAGAAAACGTTAAAATATAATAGAAGTTATGTAAAGGGGACTGGAAATCATGCAAACTATCCATTGGAAAATAAATAAGCAACAATCAAATAATTTAATCTATCAAAAAGCAGCAGAACTACTTCAAAATGGAGAATGTGTGGCTTTTCCGACCGAAACTGTTTATGGGCTGGGAGCAGACGCGACAAATCAAGCTGCCATTCAAAAAATATACGCAGCAAAAGGGCGTCCGTCAGATAACCCGTTAATCGTCCATATTGCTAAGCGTGAACAAATGGATCAATTTATCGCGAGTTATCCCCCAAAAGCGCTCCAACTAATGGAAGCATTTTGGCCAGGTCCTCTAACGGTTATTCTCCCTTTAAAAAAAGACAGTCTAGCAGCTAACGTTTCTGCTGGCTTATCCACAGTGGGCGTCCGCATGCCGGAACATCCAGTAAGCCTAGAATTAATAGCAACAGCGAATATTCCTATAGCAGCCCCGAGCGCCAATCGTTCCGGAAAACCAAGCCCAACCACAGCCGAACATGTAATAGAAGATTTAGACGGAGAAATTGCCGGTATTATTGACGGCGGTCCTACGGGTGTTGGTTTAGAATCAACTGTGATAGATTGCTCACTTGATGTACCCATTATTTTGCGTCCGGGTGGCATTACTAAAGAACAAATCGAGCAAGTCATCGGCGCAGTTGATTTATCGACCAATAGCACGACAGAAACAGAAAAACCAAAAGCGCCAGGCATGAAATATACTCATTACGCGCCAAAAGCACCAGTTTATCTTGTAGAAGGTTCTAGCCAATTTTGGCAAAGTGAGATTAATAAAGTGGAAATCGCGGGGAAAAAACTGGGTATTTTAGCTACAAAAGAATTGACGAGCAAAGTGGCTACAAGTGCGGTCATTCAATCAACCGGCAGCATTAAAGCAATGGGTGAGATAGCTACTAGTCTTTACAAAGGCTTACGGGCTTTTGACCATGCCGATGTTGATATTATTTTTGCCGAAGTCTATCCAGAAACAGAACTCGGAGCAGCGATTATGAACCGATTAGAAAAAGCTGCTGGGAATAGGAGGATTAGCGAA
This sequence comes from Listeria sp. MAN/IMW/UF555, assembly GCF_058684075.1. Classification (NCBI taxonomy): domain Bacteria; kingdom Bacillati; phylum Bacillota; class Bacilli; order Caryophanales; family Listeriaceae; genus Listeria; species Listeria sp. MAN/IMW/UF555. The sequence goes on along the minus strand of NZ_JBZWZS010000004.1, from coordinate 170,653 downwards.
TGAATATTTTATTTGTCTGTACGGGAAATACTTGCCGAAGTCCATTAGCCGAAAAAATTTTACAAAATATGCGACCTGATTTAGAAGTTCGTTCAGCAGGGACTCGCGCATTAGACGGGGACACTATATCGGAAAACGCTCGCGAGATACTTCTGCAAATGAATTTACCAGGGGAACATGCCGCGAAGAAAATTACAGAAACCGATATTGACTGGGCTGACGAGATTTATGTAATGACAAAAAATCACCAAGCTGAGCTAAAAAGTATTTTTCCGGCCGCGAGCAACAAAATCCAGTTGATTTCTGAAGATGAAACAGACATTACAGACCCATTCGGAGGACCAATTGAACAATATGAAATTACCTATTACGAACTAAAAAGTGCAATTTCCGAACGTTTTCAATAAGTGAAGCGCTTCACTATCGGAAATTGCGTTTTTTTACTCCAAAATACTTGCTTTTCTACCCAATTTAAGTAATTATTAAAGATAATACATAACAGTTCACTTGAAAAATTTATCAGAAAAGGATGGGGTCCACAGATGGTCTATTTACAAAAGCAAGATAAGGAAGTTTTTGATGCAATTAAGTTAGAACTTGGTAGACAACGCGCGAATATCGAATTAATCGCATCTGAGAATTTTGTTAGTGAGCAAGTAATGGAAGCAATGGGTTCTGTATTAACGAATAAATATGCAGAAGGTTACCCTGGAAAACGTTACTACGGCGGATGTGAATTCGTGGATATTGTGGAAGATTTAGCACGCGACCGGGCGAAGAAATTATTTGGCGCTGAATATGCGAATGTTCAACCACACTCAGGCGCTCAAGCGAACATGGCAGTTTATCATACTGTGCTTGAACCAGGCGACACAGTGCTTGGTATGAACCTTTCACATGGTGGCCATTTAACACATGGTAGTCCAGTGAACTTCAGTGGCGTTTTATACAATTTTGTTGAATACGGCGTTCGTGAAGATACGAAAGAAATTGACTATGAAATCGTTCGTGAAGCAGCATTAAAACATAAACCAAAAATGATTGTAGCTGGAGCAAGTGCTTACCCACGTAAAATTGATTTTGCTAAATTCCGTGAAATTGCTGATGAAGTTGGCGCATACTTAATGGTTGATATGGCGCATATTGCTGGTCTTGTTGCAGCAGGTTTACATCAAAATCCAGTTCCTTATGCTGATTTTACAACTACAACCACTCATAAAACCCTTCGTGGACCTCGTGGCGGAATGATTTTAGCAAAAGCTGAATGGGAACAAAAATTAAATAAATCGATTTTCCCAGGAATTCAAGGAGGACCATTAATGCACGTAATCGCAGCGAAAGCCGTGGCATTTGGTGAAGCGTTACAACCTGAATTCACTGCGTACTGTGAACAAATCATTCGCAACTCTAAAAAATTAGCAGAAACACTTCAAGCTAATGATGTTGCTGTTTTAACAGGCGGTTCGGATAATCATTTACTATTAATTGATTTAAAACCACTTGGCTTAACAGGAAAAGCTGCTGAAAAAGTATTAGATGAGGTTGGTATTACCGTGAATAAAAATACCATTCCATTCGAAACGGAAAGCCCCTTTGTCACAAGTGGTATCCGTGTAGGAGTTGCGGCAGTTACAACACGTGGTTTCGATGAAGTAGCTATCGAAAAAGTGGGAGTGCTTATTTCTGAAGTGCTACACAACTTAGAAAATGAAGAAGTTTTAGCAGATGTAAAAGCTCGTGTAGCTACTTTAACAAATGAATATCCGCTTTATCCAAGTTTATAAAATAAGTGAGCCGGTTTTTTCTGAATTTTAGAGAAATCCGGTTTTTTTCATGTATAGCAAATTAATCCTTGCACTTGTGTCTTGTTCTGATACAATAAGAGAAGGAAATTTTCAATATCAAAGGAGCGAACTAATCGATGGCAAACGTACACGTAATTAATCACCCTTTAGTACAACACAAATTAACAATTATTCGAGATAAAAATACGGGAACAAAAGCATTCCGCGAACTTGTAGATGAAGTCGCTACATTAATGGCGTACGAAATTACACGTGATATGGAACTTGAAGACATCCAAGTTGAAACACCACTACAAACAACAACTGCAAAAACACTTACAGGTAAAAAATTAGGTGTAGTGCCTATTTTAAGAGCTGGTCTTGGTATGCAAGATGGTATTTTAAAACTTATCCCTGCTGCTAAAGTAGGTCATGTAGGTCTTTACCGTGATCATGATACACTTGAACCAGTAGAATATTTTGTAAAACTACCTTCTGATGTGGAAGAACGTCTTTTCATCGTTGTAGATCCAATGCTTGCAACTGGTGGATCAGCAATTATGGCTATCGATTGCTTGAAAAAACGCGGCGCTCGCAACATGAAATTCATGTGTCTAGTAGCAGCTCCTGAAGGCGTTAAAGCTCTTCAAGAAGCACATCCTGATGTAGAAATCTATGTGGCTGGCTTAGACGAGAAGCTAGACGAAAATGGTTATATCCGTCCAGGCTTAGGAGATGCTGGCGATAGATTATTCGGAACTAAATAATTAACAATCTCCTCGGTTTAGTGAGATAAGGAATTATAAACAGTGCTGCTTTTTGGCAGACTGGAAAATTTTTTGTCGAGCTATTTCTGAGGAGTTTTTTTATAAGGAGGTTCGCAAGTGGCTAAAATCAAAGTAATGAGCATCTTTGGAACAAGACCAGAGGCAATCAAGATGGCGCCGCTCGTTTTGGCATTAGAAAAAGAATCAGAAACGTTTGAGTCAACGGTAGTTATTACCGCGCAACACCGTGAAATGTTGGATCAAGTCCTAGAAATTTTTGATATAAAACCTGATATTGACTTAGATATAATGAAAAAAGGACAAACCCTCGCGGATATAACTTCACGCGTAATGAACGGAATTAATGATGTTATTGCTAAGGAAAATCCTGATATTGTCCTAGTTCACGGTGATACGACTACAAGTTTTGCCGCCGGACTAGCTACTTTTTATCAACAAAAAAAGCTTGGACATGTCGAAGCGGGACTTAGAACTTGGAATAAATATTCGCCGTTCCCAGAAGAAATGAATCGTCAATTAACTGGAGTAATGGCGGATATGCATTTTTCTCCGACGAAGCAAGCTAAAGAAAACCTGCTTGCGGAAGGGAAAAATCCAGCCACTATTTTTGTAACAGGAAATACTGCCATTGATGCACTTAAAACAACTGTTCAAGAGGATTATCATCATCCTATTTTAGAGAATCTTGGTGATAATCGCTTAATACTCATGACTGCTCATCGGAGAGAAAATCTGGGAGAACCTATGCAAGGTATGTTTGAAGCGGTTCGCGAAATCGTCGAGAGTCGTGAGGATGTGGAACTTGTTTACCCGATGCATTTAAATCCAGCTGTCAGAGAGAAAGCGACGAATATTTTAGGCGGTCACGAACGTATCCATTTGATTGAACCACTGGATGCTATTGACTTTCATAATTTCTTACGCAAATCTTATCTTGTTTTTACTGATTCAGGCGGTGTACAAGAAGAAGCGCCTGGCATGGGAGTACCTGTTTTAGTTTTACGAGACACAACAGAACGCCCAGAAGGCATCGAAGCAGGCACGTTAAAACTAATTGGGACGAGTAAAGAAAATCTCATAAAAGAAGCATTAGAATTACTTGATAATAAAGAAAGCCATGATAAAATGGCGAAAGCGGCCAATCCATATGGTGATGGACTTGCTGCAAATAGAATTTTAGAAGCAATCAAAAGTCAGTTTAATGGAACGAAGCGACCAGAAGATTTTATCGTGTAAAACACAGTGGAAAACTAGGCGTTAAAAGTCTAGTTTTCCTCTTTTTTTAGAATGAAAGCGCCTTATTGTTACAGATATGTTACACGCTCGATTTTCACTAGTTCTTTTATGTTACATGTGATAAGATGGTCAATGTTATTAATATAAGAGCCCAAAAAATAGCTTGTTTTTAGCATAGGGATAGAAGACTGCGCTCAGTATTCACTACAATCCCGCCGACGCTAGTTTTCGCGTTGACTGAATTGGAATTTATACGGGCACTCTATATCAAAATGCAACTCATGATAAGTGAGTCCGGCTGTTTTTTCCGTTCTTTTTCTTGGGAAAAGAACTTTCGGTCGCGAAATTTGCGAATAATCGTATCGAATTCTTTTACCAATAATGGTAGAAGTTTTTTTATTTGTACGAAAGAGAGTTTTTGTCGCCTTTTTTGTGAAATATCACACGAACAGGAGGCAAGTTTTCCATCGATTACGGAGGTGTTGATTGCTGTTAAATGGACAAAGATAATTCTGGCGGAGCAATCTAAGAAACGACTAGATTTTGAAATCAAAAAAATCTCAGAAATAATGGGCTATTCTTTTATGGATAGGGTCAATTGTGGTACTATTAGTAATAGATGTACGCACAATTTGTGAAAGTGTATTGACTTTTCTCTTTTGGCTGTTGTATGCTAAGAACTGACACGCTGATAAGGCTTTCATGTGTGTTTGGGATTGGGATGAATTGGGGAAAATGTGCTTGTTTTCACAAACCAAACTTACTCCCTGAGATTTCAAAATGGTCATCTGGAAAGAAAAATCTTTTGAAAAAGAAAGGATTGCGCCCCGAATGTTAGAATCGCTAATTGGCATGTATCATCGTCATCAAAAGTATATGGTTCTTTTTATTGCTGTTTGCCTTTGTGGATGGTTTTTAACCCCTTACATACATATTTTCTTGGGACTTAAATTGGGTTTAATCGTCGGCTGGTTTAACTACTGGTTATTAATGAGGCGTACACAATCAATGACTAGAGCTTTGGCTGAAAATCGTTCTTTTTATGGTATGGGAATGCCATTTAGAATGGGGAGCGTGTTATTTGCTACTATTATAGCGACGCAACTGCCGGAATATTTTCATGTTTATAGCATGGTAATCGGACTTGGGCTTGCATATGCAATTATTTTTCTAGATTTTTTTGTGTATTCCATGTACCGCAGAAAAAAGTTTTTAAAAAGAGAGGGGTGAACCTAATTGGAAGAGGAATTTCCAACGATAAGCCTATTAGGGATCGACTTTAATCTATCTAATATTTTGATGATTACTGTGACTTGTGTCATCGTTCTTCTAATAGCCATTATCTGTACCAGAAATCTGCAACGCCGACCTACCGGAAAGCAGAACTTCATTGAATGGGTTATGGATTTTGTCAGAGGTATTATTAATAGTAATATGGATTGGAAAACCGGTGGGAGATTCCATGTGCTTGGTATTACGCTACTAATGTTTATTTTCGTAGCTAATATGCTAGGACTGCCATTTCAAATCGCGATTAACGATGAAGTATGGTGGCGTTCACCTACAGCGGATCCAATTGTCACATTAACACTTGCGATAATGGTTCTTGGCTTAACGCATTACTATGGTATTAAAATGCGTGGTTTCAAGCACTATTTTGTTGGTACTTACTTTAGTCCAATGAAATTTTTATTCCCACTTAAATTAGTAGAAGAATTTGCTAATACTTTAACGCTTGGTTTACGTCTTTACGGTAATATTTTCGCCGGCGAAGTTTTGTTAACCATCATTGCAACACAACTTGCTCATATGAACATATTTGTAGGTGTGCTAGCAATAATTCCTGCGTTACTATGGCAAGGATTCTCAATTTTCATTGGGGCAATTCAAGCGTACATTTTCACTATGCTGACCATGGTTTACATGTCGCATAAGGTAAGTGACGAACATTAAACTAACTTTCAAATAAGTCATTTATAAAAGTAATAAAAAATAATATTTAGAAAAATTAGGAGGATAATTATATGTCTTTAGGTGTTATTGCAGCTGCTATCGCTGTTGGATTAGGTGCATTAGGTGCGGGTATTGGTAACGGTCTTATCGTATCAAAAACTGTCGAGGGTGTTGCGCGTCAACCAGAAGCGCGTTCTATGCTACAAACAATCATGTTCATTGGTATCGGTCTTGTTGAGGCCCTTCCTATCATCGCTGTAGTTATTGCGTTCATGGTTCTTAATAAATAATTTGAAGGAAGTTGAGGAAATAAAACCTCATCTCTTTCGTTTTGAACGAATAATTCAAGCGAATGTATAGAAAGGAGTGAAACTGGCGTGTTACAACCACATTTAGTAATTGGTTCCGCATTTACGTTTGGTGATGCATTCTTCACACTTTTTGCTTTCGCGATTTTGCTAGTTTTAATCCGAATTTATGCTTGGAAACCTCTTATGGGAGTTATGAAAGAGCGTGAAGAGCATATTGGTTCTGAAATTGATGCGGCTGAAGAAAGCCGTGCTCAAGCAGAACAACTACTTGCCGAACAAAAAAGTGTTTTACAACAAGCTCGTGTTGAATCTCAAACAATGATTGAGAATGCAAAACAGCTTGGTGAAAAAGAACGCGAAGAAATTGTCAAAACTGCTAGACGTGAATCAGAACGTATAAAAGAAGAAGCAAAAGCCGATATTGCACGTGAAAAAGAAGATGCTATTTCTGCTCTTCGTGAACAAGTCGGTTCCTTATCTGTTCTTATTGCATCGAAAGTCATCGAAAAAAATCTGGATGAAAAAGAACAATCTAACCTTATCCAAGATTATATCGAAAGGCTAGGGGATGACAAATGAGTAAAGATTTGGAAGTTGCAGGTCGCTATGCCAATGCGCTTTTTCAAGTAGCTCAAGATAAAGATTTAGTCGACGTTTTTTCAGACGAACTAACTGAATTAAAAGCGGCATTAAATGCAAATAAAGATTTTGTAAAACTACTTGAAAATCCTACTTTCACGACCGAGCAAAAGAAAAATCTTGCCAGCGCTGTTTTTGAAAAAATCAATCCGACATTAAGAGATTTTATTTATCTTTTAATTGACCGTAGCAGAGAAGATTATCTTTCTGTTATTGCGGACGTTTACCAAAAACGCGTAAACGACTTGCGCGGAGTTGCGGATGCAGATGTTTATTCTGTTGTCCCGCTTTCTGAACAAGAACTTACGGCGCTCTCGAGAGTATTTGCTGCGAAAATGAACAAAACAAAATTAAACATTCAAAATCACATTGATAAATCCCTTCTTGGGGGAGTCAAAGTGGTTATTGGAACCCGTATATATGATGACAGTCTAAAAACGAAATTAAAGGACATGGAACGGCAAATTAAAGCCTAGTTTCCGTTTAACGAGGGGTGAAATCAATGAGCATTAAGGCTGAAGAGATCAGCTCAATCATAAAACAGCAGATTGAAAATTATCAATCTGAACTAAAAGTGAGTGATGTTGGTACGGTTACCTACATTGGTGACGGTATTGCGCGTGCTCATGGACTCGATAATGCAATGGCTGGTGAATTGTTAGAGTTCTCAAATGGTGTAATGGGTATGGCCCAAAACTTAGAAACAAATGATGTTGGTATCATTATTCTAGGTCCTTACACTGAAATCCGTGAAGGCGATGAAGTTCGTCGTACCGGTAAAATCATGGAAGTTCCTGTTGGCGAAGCGCTTATTGGGCGTGTAGTTAACTCATTAGGTCAACCAGTTGATGGTTTAGGACCTATTGAAACAACTGGAACTCGTCCTATTGAAGCAGTAGCACCTGGTGTTATGCAACGTCAATCGGTAAACGAACCATTACAAACAGGTATTAAAGCGATCGATGCACTTGTTCCTATTGGTCGTGGTCAACGTGAGTTAATTATTGGTGACCGCCAAACTGGTAAAACATCTGTAGCAATTGATACTATTCTAAACCAAGCTGACCAAGACATGATTTGTATTTATGTCGCTATCGGTCAAAAAGAATCTACTGTTCGTAATGCCGTAGAAACTTTACGTCATCACGGTGCGTTAGATTATACAATCGTCGTAACTGCAGCAGCATCTCAACCAGCGCCACTTCTTTATTTGGCACCTTATGCTGGTGTTGCTATGGCTGAAGAATTCATGTACAGCGGTAAACACGTTTTAGTTGTATATGATGACTTATCCAAACAAGCAGCTGCTTATCGTGAGCTGTCTCTATTACTTCGTCGTCCTCCAGGTCGTGAAGCTTATCCAGGGGATGTTTTCTACTTGCACTCCCGTTTACTTGAACGTGCTGCAAAATTAAATGATAGCTTAGGTGGCGGATCCATCACGGCTCTTCCATTCGTAGAAACACAAGCCGGAGACATTTCCGCTTATATTCCTACAAACGTTATCTCAATTACTGACGGACAAATCTTCTTGCAATCTGATTTATTCTTCTCCGGAGTACGTCCAGCGATCAACGCCGGACTTTCTGTATCCCGTGTAGGTGGATCAGCGCAAATTAAAGCAATGAAAACTGTTGCCGGAACACTTCGTCTAGATCTTGCCGCTTACCGTGAGCTAGAATCCTTCTCACAATTCGGTTCTGACTTAGACGCAGCTACTCGTGCGAAACTAGAACGTGGTAAACGTACAGTAGAAGTTCTAAAACAAGATTTGCACAAACCTTTGAAAGTTGAAAAACAAGTATTGATTCTTTATGCACTTGTTCATAAATATCTGGATGATGTACCAGTTCATGATGTTCTGCGTTTTGAGTCCGAAATGAATACATGGTTTGATCATAATCACCCAGAGCTTTTGGAAGAAATTCGTACAACGAAAAAACTTCCTGACGAAGCGAAACTTGAAGCAGCATTAAAAGAATTTAAAAATACATTTGTTCCTTCTGAAGAAAAATAATTTAGACTCGGAATAAATTCAAAGGTGGTGAAAATCTTTGGCATCTTTAATCGATATTAAACAACGAATAACTTCTACGCGTAAAACAAGTCAAATTACAAAAGCGATGCAAATGGTATCAGCAGCAAAACTAGGTCGTGCAGAATCAAATGCTCGTTCATATGAGCCTTACGTTTCTAAAATTAAAGACGTAGTAACACATGTTGCTAGCACTGGTAACAGCAGCGACCATCCAATGCTTGTATCTAGACCTGTTCACCGTACTGGTTATATCGTACTTACTTCTGATACTGGACTTGCAGGTTCTTACAACAGTTCTGTAATTAAAGAAGTATTTCAAGAAATTAATAAAAAGCATACGTCAAGTGATGAATATGCAATAATCACTGTAGGTAGATCTGCTCGTGACTTCTTCAAAGCGCGCCAAATGAACGTGGTTTTAGAAGTACAAGGTATTACAGATCACCCGATATTTGCGGAAATTAAAGATATTGCTAGTAACACAGTTCAAATGTTTGAAGATGGTGTTTATGACGAGGTTTTCATTTATTATAATCACCATATCAATTCTATTTCTAGTGAACTGAGAAAAGAGCAACTACTACCACTGACGGAATTTCACGAAAAAGGTAAAGAAACGGATGTAGATTTAACTACTTACGAATTTGAGCCTTCCGAACAAGAAATCCTGGAAGTATTATTACCGCAATATGTGGAAAGCCTAATTTTCGGAGCACTTCTGGATGCCAAAGCCGCTGAACATGCTGCTCGTATGACTGCCATGAGAAGCGCGACAGATAATGCATCCGATTTAATCAGTGACTTATCACTACAATATAACCGTGCTCGCCAAGCTGCGATCACGCAAGAAATTACCGAAATCGTCGGAGGAGCAGCCGCACTAGAATAGAAGTCGGCGTTTCTTGTAACGTCCCAATAAATGGGAAGGTAAGTGAGGAGGAATAATTGCATGTCTAAAGGACAAGTAATCCAAGTTATGGGTCCAGTTGTAGACGTTAAATTTGAAGGTGGAAACTTACCTGAAATCTACAACGCCCTAGTTATTGAATATAAATCTGATGCAGAAGAAGCACCAACTAGCCAACTTACTTTAGAAGTAGCCATCCAATTAGGTGATGACGTTGTGCGTACAATCGCAATGGCATCAACAGATGGTGTTCAAAGAGGTATGGAAGTTATTGATACTGGGAGCCCAATTACCGTTCCAGTTGGTACAGTAACTCTTGGTCGTGTATTTAATGTATTAGGAAACACCATCGATTTGGACGAACCACTTCCAAGCGATATTAAACGTAATAAAATTCACCGTGAAGCTCCAACTTTCGATCAATTAGCAACAACAACAGAAATTCTTGAAACAGGAATTAAAGTTGTTGACTTGCTTGCTCCATACTTAAAAGGTGGTAAAATCGGACTGTTCGGTGGTGCCGGTGTAGGTAAAACCGTTCTAATTCAAGAGCTTATCCATAATATCGCACAAGAACACGGTGGTATTTCAGTGTTCGCAGGCGTTGGAGAACGTACTCGTGAAGGGAACGACCTTTACTTTGAAATGAAAGATTCTGGCGTTATTGAAAAAACAGCGATGGTATTCGGTCAAATGAACGAGCCACCAGGTGCGCGTATGCGTGTAGCCTTAACTGGTTTAACAATTGCTGAGTATTTCCGTGATGAAGAACATCAAGACGTACTTTTATTCATTGATAACATTTTCCGTTTCACACAAGCTGGTTCAGAGGTTTCGGCTTTACTAGGTCGTATGCCATCTGCGGTAGGTTACCAACCAACCCTAGCTACTGAAATGGGTCAATTACAAGAACGTATTACTTCTACTAACGTTGGATCCGTTACTTCTATCCAAGCGATTTATGTGCCAGCCGATGACTATACTGACCCGGCTCCGGCTACAACTTTCGCCCATTTAGATGCAACAACTAACTTGGAACGTAAATTAACGGAACAAGGTATTTATCCAGCGGTAGATCCACTTGCTTCTACATCCCGTGCTCTTTCTCCTGATATCGTAGGTGAAGAACACTATGAAGTAGCAACGGAAGTACAACGTTTACTACAAAGATATAAAGAACTTCAAGACATTATCGCTATCCTTGGTATGGATGAGTTATCTGATGAAGATAAACAATCTGTTTCTCGTGCGCGTCGTGTACAATTCTTCTTATCTCAAAATTTCCACGTTGCAGAACAATTTACAGGCCAAAAAGGTTCTTATGTCCCTGTTAAAGAAACAGTTAAAGGATTCAAAGACTTATTAGCCGGAAAATACGACCATATTCCTGAAGATGCATTCCGTTCAGTTGGACGCATTGAGGATGTTCTTGAAAAAGCAAAAGATATGGGCGTTGAAGTCTGATAAAAACAGGAGGAAATACGTATGGGTTCATTAAATGTTAGTATTGTTACTCCAGACGGCCCTGTTTATGAAGGCGTTGCTCAAATGGTTATTGCTAGAACAAAAGCAGGTGAACTCGGTATTTTACCTGGCCATGTTCCACTAGTTGCTCCACTTAAAATCGACATCGTTCGTTTAAAAGTTGAGTCTGGTGAGGAATGGGTCGCTGTAAATGGTGGCTTTATGGAAGTAAACGGTGAAGAAGTTAACATTCTCGCGGATACTGCTGAACGCGAACAAGATATTGATATTGATCGCGCTGAAAAAGCAAAACAACGTGCAGAAGAAGAACTTAGCCGAGCAAAAGAACAAAAAGTGGATGAAGTAATGGCTCAACTAGCACTACAAAGAGCTATCAACCGAATTCACGCGAAAGAACACAATTAATAATAATTTAGCTTCCTGGTTTTTAGCCAGGAAGTTTTTTTATATAACCATAAGTGCATTAACTGTTTTTTCCTCCCTGTATTTGTTAAAATGAGTAGTAGCAAAAAATGAGGAGCGAACACATGTATAATATTATTATGGAATCACCATATGTCATCATCATTTCACATTTACTATTTATCGTTATTACTTTTTGGTCCTTGCAAGCAATCAACTACGAAAAATTCATTAAGAAAAATCATGTAACGCAAGCTAGACTACTATTTGTGATTATTTCGATTGTGCTCGGTTATACATTAAGTAACTTTTTCTTAGACTACTTAGTGGCATCTAAGCAGTTAATTAATTTTTTTGGTTAGAAAAAGTACTATTGTAGTAAAAATTTAATATAAGCTTATAACAAGTTTAATATTAGGTTAAAATCAGTTGATATTTTAGGGTGATAAGTGGTAGAATTACTAAGATATGTTTTAATTTTAAATTTTGATTAATAAAATTCGATAAATGATTTAGTTATTAGTAACGCGGAGGGGTTCTTTTTGGAAAAAATTATTGTACGCGGTGGAAAACAGTTAAATGGTTCTGTAAAAATGGAAGGTGCCAAAAATGCTGTATTACCGGTAATAGCTGCTACATTACTTGCGAGTAAAGGTACTAGCGTATTAAAAAATGTCCCAAATTTGTCTGATGTATTCACAATTAATGAGGTACTTAAATATTTAAATGCTGATGTTTCTTTTGTAAATGATGAAGTAACAGTTGATGCAACAGGAGAAATCACTTCTGATGCACCTTTTGAGTATGTTCGAAAAATGCGTGCTTCTATTGTTGTCATGGGGCCACTATTAGCTCGTACTGGTTCAGCTCGTGTAGCTTTGCCAGGTGGATGTGCAATCGGCTCAAGACCAGTTGATTTACATTTAAAAGGCTTTGAAGCAATGGGCGCAATTGTAAAAATCGAAAATGGTTATATTGAAGCTACTGCTGAAAAATTAGTAGGAGCTAAAGTATACTTAGATTTCCCAAGTGTTGGAGCAACTCAAAATATTATGATGGCTGCTACATTAGCTGAAGGAACAACAGTGATTGAGAATGTTGCTCGCGAACCTGAAATTGTAGATTTAGCGAATTTCCTTAACCAAATGGGTGCCAGAGTTATTGGAGCAGGAACTGAAGTAATTAGAATTGAAGGAGTTAAAGAATTAACTGCTACTGAACATTCTATTATTCCTGACCGTATTGAAGCTGGTACGTTTATGATTGCTGCAGCGATTACAGGAGGAAATGTTTTAATTGAAGATGCAGTTCCTGAACATATTAGTTCATTAATCGCTAAATTAGAGGAAATGGGCGTTCAAATTATTGAAGAAGAAAATGGCATTCGTGTCATTGGACCAGATAAATTGAAAGCAGTGGATGTTAAAACAATGCCACATCCTGGTTTCCCAACTGATATGCAATCACAAATGATGGTTATTCAAATGCTAAGTGAAGGCACAAGCATTATGACAGAAACTGTTTTTGAAAATCGCTTCATGCACGTTGAAGAAATGCGTCGAATGAATGCAGATATGAAAATTGAAGGACATTCTGTTATTATTTCCGGTCCAGCAAAACTACAAGGAGCTGAAGTTGCGGCGACTGATTTACGTGCAGCAGCAGCACTTATTCTTGCAGGTCTTGTTGCGGATGGTTATACACAAGTAACGGAACTTAAATACTTAGACCGTGGCTATAATAATTTCCACGGAAAACTTCAAGCGCTTGGTGCAGATGTAGAACGTGTAGATGATTCTAAAATCGATGTAACGAATTTAGCTTCTCTATTCTAAAATTAAATTTGTTAAAACCGTATCTTTTGGTACGGTTTTTTTTATTATCGTGAAAAAAACCACGTTGTCATGAAATATACATTTCAGCATAACGTAAATTATGCTATAATTCAGAATGAGATGTAAAATTAGGTGTACACCACGAAAGGAGTTAAAATGTAAATGGCAAAAGATGTTGGTATCGATTTAGGTACAGCTAATGTATTAATTCATGTTAAAGGAAGAGGAATCGTTGTTAATGAACCTTCAGTTGTCGCTATAAACAATAAGACTGGACAAGTTCTAGCAGTTGGAACAGAAGCTAGAGATATGGTTGGTAGAACTCCAGGGGATATTACAGCAATCAAACCTATGAAAGATGGGGTTATTGCTGATTTTGATATTGTTCAAGAAATGCTACGTTTCTTTATACAAAAGTTGAACCTGAAAACCTTTTTTTCGCGTCCTCGCATTTTAATTTGTTGCCCAACGAATATTACTTCTGTTGAGCAAAAAGCAATTAGAGAAGTTGCTGAAAAAAGTGGTGGGAAACAAGTGTTCCTAGAAGAAGAACCTAAAGTTGCAGCTATTGGTGCTGGCATGGAAATCTTTGAGCCTTCTGGTAATATGATTATTGACATCGGTGGTGGAACTGCGGATGTAGCCGTATTATCTATGGGCGACATCGTAACAAGCCAATCCGTAAAAGTGGCCGGCAATAAATGGGACGCTGATATCTTAAATTATGTTAAAAGAAAGTATAACGTACTTATTGGTGAAAGAACTGCTGAAAATATTAAAGTAACTATTGGAACTGCTTCCCGAGGTACTAAAGAAGAAACTATGGAGATTCGCGGTAGAGACTTAGTAAGTGGCTTACCTAAGACTATCTCCATTACTAGTTCTGAAGTAGAAGAAGCTATTCATGATTCATTGAACTTAATGGTTTTAGCAGCTCGACAAGTTTTAGAGCAAACACCTCCAGAACTTTCAGCAGATATTATTGATAGAGGAATTATTATGACTGGTGGCGGTTCATTATTACATGGTTTAGACGAATTAATGTCTGAACAATTAAAAGTTCCGGTTCTAATTACTGAAAATCCTTTAGATGTTGTAGCTCTCGGTACTGGCATTTTGCTTGAATCACTAACAAATAAAAGACGTGGTCGTATCTAAATTTGAATTTGGGGGATTTATATGTTAGATATTAAGAAAATCAAAGAAATTTTACCTCATCGTTATCCATTTTTATTAGTGGATAGAGTTATTTCTGTTGAAGAAGGAAAAAAAGTAACTGCTATAAAGAATGTAACAGCTAATGAAGAATTCTTTAATGGCCATTTTCCGGAGTATCCGGTAATGCCGGGTGTCCTAATTGTAGAAGCACTTGCTCAAACAAGTGGGATTGCAATGATGCAAAGTGAAGCTAATAAAGGCAAAATTGGTTTGTTTGCGGGAATTGATGGATGTCGCTTTAAACGTCAAGTTGTGCCAGGTGATCAACTCTTACTTGAAGCAGAAATCACTCGAATGAGAGGCGCTATTGCCAAGGCCAAAGTTAAGGCTACAGTAGAAGGCGATTTGGTTTGTGAAGCGGAAATTATGTTCGCTTTATCAGATTTACCACAATAGAAATAATGAGCACTGAAGTCCAAAATGGATTTTGGTGCTTTTTTGATGTTCTCAGAATAGCATGTGCTAAAAAAAGTTGCAATTTAGTAAAATAGTGTTTTGCATGCA
Organism: Listeria sp. MAN/IMW/UF555; assembly: GCF_058684075.1. NCBI lineage: Bacteria > Bacillati > Bacillota > Bacilli > Caryophanales > Listeriaceae > Listeria > Listeria sp. MAN/IMW/UF555. The sequence goes on along the minus strand of NZ_JBZWZS010000004.1, from coordinate 155,553 downwards.
TTCCTCCTCTAGAAAAGTATTATTTTCTTCTAACAGAAAACGGTTTTTTTGTTTCTTTAACCCCCATGAAAATGGAACTTTACCTATTTTACAAAGAAATTTTTATCAAATATAATCGCTTTACACCAAAAGAAAGAGGCGATTATATGATTAATCAAGTAACTTTAGTAGGACGTTTAACAAAAGAGCCAGAACTGAAATGGACCACAGAAGATAGGGCTGTTTTGAATTTGACAATAGCTTTAAATCGTTTTGGAAAGAATAAGAGAGTCGACAATGATGCAGATTTTATTCAATGCGTTATTTGGGGAAAGCGAGCAGAAGCAACTGCTGAATTTTGTAGTAAAGGACAATTAGTAGGTGTAATCGGAGAACTACAATCTAGACAATATTTGAATAAAGAGGAACAGAAAGTCTATATTACTGAGGTGTTAGTTCACCAAATTAGGTATCTATCAAGTAGAGGTAAAGGCGAAAATGTAGTTAATATCTCTCATGAAGAAGATGAATGATGTAATACTTTGTTATAAAAAGCTAGATTTAACTTATAATTTATAAAAATTTGGTTGAAATAGCGATTAAAAGCGTTGATTTTAGGAGTTATTTGTAATGGAAAAATTTTCCAATTCTATCTTTTAAATATAAATAGTTTATTTTATGAAGTATTTAATTGGGATATAAAAGAGGCGTGAACTATAACGGCGAGTTATGTTGAAAGAATTTGAGAACCAATTGAAGGTGTAAACAATAAAAATCAGACAATAATGGTAATTTACAAATATTGCAGGATTCTCGGGGCTATTCAGGCGCCTGTCATACATGCTTAATTTTTTAGTAACCAAGTCTAAAGTTTCATGTGGTACGATTGTTCTCGAAAGTAATCAAGGAGGGAATTAATTACATGAAGAAAACAGTAGTAGCCATTGCGGCTGGTTTAATTATTGCAGGATCTGGTTCAACTCAAGCTTTTGCGGCTGAGTATAAAGTTCAAGACGGTGACTCACTTTGGAAAATCTCAAATGAAAATAATATCTCTATAAAACAATTGAAAGAAGATAACAACTTAAGCTCAAACTTAATTTTTCCAAACCAAACGTTACAAGTAAATAGTGGCGAGAAAAAAGCTGCTACTAGTAACGGTACGAAATATACAGTTGTAGCTGGTGACACACTAGGACATATTGCATTAGATAACGGTGTGACAGTTAACCAATTAAAGGAATGGAATAATCTTTCATCTGATTTAATCATAGTTGGTCAAAAATTGTCTGTAGGTGAAAATGCTAAAGCTAGTGAAAGCACTCCTTCTGAAAGCAACAAATCAGAAAGTAATGCTACAGAACAACCAGCACAGCAACCAAAAGAAGAAAAATCAACACAAACAACTCAAAAATCAACAACATCTAATGAATCGTCAAATAACTCTTCGTCAGCTCAAGGTAATGTTTCAAAAGAGCTAACAGTTACAGCAACTGCTTATAGTAAAGCTGAACCTGGAATGAGTCATATGACAGCAACAGGAATTGATTTAAACGATAATTCACGTGTTATTGCAGTTGATCCGTCTGTTATTCCTCTAGGTTCAAAAGTGTATGTTGAAGGATACGGAGAAGCAATTGCAGCCGATACTGGTGGCGCAATTAAAGGTAATAAAATTGATGTACATTTAAACTCAGTACAAGAAGTTAATAACTGGGGTGTAAAACAAGTTAAAGTACAAATTTTAGATTAATCTACTCCATATCGAAAAGCTGCAAATGGCATATGCTATTTGCAGCTTTTTTTGATTAAAAATAGGAAGAGGCTCTTTTTTATGATAAACTTATACATAATAAAGTTTTTTAGGAGATTCAAATGAAAAAGCAGGAAATTTCAATTTTAAATATACCTTTTTATAATACAACCCAAGCTGAATTTATTGAGGAATTACATAATGTTGCTCAAAATGGGGAAAGACGTTTTGTTGTAACTGCCAATCCTGAAATTGTAATGCATGCTCGGACTGATAAAGAGTTTGAGGGAATTTTACGTCAAGCTGATTATATTGTTCCGGATGGTATTGGTATTATCATGGCTTCTGAAAAACTTGGGAATCCGCTAAAAGAACGAGTTACTGGTTATGATACAATGATTGGTTTATTAGAAAAGCCGCTACGTTGTTATTTTTTAGGGGCGAAACCAGAAGTTAGTCAAGGCGTGGAGAGTAAAGTGAACGAAAAATACCCGCAAGCAATTGTTTGTGGTGTTCATCATGGTTATTTTGATGCGCTTGAGAGTGAGGCGATTGCTAAAGAAATAATCGCTGCTGAACCGGATGTTATTTTTGTTGCTCTAGGTTCACCTGCTCAAGAAAAATGGATTTTATCTCAGATGGCTAATTTTTCCAAAGGTATTTTTATTGGTGTTGGTGGGAGTTTTGATGTATTAACTGATAATGTAAAGCGAGCGCCTAAAATTTGGATAAAGCTGAGACTTGAATGGGTGTACAGATTGCTAGCGAATCCTTCTAGATGGAGACGTTTTTTTGCAATACCTCAGTTTATGCTTGTTATTCGAAAAGAGCGTAAACGTTTGAAAAAGGGTGAGTAAAATGTATTTTCAAAAAGCAAGATTAATTCATGCTGAACTACCGCTTTTGGCACCATTTAACACAAGTTATGGCGAATTGAAAAGCAAAGATTTTTATATTATTGAATTAATAAATGAAGAAGGAATCCGCGGATATGGTGAATTAGAAGCATTTCCGTTACCAGATTACACTGAAGAGACTCTTAGTACTGCTATTTTAATTATTAAGGAGCAGCTATTACCTCTACTCGCTCAAAGAAAGATTCGTAAGCCTGAAGAAGTTCAGGAGTTATTCAGTTGGATTCAAGGTAATGAGATGGCAAAGGCGGCCGTTGAACTCGCTGTTTGGGATACTTTTGCTAAAATGGAAAAAAGATCGTTAGCTAAAATGATTGGGGCTACTAAAGAATCTATCAAAGTTGGAGTCAGTATTGGTTTACAACAGAATGTGGAAACTTTACTTCAATTAGTTAATCAATACGTCGATCAGGGCTATGAACGAGTGAAACTAAAAATCGCACCAAACAAAGATATTCAATTTGTTGAAGCTGTTCGTAAAAATTTTCCAAAACTAAGCTTGATGGCAGACGCGAATTCAGCGTATAATAGAGAAGATTTCTTGTTATTAAAAGAACTAGATCAATATGATTTAGAAATGATTGAGCAGCCATTTGGAACGAAAGATTTTGTGGATCATGCTTTGTTGCAAAAACAATTAAAAACGCGAATTTGTTTGGATGAGAATATTAGATCCGTAAAAGATGTAGAGCAAGCGCATAGCCTTGGTAGTTGTCGGGCTATTAATTTGAAGCTGGCACGTGTTGGAGGTATGTCATCTGCCCTTAAAATAGCAGAGTACTGCGCGCTAAATGAAATACTAGTTTGGTGTGGGGGAATGCTTGAAGCTGGTGTCGGCAGAGCTCATAACATTGCACTAGCAGCGAGAGACGAGTTTGTTTTTCCAGGGGATATATCTGCCTCGAATCGTTTCTTTGCGGAGGATATTGTAACACCTGCTTTTGAATTAAATCAAGGTAGACTCAAAGTGCCAACGAACGAAGGCATTGGTGTAACGCTAGATTTAAAAGTATTAAAAAAATACACTAAATCAACAGAAGAAATTTTGCTAAATAAAGGATGGAGCTGAAAAAATATTGCTAATATGGAGTATATTGATTAGCTTTGCTGTTGGTATTATCATGGTGCCAATAATTAGAAAGTTTGCATTCAGAATCAATGCGGTTGACACGCCGCGTGAAAGACATAAACATACAAAAACAACAGCCACACTAGGTGGATTAGCTATTTTTATAAGTTTTTCAGTGGGGATGTTGTTAGTACCAATTGATAAATCAGGATTTGTTCCAATTTATTTTGGAGCTCTAATTATTATTGTAACAGGGTTTATTGATGATATATTTGATTTATCTCCTAAATGGAAAATGGTAGGGCAGATTTTAGCTGCTCTTTGTGTCACTGTTTGGGGCGAAATAACAATTAATTTTATTAATATTCCTTTCTACGGGGAATTGAACTTTGGATATTTTGCGATACCATTATCTATTGTTTGGATTGTGGCCATAGTCAATGCACTTAATTTGATAGATGGGTTAGATGGTCTTGCTGGTGGAATCTCTATTATTGCTTTAATGACAATTGCAGGTATGGCTCTACTTCTTAAAGATGCATTTGTTGCTCCAGTCGCACTTATTCTTGCCGCATCAGTTGCTGCATTTTTAATTTACAACTTTCCGCCTGCAAGTATTTTTATGGGAGACACCGGAGCTTTATTTTTAGGCTATATGATAGCTGTTTTATCGCTTATGGGCTTTAAGAACGTAACTTTTATTTCTTTGTTAGTGCCACTTATTATTTTAGGTGTTCCTTTATCAGATACATTTTTTGCTATCGTACGGAGGTTGAAAGAGCGCATGCCTATATCGTCTGCGGATCGCTCGCACATCCATCATAGATTAATGGCTCTTGGTTTTACAGAAAAACAAACAGTGTTGTTAATTTACTGCATGGCACTACTATTCTCTATAACTGGTTTTGTATTTTCTTTTTCTACAACTTGGGGAGCATTACTATTACTCTTATTACTAATTTTTTGTATTGAAATTATTGTTGAATTTATCGGTTTAATTGGTGAAGATTATCGACCAATCTTAAATTTACTTCAAAAAATACATCGAAAACGCAAATAAAAAAACCAACAACTAATTATTAGTTGTTGGTTTTTTGTTAGTTTGATGCAGTGGAACTTTCATCTGAATAAGCTGCTGCGCCAGGGAATGGTTGTTTAATTCCTAACTCACTAGCAAATTCATTCGAGATACTTTGAACGGAGGATTCATTCAGTTTGTAATAATAAATGCCGTTCATTGGATTGCTATCACCTTTAAGGTTGAGTGATTTAATATCAATTTTATTAGACATTCCAAATTTTGCGATTGAAAGCATTTGGTTGAAAGTTAGGTTGGTTTTCATGTTGTCGCCAACTACTTCAATAATATCAGAGTATTTGCTAACGGAAGAAACAGAAGTCGCTTCACTAACAATAGATTTAATAATAAGTTGTTGTCGTTTACCACGTTCAATATCACTATCAATATGTCTTGTACGTGCAAGGGCTAGGGCTTGTTCAGCATTAAGATGTTGCGGCCCTTTTTTAAGCGTAATTGCGTTTTGGTTATCTTTTGAATCTTGTTCAGTAAAGTTTACTGGAACGTCTACATCAATACCATCTAATGCATCAATGATTTTGAGGAAAGCATCAAAGTCAAATCGAACATAGTAGTCGATTGGGATTTTGAATTCTTCTTCTACTGTTTTCATGGTAAGTTCTGGACCACCATATGCATGAGCTGCATTGATTTTCGTGTATTTATTAATCTCTTTTGCAGAATCTTCAATGTGTACATAAGAGTCGCGGGGAATACTTGTCATTTCTACGCGTGCATCCTTTACATTAAATGTAGCTAGGATAAGCGAGTCACTACGAGGGTTTCCGTTAGATGCTCTTGTAGTACTTGTATCAACGCCAATAATTAAAATAGAAAAACTATCTTTTATAGGTTCAACATCATTTGTTCGAAGTGTGGAAGCTTTCCCGTTCCTCACGTTATCGAAAGAGTTGTCTGCTGCGAGTTTCGTCTTGCTAAAAAGGTAAGTGCCATATCCGACACCTGCAAGTACTAAACACATCACAGGAATTAGAATCCAGAATAAAATTTTTCTTCTACGCTTGTATTTCTTGCTGCTTCTTCGGCTATCATCAGTGCCTTTACTCATATATTAATTCTCCTTATAGTCACTTTTCTAAGTTTTATTGTATCATTTGTTGAACTAAAGAATGTTACGTGTTATTTACGGTTTCTTTAATTTTTCAACTTTGATGTTATTATACAGAATTTCATTGAAAAAAAATACAAAAAAGATGATATCTTTCAAAAATGTAATATTTGTCTACTCGAGTATTAATTGGTAATTACTAATTTCACAAATTTTGCCGGAGTGTAAATCTAGTTCTTGCCCCGTTGAAACGAGCTCAAAACCAAGCTTAGTAAGTAGTTTTATGGAAGCAATATTTTCCGGGAGTACTTTGGCGGTAATTGTTTTGTATGGGAGGTGAGTTTTAGTTGTATTTAAAAAGGTTGTTAAAATCTCGAACATAAGCCCTTGCCGCCAATGACTTTTGGCTAATTCATAACCGATTTCAATTGTTTGGTTGTTTTTGTTAATATCGTTTATGCCCAGTGAGCCGATTGCTTTTAAAGAATTATCCATAGTAAAAATTGTATACCTACAAGCATTTGGTTCGTTTTCGATGGCTTGAATCATTTCCTCCGCTTGAAGGATGGTAGAAAATTTTTCGATATTCATAAACTGAGCAACGTCATTGTCAGACCAAATATCAAATAAGGTAGTTGCATCTGCAAAAGAAGTTTTTCTCAAAATAGTTCGTTCCGTAGAAATAGTGGTGGGTAAATGTAAAAATATGTTTGTGGACATTCTAAGTAACATCCTTTTCTCTATATTTTTGTGGGCCTTCTTTGTAAGTAACTTGGCCATTTGAAACCTCTGTTATCCAAGTGGAAAAAGTTGAAAGATCCTCATTATCAACAAATACTTGAAGTACGACTTTTTCTGTGAATTCTTTATGAACGATTTGATAATTTTTTTGCTCAAGTGCATTCTCTATTTTGCCTAAAAGTGGATAGGCAAAAGAGCACTCAATAATAGTAGCTAATTTGCATTCGACTATACCGATAGTTTGGATTGCTTCACTGACAGCACCACCATATGCACGGACAAGGCCCCCTGCGCCGAGCTTAGTTCCTCCGAAATAGCGAGTAACAACCACAACAACATTTTTTAAAGCTTTCTTTTTTAAAACTTCTAACATAGGAACCCCTGCTGTTCCACTTGGTTCACCATCGTCATGTGCTTTTTGAAATTGGTCATTTTCTCCTATAATATAGGCAGAGCAATTATGAGTAGCATCACGGTGCTCTTTTTTGATTGTTTGTATGAATGTCTGTGCTTCGGATTCTGTTTTTATTCGCTTAATATGGCAAATAAAGCGAGATTTTTCAATTATTATTTCATGTTTTCCATCGCTACGAATGGTTAAATAATGATCCAACATAAGGAACCTCCATAAGTTGATACATTCAGTCTGCTTTTATTTTATCCGAAAGCAAAGCGATTGTATAGATATTTTTCTAAGTGCAGCGGGTGAAGTGGTGGCAAATTCGTGTTATAATAAAAACTACTATTACTTTAGACTGGTTTTCGATTGCATTTTATAGGCATATAGAAGTAATTTTCTAAAACTTTGCTGTATAATTGAGCTACAGTTTGTAATGAAAATAGGTTAGTTTGAGTAAATAGTACTTAAAAGAGAAAAGTTTATTTGCCAATTTTATGGCAGGGATTATAAGGTTAAGCGTTTTGCTACTTAAAAAGGATGATGTTTTCGATTGCAAAGTGGCTTGGTGAAATTAGATAAGTGAAGGAGGAGTAGTCATTATGGCACTCAAAATCATGATTGTAGATGATCATCAGTTGTTTCGCGAAGGTATCAAGCGAATTTTAGAGTTGGAAGATTCTTTTGAAGTCGTAGCGGAAGCTGAAAATGGTAAGAATATCGTAGCAAAAGTTCGCGAATATAAACCAGACATCGTTTTAATGGATATTAATATGCCAACTGTTAATGGGTTAGACGCAACAGAAATGTTAGTACGTCAATTCCCTAGTATCAAAGTTATCGTATTGACTATTCACGATACAGATGAGTACGTAACAGAGGCACTTAGAGCAGGAGCAGTAGGTTATTTATTAAAAGAAATGGATGCACATGAACTCGTAGAAGCTGTTAAAATAGTAGATAATGGGGGCGCGTATATTCATCCGCGTGTAGCGATTAAATTAATTCGCGAATATCGACATTTAGCAAGCACGAATACTTCGCAAGGGGTTTATGGTTACCAGCAACCCGAAGTGAAAATGCCTTTGCATATTTTAACGCATAGAGAGTGTGAAGTATTACAGCTTCTTACCGATGGAAAAAGTAACCGCGGAATTGGGGAAACGCTTTTCATTAGTGAAAAAACAGTGAAAAATCATGTCAGCAGTATTTTACAAAAAATGAAAGTGAATGATAGAACTCAAGCGGTGGTAACGGCAATTAAGCACGGCTGGGTTTATATTCGCTAAAGAAATTTCAGGGGGACTATATGAACGAAAAAATAGCAGTGGTTACTGACAGCACCACTTATTTGCCAGATGAAGTGAAAGAGCAGCTACGAATTAATGTCGTACCACTTTCCGTAATAATTGATGGAAAATCTTATCGTGAAGGAGAAGAACTTTCTACGGCTGATTTTTACAAAAAAGTAAAAGAAGCAGAAAATTTTCCAACTTCTTCGCAACCTGCCCCTGGTGAATTTATTCAATTGTTTGAGAAACTAAAAGAACAAGGTTTTGATACAGTAATTAGTATTCATCTATCCAGCGGCATCAGCGGGACTTTCCAAAACGCAGCTTCTGCAGGTGAACTAATTGATGGCTTGAATGTAGTTGCTTATGATTCTGAGCTCTCATGTATGGCGCAAGGAATGTTTGCTGTTAAAGCGGCTGAAATGGCTTTAGCAAATGAACCTTTAGAACGAATTATTTCCGAATTAGATAAGATTAAAAAGGCGCAAGATGCATATTTTATGGTAGATGATTTAAATAACCTGCAACGCGGTGGTCGCTTAAACGGGGCACAAGCGCTTGTCGGCAGTTTGCTTCAAATTAAACCAATCCTTCATTTTAATGATAAGCAAATTGTTCTTTTTGAAAAAGTTAGAACTCAAAAAAAGGCATTAAAACGGATTGAAGATATTCTTGAAGTAGCTATCAAAAATAAAAATGCAGAAAAAGCCTATGTTATCCATGGAAATGATCCGGAAAAAGGAGAAACATGGCGCAAACATTTAGAATCCAAGTTTCCAGAAGTGGAGTTCGAGTTGAGCTATTTTGGCCCAGTTATCGGCACACATTTAGGTGAAGGCGCACTGGGATTAACCTGGTCAATAAAATAATAGAATCTCTAGCTTTTTAGCTAGAGATTTTTTTATTTAGGCTAAAGTTGTATTTTCGCCAATTTCACCTATTGAAAATGGTTGTTTTGCCTTTAGCGAAAATAGTATTTTATGGTCAAATTGAGGCTGGAAAATAAGAAATTAACTTCTGCAAAGAAATCTAAAAAAGTGTATAACTTAGGAGAGGTGAAAAGTGATGGATATTTTTCCTGGAAGGTTATATCTAAAGAAGGAAGTCGAAACAGTTGAGGGACTACAGGAAATTCTTGCTATTTCAGCTAATCGTTGTTTTCGTTGTGGAAATACAAATCCATTTTTATTCGGCAAAATGACATGTGCTTCTTGTGATAGGGAGGATTGTTTGTACTGCAGAAACTGTATAGTTATGGGGCGGGTAAATAGTTGTCAGAAGTTATACTATCAAAAAGCAGACATTCTGCCGGAAAGAATAGAATCTTGTTTGGGCTGGGAAGGAACTTTATCACCAGGACAAAAAAAGGCTTCAAGTGCAGTTGTTTCAAGTATTAAGCAGAGAGTTGATATGCTTTTATGGGCAGTCGCTGGGTCTGGTAAAACAGAAATGATGTTTGAAGGAATGGATTTAGCATTAAAGCAAGGTTTTAGAATTTGTATAGCTTCTCCTAGAGTTGATGTATGTTTAGAATTATATCCGCGTTTGCAAGCTGTTTTCAAAGAGATAGATATAGTTTGCTTGTATGGAGATTCCAAAGACAAATACCAAGGTGAGCAATTTGTGGTTGCCACAACACATCAATTAATCCGTTTTTATGATACATTTCAAGTTATTTTTATAGATGAAGTAGATGCTTTTCCATATGCAAAAGATCCTTTTTTAGAATACGCTGTTAGAAAGGCTAGAACTAAAGTAGGTTCAACTATTATAATCACAGCAACTCCAGAGAAAAAGTGGCAACAAGAATGCGCGACCGGTAAACGGAACTTTGTAAAAATCCCTGCCCGCTACCATAGAAAGCAGCTACCTGTTCCTAGAACTTGCTGGATTGGTCCGTGGAAGAAAAATTTAGCTCAAGGAAAAATAACCCTTAAGTTGATTAATTGGATAAAAAAAGCAGAACTTAAAAATCAACCAGCATTAATCTTCTTTCCAGAAATTGAAGCAATGAATCAATTTGCTGAAGCGCTCGTAAATTATGATTTTACTCGCCCAGTGACCGTTCATTCGGCAGATCAGTTACGCAAAGAAAAAGTTGAGTGGCTACGTGAAGGCAAAATCAAGCTACTACTTACGACAACTATATTAGAAAGAGGGGTCACTTTTAAAGATGTTCAAGTAGCTGTTTTTGGAAGTGAGGGGAGGATTTTTACAGAAGCTGCATTAGTGCAAATAGCTGGACGTGCGGGAAGGAAATTAACTCATCCAACTGGAGATGTTTGTTTTTTTCATTATGGAAAGACTACAGAAATGAATCGGGCTATTACGCATATTAAAAAAATGAATCAATTAGGTTTTAAAGAAGGATTATTAGATGATTAACTGTTTACTTTGTTTACAACCTGTTAAACAATCAGCTAGTTGGGAACTTAGTTGGTTTCTTAGTGAGGAAGTTTTATGTTGTTCCGATTGTGTAGCGGGCTTTGAAAAATTAACTGGACCGCTTTGTAATATGTGTAGCAGGGAATCATCTGATGAATTTTGTAAAGATTGTCAAGGTAGAGAGTTTTTTCTAGATAGTAATCGATCTTTGTACCAATATAATGATTTTGCCAAAGAATATATGAAAAAATTTAAGTTTCAAGGTGATTATATCATCGGAGCTATTTTTCAAAAGGAACTAAAAAAATACTTCGCCGCGAACAAAACGACTATTGTCCCAATCCCGGTAAGTGAAGTCCGCAAATTAGAGCGAGGATTTAATCAAACAACAGCAATATTGAAACAATCTAATCTTCACTATGAGGAAATTTTAGCAAAAAAACACTCTGAAAAACAATCTAAGAAAACAAAGCGAGAACGATTAGAAACAGAGCAAATATTTTATGTAGATGAAGAGATTGGAAGCAGTGAAAAGGAAATAATTTTATTTGATGATATATACACTACAGGTAGTACTCTTAACTTAGCGGCGCAAGCGTTAAAAGAATCAGGCATGAAAAAGGTAACCTCTTTAACCATATTTAGATAGTTGAGATTTATCGCCAAAAGAGGTTTGCGAAAGGCTTTTTAGTGGAATAAAATACTAAATAAAGATAAGTAGATAAACGCTTCTTTACTCTTTGTGCAAATGTTTGCAAAAGCTATCGTTTTCACGTAGACTAAGGGTAAGAAGAATACTCTTCTTTATCGTTATTTTGTTTTATTTCAAAGGAGGAATTGCTATGCTTAAGTACAACATTCGTGGTGAAAATATTGAAGTAACGGAACCGATTCGAGATTACGTAGAAAAGAAAATCGATAAACTAGAACGATATTTTACAGAAACTCCAGACGCTAACGTTCATGTTAATTTAAAAGTATATTCCGATAAAAATGCGAAGGTTGAAGTGACCATTCCTCTCCCAAATCTTGTGCTACGTGCAGAAGAAACTAGTGGAGATTTATATGCTAGCATCGACTTGATTGTGGATAAATTAGAGCGTCAAATCCGTAAACATAAAACAAAAGTAAATCGTAAATTCCGTGATAAAGGTGCAGAAAGAGATTATTTTGCATATTCGGATGTTAACGGCAGCACACCACCAGAAGAAAATGAAGGAGATTTTGATCTTGAAATTGTAAGAACAAAACAATTTTCTTTAAAACCTATGGACAGTGAAGAAGCTGTTTTACAAATGAACTTGCTAGGACATAGTTTCTACGTATATACTGATGCTGAAACGAATGGAACTAACATTGTGTATTCACGTAAAGACGGTAAATATGGATTAATTGAAACTAATTAATAGTACAAAGATAATGAGCATGGGGGCCAAAATTTTGGCTCCCATTTTTATTAGGAATGAAGAATCTATGACGTTTTTGCATTTTTATTTGTTAAAAAGAGATAACCAGTTGTATATTTTATCTAATAAGTGATAGAATTAGTGTGTATATTTTAAGAGAAGATAATTCCTGAAAGTTATCATAGATGAAACTGCGCGACGACAGCGAAAACAGTAGAGGAGAATTTAAATGGCTGGACTATTGAAGAAGATTTTTGAATCAGGAAAAAAAGATGTTAAATATTTGGAGAGAAAAGCAGATGAAATTATTGCTTTAGCAGACGAAACTGCAGCTCTTTCAGATGAAGCTCTACGCGAGAAAACAGTAGAGTTTAAAGAACGAGTTCAAAAAGGTGAAACGCTAGACGACTTATTGGTAGAAGCTTTTGCTGTTGCCAGAGAAGGTGCTAAGCGTGCCCTAGGACTGTATCCATTTAAAGTTCAATTAATGGGTGGTATCGTTCTTCACGAAGGTAATATTGCAGAAATGAAAACTGGTGAAGGTAAAACATTAACAGCGACATTACCAGTTTATTTAAATGCGCTTTCTGGTGAAGGTGTACATGTAGTTACGGTCAATGAATACTTGGCTCACCGTGACGCAGAAGAAATGGGTGTTTTATATAATTTCCTAGGTCTTTCTGTAGGGCTTAACTTAAATGCTTTATCTAGCACAGAAAAACGAGAAGCTTATGCATGTGATATTACGTATAGTACAAATAATGAATTAGGATTTGACTACTTACGTGACAACATGGTGGTTTACAAAGAAGAAATGGTACAACGTCCATTAGCGTTTGCCGTTATTGATGAAGTCGATTCTATTTTGGTCGATGAAGCTAGAACACCTTTAATCATTTCTGGTGAAGCTGAAAAATCCACTATCTTATACGTTCGTGCTAATACATTCGTACGAACTTTGACAGAAGAGGAAGATTATACAGTTGATATTAAAACTAAATCTGTCCAATTAACCGAAGATGGTATGACAAAAGGGGAAAACTACTTTGATGTAGAAAACCTTTTTGATTTAGAAAATACGGTGATTTTACATCATATTGCTCAAGCGCTTAAAGCAAACTACACGATGAGTTTAGATGTAGATTACGTAGTTCAAGATGATGAAGTTCTCATTGTTGACCAATTTACAGGTCGTATTATGAAAGGACGTCGTTTCAGTGAGGGCTTACACCAAGCACTTGAAGCCAAAGAAGGCGTTACTATTCAAAACGAATCTAAAACAATGGCAACTATTACATTCCAAAACTATTTCCGTATGTACAAAAAACTTGCTGGTATGACCGGTACTGCGAAAACGGAAGAAGAAGAATTCCGCGATATTTATAATATGCGTGTTATTGAAATTCCAACAAACAAAGTAATTATTCGTGATGATCGTCCAGATTTAATTTTTACAACGATTGAAGCGAAATTTAATGCAGTAGTAGAAGATATTGCTGACCGTCATGCAAAAGGACAACCTGTTCTCGTTGGTACTGTTGCGATTGAAACATCAGAGCTTATTTCGAGCAAATTAAAACGCAAAGGAATTAAGCACGATGTCTTAAATGCCAAACAACATGAACGTGAAGCGGATATTATTAAAAACGCTGGTGAACGTGGTGCAGTAACAATCGCAACCAATATGGCTGGTCGTGGTACGGATATTAAACTTGGTGAAGGTACTATTGATGCTGGTGGTCTAGCTGTAATTGGTACAGAGCGCCATGAATCACGTCGTATTGATAACCAATTACGTGGTCGTTCTGGTCGTCAAGGGGATCCAGGTGTAACACAATTCTATCTTTCTATGGAAGATGAACTGATGCGCCGTTTTGGCTCTGATAACATGAAGAGCATGATGGAACGTTTTGGTATGGCTGAAGATGCAATCCAAAGTAAAATGGTGAGTCGTGCCGTTGAATCTGCTCAAAGACGAGTGGAAGGAAATAACTTTGATTCACGGAAACAAGTTTTACAATATGATGATGTACTTCGCCAACAACGGGAAGTTATTTATAAACAACGCTATGAAGTAATTAATGCAGAAAACAGTCTTCGCGAAATCATTGAACAAATGATTCAGCGTACAGTGAATTTCATTGTTTCTAGTAATGCATCAAGCCATGAACCAGAAGAAGCGTGGAATTTACAAGGTATTATCGATTATGTCGATGCTAACTTACTTCCAGAAGGTACAATTACGCTAGAAGATTTACAAAACAGAACAAGCGAAGATATTCAAAACCTTATTTTGGACAAGATAAAAGCGGCATATGATGAAAAAGAAACATTGTTGCCTCCTGAAGAATTTAATGAGTTTGAAAAAGTAGTATTGCTTCGTGTTGTTGATACGAAATGGGTTGATCATATTGATGCAATGGATCATTTACGTGATGGTATTCATCTACGTGCTTATGGTCAAATTGATCCGCTTCGTGAGTATCAATCAGAAGGTTTCGAGATGTTTGAAGCAATGGTATCATCCATTGATGAAGACGTGGCTCGTTATATCATGAAAGCAGAAATTCGCCAAAACCTTGAGCGCGAACAAGTAGCTAAAGGTGAAGCAATCAATCCTGCTGAAGGAAAACCAGAAGCGAAACGCCAACCCGTTCGTAAAGACCAACATATTGGACGTAATGATCCTTGTCCTTGTGGTAGCGGCAAAAAATATAAAAATTGTCATGGTAAAGAAGCATAGATTGAAACAACTAAAAAAGCGCCTGCAAGACGGCGCTTTTTGCTATGAAAGTTTGTAAGTAAATTCAAAAAAGGTGGAATTAAGAATGGAATTAGCAGAAATTCGTAATGAACTAGAAAAAACAGCACAGCAAATCAAAGACTTTAGGGGGTCTCTTTGACTTAGACAGCATGGAAGTTCGAATTGCTGAGTTAGAAGACCAGATGTTGGATCCGAATTTTTGGAACGACCAACAAGCGGCTCAAAAAGTAATTAATGAGTCAAATGGATACAAAGAAACGTATCAAGCTTTTCATGCGCTTGAAGAAGAACAAGAAAGCATGGAAATCAGTTTAGAACTACTAAAAGAAGAAGCGGATGAAGATTTACAAGCAGAATTAGAAAAAGATATTAAAGCATATATGGCGACGATAAGTGAATTTGAACTTAAGTTAATGTTAAGTGATCCATATGATAAAAATAATGCTATTTTAGAATTGCATCCAGGTGCTGGTGGAACAGAATCACAAGACTGGGGCTCAATGTTATTACGCATGTATCAACGTTGGTCTGAGAAAAAAGGTTTTAAAGTCGAAATGCTCGATTATCAAGCGGGTGATGAAGCGGGTATTAAAAGCGTTACATTACTCATCAAAGGACACAATGCATACGGCTATTTGAAAGCAGAAAAAGGTGTGCATCGTTTAGTTCGTATCTCTCCGTTCGATTCATCAGGTAGACGTCATACATCTTTTGTTTCAGTGGATGTTATGCCAGAATTAGATGATGATATTGAAATCGAAGTACGTACAGAAGATTTGAAAATTGATACGTATCGTGCAACTGGTGCTGGTGGACAGCATATTAATACAACCGATTCAGCAGTTCGGATGACACATATTCCATCCGGGATTGTAGTAACGTGCCAATCAGAACGTTCGCAGCTTAAAAACCGTGAACAAGCAATGAAAATGTTGAAAACAAAACTATATCAAAAAGAACAAGAAGAAAAAGAACGCGAGCTAGCAGAAATTCGTGGTGAGCAAAAAGAAATTGGTTGGGGAAGCCAAATTCGTTCGTATGTTTTCCACCCTTACTCCATGGTGAAAGACCATCGTACAAATTACGAAACCGGTAATATTCAAGCGGTAATGGATGGAGATTTAGACGACTTTATCAATGCATATTTGCGTTCTAGGATTGGATAAGAACGATGACAAATAAAAGGAAAAAGCAACCTTTATCCCCAATGGTTTCTAAATTAATTGAGTATTTATATGTTATTATTGGTGCTGCTTTAATTGCACTAGCCTTCAATGTTTTACTCTTGCCTAATCATGTTGCTTCTGGCGGTGTGAGTGGGATAAGTACGATTATTAACTATTTAACTGGTTGGAATCCAGCATTTATCCAGTGGGCTTTTAATATCCCTTTATTTCTTGCTGGATTATTCTTCTTAGGGTATCAATTTGGTTTGAAAACTTTTGTTGGTACAATGCTTTTACCTTTCTTTGTGTATTTAACACAAGGATTAACCCCGTGGACACATGAACCGCTAGTCGCTGCTCTATTTGGGGGTGTGCTAGTAGGAATGGGACTTGGAATTGTTTTTCGTGGCAAGGCCTCAACTGGTGGCACGGATGTGGCTGCCCAAATTTTGCATAAATATTCTCATTTAACATTGGGGATATGTGTAGCTTTAATTGATGGCTTTGTAGTTATCTCGGCAATGTTTGTTTTTGATATTGAATCTGGACTTTATGCACTTATTGGTCTTTTTGCAACTAGTAAAACAATTGATTTAGTGCAAGTGGGGCTTAATCAATCCAAAACAGTGTTTATTATTTCAGAGAATCAAGAAGCTATCAGACAAGCAATCCTCTTTAAAATTGATCGTGGTATTACTCGCCTTTCAGCAAAGGGCGGCTATACAGAAGATGACAAGCAAATCTTACTTTGTGTTATTGCTCAAAGTGAGTTTTCTAGACTAAAAGAAGTAATAAAAGAAATTGACCCAGAAGCTTTTGTCGTTGTAATGAGCGCAAGTGAAGTAATGGGGGAAGGTTTCACGTCATAAAAGGCAACATTTTCTCCTCTTTTTAGGGGAGAAATGTTGCCTTTTTCAAGTTTTTTACCTCCCTATTTAACAATTTGATGACAGGAACCTTTAGCGTAATAGTAGACTTGAAGCAGTTTTGTTCTAATTGGTCTATTCCGGTAGCGATAACTGTAATGTTTTTTAATCTACCTGTAATGTTATTTAGGGTAAAAACAAGTTACAATGTTAGCAGTAGAAAAGACCAACACAGGTGCTTTTTTATTTTGTCTAAGAAAATAAGAACCACGGATAACTTTTCAAAAGAACTTAAAATCAAAAATTGTGTTTCCTATTACAATAATCGAGATATTGTCATACCCTGAAATATAATTGTAATGCAATTAACCTATAGATGAAAAACTGTCATGGTATAATTAAGCTTATGTTGTGAGTTTAAATTCGAGCCAACAAACAGTTCATCTTCATGGTTACCATGCATTACCTAAAATGTAACTCAGTAGAAAGGCATAGTAAGGTGATAAAATGATATTAATGGAAGATGTTTATAAGAAATACCCCAATGGCATAACTGCCGCTAATGGACTCAATATTAACATTGGCGAAGGGGAATTTGTTTATGTAGTAGGCCCGAGTGGTGCTGGTAAATCAACTTTTATTAAAATGATTTACAGAGAAGAACGAGCGACGAAAGGCAAAATCATCGTAGACAAATTTGATTTGATTAATATGAAAAATCGTGAAATCCCATATTTACGTCGAAACGTAGGCGTGGTATTCCAAGATTACAAATTACTTCAAAGCAAAACTGTTTATGAAAACATTGCTTATGCGATGGAAGTGGTTGAAACTGAGCCAACCGTAATTAAAGAACGTGTTATGGAAGTGCTAGATTTAGTCAACCTCAAGCATAAAGTAAGAATGTTGCCGGATGAACTTTCCGGTGGTGAGCAGCAGCGGATATCCATTGCCCGCTCGATTGCCAATATGCCTAAAGTATTAATAGCAGATGAGCCGACCGGTAACCTAGATCCTGATACTTCATGGGAAATCATGAATATCCTTGAAGAAATAAGCAATCGCGGAACAACCATTGTAATGGCAACCCACAACAAAGAAATTGTTAACACGTTGAAACACCGGGTAGTAGCTATCGAGAATGGAAGAATTGTTCGAGATGAGCAGCAAGGAGAATATGGCTATGAAATTTAGGACTGTAGGAAGACATATAAGAGAAAGTTTTAAGAGCCTTTACCGGAATGGTTGGATGACCTTTGCAGCAGCAAGTGCAGTAACAGTAACACTTATCTTAGTCAGCGTGTTTTTTGCAATATTGATCAACATGAACAAGCTTGCAACAGATGTAGAAAACAATGTACAAATTAACGTACATATTTCTCTAAGCGCAGACAAGAAACAGCAGCAAGAACTTGAGAAAAACATTGAGAAGATTAATGGAGTTGATAGTGTCAGTTTTTCTTCCAAGGATGATGAGTTGAAGAAATTAGTTGGCGCGTACGGCAAAAACTTCGAATTGTTTAAACAAGATAATCCACTATACGATGTGTTCGTTGTAGAGGCTAAAGAGCCAACACAAACGAAGGCGATTGCTCAAAAAGTAGAAAAATTACAGTACGTAGATAATGTAGAATATGGTGAGAAAACAGTCGACAAATTGTTTGATACCTTAAAATGGGGACGATATGCTGGTATTATCCTAAGCATTGGATTATTACTAACAGCGATGTTCTTAATATCAAACACAATTAAGATTGCGATTTTCTCCCGTCGTAGAGAAATAGAAATTATGAAATTAGTAGGAGCGACCAACTGGTTCATACGCTGGCCTTTCGTTTTAGAAGGTGCATGGCTTGGGTTAATTGGTTCGATTGTCCCGGTTGTATTAACATTTATAGGCTATGTTAATATTTACAACTTGGTAAATCCGAAGTTGGTGACAAGTTCACTATCACTTCTGCCTCCAACACCGTTCGCCTATCAAATCAGTGCTTTGATTATTGCAATCGGAGTTCTAATAGGAATTTGGGGTAGTGTTATCTCTATCCGTAGATTCTTGAAAGTCTAACTAAGAAATTACTTAACTTGAAATAAAAATAATTTAAAAGAAAAAGCTTAGGGAGCTTTTTAGGAGGTAAACTTTTTGAAAAAGAATACGTTTATTGCGATTTCACTCGCAGCAGTTATCAGTTTGACGCCAGCCTTTACAACAAATGTTTTTGCAGACGTAAATACAGACATTCAAAATCAAGATAAAAAAATCAATGACATTAAGTCTAAAAAAACAGGGTTACAATCAGATCTTTCTAGTTTAGTAGCAGATCTTGAGAAAGCTCAAGAAAAAGCGAAATCTTTACAAGGAGAATTTGACCAAACAGGCAAAGAACTTAAACAACTTAATCAAGATATTAAAGATATCAATGAACGTATTAAAGAACGCGAAACTGTTTTAAAAGAACGCGCTCGTGCAATGCAAAAAACTTCTAATTCTAATGCCTATCTTGAAGTAATCTTAGATGCAGAAAACCTGTCTGACTTAGTAGGTCGTGTTTCTGCAGTAAACCAATTAGTTGATTCTGACAAATCTATTTTAGAAGATCAACAAAAAGATGAAAAAGCTTTAAAAACTAAACAAACTGCAGTGAAGAAAAAACAAGAACAACAAGCAACTGCAATTCATGAATTCGAAGCACAACAAAATAAAATTGAAGCACAAAAAGCTGAAAAAGAAGCAATCGTTGCTCAATTAGCAGCTGATCAAGCAAGTGCTGAAAACGAAAAAGCTGGTCTTGTAAGTGAACGTGATAAAGCAGCGAAAGAAGCAACTGCTCGCGCAACTGCTTTACGTGAAGCTACTGATGCAAATGTTGGACAACAAACAACAAACACTAATGCTTCATCTAACAGCAAAACTTCAAACAAAGTAGAATCAACTAACAATAGTGAAGCACCAAGCGCTGCAACTCCATCAGGTGGTGGATATTCTGCAATGATCGCAGCAGCAAGAGCTCAACTTGGAAAACCTTATAGCCTTGGAGCAACTGGACCGAGCGCATTTGACTGTTCTGGATTTACATCTTATGCTTTCCGCGCTGCAGGAGTTTCTCTACCAAGAACTTCTGGCGGACAATATGCAGCAGCTTCCAAAATTAGTGCTAGCCAAGCAAAACCAGGTGACTTAGTGTTCTTCAACTACGGTGGCGGAATTGCTCACGTTGGAATTTATGTTGGTGGTGGTCAAATGATTAACGCTCAAAACAATGGTGTTAAATATGACAACATCACTAGCGGTTACTGGGCTAAATATCTTGTAGGATATGGCCGCGTAGCTAACTTCTAATAAGTATTGAAAAGTTAAGAAGCACCTTTGTCGTTTTAAAAACAAAGGTGCTTTTTTATATGGAACGTTAAGGGAATGAAGAAGTTCCTAGTCAAATAGATAATAGAAAAGGAGCTTATTATGCTTAAAAAATATGGGGTAGTAACAGCACTTAGCCTTTTGATTATTTCTGCACCATTAACAAGTGTTAAGGCGGAAAGTATTAATGACATGCAAAAACGCCAAAGCGAAATAGAGCAAAAAAAATCAGAGCTAAATAAGAATCTAGACACAAAAAACTCAGAATTAAACCATTTAGAAAACGCTGAAAAAGACGCTGCTAAAGAATTAGAATCACTTTTAAATAGCATTGATGAAACAAATAAAAAGTTGAAAGAACAAGAAGATAAAGTTGATTCTGAAAATGAAAAACTGAAAAAACTAAAGAAAGAAATTGAAAAGCTACGCAATGATATTCGCGACCGTCAAAAAGTGCTTGATAGTCGAGCGAGAGCTATTCAAACAACAGGAACTGCCACATCATACTTAGACATGATTTTTGAAGCTGATGATTTTAAAGAACTTATCGACCGCGTGACAGTTGTATCCGCAATTGTTAAGGCGGACCAAAATATAATGCAAGATCAAAAAGACGATCAAAATAAACTAAAAGTAGCAGAAAATAGTTCAGAAAAAAAATTAGAAAACTTAAAAGTGCTAGCAGTTGAGCTAGAAGTATCAAGAAACAACATGGAAAGCCAAAAACAAGAAAAGAATGACTTAGTGATGGCTCTTGCAAATAAAAAAGACTTAACGAAAAGTGAACAAACACTTTTAACTAATGAACAAGGTGCTCTTTCAGACGAACAAAAGAAACTTGCTTCTAATATTGCTGGTGAAAAAGCAAAACAAGAAGCTGCAATTAAAGCGGCTGAAGAAAAACGCATGCAAGAAGCAGCGGCTAAAAATGCCACTGTCGCAGCGCAGCAACCAAACTCTGTAACATCTTCAGCAGGAACTGGCGCAACAGATACAGTAAGTTCTGGTGGCGGGCAGTTTATCAAGCCAGCATCAGGAATGTTAACATCTGGATTTAGTGAGCGTACTAACCCAGTTACTGGAAAATATGAATCTCATAAAGGTCAAGATATTGCGGGCGGAGGTACGATTACAGTATCCGCTGCGGCATCTGGTAGAGTCGTATTTTCAGGATTTGGCGCAACAGGTAGTGGCTTTGGAGGTTATGGTTACGTCGTGAAAATTGATCATGGTAATGGCTTCCAAACATTATATGCTCATATGCGTGCCGGTAGCTTGAAAGTAGTAACTGGTCAACAAGTATCACAAGGACAACCAATTGGTATTATGGGATCCACCGGTCAATCAACCGGACAACATCTTCATTTTGAGATTCACAAAAATGGTATTCCAGTTGATCCAGCACCTTATATTTAATTTGAAAACCATTGATGATAAATCAATGGTTTTTCTTAGCTAAAAACGAACTGGAATAGGCTAAATACGGTTTTTATGATATGATACTACTATCAGTTTGTGTAAGAAAAGGGGGAACACAATGGGACTATTAGCTTATTTATTAGTCATTTTGCTGATTTTAAACGTATTCTTTGCGGCAGTGACGGTCTTCTTAGAAAGACGCGATACATCCGCCACTTGGGCTTGGTTACTAGTCTTAACTTTTGTTCCAATATTTGGATTCATTATCTATTTAATTTTTGGGAGAAAGCTTTCAGGGAAGAAGATTTTTGATTGGAAGGGACAAGAAAAAATCGGGATACAAGAGTCAACAGCAAATCAAATAGAAATGATACGTCAAAAAGAATTTCCATTTAGCGATCCAAATGTAAAAAAACATCGCGATTTAATTTACTTATTGCTTGTTAATGATGGAGCTATTTTGACGCAAGATAATGAAGTAGAGCTTTTTATTGACGGTCACGAAAAATTTGATGCTTTAATAGCAGATATTGAAAAAGCAAAAGATCATATTCATCTCATCTACTATATTTTCCATTCGGATGAGCTTGGAAACCGTTTGATGCGAGTGCTTGAAAGAAAAGCAGCAGAAGGTTTAAATGTAAAAATTATTTATGATGCAATGGGTTCACGGACGACGAAAAAATCATTTTTCCGTACTTTCGAAAAAAATGGCGGTTTAGTAAGACCATTTTTCCCATCTAAATTACCATTAATTAATTTCCGCTTGAATTATCGTAATCACCGAAAATTGGCGATTATTGACGGAGATGTTGGTTATATTGGTGGCTTTAATATTGGTGACGAATATCTTGGACGTTCGAAAAAATTTGGTTATTGGCGCGATACACATTTACGCGTGCATGGTAAAGCGGTATATGCTATGCAAACCCGGTTTATCATGGACTGGAATTCGGCATCATCTACTCATAAAATTGACTATAAAGCGAGATATTTTCCAACATTTCACGGTAAAGGCCATACAAGCATGCAAATTGTGTCTAGTGGTCCTGATTCCGAATGGCAACAAATCAAGAATGGTTACATTAAAATGATAAATGCTGCTAAAAAAACGATTTACTTGCAGTCTCCATATTTCATTCCAGATGCGAGTTTGCTTGAAGCGATAAAAATTGCAGCACTTTCAGGAGTCGATGTTCGTGTCATGATTCCGAATAAACCTGACCATGCTTTTGTTTACCGAGCAACAACTAATTACGCCGGTGAACTTATGGA
The DNA here is from genome assembly GCF_058684075.1 of Listeria sp. MAN/IMW/UF555. Lineage (NCBI taxonomy): Bacteria > Bacillati > Bacillota > Bacilli > Caryophanales > Listeriaceae > Listeria > Listeria sp. MAN/IMW/UF555. The sequence goes on along the minus strand of NZ_JBZWZS010000004.1, from coordinate 132,622 downwards.
AACAGGAGCTAAAATCTTTATTTACGATAATGGTTTTATTCATGCAAAGACCTTAGTTGTTGATGGTGAAATTGCTTCTGTAGGAACTGCCAATATGGACTTTAGGAGTTTCCGCTTAAATTTTGAAGTCAATGCTTTTATTTATGAAAAGAAAATGGTTCAAAAATTAGAAGATGCATTTTTAGAAGATATTTTAAAATCGTACCAATTAACACCTGAATTATATGCAAAACGATCTTTATGGATTAAATTTAAAGAAGCGGTAAGTCGACTTTTATCGCCTATATTATAGAAGTAACTTAAGGGAGAGCTGGTGTAGAAAATGGATATTTTTAGTGAAATACTTAATGGAATAGGGAGACTACTTCTACAACCAGCATTGTATGTAGGAATTATTTTAGTGATAATTGCTGGTTTTAATCGAGTGAAGTGGGAGCGGAAATCGTTTAGTATTAGCATTTATTCGCCGTGGTTAGAGCTGAAGAATTTCTTTGGCGTGAGTTTGTTGTTTGGTCTAGTGCTATCCATTATTACTACACTTATTGGATTTAGTGTAATGATTGAATGGATTGCGATTTTTAATGCCGTTGCTTGTTTCTTATTAATTGTCGGGATGTTCCGACTTAGCTCTACTGCTTTTACTATTGGAATTACAAGCTTAATCTTTTATTTTTGCTATTATTTCGATGTTAACTTGTCACCATTTACCAATTTAGAGTTTACATATGATGCAATATTTATAGATAATTTTATGATTTCGATGACATTTTTACTGGCGATTTTGTTGTTTGTAGAAGCTTTCTTGATCCAATACACAAGCGCGAAAAATCCGTCACCATCCCTTCGTAAAAGTAAACGCGGTAAGTTAGTCGGTTCATTTCAGTTAAGAAAATTATGGTTTGTACCACTTGTTGTTTTTATTCCTGGAGATGTGTTTACGAAGATTTTTGAGTGGTGGCCTGTGTTTACAATTGGGTCCGAGTCATATTCGTTAATTATTTTGCCATTATTCATTGGTTTCCAGCAGCAAGTACAAGCGCAATTGCCAGAAGAAGCTAGTAAAAAAATTGCCGTTCAAGTAACTACATTAGCAACGATTATTGCTGTAGCTGGTTTGATTGGAATAGTAATGCCAGTACTAACACTTTTTGCGTTTATGTTCGCTGTGATCGGTCGATTTTGGATTTCCTATCGTCATTACCGCTCCGAACAATTACTACCGAAAAAATTTGGTCCGCAACCTGACGGGCTTGTAGTTCTTGGTGCCCGTGAAAGCACTCCTTCAACCCGTTTGAATTTAAAAGCAGGCGAAAAAATTACAGAAGTTAACGGACAAAAAGTGCACAATCGCGAAGAACTATACGAGGCGCTTAACTTAAACCGCGCATTTTGTAAGTTAAAAGTAATTGATAACGCTGGTGAGCCACGTTTTGAACAAACAGCACTTTATGAAAATGAATCTTTTGAACTGGGTTTATTATTAGTTGAACCGAGATGATTTTAAAACACCAGTGGCAGCATTGGTGTTTTAAGTTTTTGTAAAGATAAGATTAATATAAATGCATTTCTACCCGAAAATAGTTAATTCATGCTATATTTTAGATAAAAGGGTTACATAAAGAAGGGATGGGAAGTAAGTTGGTAAAAATTCTTGTAGTTGATGATGAGGCTTCTATTGTTACCTTGTTGCAATTTAATATTGAAAAAGCTGGATTTGATGTAGTCACAGCTGAAGATGGTAGAACTGGGTACGAACTTGCTCTATCGGAAAAACCAGATTTAATTGTACTTGATTTAATGCTTCCTGAAATGGACGGAATTGAAGTAACGAAAAAACTCCGCCAAGATAAAGTTGGAGTTCCAATACTAATGTTAACTGCCAAAGATGAAGAACTAGATAAGATCATTGGTTTAGAGTTAGGTGCAGACGATTATATGACAAAGCCGTTTAGCCCTAGAGAAGTTGTCGCAAGGATTAAAGCTATTTTAAGACGGACAGAAGGCAAGGCCGAAGTTATCGAAGAAAAAACGGAAGATACAGAAGCGACTATTTTAATTGGTGATTTGAAAATTTTACCGGATAGTTATGAAGTATATTTGCAAGATGATTTATTAGATTTAACGCCGAAAGAATTTGAGCTGCTCTTATTCCTAGCCAACCATCGCGGCAAAGTTTTTTCGAGAGATCAATTGCTTGATACGGTTTGGAATTATGATTATGTAGGTGAAACGCGGATTGTAGATGTTCACGTTAGCCATTTACGCGATAAAATTGAACTAGATACTAAACAACCGAAATACATTAAAACAATACGTGGATTCGGTTATAAAATGGAGAATGTAAAATAATGAAAAAATTATGGCTGAAAATCGGGTTATCTTTTTTTATCTTATTTTTCGTTGTGATGGTTATTGTAGGTATTTTCTCTGGGGAATTAATGAAATCCACTTATTTAACGATGAAAGAAAACCAGCTAGAAGATGACGCGAAAATCTTACTGCAAACAACTAACATTGAGAATTTAAATTTGGATGAAGATGCAGGAACGATTCAAAAAACACTTGATCCGCTTGGTGATGAAATTGATGCTCGTATTACGGTGATTGATAATGATGGTGATGTTGTAGCTGACACCAAAAAAGATCCTGATAACTTAAACAATCATATGAACCGCCCAGAAGTAGCTGATATTCTTGAAAAAGGAAAGAATGTGGGCATTTCAATTCGGGAAAGTGATTCACTTGGTTATAGTATGCTTTATGTTGCGGTTCCCGTTAAACATCAAGGGAAGACAGACGGCGTTTTAAGGATTTCAATTTCCCTTGAGTCGGTGGATGCAGCAGTTGCTAAACTTTGGGGCAATTTAGCTCTGATTTTCGGTATTGCTCTAGTCATTATCGCAGCCATCAGTGTTTTCATCGCCAGAAAAATTACTAGACCAGTGAATGAAATTATTGAAGTTTCGACCGATTTGGCTAATCATAAATACGATAGTCGCATTCACGGTAAAGTAAGCGGCGAACTTCAAGACCTTTCTGTCAGCGTTAATATGTTAGCAGAAAGTTTAGAAACACAGATGTTCGAAATTAAGCAAAATGAACAACGACTGAATGCTATTGTTCAAAACTTAGTGAGCGGCGTAATGCTTATCAATGTCGATAAACAAGTAATCATGACTAACCGAACAATGTACCAAATTTTAGGAGAAACTGAAATTACTGGAAAACCATTTTATGAAGTAATTAAAAGTTTCGCACTTAGTCAATTAATCGATGCAACTTTTGAAACAAAAACGATGCAACAAAAAGAAATCATTCTTTATTTCCCGCGGGAGATGATTTTAGATGCAAGTGTTTCGCCAATTTTAGCAGAAAACGGTGAAATTACCGGGATTATCTTACTACTACATGATATTACTCAAATCCGCCATCTGGAAAATGTCCGTTCTGAATTTGTAACAAACGTATCCCATGAACTAAAAACACCAGTAACTGCACTAAAAGGATTCGCGGAAACACTACTAGACGGCGCAATGTATGATGAAATACTACTCAAAAAATTCTTAACGATTATTAAAGAAGAAAGTGATCGACTTCATCGGTTGATAATGGATATTCTCGCACTTTCTAGAATCGAACAAAATCCTGTGACAGAAAATATTGAGCCAGTAGATGTAGATGAAGTGATCGAACAATCTTCCCGGACTATTTTTGAAATGGCGACCGAAAAAAATATCCAAGTATCTGTTCCAGAAAAAACAATTCCGCCAATCATTATTGAAACTGATCGTGATAAATTGCAACAGATTTTAATTAATTTACTTTCTAACGCGATAAACTACACCCCAGTAGATGGGAAAGTTGAAGTTAAATTAATTAATCAAGAAGCAGAGGTTATAATAGAAGTAACCGATAACGGAATTGGAATACCTGCTAAAGATATTGACCGCGTGTTTGAACGATTCTACCGAGTGGACAAAGCACGTAGCAGACACTCAGGAGGCACTGGACTTGGACTTTCTATCGTCAAACATTTAGTTGAAAACTGTGGTGGACGAATCGAAGTAGAAAGCCAAGAAGAAGTTGGCTCGACCTTCCGCGTCACTTTACCAAAAAAAGCCTAATAAATATCCTGTTTGAAAGAATGTAATCTTTCGGACAGGATATTTTTATTTTATTTACGAAAGACACAAATTTGGTGTAATAATTTACCAGTTTGCCTTTTATTTGAAAGATATTCATAAAAAAGTTTACATTTTCGACAAAAAATGAGGTAATTTACAATTACTTAACATTAGCTACACACCACCTTAAATCTCAGACGTTATAGTAATACTTGTAAGGAATAACTATTAAAAAAACAAGGTGGGAATAAGATAATGAAAAAGAAGTATTTGGGAATAGTAGCAATGTTAGCAGCAGTAATGCTTGTCTTCGCAGCATGTGGAAGTGACAGCAGTTCAAAAGATAAAGCAAACGGATCAACAAAAGGGGATAAAGAAGTTTCTGGCTCATTAACAGCAGTCGGATCCACTGCACTTCAACCACTCGTTGAAGCAGCTTCCAAAGAATTTACAAACACTAACCCTAAAGCTCAAATCAATGTTCAAGGCGGCGGTTCTGGAACTGGTTTAACACAAGTACAACAAGGTGCAGTTGAAATTGGTAACTCGGACGTATTCGCTGAAGAAAAAGACGGCGTAGATGCTTCAAAACTTGTTGATCATCGTGTAGCAGTTGTTGGAATGGCACCTGTAGTAAACAAAGATGTAGGCGTTAAAAATATTACTAAACAACAATTAATCGACATTTTCACTGGTAAAACAACTAACTGGAAAGACGTTGGCGGTAAAGACGAAAAAATTACAATCATCAACCGTGCGGAAGGAAGCGGAACACGTGCTACTTTCGAAAAATGGGGACTTGATGGTAAAACACCAGTTAAAGCACAAGAACAAGATTCATCCGGTACAGTTCGTAAAATCGTAAGTGAAACTCCAGGAGCAATCAGCTACCTAGCATTCTCTTACATTGACGCTTCCGTAGTTGGTCTTTCATTAGACGGCGTTGAACCAACAGAAGAAAAAGTTGCAACTAACGATTGGAAAATCTGGTCTTATGAACATATGTATACAAATGGCGAACCAAAAGGCCTAACAAAAACTTTCTTAAAATATATGACTTCTGATGAAGTACAAAACAATATCGTACCACAACTTGGTTACCAATCAATCAAATCCATGAAAGTGGAACGCGATGCATCTGGTAAACTAACTGACGTAAAATAAAAAGAATGAAATGGGCGTCTATCCTAGTAAAATCAGGATAGACGTATACCCATGTTAGGAGTAAACATGGGAGGAGAAAGGAGCTTACGTGACTTGGAAGCGATAAAAGAAAAGAAGCTTACACAAACTTCTAAAAAGGCGCATCTAGAAACTAGAGGCAAAATTATTACATTCATCTGTATTTCTATCATGGTTATTGCCGCAGCGTCTATTTTGTTTTTTGTTATATCGAAAGGTTTAGCAACATTTACTGTCAATAAAGTGTCTTTTGTTGATTTTATAACTGGAACAGACTGGAACCCTTCGCAAAAAGATGCAAATGGAAATCCATTAGTTGGCGCTTTGCCAATGATTATTGGCTCTTTTGCAGTAACGCTTTTTGCCGCTTGTATTGCAGGACCACTTGCAATCGGTGCAGCCATTTTTATGGTAGAAATTTCACCTAAGTTTGGGAAGAAGATTTTGCAACCAGTTATGGAACTTTTAGTTGGTATTCCATCTGTTGTTTATGGATTCATTGGACTAAGCGTTGTCGTTCCATTTATTCGCGACCATATTTCGGGAAGTGGGTTTGGTATCGCAGCTGCGACCGTTGTTTTAACAGTTATGATTTTGCCTACTGTTACTTCACTCAGCGTAGATGCGATTAAATCAGTTCCGCGTCATTACCGAGAAGCTTCTTTGGCGCTTGGAGCAACACGCTTCCAAACGATTTGGAAAGTAGTGCTTCGTAGTTCGCGTTCAGGGATTTTGACGGCGATTGTATTTGGGATGGCTCGTGCATTCGGTGAAGCCCTTGCTGTACAAATGGTTATTGGGAACTCTGCTGTTATTCCAACATCCTTATTTGAACCAGCTTCCACGTTAACTAGTATTTTAACAATGGGAATGGGAAATACGGTTATGGGTACGCTTGATAATAATATCCTTTGGTCACTTGCAATGGTGCTACTCGCAATGTCACTATTCTTCATCATTGTGATCCGCTTCATCGGACGTAGGAGGAAAGTCAAATGAATGTAAAAACAAAAGATAAAATCGCGACAGGCGTTTTCTATGCCATTGCTGTATTAATTGTCATTATTTTAGCTGGCTTACTAGGCTATATTTTAGTAAAAGGTGTTCCGCAACTTAGCTGGAAGTTTTTGACGACCCCACCACAGTCGTTCCAAGCTGGCGGCGGAATCGGTCCTGAAATCTGGAACTCATTTTATATGCTCGTTATAACGATGATTATTTCTGTTCCTATCTCGCTCGGTGCGGGAATTTATATGGCAGAATATGCGCGTAAAAATTGGATTACAGATTTAATTCGTACAACGATTGAAGTGCTTTCCTCACTTCCATCTATTGTCGTAGGGCTATTCGGTTTCCTTGTTTTTGTTATTCAAATGGGGTGGAGCTTCTCCGTTATTTCCGGGGCGCTTACACTAACGATTTTCAATTTACCACTATTAATTCGTGTTGTCGAAGAGGCGCTTAATGCTATTCCAAACACGCAACGTGAGGCAGGACTTGCTCTCGGTTTATCCAGATGGGAAACAATTACTCGGGTGCTTGTTCCAGCGGCATTACCAGCAATTATTACCGGGGTTATTTTAGCAGCAGGACGGGTATTTGGTGAAGCAGCAGCGTTAATTTTCACAGCAGGACAAAGTACACCAATTCTTGATTTCACTGACTGGAACCCGGTCAATCCAGCTTCACCACTAAATATTTTCCGCCCAGCAGAAACGTTAGCTGTTCATATTTGGAAAATTAATGGTGAGGGAATTATGCCAGATGCGCAAGCTGTTTCTGACGGAGCTTCTGCTGTATTAATTCTTTCCGTATTACTTTTCAATGTCCTAGCTCGTTTGCTTGGAAAATTTGTTTATAAACGCATGACCTCGTCGTAAAAAGCCAGGAAAAGGAGATTTTAAATGATGTTAACGAAGAAACCTGAAATTAATACTATTTTACAAACTACACCAGATCCTCACTCACTTCCTGCTGCGATGGCGACAGAGGATTTACACGTATATTATGGAGATAATCACGCAATTAAAGGCGTCGATTTAACGTTCCCCGAAAATAAAGTTACAGCTTTAATCGGACCATCTGGTTGCGGGAAATCAACTTATTTAAGAGCATTAAACCGAATGAATGATGAAATTGACGGTTGCCGTATGGAAGGACAAATTTTATACGACGGCATTAATATTAACCGCAAAGAAGTCGATTTATACAATGTTCGTAAAGAAATAGGCATGGTATTCCAAAAACCAAATCCATTCACGAAATCCATCTATGAAAATGTTGCTTTTGGCCTTAAACGCCATGGTATGAAGAACAAAAAAGAAATTATGGAGCGTGTTGAAAAAAGCTTGCGCCGTGCCGCTCTTTGGGACGAAGTAAAAGACGATTTAGGAAAAAGTGCACTATCACTTTCCGGTGGACAGCAACAACGCCTTTGTATCGCTAGAGCTGTAGCAATGCAGCCTAAAGTATTGCTACTTGATGAACCTGCTTCAGCCCTAGACCCAATTTCCACAAGTAAAATTGAAGATTTAATCAATGAATTGAAAAATAAATATACCATTATTATCGTAACGCACAATATGCAACAGGCAGCACGGGTTTCAGACTACACTTCTTTCTTTTATCTAGGAGAAGTCGTGGAATTCTCAGGAACATCCGAACTATTTACGAATCCACAAGAAAAACAAACCGAAGACTATATTTCTGGTAACTTTGGCTAGAAAGGAGCTTTTTTATGACAACCGAAACTGCTGAAAAAGTAGAGTACATTATTGAAACAAAAGACGTAGATTTATTTTATGGTTCCAAACAAGCACTACAAAAAATCGCTTTAAATATTAAAAAGAATCAAGTTACCGCATTAATTGGGCCGTCGGGATGCGGAAAATCTACTTTTCTAAGGACGCTTAATCGGATGAATGATTTAATTCCAAATGTAAAAACAACTGGCGAAATCCATATTGGCGGAGAAAATGTCCAAGATCCGAAAATTGATATGGTTAATTTACGAAAAAAAGTGGGTATGGTCTTTCAACAAGCCAATCCATTTCCATTTTCAATTTATGATAATGTAGCTTATGGTCCACGGATGCACGGTATAAAAGATAAAAAAGTGTTAGATGAGATTGTTGAGAGAAGTTTGCGTCAGGCGGCTCTTTGGGAAGAAGTTCATGATAGATTAGATCGTTCGGCAATTGGCATGTCAGGTGGGCAGCAGCAACGACTTTGTATCGCACGTGTGCTTGCAGTTAAACCGGATGTTATCTTGATGGATGAGCCGACTTCTGCACTAGATCCGATTTCGACAGCGAAAGTAGAAGATTTGATTTTAGAATTAAAGAAAGACTATACGATTGTAATTGTGACGCACAATATGCAACAGGCATCCCGGATTTCGGATGAAACAGCCTTTTTCCTTAATGGCCGCATCGTGGAATTCGCGGATACGACAAGTATTTTTACCAACCCAGCAGAAAAAGAAACTGAAGACTATATTTCAGGAAGATTTGGATAAAGGAGTGTTATTATGGTAGTCAGAAAAATTTTCACAGAACAGTTAAACGACTTGCATCAACATCTAATGGAAATGGGAATGCTTGCGAATGAAGCGATTTTTAAAGCAGTAAAATCACTCGTACATCGTGACACGGAGCTTGCTAAACAAGTAGTCGCAGAAGATAAGGCAATTAATAATATGGAGCTCTCACTGGAACAACGCTCTTTTGAGTTAATCGCTTTGCAACAACCAGTTGGTATGGATTTACGGAAAATTGTTACCGTGCTCAAAACAAGTTCAGATTTAGAACGTATTGGTGATCACGCAGTAAGTATTGCCAAAACAGCTATTTTAATTGGCGAAAGTAAAGTTTTAAAGCCGATTCCTGAAATTCCAGAAATGGGTGAAATTGTAAAATCAATGCTGCAAGATGTCTTAAAAGCATATCTTTCGGAAGATGATGAGGCTGCTCGTGAAATAGCAGCACGCGATAATGAAGTAGATAAACTGCATAAAATCGTTTATCAAAAATGTATTAATTTTATGCAAGAAGAACCAGAGCATATTGAAGACGTATCGCAATTACTTTTAGTTTCTCAATACATTGAACGAATTGGTGATTATGTGACGAATGTTTGTGAATGGATTGTTTACTTGAAGAGCGGCGAAATTGAAGATTTAAATAGATAAAAAAAGCCCGATTTTCCTTTCCACAGGTTAATCGGGCTCTTTTTGGTGTGTGTTAGGCGGTTTAAATAACTTCTCAAATATTTAAAACCTTAGCTATCCTCCAATACTCCTTTCGTTGTTATAAAGAAATTGTATCATTTTAAGAGAGAATATTACTTTTTTGCTCATATTTAATCATTTTTGAATGAAGAGGTAGTTAAACTTGCGGAATCATTCCTATTTAAGTATCATATGAATATATGACCATATATGAAGAATGGGGTGATTCTGATGGAAAACGCAAAACAAACTTTAGATGAAGAGACGCTTTTTAGTGTAACGCAAATTTTCAAGGCGCTTTCTGATCCGACACGTGTTCAAATTTTAAATCTGCTTCAAGAGCGAGAATACTCTGTGAACGAAATTGCGCGAACGCTGACTTTTAATCAAACAACGGTTTCACACCAGCTCCGTTTTTTAAAAAACTTAAGGCTTGTGAAATCAAGACGTGAAGGCACTACAATTTATTATATGCAAGATGATAATCACGTATTAGAATTACTGACCCAAGCAATTCGCCACGTGCACCATCACTAACAACAAGCGCTCAGAAAACCTTTTTAGGAATGATGGGTGTTTTTTATGCCAAATAATGAGAGATTATGATAAAGTAGTTAACAAATAAAAATTTGGAGGAAACATTTTGAGCAAATTATCGCCAGTGCAAAAATTTATCGTCATTGCGGGAATAGTTGTCATGGTTATTATTTCCATTTTAGCAGTTATTTGGAATAGCAATCTTGCGGCAGTTATTGGTTTGTCGGTTGCACAATTTATTATTATTCAGTTGGTATGTTATGTAGGAATATATTCGCATATGAAAGTAGGAACAGCACGAGGTACGAAACTTTTTAGTTGGGGAATATTAACGACACTTCTGTTTTCAGCAATTATTTTTATTTTTGCTACAGATAATTTTAGAACTTATTCCGCAGCAATGATCGCTCTAATTGGTTACTGTGCAGCCTTGATGATGCGCGAAATCGAAAATACTAATCCTGCCAATAAAAAACAAAAAAGAGAGGAATAAAACGAAGAATGGAGTGATAGTATGGGAATTCATCAATATTTCCAAAGTTTATCGGATTTAGAGAACATTTATCGTTGCCCGGGAAAATTTAAGTATCAGGAGCATTCAGTTGCAGAACACTCTTACAAGGTTACTTCTATTGCACAATTTTTTGGAGCTGTAGAAGAAGATGCGGGCAATGAGGTTAATTGGCGTGCTTTATATGAAAAAGCATTAAATCATGACTATTCAGAGCTTTTTATTGGTGACATTAAAACACCTGTAAAATACGCAACGACAGAACTAAGAGAAATGCTCTCTGAAGTGGAAGAAAGCATGACTAAAAATTTTATTAGCCGCGAGATACCAGCAACTTTCCAACCGATTTATCGACACTTGTTAAAAGAAGGGAAAGACAGTACGTTAGAAGGGAAAATTCTCGCTATATCTGATAAAGTAGACTTGTTATATGAGTCCTTTGGCGAGATTCAAAAAGGTAATCCAGAAAACATTTTTGTTGAAATTTATAGTGAAGCACTTGCGACTATTTATGAATACCGAGAAATGGCCAGTGTAAAATACTTTTTAAAAGAAATTTTACCAGATATGCTTGCTGAAAAAGGTATTGAAAAGACGGAATTACCACAACTTACTACAGAAATAACAACAAAAGCATTGCGTGAAGAGTAAAAAATTGGGGAGGGAAGTAAGATGGATCAAATTATATCTGCACTTATTTTCCCTTGTCTGCTTGTCATTCTATTTGCGCGCATCACGTATAACCGTTATGTCGCCTTAGTGCTTATGGTGGTTTTGATAGCCGCTTCTGCTAAATTGGGTTACACAAGTTCGTTTTGGCTAATCACGATAGACGCCTTTTCGATGACAATTGGTTTTGTCGTAGCCACATACATGTTACGACGTTTAAAGAAAAGCGGCAGTGACTTTTAAAGAGCAAATAGATAGGTAGAATACTCTAAAAGTGATAAAATAAAGAAAAGCGTAATCAACAGGTTGCGTTTTTTATTTTCAAATGAATACGAAAATATGTTCGGTTTTTGCTAGGCTAATTAAAATATTTATGATAAAATAGAAACATTAACGGATCTGAAAAATCCGCTTTTTGCTTTGCTGGATATTTTACAGTTAAAGCTTTTAGATGCCAGAATCGGACCGATAAGGAATGGGGGAATCCGAGTTGAAGGATAAATTTGAGTTAGTTTCTAAGTATAGCCCACAAGGAGACCAACCTAGAGCAATAGAACAATTAGTTGCGGGATTAAAAAAAGGCTTAAAACACCAAACCTTACTTGGGGCAACCGGTACAGGGAAAACTTTTACTGTATCTAATGTAATTCAAGAAGTAAATAAACCAACTCTTGTTATGGCACATAATAAGACGCTAGCGGGACAATTATATAGTGAATTCAAAGAGTTTTTCCCGAATAATGCAGTGGAATACTTTGTTAGTTACTATGATTATTACCAGCCAGAAGCTTATGTACCGCAGAGTGATACCTACATTGAAAAAGACGCTAGTATCAATGACGAAATAGATAAGCTTCGTCACTCCGCTACAGCAGCACTTTTTGAACGTAGAGATGTAATTATTATCGCCAGTGTATCTTGTATTTATGGTTTAGGTTCGCCGGTCGAATACGGAGAAATGCTAGTTTCGCTTCGGGTAGGCATGGAGATTAGCCGAGACCAATTGTTACGCAAGCTGGTTGATATTCAATATGACCGAAATGATATTGATTTCCAGCGCGGTCGTTTTCGTGTCCGCGGAGATGTGGTCGAAATTTTCCCGGCATCTAGAGATGAACACTGTATGAGAATTGAATTTTTTGGCGACGAAATTGAACGTATTAGAGAAGTAGATGCCCTTACTGGAGAAATCATAGGCGACAGAGAGCACGTTTCTATTTTCCCAGCATCTCACTTTGTTACTAGACCAGATATTATGAAAAAAGCAATTGTTAATATAAAAGCAGAACTTGAAGACCGCCTTAAAGTCTTAAGAGCAGAAAATAAACTACTGGAAGCACAGCGTCTTGAACAGAGAACCAATTACGATTTAGAAATGATGGAAGAAATGGGTTATTGTTCAGGCATTGAAAACTATTCAAGACATTTATCACTACGTCCAGCGGGAGTAACTCCATATACATTGCTAGATTATTTCCCAGATGATTTCCAAATAGTTATTGATGAATCACATGTAACGATGCCTCAAATCCGTGGCATGTTCAACGGGGACCAAGCCAGAAAGCAAATGCTAGTCGATCATGGTTTTAGGTTGCCAAGCGCACTTGATAACCGCCCACTTCGATTAGAAGAATTTGAAAAGCATATTAATCAAATTATGTTTATCTCTGCAACCCCAGGCCCATACGAATTAGAAAAGAATCCAGATGTAATTGAACAAATTATTCGACCTACCGGACTACTAGATCCAATTGTCGAAATACGTCCTATCCAAGGTCAGATAGATGATTTAATGGATGAAATCAATGATCGAGTTGAGAAGAACGAACGAGTTCTAATCACTACCTTAACGAAAAAAATGTCGGAGGATTTGACGAATTACCTAAAAGAAGCCGGCGTAAAAGTTCAATATTTACACTCTGAGGTAAAAACATTAGAGCGAATTGAAATTATTCGTGACCTTCGATTAGGGGTATACGATGTTATTGTTGGGATTAACTTACTTCGTGAAGGAATCGATTTACCAGAGGTGTCCTTGGTAGCAATTTTAGATGCCGACAAAGAAGGTTTCTTACGTTCAGAACGTTCCTTAATCCAAACGATGGGACGAGCTGCCCGTAACGAAAATGGACGAGTAATTATGTACGCAGATAAAATGACAGATTCCATGCGCAATTCGATTAGTGAAACTGAACGTCGTCGTAAAATCCAAATTGAATATAACGAAAAACATGGCATCACACCAAAAACAATTAGAAAAGAAATTCGTGGCATTATCGCAGCAACTTCTGCCGCAGATGAACGAGAAGCAGTAAAACAACATGATTTAAGTAAAATGTCTAAGAAAGAACGAGATATTTTCATTGAAGGTATGGAACACGAGATGAAAGAAGCAGCCAAAGCACTCGATTTCGAACGTGCAGCTGAACTTCGTGATGCTTTACTGGAAATAAAAGCGGAAGGATGAAGCGGAATTGGATAAAGAAAAAATAGTCATTCAAGGTGCAAGAGCCCATAATTTAAAAAACATTGATGTAGAGATTCCAAGAGATAAATTAGTAGTGATGACCGGACTTTCTGGTTCAGGAAAATCTTCGCTAGCTTTTGATACAATTTATGCAGAAGGACAAAGACGTTATGTAGAGTCTTTGTCTGCTTATGCTCGCCAATTTTTAGGTCAAATGGATAAACCGGATGTGGATTTAATTGAAGGGTTAAGCCCGGCTATTTCCATAGATCAGAAAACTACTAGCCGTAATCCGCGATCTACCGTTGGGACAGTTACAGAAATACATGATTACCTGCGCTTACTTTATGCGCGAGTGGGGCATCCAGTGTGTCCAAATCACGGCATTGAAATCACTTCCCAAACAATTGAACAAATGGTAGACCGTGTGCTCGAATATCCAGAAAAAACACGTATTCAAATTATGGCGCCTATTGTTTCTGGTAAAAAAGGAACACATAAGAAAACGATTGAAGAAATAAAAAAAGAAGGCTACGTACGTATTCGTGTTGATGGAGAAATATACGATATTAACGACGAAATCGAAATCGAAAAAAACAAAAAACATTCCATCGAAATTATCATCGATCGTATTGTCATTAAAGAAGGCATAAATACCCGACTATATGATTCTATTGAAGCTGCTCTTCGCCTGGCTGATGGATACGCAGTAGTGGACATTATGGGCGATAAAGAATTACTATTTAGCGAACATTATGCATGTCCTTATTGTGGTTTTTCAGTTGGTGAATTAGAGCCAAGAATGTTTTCTTTTAATAGTCCATTTGGCGCTTGCCCTACTTGTGATGGTCTTGGAACAAAATTAGAAGTAGATGTGGACACGGTTATTCCAGACAGAAGTTTAACATTAAATGAAGGCGCGATTGTTCCGTGGAGACCAATTAGTTCCCAGTATTATCCACAAATGTTAGCTTCTGCTTGTAAAGAATTTGGAATTGATATGGATACGCCAATAGAAAAACTATCAAAAGAAGCATTAGATATTATTCTAAATGGTTCAAAAGATAAAGAATTTTACTTTGAATACAAAAATGATTTTGGTATGACACGAGAAACTTGGATTCCGTTTGAAGGAATTCTGCCAAACATCGAACGTCGTTACCGTGAAACTAATTCAGATTTCACTCGCGATCAAATGGCGCAGTATATGACAGATTTGCCTTGCCCATCTTGTAAAGGATATCGTCTTAAAGAAGAAACACTTTCTGTCAAAGTGAACAATCATCACATAGGGCAAATTAGCGAGTTTTCCATCAATGAAGCTCTTGATTTCTTTGATAGCCTAGAGCTTTCAGAAAAAGAAACGCAAATCGCGGCGCCAATTTTCAAAGAAGTGCGAGCTAGACTAGGGTTCTTAAAAAATGTTGGGCTTGATTATTTAACAATGAGCCGTGCTGCTGGAACTTTATCAGGAGGAGAGGCACAGCGAATTCGACTAGCAACCCAAATTGGTTCGAGATTGACTGGCGTACTTTACATTCTTGATGAGCCTTCCATTGGACTTCATCAGCGTGATAACGATCGATTGATCAACACACTTCAAAGTATGCGAGATATTGGAAATACGCTTATTGTCGTGGAACATGATGAAGACACAATGATGGCGGCAGATTATCTGATTGATATTGGTCCAGGTGCTGGAGAACATGGCGGGCGAATTGTTGCAGCCGGAACGCCAGAAGAAGTGGCGAAGAACAAAAACTCTATCACCGGGGATTATCTTTCCGGCAAAAAATTCATTCCTGTTCCTGCCAAAAGAAGAAAAGGAAACGGACTTGAATTAGAAATCGTCGGAGCTAAAGCAAACAACTTAAAAAATGTAAATGCCAAAATACCACTAGCTACTTTTTCATGTGTGACTGGGGTATCCGGTTCCGGAAAAAGCTCACTAGTCAATGAAGTACTAAGAAAAGCGCTAGCGAGAAAACTTAATCGAAATCACGCCAAACCAGGTGAACATAAAGAAATAAAAGGAATCGAAAACCTAGAAAAAATCATCAATATCGATCAATCTCCAATCGGTAGAACACCAAGGTCTAATCCAGCAACTTATACTGGAGCGTTTGATGATATTCGTGATTTATTTGCGAGTACCAATGAAGCCAAAGTCCGTGGTTACAAAAAAGGCCGTTTCAGCTTCAACGTAAAAGGCGGTCGTTGTGAGGCATGTAAGGGCGATGGTATCATAAAAATCGAAATGCACTTTTTACCAGATGTTTATGTACCTTGTGAAGTTTGTCATGGTAAACGCTATAATGGCGAAACTTTGGATATTCGCTACAAAGGGAAAAACATTGCCGAAGTGCTAGAAATGACTGTGGAAGAAGGGTTAGAATATTTCACTAACCAACCGCGAATTGCTCGCAAACTGCAAACTATTGTCGATGTGGGACTTGGCTATATTCGTCTCGGTCAACCTGCAACAACTCTTTCTGGCGGTGAGGCGCAACGTGTGAAACTAGCGTCCGAACTTCATAAACGCAGCAACGGTAAATCATTCTATATCCTTGATGAACCAACCACTGGACTCCATGCAGATGACATCGGCCGTTTACTAAAAGTATTACAAAGACTTGTAGAAGAAAACGGCGATACAGTTCTTGTTATTGAACATAATTTAGATGTTATTAAACAAGCTGACTACTTGATTGACTTAGGTCCAGAAGGTGGCGATGGCGGCGGTCAAATTATCGCAACTGGCACACCAGAAAAAATTGCTCGTTCTAAAAAATCATACACAGGCAAATACTTAAAACCAATTTTAGAACGTGACAAAGAACGCACAGAAGAACGTATTGCAACAGCTAAGAAAAAATAAATCTAAATCCCGCTTATATTTTAATAAGCGGGATTTTTTTCTTGTGCCGAAGACCAAACCACCCAAAGTCTAAACAAATAATCATCCTCTGGTTGTATGACAGAAATTATTTTTTCCTTCATAATAGAGTCATAGATAAAACAGATAGATTACTTGCACATGAAGCAAGCCTAAAATAGCTAAACCGAAAAATTAGGAGGAAATGAAAATGGAAAATGAACGTAAACGTATTCTCGAATTAGTGAAACAAGGTATCATTTCTACTGAAGAGGCCCTTACCCTACTTGAAAATATTTCTAAAAAAGAAGGTAAATCCGCAGCAAAAGAAAATATCCGTCGTTCTACAGCACCAAGAGAAGAACGTGTTGAAGAACCGGAAGAAGAACCAACTTATGATTATAGTAAAGGTTGGAACAATGAAGGAAATCCTTACACTGCTCCGAAAAGCCGTAAGAGACGCCCAGAACCAACTCCAGAAAACCATGAGCACCAAGAAGAAGGAAATGAAAATTCTTCTAAAGACCGTGAAGACTCCATGCGCAATATGGTCAATGACTTATCACAAGCTGGTGAGAAAATCGGTTCTTTCCTAAACAGCGCATTTAAACAAGTAAAAGATATGCCGTTTCCATTTCTTACATCTACTAAGATTGAACGTGATTTCATTTACCACGACACAACGCTTTCAATTTTAGAATTTGAAATTGCTAATGGTAATGTTGAATTTAAACCATCCGACTCAAATGATATTAAAGTTCACGCGATGATTAAACTTTTCAAAGAATATCCAGAAGATGAAGCACTTAAAATCTTTTTTGATAAAACGACTTTACGTGTAGATGAAGAAACATTGCGTTTTGAATCAACATCGAAACAAATCGTTACGAATTTAACTGTGTACTTGCCTCGTCGTGAGTATGATTATGTTTCTGTAAAAATGCTGAATGGTAATTTCCATATGGATGAATTATCAGGCCGTGATTTATTTGTAAAAACAACAAACGGTAATGTTAGCATTGGTACACTAAACGCTACTTTAGCTGAAATTGAATCGATTAATGGGAATGTTCGTATCCAAAATGGTGAAATCCGTGATGTAGCACTTAAAACATTTAACGGTAATGTAGCAGTAAAAGGTAATTATTACTCAACAAACTTGCAAACTAAAAATGGTAACGTTAATTATCAGCTAACTGGTAATGAAGCTACTTTCTTAAAAGCTAAAACGGGTGCCGGTAATATCGAAGTAATCGTACCAACAACTATTGGTGTAGATGGTCGCTTCCATACAAACCTTGGAAAACTATATTTAGACTTAAAAGATGCCGAAGTACTTCAATCAAAAACTGAATCAGTAAGTAAATCAATTGTATTTACTAAACTACCAACAGCAGCTGATTCTTCACTAAAAATCGAAGCAGAAGCAACTACAGGTTCCGTTAAGATTCGTGATGCAAAATAATAAATTGAAATCTAGCGCGGAGAAAGCGCGCTAGATTTTACATAGAAATAAGAAAGGAAGAGCTAACATGGATAAAAAATTAAGAAGATCAAGAGTGGACCGGAAAGTCGGCGGTGTTTTTGGCGGACTAGCCGAATTTCTAGGAATAGATGCCACACTTCTACGCCTTATCTATATTATCATCACGATTATTACGATGAAAACCGGTATTGCGATTATTGCTTACATCGTTGCCTTGTTTGTGATTCCTTCTTCTGATACAAGTAATGAGGAAGTACTTGAACGGCACCGCCGCCGCGTTGATGAAAAAAGAAGACGCCACGCTGACCGTAATGAAGCGAGACAGGAAGTGCGAGAAGCGATGAGAAATAGCCGTCATCACAACAGACAAAAACCAGTTAGACCAGAACCAATCCATCACGGAGCAAGAAGAAAAGAAGCTCGTCCTCGTCCAGTGCGAGAATTCAATTTTGACGATGCAACTTTCCGCTCTTTTACAATTAGAGTAGCTACCGGAGATGTTATTATCCGTTCTTGGGACAAAGATCAAATGAAAATTCGTGCCGTACTAGCTGTACACGAAAAAGCACGCTCCATTCGTCAATTAAGTGAAGAAAAACTCTGGGATTACTTCTTTAGCCAAACAATGCTAGACATTTCACCAGATAGTTTCACTTTTGAATCAAAAAATGAATTACTAAAAACAGATTTAGTTGTTACTATTCCAAAACGTTTATATGAACAAGTAAAAATTCAATTACTTAATGGTAATTTGAAATATGATGATACAGCTGCAGAAGATGCTATTATCAAAACACGTCACGGTGATATTCGTTCTTCAGGAGCTAGTGGTAAATTCCTCAGCACGGAATCCAAAGACGGTGAAATTTTCTTCAAACGTAGCTCTGTTGAAAATGTAGATATGTCTACTGCTAAAGGAGACATTGCTCTTCAAGGTAATTTCCATACAACAATTGCTAAGGCGGCTCAAGGGGATGTTGAATATATTCTCGAAAATGAAACTTCCTCAGCTGCAGATTTAGAAGCACCAAATGGCGATATTCGGATTCAAATCCCGCCAACGTGGAATGTTGATGGAACACTAGGAACGAAAAAAGAAAAAATTTACTTCGACTTAAAAAATGCAAAAATTTGGGATGACGCAGAAAGAACTTTTGTTTTCACTCAAAATGCAGAAGAAATAAGCATGGCAACACTTCAAGCGAAAGTAGGAAATGGAATTATCAAAGTTTCTGAACTCGAAACAAAGAACGTTTAATAAAATGAAAGGAAGGGAAAACAATGAGAAAGTTATATAAATCTTCATCACAAAAAATGTTTGCTGGTGTTTGTGGTGGGCTTGCAGAATACTTTGGTATTGAAGTAACAATCATTCGTTTAATTTGGGCTGGATCAGTTCTATTCTTAGGTACTGGGATTTTACTTTATATTCTAGCTGCGATTATTATGCCAAAAGCAACACCTGAATCAGAATGGGAGTGAACTAAAATATGCGTTGGATTATAGGCGTAATCATTAACTCGGTGCTTTTTGTAGCATTATCTGGATTCTTTACAAGTTTCCACGTAGATGGATTCACGACGGCGCTACTAGCGAGTTTTATATTAGCAATTCTTAATATGCTAATTAGACCTATTTTACTCCTTTTAACTTTACCGATTAATATATTTACACTTGGGCTTTTCACCTTTGTGATTAATGCAATTATGCTTGAAATGACTACTTTCTTTATTGGAGATTCTTTCCAAATTGATGGTTTTGGTACAGCGTTGATTATTGCAGCAATTATGGCTTTTGCAAACATGATTATTAATTCCGTTTTATGGGGTAATAAAGAAAATTAAACATTCCAGTTACATTTTTAGGCTTCAAACGGCCTTTTAAATGTAGCTGGTTTTGCTGTGTAGAGCCATTTGGGAAGAAAGAGGTAGCTTGATTCTCTCTAAAGTGCTAAAATGATAAGGAGCTTTCTAAACAATATTTTGTAGCGAACAGTAATGGACTTTTATAATTCATTTGGAGGTACTTGCATGACAAAATCGGTTACGGTAAAGGATTTAAAGGAACGACTTAATTTAGAGCTAATTTGTTCAGAAACGGGACTTGAAAGACCAATTTTAACAAGTGATTTATCTCGGCCTGGTTTGGAACTTACTGGATTTTTCTCGTATTATCCAGAAGACCGTGTGCAGCTTTTTGGAATGACGGAAATTTCTTTTTCAGAAGGTATGGAGCCGGAAGAACGACTTAAAAGATATAAGCAAATGTGTACGAAACGGACGCCTGCTTTTGTGATTTCTCGAAATTTAGAAGTGCCGAAAGAATTAGTAGCAGCAGCGAAAGAAGCAGATATTCCAGTTCTTCGTTCGCGCTTAAAGACTACGCGTTTATCCGTTTATATTACGAACTATTTAGAAAGCAGACTGGCACCTGTTATCTCAATGCATGGTGTTTTAGTAGATATTTACGGACTTGGCGTTTTAATTACAGGTAGTAGTGGTGTTGGTAAGAGTGAGACCGCGCTCGAACTTGTAAAACGCGGACATAGACTCGTAGCGGATGATAATGTAGAAATTCGTCAAGAAGATGAAATGACGCTCATCGGTTCATCGCCAGCAATTATCGAGCATTTACTAGAGATTCGAGGCCTCGGAATTATTAATGTAATGACTTTATTTGGAGCAGGAGCTGTACGTTCCAGTAAAAAAATTACTATCGTTGTGCACCTTGAAAACTGGGACCCAGATAAGCATTATGATCGCGTTGGGTTGGACCAAGAGAAGACTAAAATCTTTGATATGGACATTCCAAAAATTACTGTTCCTGTTCGTCCAGGGCGAAATTTATCTGTTATTATAGAAGTAGCAGCAATGAATTTCCGTTTGAAAAATATGGGCTACAATGCGGCAGAACAATTTACACAAGACCTAAACAATTTAATAGGTCATAATAGTAGCATGAATGATTAAATAAATAGAGAAAAGTTCTCCGCAGCCTAAACAAACAGTACGATAATCTTGTTTGGTTGCGGAGTTGTCTTTTTTTGAAAGTAGGGGAATTATGGGTAATGGTGTTCAGCCACTTGATCCGGTGGCGATTCAAATTGGTAGTATTTCCGTAAAATGGTACGGAGTTATTATCGCTTCAGCTGTTGTAATTGCGTTACTTCTTGCGCTTAGTGAAGCAAATAAACGTAAAATGGACAAAGAAATTATTGTGGATTTACTAATATGGGCGATTCCAATTTCGATTATTAGTGCCCGCATTTATTATGTTATTTTTGAGTGGGATTTTTATAAGAATAATTTGGGCGAAATAGTGAAGATTTGGCATGGTGGAATCGCGATTTATGGTGCGTTAATTGGTGCCGTGCTAACTGCAGTCATTTTCTCGCGGATTAAGAAAATTTCGTTTTGGAAACTTGCGGATGTTGTTGCACCTAGTTTGATTATTGCTCAGGCTATTGGTCGTTGGGGTAATTTTATGAACCAAGAAGCTCATGGGGCGGAAACGACTCGAGCATTTCTTGAGGGCTTACATTTGCCAGAGTTTATTATCAACCAGATGTACATAGATGGTGCTTATTATCAGCCGACATTCTTATACGAGAGTTTATGGAATGTTCTTGGTTTTATCGTGTTATTAATTATTCGTCGGACCAAGATACGTAGTGGGGAACTTTTTCTTAGTTATGTAATTTGGTACTCGTTCGGAAGATTCTTTATCGAAGGAATGCGAACAGATAGTTTAATGTGGGGCGACTTTAGAGTTTCACAGGTTTTATCTTTACTGCTAATTGTGTTATCCATTGGTTTAATTATTTATCGTCGCGTGAAAATGAATCCGCCGTATTATATGGAAGATAAATTGGGTAAAGTAGCTAAAAAGAAATAAAAAGTTGGAGATTTTCGAGTTTGTATAAGAAAGGAAGAAATTATGACTGGGAAAATTACTACATTGTTATTTGACTTAGATGGGACACTGATAAATACGAATGAGTTGATTATTAAAACTTTCCAAGCAACATTACAAGAATTCTTACCTGACCGCGTTTTTACAAGAGAAGATATTTTACCGTTTATCGGTCCTTCGCTAATGGAAACGTTTCGGGAAATAAATCCAGCACATGCGGAAGAAATGCGTGTGTTTTACCGGGAATATAACTTGAAACATCATGATGATTTAATTTTAGAGTATGATGGAGTGTATGAAGCGATTCGAGCTTTATATGAAGAAGATTATAAACTAGGAATTGTATCGACGAAAATGTACGATACGATTATGCGAGGTCTTAAAGTGACTGGCTTGGATAAATTTTTCCAAGTGGTGATTGGGTTAGATCAAGTATCTAATGCAAAACCAGATCCAGAAGGTATTGAGATGGCTCTTTCTCTGCTAAATGCAACGAAAGAAGAAGCCATTATGATTGGTGATAATTATCATGATATTGAAGCTGGGAAAAATGCGGAAACGTTAACTGCTGGAGTAGCATGGGCGATTAAAGGTCCAGAACATTTGGCGCAGTTCCAACCAGACTTTATGTTAGAAAAAATGAGTGACCTGCTTGCTATTGTAAGGGACGAGGAATAAATTTTGAGACGGCTGAATAGGTTTAAGGCGCCGGATGAGAAAGTCAACACGCTTTTCCAGGTTTATAAAACCATTTCTTTTTGGAAAGTCGTAAAGAATACTGTAGTAGTTGAATTTGGACGTTTTTTTCCTTGGATGGGTGGTAAACGTAATATTTACCGTGCTTGTCTTGGAATGAAAATTGGTAAGAAAACTGCTATTGCCTATAAAGTTATGCCGGATTTATTTTTTCCTGAGAAGATTACGATTGGAGAAAATTCTATTATTGGCTATCATACGACAATTTTGACACATGAATATTTGTTGTCTGAGTATCATGTTGGAGAAGTCGTTATTGGTAAGAATGTGATGGTTGGGGCAAATGTAACCATTCTTCCTGGAATCGAAATAGGGGACGGGGCGATTGTTGCTGCTGGGGCAGTCGTTTCGAAGGATGTTCCGCCAGAAAGTTTTGCATATGGAAATCCTTTAGTAATAAAAGAAAAAGTTGCTTTTGAGTGAAATCAGAGTAGCTTTTTTTCTTGCCCAAAGAAATAAATTCTATGTTATACTCAGAAGAATAAGGATATTGTTGGAGGTGGGAAAATGGAAAAAGACAAAAAAACAACTGCAAAAATTTATCCATTTTATCCAAATGGTCAATTTTATTTTGAGCGTGGAGTAGAAGCGTTTCGTGAGCAAAGAATCAAAGAAGCGATTCGTTATCTAGTACGAGCGTCAGAACTTGAACCTGGAGAGCCAGTGATACTTTGTCAATTAGCAATTTGCTATACGGAGATCGGTCAATTTCATAAATCAAATCAATTACTAAGAGAGATAATGGAAAAACGTCTTGGTAATATGGAATACTGCTATTATTTTATAGCCAATAATTTTGCTTATATGAAAGATTATCGTAGGGCGCTTCAATATGCAAGTCGTTATTTAGAAATAGCAGCTGATGGAGACTATGCCGAAGAAGCTAAAGATTTAATTGAAGTATTACTCGAAGAAACGCCATTTGGTGAAACAATTGAAAATGGTTTTTCTAAATTAGAACAGGAATTTTATTCATATAAGAAAGAAATTAATCGTTATTTAGCGGAAGAAGATAGTGCTTCTGCATGTGATATTTTGAAAAAAGTTATTGATGAGAAACCGAACTTTTGGCCTGCCTATAATCAGCTAGCTGCACTTTATTTTGAGCAATTAAAAGAAGAGGAAGGCGTTAAGGTATTAAGCGATTTAATTGCAAGAAACCCGGGGAATTTATTGGGTTTATGTGACTTGTTTATTTATCATTTTTATAAAGGTAATCGGGAAGAAGCTGACTCACTTTACTCGGAGTTGCGGGATGTTTTGCCAGTTCTCTCGCATCATAAAGAAAAAATCGGCTTAATTCATGCGATGATGGGCGACTACGAAGAAGCAGATGATTTACTTGAACAAGTGGCGGATTTGGAAGTTACGGAGCGTAGTAAATACTATTATTATCGCGCAAAATCAGCATATTATTTAGATGAAGTTGAAGAGGCGAAAATGTTTTGGCATTCCTTTTTAGAGTGCGATTTATATGAAGATACTAGATTTCCTTGGGAGCAAGAGGCGGATTTAACCAATGATACTCGTTTAGTTTTAGAAATGCTTCAAGCGGAAAGTGATATGACGCATCTTCTTGGAGTCTATGCGATGACAGTCTCGGGAAATCGACCGGAATTTGTCCTATTTCATCCACTGCTTGATATGAGTAGTTGGTCGTATATGGAGCACTTGATGTTTACCGATTTTGATTATTTTCCAGATGGGAACGTAGAACAGAACTGCTACTTAATTATGAAAGCAATGACTATTTTACGAGAAAATGGGCTTTTGTTAAATGAAGAAAATCTTTCTTTATACGAAACGGTTTTTTCATTAGTCTTGATGGAAAATAGAAAAGAGCTCATTCTTGGTCGCTATACGATTGAAACGGTTGCTAGCGCGATCGCAAAAATATTTTTACCTGAAATGAAACTCGCTTCGGTAGATGAATTTGAATGTAGCAAGTGCGCAAGAGATATTGAGCAAGTTCTGAGCAGATAAATAGACCTTTTTGCTATTCCGTATTAGGATTAATTTAGACTAACTATTGTATACACATTAATGAGGAGGGCAAAAGGATGGCTAGTGAAGAAAAAATTTATGATGTGATTATTATTGGGGCGGGACCTGCTGGAATGACAGCGGCTTTATATACTTCCCGTGCAGATTTAGATACATTAATGATTGAACGTGGTGTACCAGGCGGACAAATGGTAAATACAGCAGAGGTAGAAAATTACCCTGGCTTTGACAGTATTTTAGGACCAGATTTATCCGACAAGATGCTTAGCGGGGCGAAACAATTCGGCGCTGAGTACGCTTATGGTGATATTAAAGAAGTTATTGACGGCAAAGAATTTAAAACTGTAACAGCAGGATCGAAAACGTATAAAGCCCGTGCGATTATTATTGCAACTGGAGCTGAACACCGTAAACTTGGCGCAGCTGGTGAAGAAGAGCTTAGCGGACGCGGCGTTTCTTACTGTGCAGTTTGTGATGGAGCATTCTTTAAAAATCGTGAGTTAGTCGTTGTTGGTGGCGGTGACTCGGCAGTTGAAGAAGGAACTTATTTGACTCGCTATGCAGATAAAGTAACAATTGTACACCGTCGTGATAAATTACGTGCACAACAAATTCTACAAGATCGTGCTTTTAAAGATGAAAAAGTTGATTTTATTTGGAATAACACGGTAGAAGAAATTATTGGCGATGGCAAAAAAGTTACTAGCGTCAAACTCGTTTCTACTGTTGACGGTTCTGAATCAATTATGCCAGTAGATGGTGTCTTCATCTATGTTGGGCTTGTACCACTTACGAAAGCATTTTTAAGTCTAGGTATTACTGATGAAGAAGGATATATCGTAACAGACGAAGAAATGCGTACAAATCTTCCTGGTATTTTTGCAGCGGGGGATGTACGTGCGAAAAGCTTACGCCAAATCGTAACAGCTACAGGTGATGGTGGACTTGCTGGACAAAATGCGCAAAAATATGTAGAAGAATTAAAAGAAGCTTTGGAAGCAGAAGCAGCTAAATAATAAAAAAACAAAAATGGATCTAAAGATTATTTATCTTAGGTCCATTTTTTTGCGTGACTACCTTGACCTGGGTAGTGTAAAATGAAATACAAAGACTAGTTAGGAGAGATAAATGATGAGTATTGTTGTACTTGGTGGAGCGGGCTATATTGGTTCTCATGCTGTAGATGAGCTGATTAATCGAGGTTATGAGGTAGTTGTGGTAGATAATTTAAGGACAGGTCATAAGGAATCTATTCACAAAAAAGCAAAATTTTATGAAGGTGATATCCGGGATAAAGCTTTTTTAAGTACTGTTTTTGAAAAAGAGTCTATTGATAGTGTGATTCATTTTGCCGCGAGTTCGCTTGTTGGTGAATCAATGGAAGTTCCTTTAGAATATTTGAATAATAATGTTTACGGTACGCAAGTTCTTTTAGAAGTTATGGAACAATATGGTGTTAAACATATTGTATTTTCTTCTAGTGCTGCGACATACGGGGAACCAGAGCGAGTTCCAATCACAGAAGATATGCCGACAAGTCCAGAAAGCACTTACGGTGAGACAAAGCTAATTATGGAAAAAATGATGAAATGGTGCGATAAAGCTTATGGAATGAAGTTTGTCGCGTTACGTTATTTTAATGTCGCTGGTGCAAAAGCGGATGGATCAATTGGTGAGGATCATAAACCAGAAACTCACTTAGTACCGATTATTTTACAAGTTGCTCTTGGTCAACGAGAAAAATTAGCAATTTATGGCGATGATTATAATACACCTGATGGTACATGTATTCGTGATTATGTTCAAGTAGAAGATTTAATTGATGCGCATATCCGCGCGCTTGAATATTTGAAAAAAGGTGGAGAAAGTAATATTTTCAACCTCGGCAGCAGCAATGGCTTTTCAGTGAAAGAAATGCTTGAAGCAGCTCGAATTGTAACTGGTAAAGAAATTCCAGCTGAAGTGGTACCGCGCCGGGCTGGTGACCCAGGGACGCTTGTTGCTTCTAGCGATAAAGCGCGTGAAATCCTTGGCTGGCAACCAACGTATACGGATGTAAAAGATATTATTGCTACTGCTTGGAACTGGCACGTGTCACATCCAAATGGCTATTAATAACTACGAAAGAATGTGGTTTATATCAAAGTATTAAAAGAACATTTTGGACAGTTGGAAGAAAATGATGTATGGCAATGGACATTAATAAATGACCATGGGATGAAAATGAGCGTTTTAAATTATGGCGCGATTGTTACTTCCATTGAAACGAAAGATAAATTTGGTGAATTTGCTAATATTAGCCTAGGTTTTTCGAATTTAGAGGATTATTTAGCATATTCGCCGTACTTTGGTGCAACGCTTGGTCCGGTGGCTGGGCGTATCACTAAAGGTCAATTTTCTTTGGATGGTAAAAAGTTTCAATTAACGCAAAATGAAGGCGCTAACCATCGTCATGGCGGGAAGCTTAATTTTAGTAAAAAGCTTTGGGATGTTTCGGTCGAAGAGAAATTAGATGAAGTGATTATGACGTTTACATACCACATGGCAGACGGCGAAAACGGCTATCCCGGGAATATTGATGCTACAATGACTTATACACTGAATAATAAGAACGAATGGCTAATTCACTATGAAGCAAAAACGGACAAACCAACTATTTATAATCCAAGCAATCATATTTATTTTAATTTAACAGGCGAGGCTGGTACAGATGTGTTATCGCACCAACTTTGGGTGAGTAGTGAGGCGTTTCTGCCAATAAATAATGAATCTTTGCCAACTGGAGCTATCGTGCCGACAGAAAATACTATTTTTGACTTGCGAGCAGGTCGTGAAATTGCTGAAATTACTAGGAGTCAAGACGAACAAATAAAACTAGTTGGCAGTGGACTGGATCATGCCTTTATTCTAAAACATGAAAACGGGCGACCTGATGCAGTGTTGTTTGATACGCAGTCGGGGCGGCGAGTAGAAATGGAAACAGAAGCTGACTCCGTGTTAATTTATACAGCTAATAGTCTAACTGGTAACTTTTCTATTCAAAACAAACCAGTACCGAAATATGCGGGTATCACGATGGAAACACAAGGATTGGTGGATGCGATTAATCATGAAGGATTCGGCAATATCGTATTAAGACCAGACCAACCATTTAAATCGAAAACAGCTTTTCGTTTTGCGGTTGAAAGCTAAGAATGATAAAAATGAAAGTAGCATAATGTGAAGGAGTGTCGGGAATGAACTGGCAAGTGGAATACCAAAAGTGGATTACAAATAAAGAATTAGATGAGTCGCTAAAAAAACAATTAGTAGATATAGAAAAGAATGAAAAAGAATTAGAAGATAGTTTTTATCGTAATATGGAATTTGGTACGGCGGGGATGCGTGGTGTTCTAGGAGCTGGAACAAATCGGATGAATATCTATACCATTCGAAAAGCGTCACTTGGTTTAGCGCAATTTGTAGCTGAAAACGGTGAAGAGGCTAAAAAGCGCGGAATTGTTATTGCTTATGATCCTCGTCATATGTCACGTGAATTTGCCTTTGAATCAGCGGCTGTTCTAGGGCACCATGGTGTTAAAAGTTATGTGTTCGATGCGCTTAGACCAACACCAGAACTTTCTTTTGCAGTTCGATTTTTAAATGCATTTGGTGGGATAGTAATTACAGCAAGCCATAATCCACCAGAATATAATGGCTATAAAATTTACGGAGAAGACGGTGGTCAAATGCCGCCAACTGGTGCAAGTGCCGTAATAGATTACATAAGTGCCGTGGAAGATATTTTTTCTGTAGAAGTAGCAGACCAAGACGAATTAATTGAAAAAGGTTTACTTGAAATAATTAGTGAAAAAGTGGACCGTCCTTATTTGGAAAAGTTAAAAGAAGTAATTGTTAATAATGAGTTGGTGCAAGAACGTGGTAAGGATTTGAAAATTGTTTTCACGCCATTACATGGTACAGGAGGGATTTTAGGCGTTCCTGCGCTTGAAAGTGTCGGCTTCACGAATATCGTTAAAGTAGAGGAACAATTTGTGAACGACCCTGATTTCGGTACTGTAAAATCACCTAATCCAGAAAATAAAGAAGCATTTTCGCTCGCAATTGAATATGGCAAAAAACATGATGGCGATATATTAGTAGGAACTGATCCGGATGCTGACCGTTTAGGAGTTGCAGTACGGAATAATGACGGGGAATATGAGATTTTATCCGGTAATCAAATTGGTGCGATAATTTTACATTACTTGTTAAAACAAAAGAAAGCGCAAAATGAACTACCAGAAAATGCGGCTGTTTTAAAATCAATTGTAACAAGTAATCTTGGGACGGAAATCGCGAAACACTTTGGTGCACAGATGATTGAAGTTTTAACAGGGTTCAAATTTATCGCGGAACAAATCAAGCATTTTGAGGAAACAGGGAAGCATACATTTGAATTTGGTTATGAAGAAAGTAATGGTTATATGGTTAAGTCGTTTACTCGTGATAAAGATGCTATTCAGGCAGTTCTCGCGATTTCTGAAGTGGCGCTTGTGAGCAAAACGGAAGGGCGGACTTTGCTAGAAGAGTTAGAACAAATTTATGCTGAATTTGGTTATTATAAAGAAGATTTAGTTTCGCTCACTTTAAGTGGAAAAGATGGATCAGAGCGCATTAAAGAAATTACAAGTGGCTTTAGAGAGCAACTTCCTACAAGCATGGGCGGTTTCCGAATTGAGCGCGCGGAAGATTATTTAAGAAGCGAAACTACTTGGATTGAAACAGGTAAAACTGAAGAGATTCAATTACCGACCGCAGATGTAATTAAATGTTATTTTGAAGATGGTTCATGGTTCTGCTTGCGTCCATCAGGCACCGAACCGAAAATCAAATTCTATTTTAGCATTCGCGGTGAAAATGAAGCAGAAAGCACGCAAAAACTTGAAAAAGTAAAAGCTGATTTGATGCAATATATCGAAGCTTAAAAAAGAAAAATCCCGGAAACTCTATTTAGAGACTTTTCCGGGATTTTCTAGTGGGAAGTGTGCTAAAATGAAAGGTAGATATTATTTGTGCGAAAGGATGAGGCGTATATGGCTTCTAAACAATTAAAATTAGTAATTATTACTGGGATGTCTGGGGCAGGGAAAACAGTTGCAATGCAGTCTTTAGAAGATCTCGGTTATTTTTGTGTAGATAATTTACCGCCAAGTTTGCTTCCGAAATTTTGGGAGTTAATGAAAGAAAGCGATAAGATGGATAAAATCGCGCTCGTAATGGATCTTCGTGGTCGTGAGTTTTTCGACTCCATTGAACCAGCGCTAGATGAACTAGATAATACCAATTTTATAACAACGAAAATCCTCTTTTTAGAGGCTGATGATAAGGTGCTTGTTTCGCGTTATAAAGAAACACGCCGCCACCATCCACTGGAGCCTAATGGTTCTGTGCTTGACGGAATTAATGCTGAGCGTGAACTGCTTAGTGATTTAAAAGGGCGCTCGCAGTTAGTAATTAACACTTCCAATATGGCGCCGCGTGAACTTAGAGAACGAATTAACAATGAATTTCAAACAGAAGACAAGGATGTTTTTAATGTCCAATTAATGTCGTTTGGCTTTAAATATGGTATTCCAATTGATGCAGATTTAGTATTTGATGTTCGTTTCTTACCAAATCCGCATTATATTGATAAGATGCGCCCACTGACAGGGCTTGATGAAGATGTTTATGAGTACGTGATGAAATGGCCAGAAACAATGGCGTTTTTAGATAAATTAGTTGATTTATTAATGTTTACTCTTCCTTTTTACAAACGAGAAGGAAAAACGCAGCTTGTGATTGCAATTGGATGTACGGGAGGACAGCATCGTTCTGTTGCTTTAACAGAATATGTTGGTAAAGCAATCCAGCAAAAATATGAAACAACGATTTCACACCGAGATATGAAACGTAGAAAGGAACGCTAATATGAGCAAAGAAACGAAGCCGAAAGTAGTCGTTATAGGCGGCGGAACAGGTCTCCCAGTCGTTTTAAAAGGGCTTAAGAAAAAAGAGATTCATTTAACAGCGATTGTTACAGTTGCTGATGATGGCGGTAGTTCTGGTAAAATTCGCGAACAAATGGACGTTCTTCCTCCTGGAGATATTCGTAACGTCATGCTTGCTTTATCTAATGTTGATCCGCGTGTAGTAGACTTGTTCCAATATCGTTTTGCTGTAGATGGGGATTTATCAGGTCATGTGATTGGTAACTTGATTTTGACGGCATTATCGCAACTTAATGATAGTTACGTTGATGCAATAAATGTTCTTGCTACCGTACTAAAAATTCGTGGTAAAGTCATTCCAGCAACCGACCAACCACTTATTTTAAATGCAGAAATGGAAGATGGATCAATTGTCCACGGCGAGTCGCTTATTCCACTTCAAGGCAAACACATTAATCGAGTATTTATAGAACCAGAAAATGTGAAACCATATCCAACAGCAGTAGAAGCAGTTAAAGAAGCAGATTTGATTGTTATTGGTCCTGGAAGCTTATATACAAGTATTTTACCTAATTTATTATTAGAAGAATTAGCTGAAGAAATTACAGCAAGTAAAGCCCAGAAAGTATACATTACGAACATTTTAACGCAAATTGGGGAAACAGACTTTTTCTCAGATGCGGATCATATTAAAGTCATCCACGAACATGTTGGTAAATCTTTTATCGATAAAACGTTAATTAACACTACAACTGTTCCAAAAGAATTACTATTTCCTGAAGATGTGGCGCAAGTGGAGCATAATGCGGAAGAAATGGAAAAACTTGGAGTAGAAGCTATTTATCAAGATTTTCTTTCTACAGAAGATGGCCTTGTGCGCCACGCAGCTGATAAGGTGGCGGATGCGCTTTTAGCAATGTTGCCTAATAAAAATAATGAAAAGGAGTGAGTAAGCCATGTCATTTGCATCGGAAACGAAGAAAGAATTAACCCATATGAACGTAAGTGATAGCGATGCAAAAGTGGAACTCGCAGCTTTTATTCGAATGAATGGCGCAATCTCGTTTTCGAATCAATTAGTTATAATGGATGTCCAAACAGAGAATGCAGCTATAGCTAGACGAATGTACCAATTACTAAAAGATTTGTATGAAGTGCCAATTGAACTTCTAGTACGTCGCAAAATGAAACTGAAAAAAAATAATGTCTATATTGTGCGATTAAAGTCTGGCACGCGAGGGATTTTAGAAGATTTACGAATTCTTGAACCTCCAATGACGTTTACTAAGTCAATTGATAGGGGATTTGTTAAGAAGAGGAGCGCCAAACGTGCTTATTTACGTGGAGCCTTTTTGGCAAGTGGATCAGTTAATAACCCGGAAACTTCATCGTATCATTTAGAAATTTTTTCTGTTTATGAGGAGCATAATGAGGCGATTTGCGCTTTAATGAATCAATTCGATCTCAATGCGCGAACCCTTGAACGGAAAAACGGTTTTATTACCTATTTGAAAGAAGCGGAAAAAATCACGGAATTCTTAAGTATTATTGGTGCAACTAGTGCGCTTCTTCATTTTGAAGATGTTCGGATTATGCGCGATATGCGAAATTCAGTGAATAGGTTAGTTAACTGTGAAACAGCGAATCTCAATAAAACTATTAACGCTGCTGTTAGGCAAATTGATAACATTAAGTATATCCAGTCGACAGTTGGACTTGAAGCTTTACCAGAACGACTGCGTGAAATTGCCGCGCTTCGGATTGCAAATGAAGATGTTACTTTAAAAGAGTTAGGTGAAATGCTAACAACTGGTCAAGTAAGTAAATCAGGCATTAACCATCGTCTTCGCAAACTGGATCAAATTGCAGAACGACTTAGAAGCGGTGAAACTCCAGCGCAAGTAGGGTTAAAAGTTAGCAATAGTTAATTAAAAGAAAAGGATGCGAATTAGAATGTCAAAATTATTTTCAGAATATAAATTAAAAGATGTAACGCTAAAAAACAGAATTGTTATGTCGCCAATGTGTATGTATTCAGTAGAAAATAAAGACGGGATCGCAACAGACTTTCATTTTGCGCATTACGTTTCAAGAGCAGCTGGCGGTACCGGTCTTGTAATATTAGAGGCTACTGCGGTTCAAGAAGTAGGTAGAATTTCTGAATTTGATTTAGGCTTATGGAATGATGAGCAAGTTCCAGCTTTAAAACGACTTGTGGATGGCCTTCATTATCACGGAGCAAAAGCAGGTATTCAATTAGCGCACGCTGGTCGAAAAGCTGTTTTACCAGGCGAAATTGTAGCTCCTTCTGCAATTCCTTTTGACGAAAAATCTGCTAAACCAGTAGAACTTACGAAAGAAGCAATTAAAGAAGTTGTCGCTGATTTTAAACGGGCAGCGTACCGGGCTAAGGAAGCTGGCTTTGATGTAATCGAGATTCACGCAGCGCACGGTTATTTAATTCATCAGTTCCTTTCCCCAATTTCAAACCGTCGCGAAGATAATTACGGCGGACCTGCTGGCAATCGTTATAAAATTTTAAGTGATATTATTAAGGCGGTAAAAGAAGTATGGGATGGCCCGATTATTGTTCGAGTTTCCGCTACTGATTATGCACATGGCGGCTTGCAATTAGAAGACCACATTCCTTTTGCCAAATGGATGAAAGCAGATGGCGTGGAATTAATTGATGTAAGTACAGGTGGTTTGGTCAACGTAGCACCACCAGTTTTCCCGGGTTATCAAGTACCGTTTGCTGATGAAATTCGCCGCGGGGCTGGCATTGCAACTGGAGCGCTTGGGCTGATTACACGAGGTGAGCAAGCGGAAGAAATTTTATGCAACGAACGAGCAGATTTAATTATCATCGGTCGAGAATTATTGCGAAATCCTTATTTTGCTAAAGAGGCTGCTGAAACGTTAGGTGAAACAATCGAAGCGCCAAAACAATATTCACGAGCTTGGAAATAATTAATAAAGCTTGAAGACCACAACTTGTCGTCTTCAAGCTTTTTTATTTAAACTGATTGGATGTAAATGTAATTTCAAGTAATACAACACTAAAAAATTTTTTACATTTTAAATAAAGTTATACATATGTGGTATATTTTTCAGTGTGTTTGTGGTAGTATGAATAATAGTTTTCTAGTTAGTTTAAAAATACACAAATAAATTAACTGAAAATTGGAATATAAGTAGGAGGGATTTTTATGACGAAAGTTAATTCTTTTTTCAGAAAAAAGAGTTTTCATAACCCAGCGACAGATAAACATCATTTAAACAAAACTTTAGGCGCATTTGATTTAACAATGCTTGGAGTTGGAGCGGTTGTTGGGGGTGGGATATTCATTCTTCCAGGACAGGTAGCTTCTGTCATAGCGGGACCAGGAATTATTATTTCATTTATTATTGCAGGCATTGCTTGTTGTTTGGCGGCTCTTTGTTATTCGGAATTCGCTTCAAAACTGCCAGTCGCGGGTAGCGCTTATACATACAGCTATCACGTATTTGGAGAAGGAGTAGCGTGGATTCTTGGCTGGTCGCTTATTTTGGAATACGGACTTGCGGTAGCAGCGATTGCAAGTGGTTGGTCATCTTATATGAAGAGCTTGCTAGCGGGTTTTGATTTACACATTCCAACAGCTATATCTTCCGCTTATAACCCAAGCGCAGGTACTTACTTTGATTTACTCGCTTTTGTAGTAGTTATGGTTATTGGAATTTTACTTAGTTTTGGTATTCGCGAATCTACGAGAGTAAATAATATAATGGTGTTAGTAAAAATTGCAGTTGTTGTTTTATTTATTATCGTAGGTGCATTCTATGTGAAGCCAGATAATTGGACGCCGTTTTTACCATTTGGAGTGCAAGGTGTAATTACGGGAGCTTCTACCGTTTTCTTTGCTTATATTGGTTTTGACGCCGTATCTAGCGCAGCGGAAGAAGTAAAAAATCCGCAAAAAAATATGCCAATCGGGATTATCGCTTCCTTGGCAGTTTGTACGTTGCTTTATATTTTATTATCAGCAGTTCTTACCGGCGTTGTTCCGTACACTGACTTAGTTGGAGTTAGTGCACCAGTTGCTTTTGCGCTTCAAGCGATTAATCAAAACTGGATTGCAGGCTTGCTTTCAGTTGGAGCAATTGTTGGAATGACAACAGTTGTGCTTGTTATGTCTTATGGTGGAACAAGATTATTGTTTGCGATGGGACGTGACGGACTACTACCAAAATCTTTTTCAAAAATCAGCAAGAACGATACCCCAGTTAGAAATACAATGATTTTTGCGACAGTAATGGGATTGATTGCCTCGACAGTACCAATGGAAGATTTGGCACAATTAATTAATATCGGTACACTATTTGCTTTTGCGATGGTTTCAGTCGGAATTTTCTTCTTACGTCGCAACCCTGAGCTTAATCAAAAAGGCTTTAAGACACCGTTTTATCCAGTGGTACCAGCACTTTCGTTTTTACTTTGTGTATACTTAATGCTTAATTTATCTAAAACAACTTGGATTGCGTTTGGTGTTTGGTTTGTACTTGGGATTATTGTTTATACATTCTATGGAAGAAAACATTCTGCTTTACGTTTAAAATAAGGCAACAAAAAAGTGGGCTTGTAATTTCAAGCCCACTTTTTTTATTTAATCAGCCTTTTAAGCCAGATTTATTAACGATGATGTCATCAATTAAACCATAATCTTTTGCTTCTTGAGCAGTCATGAAATTATCACGATCTGTATCGCGAGCGATTACTTCATAAGGTTGCCCAGTTTTTTCAGCCATGATAGTATTCATACGTTCTTTGATTTTTAGAATATGACGAGCAGCAATTTCAATTTCAGTTGCTTGGCCTTGAGCGCCGCCTAGTGGTTGGTGAATCATGATTTCTGCATTCGGAAGAGCAAAACGTTTACCATTTGCACCGGCTGTTAGTAAGAATGATCCCATTGAAGCAGCCATTCCCATACCGATAGTTTGCACGTCAGCTTTAACGAAATTCATTGTATCGTAAATTGCCATCCCAGCTGAAATACTTCCTCCTGGAGAGTTGATATATAAGAAAATATCTTTTTCAGGATCTTGTGCATCTAAGAATAATAATTGGGAAACAATTGAGTTAGCAACATTATCATCAATTGCAGAGCCTAACATAATAATTCTGTCTTTTAATAAACGAGAATAAATGTCGTATGCGCGTTCACCACGGCTAGTTTGTTCAATTACTGTTGGAATTAAGTTCATATCAAGATTCCTCCTGTTAAATTGTATATTTTAATTTAGCTTTGTTTATATCATACACGAATGGTCAAATTAGGTCAAATGATAAAGTTTGGAGCAAACTATTTTTAAAAAAATTAACAAAAAGGTATAATGAACTATACTGAAAGGAAGGTGCACCATGAATAAATTTTCAAAAATTGGAATGTTTTTTGTTGTTGCAATATTATCTGTCGTCCTCTTCGAAACAAATGTCTCTGCTCATGGATACATATCTAAACCAGCGAGTCGGATATATTTAGCTAATCAAGGGATTAATACGGGAGTCGGGGCAGCACAGTACGAGCCACAAAGCGTAGAAGCACCAAAAGGATTTCCAGCAAGTGGCCCTGTTGATGGCAAAATTGCAGGCGGAGGAAAATACTCACTGTTAGATGCTCAAACACAAGATCGATGGGCAAAAGTAGATGTAGAATCAGGCCCATTAACTGTAGAATGGACTTTAACAGCGCCACATAGAACAAGTAGTTGGGATTAT
Source organism: Listeria sp. MAN/IMW/UF555 (assembly GCF_058684075.1). Lineage (NCBI taxonomy): Bacteria > Bacillati > Bacillota > Bacilli > Caryophanales > Listeriaceae > Listeria > Listeria sp. MAN/IMW/UF555. The sequence continues at coordinate 96,138 of NZ_JBZWZS010000004.1, read as the reverse complement.
TTTATTACCAAAAAAGGTTGGGATCCAAATAAACCTTTAACACGAGCAGACTTTGAACCATTAGCAGCAATTACAGCTGATGGTAGCGTACCGGATAGATTATCAAAACAAGAAATAACTATTCCAAATGATCGTTCTGGTTATTATGTTATCTTAGGTGTTTGGTCAATTGCAGACACTGGAAATGCATTTTACCAAGTTATCGACGCAAACATCATTAATTCTGATATTGAACCAATTGTAGACAATGAAGCACCTACTGAACCGACTAATTTAACAGGAACAACCACTGCTAAAAAAGTAAGTTTAACATGGACTGCTTCTAAGGATAATGTAGGAATTAAAGGATATGAAATTTTACGTGATGGAAAAGTAATCGGGGAAAGTCAAGTTTCCGCATACGAAGATACAACTGTAAAAGACAATACAACCTATACGTATACAGTGCGCGCAAAAGATTTTTCTGGTAATACATCTTCACTTAGTAACAGCGCTAAATTAACAACGAAAGAAGCACCAGCCGTTGATAAAGAAGCTCCAACAGCGCCAAAAGGTTTAATGTCACATGCACAAACAGACACTACTATTGCACTTTGTTGGCAAGCCTCAACGGACAATGTTGAAGTGAAAAATTATGAACTATATCGAAATAATACGAAAATCGCAACAACGACTTCCACGATGTTTGAAGATACAAAGCTAGCAAGTGACACAAGTTATAGCTACAAAGTATATGCAGTTGATACATCAGGTAATCGTTCACTAGTAAGTAACGAAATCACAGCCAAAACTAAACCACTAGACCCAATGAATACTTGGAAAGCTGATCGAATTTATAATGCAGGCGATCAAATTTATTATAATGGGATAGCTTACACAGCGAAATGGTGGACTAAAGGTAACGCACCAGATACGAGTGATGTATGGAAATCAAACAGCACCGAATTGCCAGTTTGGAACACCCAAAAAGCCTATAATGGCGGAGAAAAAGTTTCATACAATGGTAAAATCTACCAAGCAAAATGGTGGGTACGAGGTGAAAAACCAGATAGTTCATCTATTTGGATAGTGGTAAATTAACTATTGAAGCCAGCAAATCTCAGGATGCGCTGGCTTCTTCATTCAAAATAAAGCTTGTAAAAACATACGAATTTCGCTATAATTATTATTCGTACGGTAAACATTTTCTTTGTACATAAAGCCCTCGTGGTGCAACGGATAGCACGTAAGATTCCGGTTCTTAAAATGGGGGTTCGATTCCCTCCGAGGGCATAAAAAAACATCTCACAATTGGCGAAAGCTCATTTGTAAGATGTTTTTATTTTTTATTTAAAAATCGTATTTTTTACTTTCCAATCTTCTAGCTTAATAAAAACCCAGAAACCATAAATTCCGATAGTAATAATAGTTAGAAGTAACCATTTAATCCAGTGTCCAAAAAGTCCAAAGGCTGATCCTTGGAATTTCAAACGTTTGCCTTCGATAACAGTATGATTAATTTTCCAACCATAAACCATGCATAAAGCCCATGGATAGCAAATCCCAATTGTACAAATCGTCACCAAAGTGCCAAGTATTATCCAACCAATATATTGCAGTAAACCTCCATCAAAAAATGATGTTCTCCCGTTTCGTGTTTCAATGATGTGCTGTTCTTCCATTCTCTTACCAACTTCCTTTTTAATATTTATATAATCGCAATAACGTTTATACTAACTTTTTAAATGCCAAGATTGATATTACCATGTTTAGTAGAAGAGATAAATACCTTATTTAACTTTCTGCTAAAATTAGTCTACTTCAACCCAGCATTTTCTGGTAAAATATAAATCAGCAAGGGAGGCGCTTATTTTGGCTGCTAGTTTGAAAGAACGGTTAGAAAAAGAAGTAAGAACATATAGCGAAGATAATCATTTGAACGTTCAAACAATTGATTTTTTATATGCAGGACCTCATATGCGAGGACGCCACTCGCTTATTTTAGCCTTTACGGAAGCTGGAATTTTTACATTTGTTTTCAAATTAAGTGACGCAGAAATGCACTTTTTAGATGCAAAAACGATTCAACAAATTGCGCTAGTTAAAAAGAAATTGGTGTACCGTTTATTTATCCGTGCGGTAACAGAGGACGGCGAACTAGAAGAAGGAAAATATCTTGTAAGTAAACGAGTTCTAGGACGGAAATGGCACAAAGAAACTTTACAAAAATTAATTGATAAAAACATACAACTACTTACTACAAACAAATGAGAAAGGTGGGGTAATGATGGAAAAGAAACGAACTCGGGCAGAAGAACTAGGAATAACAAGAAGAAAAATTCTCGACACAGCGCGGGATTTATTCATGGAAAAAGGTTACCGGGCAGTGTCAACAAGAGAAATTGCTAAAATCGCCAAAATTACCCAACCAGCACTTTATCATCATTTTGAAGATAAAGAATCACTTTATATTGAAGTAGTTCGTGAACTGACGCAGAATATTCAGGTGGAAATGCATCCGATTTTACAATTGAATAAGCCGAAAGAAGAACAGTTACATGATATGTTGATTATGTTAATTGAAGAACATCCGACTAATATTTTACTAATGATTCACGATATTCTTAATGAAATGAAGCCGGAAAATCAGTTTTTACTATATAAGTTATGGCAACAAACATATTTAATGCCGTTTCAACAATTTTTTGAGCGCTTAGAAAATGCAGGAGAGTTGCGCGCGGGTGTCAGTGCTGAAACGGCTGCACGATACTGCTTGTCAACTATTAGCCCACTATTTTCTGGTAAAGGTAGTTTCGCTCAAAAACAAACGACTACAGAACAAATTGATGAATTAATTAATTTAATGATGTTTGGCATTTGTAAAAAAGAGGTATAATTTAGCGTGCTTCTTTTTTTGGCGTTTCACTTATCATTTGATAAACGAAAAAAATAAGCAAACTAAAGGGGGATTTATAATGAAAGATGGATTTTTAAGTAAAATAGCCAGTTTTGTAGGTGGCAAGAAAGGTCGATTTATAACACTAGGTATATGGATTATCGCTATTATTATTTTACAGTTTTTCTTTCCAAAAGCTGCTGATTACAAAGACGATGCAGCGAAAGATTTACCTAGTTCAGAGCCTTCAGTAGTTGCTCAAAAACTAATTGATGATAAATTTGCTGGGACAGACGGGACGCCCGCACTTATTACTTGGTATCGTTCAACTGGCTTAACAACAGCAGATTTAGCTAATATTCAAAAATACAGCAAAGAATTAACTAAAAACCCAGTTGACTTCCAAAAAATGGCAGTTCCATATGATAAAATGCCACCAGTTGCGTTAAAACAACAAGTTTCTAAGGATGGAACCACTTTTATTCAAACCGTTATTATGAAAGATAGTGCGACGTCAGATCAACTAGCTGAGAGCTTTAAACAACTCGAAACAACTGCTAAAGAAACAATTGGAGAAGATCCTTTTGCGAAGAAAGTGTCAGCTGATGACACACTAGTTGCTCGGACAACGGGGCCAGCAGGTATCAGTGTGGATGCGAGCGGATTATTTAAAGACGCAGATGTTTCACTGTTAATTGGTACGGTTCTTCTTGTTCTAGTCTTTTTATTAGTTATTTATCGTTCGCCAATTTTGGCATTAATTCCTTTGATTGCAGTAGGGTTTGCTTATTTAGTAATTACCCCGATTCTTGGATTACTCGCAAAAGAAGGGATTATCACATATGGTTCACAAGGGCTCTCGATAATGACCGTATTACTATTTGGTGCTGGAACAGATTACTGTTTATTCTTGATTGCTAGATTCCGAAGCCATTTACACACAGAAAAAAATCGTTTCCAAGCATTTAAAGAAGCTTTTAGTGGGACAGCGGGGGCAATTGCGCTTAGTGGCTTGACTGTTATGGCGGCGTTACTTCTACTTTTAGCTGCCGAATACGGTTCGTTCCATAACTTTGCCGTACCTTTTAGTTTGGCGATTTTCATTATGATGATTTCTTCGTTAACACTTGTACCAGCGCTACTTGGCTTATTTGGTCGTGTTTCATTCTGGCCATTTATCCCAAGAACAATAGAAATGGAAGAAGCCCGTGCAAAGAAAAAAGGGAAAACACCGAAACACCACAAAGAAAACCGTTTTTGGCATAAAATTGGTGAAATGTCTGCAAAACATCCCGTGCGTATTTTGATTATTACTTTAATCATCCTAATTGGCTGTGGAATTTTCACGACTCAAGTCAAATATACGTATGATACACTTTCGACATTCCCAGAAGACATGCCATCTCGAGAAGGTTTCACACTAATTAGTGATCATTTTGGTGCTGGTATGCTCGCACCAATGGAAGTGGTTGTTAATTCCAAAGAATCAATGAAAAGTTCGCTTGAAAATGTGGATGGAGTAGCTTCGGTTACTGGGCCAGAACGAAGCAAGGGGTACCAAAAATACACACTTATTTTGAAAGACAATCCTTATAGCAATGAAGCAATGGATGTCGTACCAAAAGTTCGCGCCGCTGCTGATAAAGGTAATGATGTTTATATAGCTGGCCAAACAGCAACACAATATGATGACCGTGCAGTGACACAGCATGATGAAAAAGTGATTATCCCACTCGTAATTGCCTTGATTGCCATTTTACTACTTTGTTATTTACGTTCAATTACAGCAATGCTTTACTTAGTGGCAACAGTTCTACTTTCATTCGTTGGAGCACTCGGACTTGGTTGGGTCATTATCCATTATGCAATGGGAGTAGAGGCTATTTCTGGCTTGATTCCACTATATGCCTTTGTCTTTATTGTGGCACTCGGGGAAGATTACAATATCTTTATGATTTCTAGTATTTGGAAAAACAGCAAGACAATGCCGCTTCGAAAAGCCATTACAGAAGGTGTTGGTCAAACTGGTGGAGTTATCACTTCCGCAGGTTTAATATTAGCGGGAACGTTTTGTGTTTTAACCACGCTGCCAATCCAGCTATTAGTACAATTCGGTTTAATTACTGCGATTGGTGTATTACTAGACACATTTATCGTTCGTCCATTCCTTGTTCCATCAATTACCGTACTCCTTGGAAAATGGGCATTTTGGCCAGGTAAACAACATAAAATGACAAAATAATAATGTCCTAATTAAACTTCTTGTCTATTCCTCTGAAAGGTATATAATAGATGTATCTAAAAGGAGGAACGACAGAAAATGAGAGTAATTGATACCCACTGTGATGCGCTTTATAAGTTACAGGCTGGAAAAGGAAAATACACTTTCCAAGATGCTGAAGAACTTGATGTGAATTTTGAACGGCTTATAGAAGCTAAAATGTTATTACAAGGATTCGCCATTTTTCTTGACGAAGAGGTTCCTGTTGAACATAAATGGAAGAAAGCAGTTGAGCAAGTTAATATTTTTAAACAACACGTTCTTCATAAAGGCGGAATGATTCAGCATGTGAAGAAATGGTGCGAATTAGAAAATCTGCCGGAAGATAAAATCGGTGCAATGTTAACATTAGAAGGCATTGAACCAATCGGACGTGACCTAGATAAACTAACACAATTGCTTGATGGTGGAGTATTATCTGTCGGTTTAACTTGGAATAATGCTAACCTGGCAGCGGATGGAATCATGGAAGAACGCGGTGCAGGCTTGACCCATTTTGGCAAAGAAATCATCCAGCTTTTAAATAAAAGAAAAGTATTCACAGATGTTTCGCATTTGAGTGTGAAAGCTTTTTGGGAAACTTTAGATGAAGCTGAGTTTGTTATTGCCAGCCATTCAAGCGCTAAAGCAATCTGCTCTCATCCAAGAAACTTAGATGATGATCAAATTAAGGCGATGATAGAGCATGATGCAATGATTGATGTTATTTTCCACCCACTATTTACTACGAACTCTGGTGTGGCTGATATGGAAGATGTTATTCGCCATATTGATCATATTTGTGAACTTGGTGGATTGAAAAATATTGGTTTTGGCTCGGATTTTGATGGTATCCCAGATCATGTCAAAGGACTGGAACATGTCGGTAAGTACCAAAGCTTCCTCCAAACATTAGAGAAACACTATACGAAAGAAGAAGTAGAAGGATTTGCATCTCGCAATTTCTTAAACCATTTACCAAAATAAAAAAAGTCCAAGCACTCCAACTCGTGCTTGGACTTTTTTCAAATATAATGTGCTGTATTTTGAAAAATGGCATGTTATAATGAAGACTAGAAATGGAATATAATCCAGTTTGGTAGTAGTATCAGACTGATTTTTAATGGAGGTTTTAATGTGCGTTTAGAATCTAATTTCGTCCAAAAGCAACAACAAAAACAATCGCTGAAATTAAATATGACGCAACAATTGTCACAGTCTATTGCTATGCTTCAATTTGCGACAGCTGATTTAGTGGCATTTTTAGAAGATAAAGCACTCGAGAACCCATTAATAGAAGTGATTCCAGGCTCGGATTTTGCAACAGATTTTTCCTATAGTAGCCGTAAAAGCTCTGGAAGCTCTGATGATACAGATTGGTTAGAACAAATAGCCGATAATAAGCTGACGTTGGCCGATGCGCTAAAAGAACAGTTGCATTTAATGGATGTAACGCAAACCCAAAAAATTATAGTTTTATATTTAATAGAAAGTTTAAATGACAATGGTTATTTACAAATAGATTTAAAAGACGTCAGTGCAGCACTTCTGATGGACGATTCCAGTGTTTTAGAAGGACTTGAAATTTTACAAGGGATGGAACCTGCTGGGGTTGGAGCGAGGGATGCGAGAGAATGTATTTTACTGCAAATCGAACGTTCGCCTGATGCTCCATATATTGCTTACGATGTCATCCAAAAATTCTTCACGGAATTCGCGGAGAAAAAATGGAAGAAAATCGCCTCAGAAATGGATGTAAGCTTGCAAGATATTCAAGAAGTTTCCGATTACATCCAAACATTAAATCCTAAACCTGGCTCTGAGTTTGAGTCAGAACGTGTCCAGTATGTAGTCCCAGATTTAATTTTACTCCAACATGGAAATGAATTTACCGTTTCTTTAGCAAAACAATTTCTACCACAAGTCAGGTTCCAAGAAGCTTATTATGAAACAATGCGAGCAACAGAAGAAAAAGACGTGGCACAATTTCTCCGTGAAAAAGCGGGTGAATTTGATTGGATAAAAAAAGGAATTGAACAACGGGAAAACACATTACAAAGAGTTGGTGAGGCAATCGTAAGTCACCAAAAAGCCTATTTTCTCGACAATTCAGCCCATTTACAACCCCTAACTTTAAAAGAAGTGGCAGAAGAACTTGGGGTGCATGAGTCTACTGTAAGTCGTGCGGTAAATGGTAAATATATGGAAACAAATACCGGCGTGTACGAACTAAAACGCTTTTTTGCATCTGGTTTACAGAAAAAATCTTCGGAAAACGAAAATGTTGGCGACATCTCGAGTACCACGATTAAAAAACTAGTACAAGAATTCGTAGCAGCAGAAGACAAACTAAAACCACTTTCAGATCAAAAAATAGTTGATATGCTCGCAGAAAAAGAAATTCAAGTTTCAAGAAGAGCTATCGCTAAATATCGCTTGGAGTTAAATATCCCATCATCTTCCAAAAGAAAAAGATTTTAAAAGACATTTTTTGCCTCACAACTAGGCTGTGGGACAAAAAATGTCTTTTTAAAATAAAAAAATCAGCAAGAGCATGTTTCATTTTTAATAGACGTGGAAAACAACTAGTATAGCCTAGTTAGAAGTTTACATTTTAAAACTTAATTGTAAATTTCAGGTGAATATTTCATAAATGTCCCACTTAACACTTGAAGATTTGTGCCAAGACTGTTAGAATAGGGAACGTAGGGTAGTTAAAGAACATTAAAAAAAGATTCACCAGCGTAAGCAGAAAGAGAAGGGGTAAAAATCACATTGAGAGACACTTTGTTAACAAGCTGAAGTAGCTAGTTTAATAGTCTTGAAAGTTGTAAAAACCTCTATCTCTACTTTTTTTAGTTCTAACGGGACGCCAGATGACTAAGTGGGTCGTAAAGCGTCCAAAGATGAGGAGCAATTAAAAATGTCAGACTTAATTAACATTCAGAAAAAGTTATTGCCCGACGTTTTAATGATTATGCAAAAACGCTATCAAATCCTACGCTCGATATATTTTTCTGAACCAGTAGGAAGACGAACACTCGCCGGAATGTTAGGCATGAGTGAACGAGTCCTGCGCGGCGAAGTAGAATTTTTGAAAGCACAAGGTTTAGTAGAAATTGCTTCTTCCGGAATGACCGTTACAAAAGAAGGTTTGGTAGTTTTTCGTGATTTAGAAAATGTCATGAACCAGCTTTCAGGGTTACATTCAATGGAAGAACAATTAGCGAAAAAATTGCAAATCAAAAAATGCTTGGTAGTGCAAGGTGATAGCGATGATACACCATGGGTCCGCGAAGAAATGGGACGTGTGGCGGTAGAACAATTAGACATGGCGCTCACCGAAAAAAGAAACATCGTCGCAGTTATGGGCGGCTCTACAATGGCAACTGTTGCCGAAATGATGACAACTGATTTCGCAAAAGGCAGAGAACTACTTTTCGTTCCCGGTCGTGGAGGTATTGGTGAAGACCTTGACAATCAAGCGAATACAATTTGTGATAAGATGGCAACAAAGACAAACACAAAACACCGTGTTCTCTATGTACCAGAACAACTTGGCGAAGAAGCCTATCGTTCTTTACTGAAAGAGCCGGCAATTCAAGAAGGCTTACGATTAGTACAATCCGCAAATGCTATTATTTTAGGCATAGGTGATGCGCTCGCGATGGCGAAACGCAGACATACCGGCGAAGATGTACTTGAAAAAATCATCCGTCGTAAAGCTGTTGGTGAAGCATTTGGTTATTATTTTGATGAACAAGGCGAGGTTGTACATAAGGTTCCTACATTCGGTCTTCAGTTCGAAGACTTAGCGCAAATCCCGCACATTATCGCTGTTGCAGGCGGTACATCAAAAGCCAAAGCAATCAAGTCGTATATGAAAAGCGCTCCAAAAAATACGATTTTAATCACGGATGAAGGAGCAGCAAAATCGCTTTTAAAAGGGAGTAATACCCTTTTGAAATAAAAAAAACACTATTTTCAAGGAGGAAATTGACTTATGACAGTTAAAGTTGGTATTAATGGTTTTGGACGTATCGGACGTCTAGCATTCCGTCGTATTCAAAATGTGGAAGGAATTGAAGTTGTTGCAATCAACGACTTAACAGACGCTAAAATGTTAGCTCACCTGTTAAAATATGATACAACTCAAGGCCGTTTCGACGGTGAAGTAGAAGTACATGATGGTTTCTTCAACGTAAACGGTAAAGAAGTTAAAGTATTAGCTAACCGTAACCCAGAAGAACTTCCATGGGGTGACCTAGGAGTAGACATCGTTCTAGAATGTACTGGTTTCTTCACAGCACAAGACAAAGCTGAATTACACATTAAAGCTGGCGCTAAAAAAGTTGTTATCTCCGCTCCAGCAACTGGCGACATGAAAACAATCGTTTACAATGTAAACCATGAAACATTAGACGGAACTGAAACAGTTATCTCTGGCGCAAGCTGTACTACTAACTGTTTAGCTCCAATGGCTAAAGTTTTAGAAGACAAATTTGGTGTTGTTGAAGGTCTAATGACTACAATTCACGCTTACACTGGTGACCAAAATACATTAGATGCTCCACATCCAAAAGGTGACTTCCGTCGTGCACGTGCTGCTGCCGAAAATATTATCCCTAATACAACTGGTGCTGCTAAAGCTATCGGTGAAGTATTACCAACACTTAAAGGTAAATTAGACGGAGCTGCTCAACGTGTTCCAGTTCCAACTGGTTCCCTTACTGAGTTAGTAACAGTTCTTGACAAAAAAGTTACTGTTGATGAAGTAAATGCAGCTATGGAAGCAGCTTCTGATCCAGAAACATTCGGTTACACTAGTGACCAAGTTGTTTCTTCTGACATCAAAGGTATGACTTTCGGTTCATTATTTGACGAAACTCAAACAAAAGTTCTTACAGTTGGCGATCAACAATTAGTTAAAACTGTAGCTTGGTACGATAACGAAATGAGCTACACTGCTCAATTAGTACGTACTTTAGAATACTTTGCAAAAATCGCTAAATAATTAGCAGATTAATTTTACTGAAGTGCTAGTCACATCAGCAATAACAAGAATAAGCGGAGACACTATTGTTTCCGCTTATTTTCTGAAATAACGGGGGCGACCCCAATCCTTTAAAATTAATGGAGGAACTCTAAATGGCTAAAAAAGTTGTAACTGATTTAGATTTAAAAAACAAAAAAGTTTTAGTTCGTGTTGACTTTAACGTGCCAATGAAAGACGGCAAAATCACTAACGACAACCGTATTGTAGCTGCACTTCCAACAATTGAGTACATCTTAGAACAAAACGGTAAAGCAATTCTATTTTCTCACCTTGGAAAAGTAAAAACAGAAGAAGATAAAGAAGGAAAATCTCTTCGTCCAGTAGCCGCTCGTTTAAGCGAATTACTTGGAAAAGAAGTGAAATTCGTTCCTACTACTCGTGGTCCAGAACTTGAAAAAGCAGTTGATGAGTTAAAAGACGGCGAAGTACTTCTTTTTGAAAATACACGTTTTGAAGATATTGATGGTAAAAAAGAAAGCAAAAATGATCCAGAACTTGGAAAATACTGGGCTAGCCTTGGCGACGTTTTCGTAAATGACGCTTTCGGTACTGCTCACCGTGCGCACGCGTCTAACGTTGGAATCGCTTCTAACTTAGAATCAGCGGCCGGATTTTTGATGGAAAAAGAAATTAAATTCATCGGCGGTGTAGTTGATAATCCAGCACGCCCACTAGTAGCAATCCTAGGTGGCGCAAAAGTTTCTGACAAAATCGGTGTTATCGAAAACTTACTTACAAAAGCAGACAAAGTTCTTGTCGGCGGCGGAATGACTTTCACTTTCATGGCAGCTCAAGGTCAAGAAATTGGTAAATCTCTTTTAGAAGCAGATAAAGTTGAACTTGCTAAAGGCTTACTTGAAAAAGCTGGCGATAAATTAGTATTACCAGTTGATGCAGTTGTATCTAAAGAATTCAGTAACGATGCTCCTTTCCATACAGTGAGTGCAGATAGCATTCCAGCTGATGAAATGGGACTAGATATTGGTCAAGCTACAATTGACTTATTCACAAAAGAACTTCAAGGCGCTAAAACAGTTGTATGGAATGGTCCAATGGGCGTATTCGAACTTAGCAACTTTGCTAAAGGTACAATTGGCGTTTGTGAAGCTATTGCAAACTTAACGGATGCAACAACAATCATCGGTGGTGGGGATTCTGCAGCAGCAGCTATGGACTTAGGTTTTGCTGACAAATTCACACATATTTCCACTGGTGGCGGTGCATCATTAGAATATCTTGAAGGTAAAGAGCTTCCTGGTGTTGCTTCTATTAGTGACAAATAAGCTGAACCAAAAATAATTTTTAATATCGAGAGGATGTTTATCCAAATGCGTAAACCAATTATTGCTGGTAACTGGAAAATGAACAAAACTGCTGCAAAAGCAGGACAATTTGCAGAAGACGTAAAAAATAATGTGCCATCAAGCGATGCTGTTGAATCAGTAGTTGCTGCACCGGCTCTATTTTTACAAGAATTAGTTCGTCTTACTGAAGGAACTAATCTTCGCGTAGCTGCACAAAACTGTTATTTTGAAGACGAAGGTGCTTTCACTGGCGAAATTAGCCCGTTTGCACTTGCTGACTTAGGTGTTTCTTATGTTATTATCGGACACTCTGAACGTCGTGAGTACTTCCACGAAACAGATGAAGATATTAACAAAAAAGCACACGCAATCTTCAAACACGGCATGACACCAATCATTTGCTGTGGTGAAACATTAGACCAACGTGAAGCTGGTCAAACAGATACTTGGGTACGTGGTCAAATCCGTGCAGCTCTTGCTGGATTAACTGAAGAACAAGTAATCAAATCCGTTATTGCTTATGAACCAATTTGGGCAATCGGTACTGGGAAATCTTCCACAAGTGCTGATGCTAATGAAACTTGTGCAGTTATTCGTGCAGAAGTTGCTGACGCTGTATCTCAAAAAGCAGCAGACGCAGTTCGTATTCAATACGGCGGTAGCGTAAAACCTGAAAACATTGCTGATTATCTTGCAGAGTCCGACATTGACGGCGCTCTTGTAGGTGGAGCAAGCTTAGAACCAGCATCGTTCTTAGCATTATTGGAGGCAGTAAAATAAAATGAGTAAATCACCTGTAGCAATTATTATCCTCGATGGTTTTGGTAAACGTGCGGAAACAGTAGGTAATGCTGTAGCTCAAGCAAACAAACCAAATTTTGACCGTTACTGGGCTAATTTTCCTCACGGGGAACTTAAAGCTGCTGGCCTTGATGTTGGTCTTCCAGAAGGCCAAATGGGTAACTCTGAAGTTGGCCATACAAACATCGGAGCTGGACGTATTGTCTACCAAAGCTTAACTCGTATTGATAAAGCAATTGAAGAAGGCGAATTCCAAGAGAACAAAGCCCTAAACAATGCTTTCACTCATACAAAAGAAAACAATTCGGACCTACATCTTTTCGGTTTACTATCAGACGGCGGCGTGCATAGTCATATTAATCACCTCGTTGCACTTTTAGAAACTGCGAAAGATAAAGGCGTGAAAAACGTTTATATCCATGCATTCCTTGATGGACGTGACGTGGCTCCACAATCTTCACTAGAATATTTAGAAACACTAGAAAAAGCTATTAGTGACTTAAACTATGGTGCGATTGCTACTGTTTCTGGACGTTTCTACGCGATGGATCGTGATAAACGCTGGGAACGTGTTGAAAAAGCATACAAAGCAATCGTAAGCGCTGAAGGTGAAAAATTTGAAGATCCAATCGAACTTGTCAAAGCTTCTTACGCTAATGACAAAAATGATGAATTCGTTGTTCCTGCTATCATTACTAAAGATGGCAAACCTGTTGCAACAGTTAAAGACAATGATGCAGTTATTTTCTTCAATTTCCGTCCTGACCGTGCGATTCAGCTTTCTAATGCATTTACTGATAAAGAATGGGATCATTTCGACCGCGGGGCTAACCATCCTAAAAACATCAAGTTCGTTACAATGACTCTTTACAACCCAAGCGTTGATGCTGAAGTTGCTTTTGAGCCAATTGAAATGAAAAATGTTATCGGCGAAGTACTTTCTAATGAAGGTTTGTCGCAACTGCGTATCGCTGAAACAGAAAAATATCCACACGTAACATTCTTTATGAATGGCGGAAGAAATGAAGAATTCCCTGGTGAAAACCGGATTCTAATCAATTCGCCAAAAGTAGAAACATACGATTTAAAACCTGAAATGAGTGCATATGAAGTAACAGATGCGCTTGTTGAAGACATTAAAAACGACAAACACGATGCGATCATCTTAAACTTCGCAAATCCAGACATGGTTGGACACTCAGGTATGCTTGAGCCAACTATTAAGGCAATCGAAGCAGTAGATGAAAATCTTGGTCGTGTAGTAGACCTTATTTTAGAAAAAGGTGGCTCAGCTATTATCTTTGCTGACCATGGTAACTCTGAAACAATGTCTACTCCAGAAGGAAAACCGCACACTGCGCACACTACCGTTCCAGTTCCAGTAATTGTAACGAAAAAAGGTGTAACGCTTCGTGAAGGTGGTCGTCTGGCTGACGTTGCGCCAACAATGCTTGATTTACTTGGCGTTAAAAAACCTGCCGAAATGACAGGCGAAAGTTTAATTCAAAAATAATTTTAGTTATTACTTTAGTTTTTTTGCAAACAGAGCTACAATAAAAACGAATTTAAAAACGGATGGGTCTTTGATTTGAAGTGAATATCTTGTTCATTTCGTTCAATTAATCCCAACAAAGGAGAGAATTATAAATGTCTATTATTACTGAAGTTTATGCTCGCGAAGTCTTAGATTCCCGCGGTAACCCAACTGTTGAGGTTGAAGTTTATACTGAAGCTGGCGCGTTTGGTCGTGCATTAGTTCCAAGTGGTGCTTCAACTGGTGAATACGAAGCTGTAGAATTACGCGACGGCGACAAAGCTCGTTACCTTGGAAAAGGTGTTTTAAAAGCTGTTGAAAACGTAAACGACATTATTGCTGACAAAATTATCGGTTTTGACGTAACTGACCAAATCGGAATTGACAAAGCAATGATCGAACTTGATGGTACACCTAACAAAGGTAAATTAGGTGCTAACGCTATTCTTGGTGTTTCCTTAGCTGCTGCTCGTGCTGCTGCTGACGAACTAGGCGTACATTTATATGAATATCTTGGCGGAGTGAACGGTAAAGTTCTTCCAGTTCCAATGATGAACATCCTTAACGGCGGAGAACATGCTGATAACAATGTCGACGTTCAAGAATTTATGGTAATGCCTGTTGGAGCTCCAAACTTTAAAGAAGCTCTACGTATGGGTGCTGAAATCCTACATGCACTTAAAGCTGTTCTTAAAGGTAAAGGCTTAAACACTGGTGTTGGTGATGAAGGTGGATTCGCTCCAAACCTTAAATCCAACGAAGAAGCTCTTGAAACAATCATGCAAGCAATTAAAGATGCTGGTTACAAACCTGGCGAAGAAGTTAAACTTGCGATGGATGCTGCATCAAGTGAGTTCTATAACCGCGAAACTGGTAAATATGAACTTAAAGGTGAAGGTGTAACTCGTACTTCTGAAGAAATGGTAACTTGGTATGAAGAAATGATTACTAAATACCCAATCATCTCTATTGAAGATGGCCTAGACGAAAATGACTGGGACGGATTCAAACTACTTACAGAACGTATTGGTGACCGCGTTCAATTAGTAGGTGACGATCTATTTGTAACTAACACAACTAAACTTAAAGAAGGTATCGAAAAAGGTATCGCTAACTCCATCCTAATCAAAGTTAACCAAATCGGTACTTTGACTGAAACATTGGATGCAATTGAAATGGCTAAACGCGCTGGCTACACTGCAGTTATCTCTCACCGTTCTGGTGAAACAGAAGATTCCACAATCGCTGACATTGCAGTAGCTACAAACGCTGGTCAAATCAAAACTGGTGCGCCTACTCGTACTGACCGTGTTGCAAAATATAACCAATTACTCCGCATCGAAGACAATTTGGCTGATCTTGCTGAATATCATGGTAACGACACTTTCTACAACTTAAAAAAATAAGTTGATTGAATAAAACGCTAAACTCCGCGAAAAGTAACATTTTCGCGGAGTTTTTTCTGTTTTAAAAATAGATAGAGGGGTAATGATTTGGAAGAGGAGGTAATGCTGATGAAAGTAAAAAATAGTCAGGCCTCAAAAGTGCTCGAAACTCCGAAAATCAAAGACGCTGTGGTGCATGAAAAAAGCCGCCCCTTAGCCGAAAAGCGCTCTGTACCAAAGAAAATTATTGATGCAGACGTACCGCAACAACAATACCATCGTAGACTTATGAAATAAATAGTGCGCCTGATTCTAGCTTGATTAGAATCAGGCGTATTTTAATATATTAGAAGCATTTTTATATGAAATCAAGTATAATCAGGTGTAAAATAAGAGTATTAGAAGTCTCGAGCAAGGAGAAATGCTTTATGATAACAAAAATCAATGGGATTAACTTGTTTTATCAAATATACGGGACTGGCGAACCGATTCTTCTTATCCACGGGAATGGTCAAAGTCACCGTTCCTTAAAACGAATTATTGATGACTTAGCACTTGATCATCAAGTAATCGCTGTAGATAGTCGCGCACACGGTAGAAGTGACGCAGGAAATATGCCGCTTGATTTTGAAATAATGGCTCTCGATATGCTTTCATTACTCGATTTTTTGAAAATTGATAAATATAAAGTCGTTGGTTATAGCGACGGCGGTATTGTTGCTCTTGTCATGGGTAAAATGCAACCAAAACGTCAAATCGCCTCAGTCGTTATTGGCACAAATTATCATGTAAACCAAATCCGCTTTTTACCAGATTTGTTTTGCCGCGTTGCTTATGGAGCTACAGTTCTCTTAGCTCCGTTTAGCCGTTTTTTTGAACGTATGAAACAACAACTTGCTTTAACCATCTATCATCCACATATGTCAGAAGCGGATTTAAAGAAAATAAGCGCACCACTTTTGGCTGTTGTTGGTGAATACGATTTGATTTCTTCTAAAGATACGAAGAAAATGGTACATTCTGTTCAACACGGCGAAATGGTTATTGTTAGAAATGGGCTTCATTATTTACCTAGGCAAAAACCAAAACAATTGTTACGATTAATTCATACTTTCTTTTCCAATTTAAGCGCGGAAATTCACAAATAGAAACGCCTTAAAACCCTTTAATACCAACGTGTTTGAGGGTCGCGAAAAAAGTATTTGACAAGTTCCTTGGATAGCGTTAATATTGGTCTATTGGTCAGAACTCAAAAGGTAGCTTATTTAGTTCAGATGGGCTACAATAGAGTGGATTATAAAAGTGATGATATTAGGAGGATTGCGTAAAAATGAGTGCGGATCGTAGCTTTACGTTAAAAGCGGGAAATCGTGCTGTTTTGCTCTTGCATGGCTTTGCAGGGACTACAGAAGACGTAAGAGAACTTGGAGAAACTCTAGCAGAAAATGGATACACAGTACATGCACCAAACTTCAGAGGTCACGGGGATGAACCCGCTATTTTCTTGAAAACAACACCGGAAATGTGGTATGAAGATGCGGTGGCTGGATATCGTCAACTTGAAAAAGACGGATATAATGAAATTGCAATTGTCGGTGTGGCAATGGGCGGTGTTTTTGCGCTTAAAATGGCAGAATCGTTTTCACCAAAAGCGATTGTTCCTTTATGCGCCAATGTAAACCGTAAAATGCGCTATATCCCAATCGAAAACTATTTAACTAAACAATTAAAGAAACAAGGTATAGTAGAACAAGAAGCAGATCAAATGCTAAAAAACTACCTTCCTGAAATAGACGTAATGACGGAAGCACGTGCTACTTTCTACAAAAATGTTGCGCGTGATATTGAAAAGATTCATGTGCCAACGATGATTGGTCAAGGCTGCCAAGACGAAGAAATCGACGCAGATAACGCCAATTATATCTTCAAACACATTCATACAAACGATAAACAACTATGCTTCTATGCAGGTTCAGGTCACGATATTGTGAACGACTGTGAAAAAGATATTTTAGAAGAAGACTTGATTTACTTCTTAGACGATCTAGTTTGGCTTGAGGAAAAAGTTGTTTAACTATTGTATAGAAACAAACCTTTACGTATAATACCAAATATGGTAAAATTAACCTTAGTCAAATTGGGCGGTTTTAGGAGGAAAGAACAATGAGTACAGTTTTAACGGTCTTACTCATCATCGTATCAGTACTGTTAATTACAGTTATCATACTTCAACCAGGTAAAAGTGCTGGGCTATCCGGTGCCATCTCTGGTGGAGCTGAGCAATTATTCGGTAAGCAAAAAGCAAGAGGACTAGAACTTATTCTACATCGTACAACCATCGTTCTATCCATTGTTTTCTTCGCAATACTAATTGCACTGGCATATTTTGTACAGTAACGAGATGTTAACCACCTGAATGAAAATTTAGGTGGTTTTTTATTATTGTAGTTCTAAAGAAGCGTAGTCCGCTTCCCTAGAACTACAATACAAGGTGTAGCGTAGCGGAACGTTGTTTCCATTAAAAAGTGGACGAACAACCCAAAAAGGGGTGCACAAAGATTTAAAACAGCATCCCCCTAAAACTCCAACAAAAACAACACCCACCCCAGATCAACCAAACCTCCAAAAAGAACCAAGGAGCGATATTTACTATGAAAATAACACCACCACAACCATTTTTATTCGAAAAAGGCAAAAGAGCAGTGTTACTCTTACACGGTTTCACAGGTAGCTCAGCGGATGTAAGAATATTAGGTAGGTTTTTACAAGAAAACAATTACACTTGCTATGCGCCTCAATACAGAGGCCACGGCGTATCACCAGACCTACTACTAAAAACAGGACCAAACGACTGGTGGGAAGATGTTCTTAAAGCCTATGATCACCTAAAATCACTCGGTTACACGGAAATTGCTGTAGCGGGACTTTCGCTCGGTGGACTTTTTTCACTAAAATTAGGTTTTTCTAGGCCGTTAAAGGGAATTATAGCCATGAGTACTCCAACAAGAATGGACAGCTCATCACCAATAATTCAAGGCTTTTTAGATTATGTGCGTAATTATAAAAAATTAGAAGGTAAAACGCCTGAACAAATCGATGCAGAAATGGTCGCCTATAAAGACGCGCCAATGAATACTATCGCTAAACTAAAAGATGAAATTAATGGCGTTGTGTCTGAAATAGATATGATTTATGCACCAATCATGGTCGTTCAAGGTGAAAAAGACGATATGGTTGATGTGAGCGGGGCACAGCTGATTTATGATACAGTAGAATCAACAAAGAAAGAGTTACACTGGTTTAAAGAATCTGGTCATGTCATCACATTAGACAAAGAAAGAAAAGACGTAAACCAAGCAATTTTAACATTTTTAGATAGCTTAGATTGGCAAGAATAAACAATTTTTAAAACAGAGAGAGGAGGGACAGAAGTGGAACAAAAACAAATGGAAGAAAAAATTATGAATCTATTAACTTCAGCGCCTGATAAAACGTTTGCGCTAGAAGATTTAGAAATAGAAATAGCTTTAAACAATGCGGATGACTTTAAATTAATGGTGAAAGCTTTAGTAAAACTGGAAGATTCCGGAACTATTGTCCGCTCAAGGAAGAATCGGTATGCATTACCAGAAAAAATGGACTTAGTAAAAGGAACATTTCGCGCACATGAACGAGGTTTTGGCTTTGTTCTCCCAGAAGAGAAAGAAATGGACGATATTTTTATCCCGCCAAATGAAGTTAAAGATGCAATGAACGGTGATTTAGTTTTTGCGACGATAACGAAACGTAAAGGCGATAATTTGGCAGAAGGTACGATTAAGAAAATTGTCGAACGGAAGACAACACAAATCGTCGGAACTTATATGGAAGACTTAGCTGGTACTCCAATTGTGATGCCAGATGATAAACGACTTTTCGGTGAAGTAGAAATTGATTTAGAGGATGGCTTAAAACCGGTAGATGGTCATAAAGTTATCGTGGAATTAACTGAATATGCAACTGGACATGCTAGGGCTCGAGGTGTTGTTAAGTCAATTATCGGCCACCGTAATGATCCGGGAGTAGATATTTTATCGATTATTCATAAACATGGAATTTCGATTGCTTTTCCGGAAGAAGTTATGGAGCAAGTAAGTAAAGCACCTGATATGGTCGATGATTCAGATATTGGCAATCGTCGTGATCTTCGTGACCAAATGATAATTACAATTGACGGGGCAGACGCCAAAGACTTGGATGATGCAGTTACTGTCAAACAATTACCAAATGGCAACTGGAAGCTAGGCGTTCATATTGCAGACGTAACGCATTATGTGACAGAAGGCTCGCCACTTGATAAAGAAGCACAAGACCGCGGAACAAGTGTTTATTTGGTCGACCGAGTAATTCCAATGTTGCCACATAAACTTTCGAATGGCATTTGCTCACTTAACCCACAAGTAGACCGTTTTACAATGAGTTGTGAAATGGAAATTGATCAAGAGGGCCACGTAGTTAATCATGAAATTTTTGAAAGTATTATTAAAACAACGGAACGAATGACTTATACAGACGTTAATGATATTTTAGTTGAAAAAGACGAAGCATTGCGTGAAAAATATGCGCCAATCGTTCCAATGCTTGAAGTGATGCAACATTTGGCTGAAATCCTTCGCCGTAAACGTGAAAAACGTGGCGCGATTGATTTTGATTTCAAAGAAGCACGTGTAGTCGTTGATGAAGAAGGTCATCCAGAAGCAGTCGTTATGCGCGAACGTTCAGCGGGAGAGCATTTGATTGAAGAATTTATGCTTGCTGCCAATGAAACAGTTGCAGAACATTTCCACTGGATGGATGTACCATTTATTTATCGTATTCATGAAGATCCAAAAGAAGATAAATTAGCACGTTTCTTTGAATTTATTACTAATTTTGGCTTGATTGTCAAAGGAACTGCCAATGATATTCACCCAGCAGCCCTACAACAAGTACTAGAAGAAGTAAAAGGTAAACCGGAAGAGATGGTTGTTTCGACTGTAATGCTACGTTCGATGCAACAAGCGAAGTATGATACAGTAAGCGCTGGACACTTTGGTTTGTCTACTGATTTTTATACACATTTCACATCGCCAATTCGTCGTTACCCGGATTTGATCGTTCATAGGCTTATTAGAGAGTATTTAATAAACGGGGATGTTCGTCCGGAAACTTTAGAAAAACGCGCTGAGGAGCTTCCTGAGATTGCTGAACATAGCTCGAAAATGGAGCGACGTGCAGTAGAAGCTGAACGTGAAACTGACGAACTGAAAAAAACAGAATTCATGGTTGATAAAGTGGGCGAACGTTTCATCGGAATCATTAGTTCGGTAACCAATTTTGGTTTATTTATCGAACTTCCAACCACGATTGAAGGTTTAGTTCATGTGAGCGCAATGAAAGGCGATTACTTCAAATTCCATCAAAATCAATTAGCGATGATTGGCGAAAGAACAGGCCAAATTTATCGTATTGGTGATGAAGTGGAAGTCGAAGTAACCAAAGTCGACGTAGATGCTCGTGAAATCGATTTTGCTCTTCGTAGTGAAGGCAAACCAGGTCCAGTGAGCGATAAACAAAAACGTCAACGTGAAAAACCGATTGATAAAACAAGAAACTTTAAGAGTAACCAAAAAAAAGGTCGTAACAAACGTAGAACTGGTAAATCAGAAGACGTGAAACCAAAATCAGAACGTAAAGAAGACGAATGGTATACAAAACCTAAAAAGAAAAAGAAGAAAAAACCTTTTTATCAAGGTGTAGCAAAAGAAAGCCCGAAGAAGAAAAAACGTCGCTAGAAAGGATGGGGAGTTATGCCAAAAGGTGATGGTAAACTAGTCGCGCAAAATAAAAAAGCGCGCCACGATTACGCAATTGAAGAAACTTTTGAGGCTGGCATTGTCCTGCAAGGTACTGAAATCAAATCCGTCAGAAACGCACGGGTAAACTTAAAAGATTCCTATGCACGTATCGACAAAGGGGAAATTTTCTTACACAATATGCACATTAGTCCATATGAACAAGGGAACCGCTACAATCATGATCCACTAAGAACGCGCAAGTTGCTTTTACATAAGAAGCAAATCAGCCGTTTAATTGGAGAAACGAAAGAGTCCGGTTATTCGATTGTTCCACTAAAAATGTATATTAAAGATGGCTACGCAAAAGTACTCATCGGTGTAGCTCGAGGTAAAAAGAAATACGATAAACGCCAAGACTTAAAACAAAAAGAAGCAAAACGTGATATTGAACGTGCCTTTAAAGAGCGCCAACAATAAAAGCCTGAATCTAGTCATTCAACAACCGTTGAAAAAGCTAGATTTAGGCTTTTTTTTATATGTCTATTTTTGTAAATTCATTCAAAGAGAGGCTATGCATCTCATCATGAAGAAAATAATCGATTTCATTTTTAATCCCGCTTAAAATACGTTCTTCTTCAAGTACTTTAGCCACTCTGAGCGCTCGTTGCATAAAGTGTTTACCTTTTTGTTTTTGACCTAGCTTATACAGCACAATTCCTTTTTTCGCAACAGCCATGCAAAATTGTAAGTAATAATGGTTATGCTTTGCGATTTTAATAGATAATTCAATGTAGTGCAAAGCTAGTTCATATTTTTCGTCCAAAATTAAATAAGTAGCACGATTAACATGAAGCGAAATCTCAATCGAAAGTGTTGGATATAAGTAACGATATTTTTTAAGTTGAGAGATAAGACGATTTACAATATGTTGAGCGGTTTCATTTTCAAAAATAAAGAAAATGTTTCTTAATATTAATATGTCATTCCAAAATAATTCATCTGCTTCCGAAAGCCTGTCCCAAATGTAGGTTACTTTCTTTCGAGCAAGTTCAAAATTATGTTCTTTTTCAGCTAGTAAAATGCCTTCAAGTGAGGCTTTAATGTCAGAGATAAAAATATCGTTGTGGGTTTCTAAGTAGTCGTCGCATTGGGAAATAACATTAAGTATCATATCTGTTTCTGAGGAGGTAATAATCTTGGAGTATAGATAAAGTATATTTTCTTTTGGAGAAGGTGTAAAGTCTCGTTTTATAAATTCAAATTCTTCTAATGTCATATTGAAATTAAGTAAGATTTGAATAAAACGGTCCATACTAGGCATGATTTTATTATTTTCGATTTTTTGATAGTTAGAACGACTGAGAGCATTCGTACAGGCCTCTTGTTGTGTTAAGTTTTTACTTTTCCGAATAAATTTTAATGTATCACCAATATTTTGCATAAAACTCAGCTCCATTTGTTCAAATTTGATGCTTTTTAATTTTATGTAAGATTTGTGAGTTAGTATTTCAGTATAGATGAAAAAGGAGGGAGAAGACATGTTAACTTTGTTAAAAAGTATTAACTGGTTGTTTTAAAGTTTTTTAAGCAAGGTCTTCTGATGAACGCAATTATTGTTTTTCCATGAAGAATGGTCTGGCATAGTTGCGTTTTTTTGTAGGATTATTAGTAATTTGAACTTTTTTAGTGTATCTGTGAAAGAATTATAACATTATGTGATTATTTCTACAATCATAGATATGCAAAAATTAATAATTTTGCGAAATAATACATCAAAAGTAATATGTTTTTAGTAAAAATATACATTAAGGGAGGAAAGAGAGATGAAGCAAAAGGGAAGAAAATCTAGTTTAATTTTCATTTTGACCATACTAATATTTAGTTGTTTAAGTGGATTTGGGACAAACGTTTTCGCGATGGATGGGGAATATCACTCGCCATATGGGGATGATGATCTATATACTGTCCAACCAACAGAACGTTCTCCTAGAGATCCAAAAGCTGGTGAAGACGTGACATTAAATATTACTACCTGGCCAATTGAAGATGGACAAAGTGTTTGGGTAGAATGGACTAAAAACGGGGTAGCACAAGAAAATGTTACAGCAGCTTATGATTATAATAGCGGGAACAATACTTACTGGAAAGCAGATTTAGGAAAATTTGAAAAAGGCGATGAAATTACTTATACAACAAAAGGTTCTACTGACGGAGGAACTGAATATGAAAGTGGTCCGTTTACATTTTACGTGACGGACTGGGAGTATGTGCAAGATGTCAGCAGCGTCGTAGATAATGGAGATTCTATTACATTAAATATGACAGCTACTGCAGGTGAATTCACTCCAAAATTATATCTTTCGTTTGAGGATTTAGATACACTTCGTATGGAACTATCACCAACCGGTAAAGAAACTGGACATGCTGGAAAAACTGGTTACACAGTAGATGATGGTGCAGATAAAGTAACAGTTACAACTGACGATTTGCGAGTAGAAATCCAAAAGTCTCCTTACCGCATGGAAGTGTACCAAGCAGATGGAACTTTACTTACAAGTGAATATACAACTGCCAACAGCTTAGGTTGGTTGACAGATGGCAAAAATGTTATCAATCAGTATCAAAATAATTTTATGACGCCAAGTGATGAGGCGTTCTATGGTTTTGGTGAACGTTACGATACTATTAATCAACGAGGCAAAGATGTTGAAACCTATGTTTATAATGAGTATCAAGACCAAGCACAAACTGAACGAACTTATTTAGCAGTACCGTTCTTTGTAAGTGCAAATAAATATGGTATGTTTGTGAATTCTGATTTTCATTCACAATTCCAAATGGCTTCAAAAGTAGAAGACAAATATAGCTTTATTTTAGATAATGATGGCGATATGACGAATATGCTTGATTATTATGTCATCAGCGGAAAAGATCAAAATGATATTGTAAATAACTACACAGATATTACTGGAAAAACTACATTATTACCAAAATGGGCATTCGGACTTTGGATGTCAGCAAATGAATGGGATAGAGAATCTGATGTAAGTACAGCACTTTCTAATGCAAAAGAAAATGAAATTCCAGCAACGGGATTTGTATTAGAACAATGGAGTGATGAAGAAACTTACTACATTTGGAACGACGCGACATATACTGCGAAGAAAAATGGCGAACCTTTTGCCTATGATGATTTTACATTTAACGGGAAATGGACAAATCCAAAAGCAATGGTAGACAGCGTACATGATGCAGGAATGAACATTGTATTATGGCAAGTTCCTGTATTAAAAGATGATAATACAGTGTATGAACAAAGAGATAATGATGAAGACTACATGATAAGTCAAGGGTACAGTGCGGACGATGGAACAGGGGCACCTTACCGAGTTCCAGCATCTCAGTGGTTTGGTAACGGGATTTTACTAGATTTTACAAATAAAGATGCGGTAAATTGGTGGACATCTCAACGTGAATATTTACTAACAGATGTCGGAATTGATGGATTCAAGACAGATGGTGGAGAAATGGTTTGGGGCCGTGATACAACTTTTTCTAACGGGGAAAAAGGGCAAGAAATGAGAAACCGTTATCCAACAGATTATGTTTCCAGCTATTTCGATTTTGCAAAAAGTATAAATCCAGAGGCAGTTTCATTTAGCCGTTCTGGAACTTCAGGGGCACAAAAATCGGGCATTTACTGGTCTGGAGATCAAACATCCACATTTGATTCTTTCCAAGCATCCGTAAAAGCAGGTCTTAGTGCTTCAACATCAGGCGTTTCTTACTGGGCATGGGATATGGCAGGATTCACAGGAAATTATCCAACAGCAGAACTTTATAAACGCGCAACAGCAATGGCGGCTTTTGCACCGATTATGCAGTTCCACTCGGAAAAATCAGATCCATCGCCAAGTGAAGAACGCTCACCGTGGAATGCAGTAGCTAGAACTGGCGACGAAACGATTTTACCAACATTCCAAAAATATTTATATACACGTATGAATTTACTTCCTTATATTTATACAGCGGCAAAAGATACTGCTGATAATGGGAAATCTATGATGCGTCAAATGGCTATGGATTATCCAGAAGATATTAATACGCGTAATTTAGATGAACAATATATGTTTGGCGATGATTTACTTGTAGCACCAATTGTACAAGAAGGCCAAACAGAAAAAGAAGTTTATTTACCAGAAGGCGAATGGATAGATATTTGGAACGGCGGTATCCATCCAGGTGGCGAAACAATTTCTTACTATGCAGATGTTGATACGCTACCTGTATTTGCAAAAGCTGGAGCGATTATTCCAATGAATATGACAGATGGTTACCAACTAGGACAAAATGTAGGTAACGATTTAAAAGCATATGATAACTTAACGTTCCGAGTTTACCCATCAGGAAACAGCGAGTACAGTTTCTATGATGATGTAAATGGTGGCGAGATGCGTGACATTAGCGTTTCTGAAGACTTTGCAAATGAAAAAGTTACGGTCAATCTTCCGGCAATGGCAGATGAAACTACGATGCAAGTTTTCAGTACAGAGCCAACAAGTGTAACAGTTGCAGGAACTGAGGTAGCTAAAGCAGACACACTAGATGCCTTTAATGAAGCAACGAGCGCTTATTACTATGACACTGTACAAAACTTAACTTACATTAAAACTGCGGCAACAGATACTACTCAGGCTATCGTTTTAAATGGTGTAAATCATGCACCTTATGAAGCGGAATTCGGGCATTTAACAAATGTATCAACTGCAAGTGATCATGCTGGCTACACTGGAACTGGTTTTGTAGCTGGATTTGATGAAGAAAAAGAAGCAGTTGAGTTTGATATTGATGCAGTTGATGGCGCATCCGATTATACGATGGAAGTGCGTTATAGCGCGGGTGTGGAAGATGCTACAAGAACGGTTTATGTAAATGGCAACAAACAACAAATTGCTTTACCGAAAACGACTGACTGGGATACTTGGGACGTAGTGGAAGTGCCAGTAACCTTGCAAGATGGTATTAACCAAGTCGTCTTTGATTTTGAAGCAGGGGATACAGCGGGAATTAACTTTGATCATGTTGTAATTAAAAAATAAACACATTGCCACCCTTTTCGAGTGAAGAGGGTGGTGCTTTGAAAGGAGCGAGATGATGAAAAAAGGGATGAAGCAAGTTTGTGTCAGTATGGCTGTTGTGCCGCTTGTTTGGTTGAATTTAGGGATAACACAACCATTAGAAGTGGAAGTTAACGCAGAAGAAACAGAGAAAAAAGAAGTGAAACAACAAGCGAATGGAGAAACTGCAAAACAGCTTAGTAAAGAAGAATATGCGAAGCTAAGTGCAGAAGAAGGACTTGGAAATGTTTTAGAGGCAACTGTAACAGACAATGTTATCACGCTAAAAATCGATAACGGGGATGAAGCAGAAGATGACTACTTAGAAATTTCACCACTTGCCAATAATCTGCTTAAAGTTAATTTACGACCGCGAAATATCGAAAATAGTGAGTCGACACCGATGATTGATCCTAATGCAACTTTTACAGCAATTGGGGCTAAGATTGATTTAGAATCCGATCCTATGGTTATTTCAACGGATGAATGCACACTTGAAATTTCTAAAGAACCAGCACGAATGACTTTTAAAGATAAAGAGGGAAAAACTTTATTATCTGAGTCGGCTGATGGTGGGATTTTCGATGGTGGTGTGAGATTTAAACGCGGTGCAGCTGACCATGTTTATGGGGCTTATGGTATTAGTTTTAGTGACGGAGACCTTGGGATGGAGCGAGATAATACAGCTGCAAATAGCGGAAAGACAGCTCAAGCAGGTCAACAAGGTAATGCTGGTGGCCCGTTTATGTGGTCTACTGCAGGTTATGGTCTTTTAGTAGATAGTGACGGGGGTTATCCTTATTCTGTTTCAGACGAAGAAAAGCTGGAATTCTATTACGGGGATACCGTTGTTGAAGGCCGTCGTTACGAAAAAGAAAATGTAGAAATGTACTTGATGTCAGGGGAACCTGAAGAAATCATGTCCTCTTACGCTGATGTAACTGGTCATACTCCTATGATGCCAAAATGGTCTCTTGGTTTCTCCAATTTCGAATGGGGTACAAATGAAGATGAATTCCGTAAAAATATTGATACGTATCGTGCTAAGGGAATTCCGATTGATTCTTTTGCTTTTGACTACGATTGGAAGTTTTATGGAGATCCTGTTTATGGAGGGGATTATGGCGAATTTGCTTGGAATACAACTAATTTCCCATCCGCAAAAGACACTACTTTAAAAAATGATATGGATGCACTAGGTGTAAAAATGATTGGTATTACTAAACCTCGTGTGGTAACTAATCTACAAGATGGAACGGAAACGCAACAAGGTAAAGATGCTGAGGCAAATGGCTACTGGTATCCAGGCCAAGAAGCATATGAAGATTACGCGTTCCCAGTTACTGTTAGAAGTATCGATCCGTATAATCCGGATGAACGTAATTGGTGGTGGTCTCATTCTGAAGATGCGCTGGATAAAGGTATCGTCGGTTGGTGGAATGATGAAACTGACAAAGTATCCTCCAATGGAGCGGATTATTGGTTTGGGAATTTCACAACAGGTTTTACATCTCAAGCAATGTATGAAGGTCAACGTGATTACACAAATGAACGTGTTTGGCAGACTGGAAGAACATATTATCCAGGAGCTCAGCGCTATTCAACATCCATTTGGTCAGGCGATATCGGCGTCCAGTGGAAAAAAGGCGAAGTAATTGACTGGGCAAACGGAATGCAAGAACAACCAAGTACGATGTTGTCTACTATCAATTTAGGACAAACGAAATGGGGCATGGACACAGGTGGTTTTAATGCCAATTCTGGACAAGTATTAAACCCAGATCCAGAACTTTATAGTCGTTGGATGGAGTTTAGCTCTCTTGTGCCAGTATTTAGAACACATGGTAATGATAATCAACAACGCCAACCTTGGTATTATGGCGGGACTGCAGAAGAAGTGGCGAAAAGCACTATGACTTGGCGTTATTCAATGATTCCATACATGTATGCCTATGAAAGACAAGCTTATGAATCTGGAGTAGGACTTGTTCAACCACTTACTTTTGATAATCCAACAGATGAAAATGTAGTTAACCTAACAAATGAATGGATGTTTGGTGATGCTATCCTTGCAGCTCCTATTTTAGAAGAGGGTGCTGGTTCGCGTGAAATCTATTTACCAGCGGGGACTTGGGTAGACTATAATCGTGGTGATGTCTACGAAGGGAACCAAACTATCAATTATGAAGTAAATGACGATGACTGGACGGATGTTCCGATGTTTGTTAAACAAGGCGCAATTATACCGATGCAACAGCCGCAAAACTATATTGGTGAATCCGCAGTTAAAACAGTTTATTTAGACACATTTGCTTCTGAAAAAGATAGTTCATTTACCCATTATGATGACGATGGAAAATCTTTTGATTATGAAAAAGAAGTTTATTTGAAACAAAAAATGACAACATCGAAAACAGCAGATACTACTACTTTCACAGTTGGCGCGAAAGAAGGAAGTTACAAAGCTGACACAGAAAATTACATTGTAAAACTACACGGAAATGCTGCTGAAAGTGTCCAAGTTAATGGCACTGATAGCAAATTATACGATGATTTATCTGCACTCGAAAATGCAGATGGAAGTGGTTATGCTGTTTCTAGCGATATTTATGGTGCAGTAACTTATGTGAAAGTACCAGCTCAAGGAGACACAGATACAGTCATCACAGCAACCGGTTCTAAAAGCGTGGAACAAACTGGAACATATGAAATGGAAAAAGGTTCTAGTTTTGCAAATACAGTTGCCGAGAAACCTGTAACTGAACAAACCTATGTAGATGGATATGACTCAGATGGTTCTGGAACAACAATTTACGCAAATGTAAAAGATGCTGGCGATTATAATGTTGATTTAACATACAAAAATGCTTCCGAAGATAATCAATCATTAAGTATTTTTGTAAATGGTGAATATGTAAAACAAACAACTTTAAAACCAGCAGCGGACTGGACTGTTCAAGCGGAAAACTTACCACTTGCAGCAGGGAAAAATAGTATCTCTTATAAAGTGGTTACAGACACAGGCGACAAAGCAGATCAAGTCGCATTAGACAAAGTAAATATCGGTTTCACTCCAACTGTAGCAAAAGTAGAAGCGGAAGAAGCAGCTCTATCTGGAACTTTAAAAGTGGCAAATGATCATTGGTTCTATAGTGGAGAAGGCTTTGTTGGTGGCTTTGGAGCAGCAGGAGATGAAATCAAGTTTGAAGTGGATGTGCCAGCGGACGGGGAATATGTGCTAAATACCCGAACTGCAAATGGAAGTGGGATGCCGCAAACGCTTGATTTGTATACAAATGGTACTTATAATTCTCGCGTAACTTTCCCATCAGAAGGGGAAAACTGGAATATTTGGACTGATACAGAAAAAGCTGTGAATTTAAAAGCGGGTACAAATAAAATCACTTTCTTAATGGACGGTGAAACTACAGGAAATATCAATATTGATAGAATCCTTGTCTCAGCAGATCCGATTAACAGTCCCGTTCAATCAGAAGTAAATCTACTTGATAACGGCGGTTTTGAACGTGACCCTGCTGCAACTACTAATTGGGTAGAGTCTCATCCAGACGGTCAGGATAAGGCATATGGCGTTGATAGTGGTTCAGGTGTCAATCCTCCAGAATCACCAGCTTTTGGAAGTCAGAGCGCTTATTTCTACCTACCAGGAGCTTACCAGCAAACTCTAGCGCAACAAATCGCAGTTCCAACTAATAATGCGAATTACGATGTGGAAGCGTGGGTTAAAGTAAGTAAAGATGATACTGCAAAAGCACAAATGACAGTTAATAACTACGATAGCAGTGAAGGTCAGACTATTGATTTAGTAGCTGATAATGTTTGGCATTATGTTTCAATTAAGGATGTCAAAGTAACAACAGGAAATATTAATACAAGTTTTGTGATGGATTCTAAAGGCGGAACAAGTATTCATATTGATAATGTTAGAGTTATGCCATCTGCCAAATAATTAGATAGAGCGGGGTGATTTATCCCGCTCTTTTCTTTAAGGAGGAGAAAAGATGAAAAGACTATTTATAGTATTTAGTTTGATTATTATTGGAGTTGTCAGCTTGAATGCAATGGATGCAAATGCTAGTGTGACAGAGGTATATCCATTGCCAGCCAGAATAATTGATGTTTTTCCAGATGAAAACTTAGCGGAAGATATGGTGGAAAACTTGCACAAAAGTGATGTTACAGACGTCATTACGCAAGATGATATAAATGCAGCGACATCATTAGGATTGGGCTATTATAAAAATTACTTAACAGATGAAATTTTAGAAATGCTAGGAAATGCTTATTTTAGCAATGTAAATAATATTATGATTTATCCTACCCAAACAAAGTTCACTAAATTTCCGGATTTACCGACTTTACCCCTATTAGATACTTTAAGAGCAGAAGTAAGTATAACAAGTGAAATACCACCTGAAAATATTACCGTACCAGATTATCAAAATTATCCAGAATTAAAGTATCTTAATTTTGGTAGTAGAACTATTGTGGGGGGCTTGCCTGACTTTTCTAATATTCCTAAACTAGAAACGTTGTTGCTAAATGAATGTGGCCTTGCTTCAGAAGATGTACCTGATTTTACAAACTTGAAAAATTTACAGGAAGTAAACTTTGAGTCGAATCAATTCACAACAGAAATGACAGATTTCACTCATTTGGATAGTTTGGTAAGTATGGATTTGAGCTATAATTATTTAAACATACTACCACCTACTATTGTTGATAAAATAACTGTACTCGGCCAAATTGGAACTTTACCAGATCAAACGGTTGCTTATGGGGAAGATGCATATATTACACTACCAATTTATACACAACTGTATGATTTAAAGGATATTAATGGTGTTCAAGAAGTGTGGATTCGAAATTCAGATGATGATAAAGTGTTTGATTCATTTAAAGTAAATTATGATGAGGACAAGGCGCAAATTATTGTTCCTACAAGTAATCTTGATAAAGGCGAGTACACGATTGGTATTGATTTTAATGGAATAGAGCCCTATATTGAAGAAGGCGAAGTTATGAAATACTCACTGAAATTAACTATC
Source organism: Listeria sp. MAN/IMW/UF555 (assembly GCF_058684075.1). Lineage (NCBI taxonomy): Bacteria > Bacillati > Bacillota > Bacilli > Caryophanales > Listeriaceae > Listeria > Listeria sp. MAN/IMW/UF555. The sequence continues at coordinate 64,921 of NZ_JBZWZS010000004.1, read as the reverse complement.
AATTAATTGAAAACTTGTGGCATGCTAAATAATAGTTGTACATTTGGCTGTGTCACAAGTTTTTTCTGTTTGTAAAGGCTCGTTTTTTCCTGTATAATATTTAATGTTAGACTTTAACTCTGGGGATGTTACGGATTCGACAGGGATAGTTCGAGCTTGAGTTGCGAGTCGGGGGGATCGTCCTCGTTATCAACGTCAAAGCCAATAATAACTGGCAAAGAAAAACAAAACCTAGCTTTCGCTGCCTAATAAGCAGTAGCATAGCTGATCCTCCGTGCATCGCCCATGTGCTACGGTAAGGGTCTCACTCTAAGTGGGCTACACTAGTTAATCTCCGTCTGAGGTTAAATAGAAGAGCTTAATCAGACTAGCTGAATGGAAGCCTGTTACCGGGCCGATGTTTATGCGAAATGCTAATACGGTGACTACGCTCGTAGATATTTAAGTGCCGATATTTCTGGACGTGGGTTCGACTCCCACCATCTCCATATTTTGAAACGCGTAAAGAAAGTCCTATGTTCTTTAATGGTGTTATTAAGCCATTTAAGAACATAGGACCTTTTTTTATTTTCCATTAACTTGAGTATTTCTTTCTCTTTTATTAAGAATCATTTGCTAAACTAAAAAAAGAAGTAAGGAGAGGAGAAATAAGATGCTACGCTTTAAGAAATTTTTCGTTATTTTAATTGTAATTGGATTTATATATGTCTTGATTGTAGCGGCATTTATGTTTAGCGGGACGAGGGCCAAACCTGATGAAAACGTAAATACGGTACTTATTTTAGGTGCGAAAATAAATGGAGATCCGGCTACCCCGTCGTTAGTTTTAGAGGAAAGATTGGATGCGGCAGTGGCTTATTTGAATGAATATCCAAAGGCAAAGGCAATTGTTAGTGGTGGGCAAGGTGCTGATGAAAGCACGACGGAAGCTGCGGTTATGGAAGAATATTTGGTTAATGAAGGAATTGCGAGAAATCGGATTAAAAAGGAAACTAAATCCAAAAGAACGGAAGAAAATATTAAATATAGCAATGAAAAATTTGATTTAGGAAAAACAGTGATTGTGACAAGTGACTATCATATGTATAGGGCGCTAATGCTAGCAAAACGTCAGGGGATAAATGCAACCGGTCTTCCAGCAAAATCTCGGACGCCTGCTAAGTACAAAGGAATGATGCGCGAAGTTTTATCCATTACATATGCATGGGTTTTTGACCGATAATACATGCTATAATAAGGCTAAAAGAGCTGGAGGTTTTGGGATGAAACTAGAGCGGATTTTAGCAATACTAGTAATGATTTTGGAGCGAAAAGTACTGGCAAGTGAGCTGGCTGAAAAATTCGAGGTAAGTACACGAACGATTTATCGCGATATGGATACGCTCCTTTATGCGGGATTTCCAGTCGTTGCCTTACCGGGGAAAAATGGCGGATTTACGATGCTTGATACATATAAATTAGCAACGTTTACTTTTTCGGAGGAAGAGAAGCGGATTTTGCTTGAAGCTTTAGAGGCACGTTCGGAATTTATGTTGAATGATAGCCAAGAAACTTTACGAGAAAAAATCACTTTATTACAAACAGAAAAACCAACTAGCAATTATATTTTCTTTGATTCAGCGACACAACATCGCAAACAAATTGAGGCTGAAGTAAAACGAAAAATCGCCTATATTCAAAAAGCTTTTACGATGAAAAAACAGTTAGATATAACATATATTGCGATGGACGGAACAGAAACCAAACGCGAAATTTCACCTCAAAAATTAAACTTAATGGATGGCAGTTGGTATTTAGAAGCATACTGTCACAAAAGAGCAGCCATTCGCCACTTTAAATTAACAAGAATAACGTCTTTGAAAGAAACGAGTAAAACTAGTATGAAAATAGAAGAAGACCAAAAACAAACTGAAGTAACAGAAAAAATTGTGTTAGAGTTTCCGAAAAATCAGCTTGGAAAATTACTGGATTACTTTTTGTTGGAAGAAATGCAAATTGAGTTAGATTTGGTTCGTGTAACGTTTCAATATGATCCTGAGCGGAATATCATCCCATTTTTATTGATGTTTGGAAGTGCGGTGAAGATTTTAGAACCGGCTTCACTACAAAATGAATATAAGTCCGAAGTGGAAAAACTTTATTTTAATTTGAATTGTTGACAGATAGTTGTCAAGTTTTGATCGCTATAATGATGTTAGAGGAGGCGACAAATAATGAATTTACAAGAAAATAAAGTGATAAATGGAAAGCAAATACGCGCAAATAATAGTGGTTTTAGTCCGATTGCAGAACTTTGGGGTGAAGTCATGGTTGAAAAGCCAGCCGGAGATATTTTTGCGGTGTATAGTAATTATGCGAGTGATTTTACAGGTGAATATGATTTATTAGTAGGAACTAGTGACTGGGATGAAGAAAAAAGTACAGTAATTGAAGCTGGAGAATATCTCGTATTTACTGTAGACAATACGAGTCATAAAGGCGTGGCGGAAGTTTGGCAAGAAATCTGGGCGAGGGATAGTGAATTGCAGCGCGCTTATAAAACAGATTTTGAATGGTATCATACGAATGGAAAAATAGAAGTTTATATTTCTATTTAAAAAAATCCCCTCACAAGGAGGAGATTCTGTCATTATTTAAGTTTTTCAGCTGCTTTAGCTGGGACTTCTTTTTCAGGCACTTCTTCAAATGAAGTTACGCCTTTGTCTTCTTTAATATAAAGTTTTAAATAAGCACCTTTACGTAATTCTTTATCTGCAGAAAAAGTAACTTCTGTCTCTTTACCATTTTCGTCGTATGCAGGAAGAGTATAATTATTGTTGAAGCTTATTTCATTACTTTTTGTGGGATCTTTTGTAATTTTAACATAGGAAGCATCTGCACCTATTTTGTTGGCGTTTTTAAAGTAATATACGCCACCGATAATTCCACCAAGTAATAGTACGCTTATAATAAGTATAACGATTTTTTTCAAGTCAATCATCCTTTGCTGAGTTATTACACTTATTGTATAAGAAAAGAGCGGGACAAACCCTCGCAAAAGGCAACGAAATGGATTTTTAAACTTACATATTTGTTAGAAAGGGGTAATATTTCATGGCGAGACCAAAAAATAAAGAAGAATTGCTTCAACAAAGTGCGGAAAGTTATCAAAAGCTATTGAATTTAATTGACTCTATTCCAAAAGAAAAACAGAACCTTGCGTTTCCGTTTGAGGATAGGGATAAGAATATTCGTGACGTTGTGGTGCATTTGCATGAATGGCACAATATGGCGCTTGATTGGTATCAGGTTGGGATGAGGGGCGATAAACCTTTTATGCCGGCGGAAGGTTATACTTGGAGGACTACGCCAGAACTGAATTTGGTCATTTGGCAGAAGTACCAGGATACGGATTTAGAGACGGCGATGGATTTACTAAATAAAACGCATCATGCGGAAATGGAAATTATCGCGGAACACTCGAATGAAGAACTGTTCACAAAAAAATATTATAAGTGGACGAATACAACGTCGCTAGGTGCTATTTTTATTTCAAGCACAACGAGCCACTATGAATGGGCTATGAAGAAAATACGGAAATTTAAAAAAGCCGCTGGAATCAAATGAATTCCAGCAGCTCTTTTTTTATTTTAAAGCGGATTCGTCTAAATAAGCAATTTCCCATAGATGGTTGTCTAAATCAAGAAAACTTCTGCTATACATGAAATCGAAGTCTTGTGTTTCGCCTGCTGGTTTAGCGCCAATTTCAAAAGCACGATCAACTAGTTTGTCAACGGCTTGGCGGCTATCTTGGGTGATGGTGATGAGGACTTCGCGTGCTTTTGTTGTGTCAGCGATGCCTTCTTTATGGAAAGTCTGGAAGAAATCTTCTTTCAAGAGCATGGCGAAAATATTTTCTCCGATGAGCATTTGGGTAGCATTTTCGTCTGTGAATTGAGGATTAAATTCGTAGCCAAGTTCTGTGAAAAAAGCGACGGTTGCTTGTAAATCTTTTACAGGCAAATTAATAAAAATTTGTTCCGAGCGTGTTGCCATAATTTATCACCTCCAGCCAAAAATAGCATGCAGAAAACTTCCTGTCAATGAATAAGTTATGTTAAAGTAGGGAAGATATAAAGTAATCCAAAATTGAATATCAAAAATACCCCTTGTAATCGGTTTCTTTTTGTACTATAATGTTAGAGAAAAGAATAGGATTGTTACTGCTGAGGCAGGCAAAACCTAGATTAATTCAAGTGCTATTTTGATATTAATAGCGTTGGAATTAGTTTGGGTTTTTTTCTTTTGAAAGAGGTGAAAATGCATGATTATCAAAAAAATACTGAATAACAATGTCGTAATCGCCGAGGGTAAAAGTGGCAAGGAGTCTGTAGTGATGGGCCGTGGTCTTGCTTTTCAAAAGAAACTTGGAGATGAGGTGGAGGTATCCAAGATTGAAAAAACATTTGTAATGGAAACACACGAACTTTCAGAAAAGCTTTCAGAATTACTTAGTGAGATTCCGCTGAAACATTTACGTATCGCGGATGATGTTGTCCAGTACGCGCAAGAAACACTTGAAACAGACTTAAGCGATAATATCTATTTAACTCTCACAGATCATATTAATTTTGCAGTATCACGGTATAATCAAGGTATTAACTTGAAAAATGCACTATTGTGGGAAATAAAACGATTTTATCACGCAGAGTATTTAGTTGGAATGAAGGCCCTTGATTTTATTGAGAAAGAAGTAGGAATTAGGTTAGACGAAGATGAAGCAGGTTTTATTGCTCTCCACATTGTAAATGCGAGACAAGACGGACAACAAATGCACATGACAGTAGCAATGACCCAAATTGTTCAAGATATTTTAAGCATTGTCACGTATCATTATGGTATGGTTTTAGATGAAACTTCACTGAACTATACACGTTTTATTACTCATTTACAGTATTTCGCACAACGTTTACTTCGAAAAGAAATTGTCGATTCCGGCGATGACTTTTTATATGAACAAGTGCAAATTAAGTATCCAGAAGCTTTTAATTGTACGAAAAAAATTGATGCATATCTGATTAATACGCATCATACGGAATTAACAAGAGACGAACGTGTCTACCTCGCAATTCATATTTACCGCGTTACTGAAAGAAACACAATAGCAAAAGAAGAAGAATAATTTTTTTGGACTTATATGTAATGGATTACAGAAAAGTGCCGCTTATCGCGGTGCTTTTTTTATTGTAATTTTTTCTCTACTAATATGACCGAAAATAACACTGCGAAAACACTAGTAGTTAATAAAATGGAGCTGCGAATCATGGCATACATTGGGATAAATGCAAGTATCAGTGAAAAAACTAGAATACACACGCCAATGATTATCCAGTAAACTCCAAGCAATCGATGAGCCTTTTTCCAGTTGGCGTCGTTTTTTAAAGAAGCATTCGTCCGGTAACTAAAGCGGCCATTTTTATTTTTGGGCGGATTAACTCTGTAAATAATACCAATAATAATTAATAAAAGCGGGAAAATTAAATCAAACATAGCAAACCTCCTTTTACGTACCACCGTAGTATAACAAATTCTTGTGAAAAATTGAACGGTTTGCCTATTTGCTTTAATGGGTATTGATGAAAGAGATGATCAGTTATTTTAAAGGAGGAAAAAAGATGCTTTATAGTGAAAACGACAAGCGAAAACATGAAAGTTATCGAATCCCGCTCTTTGGATCTGAAGAAGAAAGTACTAGCATCCCGAAATACGTATTAAAAAAGGAACCAATGGAACCGCGCATTGCTTATCAATTAGTGAAAGATCAACTGATGGATGAAGGAAATGCGAGACAGAACTTGGCGACTTTTTGTCAGACATATATGGAAAAAGAAGCCGAAATATTGATGGCAGAAACACTGGAAAAAAATGCTATCGACAAATCTGAGTATCCACAAACAGCAGAACTAGAAAATCGCTGCGTTAATATTTTAGCGGATTTATGGAATGCTCCAAAAGAAATGTCTTATCTAGGCACTTCCACTGTTGGTTCTTCGGAAGCCTGTATGCTCGGCGGATTAGCAATGAAATTTCGCTGGCGTAATAATGCTGAAAAACGTGGTCTAGATATTCAAGCGAAACGGCCAAATTTAATTATTTCATCAGGCTACCAAGTATGTTGGGAAAAATTTTGTGTGTACTGGGATGTTGATATGCGTGTCGTTCCAATGGATAAAGAGCATCTAAGCCTTGATGTTGAGAAGGTATTTGAGTTAGTGGATGAGTATACGATTGGTATCGTTGGGATTTTAGGTATTACTTACACAGGAAAATTCGATGATATTGCTTTATTAGATGAAAAAGTAGAAGCTTATAATGAAGCACACGAGCATCAATTAGTGATTCATATTGACGGGGCAAGTGGCGCAATGTTTACTCCATTTGTAAATCCAGAATTACCGTGGGATTTCAGGCTTAAAAATGTGGTTTCAATCAATACTTCTGGTCATAAATATGGCTTAGTTTATCCGGGTGTTGGTTGGATTTTATGGAAAGATAAAGAATATTTACCAAAAGAGCTTATTTTTGAAGTGAGTTATTTAGGTGGTTCAATGCCAACCATGGCGATTAATTTTTCGCGTAGTGCTAGTCAAATTATTGGTCAATATTATAATTTCTTGCGTTATGGTTTTGAAGGCTACCGAGAAATTCACGAAAAAACAAAGAAAACAGCACTATATCTCTCAAAAACGGTAGAAAAAAGTGGCTACTTTGAAATTATTAATGATGGCTCTAATTTGCCGATTGTCTGTTATAAGTTGAAAGATGATATTGATGTTGAGTGGACGCTCTATGATCTCGCTGACCAGCTCCTTATGAAAGGCTGGCAAGTTCCGGCTTATCCGCTGCCGGCTGATTTAAGTGATACGATTATTCAGCGGTTTGTTTGCCGGGCGGACTTAGGTTATAATGTGGCGGAAGAATTTGCAGCTGATTTCGCGGATGCACTCCATAATTTAGAACATGCTAGAGTGCTTTATCATGATAAGGAACGAAACGATTCATACGGATTTACGCATTAAAAAAGAAGACTTGGATGCGAGTCCAAGTCTTCTTTTTATTAAAGTGGAAGCCAGTCGATAATTTCTTTTAAGCTTTTATCCCAAAAATCCCAATCATGGTCACCAGGACCTTCGCGGTATTCTAGGGGAGCGTTTTTGGCAAGTGCAAAATCACGGAAACGAAGATTATCTTCATAAAGAAAATCTTCTGTACCACAATTTTGGAAAAGAGCTGGTAACTCCACGTTGTTCGTTAGATTAGTTTCTAATAAATGAAATAAGTCATTTTCCGTACCAGTTTGGCTAGTCATTTCTCCTGTGATGGCACGTGTACTGAAATTTTCGAAGCAATCTTCTTTAATGATATAATTAATATCCATGACACCAGACATACTTGCAGCGGCTTGGAATTTTTCTGGGAAAGTAAGTGCAACTTTGAACGCACCGTAACCACCCATTGAATGCCCAGCTATGAAAGTATCTTCTTTTTTATCCGAAAGTGGAAACCAGTTTTTCATCACGTGAGGAAGTTCAGTACTGACAAATTGGAAAAAATCGCGACCGTGAACCATATTAGAATAGAAACTATGGTCTGCTGCGGGCATGATGACAGCGAGTCCTTTTTCGGTAGCGTAACGTTCAATATTTGTATTGCGCACATAAGTAGTGTGGTTGTTAGACAAGCCGTGCAGAATATATAATGTTTTATATTTAGGAATTGAACCATGGTAAAGTGTTTCTGTTTCGGGTAAAATCACCGTTACACTTGTTTGCATGGCTAAACATTCTGATTTGAAATTTAGTTCTAAAATAGCCAATGTAAGGGCCTCCTGACCTATCTTTTTTTCTAGTATACATGATTTTTTAGTGAAATAAAATAAATATAACTTATCTTATGAGTTAACTCGGAATTAAAGTGTGAAGAAAGAACCTGCGCGAACAGGTCCTCGTTATTTTTTTATACTAGGTTTCTTTTTATCCACGATGTTCAAAATTTCTTCAAGCTTGCGATTCTTTTCTAGAATGGCTGCTTCTTTGAATTGTTCTGTTGTGACTGGGGGCATCGGTTCTTTGCAATTTTCATGCGCTAGATTAGGAAAAAGATTATCAGTCATTTTTGATCGCCTCCTTGATTTAATTATAAAGTATTAACGTGAAAATATCGACTAATTGGATATAGATGAAAATAATTCTCAATTAGGGGTCCGACTTTTTGAATATCGTGGTATAATTTAGTAAAATGAAAAGGACAGTATTGTGGAGGGGAATTATGAAGAAAATAACTATATTGACGTTAAGTATAACAGCCGCACTACTCCTTGCTTCGTGTGGAAATGATACTGCAACTGATACGAATAACGAAACAGTAAAAACAGAAAATAAATCGCAAGCAGCCTTAACGGTAACGGATATGGCTGGTCGTGATGTTTCTTTTGATAAAAAACCGGAACGAATCATCGCACTTACAAATGCAGATATGAATATTATTTATGCGCTTGGTGGGACAGTCGTTGGTCGTCAAACAACGGATGCGAGTGGTGTTCCAGATGGCGCAAAAAAAGCGACAGAAGTGGGCAATACGCATGATTTAAACTTAGAGAAAATTGCTTCTCTTGGGGCTGATGCTATTGTAGCAAGTTCAGAACAAAACTTAAAAGACGTGCCTGCAATGGAAGGCGTAGGACCGAAAGTTGTGCTAACTGGAGCGAATTCAATCGATGAAATAAAAAAACAGACAGCCGTTCTTGGCAAGCTTTTAGGTAAAGAAACAAAAGCAGAAGAACTAGAGGCAAATATTGATAAAAAAGTAGCAGAAGTGAAGCAAAAACAGCAAGGTAAAAAAGTACGCGCTTTACTAGTACTTGGGGCTCCAGGAAGTAACTACGCAGCGTTACCATCCTCATTAAGCGGAAACGTTTTAGAAATCGCTGGTGGAGAAAACGTGGCGAAAGATTTTAAAGGTGTGGAAAACTTTCCGCAATATGCTTCGATGAACGTTGAAAAAATTGTTGCAGCTGATCCAGAAGTGATTTTCTTAATGATTCACGGCGGAGATGAAACAGAAACAGAAACAGCCTTTAAAAAAGAAATGAAACAAAATGAAGCTTGGAATTCAACAAGCGCCGTTAAAAATGATCATATTGTCGTACTTCCAGCAGAACTTTTCGGAACAAATCCCGGAATGAAAATTGATCAAGCATTGGATTATATGACAGATGAAATAAATAAGGTGGCTAACTAATGACAACTGTGAAGGCGCATGATCCGCGGCGAAAACGTAGACGGATAACTTTTATTGTAGTAATCGTTTTACTTATTTTAGCTTTTTTCTATGGGCTGACTACTGGGTCCGTGAAAGTTACATATAGTGACGCTTGGCAAACTTTGACTGGCGGCGGGAGTGACCTTGCGAATCAATTGATATGGAATTTGCGTTTGCCACGACTATTGATTGCATTCTTAGTAGGTGCTGCACTTGCAATAGCAGGTTGCTTGCTCCAAGGCGTAATGCGAAATCCATTAGCTGACCCAGGTGTAATCGGGGTTTCAGCGGGCGGCGGATTTATAGCAATTTTAATGACGTTAGCATTTCCTGCTTTGGCTTCTTTTGTTCCAATTGGCGCATTTTTAGGAGCTTTTGGTACGGCAATTTTAATTTATCTATTAGCGTGGGATCGTGGCGTTTCTCCATTACGTGTCATTTTATCTGGTGTTGCTATTAATGCTTTTATTGGCGCAATGACTTCTGGAGTTATGGTGCTTTATAGTAATCGGGTTCAAAGTGTTATTTCTTGGATGACAGGAACGCTTTCTGGGAAAAGTTGGTACCACTTGGATATGATTTGGCCGTATATGTTGGTTGGTTTTGTGTTAAGTGGTTTTGCTATTCGCTCTTCCAATGTGTTGCTACTTGGGGATGATGCAGCAAAATTACTCGGTTTTTCCGTCGAACGACATCGTTTTTTCATTATCATGTTAGCGGCATTTTTAAGTGGGGTTGCAGTGAGTGTTGCTGGATTAATTGGCTTTGTTGGGCTGGTTGTGCCACATATTTTCCGCTTGATTATCGGCAATGACTACAAATATTTACTGCCATTATCTGCCTTAGGTGGCGCACTATTAGTTGGTTTTGCTGATACAGCGGCTAGAAGTTGGTTTGGGTCGATTGAGCTTCCAGTTGGGATTTTGCTTGCGATGATTGGCGCACCATTCTTCTTATTCCTACTTCAAAGAGGGAGGGTTGCTTCATGAAACCTGCATTAGAACTAAAAAATATTTCTTTCTCACGTAAAAGAGATTTTGAAATGAAAGACGTGAGTGCACGCATTCCAGAAGGCAAAATCACGACACTTATCGGCCCAAATGGTTCAGGTAAATCAACTATGCTTCGTTTGATGATGCGCCTTTTGACACCTGATAGTGGAGAAGTTTTGCTTGATGAAAAAAATATTACGGATATTCCTTCTAAAGATTTAGCGAAGAAAATGACGATGTTATCTCAAGCGCCTGAAGGTTTAGTCGATGTGATGGTGCATGACTTGGTGGCTTATGGACGTTTGCCTCACAGAAGTTGGCTTTCTACTTTACAAGAAGATGATGAGGCGGTTATTCAGTGGGCAATTAAAGTGTGTAACTTAGAAAATCTGGCGTATCGACCACTTCACTCGTTATCAGGCGGTGAACGTCAACGCGCATGGCTTGCAATGGCTCTTGCGCAAAAAACACCTATTTTACTACTTGATGAACCAACGACATATCTAGATATTGCCCATCAACTTGAGCTTTTAGATTTGTTAGTTCATTTAAATAAAGAATATAATTTAACGATTGTGTTAGTGTTACATGATTTAAATCAAGCTGCAATCTACAGTGATTATGTTTTTGTTTGCGAAAATGGTCGATTAGTCAAAAATGGTACGCCTCAAGAAGTTTTTACAACGGAGCTTTTGCGAAATGTCTTTCATATTACAGCAGATATTACTGAAAAAGATGGAAAACAGCACATTCATCCGCTTGCTTCGACTAGATTTGAATATTAAAGAAAACAGAAAGAAGATTAGAATTTGGTGAAAAAGCTTCCTATCCAAGGTAAACTTTATTATAATAGATGAAGGCTGTTGCTCTTTTTAAGAATAGCAGCTTTTTTACATTTAAATCTAAACATAAAGGACGGAAAGCAATGGCTAGAAATAGAAAAAAGGCAGTTCGAGTTGACTACGCGATTATATTCTTGATGATGTTGCTTTGTACTATTGGTTTAATGGCTATTTATGTCGCAGGACTTGTTAATGACCAGTACACAAATAATTTCTTACTGCAGCAGTCTATTTGGATTGTTATTTCTACTGGAATAGTCGTTGTTATTGTACTTTTTTTCGATTATGATCGGCTTCAATGGGCAGCATATTACTTGTATGGTATCGGGAATTTACTTCTAGTGCTTGTATTAATTGTCGGCGATGAGCGTAAAGGTTCTAAAAGCTGGATTAGTATTGGCTCACTAGGAAGTTTGCAACCATCAGAGTTAATGAAGAGCTTCTTAATTCTCGCGCTTGCAAAAGTAATTTGGGACCATAATAAAAAATATCAACTGCACACGGTAAAATTAGATATACAATTATTGCTTAAAATAGGCATCGTTTCTATTGTTCCACTTGGGTTAGTTAGGCTTCAGCCAGACCTAGGTACAATTTTAGTGTTTATTGCTATTATTATCGGAATGATCTTTATTAGTGGTGTTACATGGAAAATCTTAGTGCCAGTATTTAGTTCGGTCGCTTTACTAGGCGGGACGTTAATTTATTTAGTTATGTACAATCAAGATTTTTTACAAAAACTAGGATTTAAACCATATCAATTTAAACGAATTACTTCTTGGCTTAGACCTGAGGAAGATCCGCTTGGGGACGGTATGCAACTGCTCCGTTCAATGCAGGCGATTGGTTCTGGTCAGTTGCAAGGAAATGGTATTGGCAACCAGGCAATCGCTATTCCAGAAAACCACAATGATTTTATTTTTTCTATTATTGGTGGGAATTTCGGTTTTATTGGTGGCTGCGTACTTATTATGTTATACTTTTTACTGATTTACCAAATTATTCGAGTGGCATTAGACATTGGTATTCCTTTTTATTCGTATATTTGTACGGGTGTTTGCTCGATGATTTTATTTCACGTTTTAGAAAATATCGGGATGACAATTGGTCTTCTTCCAATTACCGGTATTCCACTTCTTTTTGTCAGTTATGGGGGAAGCTCTCTTCTTGGCGCATTTATGGCACTTGGACTCGTGTTATCTGCGAGGTATAATGCCCCAGAAGTTAACTTAGGAAAAGGGAATCGCGTATGATTTTCTTTTTTAAACTGTTTGGGAGAAAGCGTTAGTATACACAAACCAACCAGTAAGGAGTAATTAAATAATGAATCAACAAAATAAACTAGCTGGACGCATTGATTACGGGATTGTTTTATCAATGATGTTACTTATGATAATCAGTTTGGTGTCCATTTATAGTGCGCAATTAACAAATAATCAATATGATGCAAACTTTGTTGTAAAACAAGCTATGTGGTTTGTGGTTTCGACATTTGCAATTATTGTCGTGATGCAACTGGACTATGATCGACTCACGAGATGGGCTTATTACTTTTACGGATTAGGTCTATTTTTACTCGTGTTTGTTTTACTTTTTGGTAAAGAAGTAAAAGGAGCGAAGAGTTGGATTGTTATTCCGTTTTTAGGTAATATTCAGCCTTCTGAGGTTGTAAAAGTAATATTAATTATCGTATTGGCAAAAGTAATCTGGGATCATAATAGAACGTATAAGGTTCATCGCTTTAGTTATGACGCTTGGTTACTGCTGAAAATTGGCTTATTTACATTAATGCCACTTATTTTAATTATGCTACAACCCGATTTAGGGACAGCACTTGTATTTATCGCCATTATGTCGGGGATGATTCTTATTTCAGGTATTACTTGGAAAATTATCGTACCGCTTTTTGGCTCGATAGCAGCAATCGGTACTACGCTTATTTGGATGGTTATTTATCATCAGAATTGGCTAACGAGTCTTGGTTTTAAACCATATCAATTTGACCGGATTACGACTTGGATAAATCCGGAAAATGACCCTCAAGGTGGGGGCTATCAAGTACTGCGAGCGATGACGGCAATTGGTTCTGGTCAGATTTCTGGAAACGGGGCGGGATATGATGCCATCGCAATTCCTGAAAATCATAATGACTTTATCTTTACGATTGTAGCTGGAGATTATGGCTTTATAGGAGCGAGTATTTTACTGGCGATTTATTTCTTACTAATTTATCAAATTATTCGGGTGGCGCTTGATGTGGGCGTTCCATTTTATTCATATATCTGTACGGGTGTTGTAATGATGTTAATGTTCCACGTGCTAGAAAATGTTGGCATGAATATTGGTTTATTACCAATCACAGGTATTCCGCTTCCGTTTATTAGTTACGGTGGTAGTGCTCTGCTCGGGAATATGATGGCAGTCGGGCTCGTTCTCGGGATAAGGTTTAACTTTAAGAAATCGATGTTTGAAGTGAAAGAAGAAAATCACGCATCTTAAAAGAAAAATACAGAAGTCGAAGTGGCTTTTGTATTTTTTTGAACTGATATGAATGCGCTTTCAAAATCTCTGTTTTTTTCTAAGGGTTGCTATTTGTACTTTAAGAAAAAATGCACTATGATAGTAATAGAATGCAATCGGAGGGAGAGGCAAAATGATTAATTTTTATTGGTATCCAAAATGTAGCACCTGCAAGAAAGCAAAAGCATGGCTTGAAAATGAGCATGTTAATTTTAACGAAGTAGACATTAAGACTGAAACCCCAACTGCCGAAGAATTACAAAAATGGCATGAGGCTAGCGGGCTTCCAATCCGTCGTTTCTTTAATACAAGTGGTATTAAATACCGCGAACTTGGACTAAAAGATAAGCTTGATACACTTTCACCGGAAGAGGCTTATAATTTGCTTGCTTCAGATGGCATGTTAATCAAACGCCCACTTACAACTAACGGTAAAGAAGTAACGCTTGGTTTCAAAGAAGAAGAATTTGAAGCAACTTGGAAATAGTCAATATAGATAATTGCAAGTAAAAGGAGGAGTTTTGAAATGAGTTTACCAAAAGACTTATTGTACACAGAAGAACATGAATGGGTGAAAGCAGAAGACGGTAGTTATATTATTGGAATTACTGACTTTGCCCAAGATCAATTAGGGGATATTGTATTTGTTGAATTGCCAGAAGTTGGCGATACCGTAACAAAAGGTGATTCAATCGGTAGCATTGAATCCGTTAAAACAGTATCTGATTTTTATGCGCCAGTAACTGGTAAAGTAGTTGCTGTTAATGAAACATTAGAAGATGAGCCAGAACTAATTAATAGCAACCCATATGATACAGGTTGGATTTTAAAACTTACTGAAGTAGAAGAAGCAGATGTAACTGCTCTTTTATCAAGTGATGATTACGAAAAAGGATTAGATTAATTTATTAGAAGCCGGCTTGGGACAACCGAAGCTGGCTTTTTTTGATAGGAGGCGTTTTTTCTGGAAACTTGGGAAAAAGAGACTTTTAGCGAGGCGCAAAACAATGGCGCGGATTTTGTCGTTTTCTTTTTTACACCAATGTGTGGCAGCTGTCAGATAGCAAGCCGCTTAGTAGACGTGGTTTTAGAAGCAGACAGTATTCACAGCAACGTCGCAAAAGTAGACTTGAACTATGTGCCAGATATTGCTCAAAGCTTGGAAATCACGTCAGTCCCGGCATTAGTAAAATTTAAGAACGGTGAGCCAAAAGATTTAACGTATAAATTACATGATGCAACAGCTATTTTTGAATTCCTGTATAGTGAGTGATACAGGGATTTTTTCTGTGTTAATTTTTGCCCGTGCGCAAAAAAGTTTCGTTTCTGATATAGAACTGCATTTAGCTAAAAACATTGCTATAGACACAATTTGGCTACTCGTGGTAAGATAATTCGAGTTGTTAAAATAGTGTTTTATAAAGAGAAATTTTTAGTGAAACATAAACATATCGGAGGCTTTTCTATGAACAATTCTAACCTTACTATTTTATCGGTGTGTAGTAATTTTGTTATCGTCGTACTTAAATTAATTGTCGGCTTTTTCACGGGATCAGTAGCTGTGATTTCAGAAGGAATTCACTCTTCAATGGATTTATTTGCATCAGTCATTACTTTCTTTTCTATTCGAATTTCGAATCAGCCTGCAGACGAGGACCATCCATATGGGCACGGGAAAGCGGAAAATATCGCGGGGACTATTGAAACTTTATTGATTTTTGTAGCGGGTATTTGGATTATTGTTGAATCTGTTAATAAACTTTTAAATCCTCATGAAATTAGATTTCCAGCGCTCGGTATTGCTGTCATGCTTTTTGGGGCGATTGTTAATATTATTGTGTCACGAATTATTAAAAGAGCGGCAATTAAAGCCAATTCAGTGGCAATGAAATCCAATGCGCTACATTTATATACAGATGTTTTCACATCGCTTGGTATTGCGCTTAGTTTATTTTTAGTATACATAACTGGCTGGTTGTGGTTAGACCCAGTTATCGCTATTTTAACGGCATTTTATATTATGTACGAAGCATTTAAGCTTTTAAAAGAATCTTTTCCACCATTAATGGATAAACGTCTTTCAGATAATGAAGAAGAGGCAATTAAAAAGATTATTTTAGCGCATAAAAATAAATTTATTGAGTTTCATGATTTTCGCTCTAGACGAGCAGGAGCGGAAGAATATATTGATTTTCATTTAGTAGTATCTTCCACGATGACAATTGAAAGTGCTCATTCGCTTTGTGATGAAATTGAAGCAGAGATTATGAATTTCTATGCGAAAGCAGAAGTTTTGATTCACTTAGAACCTGAAGAAGAGCGAGTGCTAACTAGAAATTAAAAATCAGCTCTTTCTATTCGATTTGTTTCTAAAGTGTTACAATAGGTAGAAATAAGAATGGAAAGGACAATGAGTATGACAACATCTATTTTGATTGCCGATGATGATAAAGAAATTGTTGATTTAGTAAAATTATATTTACAAAATGAAGGATACACAATTTATCAAGCTTATGATGGTGCGGAAGTATGGCGTTTAGTGCAAGAAAAGCAGCCAACATTAGTGATTTTAGATATAATGATGCCAGAAATGAATGGCCTTGAAGTATGCCGATTAATGCGGAAAAATGGTATTTTAACGCCAATTTTAATGCTTAGTGCAAAGGCAGAAGATAATGATAAAATTATGGGACTATTAACTGGAGCGGATGATTATATGGTCAAACCGTTTAATCCTTTAGAGCTCTCTGTTCGCGTTAAAGCGATTTTAAGACGTATGCAACAAATGAGTCAAGCGGAGCCAGTTAGTCAAGATAAGGTCATTATTGGGCCAATTGTAGTTGATCGCGGGCTTCATGTTGTAACTGTTGGAGAAAAAGAACTTCATTTAACTACTTCAGAATTTGATATTTTATTTTTACTAGCGAGTGAACCAGGTCGTGTTTTCAGTTCAGAATATATTTTTGAGAAAATTTGGCAGGAGAAAGCACTCGGAGCGAGTAAAACGGTCATGGTCCATATTAGCAACTTGCGTGATAAATTGAGAGATGCTATGGGCGGAGAAAATGTGATTAAGACAATATGGGGAGTAGGGTACAAAATTGAAATCTAGACTGGAAGTGTTGTTTACGAAAATTAGCCATGTGATGAATGTTTGGCAGGCGACTTTTTTTGCAATAGTGTCTTGGGTTTTTGCTTTGATTACTGTCCAAACTATTTATTTGTGGAGTATTTCTATTCGTGATGATTCTTTGTTTTTACGTGAAGTGACGCAATCTATGGTTCAACTTTTTGGGCCGAATAAATATACTCGGATAATGCAGTCGTTTTGGATGTTATCGCTGAAGTTTTTAATTATCTTTTTGATTGCTTGTTTATTCTTTGCATTCTTTTATCGATTGATGCGTCAGCGGATATTAAAAAAACAACTACGAACGATTAATTTTGCTTTAAATGATGGAAAGCCGGTTGATACAGAAAGTTTTGTCCCGGAAATTCAAGAACTTGAGCGAAACATTGAAAATATGCGTGAACGACAAAATAAATTAATGAAAAAGGAAGAACAGGCGCAGCAAGCTAGGAATGACTTGATTACGAATGTCTCACATGATTTGCGGACGCCTTTAACGTCGATTTTAGGATATTTAAGTTATATTCATGAGGATCGTTATCGTGATGAGATTGAGCTGCGTTATTATACGGAACTTGTTTACGGAAAAGCGCGTCATCTGCATAAACTGATTGATGATTTATTCTCTTATACTAGGCTTGATAGTGTTGATTACCAATTGAAAAAAGACGAACTAGACATCATTGAATTACTCAGACAATTAGTAGCAGAATATGACGGACGAGCTGCAGAACGAAATATGCAGATAATCGAACATTTTGATGCCAATAAACTCATCATTGGTGGCGATGGTAACCAAATTATGCGTTTGTTTGAGAATTTATTTTCCAATGCGCTTAGATACGGAGAAGGAAATAAACAAATTGATGTAAGCGCGAAAAAAGAAGATCATATGGCTGTTGTGCGGGTCACTAATTACGGTGAAGAGATTCCAACCGTTGATTTGCCTTATTTATTTGAACGTTTTTATAAAGTAGATAAAAACCGGACAACAACGGGGACTGGTTTAGGCCTTGCAATTGCTAAGTCTATCGTTGAAAAACACGGCGGAATTGTTACCGCAGAAAGCAAACATCGCAAAACAAGTTTTATCGTCAAATTGCCGCTCATTTAATCTTTAAAAATTCTTAAATGTTTCTTTCCTTGTGATTTATGTTCTTTCAGTAGAATATAAATCACGGAGGAGAGAAAAATGAAAAAACATATTGTTTTAATTGTTGTTGCTTGTATCACAGTCATTGCGGTATTTATGTACATAATTCAAGTCAATAGTAGCGAACTTAAATATCAAAATAGAGCTCAGATTAAAATAGCCTCTCAGTTAGCTAGCCAGGAACATTCGGGAGAAAATAATATTATTAGTGAAGTAAATTACAAATAGATGCGTATAAATAAAAAAGTTATTGACAAAGTGTGACGGAAAAGGTAATATGAAAAAACAAGAAACGTCACTATAGTCACAAATGAAGTGATATAATAATATGTAGAAATCTTATCCAGAGTGGTGGAGGGAAATGCCCTGTGAAACCCAGCAACCTAAACAATAATTCATTATGTGTTTAAGGTGCTAAGTCATGCAGAACAACGATTTGTTCTGAAAGATGAGAAGGAAGTTAGCCCATTTGAAAAAATGCTGCCTTTCTGCTCATTAGCAGGAAGGCTTTTTTGTATATCAGAATGTAGAAAAGGTGATAGAGATGATTACGTTACAGAACGTCGTAAAAGAATATACGTCCAGAAATAACAAAGTTCTCGCAGTCGACCATGTCGATTTAGAAATTGAACAAGGTGAGATTTTCGGAGTAGTTGGTTATTCAGGGGCTGGTAAAAGTACACTAATCCGAATGTTCAATGGATTAGAACTACCAACTGAAGGATCTGTTGAAGTAGATAACCTACTAATTAGCCAAATTCGTGGTAGTAAATTAAGAAAAGCGCGCCAACAAATCGGAATGATATTTCAACATTTTAATTTATTATGGTCAAGAACTGTTGCAGAAAATATCGCGTTTCCATTAGAAATTGCTGGTGTTCGCGGTGAGAAAAGACGTTTTCGGGTCAATGAACTAATCCGACTCGTTGGCTTAGAAGGAAAAGAAAACGCCTATCCAGCTGAACTAAGTGGTGGGCAAAAACAGCGCGTAGGTATTGCAAGAGCGCTCGCGAATAATCCTAAAGTATTGCTTTGTGATGAAGCTACATCCGCACTAGATCCACAAACAACCGATGAAGTTTTAGAATTACTGCTAGACATAAATAAACGCCTCAACCTAACTATCATCGTTATCACCCACGAAATGCACGTTATCCGTAAAATCTGTAATCGCGTGGCAGTCATGGAAAACGGGAAAGTTGCTGAACTCGGTGACGTACTAGACGTTTTCCGCCATCCTAAAGAAAAAGTAACGCAGCGCTTCGTCCGCCAAGTAACTGATTCAGACGAAACGGAAGAACTAATCCATCTATTACTCGATAATTACGCAGAAGGTAAAATCGTTAAACTACTCTTCATGAGTGAAAATGCAACTCAACCAGTTATCTCTCAAGTAGCAAAAGAAAATGATGTCTTGCTAAATGTCCTTCATGGGAACTTAACTCAAACGCAAAACGGCGCATACGGAACATTGTATGTCCAAGTTCTAGGCACAGAAGAAGCGATAGAAGCCAGTCTAACACAGCTACGTCAACTTAAAGTAGAAACGGAAGTGTTAGAACGATGACGAAATTACAAGAGTTATTTCCAAATGTTGATTTTCAAATGATGTGGGTTGCCACACAAGAAACGCTATATATGACACTTACTTCATTATTTGCAGTTTTTTTACTAGGAATCGTGCTAGGATTATTACTATTTTTAACCAATAATAAAAAACATGCCGGAGCGCGCATTTTATACTGGATCACAGCAATCCTTGTTAATGTGTTCCGTTCCATTCCTTTTATTATTTTAATCGTGTTACTTTTACCGATGACAAAATCGTTAGTCGGAACCGTAATTGGACCGAAAGCAGCACTTCCAGCTTTAATTATCTCAGCAGCTCCGTTCTATGGTCGGATGGTAGAAATTGCTTTTCGCGAAGTAGACAAAGGCGTTATTGAAGCCGCTAAATCCATGGGCGCGAATATGTTTACTATTATTGGTAAAGTGCTCATCCCAGAAGCCTTACCAGCGATTATTTCTGGTATTACAGTGACAGCAATTTCACTTGTTGGATTCACAGCGATGGCCGGCGTCATTGGTGCAGGTGGGCTTGGAAATACAGCTTATCTTGAAGGATTCCAACGTGGACAACCTGATGTAACGGTACTTGCGACAATTATTATTTTAATCATCGTCTTTATTTTCCAATTTATCGGCGACTTCCTAACAAAACGAACCGATAAACGCTAATCAATGTATATGAAGAAATTTATATAAAAAAACGCGGAATCCCCGCAAAAAAGGAGAGAATTTCATGAAAAAGGTTCTTGGTTTAATTTTCACATTAAGTTTAGTTTTAGTACTTACAGCTTGCGGTGGCTCCTCAGATAAAGCTTCATCTAGTAAAGACGATAATAAATTGGTAGTGGGTGCGTCAAATACACCCCATGCTCAAATCTTAGAACAAGCAAAACCAATCCTGAAAGATAAAGGGATTGACTTGAAAATTGTTAAATATACAGACTACGTTATGCCTAATAAAGCCCTAGAAGAAGGCGATTTAGATGCTAACTACTTCCAACATAAACCATATCTTGAATTAGAAGAAAAAGAAAAAGGTTACAAATTTGCTGATGTCGGTGCTATTCACATCGAACCAATGGGCATTTATTCTAAAAAAGTAAAAGATATTAAAGATTTAAAAGACGGCGCGCAAGTTTTACTTTCTAACTCAAAATCTGACTGGCCGCGTGTTATTGGGATTTTTGTAGATAATGGACTTTTAACGCTTAAAGATGGCGTGAAACCACAAGATGCAACATTTGACGATATTAAAGACAATCCGAAAAACTTGAAATTCAAATATGATTTTGACCCAGCTTACTTGATGACTGCATATAATAATGAAGAAGGCGATGTTGTCGCTATTAACTCAAACTTTGTTGTAGACCAAGGCTTAAATCCTTCGAAAGATGCTATTGCAATCGAAAGCAAAGATTCTCCTTACGCTAATATTGTTGTAACTACGGACAAGAAAAAAGACGACAAAAACATTAAAGAACTAGTTAAAGTGTTACATTCAAAAGAAATTCAAGATTACATTACGAAAGAATGGGACGGAGCAGTTGTTCCAGTTGATAAGTAAACAAAAAAATCCTTTTACCGATTTGGTAAAAGGATTTTTTTAATTAGCACTACTTAAATATAGTTTCAGTCCATCAGAAATGGCTTTATCAAGTTCTTTTTTAGAAACAATGTCTTTACCTTCTGGCATTGGAGGAACTTTTTCATAATCAAGCATGTCGACGGTTGTTGTTAAGTTGATTAAATCTTTTGTTTTGCTATCTTCAAAGTTTGTAGTAATAACGGCTTTACTGAAACCTTTCTTACTATCTGGTGTTAACGTTAATTTGAAATCGAGTGTTTGATTTTTATTGGAAGTAAGGTTTTTTAGCGAAGAACGAACGCTTTTTTCACCGGAATTCCATTTTTTTTGAGCTTCTTTTTGCGAGCTACCATCAATTTCTGAAAGAAGTGTGATGATATTTCCGTCATTATCAAGTGCTGTAAAAACGTCATTAACTAAATCTTTTATTTCGTTTTTGGATAGGTTTAAAACAATATCTCCATTATCTTTGGAAGTGAAATGTTTGTCATCTAAGTTATTTAAATAGCTGTAAATTGCGATACCACTGGCTTCTTCAATTTTTTTCAATTCTTCCGCTTGACGATCAACGGTTTCTGAATCAATTGTTTGATTGGAGAAGTTTTGGAATGTCTCGAATACGTTGAGATATTTAGATTCTAAGTCTTTATTTTGCGCGAGTACTTTGTTGAAAATCTGAGCTGCTGAATCGGATAGTAGGCTTGAAAAACTGTCTGCTGCATCATAAATATCAGCTACAGGGATATAAGCTTTCCCGTCTTCACTGTTTTGGAGCGCGTGTAGAGTTAAATCAAGTGGTTCTTTGCCTTTCCAGTGAAGCGAATAAGCGCTATAGGAAGAGGAAGAATCACTATCTACAGAAATTTTATATTGAATGTTAGATTTTTTAAGTTGATTTAAGTCAATATCAGAGCCAAGTTTTTTAATGTAGTTATCAGATAGGTTGTTTACTTGGAATGTGACGTTCGTTGTAAATTGTTTATTTTCAGCTGTTTTCTTTAAAGTAGATGTGAAGTCGGACTTAGGGGAGCTGCACCCGGATAATGTGGCTAAAAGCAATACAAAGATGGTCAGAGCCATTATTGCTTTCTTCATATTTTAAATTCTCCTTCAATAAATAATCGTTTATTACAAATAAGTTATTATGTTGCAAATTTGTTACGTTACAACAATACCATATCTAAATAAGATATACAATCCTTTTTTATAGTAAAAAAGGACCTTTCTTCTATTGATATAGAGCGCTCTTCCTTTTATGTCATGGATTCTCAAATAAAATGGAAATAGTGATAATGCACGAAAACTGGTAAAAAACGGCTATTAATAGTAGAATGAAGGGGAGAATGCGAAGAGTGCTGGTTTTTATAGTTGTAATCAGATTAGAATTATACTAAACTAGGATTATGCAAATTTTACACTAGGGAGGACTTTTTTATGGCAACTTTAAAGATTCAAGATTTACATGTTGAAATAGAAGGAAAAGAAATTTTGAAGGGCGTTAACCTTGAAATTTCAACTGGCGAAATCCATGCTATCATGGGACCAAACGGAACAGGTAAATCTACGTTGTCCTCAGCAATTATGGGGCACCCGAAATATGAAGTAACACAAGGATCAATCACGCTTGACGGAGAAGATGTACTTGAGATGGAAGTAGATGAACGCGCTCGTGCTGGTCTTTTCTTAGCGATGCAATATCCAAGTGAAATTAGCGGTGTTACAAACGCTGAATTCATTCGTGCAGCCATCAATAGCCGACGCGAAGAAGGCGACGAAATTCCAGTAATGCAATTCATCCGTAAATTAGATGCCAAAATGGACATTTTAGATATGGACGAAGAAATGGCAGAACGTTATTTAAATGAAGGATTTTCAGGCGGAGAGAAAAAACGTAATGAAATCTTACAATTATTAATGATCGAGCCAAAATTAGCGATTTTAGATGAAATTGACTCTGGTCTTGATATTGATGCACTTAAAGTTGTCTCTAAAGGTGTAAATGAAATGCGCGGCGAAGGTTTCGGCTGCTTAATCATTACCCATTACCAACGTTTACTTAACTACATTACACCAGATTTTGTGCACGTAATGATGCAAGGTAAAGTAGTTAAAGAAGGTGGACCTGAGCTTGCTAAACGTTTAGAAGCTGAAGGTTATGACTGGATTAAACAAGAACTTGGTATTGAACTTGAGGAAGAAGAAGCAGTAGACCAACAATAAGGAAGTGAGGTTAAAATCATGGCAGAAAATATGACAATTAAAGATGATTTTATCCACGCTTTTTCAAGTAATGCGAATGAACCGGATTGGTTTTTAGAAATCCGTCGCAATGCTTTTAAAGCTTACGGGGAACTGGACTTGCCTTTTGTGGATAAAACAAAAATTACTCGCTGGAATTTCACGAAGTTTGAGACGTTTATACCTTTTAAAGAAGGCGTAACAAATGAAACTTTGCCTGAAAAAGTAGCGAATTTAGTTGATTTAGATAATAAAGAAGCCAATTTTTACGTTCAAATGGATGAAAGACCTGCGAGACTTCAGTTGCAACAAGAACTAGTTGATCAAGGTGTTATTTTTACAGATATTATTTCCGCTGTGAAAAACCATCCTGAACTTGTGAAAAAATACTTCATGACAGATGCAGTTCAAGTGAACGAACATAAACTGACTGCTTTTCATGCGGCACTAGTGAACGGTGGGATTTTCCTTTACGTTCCTAAAAATGTTGAAGTGAAAGCGCCAATTCAAGCTGTTTTTGTACAAGAAAAAGCAGAATCTCCACTTGTTAACCATGTGTTGCTTGTGGCGGATGATAATAGCGCAGTCACTTATGTGGAAAACTATGTAACAGTAGACAACGCACCTAAAGGGATTGTTAGTATTGTTGAAGAAGTAATCGCTGAGAAAAATGCGCGTATTACTTTTGGCGGTGTAGATAATCTTGCAAGTGGCGTTACGACATATGTGAACCGTCGTGGACACATTGGAACAGACAGCCAAATTGAATGGGCACTTGGCCTAATGAATGATGGCGACACAATTAATGAGAACGTAACAAACCTGATGGGTGATGGCTCTTCTGCTGATGTTAAAACAGTGACAGTTGGTCGCGGTAAGCAAACGCAAAACGTAACAACTCGCGTGACACATTACGGAAAAGCTTCTAACGGAACGATTTTATCTCATGGTGTTATGAAAGAAAGAGCGACAACTATTTTTAACGGAATTGGTCACATTAAACATGGTGCTTCTAAGTCTGATGCACAACAAGAGTCACGTGTATTAATGCTTAGCCCAGAAGCACGCGGCGATGCGAATCCAATTTTATTAATTGATGAAAATGACGTAGTTGCAGGACATGCGGCTTCTGTTGGACGCGTTGATCCACTACAATTATTCTATTTGATGAGCCGTGGGATTTCTCAAAAAGAAGCAGAAAGATTAGTTATTCATGGCTTCTTGGATCCTGTTGTTCGTCAGTTACCAATCGAAAGTGTAAAAACGATGCTTCGTGAAGTAATCGAAGGGAAAGTGCGCTAAATGATTGATATCCAAAAAATTCGGGCGGATTTTCCAATTTTAGATCAAGAAATAAATGAAAAACCGCTAGCTTATTTAGATAATGCTGCCACTTCACAAAAGCCAAAACAAGTTATTGCGGCTTTAACTCATTACTATGAATTTGATAATGCGAACGTTCACCGCGGTGTGCACACACTTGCGGCAAGAGCGACGGATGCATATGAATCAGCTCGTTCTAAAGTAGCCAAGTTCATTCATGCTCGCGAAGTTGCAGAAATTATTTTCACAAGAGGTACTACTTCAGCGATTAATTTAGTTGTTGATAGTTACGCGGAAGCAAATATTGAAGCTGGCGATGAGATAGTTATTTCTTATCTAGAGCATCATTCTAATTTGATTCCGTGGCAACAACTAGCTAAACGCAAGGGCGCGGTTTTGAAATATATCGAACTAGAAGAAGATGGGACGATTTCAGTGGAACAAGCCAAAAAAACGATTGGCGAAAAAACGAAAATCGTTGCATTAGCTCATGTTTCTAATGTACTCGGAACTATCACGCCAATTAAAGAAATCGCAGCAATTGCTCATAAATTTGGAGCAGTCATTCTCGTTGATGGTGCGCAAGCTGTGCCTCATATGGAAGTAAATGTAGTAGATTTAGATGCTGACTTTTATGCTTTTTCTGGACATAAAATGATGGCTCCTACTGGCATTGGCGCTTTGTATGGGAAACGTGAATTACTCGATGCGATGGAACCTACCGAATTTGGCGGAGAAATGATTGATTTTGTTGAATTATACGATTCGACGTGGAAAGAACTGCCGTGGAAATTTGAAGCTGGAACACCGATTATTGGCGGAGCGATTGCGCTAGGTGCGGCGATTGATTATTTGGCAGAAGTCGGACTTGCAAATATTCACGCACATGAACAAGAATTAGCCAGCTACGCGATAGAAGAAATGAGCAAAATCGAAGGCATTACCATTTATGGACCAAAAGATGCGAGTAAACGTTGTGGCTTAGTGACTTTCAATTTAGAAGGTGCACACCCACATGATATTGCGACTATTTTGGACGAAGATGGAATTGCAATTCGAGCTGGTCATCACTGTGCACAACCGTTGATGAAATGGCTAGATGTCTCTTCTACAGCTCGCGCAAGCTTTTATATTTATAATACAAAAGAAGAAATTGATGCGCTTATAGATGGCCTCAAGTTAACAAAGGAGTATTTTGGATTATGACAAGCCGGAAATTAGATCAGCTTTATAGACAAGTCATTATGGATCACTATAAAAATCCGCGCAATAATGGAGAGCTCCCAGATAGCGATGTAACAATCGACCTCAACAACCCAACATGCGGTGATCAAATTCATCTTCATTTAAAAATGGACGGTGATAAAATCGTTGCGGCAAAATTCACTGGTAGCGGCTGTTCAATTTCGATGGCCTCTGCTTCGATGATGACGCAAAGCATTATTGGGAAAACCGAGAAAGAAGCATTAAAAATGTCTCGTGAATTTTCAGAAATGGTGCAAGGTCACGACCATGAAACAATTGATGAATACGGCGACGTTGAGGCACTTGCCGGGGTTGCGAAATTCCCAGCAAGAATCAAATGTGCGACCCTTTCTTGGAAAGCAATGGAGAGAGCGATTTTTGAAAAAGAAGGAACAAAATAAGTAGCGAAAAGGAGGGTACGACATGACTGAAATTCCAGAAATTGGCGAATACCAATATGGATTCCATGACAAAGATACCTCTGTGTTCCGTACAGAACGCGGATTAACAGAAAAAGTAGTAAGAGAAATTTCGAATATTAAAGAAGAACCAGAATGGATGTTAGAATTCCGTTTGAAGTCTTTAGAGCAATTTTATAAAATGCCAATGCCGACTTGGGGTGGCGACCTGTCAGAACTTAAGTTTGAAGACATCACTTACTACGTGAAACCGTCTGAACAAACAGTGCGCTCTTGGGATGAAGTTCCTGAAGAAATTAAACGTACTTTTGATAAACTAGGTATTCCTGAAGCCGAACAAAAATATTTGGCTGGTGCATCTGCGCAGTATGAATCCGAAGTAGTTTATCACAATATGAAGCAAGACCTAGAAGATTTAGGGATTGTCTTCAAAGATACAGATTCCGCGTTAAAAGAAAACGAAGATATTTTCAAAGAATACTTCGCAAAAGTAATTCCACCAAGCGACAACAAATTCGCAGCATTAAACTCGGCTGTTTGGTCAGGTGGCTCATTCATCTACGTACCACCAGGTATCAAAGTAGATACGCCGCTTCAAGCCTATTTCCGCATTAACTCGGAAAACATGGGGCAATTTGAACGGACACTAATTATCGTCGACGAAAATGCCAGCGTAAACTACGTAGAAGGCTGTACTGCTCCCGTTTATACAACGAATTCCCTTCACTCAGCTGTCGTGGAAATCATTGTAAAACCAGGCGCTTACTGCCGTTACACAACCATCCAAAACTGGGCAAATAACGTTTATAACCTAGTAACAAAACGTACTTTCTGTGAAGAAAATGCGACAATGGAATGGATTGATGGTAACATTGGTTCGAAATTAACAATGAAATACCCAGCTGTACATTTACGTGGCGAAGGAGCGCGCGGAACGACCCTTTCTATCGCGATTGCCGGTAAAGGGCAACGTCAAGACGCAGGAGCAAAAATGATGCACTATGCGCCTAATACGTCCTCTACGATTGTATCGAAGTCGATTTCGAAACAAGGCGGAAACGTAACGTACCGTGGAATTGTTCATTTTGGTCGTAATGCAGACGGAGCACGTTCCAATATCGAATGTGATACGCTCATTATGGATAACCTGTCCACATCGGACACAATCCCGTACAACGAAATCCTAAACAGCAACATCTCATTAGAACACGAAGCCAAAGTTTCCAAAGTATCCGAGGAACAACTTTTCTACCTAATGAGCCGTGGTTTAAGCGAAGAAGAAGCGACAGAAATGATCGTTATGGGCTTCATTGAACCATTTACGAAAGAATTGCCAATGGAATATGCCGTTGAGATGAACCGTTTGATTAAGTTTGAAATGGAAGGCTCGATTGGTTAATATAACAAAAAAATCCCCTTCAACTGCAGCTTTGTGGTTGAAGGGGGTTTTTATTTACATTTAATTTTAGCTGTTTTTCTTTCTACTTAAAAAGCCAGCAATAAAATAAGATAGTATAAAAATAGATAATCCGCCTATTAAAGATATATCTGATCCGTCAAAAGGTTTCCTACCAGTAAAGGCTGAACCGATTAATATCGTTCCGAAAAAAACTGAAGTCATTATAATAAGTCTTTTCATCTGTTTTCTCCTTTTTTTTAATTAAAGTATAAAACATAAAATATCCAAGGTAAAGCAACAACCAAATTAAAAGATTCTCCCTCCTTTTTGCGTTATAATAAACATAAATCAAAAACGATAGAGAGGGTGGCGGTTGATGATTACAATCGGGTTAACTGGATGGAGTGATCATGATTCATTGTTACAATCAAAAAAATTAACGTTGGCTGATTATGCGGCACATTTTCCTGTGGTAGAAGTCGATACGAGTTTTTATGCGATTCCTTCTCCGCGAACAACGGCAAACTGGGTGGCGCAAACTCCGGATGATTTTCGTTTTGTGATAAAGGCTTTTTCGGCGATGACAAAACATAAGGAATGGTCGCAGTATTTTGATAGTGAAAATGGGATGTATACGGCTTATATGGATATGATTGCGCCGATAAGTGAAACGGGAAAACTACAGGCAATTTTATATCAATTTCCACCGTATTTTAATTGTACGAAAGAAAATGTGACTTATTTAAGATATATCGCTTCGAAAATGGGTGATTTGCCTGTAGCAATTGAATTTCGTAATAACTCATGGTATAGCGAACAAAATACAGAAAAGACGTTAGATTTACTGCGCGAATTAGGTTTTATTCATACGGTTGTTGATGAACCACAAGTTGGATCTGGAAGTGTACCAATTGTGCTTCGTGAGACAAATAGTGAGATGACGCTAGTAAGACTGCATGGTCGGAATCAGTATGGTTGGATGAAAGCAAGTAGTCCGGAATGGCGCGAGGTTCGCACGCTTTATCGTTATAATGAGGAAGAAATTAACGAGTGGACCAAATATGTGGAGCATTTACAAAAATTGTCCAAAGAGGTAGTTGTGATTTTTAATAATAACAGCGGCGGGGATGCGGCTGATAATGCGAAACATTTACAAAAGGCGCTTCAAGTTGAGTTTCAAGGTTTAGCTCCAATGCAAATGGATTTATTTTCAGAATAAAAAAGATGGCGCTACTTACGCGCCATCTTTTTTATGCCTTAATTCCAATTAAAAAGCTAATAACCAAAATAATAAGTACAATCCCAGTTACGCCAACGTATAAGTAATCTTTTTCCTTCAAAAAAGTAAACAATGATACAACGACACGAAGGACTGGCGTTAAAATCAAGCAAAACAGACCGAACATCATAATTGCGTATGGTTTAAGCGTTCCTAGCCCGCTAAAAATCGCTGTAAGTGAGGTCGGGTAAGTTTCCCCAGGATAGCCACTTTCGCCGGTAATAAACAGCATAACGAGGCCAAAAACGATAATGATCGCACTAAGGACAACACCGATTCGTAGCAGTGCGCTAACAATTAGCTCCACGCGGTACATTTCTTCTTTTTTCTCTGCCATCTAAATCCACCCCAATCCTTCTAAAATCATTTGGAAGGCAACATATAAAATGACGGGAATAAAAATAATCCGAATAACTTTGCTTTTTAAACGTTGCATGATGCGCGTTCCAAGTGTTGCGCCGACAAGTACCCCAATCGCAACAGGAGCTGCAATCGCGGGCTGGATGTCACCTTGGAAAAGATACACAGTTGCACTGGCCGCCGCGGTTACACCCATCATTAAATTACTCGTTGCGCTACTTACTTTGAGCGGCATTTTCATAAAGACATCAAGTGCCATTACTTTAAAAGCGCCACTACCGATTCCAAGTAAGCCACTAGCAATACCTGCGCCGTACATCACACCAAAACCAGCAGGAACATTTGCCACTTGGTAGTCAACTGTTTGCCGTAAAGATTTATCGTAATAAGAATCATGTAAGTTTAATTTTGTTGCTAGTGGGTCTGGTTTCACATTGGTAGGAAATTCTGAACCGACCTTTTTAATCATGTTGAAAGCAGAATATAGAAGTAAAAGTCCGAAGATGATGTAGAGGGCTGTAGCCGAGAGCAGTCCACTGACGAAAGCTCCGGTTATTGCACCGATTGTTGTGGCAATCTCGAGAAACATACCGACACGAAGATTGGTGATGCCGTCTTTGATATAAGCGATGGCGGAACCACTACTTGTTGCGATAACGGAAATAATACTCGCTCCAATCGCATACTGAATATCAATCCCGAAAATAAGAGTCAAGGCAGGCGTTACAATAATTCCACCACCAAGCCCAAGCAAAGAGCCTACAACTCCTGCAAAAACAGAGATTAGAAGAATTTCGACTGTTTGCGTAATATCCAAAAAAATCACTTCCCTTTAAAACAATATATCCTATCATAACATAAAATGAAGGTTGAACGATTCAAACGGTCCTACTGCGTGTAAAAAAAGCTATTTTGAGCTACAATAGTTATATGTGAGGAGTGAGGTGGATTGATGAAACATTTAACTTTATGGCATACAAATGATGTTCATAGTCACTTGGAGCATTGGCCTCGTATTTTTAATTTCTTAAAAGAGAAAAGAACAGCTGCAGATAAAGAAAATAAGGCGGCGCTCTTTTTTGATATTGGCGATTTTTTAGACCGGGTTCATCCGCTTACTGAAGGGACAAATGGGCTTGCGAATACGGACTTACTTAATCAGCTGCCTTATGATGCAGTAACTTTTGGCAATAATGAAGGAACGACTTTGGCACATGAAGACTTGGATAATTTATACGAGCACGCGGCTTTCCCGGTAGTTTGCTGTAATTTTTACGCGGATAAAGAGTGCACCGAGCAGCCGGACTGGGTGAAATCGATTGTGTATAAAGAAATAGAACAAGTGAAAATTGCTATTATCGGTGCGACGGCGCCATTTAGAGAGTACTACGAAGAGATGGGCTGGGGAGTAGAAGAGCCAATTAGTGCGATTAAGAAGCAAATTGCTGGCTTGGACGCGGACGCAGATGTAGTTATTTTACTGAGTCACCTCGGTTTGCCGACAGACGAAAGAATTGCTTTAGAATTACCAGAAATTGATATTATATTAGGTGGGCATACCCATCATTTACTTGAAAATGGAAAAATAGAAGGAAATGCATTACTGGCTGCTGCCGGAAGATGGGGCGAGCATGTAGGGAAAGTTACTATTGAGCTAGATGAAAATAATCAGATCATCTCTAAAAAAGCAGTAACTTTTGCAACCGA
Source organism: Listeria sp. MAN/IMW/UF555 (assembly GCF_058684075.1). Classification (NCBI taxonomy): domain Bacteria; kingdom Bacillati; phylum Bacillota; class Bacilli; order Caryophanales; family Listeriaceae; genus Listeria; species Listeria sp. MAN/IMW/UF555. The sequence goes on along the minus strand of NZ_JBZWZS010000004.1, from coordinate 33,860 downwards.
AAAACTTCCGATTCCTCCAAATGAAACGGCAGAAATTCAAGCTTTCTTTGATAAAGGACGAGATGAATTATCTGAAAAAGTAGTTGCGATTCCCGGGAAGTTAGCGCATAATTGGTTTGATGACTCGGAAATTGCGCACATTTTGAATGAGGCTGTTTGTGAATGGACTGGTTCGGAAACGTTTGTGATGAACGCGGGCATTTTTATGACTGATTTTGAAGCTGGGATTGTGACGGATTTTGATATTCACCAAATGTTACCGCATCCGTTAAATGCGATTGCTTTAACGATGTCTGGTGAGGAACTTGAAATACTTATTGACGGAATCTACCGAAAGAAAGCAGAACTGCAAGATATTCCGCTTCGAGGTTTTGGTTTCCGAGGCGAGTATTTTGGTACCGTTTTGATGGACAGAGCTAGTTTTGACTCGGAAAATCAAGTGGCACTTTTTGATAATAAACCGATTGATAAAACACGGGAATATCGGATTGCGACGCATGATACGTTTGTATTCGCGCCATTTTTCCCGATAGTGAAGCAAATTAAACGAAAAGAAGTATATACACCAGAATTACTCCGAGATATTTTAAAATGGAAACTCAAAAAAATGTACGGACAGGAGGAAGACACGTGACGATTACGATTCAAGATTTAAACTACGAAATTATCACCAATTATCGCGATGCTTTTGACGAGGAAAAATTGAATGAACGATTTAGCGATATTCTTGGGCGATATGATTATATAGTAGGTGACTGGGGTTACGATCAACTTAGACTGAAAGGTTTCTTTGAAGACGACAACCGTAAAGCCGCATACGACAACAAGATTAGCACGTTAAAAGAATATATTTACGAATACTGCAACTTTGGCTGTGCTTATTTTGTTATTAAAAAAGTAAAATAGTAAATGAGGTAATTTGGAATTGAAGAATTATAAAGCGTATTTAATTGATTTAGACGGCACAATGTATCGCGGAGCAGAAGTTATTCCCGAAGCAATCATTTTTATCGAAAATTTAAAACGTGCGGGAATTCCGTATTTATTTGTAACTAATAATTCTACAAAGACACCAGATCAAGTAGCCGAACATTTAACTGGCATGGGCATTCAAGCGGAATCGGGTGACGTCTTTACAACTTCACAAGCAACTGTGCAATTTATGCTTGAACAAAAACGCGAGAAATCGGTTTATGTTATCGGTGAACGTGGAATAAAACAAGAACTAACTGATAATGGATTTGAAATAACTTCTAGTAACCCAGCTTTTGTTGTTGTTGGACTTGACCGAGAAGTAGATTACGAAAAATTTGCTAAGGCAGCCCTTGCGGTTCGAGGTGGCGCAATGTTTATCTCCACAAATGGCGATGCGGCAATCCCAACTGAACGCGGTTTGCTTCCGGGAAATGGTTCGATTACATCGGTTGTTTCTGTCGCGACAGAAACGATGCCTGTTTTTATCGGAAAACCGGAATCAATTATTATGGAGCAAGCACTCGCAAAACTCGGTGTTCAAAAAAACGAAGCAATTATGGTTGGCGATAACTACGAAACAGATATTATGGCGGGAATCAACTACGGTATGGATACTTTAATCGTTCATACTGGTTTCACTTCAAAAGAGGCACTAACAACCAAAGAGATTCAGCCAACATATGCTGTAACGAAGCTAACTGATTGGAAATTTAACTAGAAGAGCGGAATTTTTCTGCTCTTTTTTTAATAATTAGGAGGTTAGAAAAATGGTCTCAATACAAAAGCTAACGAAAGATAATTTTCATGAAACGGCTAAATTACAAGTCCATCCTCACCAGAAAACATTTGTAGCAGAAAATTGGTACTCGATCATCGAAGCAAGTTTTGAAGAAACGTATCATTCTATTGTCATTTATGCTGATAATATGCCAGTTGGATATGCAATGTACGGAATGGATACGGATGACGGCGAATTTTGGCTAGTACGTTTTATGACTGGAAAAGAGCACCAAGGTAAAGGCTACGGCGGGGATGCTTTGGAGCAAATCATCGAAATGGTGAAAAATTTGCCAGAAAAACCTGCAAGACTACGCTTGTCTTACGAACCAGATAACCATGTGGCAGAGAAATTTTATGCGAAATATGGGTTTGAGAAAACGGGCGAAATTATCGATGGTGAGGCAGTTGCTGACTTGTGGTTTAAACGATGAAAAAGGGTATAGAATGGGGATAAGGAGGACTGGGAATGGACGTATTTAATGATTTTTTTGTCGTATTTTTAATTGCAGCGACTGCTTTTTTTGTAGCGAGTGAATTTGCCATTGTTGCAATTCGAAAACCTACTGTCCTACAACTACTTGCCTCAGATAACCCACGAGCGAAATACGTTAAAAAAGTAACTTCCAATATGAATGATTATTTGGCTGCTTGTCAGCTAGGAAACACACTCGCAGCACTTGCGATGGGGTGGGTCGGTGAAGCAACAATGCGCGGTTGGCTAGAACCACTTTTTTTAATGCTGCCACTACCCGAATCACTGGAAAAACCGATTTCGATTTTTGTATCGTTCATTTTAATTACCTTTTTAAATGTGGTGCTTGGGGAACTAGCTCCGAAAACATTCACCATTCAAAGTACCGAAAAAGTAGCGTTATTCATCGCGCGCCCGCTAGTTTATTGGTATCGCCTAACTTTTCCGCTCAATTGGCTTTTAAATAACTCGGCAAATTTAATTACGCGGATGTTTGGTGTGAAACGTACTGATGATGCGGATCAAATGACACCGACTGAGCTCAAAATTATTTTTGAAGATAGCTACCGGCAAGGTCTTTTAAATCCACAAGAATTTCGTTATATGAAAAATATTTTCAAGCTTGGGGATGTGCCGGCAAAAGAAGTCATGATTCCGCGGATGTCGATGATTGCCATTGACCAAACAGCGACAGTGCGAGATTTGCTTAAACTAACTTCCGAGCATACATATCATATTTTTCCAGTAACCGAAGATGAAGACAAAGATCATATCATTGGCATGTTACGTGTCAGTGCAGTCATGGCCGGTCTTGGAAAAGATGAAGCCATTGTAGAACAATCAATCAAACCTTTTATATCGCCAGTTTTAGAAGTATTTGAAGGGATGGTTTTAGAAGAATTACTCGTAAAAATGCAACAAGAAAGCGAACCATTTGTCGTTTTAACAGACGAATATGGCGGGACTTCAGGTATTGTGACTCTTGAAGATGTCATGGAAGTGATTGTCGGCGATATGGAAGAAGCAAAAGGACCTAAAGGAATACGTAAGGTGGCATTAAATCATTTCATTATAGAGGGATCTGAGCCGCTTTTGGAAGTAGAGGAAGCAATTGGCGTTCCGATTGAAAGTCCGGGTGTCCATACGCTATCAGGTTGGATGCTGCTCGAACGCTTTGACTTAGAAACAGGGGACGAGATTGAACATGAAGGTTATCGGTTTATCGTTCGTTCGATGAATAAAAACTCAATCAGGCAAGTGGAAGTAAAACGTGGCAAAGAAAAACCAGTAAAAACGGAGGAATGACCTCTAGTTTTACTGGTTTTTGTTTAATTAACAATATCATCATGGTAACTATGGGCAAGACGACTTGCTGCAGCAGCTGCGATAGCTCCCACAATATCATCCAGAAACGTGTGAACAGCAATGCCATCATGTTCGTTCAGTTTTGCCAAAATACCAGGTTTTACTTTATCGATATAACCATAATTTGTAAAACCAATCGAACCATATACGTTAACAATAGAAAGTGCTAATATCTCATCTACGCCATAAAGCCCCTCATCAGCGCTAATAATGTTTTGTAGCGGTTGGACGAGTTCACCTTTTTCGGCCATGACATCAAGCTGGATGCCCGTTAAAACAGCATTTTGAACTTCTCGTTTACGAAGCACGTGCTCTACGTTTTGACGGCATATTTCTAATTCTAATCCGGGATGATACTTTTGTTGTAAAAATAATACCAATTCTGCGATGTCATCTATTTCTACGCCACGTTCAATCAGCCAACTCCGAGCTTTAGCTTCTAGGGCGCTTTGTTTTTCTACCATTGTCCTTACCTCCTTCTAACTGTATGTATATTGTATGATAGACGTTTACAGGATTTCTAAACATATTTATACAAAAATAGCGACCGCTTATTTTGGTCGCTAAAATAGTAGTTCTTAAAATACTTGAACGACTTCTTTAAATCCGATAATTTTCTCTGCTAAAGTCAATTCGATTCCCATTTTTAAAGTCATATCAGAACTTGGACAAGTTTCGCATGCACCAAGTAATTTGATTTTTACAATGCCGTCTGGGGTCACTTCCACAAGCTCATAGTCCCCGCCATCACGAACTAAAAACGGCCGGAACTTTTTTAAAGCTTTATCAACTTCGGCATAACTAATTTCTTCCATAGGATATAGTTCTCCTTTCGCGAGGCACTATCATATTCTCTATTATAACAGGATACGGAAAAAATTAAAGAAATTAAATTGGGTTTTTCCAAGGTGGAAAGTAGTGTACTTTAGAGTAATTTCCAAATAAAAACTCTCTTATCAGCTGGATAAGAGAGTTTTAGTTGTTTGTTTTAGCTGTTTTTCTTAGAAATTGAGTAAATTCCTAAGAGAACGAAACATGTACCAATTAATCCGAACAATATACTTTCTTGTTGATTATCGCCGGTTTTCGGTAATTTTGTTTGTTTTTTGATTGTGGTTGGTTTGCTTGCTTTTGGTTTGTTTTCATTGATTTTAATAGTTTTTTTGTCTTTATCCTCTTTTTTAGGATCATCTTCTTGTTTAGCATATACAAAGGTGACTGTTTGAGCATCTGTTGTAAATACACCTGTGGCATTGGCTGGTGTAGCTGTTAACTTCCAACCGCTCAAGTTTTTAGCTGTTGCCGCGTAAGAAGTATCTAGCTTACCGTTCAGTGTGTCAGGAGTAGCGAGTTCATTGCCGTCTTCATCAACGTATTTAACGGTAACGGGAGCGCCGTCTGCTTTTTCGTAGACGTAAGTGACAGTTTGGTTGGTGTCTGTGAATACTCCTGTAGCGTTGGTTGGAGTAGTTTTAACTGTCCAACCTGTTATGCTTTTGGCTGTCGATTGGTAAGGTGCGTCAATTTTGCCATTCAGTGTGTCAGGAATAGCAAGTTCGTTGCCATCGCCATCGACGTACTTAACGGTAACAGGAGCGCCATCTACTCTTTCGTAAACATAAGTGACAGTTTGGTTAGTGTCTGTGAATACTCCTGTAGCGTTGGCAGGCGTAGTTTTAACTGCCCAACCAGAAAGACTTTTGGCTGTCGATTGGTAAGGAGCATCGATTTTGCCGTTCAGCGTGTCAGGAGTAGCTAATTCGTTGCCGTCTTCATCAACGTATTTAACGGTAACGGGAGCGCCGCTTGCTTTTTCGTAAATATAAGTGACAGTTTGGTTAGCGTTTGTGAATACGCCATTAGCGTTTGCAGGTGTAGTTTTAACTGCCCAACCTGTGATGCTTTTGGCTGTCGATTGATAAGGTGCGTCAATTTTGCCATTCAGTGTGTCGGAAGTAGCAAGCTCGTTGCCGTCTTCATCGACATATTTAACGGTAACAGGAGCGCCGTCTGCTTTTTCATAAACATAAGTGACAGTTTGGTTAGCGTTCGTAAATACGCCGTTAGCATTGGCGGGCGTAGTTTTGACTGCCCAGCCTGTGATGCTTTTGGCTGTCGATTGATAAGGAGCGTCGATTTTGCCATTCAGTGTGTCGGAAGTAGCAAGTTCGTTGCCATCACCATCGACATATTTAACGGTAACGGGAGCGCCGTCTGCTTTTTCATAAACATAAGTGACAGTTTGGTTAGCATTTGTAAATACGCCATTAGCATTGGCAGGAGTGGTTTTAACTGCCCAACCTGTGATACTTTTGGCTGTCGATTGGTAAGAAGCGTCGATTTTGCCATTCAGTGTGTCGGAAGTAGCAAGTTCGTTGCCATCACCATCAACGTATTTAACGGTAACAGGAGCGCCATCTGCTTTTTCGTAAACATAAGTGACTGTTGTATCGCTGTCGCCAAATTGTCCGGAAGCTTGGCCTTCGATTTCTTTTAGTTTGTAGTTAGTAATTGTTTTTTCTGTTGTTTGGTAATTTTCTCCGGATTTACCAGAAATTGTTTCACTTGGAGCTAATTCATCGCCATTTTCATCTTTATAAAATACGTTTACAGCTGAATTTGTTTTTTCAGATACCTTAATTGGTTGTGATACTTTAATGGAGTAACTAAGCGGTACTCCTTTAGCGGAAGTAGCTGTGAATGTCGCGTTGTAAGTCACAGTCTTAGTTCCAATTGGTAAGTTTGAGAAAGAGACTGTTTTATTATCATCCGATACCGTTCCATCGTCAGAAATGCTAGAAACAGGCATTTTTTCTCCATCAATATCTAAAGTAGGGTTGTTTGAAATAGCTGTTGCCCCTTCTTTAATATTAATAGTTGGAAGTGTGATAGTTTGGTTGTTAACTTGTAAACCTTTATAATCACCAACGACTGCCATGCCTTCAAAAAAGTCTTTTAACTTACTTAAGTCAGTAATGCTATTATTATCAGCGTAAGCAATAGATAATCCTCTAAGTGTATTTAAAGAATCAATGGAAGTTAGGTTGTTATTGTTTAAATAAAGGACTTTAAGTTTTTTCATCGTAGCAATTGGAGCTACATTAGTGAACTTGTTGTAACTTAGATTTAAGTGTGTAATATGATCATCTGCAGTTAATGCTGCTAAATCAGAAATATTATTCCAAGTTACATCTAAAGTTTCGAGTGATTTAAGGTTTGCAAATTTTGTAAATTCTTCATTATCGATTTGGTGATATGCTGGATCTAACCAAGCATACGAATTATAAGAAAATGATTTTAAGTTTTCTTTTTCAAGTAAGGGAGTGAAATCAGTAATATAATCCCCGCCTAGTTCTACTTCTTCGAGCGCTGGCATTTCGCCAAGAGCTTTAATATCATTCAATCCAGTAGTAATACCAACGATTTTTTTCAGCTTAGGTAAATTCTTAATCTGATTTAAATTAGTGATTTCTGTTTGGTTTGAAAAATATAATTTAGTCAAATTGACCGCTTTTTCGAGACCAGTTAAATCTCTAACTAATCCAGTGACAGCATATCCAGATGAACCGAACATATAGGAAATATCCGCTGTACTAATCGTCTCAAGTTGTGCTTCAGTTAATTCGTCTAGCAACGGATTTCCTACGATGGTTTTAAGACCTTCTTTTAAATACGGATCTGGGATATTTACTACATCAGTTGATGCTCCCCGTACATTACTAAAAGGTAAAAATACGGTTGTGATTAAAAATAAAGCTAACATTATTTTGATTGCTTTTTGCATATGTCTAATTTCCTCCTTGTTTTTTGGAATGTATTCGTAATTAGTTATTCGTTAAAACTGACTATTTCAGCAACAAAATTAGTCGAGAATCTAGTGGTTTCAATCGAATACACTTCAAAGCAAAGTTATAATACCATGAAGGCTCTTCATAAATCATGGGTTTTCTAAAAGAAATTTAGTGAAAGTAGAGGGAGGTTCAATAATTGGACATATTTGTTTTTTAGAGCGGGGATGTAGGCGGGAGAAAGGGTTTCGCTTGTTGGTAGGTGTGGGAAGTGGGTTTTTGGATATATATAACATATAAATTAGTTGTTAGGTTTTAAATTTTTCTAAAAATATTGAATGGTTAGTTTTTGGTTGGGGGGTGATTTGGTTCGCTTTGAATGGTGGAATGGGATGGAGGGTTTCAGGTTGATGGTGGATGGATTTTGGTGGGTGGGGGCTTTTTGTGTGGAGGGCGCAGTTTACGGGAAGGATTACATGCTTGCTTTGCTCGTATGCATATTTGGGACGTAATTTGCTTTGCTTCGAACGGGCCGAATGGGATGGAGGTTTTAGGTTGATGGTGGATGGATTTTAATTGGAAGAAACTTTTTGTGTGGAGGGCGCAGTTTACGGGAAGGATTACATACTCGTTTCACTCGTATGCATATTTGGGCCGTAATTCGCTTTGCTCCGAACGGGCCGAATGGGATGAAGGGTTTTAGATTGATGGTGGATGGATTTTGATGGGAGGGAAGTTTTTGTGTGGAGGGCGCACTTTACTGGAAGGATTACATGCTCGCTTTGCTCGTATGCATATTTGGCCCGTAACTCGCTTTGCTTCGAACGGGCCAAACAAAAACACGTTCCTAAGGCTCAGAAAGGAACGTGCTCTTTCAACTGGTAAGGTTGAAAGACAATTGGGTTGCGCGCCCAATTGTTAAAGGGAGTGTTACTTATATGTTGACCGTGAAATCACGGGTACAACCTAGAGATAGTTTATCATGCTAATACACTACTGCTTTAAAGATTTGCAATGTATTGGAAATATTATAATATATCTAGAAATTTGTGTCAATTCATATCTTTATAAAAATTCATAAAGTTTAATAGTTATGCTAAATGAGACAGCTTAGTCGCTTTTTGGGGTAGGTTTTTGTACAATGATAGTGAGGTGAAGCATGATGGTAAATGAAGCGAAATTATATGTATATGGTTCAACGACTATTTGTGCGAGTTGTGTCGGAGCACCGTCCTCGAAAGAAACAGAGGAATGGCTTCGAGCTGCGATTGGTCGGAAGTTTTCAGGACAGCCTTTTGTAGTGGAATATGTAGATATTTTTAATCCGCCAAATGAAGCGGCTTTAGCAGATATGGCGAATAAGATTGTTGATGAAGATTATATGTATCCAGTCATTGTGGTTGACGGTGAAATTATCGCGGAAGGCAATCCTCGGTTGAAAGATATTTATCAAGTAATGACCGACCGTGGTTACTTGGCAACGATGTAACAGTCTAGGAGGCAAGTAGAAATGAATCCGATTGTGGAATTTTGCGTTAATAATTTGGCGAGCGGGGCAGATGCGGCGTTTGCGAAATTAGATGCGGATGATAGTTTAGACGTGATTGAATATGATTGTCTGACATATTGTGATTTATGCGCGACAAGTTTGTTTGCTCTAGTGGACGGAGAAGTGGTTCGCGGAGAAACAGCGGAGGAATTGGTTGCGAATATATATACATTTTTGGAAGAAAATCCGTTTTAATATAGAAAAAAGCGATGAGCGCGTAATCTGGCTCATCGCTTTTTATTAATCAAAAAATTGGCTGATTGGTGTTTCGCCGCTTTCGATAGTATAGGTTTTATAGTAGCTGGATTTCTCAGTTAAAGCCTCACTAATAAAGTTTGCAACATCTGCGCGAGGAATGTTTGTTTTAGGTTTTCCTGAGACTTCTGAGATCTTACCTGTAGCCGGATCGTCTGAAAGGCCGACTGGTCGCACAATGGTGTAATCTAGACCGCTTCGTTTGAGTTCGTCATCGGCGGCTTTTTTTGCTTTTAAATAGTGGACGAGAGATTCAGGACCGCTTTCTGGGTCATCTGCGCCGTAAGAGCTAACAATGATAAAACGACGTACACCTTTTTCTTTGGCAGTTTCGATTGCTTTAATGGCGCCGTTTTGGTCAATATTAATTGTTTCTGATGCAGGCGTATGACCACCTGAGCCAGCTGTAAAAATAACCGCTTCAATTTCATCATAGGCATAGTGGAAATCTTTTTTTAAATCGGCAATTATTGGTTTTGCGCCAAGTTTTTCAAGTTCACTTACTTGTTCTGCTTTTCTAACCATTGCTCGGACGAAAAAGCCTTTTTCCATGGCGAGTTTTTCTACTAAAAGACGGCCGATTTTGCCATTTGCGCCAATTACGAGTACATTCATTGCTAATCTCCTCCTAAAAAATATCTACAAAGAACTTTTCCCGGTGAGTAAAAAATAAAACCACAAGTTGCCTCGTGGTTTTTGCTGTTATTCAAATAAAGATGTGGAATGCATTGGTTGCACTCGGGTTTTTGGATCAATGAAATTCATTGCGTTATTTACGGCAGTCGGCGCTTCACCAAATCCTGTCGCAATTAGTTTTACTTTACCATCATAAGTACAAATGTCACCAGCACAGTAAATCCCTGGGATATTTGTTTCCATTTTGGAATTCACGATAATCGAGTTGCGTTCTAGCTCTAAGCCCCAGTTTTTAATAGGTCCGAGCGAGGAAACGAAACCGTAGTTAATAATGAAATCGTCAATCTCTAGCGTTTCTGTCGTATCACCTTTGACTTCTTGAAGCGTAATATGTGTTAATTTATCACCATTACCAAGAACTTCTGTTGGAATAAATGGAGTTTTAATCGCAATGGATGACTTTTCTAAATTGTTAACGCTATGTTCGTGCGCGCGAAAAGCGTTACGTCTATGAACGATTGAAACAGAGCTTGCCACTTTTTCAAGCATTAGCGCCCAGTCAACCGCAGAATCCCCGCCACCACAAACAGCAACGCGGCGACCGGAAAAGCGACTAAGATCATTAATGAAATAATGAATGTTTTTTCCTTCGTATTGTTCAGCTTCCGGAAGATCTAAACGTCTTGGTTCAAATGCTCCGTTACCAGCAGTAATAATGATTGCTTTACTATAATGTGTATCTTTCTTCGTGATGATTTCAAATGTGCCATCGACTTGCTTTTCAACGCTTTGAACTGCTTCTTCAAGCGCAACTGTCGGATCAAATGGTTTCATTTGTTGTATTAAATTATTAACGAGTTCCTGTGCGCGAACAGAAGGATAGCCTGGAATGTCATAAATATACTTCTCAGGATAAAGCGTTGAAAGTTGTCCACCTAATTGCGGTAAACTTTCTATTATTTTCACACTCGCATTGCGCATTCCGGCATAAAAAGCAGCGAATAGCCCAACCGGTCCACCACCAATGATCGTGATATCATAAATTTTTGTTTTTTCATCCAAAATACATCACCCCCTAGTTCCTAATTTCCCTATGAAATAGCTAAAGTTGCAATAAGCATATTTTAGCATATATTTTTGAAAAAGAATGTTTACGGGATTGTGGTATTAAAAAATCCGGAAAAATGAACTAGACCAATTACCACTCAAATAAAAGATTTTTACGAAAACCAAGTCATCTCAGAGGTTTATTGTGAAAAAAATCATATACCACTCTAACCTTACCGCTAAGAAGCATAAACCCTTGAGTTCGCTTCCTTGAAAATGCAAGTTAAAAAGTCTATGATATAGTTTGTAAGCTGTGAAAGAGGGAATATAATTGGTACTTACCAGTTCCGCTTTTTTCACTGGTTGCAGTAGATTTTTAGCGCAATCTACATAGGTGCAGTAAGAAATTCTTAATGCAATTTTTTTTGTGAAGAAAAATATAAGGGAAAGTAGATGTGATAACAGATGAGTAAACCAAAAATTGTCATTCTCGGAGCAGGATACGGGGGACTAAAAACTTTACGTAAGTTACAACAAAGAAACTTGGATGCCGAAATCGTTCTAGTGAATAAGAATGACTACCACCACGAAACGACTTGGTTACATGAAGCAGCAGCTGGAACAATTGAGCCAGAAAAACTAATGTATCCATTAGACAAAGTCGTTAACAATACAAAAACGACATTTATCCAAGATACTGTAGTAAAAATTAATAAAGACGAAAAAACAGTCACACTAGATGCAAATGGCGATATCAGCTATGACTATTTATTGATTGGACTTGGGTCAGAAGCAGAAACATTTGGAATCAGTGGTTTGAAAGAATATGCCTTCACTATTACAAGTGTAGAATCCGTTAAAAAAATCCGTGCGCACATTGAAGCGCAATTTGCTAAATGGAAAACAGATCCACGCGATGAATTATTAACAATTATCGTTGGTGGCGCTGGCTTTACTGGAATTGAGTTTCTTGGGGAATTAACTAATCGCATTCCAGAACTAGTGAAAGAGTACGATGTGCCACGCGAAAAAGTGCGCATTTATTGTATGGAAGCAGCTCCAAAAGTATTACCACAATTTGATGCGAAACTCGTTGATTATGGTGTTGGTGTACTAGAAGATCGCGGCGTAGAATTCCATGTTGGTAAACCAGTCAAAGAAGCTACAGCTGACGGCGTTAAATATGCTGAAAGTGAAACAGAAGTACGCGAAATTAAAGCAGCGACAATTATTTGGGCTGCCGGAGTTCGTGGTAACAGTGTTATTGAAGCGTCTGGTTTTGAAGCTGGTCGTGGTCGTGTGAAAGTAAACAACAATTTAACCGTTCCTGGTAATGAAGAAATTTTAATTGTTGGTGACTGCTCACTAATCATCAACCCTGCAAACGATCGTCCATTCCCGCCAACTGCTCAAATTGCAATGCAACAAGCAGATGTGGCTGCAGTGAACTTAGCTAAATTAGTTAAAGGCGAAACAGATCTACAAGACTTTGTTTATCATGAAAAAGGAACAGTTTGCTCACTAGGTGATAACGACGCAATCGGTGTTGTTTTCGGCAAAAACCTAAAAGGCTACCCAGCTTCCGTTATGAAAAAAGTTATTGATGACCGTGCGCTATTACTAATTGGTGGTTCAGGCGTCTTGGCAAGTAAAGGTAAATTCAAATTCTATAAATAAAAAGTCAAGAAGCGCTGTATCTGCTTTTGTCAGATATGGCGCTTTTTTCATGGTATAATTAGAAAAAAAGAAAGAAGGTAAGTCATGGAACAACTTTTTGATATACTTCCAAGTGAATGGGCCGAACGCTTTTTGGAAACAGAAAAAGAGCGCATCGAAATACATTTTAAAGAAGCGGGCACGCTATCATTACTTCAAAGTAAAGCTGGTGGACGCGGTTATTTGCCTAAAGAACAAGGTTATCCTGTAACGGAAGAAGGGAAGCCGCTTTCTCTTTTGGCACAAATTAATTTTTCGGAAATGCCGCAAATGGAAAATTATCCAGAATTTGGCTTGCTTGCTTTTTATGTAGATTATCAAGATGATTTATATGGACTTAATTTTGAAAATCCTACTAGCCAGGAAGGTTTTCGGGTGTTTTTCTTTGATGACTTAGGGAGCGAGAGCCTGTCCAAAGAAGAACAAGATGCGTTTTTTGAAGATGTAGCGAAAACAGATTTTTATCCAGTTGTGAATGGAGAATTTAAAATAACTGGTCAAGTATCGGATCAAATTTTACTACAAGATAGCTTTGATTTTGAAAATGAGTTTGGTAATAATTTTTATGAGTTAGCTGATCAGATTTTTGCTGATGAGGAAGATAAGGCTGATGAGCTATACAATCTAGCAAATGAAGGCAGTCAGCTCGGCGGGTATCCGTTCTTCACGCAAGAAGATCCGCGTATGTATGCAGAAAATCCCCATCACGACACGCTTTTATTCCAATTAGCTTCCGAAGATTTTGACGATAACAGAATGGCGATTATGTGGGGCGACTGCGGTGTTGCGAACTTCTTCATTAATAAACAAGATTTAATCAATCGAGACTTTTCTAACATTATGTATAACTGGGATTGCTCATGAAAAAAAGCTGACTACAATGAGTCAGCTTTTTATTTACATAAATATTTCTAAAATAAATCCAATCGCTATCCCGGTCAAAGCCCCAAAGAAAACTTCCATCGGTTTATGGCCGAGTAATTCTTTTAAATGCTTCGTTTTCTCTTCTTGTTCAGGTGCCGCTAGCCCTTTTGCATGCTCCACGAAGTCTTGGAAATCTGTTACTAATTTGTTTAAAACAACTGCTTGTTCACCGGCTTGTCTTCTAACGCCAGTCGCATCGAACATCACGATAATACCAAATACAACAGCAATCGCGAAATAAGGTGAATCTAGCCCGTATTCAATTGCGAGTGTTGTCATTAGTGCAGTAACCGCAGCCGAGTGAGAGCTAGGCATACCACCAGTGGAAAACATTAGTCCGAGGTTAAACTTCCGGTAAACTAATATATGAATCGGCACTTTTACCACTTGAGCAAACACTATCGCAATAATAGATGCAATTAATGGTGTATTCGTAAATATCGACATCAAATCTCTCCTGTCAAAAAGTCTATTCTTATTTTACCACAATGAGCTTATTAAAAACCTTTTCTAGAATTTTTCTTCTAACTCTTATATAATAAAGTATAAATCAAATTCGGAAAGAAGGGAACATATGGGACTCCAAGAAACTATTGGCATTGAAATTGTTTCAGTAGAAAAAGGAAAAGCAGTCGTTCAGTTAGAAGTAACAGAAAAAGTTCATCAACCATTTGGCTATTTGCATGGCGGAGTTTCTGTTGTTTTGGCAGAACATGCTGCGAGTATTGGTGCTGCGAAATCAATTGAACCTGATGAAATCGTCTTTGGTTTAGAAATTAACGCCAACCACCTTGCTTCAAAACAAGAAGGATTAGTAACAGCAACCGCGGAAGCAATCCACCTTGGCAGAAGTACCCAAGTCTGGGAAATTAAAATCACTGACGAAACGGAAAAACTAATTTGTATTAGCAGATGTACTATAGCAGTTAAAAAGAAACGAAAATAAAAAGCATGGCAGAGGTCAATTGATGAACTCTCGCCATGCTTATTTTATTTCTCTGATTCATCTTCGTCTGAATCAGTTTCACTTTCATCTTGTTCGATGATTTCATGCTCGGAATCATCCGACTGTTCTTCAATCGTTTGTTCCTCGCGTTCGCGTTCTTGCTCTTCTTGATCTTCACGCTCATCGATTTTTTCTTCGCGTCGTTCCCATTCCATTCGTTCTTCCAATTCTTCTCGTTCTTGTCGCGCTTTTTCAATTTGTTCTTGGCGAATAATAAGGCTTTTCTTTTTCTTGATGTCGTCTTTTTTCACCGAACGCAATTGGTCACGAATTCGAATAGCTAGCGGCACACCAGTATCATAAGCGGCCCGGTTAATAAGGTGGGAAGCTACTGGAGTCGTTAAGAAAATAAACAGCACTGCCAGAAGCACTCGTGCATTAAAACCTTCACCTGAGTGGAAAAAATAACCAACCGTTGCAAAAAGAAGCAAGCTAACGCCAAATGTATTACTAATCCCAGCAGCATGTGTTCTTGTATAAACATCCGGTAGTCTGATAACACCAATTGCCGCCAGAATACTAAGCAAGCCACCAATTAAAATCATAATAGAAATAATAATCTCAATTATCACGTTCACGGTCAATCACCTTCCCTTTCTCAATAAATTTAGCAAAGGAAACCGTCCCAATAAAGGCAAGGAGCGCAATAAGTAATATAACATCTAAAAAGGCATGGGTGTCATAAAACATTGAAAGGAGGGCAACAATTGCCACTAAATTCATGCCAATAGAATCAAGCGCCACGACTTTATCAGAAGTAGTTGGTCCTTTTAAAATACGGTAAAGATATAAGAAGGTAGAAATCGAATAAAGAAGTAAACCAATGGATAAAGCTATTTGAATAATCATCCGTGGAACACCTCCATAATCGCACCTTCATAAGATTTACGAATCGTCGCAATTTCTTCTTCGATATTCGGAACGTGCAGTGAATGAACATAGATTGCTTTATAATCATCTGAAATATCAATCGAAAGTGTACCAGGAGTTAATGTAATTAATAACGCAAGCATAGTTACTTCCCAGTCAGTTTCAAGTGTTGTATCGTATCTGAAAATCCCCGGACGAATGTTCATATCTTTCTTCAAAACAATTCGACTTACATGAACCGTTGAAACTATTAAATCATGTAAGAAACGGAAAACTAGTTTAACGAGGGCAAATAACCGGAAAAGGTAAAATCTTGACCCAAGAAAGCGTCGCATAAATAAAAGCAAAAATATCCCGATAATAAAGCCAATGATAAATGTCGCAAAACTAAATGATGACTCAAGAAACATCCACAAACAAGCAAGTATTATATTAAGAATAAGTTGAAAAGCCATCTTTTATCACTCCTTTATCACCGCATCGATATAAACAGAAGGGTCAACAAGTGGGTCAACCGCCTGTTCAATAAACGGATAGATTGCGTTACTAAACACGCCATAACCAATAGAAATTGCAAGTAGAATAACTACAGGTACGAGCATTTTTTTATACGGAATTTGTAGATTGAATACGCCTTTTTTCTCGCCCCAAAAACCTCTTGTAAAGACTTTGATTAAAGACATAAGGACGAATAAACTTGATAATAAAATGAGTATCCCGCCAACAATTTGACCAGCTGAGAAAGCTCCTTCGACTATCAAAAGTTTTCCGATAAATCCGCTAAGAGGTGGAATCCCTGAAAGGCCTAATGTGGCAATAAAGAAAATCCAACCAAGTGACGGCTTCACGCTCATTAAGCCACTGAATTTTTTCACGCTAGAGTAACCAGTAATCGCCATCACAATCCCAACAATGAGGAAGAGTGCGGCTTTGATTATCATATCGTGAATCAAGTAAAATACGGCACCAGTCATCGATTCGCGTGTCATAATCGAAACGCTAAATAGTATCACGCCAATCGCAATCATAATATTGTAAATCACAATTGTTTTCATATCATAATAACTAATTGCCCCTATAACGCCAAGGATAATCGTCACAATCGCGAGTATTCCAAGTAACGGAACAACAAAGTCAGTTAGTGAACTGAAAAATAGTGTATACGTTCGAATAATTGCGTAAACACCAACCTTTGTCAGAAGCCCGCCAAATAAAGCGAGAACTGGGATTGGTGGAGCAAAGTAAGATCCCGGAAGCCAGAAATAAAGCGGGAAGAGTCCTGCTTTTAGTCCGAATACAAACAAGAATAAAACTGCGACAACGCTTATCATTCCAGTATTCGCACCATTTAAGTCCGTAATTTTTTGTGAAATATCTGCCATGTTGAGTGTTCCAATCATCGAATAAAGCAGCGCAATCGCTACAACGAAAAATCCAGACCCAACCACATTTATCAGTAAATATTTAATCGTTGCTTTCAGTTGAACTTGGGTCCCTCCAATGACAAGAAGTACATAAGATGCCATCAACATTACTTCAAAGAACACAAACATATTGAAAATATCACCAGTTAAAAACGAACCATTCACCCCAACAATCATAAAGAGAATCGCTGGGTAATAAAGAAATTTCTCACGCGGTTTCCCAATTGTATAAAAGGAATAAAGTATCACGCAGAAAAGGATAATACTAGTCGTTGCCGTAAGTAAAATCGCAAGCATATCGCCAACCATCGTAATCCCAAAAGGAGCAGCCCAGTTACCAATATTCACAGTTGTGATACCATTTTCTCGAATGTAAAACACAAGTCCAAGTGTCGCCACAACCAGAATACCACTAAATATCAGGGCGAAAACTCGTTGAACGATGACCCGTTTTGGCAGTAGCATTAACGTAATTGCTCCAAGGAAAGGAATCAATATCGGCATTAAAATTAAATTATTCATCATCGGCTTCATGTCCTCTCGTCTTGGATACACTCTCGCTATCAAGCTCCTGATACGCTCTATAAGCAAGAACAAGGAAAAAGGCAGTTACACCAAAGCTTATAACAATCGCAGTTAAAATAAGTGCTTGTGGAAGGGGATCATTGTATGTTCCAGATCCCGGTGTACCAAGAATCGGTACGCGACCTTTTTTCAGTCCACCCATCGTTAGTACAAGTAAATTGACGCCATGACTTAGGACAGCTGTTCCAATGATAATTCGTAACAAACTTTTAGAGAGAATTAAGTAGACAGCAGCTGCAAAAATCAAGCCGATTAATATAGACATTAATAGTTCCATCAGTCACTCTCCCCAATCGTTTGAATTATCGTAAGTGTTACACCGACAACAACTAAGTAAACGCCAAGGTCAAACAAAGTCGCCGTGTGTAACGCAGTATCTCCTAAAATGGGCAAATCAACATGACCAAACTTATGTGTTAAGAAAGGATCACCCGTAAAAATCCCAATCATTCCTGTACCTAGAGCAAAAACAAGGCCGACACCAGTGAGCATAATTGTATTGATATTAAGCATACTAGCGACTGTTTTTGTATCATAAGCAAGTAATGTTAACGTAATTGCGCCAGCTGTTGTAAGCCCGGCCACAAACCCGCCACCTGGATTATAATGCCCTGCGAAGAAGAGGTGAAGCGAGAATAAGAAAATAATGAAAGCTACTACTTTCGTTACATTTCTCAGTAGAACATCATTCGTTTTCATCATTCTCACCTCGTTTCGTCAGTCGTAATTTAATCATCGCGTATATACCAATCGCGGCAATTGACAGAACAGCGGTTTCGAACATCGTATCAAAACCACGGAAATCAACCAAGATAACATTAACAATATTTCGTCCCGCCGCTTCCACGTAAGCATTATCGACATAGTATTTCGAAATTGAGTCATAAAAAGTCGTATTATACGCTGAAAGGGAAACCAGTGTAATAATCACACCAACCCCAATACTCAATATCGTCTTCATTGAAAACCATTTCGGCTTTTCCTCAATATTACTAAACTGAGGAAGATGATAAAACACAAGTAGGTAAAGCACAACGGAAATAGTTTCAATAATAAGCTGCGTCAAAGCAAGGTCAGGAGCTCTTGAAATAACAAAGAAAATACTGATCGTGTAACCCATCGCTCCAAGTAAAATAATCGAAGTGATACGTGACTTGGAAAAGACAATCCCAACCAAAGTCACTAAAATAACAGCAGCTAATACAAAATCAACAACCGTTACTTTCGTCATACTCGAAAAGTTGAAATCAAGTGCATTCGTGAAAATCATTACCGAAGCCATCATTAAAATAAAGGCCGATAACATATAGTTTAAGTAAGTTCGTAGCCAACCAGTCATAATAAACATCGTCATCCGATACGAACCTTGTTCTAAATAATACATCCCATTATCATATGTTTTGCCAATTCGAAGTGCTTTTGGAACCCGAGTAGTAATCCAAGGTTTCCAGTATTTATGTGTAAGGAACAAGCCAATACCAACTGCGACAACCCCGAAAGTCATCAATAAAGCTGGTGTAAATCCGTGCCATAAACCAATATGAATAGAAAAATCAGTAGCAAGTCCTGGAACAATCGCTCTTACAGCAGGTTCCAAAATCGGCTCTGCAATTAAATTAGGGAAAAGCCCAATCCCTACCACAAAAATTGATAAAATAATTGGTGGCAACAGTAGTCCAAACGGAGCTTCATGTGGCTTTTTAGGAAGTAAGTATGGCTTCAGTTTTCCAGTAAATGTTTTAAAGAAGATAATCATGCTATAAACAAACGTAAATACGCTAGCAACCCAAGCAACAACAGGAAGCAGAACGCCCCAAGTACTTGCGTCAAACAATTGCAATTGCGTAATATTTACCATGCTTTCAAAAAACATTTCTTTACTTAGAAATCCGTTAAATGGTGGAATACCAGCCATCGCAAATGTTCCGATAAATGCAATCGTTGCTGTAATAGGCATAATTCGCATCAATCCGCCAAGTCGTCTAATATCTCGCGTGCCGGTTTCGTGATCGACAATCCCAACCATCATAAACAAGCTTCCTTTAAATGTCGCATGATTAAACAGATGGAAGACAGCCGCTACAATCGCCATCACATAAATATCATCACTTAGCGTGTCAAAATGAAGCGAGGCCGCTCCAACACCAAGAAGTGACATAATAAGTCCAAGTTGACTAATTGTCGAGTAAGCCAAAATCGCTTTTAAATCGTTTTTCTTTGTGGCATTCAGTGAACCCCAGAAAAGGGTCGTAATCCCAACGAGTGATACCGTCCAAAACCAGACACCCGAACTTGCGAACAGCGGCGTAAAGCGAGCTACAATATAAATCCCAGCTTTTACCATCGTAGCAGAGTGAAGGTAGGCACTAACCGGAGTAGGTGCTTCCATTGCGTCAGGTAGCCAAATATGAAATGGTACTTGCGCAGATTTCGTAAATGCCCCGAGCAATACAAGAATCATTGCGGGAATGAATAAACTATTATTACTGATCACGTCCGCGTTACTAATAATCTCGCGAATGGAGTAAGAATCGCTCATAATATAAAGCAAAATAAACCCGCCGAGCATCATTAGTCCACCGAAGACTGTAATCATCATCGATTTACGAGCACCGTACCTTGAACGCTCACGATGATACCAGTACCCAATCAATAAGAACGAACTAATCGAAGTTAATTCCCAGAAAAGATAGAGGACAATCAAGTTATCACTTAGGACAACCCCAAGCATTGCCGTCATAAAAATAAATAAAAATGTATAGAAATTGCTAAGTCGTTCTTTCTTTTTCCCTAAATAATAAATAGAGTAAAATGTAACGAGTGAACCAATTCCAGTAATAAGTAGCGCAAACAGTAAACTTAGCCCATCTACTACTACTGTAAAATTAATCCCAAGTCGCGGAATCCAAGGCATTGAAACAATCGTTGCCCCGTCCATCGTTTTGGGAATAAATGTTAAGAAGTAAATAAACAAAATCACTGGAATCGGAAGTACTAACCAGCCAGTATGAACTTGTTTAGTCCACCGGTAAAAAAGTGGAATTAGCAGTGCCACAATAAATGGCAGAACAATTGCTAGATGAAGAAATGACAATATCGGCTCCTCCTCGAAGAATTTTTATACGGAAACTCATCCTGGAAATGTGAAAATAAGAACAGGAAATCATTATTTTTTAAGCAAGTACTTACATTTAATGAAACATAGCTCTAACTAACATTTTAAAAAATTGCGCTAACTCATCAAATTTCAACAACCTTACTATTCACGAAGTACCCAAATAAACGCCGTACTTTTTATATTTTTTATTATAACATACTTTTTTATCTGAAAAAAAGGCAGGAAACTTAACTTTATAAATCAATTTACGCAATGTTAAAAAACAATTAAATAGGAAGAACAAAAAAACAAACCTAAGAAAAAACTTAGGTTTGCAAAGATTAATCAACATTAACTTGCCGTTTTCGGTCAGAATGAAGGGCGTAAAGTAGAATGAAAAACGCGACAAGAAACATAAAACTCATAAATAAGAAAACACTTGGAATACCTGTAAAACCAGCAAGTGTTCCACCAAGAATAGGTCCAATAACATTTCCTAAGAAGCGAGCACTCTGGTTATATCCAAGCATTTCTCCTTGCATAACTCCAGGCGCCGCAAGCCGAATATAGGCTGTCGTACAAGGAACCATTCCACCAATTGCGATACCGAATAAAAAGCGGAAGAAGATAAACACCCACAGATTTGTCGCGAATGCTTGTGGAATAACGAAAACCGCCGCCATAATCAATAGGATATTTAAAATTTTCTCATACCCATATTTATCGCCAAGCTGTCCCCATTTTCGCGTCATCACCAAGTTCCCAAACCCCGTCGCAGAAAAGGCTAACCCCGATAAAAACGCAATATTATCTGATTTCGTCATATCTCCAACATACAGTGCGAGAAGCGGTTGCACACTAAAATTCGCTATTTGAATAAGAGCAGTAATAACCATCACAGTAAAAAGTACTCGTAGCGTAAAAATTTGTTTTAACACCGCACGACGAGAATACACTACTTTGGCAGCTTCTTTTTGTTCTTCAGTCCGAATTTCTTTTACACCAAAAGCAACAAGCAGTGCCGCAACCATCATCGCAATCCCAGTAATTGTAAAAGTGTCTTTAAAACCAAATAAATCCGCCATCGCACCACCAATAAGTGGCCCAAAAAGCATCCCAGTAACCCCGCCAAGTTGCAGCGTACCAAGAATTTTCCCAGCTTCATTACGAGGAGTTTGCCTTGCAATAAAGGCATTACTAACGCCAATAAAGCCAGTTACAACCCCCATGAAAATCCGCAATATCAGTAAATAGGTGACAGAATGCGCAAATCCCATCAAAAAAATACAAACTGATAAACCAACCGAAGTCAGAATCAAAATCCCTTTATAACCGTGCTTATCACCAATACGACCCCAAATCGGCGAAAAGATAAACGCAACTAAAAATGTCACGCCAAAAATATAACCGGCCCACCTTTGGACGTAGGCATTGCTATAATCGCCAAATGTTTCAATGTAAAGAGATAAAAAGGGCATAATCATTGTCATACTGGCTGACATCAGCAGGTTGGCCAGCATTAAGATGTATAAATTCCGTGTTCGAGTTGTCATAAAAGAATCATCTCTATTCGTATTATTGTTAAAACTGTCCTTTTCATTATAGAATAAAAGATAGTGAATGAAAAATAAAGTGAAGGATGTGCATTTTTGGTTAAAAAAATTGTCATTTGGGTTTCAGCTGTTATACTAGTACTGTATCTGATTGCTGTCGTTGTTAATTTGCTTATTATTTGGCTACGTTAGTAAACAATAAATTTAAACAAAAGAAGGAGTTTTTACAATATGACATACCCACAATTATCAAAAGAAGTGGCACCTAATGAAATCGAAGCAGAAATGATTACAAACCGAGGAACTATCCGCATCAAACTGTTCCCTGAAATTGCACCAAAAACAGTAGAAAACTTTGTTACACATTCCAAAAACGGCTACTATGATGGCCTTATTTTCCACCGTGTTATTCCTGAATTCATGATCCAAGGTGGCGACCCAGACGGCCGCGGTACTGGTGGCGAAAGTATTTGGGGCGAATCTTTTGAAGATGAATTCTCTACAGAAGCTTTCAACTTACGCGGAGCTCTATCAATGGCAAACGCTGGTCCAAACACAAACGGCAGCCAATTCTTCATCGTTCAAAAACCAGATATGCCTGCTGACATGCTTGGCCAAATGGAACAAGCTGGCTTCCCAGTAGAAATTATCGAAGCTTACAAACAAGGCGGAACACCATGGTTAGACGGCCGCCACACAGTTTTCGGTCACGTAATCGAAGGCATGGACGTAGTAGACGAAATCGCCAACCTACCAACTGGCATGCAAGACAAACCAGTTAATGACGTTGTGATTGAGAAAATTAATATTAAATAATGAATGAAGAGCACTTTCTATGAAAGTGCTCTTTTTGTATTCACCACCACAATTTACCTAAAGCAATATTGCCATTACTATCAAATTCAACTCCATTGATGAAAGTGTGAATATTATAGTGCTTTAAAGGATGATAAAGATATATAAGTATATTTTCCCGCTTTATATAATCTTCAATTTGATTGATTAAGGTTGTTTTTTGTTCAAAGGAGACAGCTGCTCTATATTCTTCCGTGAGCGAAACTATAGTAGCGGTTTGCTCTGTATTGATAAATCGCTGAAAGAGTAAAGTTTTATTTAATAAAAAATCGAGATAACCTAATTCAACATCAGTAACGGGCACA
Source organism: Listeria sp. MAN/IMW/UF555 (assembly GCF_058684075.1). Taxonomy (NCBI): domain Bacteria; kingdom Bacillati; phylum Bacillota; class Bacilli; order Caryophanales; family Listeriaceae; genus Listeria; species Listeria sp. MAN/IMW/UF555. Next base: position 10,658 of record NZ_JBZWZS010000004.1, on the reverse strand, counting down.
TCCATAGCTAAGGCTATATCCGCATCAACTAAAATCTTTTCTTTGAAAAAATCATCGTCAAATGTATATGTTATTATTTCTATTTTTAATTTAAACATCGCCGCGCGTTCTTTAAACCATAACGCTTCTTGAATGAGTCTAGGATGATTAAAAACTGCTAAATTTAAAGGCTTATCTATGTAGCTTGAGACATCGGAAGGAGTTACTAATGGTTTGTTTTGTACGGGTTCCAGCGATTTCGAAAGTTCATAAAAATAACTGTAAGCCGCTGGGATGCTAGCTTGATATAACTCAGATACAAAATCAGCTACATTAAAGATTAATTTTAAATAATTTATCAAAAGCATATCTGTAGGATTTTGTTTGTTTTTATTGAAAATTAAATAAGCTACTCCGGACCGAGCTACTTCAATAGGCTTAACACCATCATTATTGAGCTGAATGTATTTTTCTTGAGGAACAATTAACCATTTTTTGAAATTTGAATTTATCAGCCAGAATTCTACCCCATCAATTAATGGATGCTCTTTAAAATATTTTGAAAAACTTTTTAAGTAAACATAATTATTCTTGCTTTCCACAAGCATAAAAGGACCGCAACCGATAAGCTTTTTGCTATTTGAATTCGCAGGTCTGATTACAAGCGAATAATGAGTTACCAACTTTAAAAATGATGGCTCTGGTTTTCTAAAGATAAAGTGAACAATATTTTCAGATTCCGAGTAAGCTTTTTCTAAATTAGAGAGTAGCCATTTACCGGTACTACTTTTCGCAGCTTCCTCAAATGTAAAAAGAACATCGCTGCCAATTACTTTTTTCTCATTATGGAAAAAGATGTTTCTTCTAATATTAAAAGTCCATTTTGTGAAATCCTCAGTATGAGACCAATCAATTGCGACGGAAGAGGTGAATGTATCTTCTTCTTCATTGTAGTCAACTAACGTATTGCTGATTTGCTTGATTAAGGAAGCTTCAAAGTGCAAAGAAACTAAATTAGGGTCTAATACCTCGATTTTTCTGTTAATTACAAACCTAAGAACATTATTTCCATTCTCACTGCCATGATTAAAAAGGGCGTGTATTTCATCTAAGAAAGGAGTAAACCATTCTTGAGGTATGGACAATTGAGAAAGTTGAAGTGCAAACTTAATGTCCTTATTTTCAATGCAATTAGTTAATACCTCGTGAACTTCTGAATAAAAATCATTATGGAAAATAATAGTTGATAAATTACCTCTGCCATTTCCAGGAATATACTTTATTAAATTGTTTTCTTCATATTTTTGTAGCTTTTTTTTAGCATTTTTCTTGGAGTAATACCAAGCTTCAGCGAGTTTACCTAAACTAAAATGAACAATATTTTCTTTTTCATTTTCATGAAGTATAGATCTTAATTCAAAATAATTCGGATCTCTCAAATAGTTCACTTCCTAACTTATAAAATAATACTCTCATTATATTCTTGTTTGAATGTTGATACATATGATTACTAAGGAGAACTTTGTTTTTATAGGAGTGGTATGGTATCTTTTATACAAGAATTTGAATATCATATGGAGAAGGTGGACAAAATAATAGAGCAATCTAAACCTATAAAAATAAACCAACAAATAATTTATGGGAGAGACAAGATTTGGTTAAATGGTCTACAACAAAATGATAATGTCCTTACGCTTCTGCTTGAAATTGACTTCGAAACTAGAAGCAGTCAACTGAATTTAATTTTCTCTGGATTATTATTCTACTCATCCACCGAACTCGACACCTACGAAAAAAGCAAATGGAGTACGAGTTGGTTAACAAGTCAGAGCAATTTTGAAATAATCGAGCAGTCTAATTTAATCCATGAACGAGTGAAAATAAGAAATGATTATAACGTTCAAGATTTTAAGCATTACCGCGTTAGTACTTATGATTATATTATTGATATAATCGCCAAAGACCACCAATTAGAAGAAGCAAATAAATAACAAAAAACAAGTTTCTCATCAATCAGGATGAAAAACTTGTTTTTTTAGACTAAGACTTCTGAAAAGAATTCATTGTATAGTGCGCGAACGGCCGCATCTTCTTGTTCTTCCTTCACACCAAACATAATACTTACCTCAGAGGAACCTTGATTAATCATTTCAATATTCACTTTCGCGTCGGATAAAGCTTTCGAAGCACGCGAGGTTATTCCAACATTATGGCGCATAGCTTCACCAACGACCATAATCAGGGAGATACCATGTTGCATAATCACTTGATCGGCATTTAATTCTTCTTTTAACCGCGTCATAATCGTCCGCTCTGTATCCTCACCAAATTGATTTTCACGAATAATAATCGTTAAATCATCAATCCCAGACGGCATATGTTCATAGTTCAACCCAGCATCTTCCAGAATTTGCAGCACTTTCCGTCCAAAGCCAATTTCCCGGTTCATCAAATATTTACTAATATAAATGCTACAAAAGCCATCATCACTAGCAATGCCAACGACAGGACCATTATTGTTTTCGCGTTCATGAACGACACGTGTACCACAAGAATCAGGGTTGTTTGTGTTTTTAATATGCACAGGAATACCCGCATGGAACGCCGGAATCAGTGCTTCATCATGAAAAACAGAAAAGCCTGCATAAGAAAGTTCGCGCATTTCCCGGTAAGTCAGTTCAAGAACTTTCTTCGGATTTTTCACAATAGCGGGATTGACCGCATACACTGCATCAACATCAGTAAAGTTCTCGTATAACTCAGCTTGAGCCCCGTTTGCGACAATCGCTCCAGTAATATCAGAGCCACTGCGAGAAAATGTACTGATTTCACCGTCTTTCGTATAACCGAAAAATCCTGGGAAAACAATAATACCTTCTCGCTCTCGAAGCGCAAATAAACGGTCATAAGACTCAGGAAGAACTTGGGCGCTAGCATGTTCATCCGTCACAAATAACCCGGCATCTTTTGGATTAACATAGTTGGCGTTTAAGCCTTTAAATTTAAAATAAGCAGCGATTAATTTCGCATTATTGTCTTCTCCACTAGCCTTCATTCGATCTAAAAATTTATCTGGATCGCTTTTATCAGACGAAATAGTCTTTTGTAAGTCGGCGCGAATTTGTGTGATAATCCCGTCATCCATTCCTGTATCAAGGGCAATGCCAGCATATCTCGCAATGACGGCTTCAAATAGTTCACTCGTATCTTCGCCTAGAAGTGCTTTTGCCGCACAATCAATAAGTAAATCGGTCACTTTTGTATCGTCCTTGAAACGCTTTCCAGGTGCAGAAACAACGACGATTTTTCGTTCAGAATCCTCCGCTACAAGTTGGAAAACCTTATTTAATTGAATCCCTGATGCTAAAGAGCTTCCGCCAAATTTAATTACTTTCATGCAACACACTCCTGATCTGAATTTTTATCTCCCGAAACTGTTGTATTTGAATGATGCGAAATTTTCTGAGCTTTCGGATAAAGTTATTGTCTATTATCGCTCTTTTTACGTGAAATCGCAATGTTTTTTCGCATTTTTAATAATTTTATCTTGGCACCAGTAGTTTACTTGTTTAAAAAGCTAAAGGTAGTTATAATAAGAGTGTACAAAAAAAGCAGCCTTAATCTGAAAGGAAAGATTACGATGAAAAATATTGTTTTAGTATGTGCGGCAGGGATGTCAACAAGCCTTTTAGTAACAAAAATGCGTAAAGCAGCTGAAGATCGTGGAGAAACATGCGAAATCGAAGCATACTCCATTGCTGAAGTAAGTAACTTAATCGATGATGCAGATGTAGTACTTTTAGGACCACAAGTACGTTATCAGAAAAAAACAGTTGATGAACTAGCTGCTGGGAAAATTCCAGTAGATGTTATCGACATGGCAGCTTATGGTACAATGAACGGTGAAAAAGTACTCGGTCAAGCATTAGATTTAATTGATGGGTTCCAAAAATAAACAGTAAAAAAACCTGTGTGGCAGTTAAGCCACGCAGGTTTTTTAGCTTTCTTGGGTAAGTATTCCGTCTTCCATACGATACACATGGTTCACTAAATCTAACATACGTTCATCGTGTGTAACCATAATCGCAGTTCGACTCGTTTGAACAACCTCGTTTCGGATGAGCTCCACAACTTCACGACTTCTTTCTGTGTCAAGACTTGCAGTTGGTTCATCGGCTAAAATAACGGAAGGTTGGTTGATAAGTGCTCGCGCAATAGCGACACGTTGCTTTTGCCCACCAGATAGATCTTTTGGATAGAAATTTGCGCGATCGCTAATTCCAAGTTGGCTTAGAAGGGAAGCGGTATCTTTTTCAAGTTCCGCCGCGCTTTTCCCAGCCATTTTTCCAATAAAGCTGATTTGATCTTTTACGTGTAAATAAGGAACTAAGTGAGCAGCTTGGAAAATAAAGCCAATTTCTTCTAAACGAAGAGCTGTTTGTTCTTTAGAAGATAAGTTTCCGACTGACTTGCCGTTTATGGAAATTGTTCCGCCAGTTGGTGTTAATAGCGCTCCGGCAAGAGAAAGTAGCGTACTTTTGCCAGAACCACTTGGACCAACGATGGCGATTAATTCTCCTTTTTTCGCTTCGAAATTGGTTTCCTTCAGTGCATGAATAATTGAAGGGCCAGACGGGTAATCTTTGTATACATTTTCAAAAGATAATAGAGTTTCCATTATTCATCACCTCCTCGAATAGCATCTAATGCATCTACTTTAGCGATTCGTCTAAGTGATAAAAGAGCACCAAATAGAGCAACTAAGAAGAATAGGCCACTATAAAGCGCAATCGTCATTGGACTCAATCTAAATGGCATAGCTGCTGGCATAATACTTGGAAGCAGCAATGTTACACCGACACTAATTAAAATACTAATAATCGAAATAATCACCACTTGAGTAATAATGCTCTTCACTAAGTAACTAGTTTTCGTTCCAAGTGCTTTCAAAATACCAAATTGCGTTGTTTTTTGGAGCGTCATTACATAGAAGAATGCTGTTAAAATAAATCCGCCAATAATGATTAGGAAGAAAATCATCATGTTAAGCGTCATTTGTTCCGCGGAATAACCTGGAATTTGATTTAAGAAACCTTTATGATCAATCGTTGTTAAATCTTTATCCGAAAGGGTTACGCCTTTATCAGGATTCTCTGTTTTAATCGCAATAGTACTTGTTTGCGGGATTTTTTGGTGATATAAAACAGGGTTAATCTCTTGCCAAGTCGCGATATTAATATAAACAACGGGAGCATGGCTATACTTTTGATTTTCCGTAAAGCCGACAACCGTTAATTCTCTATTTAAAATATCATCCATTAAAACATCGCCAATTTTGATTCCGTCTGATTTCAAGGAAGAATCGACGACGATTTCGTCAGGCTTTGTCACTTGTATGTTAGCTCCATCAGAAATTTTGGGAGCGAGAAAGCTATCTGGTTGAATACCGAAAAGTGCGACGCTAAACTTTTTATCGTCACTTTCCCGTTTTAACGTTTGCATAGATTGTCCGAGAACCGCAGCATCCTTCACGTTCGCATCTTTTTTCACGTCAGCGAGTTTGGATTCTGGGAACTGAGATCTAGATAATTTGTCTTGGGCGTCTTTGCTGAGAACATAATATGGAACCCCGTTATCTGCTACAGATGAAGCATTATCATAAGCAAGCCCGTTTGCCAGCCCAGATAAAATAAGTGATAGTAACATAATTAAGACCATGATGCCTGTTACTAAAATATAGCGCAACTTAGAATAAACTAATTCACGAAGCCCTAAAAACATCGGTTATACCAACTCCTTTAAATTTATGTAAACGGAAAATGAACACTATTTCACTTTCCAAAGAATAGTATACCAAAGCTATATTCAATTTCCTAAAAAAAGAAACTAAGTATTTGCTACTTAGTTTCCCATAATAAACTATTTTTTTAAGCCTTGAATCAGAAGTTTTACACCTTTTTCTAATGTTTCTTTTGGACAAGCAATGTTGAGGCGGACAAAACCTTTACCTGAATGACCAAATCCAGAACCCATTTGGACACCAACGCCGGCTTCGATTAAATCAGTATAAATCGTTTTCTCATCTTTAGGAAGCGCGCGGCAATCAAGCCACATCAAGTAAGTTGCCTCTAAGTCCGTTACGCCAACTTCTGGTACTTCTTTTTCGATTGCATCCTTTACATATTCATAATTACGATAAATATATTCTTTTAGTTCGTTTAACCAAGCAGCGCCATCCCTGTAGGCAGCTTCAGTACCAACAATCCCAAAAACATTAAGCCCGTTAGTTGTAGCATATTTTTGCTCCGCGGCGAATTTTGCTTGGTAGTCTTTATTCGTAATAATATAGTAGGAAGCTTTAATAGCAGCTAAATTAAATGTTTTTGTAGCAGCCATCAAAGTGATAATTTGATCTTTATAAAATGGCGCAGCAACCATCATTGGTACATGTTTATGATTTTTCATCACTAAATCAGCGTGAATTTCATCTGAAACAATCGGAATTTGGTATTTTTCACACAGATTAGCAAGTTCCACTAGTTCTTCTTTCGTGAAACAACGACCACCAGGGTTTTGCGGATTACATAGAAGGAATAATTTTACATTTTCTTCTTTCATACGTTTTTCCAAATCATTAAAATCCATTCGATATTGGTGGTTTTCATATATGAGCGGGGACATAACTACTTTTCGTTCTGTAGCTTTGGTTACGTTGAAAAATGGCGGATAAATCGGCGAAACCATTAGAACAGCGTCACCTTCACTTGTTAACGAACGAATTGCTAGCGAAATAGTTGGAACAACAGCCCCGTTGAAAAACAAAGTGCTCGGATCAATTTCAAATTGGTGTTGTTCTTTATTCCAATCAATAACAGCTTCGACAAGTGCCGCTGATTTTGTAGAATAACCAAAAATCCCGTGATCGATTTGACGCTGGAATGCATCAAGTACTGGCTGCGGCGCACGAAAATCCATATCAGCTACCCACATTGGAATAATATCTTTTCTGCCAAATAATTCTTCTGCCCCATCCCACTTTTCTGAATTAGTTCCAATCCGCGGAATGACTTCATCAAATTGACTCAATTATGTCACGCTCCTTCTCTTTCATTCGACTCAATTATAGCATAAATTTCACCTTTAAAGCTCACCATACAAGGATTTAGAATAATTGTTAAAGTTTCGCCTAAGTGTTATAATTTATAAAATATTGTAAGGTTGAAAGTAGGTGGAATGAGGATGAGTACATTCAAGGTGGGAGAAGTAGTTTCTGGGAAAATTGCCGGAATTCAAAGCTACGGTGCATTTGTAGCATTAGATAATTCTACACAAGGCTTAGTTCATATTTCAGAAATAACACATGGTTTTGTAAAAGATATCCATGATTTTCTAGAAGTTGGCCAAGAGGTAAAAGTAAAAATACTCGACATTGATGAAGAAAAAAACAAAATCAGTCTTTCTATTAGAGCGACTGAAGAAGCACCAAAAGAACAACCGGCTAAGAAAAAAACCGTATCATCTGGCGAAAATGATGAAGGTTTCAACACATTACGAGATAAATTAGAAGAATGGATTAAAAAAGCAGATAAATAAAAATCTCCATCAGCTTGGTATAATGCCCTTTTCGGGATAAATTGCTAGGCTGATAAATTTAATTGACTAAAATTTTAGAAAAAGGGAATAGTTAGTAGTAATTTTCAATTTATTCATTTGTATAAAATAGTCAAAAAAGGGGGATTTACGTGAAAAGATCTATTCATGTGCAAGCATTTGTGTACAACGAGAAGAAAGATGAGATATTAATAGTTAGAAACCGCAATTTAGCTTGGACTTTTCCAGGAGGACATGTCGAAACAGACCAAACGATGGAAGAAGCACTCGCAAGTAAAGTAAAAGAACAAACAAATATTGATATAGAAATAGAGTCAATTTTACATTGCAAAGAGCGCCGTGCTACATGGGAACACGTTTGTACATTTGTTTTTCGAGCAAAACCAGTTGGTGAGATGGCGACTTTTTCAAACGACGACAATGTCTTCCGAGTAAAATGGATACCAATTCCACTTGCTGACGATCTATTACCTATAGACCAATTATCTTTAAATGAACTAGTCAGAAGCGAGGGAGTCTTATATGAAAACTATACCTAATTTTTCAAAAAGGCTTAAATTTCACAAGGTCTATCCTTGCTAAAAAGCATTGATTGATATAAAGTTAATAAAGAAACTTTTTTAAAATTTGGAGGGAAAACAATGACACATATTAAATTTGATTATTCCAAAGCGCTCCGTTTTTTTGAAGAACGCGAACTTGATTATCTTGAACCAGCAGTAAAAGCAGCTCATGATTCATTACATAATGGTACAGGTGCTGGTAGTGACGCGCTTGGTTGGATTAACTTACCAACAGATTACGACAAAGAAGAATTTGCTCGTATCAAAAAAGCAACAGAAAAAATCCACAACGATTCTGAAGTATTAATCGTTATCGGTATCGGTGGTTCTTACCTCGGGGCACGTGCTGCAATCGAAACTTTAAATCATTCCTTCTATAATGTACTTGAAAAAGGTGCGCGTAAAACACCTCAAGTATTCTTTGCAGGAAATAGCATTAGTTCCTCTTACTTACATGACTTAATCGAAGTAGTTGGCGACCGCGACTTCTCTGTTAACGTTATTTCTAAATCCGGAACAACTACAGAGCCAGCAATCGCTTTCCGTGTTTTCAAAGAACTTCTAATCAAAAAATACGGCGAAGAAGGTGCGAAAAAACGCATTTACGCTACAACTGATAAAGCAAAAGGGGCTCTAAAAACATTAGCTGACAACGAAGGCTACGAAACATTTGTAGTTCCAGATGACGTTGGTGGACGTTTCTCCGTTTTAACTGCAGTAGGTTTACTTCCAATCGCAGTGAGTGGTGTGGATATTGATGCACTTATGAACGGAGCAGCAGCAGCAAGCAAAGATTTCGACAAACCTGAACTGAAAAATAACATTGCATACCAATACGCAGCAGCTCGTAACGTTCTTTACCGTAAAGGAAAAGTAACTGAACTTCTAATCAGCTACGAACCAGGTTTACAATATTTCAACGAATGGTGGAAACAATTATTCGGCGAAAGTGAAGGTAAAGACAAAAAAGGAATTTACCCATCGAGCGCTAACTTCTCTACAGATTTACATTCTATCGGTCAATATATCCAAGACGGCCGTCGTAACCTTTTTGAAACAGTTATCAAAGTGGACAAACCACGCCACAATTTAACTATCAATAAAGAAGAAGTAGATTTAGATGGCTTAAATTACCTTGCTGGTGAAACAGTTGATTTCGTTAATACAAAAGCATTCGAAGGAACTCTTTTAGCACATACAGACGGCGAAGTTCCAAACTTTGTTGTAGAAGTACCAGAACTAGATGCCTATACTTTCGGCTACCTAGTATACTTCTTTGAAAAAGCTGTAGCAATCAGTGGTTACCTAAATGGCGTAAATCCATTTGACCAACCAGGAGTAGAAGCATATAAAGCCAACATGTTCGCATTACTTGGCAAACCAGGCTTCGAAGACAAAAAAGCAGAACTAGAAAAACGCTTAAACGATTAATTTTCATTTCCAAACCTTGGGGCCAATCGCTCCAAGGTTTTTTGATTGTTTGCGATTTTTTTCTATTGGAGTTACCATATAGTTAAACAAAAGGAGGGGAAGAAGTGCTATCTATCGAACGTAAACGCGCCATTGTCCAATATGTCAAAAGCCGAAAAATAGCAACCGTTAGCGAACTAGCTAAACATTTTGAAGTTCACGAAGCAACCATTCGCCGCGATTTAACATCACTTGAAAAAGACAAAAAACTAAAAAGAACCCATGGCGGAGTTATGATAGAAGAAAAAGTAGTTTCTGAACCTAACTGGAAAAAACGTAGTGAAGTGCGCTATGAAGAAAAACAACGCATCGCTACATTAGCAGCAACAATGGTTAAAGACGGGGACACAATCATCCTAGACGCCGGAACAACAACCGGTCATATCGCAACAGCGTTAAAAGACCGCTCCAAATTAACCGTAATAACAAATGATATTAACGTAGCTTCCATAATGCGCTTTTCCCCATCCAAGGTAATCGTGACAGGCGGCGTCATTTATCCAGAAACATTCATTCTTAACGGTATGATTACGAGCGGAACCTTACAGAGTATTCACGTACATAAAGCCTTCGTAACCACACCAGCTCTTGATATTGATAAGGGATTAATGCACTACGACGAATACCTAATCCCAGCTAAACAACAAATGCTCCACTCAGCCGATGAAGTAATCCTAGTAACAGATCACACCAAGTTTGGCCGCATCTCCTTATACAAATACGCAGCCCTAGATGAAATATCTTCTATCATCACTGGAAAAGAAATAGATCCAGTCTTGAAAGAACAATTTGAAGAAAAAGGAATGCAAATTTATACAACATAAAGCCTTTTAGTTTTGACTAAAAAACATTGTCCTAACATCAATTTATACACTAAATTAATCTTTTTTCATCTTTATTTAAAAAATTTTGTAAAAAGTATTGACGAAAGGCAAAAATCTTGGTATATTTATAAACGTTGCTGATACGGACAAACGCTTTAGCAGCAAAAGAAACTGACCTTTGAAAACTGAACAAAAAAGAAGACGAAAAGCA
>NZ_JBZWZS010000003.1:0-467686 GCF_058684075.1 Listeria sp. MAN/IMW/UF555 | reverse complement strand
GATTCCTTGCGTCAAATTGACTTCGCTAGCAATTAAATTACTAGTTTGTTTTTGTTGAAAACAGCTTTCTGTTTTCTGCCCTGCGATTACCAGTGAGACTTTACGTCTCATTGCTTTTCGTCTTCTTTTTTGTTCAGTTTTCAAAGGTCAGTTTCTTTTGCTGCTAAAGCGTTTGTCCGTATCAGCAACGTTTATAAATATACCAAGATTTTTGCCTTTCGTCAATACTTTTTACAAAGTTTTTATAATAAATATGGAATTATTTTCTCTGCTAGAGTTTTATAGGCTTTTCCCGCTTCACTAGACTCGCTATAGATAGCTGATGTATAGCCATTTCCATTGAAATCTGGTTGTTCGATTGGCAATTGAATTAAAAGTTGTGTTTCTAGGTCAGCAGCAACTTTTTCTCCGCCACCTTGTCCAAATATTTTTAAGGTTTGTCCATCTTCAAGTTTTAGGTAGGACATATTTTCAATTACGCCAATAATGTTATGGTTATTTTTCGAAGCCATATATCCCGCACGTGATGCAACTGATGCCGCTGCGAAATGTGGCGTTGTAACGATAATTTCATTGCATTTTGGAATTAAGGTGTGAATATCTAGAGCGACATCCCCAGTTCCAGGTGGCAAGTCAATTAGCAAGTAATCTAATTTTCCCCATCTCACTTCTTCTAAAAACATCTTTATCATTTTTCCTAGCATCGGACCACGCCAAATAACTGGTTCGCCAGACTCTACAAAGAAATCCATCGAGATCATTTGGATACCGTTTGTTTCTACAGGGATAATTTGTCCATTTTCTTTACGTGGGGATTCTGTTGTTCCAAGTAATACTGGGATACTGAAACCATATATATCCGCATCAAGTAAGCCTACTTTTTTACCCTGTTGAGCTAAGGCTATCGCTAGGTTTGCTGCGACAGTCGATTTCCCAACGCCTCCCTTGCCACTTGCTATTGCTAAAAATTTAGTTTGGCTAGTTTCTGAAAGGATGTTATCTCTTGCTTGAAAAATGCGGTCAATTACTGCAGCCGGCAAGTATTCAAGTTCAATATTAATTTCATTTACACCGAATTGCGTTAGAAGTTCTTCTATATTATGAACAAAATGATCTGTTTCTATTGCTGGATCCGCTAAGGCAATTTTAATATTTGCGCTTTCTCCAAGGACCTGCACTTCTAAAATACCTTCTGTTTCTTCTAAACTAGCTTCCAAAACAGGATCTTGCAGTCGGTATAATAATCTAGTAATTTGTTGTTCGTTTAACATAGTTACAAACCTCCATAAATGAATGCGCTGACATACTGAATATTATAGCATGGCTCCTTCTTTTTTTCACATATTCAATATTTATGTGCTTCACTCTATAAATAATTTCACAAATTTTACACATTTTGGAAATTGACGTTAAAGCTATATATACCAGTCACTTCAGCATTTTGTCTTTGTTTCGTCATCGAACTGTAATAGAACAATTTCTTTATTTATTGCTAAAATAAGCGCAGATATAGTAAAAAGGAGTGCGTTCGATTTTGGAGAGAAAGTTTATAAAACCAGGGATTATCTTGCTCATTGTGGCATTTTTAGTAGTTTCTTTAAATGTTAGAGCAGAAACGGGAAATTCAAGAGTTGCTCAAAATTCATTAACTTCTTCGCAACAAGCATTTATCGATGAGATTTTACCTGCTGCAGAAGACGGTTACCGAGATGGCAAACTGTTGACTAGTGTAACACTTGCCCAAGCTATTTTAGAATCTAACTGGGGTAAAAGTGGTTTAAGCAAGAATTCTAATAACTTATTTGGTATTAAAGGTCAGTATGAAGGTAAATCTGTTTCTATGGGGACGATGGAAGCATCTGGGGCAACTACGGCTGATTTCCGCGTTTATCCTAGCTGGAAAGAATCAATTGAAGACCATACAAACTTAATTACGCAAAATGCACGCTATCAAGGTGCTGTAGGTGAAACTGATTATCGTAAAGCCTTGCAAGCGATAAAAGATGGCGGTTACGCTACCGCACCCGATTATGTTTCTAAATTAGTCGCTATTATTGAACGTTATAATCTGGATCAATACGATGTTGTTTATGATAAAATTGAATACCAAAATAAAATCGCTGCTATAGGTACAGTCAATGCAAATAAAGAACAAGAAACGATTTGGTCTGCACCATTTAATACTACTAATTCTGAGGAAGTCGGAACATTAGCGAACTATACAAATCGCAATTTAGAAATTTCTTGGGAAGCGAAAACAGAAAAAGGTTTGTGGTATTTTATACGTGAAAACAATAAAGATATTGGTTGGGTAAATAACTCGGCGCTTACTTTGAGTTATCATCAAAATAACGACGAAAATGTTGATACAACAAAATATGTAGATGACTTAAATGCTCATATTTATCGCTTACCTAGTCCGGAACAGCAGTTTGACAATGGTACAATTGCAAAATATGACCGAAAAGCACTTCACGCTGATAAGAAAATAACACGTGATGGTTATGCATGGTTCCGTCTTTCCGAAAGTAGTAAAGTAATCGGCTGGGTTCGCTCAGACAAATTGAACGACCGCTTATATGATCGTATCACGGAACAAAGTAGCTTTGATGGCTACGCGACTGTAAGTAAGTCGGCAACAGATAATGTCTGGAGCGCCCCTTTTAATACAAAAAATGCGGAGAAACTTGCCCCGCTTAGTGACTATGACACTCAAAAACTAGAATTAGTTACACGCGCCAAAGTCGGCAACACGTTATGGTACGAATTTAAAATAGATGGCGAAGTAGTTGGTTGGGTTAGTGAAAAAGATGTAAATATCATTTATACTCCCGAAGCTGAAAAACCAATAACTCAAGTCTCCTATTTAAAAAATCCCGCAGCAATGCTTTACAACAAACCAGTCGAAGCAACGAGCGCTGAAACAAAAGCAGTCGGTTTCTATTATGGTAAATTGCTAACAGTAGATAAAGAAGCGACGATTCAAGACGAACAGTGGGTGCATATTAAAGAAAATAATAACTCCCTCGGTTGGATTAAAGCAACAGATATTCAAAGTTAATAACAAAGAGACCCAGATAAATGCTCGGGTCTCTTTTCTTGTATTAAATATTTATTTTGCGACTCGCCATCCATTTAACCATTTCTGGATCTGCATGAGAGAAAAATTGACTTTCGCCTTGATTAAGGGTCGCAATCGCACTCTTATCTTCTTCGGACAGTTCAAAATCAAATACAGCTAAATTTTGCGCCATTCGTTCAGGTTTTACAGACTTAGCTAAAACAATAATATCCTGTTCTATTAACCAACGTAAAATCACTTGTGCTACTGATTTCCCGTATTTTTCAGCAATTTTGGTCAAAATCGGATTGGTGAAAATATCATTTTTCCCTTCCGCAAACGGCGCCCATGCTTCAACAGCCACGCCTTCTTTTCGTAAAGCTTCAATATTCTTTGATTGTTGTTGGAAAGGGTTGATTTCGATTTGATTAACTTGAGGTGTTATATCATTGAAGGCAGCTAAATCAACTACTCGATCTACACCAAAATTCGATACACCAATAGCTTTAATTTTACCTTGAGCTTGTAGTTCTTCCATCGCCATCCAAGCGCCGTACACATCATTATATGGTTGGTGAATTAGTAATAAGTCAATATAATCTAGCCCAAGACGTTTTAATGAGCGATCAAATGAACTCATGACTCCTTTATAACTAACATTTTCCACCCAAATCTTTGTTGTGATAAATAACTCTTGGCGATCCACACCAGATGCGGCTATCCCGCGTCCTACCGCTTCTTCATTCATATAACTTTGCGCAGTATCAATATGACGATACCCAGCAGCAATCGCCTCTTTTACTGCTTGTTCCGCTTCACCGGCATCGGTAATTTGGTACGTTCCAAAACCAAGGATAGGTACTTCTACACCATTATTTAATTTCACTGTTTTCATTTTAAAATCCTCCTCTTATCTTTAAAATTTGTCCCGTTCCCATAATTTTTCTACATTATCTGCAGTTAGTTCCCCTGTTTTAAACTGGGCAATGTGACTATCGTACGTATCGATTTTGTATACAAGTAAATCTCTAACTTGTTTCATCTCAGCTAGTTTTTCGTCTAATTCTTTTAGTTGGTCAATTAAAACTTGTTTTTGAGCAGCTTCGACATTCTCTGTTTCTCTTAGTTGGGCAAGTGTTGCAAACTCAATTAAAGATTCCACCGACAAACCCGCATTCCGCAAACTCTTCACAAGATAAACCCAGTTCAAGTCGCTTGTCTTATAGTCCCGGTAGCCACTTTCATTACGATGGACAGGCGGAATAACCCCAACTCGCTCATAGTAACGCAATGTATCGACCGTAAGCCCAAACATCTCGGCCGCTTGTTTGATATTCATCATCGATCACCTCACTTCGTCTTTACATATTGAATTATAAACCCTGGAGTTCACACCAAGGCAAGGGTTTTAGGTTTATTTTTTTAAGGAAAGAAAAAACTCTCTGCGGGTGAGAGAGTTTTATTTGTTTAGCAAGATGATTTTTTGAATGTATTTGGGGTCTATTTGTCCCGGCGAGGTTTCTTGGATTGGGTAATTTTTGGTTAAAATGATTTTGACATTGTCGTTTTTGTTTAGTTCGGTTAGTTTTATTTTGTTTCCGTTTTTGTCGTAATATTTGTCCCCGATGCCAAAACGTATGGCGGATTCCGGATTATCCTTATCATTTTTCTCTTTGAAATTGTTAATTAAAATTGCATTTGTTTCTACTTGCTCTATTGTACCTGTTGCTTCTGTATATTCTATTTTTGTTTGCTTTTCAGTGGTGGAGCATGCTGTCAGTAGTACGGTTATACATAAAATAAAAATGATTGAGTTTTTTTTCATGAGGTTTCTCCTTTTTATTTTAAGTGGTGTATGTAAATGTCTTATTTTTAATTATTAATAGTTCTCTGTCTCTTAAAATCAAATTTTCTGGGGTTAAATTTTCTATGGTTAATTCTGTTTTATTCGTCAGAGGGAAATTTTCTTCGCCGTTCCATGAAGTGTATAGTTCAAGGGTATCACTTTCTTTACTAGCTTTTATAATATAATCGTGTAGTATTTTTAAACTTTTAGATTCATAATCATTATTTTGCTCTTCGCCTTTTAACGGTAATATCCCTTCACTTATAGCGACTTGGAAATTGCAGGTTGGGTTAAAATGTTTGGAGTAGGTTTTACGCACTCATCTACTAAAGTTAAAATTTTGTCTCCGCTATGTTTATGAAAGAAATAAAGCTCTTTTTATTACTGAATTCAAAAGTTAGATTCTTAATCTTCTAAGAAAATCAAAAAACATTCTTTATATAATGGTACTTTTAGAACTAAAAACAGGGATAAGACATAAAGAGTTTCTAGGATTGATTTTTAGAACGTTCTTTATGTCCTACTAATTCAGATACAAACATTAAAATGAAATGTTAAAAAGCAATATTAGCATTAGGAATGATTTTTACGTTATTATTCAATTTATCATACTTAAAGCTACTGGGCATTTATTTGAGACAAGTAGGTTTCATCAATCAACTAAAGTTATAAAGCTTTTGAAAAAAAAACTGGATATTCCAAAGACTACCTTCCATTGATTACTAGATATTCATGCTTCCCTTCTGTTTCCAAACCCCAATGATAATTTCAGAATAGATTATAATTCACAACGAGTAGATAATTCAAATTCCTAAGTAACTATGAACTATTATTTTGAAGTAATACCTCAAATGAGAATTTACAAGAAGCTAATACCCTAAAATTACTCAACAACTTATCCTTAATTATAATGAAATAGTCATACAGAACAGTATCATATATGATATAATGGTTTCTAAACGCTTGCAATCGGAGGAGTTAAAAATGTTATTACCTAAAACAATCAAACTTCCAAAAGTTCCCCCTATAAAAATCCAAGGAATTAAAACTAAATTAGTTCCATTTATTGCACAATCTATAATGTGGAATGGGAAAGGAACCTATTTTGAACCTTTTATGGGGTCTGGAGTGGTAGGGTTTAATTTGGAACCTCAAAAAGCTATTTTTAGTGACACAAATCCTTATTTGATACAATTTTATAAAGATATTCAGTCTGGAAAAATTACTCCCTTGATAATTAGAGAGTATCTTGAAAAAGAAGCCATAAAATTATCTCAAACCCCTGAAGATAAAACTTCCTATTACTATGAAGTAAGAGAAAGATTCAACCTTTATCATTCTTCTTTAGACTTTTTATTCTTACAACGGTCTAACTTTAATGGAATGATTAGGTTCAATAACAAGGGGTATTATAACGTTCCTTTTGGACGAAAACCTGAACGCTTCCAAAAAGCATTGATAACTAAAATTGTTAATCAAGCTGCTTGGATTAGTTCAATTATGCAAGGTAAAGATTGGCAGTTTATTTGTATGTCTTTCCCAGAAGCTTTTAAAATGATGAAAAAAGGTGATTTTGTTTACTTGGACCCTCCCTATATCAATCGCTATGATGGATATTACGACTCTTGGAGTCAAGAATTAGCTGACTTACTAGTTGCTCTAACTGAAAACGGAGATGCCGGGTATGCTTTTAGTATGTGGTGTCAAAATGAATATAGAAAAAATCATCATTTGGATAGTTGGACAAAAGGAAAATTATTGACTACTGAACATTTTTACCATTTAGGTGGCAAAAGTTCTAATAGAAATAAAATGATTGAAGCTTTAATAGTAAGCAAAGGGAATATTAACCCATTATACGATAAATAAAAAGAGCTTTTTTAAGCTCTTTTTCATTCTGTCCATTCATTTTGAATCCGGTTATTGTAAAATTCCAGGTATTTATCATACTGGACTTGAAGTTCAGATGCTTTTATACTATCTTTCACCTGAATCCATCTTATGTAACTAGGAATATCATTATATAGTGATGTTTTAGTAGTAATACTATCTGTATATCTCGGATGATTAATCCAATAATCATGAAATATATCTGCACCTAAAAAAGAAAAAGGGCCCGCTCCAAAAACAAATGGTTCAATACTGTTAGCTTTTATTGTACCAATATTATCTGTATTTCCACTTCCTTTTTTATCTCCACAAATTCTAAATTTCTCCTGAACAAACACCTCAATATTTTTATATGCCGGAATAATAGTTTCAACATCTTTTACCGAAATTTTCCCCTTTGACATTTCATTTTCTCGAGTGTAGACAACGCCTAATATATAATGGCCATCATAGTCTGAATATTTCCCTACAATATTTTTTGTCCCATTTCTCATAAAACTAGTAAAGCTACCACCCGTAAAACCATATTTTGCTGTTTTACTACGACGGTATGTTGTTTTAATGTCAATCGCAATTTTTTTACCATCAGGTTTTTCAAAATAAAAATCCGGATAAACAGTTTGTTGATTAGACTCATAAAGTATAAATCCTAATTCTTTTGCAGATTTTTCCAAAGCATCAAAAGCAATAACTTCAAAAAGTCTTCCAATGATTTTAGAATCACTTCCAAATGTATATATTTCCTTTTTCTTATTAATAAAACCTACTAATTCCCACTCCGCTTCACGTTTAGGAAGGTACTTAGTGATAGTTGAAATAATTATGTCGCTATATGGTTGCATATGCTCTCCTTTTTAAATACATACTAAAAAAGCATCTAAACAAATTAGATACTTTTTCTTTTCACGATATTTTTTGATGGGAATTGTTGTAAAATTCCCATCAAAAATAACTTGAAAACGCTGATATATAGCAGGTATATTAACGTTTTGAGAACTGAGGTGCACGACGCGCGCCTTTAAGTCCGTATTTTTTACGTTCTTTCATACGTGGGTCACGAGTAAGTAGGCCAGCAGATTTAAGTGCTGGGCGGTACTCAGGAGCCACTTGTAATAGTGCACGAGCTACACCATGACGGATAGCACCGGCTTGACCAGTGTAACCACCACCGTGAACGTTTACTAGTACATCATAGTTACCTAAAGTTTCTGTAGCTACTAAAGGTTGTTTGATAACTTCACGAAGAGCTGCAAATGGGATGTAATCTTCCCAGTCTCTATTGTTAATAACGATTTTGCCGTCGCCTGGTACTAAACGTACGCGAGCTACAGAGCTTTTACGACGACCAGTTCCGTAATATTGTACTTGAGCCACTTAGTATTCCTCCTTTATTAATTAACCGCGTAATTCGTATACTTCTGGTTTTTGAGCTGCATGTTCGTGCTCAGATCCACCATATACGTGTAATTTTTTGAATAATTGACGTCCAAGAGAATTTTTTGGAAGCATACCTTTGATAGATAGTTCTAATAATTTCTCAGGATTGTTTGTACGCATTTCACCTGCAGTACGAGATTTCAAACCGCCTGGATATTGAGAGTGACGGTAGTAAATTTTGTCAGTAGCTTTTTTACCAGTAAGACCAATCTTACCAGCGTTGATGATGATTACAAAGTCTCCAGTGTCGATATGTGGAGTAAATTGTGGTTTGTTTTTTCCGCGAAGAATTGAAGCAACTTCACTGGATAAACGTCCTAAAGAAACACCAGTAGCGTCGATAACGTACCATTTACGTTCTACTTCGCCGGGTTTCGCCATATAAGTTGTACGCATGAATTACCCTCCTAAATAAATTGAAACAAATTAGCTCCCGAAAACTGTTCCTAATTCCCGAAATGCTATTCTATATTTTTATTGTTTAAACACAACAACCTTCCGGGGCTTATTGTGGGGCAAACAATACCATAGTCCATAATACAGTTTTTAGAGTAAAAAGTCAATGCGTTCTGTAAAAAAACATCCAATTTTTATTCATAATCAACTCGCCATAAATACAACCCTTGTGGCGGCGCAGTTTTACTAATTAATTTTTGACGATCATGCGCTAATAAGGCTTTCGTAATATCATCTGGAGAAATCCGACCTTGACCTGCATCAAGCAATGTCCCTGTCAAAATCCGCACCATATTATACAAAAAGCCATTCCCTTGAAACGCAATCACTAACGTCTCGGCATCCTCTTCATAAAAGTCGATACTATAAAGCGTCCGCACTTTAGAATCCCGCTCCGTTCTAGCCGAACAAAAACTAGTAAAGTCATGCTCCCCAATTAGGCGTTCGCTTGCTTGCTTCATTTTTGCAATATCTAATTCATATGGATAATGTAACGCAAAGTTTCGACTAAAAGGATCAAAAATTTTCGTCCGTTTTATAACATAACGATATTCTTTTCCGACTGTGCCAAACCTTGCGTGAAAATCGGCTGGTGCTTCCTCAACCGACAAAAAACTAATATCAAACGGCGTCATCACTTGCAAAGCCTTTTGGAATTTTTCTGCTGTAATATCTAGTTCCGAATCAAAATGGATTACCTGTCCTTTCGCATGAACGCCGGTATCTGTTCTTCCTGAAGCTGTAATCCGAACGCTCTTACCTTTATGCATTTTTTTTAATGCTTTTTCAATTTCCGCTTGGACCGTCCGCGTATTCGGCTGCACTTGGTATCCGAAAAAACCACTTCCATCATAAGAAATTATTGCTTTATATCGTGTCATCCATTTCAACTCCGCAACCAAAATAATAATCCAGTTAACACTGCTAAAGAAATTAACAAGAATGTGTCCGCGAATCGCCAGTGTAACAAACGAAATCTCGTCCTACCCTTACCACCACGATAACCACGAGCTTCCATCGCAATCGCTAAGTCCTCTGCTCGCTTAAACGCACTAATAAAAAGCGGCACGAGCAGCGGAATAATCGCCTTGATTCGGTCACTCCATTTTCCACTCGTAAATTCAACGCCACGAGCTTTTTGCGCTTTCAAAATTTTCTCCGTTTCATCCATCAATGTTGGAATAAATCGTAAGGAAATACTAAGCATTAAAGCCAGTTCATGCACTGGTAAATGTACCAATCGAAACGGCGCCAAAATTTTCTCAAGACCATCTGTCAGTTCAATCGGGCTTGTTGTTAATGTTAGTAGCGTCGTCATAAATATAATGAGAACAAAACGGCAAAACATCATCGCCCCGTTCGCTAGTCCGAGGGTTGTTATTTGTAAAAGTCCTAAATCAACTAAAACTGTCCCGCCTTTTGTAAAAAAGACTTGCAGCAATAAAGTAATTAAAATAAGCCAAAAAATCGGTTGTAACCCTTTAATAAAAAATAAAAATGGCACTTTCGAGGTTAGGACTAAATACAAAACATACGCGAACATAAGCGCATAAGTCAGCCAATTGTTCGCTAAAAAGACAATCGCGATAAACGCCATAACAGCAGTGATTTTCGCACGTGGGTCAATTCGATGTAACCAAGAGTTTCCCGGGATATAACGCCCGAGAATCATTTTATCCATCATAATTAAGCCCCGCCCTTCGCTAAGTAAGGCGCCATTTCAGCTGTTAATTCAGCAATTGTTAAACAAGTTTTTGTTAATTTAACATTAAACTTGCGCTCAAAAAGCCCTTGGAATCTCACCACATCCGGAACAGATAAGCCAAGATCCACAAGTTCATCTGGCTTCGCAAAAATTTCCCGCGGCGATCCAATTTTCAGAACCGTTCCAGCTTTCATTAAAACAATCTTTTCAGCGTAACGTGCAGCATCTTCCATACTATGTGTGACAAGGACTGTCGTTAGTCCTTTTTCTTTATGAAGGTTATAGAACATCTCCATAATTTCTTCGCGGCCATGAGGGTCTAGTCCTGCAGTTGGCTCATCTAACACAAGTACTTCTGGATCCATCGCTAAAACTCCAGCAATTGCTACCCGGCGCATTTGTCCACCAGAAAGTTCAAACGGCGAACGAGATAAAATTTCTTCTGTCAGCCCTACTTCATAAATTACTTTTTTAGCCCGAAGTTTCGCATCTTCCTCAGAAACGCCAAAATTCATTGGACCAAAGCAAATATCCTTCTCGACTGTTTCTTCAAAAAGTTGCGCTTCCGGGAATTGGAAAACAATCCCAACCTTTTTGCGTAAATCACGTAGTTTCTTTTGTTTAACTCCCGCGACAATTTCTCTATCGCCAACCGTGATTTTACCTTCAGTCGGCATCAAAAGCGCGTTAAGATGTTGTAGCAATGTTGATTTCCCAGAGCCAGTATGACCAATAATTGCAGAATAGCTACCAGAATCAAAGGAAACATTTACATCAAGCAATGCTCTCTTTTCAAAAGGGCTATTTTTTTGATAACAATAACCTAGTTGTTCGAGTTTAATTTCCATAATTGATCTAGTAATGCTCCTTCCGATAGCACGGTACTCCCTGTTTCAAAGCCACCTGCAACTAATTTTTCTTGTAATTCAATAATAAATGGAACGCCTAAGCCAATTGCTCGCATTGCATCTGCTTGCTCGAAAATTTCTTTTGGCGTGCCTTCACTGTGTATTTCTCCATTATTCATAACAATGACCCGGTCCGCAAAAAGCACTTCATCCAAATCATGCGTAATAGAAATAACGGTAATATCCTCTTGTTCGCGCATAATCCGAATAGTCTCCATTACTTCGGCGCGCCCTCTTGGATCAAGCATGGAAGTTGCTTCGTCCAAAATAATCACATCTGGTTGAAGCGCTAAAACACCCGCAATAGCGACACGTTGCTTTTGACCACCAGAAAGTCTAGCGGGTTCATGTAGCGCGTAGCTTTGCATACCAACCTCATTAAGCGCCGATTCCACTCGCTCCACCATCGTATCATGTGGGACTCCGTGATTCTCTAGCCCAAACGCAACATCATCCTGTACAGTTGCACCGACAAATTGGTTATCTGGATTTTGAAAAACCATTCCCACTTGTCGTCTAATTTCCCATATATTTTTTTCAGACAAAACAAAGTGTCCGATTTTAATTAAGCCATCTTCCGGAAAAAGTAAGCCGTTTAGTAATTTCGCAATAGTGGATTTACCTGAACCATTATGACCAACTAGCGCGACCCATTCCCCTTTTTGAGCAGAAATTGATACATCTTTGACTGCATATTTTTCCGTATCCTCATATTTATAAAAAACGTGCTCTAATCTCACAAAACTTTCTGCCACGCTTAACACCTCACTTTTTGACCATTCATTGTTTATTATAGTATAAACATCCATCTGGCGCAAAATTTCCTTTTTGATTGTTTTGCTTTTTAGCTAACGGGAATATATTAACGTTAAGGATGTGATAGCTATGTTAGCAGATTTTATTTTACGCCTTGTTGTTGCTGGTCTCCTTGGAGCAGTTATTGGACTTGACCGAGAAATTCGGGCAAAAGAAGCCGGTTTCCGGACACATTTTCTCGTTTCCCTTGGTAGTGCTTTAATTATGATTGTTTCTCAGTACGGTTTTTCCGAAATCGCCACTATGCAAACTGTATCATTTGACCCTAGTCGTGTCGCTGCCCAAGTGGTAAGTGGTATTGGCTTTATTGGCGCTGGTACGATTATTATTCAAAAGAAATTTGTTCGTGGATTAACGACAGCTGCAGGTCTTTGGGCCACAGCAGGGATTGGTCTCGCTGTTGGTGCTGGTATGTATTGGGTTGGAATTGCCGCGACATTACTCACACTAATTGGTTTAGAATTTCTCAGTATCGTCTTTAAATCCGTTTCGCTCCATACAACTTCACTTATTTATTCCACTGATAAACAAGAAAACTTAGTAAAAATCACTGACAAAATCCAGCAAAATAAACAACAAATAATTTCGTACTCTAGTGAAAAAGAATTGGTCGGAAAAAGTCTATTTATCCGGGTTAATATCGTTGTAAAAACCAAGAATAAGAACGACGAATATGAACTATTTCACTTTATCCAAACGCTTCCCGATGTCACTATTGAAAAAATGGAATAAATTAGATATTTATAGCACATTTTGATTAATTTGTTCACAGAATATCCATTTACTTACATCTTCTCGTTTTGCTATAATTCACCCGTCAACACTAACAGAATAGAGAGAAGGGATGAGATGAAAAACTTTGTAACTTCAGAACGTTCGATTCATAAGATGGATGAATCAGCAAAACCTGTGCTTACAGTCAAAGATGGCTCCGTTGTGACAATAAAAATAAAAGATCACTTCAATGGCCAAATCAACAAAGAACAGCTTCACTACGGGGAAATAGATTGGAAGCAGTTTTCGCCCACCACAGGCCCAATTTGTATTGAAGAAGCGCGCCCAGGGGACTTACTCGCAGTAACCATTGAAAAAATCGCCCTCACAAGTAAAGATGTCGTTTTATTAAACGGACCTACTATCGGTGTAACAGATGATTTACTACCAAATAATTGTATCCGCCGCTATAAAATCAAACAGAATAAGATTATTTATTCTGATGAAATCCACGTACAATTACAAAAAACAATTGGTCTATTAAAAACCGAATCCATTCATCAAACAAAACCATTTCATATCCCTACTAAACACGGCGGGACACTTGACTCTCCCGATATAACAGAAGGCGCTACAATATTTTTACCAGTAGAAAAATTCGGGGCAATGCTCCATGTAGCTGATATAAGAGCAACTACAGGTTTCGGAAAAACAACATCAACCAGCGCGGAAGTCCCTGCAGAAGTAACATTACGGCTACAATTACTCAAAAACAAAACAGCCCCAACACCGATTATTATTCATAAAAACAACCTAATCTGCCTCGGCTCTGAACTTACTACCGAAAAGGCAACAAAAAAAGCATTACAAAACATGTTAAACGTACTAATGGAATCAGATAAAATAACACTAGAAGATGCAATATTTTTATTATCTTTACAAGCTGATTTTGAAGTTTGCAGGCTGAATAAAGCAAACGTCACAACAAGTATCAAGCTTCCATTAAGTAGCTTCCCAGAGATGCCTTTCCTATAAAAAGAAGCCCGTTCGCGATAACTTTTACGAACGGGCTTCTTTTAAATTTGTTCAAAAAAACTTCCTTGGTATTTTTTATGAAGAAATTTCGCTAATTTTCTCGCTTCCGTTTCAACAAATTTTTGGTTTTTCTTCGTCATTTTTTTAGTAAGAAAGAAGGTGAACGTTACGTTATCTCCTGTTATCTTATATCTCCAAGTTCCGTAAAATAAGCCATTTACAATTAGAACAGCCTCAATCTGCCCAGCCGGACGCCAAATCAAACTTGTTTCAGTTGCATCAGCTAACCAGTCTTTTTTCCCGTAGCTAACAAAAAGTGGATCGAATTTTCCTAGTAAAAGCGGCCGTTGTTGTTCTAAGTCAGTTTGAATTTCTGTTTTGCTATAGTAAACCTGACCATCCTCACCTATGTAACTAAAATAATTTTCAAGAGCCGCCTCAAGCGTTTGTTGGAATTCAAACTTCCGCAGGCCTGTCCAATGTTTGAAATCCCGAATTGTAGCTGGACCGTACGCGCTAAAGTAACGGTCAATCATTACCTCAAGTCCACCTTCATTACGACCAGTTTCTAGCCAATTAGTTTGTTTTTCTGCACTAATCCAATTTCTATGGCTATAAAATCTTGTTTTAGGTGATTCCGGTACACAAAAGAGCGTGCCATCAAGCGATCCTTGAATAAAAACACCACCCCATAGCATAAGTTCTTTAGCGTGCTGTCCTAATAATTCAGCAAATGCTTCTTTCGGTATTTTCTCTTCGCTTAAAAGAAGTTGCTCCATATCCTCCAGCAGTAAGTCTAAATCATGCCCTAGAGAGTCAGCGTGCTTTTTTAACCAATTATTCTTATCCGAATAAACATCATGCACAAAAAACCAGTCAGAAGGCGTATACATATGCACAGTCATCCTTTGACCCCATATTTTAATTAAATCTTTTTGATCATAATCATGTTGAAGTTTTTCTTTTGTGAGATCAGGCACCCGGTTAAACAAACTGATTTCACCAAACTGTTGATACTGTGATTGAATGCCAAATAACGCACGAGAAGCATCCGGTGCGCTAGAAAATTTATTTTGTAATAGACCTGAATTGTATAACCGATTTTGAGCTATTTGCGAGTTAGTGACTGATTGCATACCTAGTTCCCCCTCGAAACAAATCTTTGAGGTTTACTATAGATGCTTTCAGAATAAAAGGCAAGTGAAAAAATACAGCTTTTCAAGTTTGACCCACAAACGAAGCATGTCCGTAAAGCAGGTCAAACAAAAAAAGCCTGCCTCCTAGCCTACGATTAAATAGACTAGGAAACACAGAGCTAGACAAGGAAACACGAAGTCTCCATATCATGACACTCCACTTGCTTTAAACGTTTTATTATTAAACTAATTCAATAATAACCATTGGTGCGCCGTCACCGCGACGTGGACCTTTTTTCAAGATACGAGTGTAACCACCTTGACGTTCCGCGTAACGTGGAGCAACATCATCAAATAGTTTTTGTAGAGCGTATACAGGACGGTTTTTCTTCACAGTAGAACCATCTTTACCTTTAGCATCTACTTGTACTACTTCTACAACTTCATGACGGATGAAAGCAGCTGCTTGACGACGAGCGTGCAAGTCTCCTTTTTTCCCAGAAGTGATTAGTTTTTCAACAACTTTACGAATCTCTTTAGCGCGAGCTTCTGTTGTTTCAATACGTTCATGTACGATTAAATCCGTTGCAAGATCACGTAGTAACGCTTTACGTTGTGAGCTTGTACGACCTAATTTTCTGTAACCCATGGAATTGCCTCCTTTATCAGTTTTCGTTTCTTAGAGATAAGCCAAGGTCAGCCAGTTTTACTTTAACTTCCTCAAGCGATTTACGGCCCAAGTTACGGACTTTCATCATATCGTCTTCGGATTTGTCAGCAAGTTCCTGTACTGTGTTGATTCCAGCGCGTTTCAAACAATTATATGAACGAACAGACAAGTCTAATTCTTCAATAGTCATTTCAAGCACTTTCTCTTTATGGCTTTCTTCTTTTTCAATCATAATTTCAGCTTTTTGTGCTTCATCTGTTAAATTAACGAAGATACTTAAGTGCTCAGAAAGAATTTTAGCTCCAAGTGAAACTGCTTCTTCTGGGCTGATACTTCCGTCAGTTAACACATCAAACGTAAGCTTATCATAATTAGTTGATTGTCCAACACGTGTATTTTCCACTTGATAGTTCACACGGATAACCGGTGAAAAGATTGAATCGACTGGAAGTACACCAATTGGCATATTTTCGCGTTTATTTTGATCAGCAGGTGTGTAACCACGACCACGAGTCGCATTTAAACGCACATGAAATTTAGCATTATCACTTAATGTAGCAATGTGTAAGTCGGGATTTAAAATCTCAACGTCGCTGTCATAATTAATGTCAGCTGCAGTTACTACACCAGGACCTTGCATATCGATTTCTAATGTTTTTTCTTCATCAGAATAGATTTTTAGTGCAAGTTTTTTAATATTTAAAATCATGGTTGTTACATCTTCTACTACACCTTCAATTACAGAAAACTCATGTAAAGCTCCATCAATTTGGATAGAGGTTACTGCTGCACCTGGAAGAGAAGATAATAGAATACGACGTAAGGAGTTACCCAAAGTTGTACCATATCCACGCTCAAGTGGCTCTACAACAAACTTTCCATACTTGGCATCATCGCTGATCTCAATCGTCTCGATTTTTGGCTTTTCAATTTCGATCATTCAAATTTACCCTCCTTCAAAACGTCTAGAATATCAGTCTTTATGTCAAACTCTCTGCCTTGATAGTTAAGACAGTAAAAATCTACTATTGGCAAAAGAAAACGACCACTTATACGCGACGACGTTTTGGAGGACGACATCCGTTATGTGGAACTGGAGTTACATCTTTAATAGCTGTTACTTCAAGACCAGCTGCTTGTAGTGCACGGATAGCCGCTTCACGACCTGAACCAGGACCTTTAACAGTTACTTCTAATGTTTTTAAACCATGTTCTTGTGCTGATTTTGCTGCACTTTCAGCTGCCATTTGCGCTGCGAAAGGAGTAGATTTACGAGAACCTTTAAATCCTAGAGAACCTGCACTTGACCAAGCTAAAGCATTACCATGTGTGTCAGTAATCATTACGATCGTATTATTAAATGTAGAACGAATGTGTGCAATACCAGATTCGATATTCTTTTTCACACGACGTTTACGAGTATTTGTTTTACGAGCCATTCACTAACTACCTCCTTTACTATTATTTCTTTTTACCTGCTACTGTTTTGGACGGGCCTTTACGAGTACGGGCATTATTTTTTGTATTTTGTCCGCGAACTGGAAGTCCACGACGGTGACGCATGCCACGGTAAGAACCGATTTCGATTAGACGTTTAATGTTTAAGTTTACTTCACGACGAAGGTCACCTTCAACTTTAATGCGGTCTAAGATTTCACGGATTTTACCTAGCTCTTCTTCAGTTAAATCACGAGTACGAGTATCTTCAGAAACACCAGCTTCAGCAAGAACTTCTTTAGCTGTTTGTTTACCGATACCATAAATGTAAGTCAGGGAAATAACAATACGTTTTTCACGTGGAACGTCCACACCTGCAATACGTGCCATTTACTTAAGCACCTCCTCTTATCCTTGTTTTTGTTTATGTTTTGGATTTTCACAAATTACCATTACTTTACCTTTACGACGAATAACTTTACATTTTTCGCACATAGGTTTCACTGATGGTCTTACTTTCATATAGATATACCTCCTTGTTTATTAGAGAAAATGTCTCTATAAACCGATAATTTCTAAGCTGGATAAACCAGACCGGTATATAAATTCAATTTCGGAGTGCAAATTATTTAAAACGATAAGTAATTCTTCCGCGTGTCAGGTCGTATGGAGAAAGCTCTACTGTCACTTTATCTCCAGGTAAAATACGAATGTAATGCATGCGAATTTTACCAGAAACAGTTGCCAGTACTTTATGACCATTTTCGAGTTCAACATTGAACATCGCGTTTGGTAGAGTTTCTTGCACAACGCCTTCTACTTCAATAACATCTTCCTTTGCCATATGTTTGCTACCTCCTTCTTGTATTCTTGGATTTGTTCCTGATGCAGGCCTAATCCTTTCAGTGTAACTATTTCTCTTACATGAAAAAAACGTAAAACATGCAAAAATGGATGCACTTCATTAAAAGGCAACACATTTCGCCAGCTTTTCAGACAACCTGTAAAAGTGAAATCCGTAAAAACCAGAAGAACTGTCACTCGCAAAAGTATTGCGGCTGAACAGATCAGGGTAGAACATATACGTCATTCGGATGATCTTCAAACGGTTCTCTCGTTCATCATGATTTGCTTAGATGCCTTTAATTCCACTGCCAATTATCCATTATACTACAAATCAAACCAATTTGCACGCATTGATTTTGACAGTGATTTCAGCACAGCTTACCCCTCAAAAAGAAGCAAGAATTTTTTCCACATCTACAAAAACGTCATTAATATCTTGCTCGCCGTTTATGCTATGAAGTTTACCTTTTTCAGAGTAAAAATCAAGAAGCGGCTTGGTCTGTTTCATATTGACATTTAGTCGATTTTCAACAGTTTCTTTTTTGTCATCTTCGCGTTGGTAAAGTTCTCCACCATCTAAATCACATTTCCCAGGAACTTTCGGTGGGTTATAGATTTCATGGTAAGTTTTACCGCAAGTCCGACAAATCCAACGACCTGTAAGACGTTTCATTAAAACATCTTTATCAACTTCAATGTTAATGACAGCATCAAGTTCTGTCCCTAAATCACTTAGAATATTTTCTAGCTCTTCTGCTTGTTCCACTGTACGCGGAAAACCATCAAGCAAGAAACCATTCTTAGCATCATCTTCGGCCAAACGTTCACGAACGATACCATTTGTTACTTCATCAGGAACAAGGTCGCCATTATCCATAAAGGATTTAGCTTTCTTTCCTAATTCCGTATTATTTTTCATAGCTGCTCGGAACATATCTCCAGTGGAAATATGAGGAATGTTGTATTTCTCAACAATCTGTTCCGCTTGTGTGCCTTTTCCGGCGCCGGGCAGTCCCATTAATACTAATTTCAACTGTTTCGCCCCTTATTACGCGCTAGCTCCTGCTAGGAAATCCTAACAAGAACCGCGTGTTATTTGATAAATCCCCGATAGTTCCTTTTTACAAGTTGTCCTTCGAGTTGTTTCGTAGTATCTAATGCTACCCCGATAACAATTAGTAGGCTTGTACCACCAACGGCAAGTGACTGCGGTAAACTAAACACAGTAGTACCGATAGTTGGAAGTATAGCAACCGCTGAAAGGAAAATTGCACCAACAAATGTTAGACGGTAAAGTACCGATGTAAGATATGCTTGTGTTTCCCGACCAGGACGTTTACTAGGAATATACCCACCTTGCTTTTTCAAGTTGTCCGCAACTTTCTCAGGGTTCACTTGAATGAAAGCATAGAAATAAGTGAAAGCAACAATTAGTGCAACATATAAAATCATACCAATTGGTTTTGTGTAATCAAACACGTCTTTCAATACTTTTACAATGTCGTTACTTTGATCAAAGAAAGTAAGAATTGTTTGCGGTGTAATAATAAATGCACTTGCAAAGATAACTGGGATAACTCCGGCAGAGTTAAGTTTTAATGGCAAATGAGTTGCTTGCGCGCCCGATTGTTTTGCTCCTGCTACACGTTTAGAGTATTGAATTGGAATTTTACGAAGTGCTTGTTGGAAGAAGATAACAGCTACAACAATAGCTAGAATCGCAACTCCCACACCTGCTAACGTTAAAATGTGTAAGAACAGTTGATCACCAGCGTTTTCAATTTGCGAAACATATAATTGACGCACTCCATCAGGAATACGAGCAACAATACCTGCAAAGATAATGATGGAAACACCATTACCAACGCCTTTAACAGTGATTTGTTCCCCTAACCACATTAAGAACATTGTACCGGTAGTTAATACGATTGCAATAATCACATATCTACCGATGGACGGTTCGATAACCAAACCAGCAGATGACATGCGGTTAAACCCGTATGCCATACCGAATGCTTCGATTAAACCAAGTCCAATCGTCATGTATCTAGTAAGTTGATTGAGTTTTTTACGACCCATTTCCCCTTGCTTAGACCATTCAGTTAACTTGGGAACAACATCCATTTGAAGTAACTGAACAATAATGGAAGATGTAATGTAAGGCATTACACCCATGGCAAAAATTGAGAAGTTTTTTAAAGCCCCACCATTAAATGTGTTTAAGAACCCCAAAATACCGCCATCCATACTAGATTGTAAAGCAGCTGCGTTAACTCCCGGTACTGGCACGAATGTACCAATACGGAAAATAACTAGCATAGCTAATGTAAATAGTATTTTTTTACGGATGTCTGCTACTTTGAAGAAGTTCGCTAACGTTTGAAACATTAGATCACCTCAGTTTTTCCGCCGGCTGCTTCAATAGCTTCTTTTGCAGCTGCAGAGAATTTGTTCGCTTTCACAGTAAGTTTTTTCTCGATATTTCCATCAGATAAAATCTTAATCCCGGATTTTTCGTTACGAATAATTCCAGTTTCGATTAAAAGTTCTGGTGTTACTTCTGTACCATCTTCAAAGCGGTTTAAAACATCTAAGTTAACGATAGCAAATTCTTTACGGTTGATATTTGTGAATCCACGTTTTGGAATACGACGGAAAAGTGGAAGTTGTCCACCTTCAAAACCTAGGCGTACGCCACCACCGGAACGAGCTTTTTGTCCTTTATGACCGCGTCCAGAAGTTTTGCCGTTACCAGAGCCTGTTCCACGACCAACACGATTACGTTCTTTACGAGAACCTTCTGAAGGTTTAAGTTCATGTAGTTTCATGTCAAGCACCTCCTCCTATTTAACAAATTCTATCAATTACATATTATTATATTAAGCTTAAACTTCTTTGACGTCCACTAAATGACTTACTTTAGTGATCATCCCACGAATTGCAGGATTATCTTCTTTAACCACTACAGAATTTGTTTTACCAAGACCTAATGCTTGAACAGTTTTGCGTTGTGGTTGAGGGCGTCCGATTAAGCTACGTTTTAGAGTAATTTCTAACTTCGCCATAATGATAATTCCCTCCTTATCCTAACAATTCTTCTACTGTTTTGCCACGAAGTTTCGCAACATCTTCAGCGTTTTTAAGTTGTTTAATTCCGTCGATTGTAGCACGTACCATGTTAATTGGTGTATTAGATCCAAGCGATTTGGAAGATACATCAGCAACACCAGCAAGTTCTAGGACCGCACGAACGGGACCACCAGCAGTTACACCAGAACCGGCACTAGCTGGTTTAAGAAGAATTTCTCCGCCACCAAAATGTCCGACTACAGTGTGTGGAATAGTTGTGTCTACAGTTGGTACAAACACCATGTTCTTTTTAGCATCCTCAACAGCTTTGCGGATTGCATCTGGAACTTCTTGTGCTTTACCAGTACCGAAACCAACATGACCATTTTTGTCTCCAACAACAACAAGTGCTGTGAAACGGAAACGACGTCCACCTTTAACTACTTTAGCAACACGGTTGATTGTAACAACGCGTTCTTCTAAATCTAATTTGTTTCCATCAATTTGCTCAGGCATGTAATATGTCCCTCCTTCTTATTAAAATTCTAGTCCATTTTCGCGAGCTGCTTCAGCAAGAGCTTTTACGCGGCCATGATATAAGTATCCTCCACGGTCAAAAGTGACAGAAGTAATACCTTTTTCGGAAGCACGTTTAGCAACTAGTTCGCCAACTTTGCTTGCTGCATCAACTTTGGATTCAGCAGAACCGAAATCTTTATCTAAATTAGACGCACTTGCAAGTGTCACACCATTTACATCATCAATAACTTGAGCATAAATGTTTTTGTTTGAACGGAATACGTTTAAACGTGGACGACTTTCAGTTCCAGAAATCTTAGAACGAACACGAGCATGTCTTTTTTTACGTACTTTATTTTTGTCGATTTTGGTAATCACACGACTCACCTCTTCTCTCATTTGCCTAATTAAGCGGCATTATTTACCAGTTTTACCTTCTTTACGGCGTACATGTTCGCCTTCGTAACGAATACCTTTACCTTTATATGGCTCTGGTGGACGTACGGCACGAATGTTTGCAGCTAACTCGCCAACGTGTTCTTTGTTGTATCCTTTAACAATCACTTGAGTGTTTGCAGGAACTTCAATTTCTACGCCTTTAGGAGCAACAAACTCTACTGGATGAGAGTACCCTACGTTAAGAACAAGTTTGTCTCCTTGTTTTTGCGCACGGTAACCAACACCGATAAGTTCTAATTTCTTTTCATAACCCTCGGAAACTCCGACAACCATGTTATTAAGAATAGCACGAGTTGTACCATGAAGTGCACGGTGGTTTTTATTATCAGTCGGGCGAGAAACGTTAATTTCGTTGCCTTCAATATTAATAGTAATTTCTGGGTTGAACTCTTTTACAAGTTCACCTTTAGGACCTTTAACTGTTGCTGTTGATCCATTAAGTGTAACTGTTACACCTGCAGGAATCACAATAGTTTTTTTACCTATACGGGACATTTATTGCACCTCCTTATGGTTTACTTTTTCTTACCAAACGTATGCTAGTACTTCTCCGCCGACTTGTTTAGCACGGGCTTCTTTGTCGGTTAAAACGCCTTGGGAAGTAGACACGATTGCGATACCTAGACCGTTAAGTACTTTAGGCACCTCAGTTGATTTTGCATATACACGTAAACCTGGCTTACTGATACGTTTCAAACCAGTGATTACACGTTCGCCAGTCGCTCCATATTTTAAGAAAACACGGATTGTTCCAGCATTGTCATCTTCAATATATTCAACGTCACGGATAAAACCTTCACGCTTCAATATTTCAGCAATTTCTTTTTTGATTTTGGATGCAGGCAGTTCTAATTTATCATGTTTAACCATGTTTGCATTACGAATGCGAGTTAGAAAATCTGCAATTGGATCTGTCATCACCATGTATAATACCCTCCTTCCTTAAACTCTTTCTTACCAGCTTGCTTTTTTCACGCCGGGAATTTGACCTTTATAGGCAAGTTCACGGAAACAAATACGGCATAATTTAAATTTGCGAATAACGGAATGTGGACGACCACAACGTTCACAACGAGTATATGCTTGAACAGCGTATTTTGGTGTACGTTTTTGCTTCGCGATCATGGATTTCTTAGCCACGTTTTCGCCTCCCTACTAAATTAGTTTTGATTACTTTTGAAATGGCATCCCTAGTTGAGTAAGTAACTCATGAGATTCTTCATCACTTTTGGCAGTTGTAACGATTACTACGTCCATACCGCGTACTTTTGATACTTGATCGTAATCAATTTCAGGGAAAATAAGTTGCTCTCTAACACCCAACGTATAGTTACCACGACCATCGAAAGCTTTTTTCGATACGCCACGGAAATCACGAACACGTGGAAGTGAAACAGTAACTAATTTATCTAAGAAATCATACATGCGTTCACCACGCAATGTTACTTTAGCACCGATTGGCATTCCTTCACGAAGACGGAAACCAGCGATAGAATTTTTTGCTTTTGTGATAACAGGTTTTTGACCAGTGATAAGAGCTAACTCCTCCACTGCACTGTCTAACACTTTCGCATTTGCTGTAGCGTCACCAACACCAGTGTTGATTACGATTTTATCTATTTTTGGAACCTCCATTACGGAGTCATAATTGAATTTGCTCATTAAAGCAGGAACAATTTCCTTAAGATATTGATCTTTAAGGCGATTCATGTAATATTCCCTCCTTCCTACGACTATTATTTATCTATTACTTCACCGGATTTTTTTGCTACGCGTACTTTTTTATCACCTTTAACTTCGTAGCCTACACGAGTAGGTTCGCCAGTTTTAGGGTCAATTAGCATTACGTTTGAAACATGGATTGGTGCTTCAACATTCAAGATTCCGCCTTGCGGGTTGATGTTGGAAGGTTTAGTATGTTTTTTAACCATATTGATTCCTTCGATAAGTACGCGGTCCTTTTTCGGAAATGCTGCGAGCACTTTGCCGGATTTGCCTTTATCTTTACCAGTAATAACTTTTACTTTATCACCTTTTTTGACATGCATTGGTATAGCACCTCCTTGATTTCTTGGAACTTAATTTTTAAAGAACTTCTGGAGCTAAAGAAACGATCTTCATAAAGTTGTTTTCACGAAGTTCGCGAGCAACAGGTCCAAAAATACGTGTTCCACGAGGACTTTTATCGTCACGGATAATGACACATGCATTTTCATCAAACTTGATGTAAGAACCGTCTTGACGACGTGCTCCACTCTTAGTACGAACGATTACTGCTTTAACAACTTCACCTTTTTTGACAACGCCGCCTGGTGTTGCTTGTTTAACGGTACACACGACAACATCACCAATGTTAGCAGTTTTGCGTCCTGATCCACCTAGCACTTTAATAGTTAACACTTCACGTGCGCCAGAGTTATCAGCCACTTTCATACGACTTTCTTGTTGAATCATTAGGACACCCTCCTTCCAGAATAACGGGTCGGAAAAATTGCACTCGGCAACTTTTCACAATCTATTTTTAACTTTTGATTTAGATAATTACTGCTTCTTCTACAACTTCTAATAAACGGAAATGTTTAGTTGCAGACAATGGACGAGTTTCGGAAATACGAACTACATCGCCAGTTTTTGCAATGTTATTTTCATCATGCGCTTTGAATTTTTTAGAATACTTCACGCGTTTACCGTACAAACCATGTTTCTTGTACGTTTCAACAACCACGGTAATTGTTTTATCCATTTTATCGGATACAACACGACCAGTATAAACTTTACGTTGGTTACGGTCAGCCATGTATTAAAACCTCCTTACGATTCTTTTTTAAGCAAGTTCTCTTTCTCGAACGATTGTTTTCATACGGGCAATTGCTTTACGAACCTCACGAATACGTGCGGTGTTTTCTAATTGACCAGTAGCTAATTGAAAGCGCAGGTTGAAGAGCTCTTCTTTCAAAGCTTTTTCTTGATCTTGGATTTCGGTAGTGGATAAATCACGGATATCATTAGCTTTCATTTGCTTCACCACCAATTTCTTCACGTTTAACGATCTTAGTTTTGACCGGCAGTTTGTGTGCTGCTAGACGTAATGCTTCACGCGCTACATCTTCAGGAACACCTGCGATTTCAAACATAATTTTGCCGCGTTTGACTGGGCTTACCCAACCTTCCGGAGCACCTTTACCTTTACCCATCCGAACCCCGATTGGTTTAGAAGTGTAAGATTTATGAGGGAAAATTTTAATCCAAACTTTACCGCCACGTTTCATGTAACGAGTCATTGCGATACGAGCTGCTTCGATTTGACGGTTTGTAATCCAAGAAGCTTCAACTGCTTGAAGACCATATTCACCAAATGCAACTTCAGTTCCGCCTTTCGCGCGTCCACGCATGTTTCCGCGGAATTCACGACGGTATTTTACACGTTTAGGAACTAACATTATTATTTTCCTCCTTCCACATTGTTTTTCTTCGTAGGAAGGACTTCACCACGGTAGATCCAGACTTTAACGCCTAGTTTACCATAAGTTGTGTCAGCTTCTTCCCATGCGTAGTCGATGTCGGCACGCAATGTATGAAGAGGTACTGTTCCTTCGCTATAGTGTTCAGCACGAGCGATATCCGCTCCGCCAAGACGACCAGATACTTGAGTTTTGATACCTTTTGCTCCAGCACGCATAGTACGTTGGATAGCTTGTTTTTGCGCACGACGGAAAGATACACGACCTTCCAATTGACGAGCGATGTTTTCAGCAACCAATTTTGCGTCTAGGTCAGCACGTTTGATTTCTACGATATTGATATGAACACGTTTTTGAGTAAGTTCGTTTAAGTTTTTGCGTAATGCTTCAACTTCAGAACCACCTTTACCGATAACCATACCAGGTTTAGCAGTATGAATAGTGATATTCACACGGTTAGCTGCACGTTCGATTTCTACGCGAGAAACAGAAGCGTCAGATAAACGTTTTGCAACATAATCACGGATGCGTAAATCTTCATGTAAGAAGTCCGCATAATCTTTTTCCGCGTACCATTTGGAGTCCCAATCACGGATGACACCGATACGCATACCTATTGGATGTACTTTTTGACCCACGAATTATCCCTCCTTCACTTCAGATACCACAACTGTAATGTGGCTAGTACGTTTGTTGATTGCACTTGCACGACCTTGTGCACGTGGACGGAAACGTTTAAGTGTTGGACCTTCGTCAACAAATGCTTCCTCTACTACAAGGTTGTTAATGTCTAAATCATAGTTATGCTCTGCGTTAGCAATAGCGGATTTTAATACTTTTTCAATAATTGGGGAAGCTGATCTTGGAGTATACTTCAAGATTGCAATTGCTTCGCCAACTTGCTTGCCTCGAATTAAATCAATGACGATTCTAGCTTTGCGAGGAGCAATACGAACCGTTTTGGCAACGGCTTTTGCGCTTGTAACTTCACTTGCCATTAGGATATCCTCCTCTCAAATTAGCGTTTAGTTTTTTTATCGTCGCCCGCATGACCGCGGTACGTACGAGTTGGTGCGAATTCGCCCAGTTTGTGTCCTACCATATCTTCTTGAACATAAACAGGAACGTGTTTACGTCCATCATATACTGCGATTGTTTGTCCAACAAAAGTTGGGAAAATCGTGGAGCGACGAGACCAAGTTTTAATTACTTGTTTCTTTTCGCTTTCTGCTGCTGCTTCCACTTTCTTCATCAAGTGGTCATCAACAAAAGGTCCTTTTTTCAAACTACGACCCATGACGGAACCTCCCTTCGCATAGTCAGGAAGCTGAGAACGCTTGTCCTCGCTATCCTGCTACCAATTTTATTCAATCTATTAATCCGATTATTTTTTCTTACGACGACGTACGATAAATTTATCGGAGTTGTTGTTTTTCTTACGTGTTTTGTATCCAAGAGTTGGTTTACCCCATGGAGACATTGGCGATTTACGACCGATTGGAGCTTTACCTTCACCACCACCGTGTGGGTGATCGTTCGGGTTCATTACAGATCCACGAACAGTTGGGCGTTTACCCATCCAACGTGAACGACCTGCTTTACCGATGTTGATAAGTTCGTGTTGTTCGTTACCAACTTGACCGATTGTAGCACGGCAAGTAGCAAGGATCATGCGAACTTCACCGGAGTTTAAGCGGATTAATACGTATTTGCCTTCTTTACCAAGTACTTGAGCACTTGTTCCAGCAGAACGTACTAATTGTCCACCTTTACCAGGTTTCATTTCGATATTGTGGATAACAGTACCCACTGGAATATCTTTTAATTCTAGTGCATTACCGACTTTAATGTCAGCTTCTGCTCCTGAATAAATTGTTTGACCTACTTCAAGGCCTTTCGCTGCGATGATGTAGCGTTTTTCTCCATCAGCATAGTTGATTAGAGCAATATTAGCAGAACGGTTTGGATCGTACTCGATCGTTGCAACGCGTCCAGGAATACCATCTTTGTTACGTTTGAAATCAATCACGCGGTATTGGCGTTTATGGCCACCGCCGTGATGACGAACAGTTAACTTACCTTGGTTATTGCGTCCGGCTTTCTTTTTAAGAGGACGTAGTAAAGATTTTTCTGGAGTACTTGTAGTAATCTCAGCGAAATCTGAACTTGTCATATGCCGGCGCCCGTTAGTGGTAGGTTTATACTTTTTGATCGCCATTGTTTCCCCTCCTCGTTAGAATTATTTAAAGTTAGTCGAATTATACTTCAAAGAATTGAATTTCTTTGCTGTCAGCTGTAACAGTAACAATCGCTTTACGACGTTTGTTAGTGTAACCTGCATAACGGCCCATACGTTTAAGTTTGCCTTTGTAATTCATTACGTTTACTTTAGCAACTTTCACGTCGAAAATTTCTTCAATTGCGTATTTTACTTGCGTTTTAGTTGCGCGAGTATCTACTTCAAATGTATATTTCTTATCGTCGAGAATGCTTGTAGATTCTTCAGTTACAACTGGGCGCTTAATGATGTCGCGTGCATCCATTATGCGAGCACCTCCTCTACTTTTTCGACAGCTGCTTTAGTGATAATTAACTTATCATGTTTAGCAACTTCTAGTACTGAGATACTTTCAGCTGGAATAACTGTAATGCCTTGTAAGTTGCGTGCAGATAATTCTACATTTTCACTTTCACCAGCAACTACGATTAGTGCCTTAGTATCTACAGAGATATTTTTAAGAAAAGCCGCAAATTCTTTTGTTTTAGGTGCATCGAAAGTCAAACCTTCAAGTACAACTAATTTTTCTTCATTTACTTTAGAAGAAAGAATCGATTTAATCGCTAAACGACGAACTTTCTTAGGTAATTTGTAAGCATATGAACGAGGTGTTGGGCCGAATACGACACCACCGCCGCGCCATTGTGGGGAACGGATTGAACCTTGACGGGCACGACCTGTACCTTTTTGACGCCATGGTTTACGTCCGCCACCACGTACTTCTGAACGATTTTTTACTTTATGAGTCCCTTGACGTAGGGATGCACGTTGGCTCAAAATTACGTCAACAACAACTTTTTCATTTGGTTCGATACCGAAAACAGTGTCGTTTAAAGTAATTTCGCCAGCGTTTGTTCCATCTTGTTTAAGTAAGCTTAATTTTGGCATTCGTTAGTCCTCCTTTCCAAATGAATTATTTTGCTTTAGTAGCAGTTTTAATTTGAACTAATGCTTTTTTAGCGCCTGGAACGTTACCTTTTACTAAAAGAACGTTCTTTTCAACGTCTACTTTAACGATTTCTAGGTTTTGGATAGTGATTTGTTCTCCACCCATACGACCTGGAAGTAGTTTATTTTTGAAAACACGGTTAGGTGCTACTGGACCCATTGAACCTGGGCGACGATGGTAACGGGAACCGTGGGCCATAGGGCCGCGTGATTGTCCGTGGCGTTTAATAACACCTTGGAATCCTTTACCTTTCGATACGCCTGTCGCGTCGATGATGTCACCTTCTGCGAATACGTCTACTTTTACTTCTGCACCAATCTCATACTCGTCTAAGTTTACATCGCGGAATTCGCGAATGAAGCGCTTAGGAGTAGTATCGGCTTTTGCTACATGACCTTGTTCGGGTTTGTTTGACAATTTTGCTCTCTTATCTTCGAAACCGATTTGTACAGCTTCATAGCCGTCAGTTTCAACAGTTTTCTTTTGAAGTACCACGTTTTGTGCTGCTTCGATTACTGTTACTGGAATAAGTTCGCCGTTTTCAGTGAAAACTTGTGTCATCCCTACTTTTCTACCTAAGATTCCTTTGGTCATGAGTCACACCTCCTGTTAATTTAATATATTCTTATTATAGTTTGATTTCGATGTCCACACCGCTTGGCAAGTCTAAACGCATCAAGCTATCAACTGTTTGTGGTGTTGGATTAACGATGTCGATTAAACGTTTGTGTGTACGCATTTCGAATTGCTCACGAGAATCTTTATATTTGTGGACCGCACGCAAGACTGTGTAGATAGACTTCTCTGTTGGAAGTGGAATCGGACCAGATACGGAAGCACCTGAGCGTTTCGCTGTTTCTACGATCTTTTCTGCTGATTGATCCAAAATACGGTGATCATACGCTTTTAAACGAATACGAATTTTTTGTTTTGCCATTACTTTCCCTCCTTTTCGCCTACTTTCAAAGTAGACATTCTCCGTGAAAATTACCTGAACATCCGCCATGGCAAAGCGGCCGGGTGTGTCAGCAACCTTTCACTTCATCACATGGGCATTCCCGGCAATACCGGGGTGCTCGTTGCCAAAAGGGCAGACCAATGCCTGTCCATTTGCACTTTATCTATTATACACGGGTTAGGGGTAGTAATCAACCGCTTTTTGAAAAAAGTTTTAAGTTATTTTCATAGAAGCTATTATATAGAAGAATCTCGGTTTATTATCTGACGAAAAACGCTTCACAGCAGCATTCTTTGCTTTTTAAATAAAATAAAAAAACATCCGATAATTCGAATGTTTTTAAGAAGTACGAAGCAATATAAGTCCAGCTGTTAGAAGCAACATGACACCTAGCGCAACAAGATCGCCAAAGTGCCAGTGAAGTATCCGAAAACGAGTTCGTCCTTCCCCGCCCTGATAACCTCTAGCTTCCATTGCATCAGCCAACTCTTCGGCCCGGTTAAAGGAACTAACGAAAAGCGGGATAAAAATCGGAACAACCACTTTCATTTGTTCGAATAAGTTTCCTTCACCAAAATCAACTCCACGTGCGCGCTGAGCTTTCATAATTTTATCCGTTTCACCCATAAGTGTCGGAATAAAACGTAGCGCAACGGAGATCATTAAGGCGATGTCGTTAACAGGTACTTTAAGCACTGCAAAAGGACGAAGGATATACGCAATCGCATCTGTTAAGTTCATCGGAGTAGTTGTTAAAGTAATGACTGTCGACATAATAATAATTAATACAAAGCGCAAAAACACAAAAACACCATTCAAAAGACCGAAAGACGAAATTGTAAAAGGACCCCAGTCAAAATAAATCGTTCCACCACTCGCGAACAGGATTTGCATCACAACGGTGAATAAGATTAACCAAATAAGCGGTTTAACTCCCTTTATGAACACTTTCAACTTTATCCCCGTCATTTGAACAATCATTAGCGTGAATAAGACCATTAAAGCGTATGTCCACCAATTATTCGCTAGAAATAAAATTCCAATGTAATAAAACCCAGCTAGCAATTTCGTTCTCGCATCAAGTCCGTGAATTAAGGACTCCCCTGGAACAAAACGACCTAATATCAGTTTTTCTATCATTCAAAGAAGCCCCCTTCACTCACGTCAATTGTTGAATTACAACGCTAACCGCCATTAAGATTGTTAAAGTCGCATTAATCAGCACAAAATTGCGTATACCAATAACAAATGTTTTTGATTTCACTTGTTCTTTATTAAATTTAACCAAATTACGATAGACCGGATAAACAGCCAATACGGACACTAGCATGATTGGATGCAAGAAATGAATAAATACCGAAACAATCACTGCTAAAAACGACGCATAGTACAGTGCATTAAAAAGAAGAACGCCCATTTTTCTACCTATATAATAAGGAAGTGTATAACGATGATTTCTAATATCTTCATCTAAATCGCACAAATTATTGGCTAGCATAATATTCGCTATCGTGAAAATACATGGTAAGGATACCACACCTATCCGGATGATTTCTATTAGATTGAACTGGATGGTTACCATTTCTCCTTGCCAAAGTAAATTCGCAATTCCGGCATCGTACGCATTTACATAAACAGCTAAGAAGAAAATCCCGAATCCCATCGTAATCCCTGAAAAAATCTCTCCAAGCGGCATGCGCGAAAGTGGCACAGGACCAAATGTATACAAGATACCAATACAGAAACATACAAATCCAATTAATAGCACTAGCAAATCAGTGCGGAAAACAAGCCAAACACCTAAACCAGTTGCAATGAAAAACATCAGAAAAATAGTAATAATAACTGTTCGTTCTGGAATTTGTTGTTGCCCGATAACGTTGCTTGTTGTCCTGTAGTCGTAGTCATGATTATCTGTGGCTTTACGGTAATCCATATAATTATTAATTGCGGTAGTTGTTAAATCAAAAATTAGCATAGAGCCAAAAAATATCAACGTATTAATAGGCTTAAACATATCATATTGATACACAACGAATAGCGTCCCTAACATAAACGGAAATACGCTAGCTATCTTCGTCTGGATTTCAACCAACTTCAGGAATGATGATATTGACATAACCCCTTTTTAACCCCTCTCTACCTTATTATGAGCAGACCTCGGTTAGAAGTCTGCTCACTTTCTTCTATATATAATAGTCTATTTTTTCAAAGTGTCCATTTGGAAATTTTTATCTGTTAATTCAAATTGCCCTTTTAGGCCGGATGTTTCGTATACTTTTTTCTCTTTACTAATAAAGATAGCGTCTACACCTTTAAACTGCTCGATGTAATCCATTCCGCCTTTAATTCCTTTGGAGAAAGTAGCTGTTGATAAGCCATCGCCATCAATAGATTTTTTAGATACGATAGACACGCCAGCAATATCATTATCAAACGGGTACCCTGTTTTTGGGTCTAAAATATGATGATATGTTTTTCCGTCCACTTCTAGGTAACGTTCATAAATACCCGAAGTTACAATCGACATATCAGATTCTGGAAGCTTCCCAATCACACTACCACGCGGAGAAAACGGATCTTGTATTCCAACATTCCATTTATTGCCATTAGGATTTTTCCCTTGAACATAAATATTTCCGCCCAAATCAATTATGGAAGTAGTTACTTTGTTGTCTTTGAACACTTTTAATGTTTCGTCAGTGATGAACCCTTTTGCAATTGCTCCTAAATCAAGCTCCATGCCTTCTTTTTCCAAGTAGACTGTTTGCTCTTCGTCGTTCATTTTTACGTCTTTATAATTAATTAATGGTAAAACTGCATCGATTTCTGCTTGCGAAGGTTTGCGCGCATCAGAAAAACCGATATGCCATAAAGAAGTAAGTGGTCCAATGGTAATGTCAAAGCTACCACCAGAGTTTTCCGAGTACTTCAGTCCTTCTTGGATTAAATAGTAGACATCTTTAGAAACTTTTACTGGTTTTTTTCCAGCTTGTTCATTTATTTTGTCAACTTCCGATGTTTTTTCTGCATCGCTTGTAGTAATTTTAGCTGCTAAATCTTTAATGCGATCGAAACCTTTGTCTAGAACGTCTTCTTTGCCTTTGTCATAGATTTTAAGTGTGACTACTGTTCCCATTAGGAAATCAGTTTTAGAGTAAGGCTGTTCCAAAAGTGTTTTAGAATCACTTGGTTCTTTTTTTGAATCGTTATTAGAATTTCCGCATGCCGACACAACAAGTGCCAATACGATAACTGAAAGTATTATTTTCCATTTCTTCATTAGCTTTTTCACCTTTCTAATCCGTGATCTTTACTTGAATAACTATAGCGTAAAAAAAGGAATAAATCTACAGTAAAAAGGCTTAATTCCTCTGTTTTGCGATAAAAAAATCGGCTAGCCCCAGAATTAGGGCCAGCCGCTTTGTGCTTTTCATTGTGCTAATTATTCAGCTTCTACTAGGTTGTACACTTTGATA
Organism: Listeria sp. MAN/IMW/UF555; assembly: GCF_058684075.1. NCBI lineage: Bacteria > Bacillati > Bacillota > Bacilli > Caryophanales > Listeriaceae > Listeria > Listeria sp. MAN/IMW/UF555. The sequence continues at coordinate 434,557 of NZ_JBZWZS010000003.1, read as the reverse complement.
GTGTCAGTGTTACCATTTTGTGCAGCATTTTGAAGTTGAGCTGCGTAGATTTTGAATTGGTTAGAAGAGTTAGTAGCACCAGAAACTGTGTCTACTGCAGCAACATCTTGTTTCTCTACTAGAGATTTATTAAGTGCTGGGATGTATTCTTTTGGACCAGTACCAGATTTAGCTTTCATGTTTTTCTCATAGTCAGCGTCGTCTGATTTAAGTTTACCGTCTTTGTCAACATAGTTGTAATCAGATTTAGTGATTTTGCCATCTTTAACGTCCATGCTGAATACTACACGGTAACCATGTGCGTAGTTTTGTTCTTCTAATTTATAAGTTCCATCTTCCATTTTAGCTAGGTTGTTGATGGAAATTGTAGTTGTATCAGCTTTTTGAGCTGCTTGAATTAATTGGTTTGCATAATTGATGAAAGCGTCAGAGGAATGAGTTGCTCCTGAAACTACTTCTACAGATGATGCAGATTGTCCTTTAACAAGGGAATCGCTTAATTGTTTCAAGTATTCTTGAGGACCAGTTCCTACTTTGTCTTTCATTGCTTTTTCGTAGTCTGCATCTTCAGATTTAAGTTTGCCGTCTTTGTTTTTGTAATCGTAGTTAGCTTTAGTGATTTTACCATCTTTAACTTCGATTGACATGAAACCTTTCCAGCCTTTGTCGTCGAAATTCTTTTCTTCTAATTTGTAAGTACCATCAGTCATAGTACCATCTGTTTTAGCTGTTTTCTTTGTTTCTGTTTGTTTTGTGTCTGTGCTCTTCTTATCTTTGCTGCTGTCGTCGTTACTACCGCAACCTACTAGTAATAAACTTGAAGCCATTACTACGGTAATACCCATTGCTACTTTTTTCAATTTCATATTTGCTCCCACCTTTTGTTTTATTAAAACCTTGTTTGTGATAACGTGAACACAAACGGATAGTCTGCGAAAGCGATATCACTTTTACAATACAAATGATACCATCAGCGTGCGCTTTTGTCTACTGTAATTCTAAAGACATAATTCATCTAATTTTCAAAATAATGACTATTGATACATAAAACTTGGGTAAAACCATCATTTTCTAGCAAAATAGCATACAAAAATGTCTAACAACCTAGATAAAACAAGGACTTTTAGCCTGCTCAAATATATAAATTTTGTATAAAGTCCTATTTTTCGGTTTTTAGATTAGAATTGTTCTTTACTATCTAGACATTAGTAGGATGTTTCTGTTAAACTATGATAGGTTATAATAATACTGTGGGGAATTTTGGACTCATTTTATTTTTGTGAATAAACTTACAAGGAGTTGAGGAAGCATATGCCTGAAAAGAATATCGTTTTAATTGGGGCAGGATATGCAGGTGTACACGCTGCTAAGAAATTAGCTAAGAAATACAAGAAAGACAAAGACGTCAATATTACATTAATCGATCGTCATTCGTACCACACAATGATGACTGAACTTCATGAGGTTGCTGGTGGTCGTGTTGAACCAACTGCAATTCAATATGATTTACGTCGCTTGTTTAATAGAACAAAAGTTAATCTTGTAACTGACAACGTGACACATGTAGATCACGATAAGAAAGTTGTAACAACAGAACACGGAAGCTATCCGTTCGATTACCTAGTACTTGGTATGGGCGGCGAACCTAATGATTTCGGGACTCCTGGTGTTGGCGAAAACGGCTTTACACTTTGGTCTTGGGAAGATTCTGTTAAATTACGCAATCATATTGAAGAAACAGTAACTAAAGCATCTCGCGAACAAGACGTTGAAAAACGTAAAGCAATGTTAACATTCGTTGTTTGTGGATCTGGATTTACTGGTATCGAAATGGTTGGGGAACTTTTAGAATGGAAAGATCGTCTAGCTAAAGATAACAAAATTGACGCATCTGAAATTAAACTAGTTGTAGTAGAAGCTGCTCCAACAATCCTAAACATGCTTGAAAGAAGAGACGCTGACAAAGCAGAACGTTACATGGTTAAAAAAGGTATTGAAATCATGAAAAACGCTGCAATTGTTGAAGTTAAACCTGAAAGCATCGTTCTTAAATCTGGCGAAGAGCTTCCAACAAGTACATTAATTTGGACTGCTGGTGTTCGTGCTAACTCTGATACAAAAGATTATGGCATGGAATCTGCTCGTGCAGGACGTTTGAAAGTAAATCAATATATGGAAGCAGAAGGTCTTAAAGACGTGTATGTTGTTGGTGACCTTGCTTACTTTGAAGATGAAGATGGCAAGCCAACTCCACAAATCGTTGAAGGTGCTGAACAAACTGCATTAACTGCAGCGAAAAGCATCATCGTTGAAATGAGTGGTACTGGCGAAAAAGAACCATTCCAAGGTAAATATCATGGTGTCATGGTATCTATCGGGGCTAAATACGGTGTTGCTCACCTTGGTGGCATGCATCTATCTGGTTGGTTCGCTATTTTAATGAAACATATGGTTAACCTTTATTACTTCTTCGGTATTCGCAGTGGTTATTACATGTGGCAATATATTATGCACGAATTCTTCCACATTAAAGATCACCGTAATATCTTCCGTGGTTGGACTTCTCGTTATGGTAACGTACTTTGGGTTCTTCCTTTACGTGTATATCTAGGTTGGTTCTGGATTGACGAAGCTCTTTCTAAAATCTACGGTGAAACTACATGGGATAAAGTAAGTATTACTAACTTAAAACCTCTATTTAATGGTATTGGTTCTGATTCTTGGTTAACAGCAACTAGTTCAAAAATGCCTTTTGAATGGTTACAAACTGCTGCAACATCTGGCGCTAGTCAAGCTGCCGGTGATGCTGCTGGTGCCGCTGCGACAAACGTAACTACACCAATTCTTAGCCATATGCCTGGTTGGTTTGAATGGATTATGAAACTTCTTATGCCAAACCTTGACGTTGCTCTAGTAATGCAAAAAGTTGTACCTTTTGTTGAACTTGCAATTGGTCTTGCTATGGTAGTTGGTCTATTCACTTGGCTTGTAAGTATCGGAAGTGCTGGATTCCTAGTAATGTTCACTCTAAGCGCTATGCTTGGTTGGGACAAATTCTGGGCGTTACCAGCTTCTATCGCACTTCTAAATGGCGCTGGACGTACATTCGGTCTTGATTATTGGGCTGTTCCTTGGTTCCAAAAACATCTTGGTCACTGGTGGTACGGTAAGCCGAGGTCCGTTTACAGAGACAAGTAAATTAGCTAGTTAAAATTTTAAATTAAAAATCGGGAGTGCATCCAAAAGCCAGTTTTGGCATAGGAGGTGCTTCCGTTTTTATTATTTGTTTATTTTTATGAACTTTTTCCTATTATATTTAGGCGTTATCCTTTAAAATAGGATTTGTACATGACATTTGGAAAGGAGGCAATGCGGTGAAAAAGTACTTTTATATGGTGAAACGCTGGGATATTATAATTATTTTATCTCTTTGCATACTTTCCTTTTTGCCGATTGCTATTTTTTCATATGTAAAAGCGAATGAACCTGCTCCAGCTAATGGAAAAAAAGAGCTTGTTGCGGTTATTTCGGTTGATAGTAAGGAATATAAAACCGTTACGCTTACTGGGCATAAAGGGACTGAAAGTTTTGATGTGAAACAGCCAGATGGACATACTAACACGATTGAGGTTTCGGGGGAAGAAATTCGAATCAGTAAAGCTAATTGCAACGATCAGGTTTGCGTTCGAACTGGGGCAATTAATAAACAAGGTGATACAGTCGTTTGTCTTCCACATAAGTTAGTGATTGAAGTAAAAGCGAGTGACGGGAGTTCAGGTGATGCAGATGATCCAATTATCTCTTCCTGACCTTATCCTCTAATAGATAGGAAAGTGTTTTTATGACAAAAAACAGACGATTAGTATATATAGCGCTACTGGCTGCACAAGCTGTTGTTATTAGTTTACTTGAGAGAGCCATTCCGTTTCCATTTGCGTTTGCTCCTGGAGCGAAACTCGGTCTTGCTAATATTATTACTTGTATTTCGCTTTATACGTTATCGGCAAAAGATACATTTATGATTATCTGCATTAGATTGGTGTTGTCCACTTTGCTTGGTGGGACTATTTCAACATTTATGTATAGTGCGGCGGGAGCTATCTTGAGTTTTCTTGGGATGTGGCTTGTACAACAACTTGGACCAAAACGCGTGAGTATCATTGGCGTTAGTGTTACCGGTGGGATTTTACATAACGTCGGACAACTCGTTATTGCAAGTTGGATTGCGGGGACTTGGTCGGTTATGCTCTATTTACCTGTATTATCTTTTATCGGTATTCTTTCTGGAATCGCGGTTGGGATTGCGGCAAACTACTTGCTGAAAAATGTCCAAACTTTGCGGATGTTCGCTGATGCTAAACAAAGTCAAGCAGCACAAAAATAATTTTAAACAAAGGAGTTCAATATGCAACTTCATGCTATGTGGGATGATTATCCTGCACTTTCCAAAGATTTACAAGAAGTATTACAAACAATTGAAAGCAACATTCAAATTCGCGATAAACATGTAGAGAAAAACGTGAAAGATTTAATTCATGCTGGTGGAAAATTACTCCGCCCTGCTTTTGCGCTGTTATCTGCTCAAGCTGGACCTGAGTTTGATAAAGAACGCGCGGTTTCTATCGCAGCTGCTCTTGAAGTGCTCCATATGGCGACGTTGATTCATGATGATGTCGTTGATGATTCACCATTACGTCGCGGCATCCCTACTATCCATTCAAAATATGGTCGTAATTATGCCGTTTATACAGGGGATTATTTATTCTGTATTTGTTTTAAGATTCTTTCCGCACATGCTTCTTCCGTTGAAAATATCGAATTTAACAGTAAAAATATCGAAAAAATCTTAATGGGTGAACTGGATCAAATGCGCACAAGTTATAAAATGGATGTAACAGTTCGCGAATATTTATCACGTATTTCTGGCAAAACAGCTCAACTATTTGCTCTTAGTTGTTACTCTGGTGCAACGGGCAGTAAAGCACCACGCATGACTGTAGCGAAATGTTATAATATCGGCCATTATCTTGGTATGGCTTTCCAAATTATTGATGACGTCTTGGATTATACAAGTACTGATGAAGGTCTTGGTAAACCTGTTTTAAATGATATGAAACAAGGTATTTATTCGCTACCGCTAATTTATGCAATGAAAGGTCACTTGGCTGAATTTGAGCCGCTTCTTTCTCAAAAACTAGATATGACTGATGATGCTTCTGAACAAGTTTTAGCACTTATTTCTAAATATAAGGGTGTCGAACAGGCATTCAAACTTGCAAGTAAATATACGAATAAAGCCCTTCGTGAAATTAAAAAACTACCAGCTGGCGCGTATCGTGATGATATGTACCGCTTAACGAAAAGCATATTAGATAGAGATATTTAATACATTTAGAACATTGCTCTTTGCTTACCGAGTTTTGTTCTAAATTTTACCTCAATTTGTGAAAATACAAACATGAAAGCGTGATTTAACGTGATTCGATTTTTTAAAATAGTGACACCTATTCTTTTATCTTTTTCCTTAGTTGCCTGTAGTTCTGCAAGTGAAGAAACGAAAAAAATTACTGCTCCGATTGAAAAAGACCGTGATTTATCAATAATTGAAACGACCGATGTTCATTATTTTGCCCCATCACTCACTGATGGCGGGCAGGCATTCCAAAAATATCTAGCCGCTGGTGATGGAAAGCAATTGGCATATAGCGATGAAATAACCAATGCTTTCTTAGCAGATGTTGAGACTAAAAAGGCTGACGTTTTAATTATTAGCGGTGATCTGACTAATAATGGCGAAAAAACTAGCCATGAAGAATTAGCTAAAAAACTAGCACAAGTAGAAAAAACAGGCACCCAAGTATTCGTTGTTCCTGGTAATCACGATATAAACAATCCATGGGCTCGAAAATTCGAGAAAGACAAACAACTACCGACCGATACTGTATCACCAGCAGATTTCAGCAAAATTTATAATCATTTTGGTTACGAAGATGCTATTTCTGAAGATGATTTTTCGCTAAGCTATTTAGCAGCACCTTCATCCAAGGTTTGGCTCCTCATGCTTGATACAGCTATTTATAAAACCAATATGCAGCAAGGCTCCCCAACGACAGAAGGCGGTTTAACAGCTGGCACGTTAGATTGGATTAAAGAATGTAGCGCCTTAGCGAAAAAAAATGGCGTGAAACTTGTTCCAGTTATGCACCACAATTTAACCGATCATAATGATGTTATTCAAAAGGGCTACACAATCAATTACAATCAACAAGTAATCGATGCTCTGACAGCTGGCAATATGAATTTTTCTTTGAGTGGGCATATTCACACCCAAAACATTCGATCTGCCAAAAGTTCAGATGGCAAAGAAATTACTGATATTGTGACAAATGCTCTTTCCGTCTATCCACATAAATACGGGAACCTTACCTATAGCGCAAAAAACAAAACATTCACCTACCAATCTCAAAAATTAGATATAGAAGCTTGGGCAAAAGAAACTGGAATATCAGACAAAAATCTGGTTAACTTTGATGCATACGATTATGAGACTTTTTATAATAGTGGTTATGATAAAGCTATGATGGACTTAATGACGAGTGAATCTTATAAAAACTATAGTCAAACTGATAAAGAAAAAATGGCCGATACTATGGCTTTAAATAACATGGCTTTCTTTGCAGGCATCACTCCACCTAAATCTGCTGGAATGGATTTATGGGATAGTGCTCCTAATTCATTTTTAAAAGATTATGTTTTAAGTAGTTCTGTTCCTCCAAAACAAAGTAATGATTATTATGTTAGTCCTTAAAATAATAAAAAAACCTGGAAGCATATTCATTCTGCTTCCAGGTTTTTTTATTAACTTGATGCCGCGGCCGCACTTGCTGCAGCGGCTGCACTCATTGCGGCTGCTTGTTCCATCGCAATTAAGATATGCACATTAACCATTAATCCTTCTAATTGTTCTTTGCTCATTTGACCCGATTGTTTTTCTGTATAAAGACTGATTGCCAGTGCTGTTACAAACTCGCGACCAAACCGCAGACCAGGTTGATTTTGCAAGTCATCAATTAAGTTCACCAAGCCAGAGTCAATTTTGCGACCATCCATCACAAATGCTAAAATTCCGATACTTGAGTAATGTAATGGCTTGATTTTCACACCTTTTTGGCGCAATTCTTCCACCACATTGTCTACTCTTCTAATAAATTTGCTGTCTTTTTCACCATATAAAAGTGTTCCTGTTGTAGCTAAAAACTGCAAGCTATCATTTTTCCGGAACCCTTTTGCGGCAAATTCTTGGAAATAGTATTCTGTGACTTCAGCTAATTTTTCTACATTCTCTTCTTTGAGATTAGCTAAGAAAACAGCTGTTGTTACGTCCTCACTTTTGGTTAAAAATGGGTGGTCTTTTTTGAAAAGTTGGTGAATGGTTTTGGCTTTTTTGGCTGTCAGAGTTGGATTTTCTGATTCTAGTAATAAGTAAGCGGCGAAATAGGTGTATTCAGTGCGTTTAAAGCCGGCTTCGATGAGTGTGTTGTAATTGGAAATCACTTGGCGAACACTATCCCGTTTCGCTTTATCACTTGCCATCAGTAAGCCGACAAGCGATGCGCGAACATTACCATTTAACGCTGTAAACATACCTAGTTGTCGTTTAAATTCTTTATTTATTTCATAGAATTTTTCTGGTTGAACGATTTCATTATTTCCTGCAAAAAGACGAGCAATCAAAAATCGAATCCGCTTATCAATAAAACTAACGCCACTTGTTTTTACTAACTCGTAGTTCTTCATTAATAATTTCGTTGCTTGTTCGCTATCAAATACATATGCTGAATCCATCGGCCGCACTCCTTCTTGTTTTTGAATTAATATTCCTCTCTGTACAAACTCAAAATAAACTCTTCAAAATTATCAGCTAGCTTAAGTATTTTATAATCACCTTCTTGATCAATATGAACGACTGCGGGCTCGCCTGTTTTTCCACAATTTCGGTAATCTAAGAAAACCATGTCATGTCCGGCTGATGGGCAATCAGCAATAGCTAAACCAACATCGGGATAACCCCACTCTTCTGTCCAAAAATTTGTGTTGTGCATACCATTCAATGTAGATACTCCACAGTCTCCTATTCCCATAATGCCAGTAATAGCTACACAATTCTCCGACCATGAACTTGGCTCTGTCGTAGGGACAGAACCCGTTGAAACTATGCCTCCATTTTGTGTATGACGCATTAAATAGATATAGGATTTAGGTAACTTATATCCTAGTTCTGCTTCGATTGCAGCCACTCTTTGCGGCGTAGGGTACACATCTTTATAGTCATTTTCAGAGTCAAACTTCAACCAAAGCTCTGCTAAACTATGCCCTTGGAAAAATGTCCCGACCTCACTAAAATATTCATCTAACTCGGCGAAAATTTGCTTAGCTTTTTCACGTTCGAAATCGACTGCTTCTAAATCTTGCATCTCTTCTAAAATCGACATGAGCTTTTGATAGATTTCTGGAAAACGTTCACCGCTTTGGTAGAGCACATCGCTAAGTAATACCGTTGCTGTAAATATATCTCTTTTATTTTCGGCTGTCACTTTTTGATTCCAACAAGTTTCAAGTAAATGAATCGCCTCTTTTGTTTTTCCTTTATCTAAATAATATAATGCTTTTCTTGTTGTAAGCATATTATTCCTCCACTAATCTTATTAACTTTATTATACTAAAAAAACCCTAGGGAAACAAAAACCCTAGGGACGCTATTTTTATAAATTCATTCCAAGTAGCGGAATTCGTTCATTGTATTTATCAACAAGTGCTTGGTTGTGCTCATCGGCATTTTCGACATTACCACTTATAAATACTGGTGGTGTGAAGTTATCGTTCACCATTTTTTCAATCGCTTCGGCAAAAATGGACTGCAAGATGACAGCGCCAGTTACCGTGGAAGTCGGCGCGAATGCTATGTCAAAGTTAGCTGATTTTAATACTGCATCCCCTTTAACAGCGCCGTTATCAATTACAATGTCACCTGTATCGGATAAGCGTTTACCAGATGTGTGGCGTGATTTTTGGCTAGCTGAATATTGTAATGAAGTAATAACGATGACAAATGCGCCTTTTTCACGGGCAATTTCAGCAACATCTATTGGGACAGGATTGCGGCCAGATGTGGATAATACAATCATCACATCACCCGGGCGAATGTCTTCCTCAGCCATAAATGTTTTTGCGTAGTCATTTTTACGCTCGAGTACTGAAGAAGCCGCAGCACCTTCGTGAAGCATAAGTGGTTCGTGTAAAATCGGATGAATCGCAGCAAGTCCACCAGCTCGGTAAAATACTTCTTCTGTTAAAATATGCGAGTGACCGCAGCCAAATAAATGGATCACACCGTCGTTTTCGATGGACTCGGCTACCTTCGCTCCTGCTTCTTTTACATAATCAGCTTCATTATCAAGAATATTTTCTAATAAGCGAATCGTAATATCGATATAGTTATTAATCATTTATTTCCCCTCCAAAGCTGCAAAAATTTTCTCGATTTCTTCTGGTTTAGTGCGACCTGTAGCTTTATCAATTGTTTTTCCAAAGATATGTGGCATGAAAAACGGAATGCCGGTCGTCTTGATGGCAGTTGTTATTTCAAGGATATTCTCGGCGCCAATCCCTCCTGCTGGCTCAATGCCGTATATCCCTTTTTCCGCTGCAACTTTTGTTAAATAAACAAGTTCGTCTAAATACTTTGTTCCTTCGATGCTCATAAATTTGATTGAAGGAATATTTGCGGATAGACAATAATCGACAGCTTCTTCAGCGGTAATTTCGTCGCCGGAAGATAGTTTGACAATACCGACTTTTCCGGTTGGTCGAACGAGTGCATTGGTGTATGTTTCTGGAAGCAAGTCATTTGTTAATCCCGCTGTTTCGATTGGTTGGTTAATATGACTATTCGGTACGAGGCGCGCGATATGAAGAACATCCCGCCAATTGTGCCAGTCGCCGCCACCACCAAGACCAACACTGATGACCTCAGCTGTTGTTTGTAGTTCTTTCACCACATTTGCAGCTTCTTCTGGTGTTTCATAATTTGTCGCCACGATTCCTGGTACTGCAAAACCGCGCGATGCTTCCATGACTTCCAAGCTATTTTCTTTATCTTTCGCTAAAAAATTAAATAGCGCAAAATTATTCCATTTCGGTAGATTTTCGAATTTTTTCTTGTTCAAGCTTTATCAACTCCACACATGTTTTTAACGTTTTTTCGATCAAGTATTCGCCTTTTTCTGCCGTTGCCAAAGTTGCTTCTCCTAAAACTGCTGTCTTGGTGAAATTTTGCCACGGTGTTGGTGTGAAATCCGCATCAATTGGTAAAATTGGCGGGTCATCAATGGCACGACTCATATCCGCGTTTTCCGGTGATAAGTAGAGCATGAGGGATGTTTCGATTTCACAAGCATGAATATAGGTATGATGGTTTGCTTTTCCTTCGCGCACGTCCATTGCAAGTTTTTGGATATTTGGGTAAAAAATGTGCAAGATAATCATATCCGGAAATTTGGCATATAGTTCGCGCGCTGCATCTTTTAGCGCCGCCATATTTCCAAGATGTCCGCTCACTGGGACAAACAGGCGGAATCCTTGTTTATATAGACTTTCACCGAGTTCTACAACTACTTTCGTTACCGTTTCATTTGATAGCGTTAAACTTCCCGGGAAATCTTGCAAACTCCAAACTTGGCCATAGGGTAATACGGGAAGCACAAATCCATCTGTTTCCGCCGCTATTTTTGCTGAATATTCTGACGCTAAAATATTGTCTGTCCCTAGCGGCAAATGAGGTCCGTGGGCTTCAACTGCTCCTATTGGCAAAAGGACTGGTTTTGTTTTCGTGATTTTTGCGCCAATATCAAAAGAATTTTCATCTGCATATAACACAGATTTCGCCTCCTATTTTTTAAAAGTAAAACATCTTGCCGGGTTATCCACGAAGAATTTTTTAACTAATTTTTCTCCGTCAAAGCCTTTTTCGTTAGCTTCGTCAATAAAACGTGGCACCCATTTTTTGGCAATATATTCAAGTCCTGGTCCGTGGCCGTAATGTTTATAATAAGTTTTGCGCGCTGTATCACCACTGACTAAAATTTGATCTTCAAAGCCTTCCGAAACTAGATAAAGAATCGCTGCAATCCGAGCGCTTTCTGGTGCGTATTTGATTTTTGCAATGCCATCAAACGACATGAATGCGCCTGTTTTGGCAACTTGCTTGTGATAATACGGGTCTAAGTTGCGATCCATATGCCCAATAGAGAGGTATTCTAACGGGATATTTTCTTGTTTTAAAATCTCAATTTGCTCTAAAGCCATCGTTCCCGCTTCGGTGTGAGAATGTATTGGTGCTTTTGTCTCGTGATGTGCTCTAGCAACCGCGCGTATCGTCTTTTCTTCTAAAGGTGTAATCATATTGTAGCCAGTTCCAAATTTCACCTGACCGGCCTTATATGGCGTTCCTTCAAGCCCATTTTCGACTTCATTTACAACGAATTCCGTTAGTTTGTCTATAGAAGTGTTTTCAATCCATTCATAGTATGTTTCAAAATCGCCTATGATCGGCTTCAGTTCTGGTTTAATTTTTCCGTCCCATAAGAAACTTTTGTTAAAACCAGCTGTTCCAACAATTTGAATGCCTGTTTCTTTGGAAATTTGCGCCACATCTAAGACGCGTCTGCCATAATCAACCGCGGTTGCATCGACAATTGTTTTTCCGCCTAAATCCGCGAAATCTTGTACATCAAGTTGTGATTTTTCTTTATCATCCAAAAGTAAATCGTCGGCATCTCGCTCTTGCCAGTAAGCCGGTACACAAACGATGTGCTCGTGTGAATAAGTAAATCCTAGTTGTTCAGGGGCAATATCTCCATAAAAAGTACGAATAAAACTCATTTTCTAAAACTTCCTTTCAAAAAACCTCTTCCTCTTGAATGCTAGACAAGGAAGAGGTTTTGATTTTTACTTAAAAGAATAACTTCGCTAACATGCTGACAATTGGGCCGAGGATAAACATATCTGAGTCGGCTGCCCACATTGCTGTATCTGGCACAGTCGTATTAATAAAGAATGTAACCATGATATATTGACCCCAAGCAACAACCGTAGCCGTTAAGAATCCACCTATTAAGGCGCCTCTCACCCCACCAGTTGAGTTACCGAATACACCAGCAACTGCCCCGTGGAAGAAGAGAACAATCATTGTTGGCACAAACACGTAGCCAACTGTATTTCCAAGTACTACTAACCAGATAATCGCTCCAATGAACGCACCCACGAAACCGATAATTACGGAGTTTGGTGCATATGGATAAACGATTGGCGCATCCAGTGCAGGTTTCGCACCCGGCACAAGTTTTGTTGCAATACCATTGAAGGCCGGTACGATTTCACCGATAAACATCCGCACACCTACAAGAACGATGGCGATACCAGCTGCAAACGTAAAGGACTGAACGATGGAGTATACGATAAAGCTTTGATTTCCAGCTTCTGCGATTAATTTTTCTGCTCCTGGTGTTTTCTTCACCATCAGAATCACTGCACCAACTACGAACAGAATTCCCATTGTAAGAGCTGTAATAACGTTAGAGTCACGTAGGAACTCTAATTTTTTCGGTAAATTGATATGTTCTGCATCATTTTTCTTATTTCCAAATACTTTTCCTAGTAAAGCCGATAGAATCGCTACACTGGAAGAAGTGTGCCCTAATGCAACGTTATCATTTCCAGTAATTTTACGTAGGAATGGTTGTGTAATCGCTGGTTGTAATGTCCAGTAAAGACCCATGATTACCGCTAAGAAGAGTACAAGGCCCCAGAATGGAATATCTCCACCGACAGCTTGAACAGTAATCCCAGCAAAAATCGTTGTTGTCCAGAACATCATATGACCAGTTAAATAAATATACTTAAATGGTGTAAATCTTGCTAATAATACGTTGACTAAAAATCCAAGAGTCATCGCAAGCGTTACCGCACTACCAAATTTAGCATTAAAGGCTTCTTGTCCTAAAAACCCTGCAAGTGGCGGTGTTTCAAGTCCGAATACTTCTTTCCACATTGGTTCAAAAATCCCAAGGGAACCAGTAATAACAGCCGCACCAGCGTTAATAATTAAGAATCCAATAATTGCTTTGAACGTTCCGCTAATAACTTGGCTTAAATTTTTCTTCTGTAAAAGTAACCCGAGAAGTACGATAAAACCTAAAAGTATGGCTGGGGTTCCAAAAAAGTTATTGGCAATCCACGTAATAATCTCCATTTTTTTCCCACCTTTTTTTGTCTTATTTAACTATTGATTGCTTCAGATAATGCCGTTTTAATTTCTGCATTGTCAAAATAGTTGTTGACGATGACTACTTTGGCGCTTGTATCTGTTCCAAGTGTTTCTGCTAATTCTTGACTTGTTACAATAATATCCACATTCATCGAACGCGCAGCTGATACATCAATATGCTCTACGTCTGCATCTACTCCCATGTCGCGTAAAACTGTTTCTACATTCATTCTTAAAATTAGGCTTGTTCCTTGACCAAGTCCACACACTGCTAAAATTTTCATCGTTATCCCTCCACTAATTCTCCAATTGCTTGATAATCTTCTGAATGAATCATTTTTTCAATGTTATCGCTGTTACTAAGCAAGGAGACAATTTTTTGAATGACTTTTAAATGTGCCTCACTTGAAGTTGCTGCAAGTCCGAATACTAATCGTACGGGATCATTTGCGGCGTGTCCGAAATTCACGCCATCTTTTAGTACGACAAGCGATACTGCAGAGTTTTCAACACCATCAGTTGGTCTTGCATGAGGAATTGCTATTTGAGGTGCAATGACAAAGTACGCACCATTTTCATGATAAGATTCCACCATTTTTTCTACGTACTGTTCGCTCACATAACCTGCATTTACTAATAATTCTCCTGCTTGCATGATAGCTTCATCAGCATTTTTAGCTGATCCGTGCAGATTCACAAGCTCTTTATCCAAAAAAGACATATCTCTTCATCCCTTCTAACTAATTGATAGCGCTATCAATAACTTACACTCTTATTATAGCTGTAGCCTCTCTGTTTAAAAAAGCCCAATTCCTTTCTTTTCGAAAGTGCAAAGAATAGACTGTTACATTTCGTTGTTAGCGAGCGTACAAAAAAGCCAGCGCGGCATCTTACTGCCTCACTGGCTTTATCGCTTATTTTATTGTTAACATTGCGGCAATTTCTGCTGCTGATTCGGCTTGTTCAATCTGCTCAAGTAAGTGATGTTTCATGATTAAATTAGTGAGCTGGCTTAGCGCATTAATATGTGTATAGGAGTCAATGGAAGCGAGCACAATAATTAACTTCACTTGATCCTTCGCTTTACTTGAAAATGATACTGGCTGATTTAAGCGCAGTAAGCTCATTCCGACTCGATATGCGCCGTCATCCACCGACGCGTGTGGCAGTGCTATCCCTGGTGCAATAACGATATATGGTCCTAGCTTTTCAATGTTTTCAATCATAGCTTGTTGATAGTTTCCTGATATATAGCCTTCTTGTTGTAGTGGTTTTGACGCAACTCGGATAGCTTCATGCCAATCCGCCACACTATCTTTAAAAATAATTCGTTCTTTTGGCAACAGTTCTTCAAGTGTTGGCGATTTTTCAAGTTGGCTGTCCGATTGCACTTGGAACAATACCGACTTCAGCTTGGCCGCCAATTTTTCGCGGTCTTCCACTTTGGCATATTGATCCACTACATCAAGCACAGAAGACAACATGCGCGCATCCGAATCCTTTTGCAAAACGTGCGGGGCAATCGCCTTCATCAGTTGTTGCTTCTGCGCCTCAGTCAAAATCGGACTAACGATGAAAACTGGTGCTTTCGGTTCCATAATTGGCAAAGTCGACACAATAAAGTCTGGCGCGTATAACCCTTTTTCAAATTCACGGATGGAAATTGGTTCTAATATTTCAACACGTTCACCGAGTAATTGTGCAAGTTGCCGCTCAATCATACGCGACGTTCCTACCCCTTTCGAGCAAACAATTAAAAGTTTCTTCCGTTCAACTAAAGTATTGTTTTTGCGAGAAAGATAACCGCCGAACAAAATCGTTACGTACGCTATCTCATCTTCGGGGATTTTTTCACCGAGTAAATCTTCTAGTGGTTCTAATGATTTTTTTGTAATCTCATACACGTCACTATAACTTTGCTTAATATCTGTTCGCAGCGGATTAATCCATTCAATTTGGAATTTAAGCCGATAATATGCTGGTTGTAAATGGAGCAATAAATCTTTTTTTAAATTACGGTGGTCTTCAAAATTCACACAAGCAAGGCGCTCAAATTCGGCAATAATTTTCTCAACAATTATATCCAGCTTTCCTTCAACAGCTGCATCATCATTCAAGCGACTAGCGCCAAGTAAAAGTTTTCCTAAATAAGTAATTTCCGCATGATTGATCTTAAAATGCTCTTTTTGCTGTAATTGCTCGTAAATTTCCTGAGCAATATTAAAAGATTCTACCTCATGTTCTTCGTGCTCATTTAAATAACAATCGCGTTTCATTCGTTCTTTAAAGAAGAAAATCATAATTCCGATTCGTTCAATGACCTCGTCTGTATAACGAATACCGATTTTTTTCTCTGTCACTGCTAATATTTCAAAAATTGTATCTAAATGTGGGAAAAGTTCTTTATTGTTAATCATTGGATTTATTTTCATTAAATCGAGTAACTGGTCTGCTGTAGCTATTTCTTCGTTATTCATACAATAATGAATGAAAAACTGACGAATACTACGTTCATCACCAAGAACCATATTCCCATTTTTCCGGTCATAAGCGAGCTCTAAGTTAAACTGTTTGAGCGCTAATTTTAACTGTTTAATATCCTGTAAACTAGTGTTACGACTAACTTCATTGCACGCATTAATTGTGTCAATAATTACTCGCGCATCTGTTACAAGCAGAAAAAATAAAATACGGATACGACGCTCACTTGCTGAAAAGACTTTGTGGCTCGCTTCCCTATTTCCAAGAATTTCTTTAATTGTCGATTTTTCATCTTCTAATAAATAATAACCTTGTCCACGAACGGATTGAATACCATCAAGCCCTATATCATCTAATTCTTTATTAATTTTTTCAACATCATATTGTAGTGTTCGTTTGGAAATTCCTAGTTCTTCTTGTAATTTCTCGGGTGCAAGATATACATTTGCCACGACGAGCGATTCGAGCAGCATCATATTTCTAGCATCAAATTGTACCACTTGGCCTACCTCCTTGATTTCGGTCTAGAAGGTAAAAAGATATGTCTACTTTAAGGTTATGCGAAAATGTGATATTTTTCAAGTTAATTTTTATTTCAGGCACAAAAAAACCGACAAAGCCAAATGACTTTGTCGGTTTGAATCGTATCAGATATTATTTGCTGATGTTAGAAACAACGCCAGCGCCTACTGTACGTCCGCCTTCACGGATAGAGAATTTAGTACCGTCTTCGATAGCGATTGGTGCAATTAGTTCAACTGCAAGCTCAATGTTATCACCAGGCATTACCATTTCAGTACCTTCTGGAAGTGTAACAATACCAGTTACGTCAGTAGTACGGAAATAGAATTGTGGGCGGTAGTTGTTGAAGAATGGAGTGTGACGTCCACCTTCTTCTTTAGTTAAAACATAAGTTTCAGCTTTGAAGTTAGTGTGTGGAGTAATCGAACCTGGTTTAGCTAATACTTGACCACGTTGGATATCTTCACGAGCAACACCACGTAGAAGTGCGCCAATGTTGTCGCCAGCTTCAGCGTAGTCTAGTAATTTACGGAACATTTCTACTCCAGTTACTACTACTTTTTTGCTTTCTTCTTCGATACCGATAACTTCTACTTCGTCACCAACTTTAACTTGTCCACGTTCAACACGTCCAGTTGCAACTGTTCCACGACCAGTGATTGAGAATACATCCTCAACTGGCATCATGAATGGTTTGTCAGTATCACGTTCTGGAGTTGGAATGTAAGAATCTACAGCTTCCATTAACTCGTCAATTTTAGCTTCCCAGTCAGCTTCACCTTGAAGTGCTTTAAGAGCTGAACCTTTGATTACAGGAATGTCATCGCCAGGGAATTCATATTCAGTTAATAGATCACGAATTTCCATTTCAACTAATTCTAGTAATTCTTCATCGTCAACCATGTCACATTTGTTCATGAATACAACGATGTATGGAACACCAACTTGACGTGAAAGTAAGATATGTTCACGAGTTTGTGGCATTGGGCCATCAGCAGCAGATACTACTAAGATAGCTCCGTCCATTTGTGCAGCACCAGTGATCATGTTTTTAACGTAATCGGCATGTCCTGGGCAGTCAACGTGTGCATAGTGACGGTTGTCAGTTTGGTACTCAACGTGAGCAGTAGAGATTGTGATACCACGTTCTCTTTCTTCTGGAGCACCATCAATTTGATCATAAGCTTGTGCATCAGCAAAGCCTTTTTTAGCAAGTACAGTTGTAATTGCAGCTGTTAAAGTAGTTTTACCATGGTCAACGTGTCCAATAGTACCAATGTTAACATGGGGTTTAGAGCGGTCAAATTTTTCTTTTGCCATTTTAAAATATCCTCCTCGATAATTCAATAATTATTTTTTACTTAGCTTAAATTTAAACTAAGTAATACTTCTAACTAAAGTTATACTTGATGTTGCGAAAAAAATCAATTAATCTTCTTTGTTGTTTCCACCATTAGCTTTAATGATTTCTTCTGCAATAGATTTAGGAACTTCTTCATAGTGGTCAAATTGCATAGTGTATACACCACGACCTTGCGTACCTGAACGAAGGTGAGTTGCATAACCAAACATGTTTGCAAGTGGTACAAATGCGCGAACAACTTGAGCGTTACCGCGAGCTTCCATACCATCTACACGACCACGACGGGAAGTAATGTTACCCATGATATCACCAAGGTATTCTTCTGGGATAACAACCTCTACAGCCATCATAGGCTCAAGGATTACAGGATCACATTTCTTAGCAGCATTACGTAATGCCATTGAAGCAGCCACTTTGAAGGCCATTTCATTGGAATCGACGTCATGGTAAGATCCGTCGTAAAGTTTTGCTTTGATGTCAATCAGTGGGTAGCCTGCAAGTACACCATTATCTAGTGCGCCTTCAAGACCTGCTTGTACAGCTGGGATGTATTCACGTGGAACAACCCCACCAACGATTGCATTTTCAAATTCAAATCCTTTACCTTCTTCGTTTGGTCCGAATTCAATCCAAACGTGACCATATTGTCCACGTCCACCGGATTGACGTACGAATTTACCTTCAACTTGAGCAGATTTACGGAATGTTTCACGATAAGAAACTTGTGGATCACCAACGTTAGCTTCAACGCGGAATTCACGTTTCATACGGTCAACAAGGATGTCAAGGTGAAGTTCACCCATACCGGAGATAAGAGTTTGGCCAGTTTCTTGGTCAGTTTCAGCACGGAAAGTTGGATCTTCTTCCGCTAGTTTCGCAAGAGCTTGCCCCATTTTATCTTGGTCAGCTTTCGATTTAGGTTCGATAGCGACTTGGATAACTGGTTCTGGGAATTCCATGGATTCTAAGATAATTTGTTCTTTTTCATCACATAAAGTGTCCCCAGTAGTTGTATCTTTAAGTCCTACGGCAGCAGCGATGTCACCAGCGTATACGATCGAAATCTCTTCACGGTGATTAGCGTGCATTTGAAGGATACGTCCAACACGTTCACGTTTACCTTTAGTCGAGTTTTGTACATATGAACCGGAATTCAAAGTACCGGAATAAACACGGAAGAAAGTTAAGCGTCCAACATAAGGGTCAGTCATAACTTTGAATGCTAGGGAAGAGAATGGTTCTGAATCATCAGCGTGACGAGCAGCTTCTTCTCCATCAGGCAATACGCCGTTAATAGCTGGAACATCTGTTGGTGCTGGAAGGTAATCAAGTACTGCATCTAACATTGGTTGAACACCTTTGTTTTTGAATGCTGTACCACAAACTACAGGATAGAACTCAACGTTAAGTGTTCCTTTACGGATACCAGCTTTAAGTTCTTCTTTTGTAATTTCTTCGCCTTCTAGGTATTTCATCATTAGCTCTTCGTCAAGTTCAGCAACGGCTTCCACTAATTTACCGCGGTATTCGTCTGCTAAGTCTTTCAGATCAGCTGGAATTTCTTTAATATGAGGGTCATTTCCTAAATCATCTTCGTAATACAACGCGTTCATTTCGATTAAGTCAATGATACCTTCAAATGTATCTTCGGCCCCGATTGGGAGTTGGATTGGGTGCGCGTTGGCAGCCAAACGTTCATGCAAAGTACCTACAGAATATAGGAAGTCTGCGCCGATTTTGTCCATTTTGTTGACGAATACTACACGAGGAACCCCGTAAGTAGTAGCTTGACGCCAAACTGTTTCTGTTTGTGGTTCTACACCAGATTGTGCATCTAGAACCGCAACAGCACCATCAAGTACACGAAGCGAACGTTCAACTTCAACTGTGAAGTCTACGTGTCCTGGTGTATCGATAATGTTTACTCGGTAGCCTTTCCATTGAGCTGTTGTCGCAGCAGAAGTGATAGTAATACCACGTTCTTGCTCTTGCTCCATCCAGTCCATTTGAGAAGCACCTTCATGGGTTTCACCAATTTTGTGAATACGCCCTGTATAGAAAAGGATACGTTCAGTAGTGGTAGTTTTACCCGCATCAATGTGGGCCATGATACCAATATTACGAGTCTTTTCTAAGGAGAACTCTCTAGCCATGTTGTATTTCTCCTTCCATAAAACAATTTTTCAGGCAATACGCCTGGAATTTGTTAGTGATTTTTTTACCAACGATAGTGAGCGAACGCTCTGTTAGCATCAGCCATTTTGTGTGTATCTTCGCGTTTCTTAACAGAAGCACCAGTATTATTGGCAGCATCCATGATTTCGCGAGCAACACGTACTTCCATTGTTTTCTCTCCACGAAGGCGAGCATAATTTACTAACCAACGAAGACCAAGAGTAGAACGACGGTCAGCACGTACTTCGATAGGTACTTGATAGTTAGCACCACCTACACGGCGAGCTTTAACTTCAAGAAGAGGCATAATGTTCTTCATAGCTTGTTCAAATACTTCCATCGGATCTTTACCAGTTTCTTGTGCAATGATATCGAATGCGGAATATAGGATAGCTTGAGACTTTCCACGTTTTCCGTCAACCATCATTTTATTAATTAAACGAGTTACTAGTTTCGAATTATAAATCGGATCTGGTAACACGTCACGTTTAGCAACAGGACCTTTACGAGGCATCGGATATCCTCCTTTCATATTTTATAAGTATTATTTTTTAGGTTTTTTCGTACCGTATTTAGAACGGCTTTGTCCTCTATTTTCAACACCAGCTGTATCAAGCGCTCCACGAACGATATGATAACGTACCCCTGGTAAATCTTTTACACGTCCACCACGAATAAGAACAACACTATGTTCTTGTAAGTTGTGACCAATACCAGGAATGTAAGCTGTTACTTCAATACCATTACTCAAACGTACACGGGCATATTTACGAAGCGCCGAGTTAGGTTTTTTAGGAGTCATGGTACCAACACGAGTACATACGCCACGTTTTTGAGGAGAGTTAACGTCTGTTAGTTCTCTTTTAAAACTGTTTAGGCCCTTGTTCAAAGCAGGTGATGTAGATTTTTTAATTTTAGATTGACGAGGTTTGCGTACTAATTGGTTAATTGTAGGCATGGGATAAATTCCTCCTTCCTTATTTAGTAGTTCCACACATCCAGGTGGTTCATTTTTTCGGTAAAATAAAATGGCTGTAAGTTCGACCTACAACGCTGTTTTATTTTCAGACCTCTGTTTATAGTAGAGGCACCTTGAATATAGTAACACCTTGAGGTTTAGATGTCAAGGTGTTACTTGAAATTTAGTTAATTAGCTAAGACCATTCAAACGTTGATATAAATCTTTCGCGTAGCTGTCGGTCATGCCGCAAATGAAGTCTGTTACGAGAAGTAATCGCAGGTAAAGTTTCATTGTTTCGCTTTCGCCTTCTGCGTTTTTGCGGTAGCAGCCTAGGTAGTTGTCGGAAATCAAGGTTAGTAGGCGTTTATCTTTGGCTGTTTGGCGTTCTGGGGTTTCGCTATCATAGTAGATAACTGCTGGGATGAACGTTTCGAGCAATTTGGAGATGATTTCGTTACCGGCGATTTCGGATTCAACAATGCCTTTATCTTGGTAAATATACGTGAATGATAGGCTTTGTAAAATTTGTACGAGTTGTTCGGCACTTGAAGCATCGATAAGCGAGTCGTTGAATGTGCCTGCCATGATGGCGTCGTAGTTCTCGTAAAACACTTCGAGTGAGCGATTGATTAATTGGCCGCGGACGTTCGATGCTAGCCATTGTTGTACGATGAAACTTTCTTCTTGTCCTTCATAGCGCTCGCTTTTTTTCTTGAGTTCGTTGTAGCACGCGGCAGTTACTTTATTATGCTCTTCTACTTCTTCAAAACCTTTTAAGATTTGCGTGATGTTGACGATGCCTTTTTTCACGCCGTCTTCTAGGTCGGCATTTAGGTAGGCGATGTCGTCTGCCACTTCTAGTAAATAAGTGAGCGGATGACGGTTATCAAGCGCTTCTGTCGCTGTTGTTATTTCATTAAAAAGTGATTCATCAGCGTAAAAATAGCCTAGTTTTTTGCTTTTAATTTGTTTTTTATTTACTTTTAAGGAAGAAACTGGGTATTTGATGACTGCGTTTAAAGTGGCAAATGTTAGGTTTAAGCCGTATTGGTCGAAAAGATAATGCAGTTTGGAAACTACGCGGAGCACTTGCGCATTACCTTCAAAGTAGTAAAAGTCTTCTTTCATTTGCGGTGTTAAGATTTCTGCTAGGCTTTTATTTTTGTAAGTGATGGTTGCTAAATTATCTCGGAACCACTCACGGATACTTTCTTCGCCAAAATGACCGAACGGCGGATTTCCCATATCGTGTAAAAGTCCTGCACAAGCAAGGATTTCCGGGATTTTGTCCGCATGATCTTTTGTAAAATCTTGGTCTAATTTTTCTTCTTGAATCGTGTGTGTAACCATGTTTCCCATTGATTTTGCGATTGTACTTACTTCCATTGAATGGGTTAGTCGTGTCCGAACAAAATCGCTTTTTTCTAGTGGGAATACTTGGGTTTTATCTTGTAAACGGCGAAATGACGCACTCATGACGATACGTTGAAAATCATTTTCAAAAGCGCTACGTACGTCGGTATTTTTCGAGCGAGTGACACCGGATTCGCGGCGGCGTTTGTCATTTAATAGTTTATCCCATTTCATTTAAATCTCATCCTTTCATAGGTTGCTTAGTTTTTCCATTTCGGCTTTAGAGAGCCTATGTACGGTCCATTCTGACATTTTTTCTGCGCCAATTTTTTCGTAAAAATCCATGCCTGATTTATTTTCATTTAGGCACCACCACTCAAATCTACCGCAATCACGTGCTAGGGCAAGTTTGGATAAATAGCTGAAAAATTGTGTCCCAAAGCCCTTTCCGCGCATTTCTGGAATGATGTAAAGGTCTTCTAAGTATAAGCCTTTTTTGCCAAGTAATGTGGAAAAATTATGGAAAAAGAGTGCGAAACCAACTGGCTCACCTTGGTATTCAGCGATAATTACTTCGGCTGACTTTTCTTGAAAAAGGGCTTTGTGTAGGCCGGATTCGGTTGCTACTACATCTTTTTCAATGCCTTCATGAATTGCAAGTTCGGTAATAAAACGAAGAATTAACTTCGTGTCCTTTTCTGTCCCGTTTCGAAATGCTAGTTGTGTCATATATCTCTTCCTTTTCGTTGTCGTATTTATTTAAGTATAAGCTAGTGCGGGGGATGTATCAATTAAAAAATAGCTTCTATATAATAGAAAAAAACTAGGCGCTTTTTAGGCAACCTAGTTTTTTCGTATTTTATTTTTTTAAGCCTTTAATACAAGCTACTTTATCTGTTGCTCCAAAGAAGTACGATCCGGCAACGAGGACATCTACGCCGGCTTGTTTACATTTTTCTGCGGTTTCGGCATTTACGCCACCGTCTACTTCGATCACATAGCTGCCGTTATTTTCTCGGCGCCAATTATCCAGATAGCGCATGTTTTCAATCGTTGAATCAATGAATGATTGTCCGCCAAATCCAGGATTTACTGTCATTTGTAAAACTAAATCTACGTCGCCCAAAATAGCATCCAGCACGCTCGCCGGAGTTCCCGGATTAAGCACGACTCCAGCTTTACATCCCGCTGCTTTAATTTGTTGAATGACGCGGTGGATGTGCGGTGCGGCTTCGATATGCACGGAAATAATGTGCGCCCCAGCTGCTGCAAATTTTTCAATGTAGTTTTCTGGGTTTGAGAGCATTAAGTGGACATCAAGTGGAATAGTCGCCGTTTTGCCAATTTGTTCGACCATATCAATTCCAAACGTCAGGTTCGGCACAAAATGTCCGTCCATGACATCGATATGAAGGTAGTCAGCTCCGGCATCTTCTGCTTCTTTAATGGAGTTTGCCATGTTCATATAATCAGCTGCGAGTAAAGATGGCGCTACGAATGTCATACGCGCACACCGGCTTTCGCAATCACAGCTTCGACGCGATCCGCCACATTTTCTGGTGTAAATCCATAAGCGTTAAACAAATCTTTCGCAGGGGCAGATGCGCCGAAGTGATCGATTCCTAACATATCGCCTTCTGACCCAATAAATTCTTTCCAACCGAATGTTGCTCCAGCTTCAATCGCAAATCTCGCTGTGACTTCTTTTGGTAAAATGCTTTCTTTATAAGCATCGGTTGTTTTTTCAAAGCGTTCCCAGCTGGATAAACTAACAACGGAAACGTCGATATCTTTTTTCGCAAGTTCCGCTTTCGCTTCAATTGCAAGGGACACTTCTGATCCTGTTGCGATAATGATAGCGTCTGGTTTGGAACTCTTTGCTGGTGCTACGATATAAGCACCTTTATCTACACCTGCATCCACTTCTTCTTGTGCATTTTCAAGTACTGGTAAGTCTTGGCGTGATAATACAAGTGCGATTGGACCATTGGTGTTAGTTGCAGCAATTTCCCAAGCAGCGCGGGTTTCTTTGGCATCGGCTGGGCGGATAACTGTTAGGCCTGGCATAGCACGAAGCGAGGCTAGTTGTTCGATTGGTTCATGTGTCGGACCGTCTTCACCTACAGCGATACTGTCATGCGTGAATACATACGTTACCGGAAGTTGCATTAAAGCAGCCATCCGCATCGCTGGACGCACATAGTCTGAGAAGACGAAGAAAGTGGAGCCAAATACTCGTAAACCGCTATGAAGTGCCATTCCGTTTAACATTGCTCCCATTGCAAATTCGCGCACACCGAACCAGATATTTTTACCAGCTGGGTCTTGTATGCTATATGCTGGGCTCGCATCAATAAATGTTTTGTTCGAGCAACCTAAGTCAGCGGATCCCCCGAACAGTTCCGGTAATTCGGCTGCAATTGCGTTAATCATTTTTCCAGAAGCAGAGCGTGTTGCAACATTTGTGCCCGCTTCAAAAGTTGGCAAATTAGCGTTCCAATCGGCAGCTACTTCTCCCGCTAACACGCGGTCTAATTGACTTGCAAGTTCTGGGAATTCTTTTTTGTAATTAGCGAGCATTGTGTTCCAAGCGCCTTCTAGTTTTTCTCCGCGTGCTTTGTAATTTCTTAAATAATCACGAACTTCAGCTGGTACTGTGAAAGGTTCTTCTGCCCATTCATAATGTTCTTTCGCGCCATTCGCTTCTTTTTCACCAAGCGGAGCACCGTGACTTGCGGAGCTGCCTGCTTTTGTTGGTGCACCGTAACCGATGACTGTTTTCACTTCGATTAGCGTTGGTTTTGATGTTTCTAATTTTGCTTGAACAATTTTTTCTTGAATTGCCGCTAAATTGTTGCCATCTTCTACGCGTAAAACTTGCCAGCCGTATGCACGGAAACGATCTGCTGCATTTTCACTGAACGTTGCACTTAAATCGCCATCTAAACAAATATCGTTGGAATCGTATAATACGATTAATTTTCCAAGCCCTAAATGTCCTGCAAGTGAGGCTGTTTCTGATGCCACACCTTCCATCAAGTCCCCGTCACCGCAAATCGCATATGTGTAATGGTCGACAATTGGATAATTAGGTTGGTTATACTCCGCCGCTAAATGAGACTCCGCCAGCGCCATTCCAGCCGCCATACCAATCCCTTGTCCAAGTGGGCCACTCGTTGCATCAACTCCCGCAGTCCATCCAAATTCAGGGTGTCCTGGTGTCAAACTATCTAATTGACGGAACTGTTTTAAGTCCTCCATTTTTACATCATAACCAAATAAATGAAGCATGCTATAAAGTAGCGCGGACCCGTGCCCTGCTGATAAGACAAATCGGTCGCGGTTAAACCATTCTGGGTTGGCTGGGTTGAATACTAAATGTTTTGCAAATAGCATATACGCCATTGGAGCAGCTCCCATCGGCATTCCTGGGTGCCCTGAATTTGCTTTCTCAATCATATCAATGGATAACGAACGAATCGTGTCCACAGCTTGTCTATCTAATGTTTTTTTCAAAACTGTCATCTCCCTTAAATTGTTTGTGCTTTATTACACATGTTTTTCTACATCTGACCAAATGTGTACTAGTCTTTCTGCATAACTCGTTTTATCTCGGTCATGAAATAACGCGGATGTGCCTAGTACATAAATATCTGGTAGACAATCTCGCATCAAGCCTACTGTTTCTTTATTAATATTGCCGTCTACTTCGATAAGTGGTGCATGCACTTTTCCTTCTAGTTTTGCTTTTAAATCATGCAGTTTTGGTAATACATCTGTTTGGAATTTTTGCCCTGCAAAACCTGGATTTACCGTCATCATTAACACCATTTCGACCTCATCTAAATACGGATAAATGGCTTCAATAGGAGTTTCCGGATTTATCGCGATTGATGGTTTAATATTGTAAGAACGGATTTTCCGGATTACTTCTGACACATCTTCTGCTACTTCCACATGAAACGAGATATATTCAGGTTTCGCAGTGGCGTACATGTCAATATATTTAAGTGGGGTAATCGTAGCCAAATGTATGTCTAAGGGGATTTCTGTGTTATTTCGTACTATTTCCAAATATTCTGGACCTAGTGCTAGATTATTCACATATATACCGTCCATCACATCGCAGTGTAGTAGTTCCACACCAGCAGATTCGAGGCGCCGGAGCTCTTCACCTAAATGTAGTTGGTCTGCACACATAATTGAAGCGGCTATTTTCCTCATCTTCATCCTCACTTTCTTTCAAGTTCAGTAATTTTATCCAAGCGACGTTTATGACGATCTCCTGCAAAAGACGCCTCAAGCCAAGTATCAACAAGTAAAAGTGCTAATCCTTCGCCGATGACGCGTTCGCCTAGGCAGAGAACATTGCTATTATTATGTTCACGGGTGGCACGCGCGGAAAAAGTATCAGAAACAACTGCTGCACGGATTCCATCGACTTTATTCGCAGCAATACTCATACCAATTCCAGTTCCACAGCACAAAATCCCAAGATCAGCTTGTCCGCTTACTACTTGATTCGCGACCTCTTCCGCATAAGACGGAAAATCGACACTTTCGTCTGTATATGTTCCAATATCAACAACTTCAATATCTTTTTCACGTAAATGTTTCACAATGGCATCTTTTAGTCTACGTCCGCCGTGGTCGCAACCAATTGTTAATTTCATTTAATTTCACCTTCATTAATAGATTTTTTTCTTTTAACGTCTTATAATGAAATGGAACCGAGAACATACGCGAATATGTTCTCGGCTCATTTCTAAGGATGACTACTGTAAAACATCTGAGCCCGAGAAGCTTTGGATTCGTTTGCACGGTTATCCTTTTTTTGATGTTTTTTCATACAGCCCATCCTCCATTATTAAGATTTCACTAATACTTTAATTTCATTTCCTGCCATAACTGCCTCGAAAGCCTCGCGCCAGTCATCTAAGCCATATACTTTAGTAATCATTTTATCCGTATTGATTTTGCCATTAGCAAGTAAGTCGAGCGCTAAAATCCATGAAGATGGTTTTTGAGAACGGCTACCGATATAAGCAATTTCACGTTGGATAATGGATTCTTCGTCAATCGCATTTTTCTTTTCTGCAAAAAGTCCTACTTGAATAAAATCGCCTTTTTTCTTCGTTAGAGGTAATCCTTGGTTCACTGCTGGTACTGCGCCGGAACAATCAAATACGCGTTCAGCTCCGTAACCATCTGTCATGCCGAGCACAACTTCAGCCAAGTCTTCTTTTAAAGTATCGACAATCCGGTCCATTCCAAGTTCTTTTGCTAGACGTAAGCGGTCGCTATCTTTGGTAATTCCTGCCATAATCACCGTTGCCCCTTGCGCTTTCACAACTTGAGCTAGTAACAAACCAATTGGACCTGGTCCGAAAACAAGTACTGTGTCATCTGGACGAATCGTTGTTTTTTCAAGCGCTGAATGCACACAACATGCAAGCGGTTCTGTTAGTGCTGCCGCTTCAAGTGAAATCCGTTCATCAAGCACATGACAACTTTCCTCGCGAGATAAAACAAATTCTGCAAAACTACCATTTGCTTGCGTACCAATACCACGACGATTGCTACATAAATTGTAATCACGTTCCTTACAATAAATACATTCTCCACAAGTTTCAAAAGTTGTTTCACTTGTGACGCGGTCTCCCACTTTGATACTTGTTACATCTGGCCCAACTTCCACAACGACACCAGAAAATTCATGTCCTAATGTAACGGGAGTTGTTGGATTTTTGTATTCACCCTTAAATGTATGGATGTCTGATCCGCAAATACCAGTAAAAGCTACTTTGATTTTTACTTTGTCGCCATAGACTTGTGGTTCTTCTACATCTCTTAGCTCCATTTGATCATATCCGGGGTTTGTTTTTACTACTGCTTTCAAATTAATCGTCACCTTTCTGCGGCAATATCATCACTTTGTTATAATCATGCTCTCTGGAAAGAATCATATCAAAAGCTTCTTTCGTTTCCTCTAGCTTATAACGATGCGAAATTAGTGGTTTCAGCTTAATTCGACCTTGTTTCACGAATTCAATCGACGTACGCCACTCCTCACCTGGAAATGGTGCTGAGTAAGAATTCCAAAAACCTTTAAGCGTAAGTTCACGTCTAAAAATATTTTCAAAAGCTTCTTCGTGTAAAAGTACATCTGCGTAGGCGATTCCTAAGTAACCAACTTTACCTTTTTTCTTCGTTACAAGAAGGCATTGTTCTTGCGTTATTTTTGAACCAGCACACTCGAGCGCGATATCAGCTCCAAGACCATTTGTATAAGCAAAAACGCGTTCTTTTAAGTCTTCGTTTTTAGGATTAATGGTATATTTACAACCAAATTCCCGTGCATCTGCTAACTTTTTATCACTGATGTCGACGGCGATAATATCTTTCACGCCTGCAAGAAGTAAACATTGTACAACCAAGATTCCGATGGTTCCAATCCCGAAGACAATGACCGTATCGCCAAGTCTCGGCTGAATACCAAGTACCCCGTGCATTGATACAGCAAGTGGTTCAATCATTGCACCTTCTTCAAAATCAAGGTCACCGATAGAAATGACATTGTCTGCTTTCATTACGACATTTTCAGCAAATCCGCCGTGGAAATGTGATCCCACCATCCGGTAGTTGTCGCATAGTGCGAAGTCTCCTGCTTTACAATAATTACATTCCATACAAGGCTCAAGCGGAATCCCTGCAACACGGTCACCGATAGCTACATTTGTTACTTCGCTACCAATTTCTGTAACTACACCTGCGAATTCATGTCCCATTACAGCAGGCAGTGGGTATTTCCAGCGAGTCTGCATTTTATGAATATCCGATCCACAGATGCCGACTGCTTTTACTTCAACACGAACTTGATCTTTCCCACAAGTCGCTTCATCAATTTGTTCTGCTTTTATTACATTATTCTCGTATAACACAGCTGCTCTCATGTTACTATCACCTCTTCTATATCATTAAGACAAAACTTAGAAAATAGCTGCCCAAGCTTGAGAGAATTTAAGAATAGCCCAGTTAAAGAAGTTACCACCCATATCAAGTGTACTAACTTGTGTTGCTCCTTTAGGGAATTCGTAAACACCTTTCATCATTTCTGTATGAACAAGACCGAAGTCAGTTGCCATAAGAAGCGCTAGTGCAATAACTACAGTTCCAGCTAAAACAGAGTGAAGAATGTTACCTTTACGAGATGCTACTACGAATGATACGTAGAATGGAATAGTTGCCAAGTCACCAAAAGGAAGTACTTTGTTACCAGGAATGATAACAGCTAAGAAAAGAGTGATTGGAACAAGGATTAAACCAGTAGAAATATTCGCTGGGTGACCGATTGAAAGTGCTGCATCAAGCCCGATATAAAGTTCGCGGCCTTTGAAACGAGATTTCATGAAATCACGAGCGGATTCTGAAATTGGAATTAAACCTTCCATTAAAATTTTAACCATACGAGGCATTAAGAACATTACCGCACCCATGGACATACCAAGTTGTGCAACTGCCCCAACGTCATAGCCTGCAAGAATACCGATTGCAATACCTAGAATAAGACCCATCATCATTGGTTCCCCGAAAATACCGAAACGTTTTTGAATAGTTTCTGGGTCAACGTGGATGTTTTTAATACCAGGAATTTTAGCGATTAGCCAACCAACTGGAATACCGATGAAACCGAATGCTGCTGTAGAACCTGTTGGTAAGGAGATCCCTTTTAATCCGTAAAATTCTTCTACCATAGGTTGTGTTCTGTCTGCCATCCAAAGAACAGCAACTTCATAGATGATTGCACAAAGAATCGCGAACCACCAGTTACCACCAGTTACGATATAACCAGTCGCACCTGCTGCGATAAAGTGCCAGTAGTTCCAAATATCAATATCGAGTGTTTTCGTAACTTTGAAGAAAATAAGTGCTAAGTTAACTACCAAACAGATTGGAATTAGAATCGCTGCAACTGGAGAAGCCCATGAAGCCGCGGCTGCTGCTGGCCAACCCGCATCAATAATTGTTAAATTCAGTCCAAAACGCTCAACCATTTGTTGCGCTGCCGGACCTAAGTTACTAGATAGTAAACTAATAACAAGGTTAATACCTACAAACCCGATACCAATCGTAATCGCTGAACGAAGCGCTTTCTTTGCTGGTACTCGGAAAATTAATGCAATAAAGAAAATCATAATAGGCAAAATAACTGTAGGCCCCAAGTTTAAAACATACTGTACTCCTGACAGAAGTGTATCCATTTAATATTTCCTCCTTTTTTCTCTGTTTAATGATAAATGTTAAACTCCCTTGCGCAGCCTTTATTTAAGGTGCGCAAGTATTTCTTCGTCTAATTCTTCCATACCCATACCAGTGATATAAGAAGTTGCAATAATAGCTGGGATTTTGTAAGTTGTCGGTAAAATAGTTGTTGATACGATTAAATCTGCTCCGTCTTGCATGGACGCTGCTTCTGAGATTTTAATTTGTTTTACTTCTGCATCCACATTGTTTTCTTTTACCAAACGTTCTACTCTGTCCGTTACTACTGTTGATGTTGCAATTCCTGCTCCACAAGCTACCAAAATTTTAAATTGTCCCATGATAAATTCCTCCTAATTAATTGCTGCGATTTTTCGCGGCTAATTTTCCTGTTTTTTTAAACGGTAATTGTTTCTAAAATTTGTTTTACTTCGTCTTCATCTTTCGCTCTGAGTAATGCGGCTACATTGTCTTTATCCTGAATCGTCCCCATCAATTGCTGAAGTACCGCGAGCTGGCTGTGAGGTTCATTTAGTCCGAGTACGAAAATCAAATTCGCTTCAACCGTTTGACCAGCATCTTCCATTAATTTAAATGGAATGCCCTCTTTCACAGTGATTACGGCGATAAATTGTTCCGTAACGCATTCTGGATCCGTGTGCGGTAATGCCACGCCGTATCCATCTAATTTTAGCCCCGTTGGAAAGGTTTGTTCACGGTCTGTTAGTCTTGTTAAAAAGTCATCCGTTACATACCCTTCAGACTTTCCACTTTCTGCGACCATTTGGAATAGGTCCTCTTGTTTCTCGATATCCGATTGAACCCAAACCATTCCTTTTTTCAAAAATTGTACTAAATCCATTACGAAATCCTCCTGTAATTCTTTCTGACTTCTCTACATTGTCTTTTTTGTTTCCAAGTCCGTGAAGTTTTTAATTATTTGGTGCATTTCTTCTGTGTTTCTGGCATCCGCAAGTTTTTTCAGTTCTTTTTTGTTCTCCGATAATTCCATCAATTGTAGTAAAGCTGTGAAGTGAGCGTTTTTATCTACGGCTGCAATGACAACGATAAAATGTAGCTCTTTACCGCCTTCAAGTGGCAGGCCTTCTTCTAGATAAAGCAAGCTCATTCCGAGGCTATTTACTCCTTTTTCCGTTTCAGCATGAGGGATAGCTATCGTATTACGGAGAATGATGTTCATAATCGGTGCCGGATATTGCCGTTTCATTTCATCCACGTAGGCTGGCTCAACCACTCCCGCGGAAAGTAACGGTAAAGCCGCATGATAAATTGCTTCATGCCAGTCTTTCACAGATTTCTTACGTGTGATTCGCGTTACTTCAAGCAAATCTGCGAGTGAGCTTTTGCCTTCGTGTTTCAATGTGTTTTCTTCTGGAACTGGCATTAAATAGTCTGCTAGCACTTTTTCAAGACGGGCAGCATCTTTAATATCAGCAAATTTGGAAATAGTTTTCATTAATTGATCGACGCTGATATTCACCTCATCCACTAAGTAAACCGACCGCATCACCCGGCGCCTAAGCTCGAGTCGCTCTTTTCCATCCATCAATTGATTAATTAGGAAAAATTTCTTATCGGTCGAAAGTGGCACTGCGGAAAATACAATGTCATAACCTAACTTTGTTTGTTCAAATTCTCGAATCGACATCGCTTGATAGAAAAATATTTCCGGGAAAAGGCTTCGTAATGTTTTTTCCATCAATCTCGAAATCGACAATCCGTTCGGACAAACCACGACTGCTTTTAGTCTCGTTTGTAATTTCTCCGTGGATTCGATTAAATGCCCTCCAATGAAAAGGGTAATAAATATACTTTCATTTTCAGGAACCTTGCTACCAATAAAACGTTCTAATGGTGCTAACGACTCTTTCACGATGTAATGCACGGCTTGGAATTCTTGATCAATCTTGTCTAAAATGCTGTAATCTGTTGTAAGATGATACTTAATCCGATAATACGCAGGTTTAATATGTGCAAATAATTTTTCAAGTAACGATTCTTTGTCTACTAGTTGAATACAAGCCTTTTTCTCAAATTCGCTTAGAACTTGTTCCAGTGCCAGCCTTAACTTGTGCGTTTCCTCTGATTTTAAATATTGTTTCGGAAGTACATTGGAAGTTAAAAGTTGTAATGTGATGTACATTCGCTCTGCTTCTGGCATATTCGGCTCTTCTTCAATAAAAATCTCTGCTGCTCCGTATTCCCGAGTATCTGACAATTCATTGTAGTCAATCAGGAAAGATGTCGTAATTGTTTGCCCCTTCTTCATCCGCCGAAAAACAGCTTCTAAAATGTAAGGCAGTATTTGCATTTTATTGTCAATAAAA
This sequence comes from Listeria sp. MAN/IMW/UF555, assembly GCF_058684075.1. Taxonomy (NCBI): domain Bacteria; kingdom Bacillati; phylum Bacillota; class Bacilli; order Caryophanales; family Listeriaceae; genus Listeria; species Listeria sp. MAN/IMW/UF555. The sequence goes on along the minus strand of NZ_JBZWZS010000003.1, from coordinate 401,768 downwards.
TGCAAATTCAGGTGATGCTCGACTTGTTCCAATTTTTCCCGAAGCTCTTTAATTCTCGCTTCGTCCACTTGCATGAAATCCTGTAAATACTCTTCGCCGCCAAAACTTTCTATGATGTGTTCTGCCGCATAAATGAGTGCCGTCCGCTGGTTCCACTCGTCTCCGTCAATTAAATAGCCACGCATCCGCGAATATTTAACTTCGAGGTTGAATTTTTCAAGTGTTTTTTGTACCAGCTTCAAGTCTCGTAATACGGTGTTCTTGCTCACCTCCAGCTCGCTTATAAAGTGATTAAGGGATAACTCTTCACTTCCTGTTGTTAGCATGAGGATGATTAGACTGGCGCGTTCCTTTTCTGATGGGATGTACCAATCTGTTTTTTCGCCATCTTCCTCACCAATGATTTGAAACAGGTCAGGTTCTACGATAAATCGACCATTTGCGGCACGATGAATCTTCGGGTAAGTCTGTTCTTCTAGCCAGTTGTTAATTTTTTGGAAACTATAGTCGACTTGTCTTCGAGTTAAACCGAATTTGGCTTGTAAGTTTGTACTCGATGTGTCAGGATGTCGTAAAAGTTCTTTTAAAAGTGAATTACTTCTCTCATCCAAATACATGTCGTTCCCTCCTGTTCGTTTTAATTATAAATCTAATTCTAATAAAAATGTACACGCTTTCATCCCAATAACTTGCGGAAAGAATGTACATCATTGGGCTTTACTTGTGACTTTTTTAACAAGCCCACTATTTATAAATGATTAATTATTGCCTTCAAAGCTTGTCCTATCATCTATTTGGCAAACTTTTTTATGACGTGTGAAATCTGCTTTGAAACAAAAATGAGAATCAAGTAATGGAGTTTTGCGAGGAGCTCTTTCTTCTTAATCATACAAAAGATGGTCTATTCTTTCTATACGTTTCGTAAAAAATAGCACAAAAAAAGACGCAAATGATAAATTTTACCATTTGCGTCATAATCCATAGCTTTATTTTCTTTTTTGTTTATCGACTCTGAGAATACTTTTATTGAAGTTTTTAAATGGTGCTGCGCGTTTCACTTTCATTTTAGGGAAAGATTTTAGCATTCTTCGCTCATTAAATTTAAGTTTACGCATACTAGCAGCAAGTTCTTTGTCTTGTTTTCTTTTTGCTTCCATTTCAGCAATTTTCATATCGACATTTTCTTGTTTTTTCAAAAGTCCTTCTTCAAATTCTTTCGCACGTTCTTTTACGCTCGCTTTTAGTTCGTTTGCTTGGGCAGTTAGTTTTTCATTAAATTCAGCAAGTGCTTTTTGGAATGAAAGCATGCTTGTGACTGATTTAATCGTATCAATAAGCATAAGAACCACGATGAGAGCAGGAATAATCCAGCCTCCCCAGCTTAAAACCCAGTCCGCGAATTCGGTGACAAGTGGATGCAAGAAGCGTACAACGATAATACAAGCAAATCCCCAAAAAATCGAAATCGGCAAGCAAATCCGTCCTTTTACATTGAGCGGCCAATTATGATAATCCCACCATGTTGTATGGAATAATGCTTCTAAAATCGTTGCGGTAACATATTCAATCACCGTACAAATAATCATCGAAAAAATAAATAAGGCCCATAAGTTATTTTGAAACGGTAAAATCATCATTAAAACTGTCGTTACCCCAAACCCGTAAATGGGACAATATGGTCCATAAAGAAAACCACGATACACTAACTTCTTCTCTGAAATCGAGCAAAAAACTTCCTCCCAAGCCCACCCAAGAACAGAATAAATAAAAAAGTATAGGATAAACATATTAATATCCATCTTTTCATCCCCTTTTTGTTTTCTTTTTCACAATCAATTTCATTATAACAGAAATAAGAACTTCTTAACTAAATTAGTCAAAAAGTTCCGCTTGTTTATATTTTGGCAACTTATTCTTCGCTTCTGAGTACGCATGCTGAATTAATGCGCGAATCAAGTCTTTATCTCGTTCTTCTTCCAATAAAACAGAAATCCAAACTCGTTTATTCATGTAATAACCGGGAACGATGGCTGGATTTTCTGCGCGAAGTTGCTCACTTTTTTCGGCATCGCACTTCAAGGTTAAAATGGGCTGTCCTTCTTTATTCGTTCCACGCATTGCCATTAGCTGATCCAAAACATGATAGCGCTCCGCTCCCCATTCTTCTTTAAAAGAATACTGGACTCCTTTAAGACCACTGATTTCCTCCCGTATCCAAGCAAATTCATTAATCATTGTAAGCCCCTCCATATTGTTATTTTAACAAAGCATATTCGTTTTTCATTGTATATTTGCGACATTTTGTTGCATTACATAAATCAGGAACTACTAAATTATTTCCCGGGAAATTTCTATCATCTGCGCATTCGGTAGATATTCTTTATAGCCGTCACGTTTTGGTGTAGCTACAATTGGATAAAAACTCGCAAGCTTTGCCATAAAGAAACCTCCTTTTTCTCATAGTACCACAAATTTTTATCTTCAATCATGCTTCTTTCTTTTATTTACGGGTATTAAGTAAATAAGGGAAAAACTTTTGAGAGGGTGATACAAAATGTCTGCTTACAAACGGATTCTTGTTGGTGTTGATGGATCAAACGAAGCGGAAGCCGCACTAAGACGAGCTGTTCAATTTGCCAAAATGGATGGTGCCACGCTTGGTATTGGTTTTGTTGCCGATGTACGCCGAATTGCACCACTAATTGATTATGAACAAACCTATGCAAAAAAAGCCAAAGCATACGGAGAAGAATTAGTTGAAATGTACAAAAAAGAGGCCGAAAAAGCTGGTGTCACGCATGTAGAAACTTTTGTTCACTTTGGTACACCAAAAACTACCTTTAATAAAAAAATAACGCGAAATTTTGAACCCGATTTAATTTTAGTTGGTGCAACTGGACTTTCAGCAACAGAGCAATTTATTCTTGGTAGTGTTTCTGAATATACGGCCGCTCATGCACCTTGCGACGTAATTATTGTTCATGCGAAACCATGGCGTAACAGAAAGACTGTCGAAAAACTCTAATTCATGTATAATGAAGGTATTGATTATACGGCAGGAGGAGAAAAAATGACAGTTAGTAAAGTTGCCATTGCTTCAGACCATGGCGGAATTGAGTTACGAAAAAGTATTATTTCTTATCTTGAAAGCGTTGGAATTAGTTATGAAGAATTCGGACCCGAAGCACCAGAATCAGTGGATTATCCGGGGCTCGCGATTACGGTCAGCGAAAAAGTCGTGAATAATGAAGTCGACCGCGGGATTTTAGTTTGTGGCACAGGTATTGGTATGAGTATCGCAGCTAATAAAGTAAAAGGTATTCGTTGCGCACTTGTTGGCGATACATTTAGCGCCCATGCAACGCGCGAACATAATGATACAAATGTCCTTGCACTTGGAGCGAGAGTCATAGGTCCGGGACTAGCAGAAGATATTGTCAAAATTTGGTTAGAAACAGCGTATGAAGGTGGCAGACACGCAAATCGTGTGGGGCAAATCACAGCATACGAAGACAGCCACGCTTAAAATAAAAAAAGTCCAAGTCTAATTTTATAGGCTTGGTCTTTTTTTATGTCCACTTTATTAATAGTTCACAAATAGTAATTTTTTCCCGTTTTGCTAGCATAAATGAGGACATTTACACATTGTAAACAAGAACGTTTGTTCGTATAATATATTTAAGCAACAGCTAATTATTTGAAAATATTGGAGGTGTCATCATATGAGCTACCAAGATCGCGGCATGAAGAAATGGGGCGGTTTTTTATTAAGCGAGCATACAGAAGCAATGCAAGACGCTGAACCAACTTTAGTATGGAAAGAAGCTATGACTACAGAATTTATCGAAAGCGTGCTAGCTAACGCGATGACACATCAGTCTACGCTTGTTATCCAGAAAAAGCCATTAAACCCAGAATCTGCTCCTGAAAATGATATTATTGGTCGTATTTCAGGCGTGGAGAACAACACCATTTACATTAAAAATTCTGAGGGCACTGTCCCACTTTCCTTCTCTGCTATTCGAAACGTAGAAGAAAGGAGTGTCGACAAATGGTACAAGTAGAAGATTATAGCCGTGCACCGCGCCGTGATATTTTGTGCATCGATATTAAGTCGTTTTTTCGCCTCTGTTGAGTGTGTTAAACGTCGGCTGAATCCACTTGAAGCTTATTTAGTAGTAATGAGTAACGCCGACCGGGCTGGTGGTCTCGTTTTAGCTGCAACGCCAAAAATGAAACAAGAACACCACATTAAAACTGGCTCAAGAATGTATGAACTCCCGACTTGGGATAAGCGCATTATTATCGCACCACCGCGAATGAAACTATATTTAAAAGTAAACGCGATGATTCAAGCTATTTTCAGACGTTATGTTCCCGCTGAGTTTATTCACGTTTATAGTATTGATGAATGTTTTTTAGACATCACCGGATCGCACCTGTTATTCGGTAGCACGGAAGAAATTGTTCGCAAAATCCAGCGTGATATTTTAGAGGAATTGCGGCTGTATGTCACGGTTGGTATTGGCGACAACCCTCTTCTTGCCAAACTCGCGCTCGATAATGTGGCCAAAAACCGGGAAGACGGCATCGCTGAATGGCGCTATGAAGATGTTCCCGAGACCATTTGGAAAATCAGACATTTGGATGATGTATGCGGAATTGGTCGGAGGACTGCCATTCGACTGCAAAAAATGGGGATTTTCAATATGTATCAACTTAGTCAAACTCCGCCGCAAGTATTAAAAAACGCAATGGGAGTTGTTGGTGAACAGCTTTACTATCACGCACACGGAATTGATTACAGCCTTTTAAACGAAAAATATGTTCCTGTTAGTAAAAGCTACGGGAAAAGCCAGATTCTTGAAAAAGACTATCATATTCCCGCTGAAGTGGAGATAGTTATTCGTGAAATGGTTGAGGAAGTAGCGATGCGCTTACGACAAAACCATGTGGATACGGAGGTTATTCATTTAAGTATCGGCTACAGTAAATACAGCATAAAAAAAGGATTCAGCCATCAAGCTAAAATCCCTTCTACTAGTAGTAGTCATGCTCTTATTCCTTATTTCCTGCAACTATTCAGACGTTACGATGAACGAGAACCCGTGCGCTCCATTGCGATTTCGTGTGGTAAACTCACTTTAAAAACCGGACTGCAACTCAATCTATTTGAGGATGCCACCCGCACATTAAATCACGAGCAATTAGAAGTAACTGTCGATAAAATTCGCACTCGCTATGGTTTTAAATCACTTATGCATGCGAGCAGTTTACTAAATGGAGCGACAGGATTAAAACGTTCTGAAATGGTTGGTGGTCACAAAGGTTAACTTATTCTGGTTTCACGCGGAACAAGAAATCCTCTACCATTGTTGTAAATATTTTTGGTTGTTCAATTTGTAAATTATGTCCCGCAAAATCAAGGATAGCAAAAGAAGCATGTGGATATTTTTCAAGCAATGTAAGCCCGTCTGCGTATCCCACGTGATCATCTTGACGACCAAACAAGAATAATCCCGGTACATCGAATTGCGCTTTTTCGTCTGGATCAAAGCTAAGCGCATAATTCGCGGATAATCGGTCTAAAAATTCTCCATCTGCATTAATCATTCCCGCCATCACTTCCGCCAAGAAACGATTCCAGTTTCTTGCTGTTAAAATAACGCCACTTTTTGAAAAGTACGCTCGGTCTTCTTTGGATAGCGACCGTACAAACGTATCATCTTGGTACATGACTTTTTGTTCGGGTAAAGTTCTTCTTTCCTTTTCAGGATAAATGACTGGGCAAATAAGCAAGACTCCAAGTACTCTATCTGGCATTTTCGCTGCGATTCCGCGAGCTAAATAACCACCATACGATTCTCCGGCGAGTACAAATTGCTCGCCCGGAATTACAGCTTCAATAAATTCTAGTAAAAGAGTGAGTACATGGTCAGCACTTTGAATTGAGTCGTAATTCTCGGTTTTCCCCATTCCAGGCAAATCCACATAAATACGTGAAAATGGACTTTCCTTATCAAAGACTGGCTCCATACAACCAATCATCAGCTGCGAATCAGGTGCAAAGCCATGAATCATTATTATTGGTATTCCTTCACCATATTTTTCATAATAAACGTCTACGCTACGGATTGTTTTATGCATGTTAATTCCTCCTGGCGTTTATTTTTATCATAACATATTATTATTCTTCTGCCATCCGGTACCCAACCCCTACTTCTGTCAAAATATAGGCAGGTTCAGCAGGATTTTGTTCGATTTTACGCCTGATATTACTCATATTGACCCGAAGTGCTTGATTTTCACTTGAATAAGGGCCCCAAATTTCTCGGATAATATAGTCATGCGTGAGAACTTTCCCAGCGTGACGTGCTAATAGGAGCAAAATTTTATATTCAATCGGCGTAAAGTGAATTTCCGTGTCGCCCATTTTGACAAGTCGGCGGTCATCATCAATATACAGGTCTTGAATGCGAATAATATGGTCATTTGACGCTTCTTTACTGCTCGGTTGAATGTGTCTAAGGGCAGTTCGAATGCGTGCCAGTAGTTCCGATGTGCCGAATGGTTTCGTGATATAATCATCTGCGCCAAGGTCAAGTGCCGTTACTTTTTCTCGTTCATGATCGCGCGCGGATACGACAATAATCGGCACTTTCGACCAAACGCGAATATCCCGAAGCACGTCTAGTCCTTCCACATCTGGCAAACCTAGGTCAAGTAACACCACATCTGGCGAATGGCTGGCCGTCTGTTCTAGCGCTTCTTTACCGTTCACTGCTTTAATCACCGCATAATCGCTCGCCGTCAAAACAGCTGAAATAAAATTGCTAATGCCTTCTTCATCTTCCACAATTAGCACAAGTCGTTTGCTGTTCATTTTCCATCTCCTCCGTCTAGTGGCAAAGTGAACCAGAATGTCGCCCCACCATGTTCATTGTTTTTCGCTTCTAAAGTCCCGTCATGTGCTCGAATAATCGACATACAAATCGATAAACCAAGTCCTAATCCGCGTGACATATCCGAACGTTCTCTCGCTTCCACAGCAAAAGTATCAAATAAATCTGGCAAGCGATTTTCTGGAATGCCTTTTCCGTTATCGCGCACACTAAAAACCGCACTTTTCTTCGTTTTCGTCACGTTCACCCAAACTTCCGCATCAGATCCACCATGTCGCAACGCATTTTCCATTAAATTAATAAGGACTTGCTCAATTAACGTGCCATCCATCGGAACCATAAGAAGGTCGCGCGGTACTTTGACATGGATTGTTCGGTCTGCGAAACGTTTTTTAATTCGACCGACAGCCTCACCAACAATTTCTTCTACGGCTTCTGGAGCTCGTTCCAAACTCACCAATCCTTCACTAATTCTCGTCACAGAAAGTAAATTCTCAACCATCCGAATGAGCCAGCCAGAGTCATCTTTAATACCTTTAATTAAATTATGTTCCGTTTCTTTATCTAACTCAGTTTCTTTTTCAAGTAAGGCAGAACTTGCTCCAACAATACCAGTGAGCGGTGTTCTTAAATCATGCGAAATCGCCCGAAGTAAATTGCTTCTCATTTTTTCTTTTGCAGATTCGATGACGATTTGGCGTTGTTCTTCGGATAAATATTGCCGTTCTAGAGCTAGTGCCACTTGAGAGCTAATCATTCGTAAAAAGATCCGATTATCTTGTGTAAGTGGACCATCTTCTGGGGAGCAAGAAACGCCAATGACACCAAGCACTTTTCCTTGTGACATCACTGGCATATAATAACCAAATGCCCCCATTAGCGTATCCGTCCCAGCACCCGCCCGCTTTTTATTTTTAAATACCCAATGCGCGACAGCTTCTTCATCCGCACTAAGAAGCGCACTGGCATCTTCTTTTCCTTCTGCTTGTACGAAAATCCCTTTATTACTTTTAGCAGGATCCGCAGAATAAAAAATAACGGAGCGGCTAAATAAATGCAAAATATATTCGTTGGTTAAATCAATAATTCCTTTTAAATTGCGGGTAACTAATAGCCGCTTATTGATTTCATAAAGCACTTCGGTTCGACGTTCTCGCTCAACGGCCAGGCTAGCTTGCGTTTTAATTCGGACAGTTAGCGCACTAGTAATAAGAGCAACTAAAAGCATAATTCCGAACGTCACCGGATAGCCCGCTTGAATTGTATTAAACGTATAAAGTGGCGTCGTGAAAAAGAAATTAAATAACATAACGCCAATGATAGAACCCATAACGCCATAAACATAGCCGCTTGTTACGCGAGAAATAATTAACACGGATAAAATATATACCATAATAACATTTTGATCACCGATGCCAAATTCACTTAGACCAACACAAATCGCCGTTGCCAATGTTAGTAGTAAAATCATTTTTGCCATATCATGCCAGGTTAAAAAGCTTTTAAAACGTATTTTCATTCGACGTTTTTTAGTTTGCGGTTGGCTTGAGGGAATAATATGCATATCGACGTTATCAAGGTGTGTAATGAGACGATCCTCAAAATCATCTTCAAATAAAGATCTTAAACCCATGCGACGACGTGATTTCCCGACAACAATATTTGTCACACCAGTCAACCGGGCATACTCAGCTACTGTTTCTGCAATGTCATGTCCGGCGAGGGTGACAATTTCCGCGCCAAGTCGTTCAGCGAGTTCCATCGTTTCCCGCAAACATTTTTTCTCCGCTTTAGTCATGTAATCATTTTCTTCATTTTCAATATAAAGGGCAGTCCACGGTGCGCGGAAAGCCTCGGCAGTGCGCGCTGTCCAGCGAATGAGTTTTGCAGACGAAGGCGATGTCCCAATACAGACTAGCCATTTACTACTCGCCCGTTTTTCTGGATAAATCCCTGTTTGATCGTATTCATGACTAATTCGGTCGGCCGCTTTTCGCATCGCAATTTCGCGTAAGAGTTTTAAATTTTCTCTAGTGAAGAAGTTCTGCATCGCTGTTTTTGCGCGCGCTGGTTGGTAAATTTTGCCTTGTTCTAGTCGTTTTAGAAGTTCATCGGGTTCAATATCAATTAACTTAACTCGGTCCGCCTCATCAAAAACATAGTCAGGAATCGTTTCGCGAACAGCTACCTTGGTGATGCCTTCTACAATATCGTTTAAACTTTCAATATGTTGCACATTGACAGTCGTATATACATCAATTCCCGCTTGAAGCAATTCTTCCACATCTTGGAAACGTTTCTTATTGCGTACGCCTGATGCATTCGTATGTGCGAGTTCGTCTACCAAAATAAGTTCTGGTTTTCGTTTCAACGCTTCGTCCAAATCGAATTCTTTGAGCGCGATATTTTTATGATTGATTGCTTTAGGAGGGATAATCGGAATTCCTTCTAACATTCTTAGAGTTTCCTCGCGGGCATGGGGTTCAATATAACCCGCCACGACATCCACACCTGCTGCTAATTGATCTTTGGCGTCACTTAACATGGCATAAGTTTTCCCAACACCTGCTGCAAATCCAAAATATATTTTTAATTTACCTACTGATGAATCTGCCTCTTCTTGCAAATTCACGAGTAGCGCATCCGGACTTGGACGATTCGTCTCCATATGCTCGCCTCCAACTACTTACATTTTCAAACTATCTAATGCCACATTCACTTGTAATACGTTCACAGTCGGCTCACCCCAAAAACCTAACAATCGCTTGCTTGTGTTTTCAGCAACGATTTCTTTAACCACTTTGGTAGAAATACCTCGTTCTCTCGAAATTCGGTCTACTTGATATGCCGCGGCAGCCTCTGAAATATCCGGATCCACGCCACTTGCTGATGCTGTTACGAGATCCATTGGAATAACTCGATTGTTCGTCGGATCTAGTTTGTGCCACCAAGCAATTCGTTTTTCTACTAATTGTTTTTGTTCTTCGCTAGTTGGGTTTAAATTAGTCGCCGCCCCGTCACTCGCAGCTCGCCCGATTAAGTATTCAGGCTGAGTAAATGTTTGACCAATTTCGGTAGAACCATATTTTCCTGATTCCCCGTCTGCTAACTTTCCTTCTATTATACTGCCATTTGCTTTGTCCTGAAAAGCCGCACCTGCAATAATTATGACAACCCCTGGATAAATCACGCCACACACCAATGTTAAAAGTAGAAATCCCACTACTGCAGGCTTCCAAATTTGCATAAATCTTTTCATGTTCTCTCCCCCTCTTAAACGATTCCTAAAACAGTTAACAGCATATCAATTAATTTAATCGCAATAAATGGTGCAATTAAACCACCAAGACCGTAAATCAACATATTGCGACTTAATAATTTTCCAGCTGGCATTTCACGATATTTCACGCCTTTTAAAGATAACGGAATTAAGAAAATAATAATCACTGCGTTATAAATAATCGCGGACAAAATCGCACTCGTAGGGCTTGTTAAATCCATCAAGTTAAGTGCTTCAAGTTGTGGGAAAATCCCGTAAAATAGCACAGGAATAATCGCAAAGTATTTCGCCAAATCGTTGGCAACACTAAATGTAGTCAAAGCTCCGCGAGTCATTAAAAGTTGTTTTCCGATACGAACAATATCAATTAATTTAGTTGGGCTAGAATCAAGGTCCACCATATTTCCCGCTTCTTTGGCAGCTTGCGTTCCTGTATTCATCGCCACAGCAACATCGGCTTGCGCAAGAGCTGGTGCGTCGTTTGTGCCATCTCCTGTCATTGCAACCAAATGCCCTTCTCGTTGATATTCGCGAATTAATTCCAATTTTGCTTCTGGAGTTGCTTCAGCTAGAAAATCATCCACTCCAGCTTCTGCCGCAATTGCCGCCGCGGTCATTGGGTTATCACCAGTAATCATAATGGTTTTAATACCCATTTTTCGCAAATCAAGGAAACGTTCTTTCACCCCATTTTTCACGATGTCTTTTAAATATATAACGCCTAGCACTTTATTATTTCGGACTACTACAAGCGGCGTTCCACCAGCGCCAGCCACTTTGCTTACAATCGTATCGCATTCTTTTGGGTACGTGCCGCCATTTGCAGATACATACGCACGAACTGCATCAGCCGCACCTTTTCGAATTGTGTTTCCTTGATAATCGATTCCACTCATTCGTGTCGTTGCAGTGAAAGGTACAAATTCTGCGTGCATTTCCGCGAAATCTCGTCCGCGAATGTCGAAACGTTCTTTTGCTAATACAACAATGCTTCGACCTTCTGCAGTTTCATCCGCAATAGAGGACAGTTGAGCCGCATCTGCTAACTCTTGTTCGGTCACCCCATCCACCGGTAAAAATTCGCTCGCTTTCCGGTTTCCAAGCGTAATCGTTCCAGTTTTATCAAGTAAAAGTACATCCACATCGCCAGCTGCCTCAATTGCCCGGCCGCTCATTGCTAAAACATTCGCTTGATTTAAACGGCTCATTCCAGCAATCCCAATGGACGAAAGCAATGCGCCAATAGTGGTTGGTGCTAAACAAACAAGTAAAGCAATCACATTTGTAATCGAAATTGCCGATCCCGCCCCTGCTTGTTTACTCGCAAATTCGGTAAATGGTAAAAGTGTCGCTGAAACTGCCAAGAAAATAATTGACAGTGTCACAAGTAAAATTTGTAGCGCAATCTCATTTGGTGTTTTTTTCCGTGAAGCGCCTTCTACCATCGCAATCATTTTATCTAAGAAACTTTCCCCAGAAACAGCCGTCACACGAATAACAAGCCAGTCAGAAACAAGGGTAGTTCCTCCTGTAACAGCACTTCTATCGCCACCAGACTCGCGAATTACCGGCGCGGATTCCCCCGTTATCGCACTTTCATCAACAGAGGCCGCACCTTCAATAACTTCACCGTCCATCGGGATTTGTTCATTCGCAAGCACGTAAACAATATCCCCTTTTTTCAAATCATTCGAAGCTACTTCTATAACATCAGATTTATCTTCTAAATTTTTTAATTTCCGAGCTAAAACGTCTTTTCGAGCCATTTTTAAACTGTCTGCTTGAGCACGGCCACGCCCTTCTGCAATTGCCTCCGCAAAATTTGCAAACAAAACAGTAAACCATAAAATCAGCGCAATTGCGAGCGTATAACCAGCTTTCTCATCTGAAATTCCGAAAAAACCAAGAAAATAAAGGCTTGTTGCTAAAATCGCGCCAACATATACGAGTAACATCACTGGATTTTTCACTTGTAGTTTTGGAGACAATTTTTTCATCGACTGAATTAATGCATCTTTCCAAATACCATTTTCCATCATTTCCATTCACCTCATTTGAAAGTTGTAAAGAAGTCCGCAATCGGTCCTAGTGCAAGCGCCGGCAAGAAACTAAGTGCGCCAACAAGCACTACTACTCCAATTAAAAGACCGATAAACATGCCATTTTTCGTCGATAACGTTCCACTACTTGCTGCAACCGGACTCTTTCCAGCCATATTTTGAGCCAAGTAAAGTGCCGCAATCAGCGGGATAAATCGTGCTAGCAACATCATTACCGCGCCGACCATATTTGTAAACGTCGTGTCTGCCGCAAATCCAGCAAAAGCACTACCATTATTATTTCCCATAGAGGTGAAAGCATAGAGCACCTCAGAAAAACCATGCGCCCCACTCGCCGAAACGGAAGCCTGCACACTCGGCATCATTACCGCAACCGCAGTTCCAAATAAAGTTAATAACGGTGGAACTAAAATGAGTAAACAAACCATTTTCATATCATATGGTTCAATTTTCTTCCCTAAATATTCTGGTGTCCGCCCAACCAAAAGCCCAGCGATAAACACCGTCAAAATAATAAAGCCAATCATTCCATAAAGCCCGCTACCAACACCGCCAAAAATAACTTCACCAAGCTGCATAAAGAACATTGGAACTAGCCCACCGAGCGGAGTCAAGCTATCGTGCATCGCATTAACAGCGCCGTTTGAAGCAGCCGTCGTAGAAGCCGCAAAAAGCGACGATCCGCCAACACCAAAACGCACCTCTTTACCTTCCATACTTCCAGAAGTAGTAACACCTTGATAACTTGGACCAGCGAATTGTTCTGAAATCGTAATCGCAACTACCCCAACAACAAACACAATCATCATTGCTGTCATAATCGCACGCCCTTGTTTACTGTCCTTCACCGCACGTCCAAACATCACAACAAGTGCCACAGGAATAAGCAAAATCGCAAGCATCTCTAATAAATTAGTAAAACTCGACGGATTTTCAAAAGGAAACGCCGAATTTGCCCCGAAAAAGCCTCCACCATTCGTTCCCAGTTGCTTAATCGCAATTTGACTTGCAGCTGGACCAAGCGGAATCAATTGTTTTGCTCCATTTTCAAGCGATTCAACCACCGAATAATCAGCAAATGATTGCACCACACCTTGTGACACCAAAAGAATTGCCAAAACAAGCGAAAGCGGTAGTAAAATATAAAGCGTCACCCTAAATAAATCTTGCCAAAAATTGCCCACGGTTTTCTGTTTCTTCCATATAAAGCCACGAATTACCGCAAATAACACTGCAATCCCCGTCGCCGCTGAAACAAAATTCTGTACAGTTAAGCCAATTGACTGCGAAAAATACGATAAAGCCGCCTCACCAGAGTAAGCTTGCCAGTTCGTATTCGACACAAAGCTCGCCGCCGTATTAAACGCAAGACTAAAGCTAAGCCCCTTCATACCTTCTGGATTAAGCGGTAAAAACCCTTGTAACATCAGCACCGCCATCACAAATATAAAACCAACCGCACTAAAAGCAAGAACAGATCCAGCATAACGCTTCGCTGACATCCCAGCTGCATTCACACCCATCAACCGATAACCAAATCGTTCAACTGGCTCAAGTACCCTTGATAAAAACACCTTTTCACCAATCATTACTTTATACATATAAATTCCTAGAGGTACTGCTAAAACTAATAACAATACAATAAAAAACACATCTTGCATCACGATATACTTCATAAGTTCTCACCTCTAAATAACACATAAAATAAATATACCAATAACCCTAAACCGATTATTCCAGCAATCACTAGAACAACACCCATTTCCGTTCACCCCTTCAAAGTACTCTTTCCACCCTTTATCCTAACAACAAATGCATAAAGACAGTGTTAAGATTCTAAAGCTCCGCATAAAGATTCCGTTAATATCTCTATGTGTGTAAAATTTACACACAAAAAAAGCCAATGTGTAAGCAAAAAACAAAATGAAAACCCTTTTATAGCCACATTTAAAGTTGGCACGGTACTTGCATATATAATAAGTGTTAAGAGAATTATCTAGAGGAGGAAATAATCATGAAAACAATCATGTTAGTATGTTCAGCAGGTATGTCTACCAGCTTACTAGTTACAAAAATGGAAAAAGCCGCTGCAGAAAAAGGTCTTGAAGCAAAAATCTTTGCAGTTGCCGAAGCAGAAGCAGCTAACCATTTAGACGAAATTGATGTTTTATTACTTGGACCACAAGTACGTTTCTTAGAAGGAAACATGAAGAAAAAATTGGAGCCAAAAGGTATTCCATTAGCTGTTATTAACAGTGTTGATTATGGAATGATGAAAGGCGACAAAGTTTTAGAACAAGCATTAGATTTAATGAAGTAAAAAAGAGGGTAATTACAGCTAGCTAGCTGAAAATTATAAAAAACTAAAGAGGTATAGTAATAACGCCATGTTTTAGAAATTATGTATTCGTCTTAACCCGGCTATTACTTTATCCCTCAAAAAAGGAGAATAAAAAATGAATGGTTTTATCGCATTTATGGAGAAATATTTCATTCCCTACGCTGCCAAAATTGGTGGACAACGTCATTTAGTAGCAATCCGTGATGGTTTCATTACAACTATGCCACTTATGATTCTAGGGTCTTTCGCCGTTTTAATTAACAACTTCCCAATTCCAGCTTACCAAAAATTCATGAATAACTTATTTGGTGAAGGAACTTGGCAAGCATTCGGCGGAAACGTTTGGAACGGTACTTTTGCTATCTTAGCATTACTTATCGCTTTCACTGTAGCTTACAACTTAGCTAAATCTTATGACAAAGATCCACTTTCTTCCGCAGTAGTTTCTGTAGCAACTTTCTTCACTATTGGCGCAATTGCTCCAGGTGCTGACGGCGTTGCAAACACTGGTGGTCTTGGATCAACTGGTCTTTTCTTAGCACTTATTATTGCAATTCTTTCAACTGAAATCTTCACTCGCTTGAGTGGTAGCCCGAAACTAATTATCAACATGCCTGATGGTGTTCCACCGGCAGTTTCTCGTTCATTCGCAGCTTTATTCCCTGCAATGATCACTGTTTCTATCTTTGGTCTTATCACTGCGTTCTTCCAAGCAGCTGGTGTGACTAACTTAGTAATTTCTTTCTATGAATTAGTTCAAGAACCGTTCATGGGTCTTGCAAACTCCTTGCCAGCAGCATTACTCTTGGCATTCGTTTCTGCTTTCCTTTGGTTCTTTGGTTTACACGGTGCGAACATTATCGACCCGTTCATGCAAACAATCAACATCCCAGCTATCGAAGCTAACGTAAAAGCACTAGAAGCTGGTAAAGAACTTCCTTACATCGTTAACAAACCTTTCTTTGACTCTTTCGTTAACTTAGGCGGAACTGGGGCAACTATCGGTTTAATCATTGCTATCTTTATCGTAGCTCGTAAACACAAAGCGTACATGACAGTTTCTAAATTGTCTGCAGCGCCAGGTCTTTTCAACATTAACGAACCAATGATGTTTGGTCTTCCAATCGTCTTGAATCCAATTATGTTCATTCCGTACATCTTGGCACCACTTGTACTTGTAACTGTAGCTTACTTTGCAACAGCTATTGGTTGGGTACCAGCTTGTACTATCGTAACTCCTTGGACTACACCACCAATTATCGGTGGAGCACTTGCAACACAAAGTATCGCTGGTGGCGTACTTGCAGCTGTAAACTTAGGTCTATCTATCCTAATCTTCCTTCCATTCGCGAAAATCGCTCAAATCCAAGAGCTACGTCGTGAAAGAGAAGCACTTGCTGCTGAAGGCGTTACTGCTGAATAATTTTTAAAAACCAAAACTTTAAGGACGTGTTTACAGATGGATTTAGAGCAAACTATTATGAGCTTGATCGTGTTCGGTGGTAATGCCAAAAGTGACGCTATGTTAGCTATTGATTCCGCTAAAAAAGGGGATTTCGCTCAAGCAGACGAACAAATCGCCCAAGCAGAACAAGCACTACTTGAAGCGCATCATTCTCAAACAAAACTTATACAAGGTGAAGCACGTGGCGAAAAAACAGAAGTTTCCCTTCTACTCGTTCACGCACAAGATCATTTAATGAATGCAATCACTTTCAAAGATTTAGCGAAAGAAATTGTAGACCTTTATAAGAATAAATAAAAACAGGGTTGTCATATTTGTAGTGACCCCCTAAAGTTAAACTATTAATAGAGTGGATTTTTTCCACTCTATTTTTATGTGACTTTTTATTTAATAATATGAAAAAAAGATCCCTAGAGTTAGATTTTCAGAACTAACTTTAGGAATCTTTTTTTATTCATGTTATTTCTTTGATAATCGAAACTTTTTATAAAGCTTAAATCCTATAAAAACAATACCAATAACTAACACAGCTTCTATTATAATTGGGACGTAAGGCGTTATCCAAGACATACTTCTTGCCTCCCTTTATTTAATTTCCACTTACTGAGTTTGTTTTCTATTTCACAAGGATTATACCATATAATTACAGTATTCTCTATCCAAGCAAAAAATCCTTCATCAACATTGTCTGGACTTCCCCTAAAATTAATGTTTTTTAGGGGATAGTTCAAACAGCTGGTTTTTTTCTTCTACTAAATCGGCGTCTGACCGGATAATCGCTAATACAACACCTATTGCAATGAAATTACCAAGCACCGCGCTCCCACCATAACTGATAAAAGGAAGCGGAATCCCCGTAAGCGGCATAAGTCCGACTGTCATACCAATGTTCTCAAAAATATTAAATGCAAAACTTACAGCAAAACCTGCTAAAACTAGCGAAGAAAAAGTATTCTTCATCAAAAGAGCTGCCATAATTAATTGATGAATAAGTAGCATAAATAAAATTAACAACAAACTGACACCAACAAAGCCAAATTGATGACCAATCGTACTAAAGATCATATCTGTATGACTTTCAGGAATATAAGCGTTTGTACCAGAACTACCAGTCATCATCCCCGAACCAACAGCCTTCATCGATAAATTAAGTTGATAGACCGCATCTGGATCAGTAGTAGGGTCAAGCCACGTCTGAATCCGCGCAAATTGATAAGCATGAAAGCCGATTTTTTCCAGTAAACTAATATGATAAACGACTACATACATTCCAACCGTCACTGTCGTTAAAATGATAGTTATAATGCCAACCATTAATTTAGTTGATTTTATAGCAAGCAAAATAATCGCAAGCGCCGTAACTCCGTAAACAATTGTCGTACCAAGATCTGGTTGTTTCATAATTAATAGCAAAACAACCCCAGTAAGCGCCGCTAAAATGCCTAACTGCTTCCATTTCTGCGCTTGATATTTTACAGCAAAATGTGCCAATACAAAAATAAAAATCGATTTGACCACTTCAGATGGTTGGAAGGACAATCCAGCGAAGCGATACCACCGCGTTGCCCCGTTTATATTTTGGACTAAAGGGTTTGGGATGAGTATTCCAAGTAGTGTAATCACCATAATGACGTAGAGCCAAATCGCATGGTGTCGCAAAAACTCTACCGGCAGGCGCGAAACACCAAAACAGGTAAGTCCCCCAATTACCAAAAACACCAACTGCATTCCTAAAAAATTGGTATCATACTGGTTTGTCTTCTGAGCAAAATAAATCGCTACACAACTCACTAACGACAATAAGAACACCGATAAAATAATTCGATTATATTGAATATCCCGCTTCATAAATACACGACCTCTCTAGATTTAGCTAGTAAGTTCCGCCTTGCAGCAGCCATTACAAACCCAACTGCGCATGAAAGCATGACTACCGAACTACCCCCGTAACTAATAAACGGCAGCGGAACTCCAGTAAGCGGAATAATCCCACTCACTCCTCCAAGATTCAAAAACATCTGCACCGAAATCCAAGCGGCAACTCCAATACAAACCATCGAATCGAAAATAAAATGACTACAAACAGCAATATAAAGTGCGGTAAAACTGAGTAACATTAATAAAAAAATCGTCCAAATAACACCAAAAACACCAAGCTCTTCCGCAATAACCGTCATAATAAAATCCGTATGCGGCTCCGGCAAATAACCTAATTTCTGGATGCTACCTCCTAATCCAGTCCCAAATATCCCACCACTTCCAATCGCATAGTAGCCATTTCTAAGTTGATAAGAAGCATCTAAGTTTTCAAGGTTAAAAGGATCCAAAAAAGCAAATCTGCCTAATTTTGCAGTGCTAAAAAAATCAGGATGAAAGAAATAAATCAGTGTTGCTACAAGGATTAACAGACCAAAAGCCCAGATAAATACCCGGACGAGGCGTGAGAGGCCAACTCCGCTCGTTAAAAATAAAGCGACCCCAATAACACCTAAAATTAAAGCCGTGCCGAGATCCGGCTGTAAGAAGACTAATGCTATAGTAAGAAACAAAAAGCCTAGCACCCAATGTTGTACTCGCACCCCGCAGCCTTTCCGCAAGAAAACAGTCGCAATCACAAGTATTAATAGCAATTTGACAGTTTCAGTAGGCTGGAATGTCACTCCGAAAATAGACAACCATCTTTGAGCATTATTAGCCGCATTACCCGTTACAAGCACTAAAACTAATAGACCTAGAAGACCCAAAGAAAGAATACGCAACGTCACCCGCTGATAAAATAATTTCACATTTATACGCGAGCAAATAAGCAAGCCCAAAAGACCAAGACCATAAAAGAGGAGCTGCCTATTAAAGAAATAACTAGGATCCACTTTGTAACGCATGATTGCAACCCCATAACTCGTGCTATAAACAAGTAGCAAACTCCATACTGCCAGAAGCAAATACGTTACAAAGAGCAGTCGGCCCGCACGCATTTAAATCCACTCCCGGAATTTCCGAATGTAAAGAGTTTTCACTAGTTGCATCGTAGCCATATAACCAACAAGAATAAGGATTAACCATGGGAAATAACTACCAGGTAAGCTCACAAAACCTATACTGTGACCAAATCCGGTAAACGGAATCACAATACCTAATGCCATCACGATTAGTGTCGCAATCATTACCGGAGCAGCTGCCCGACTTTGAATGAAAGGTATTTTCTCTGTCCGAATCATGTGCACAACTAAAGTTTGAGTGAGTAAGCCGACAACAAACCAACCACTGTGGAATAAAGCTTGCTCTGCTACCGTGTTCGCACTAAATACAAACCACATAATTAGAAACGTCGCAATATCAAAAATCGAACTTACTGGCCCAATACATAGAATAAAGCGCAACATGCCTTTTTGTTCCCATTGATGCGGCTTTTTCAAAAACGACCGATCCATTTTATCCCAAGGGAGCGTTAATTGTGAGAAATCATAAAGCAGATTTTGTAGTAAAAGATGTAAAGATAGCATTGGTAAAAAGGGAATAAATGCACTTGCCACCAAAACACTAAACACATTACCAAAATTGGAACTAGCTGTCATTTTCAAGTATTTTAAAATATTACCAAATACGTTACGCCCTTCCATAACCGCATCATTTAATACCGTTAAACTTTTTTCCAGTAAAATTACTGAGCTTGCGTCTTTTGTAATATCTGCCGCTGTATCAACAGAAATACCAACATCCGCTTTCCTAAGTGCTGGCGCGTCATTAATCCCGTCTCCAAGGAAGCCAACAGTATGTCCTGCTTTTTTTAGCAAACCAATGATACGCGATTTTTGCATTGGTGTTAATTTCGCAAAAATGTGGTATTTCCGTAATTCGCGCGTGAGTTCTTCATCAGATAAGTCTTCAATATCCCCGCCAAGTAAAAATCCATTCGCTGGTATACCTACTTCCTCACAAATCCGTTTCGTAACGATTTCGTTATCTCCTGTCAAAACCTTCACGTTAATTTGGTTCTTAAATAGCTGTGTAATTGCTTCTTTCGTCGATGCTTTTACTGGGTCGCGGAACCCTAGGAATCCTGCAATAATCATCTGTTCTTCATCTTTTTTAGTGAATGATTCGCCGGCTTTTCCAGTTTTATACGCTACTCCAATTACTCGAATTCCTGAGCGATTCATTTCTGCACACATTTCTTGAAGCTCATTCTTTTCTAATTCAGTTAGTGTAGAAATAGTACCGCCAAATTCCTTATGAGTGCATACTGTGAGCATTTCTTCTACCGCGCCTTTTGTAATCATCTTTGTCTCTGTATTATTTTCCACTACTACACTCAGACGACGCCGATCAAAATTAAACGGGATTTCACCAACTTTTGTCCATCCTGATGCAGTATTTTCATCCAATTTGGCAATAACAGCATGATCTAATACGTTTTTCCAGCCAGTTTGGAAGTAGCTGTTTAAATAAGCCATGTTTAGAACACTTTCGGAAGTTTCACCAGCACTATCAATGTATTTTACAAGTTCTAGTTTATCTTCTGTGAGCGTGCCTGTTTTATCCGTACATAAAATATCCATCGCGCCGATATTTTGAATTGCACTCAGTTCTTTCATAATTACTTTTTTCGACGACATATTGATGGCGCCTTTTGCCAAGTTCGTGCTGACGATCATCGGTAGCATCTCAGGAGTGAGCCCAACCGCAATCGCTACCGCATAAAGAAATGCTTCTAACCACTCGCCTTTCATAAGACCGTTAATCATAAATACAATCGGAACCATTACAACCATAAAATAAAAGAGTAATTTCGAAATTGACTTAACGCCTTTATCAAAGCTAGTGTCGCCGCGACGTTCTGTAGCTGCGATTGACAATGAGCCGAAAAATGTCGCGCTTCCTGTTCGTAAAACAACCGCCTTTCCGTGCCCACTTAACACATCTGTCCCCATAAATAATAAGTTTTCCCGTTCAAAAAGCTCCGGATTAGCGCGTTTGTCTTCCACAAATTTTTCTGAAGGAATTGATTCGCCTGTAAGTGCTGACTGATTAATTAATAAATCTGTCGCCGAAATAACGCGTGCATCTGCTGGAATAATATCCCCCGCTGAAACTTCGATTAAATCTCCGGGTACGATTTCATCTTGTGCTACTACAATCATTTCATCGTTCCGAATAACGTTCACTTTATTTTTCACCATATTTTTTAACGCGTAGCTAGCCCGCTCTGCTCTACTCGTTTGAACAAATCCAAGAATTCCACTAGCTAAGATCATTAATGACATAATTATTGTCGCTTCCATATCATCTGTTAAATACGAAATCACCATTAACATGATTAAAATATAGATAAAAGGATCATTAAACGCCCGGATAAATAACCGTAAATTCGATACTTTCTTTTCTTCCACTGTTTGATTAGGACCAAATTCGGCTAGTCTTTCTGTAACCTCTACGTTCGTTAGTCCTGTTTCCATTACACCTAATTTTTCTAAAATCTTATTTCTATCCATTTGTGATTCTTTGAGCAAATTGTTACCTTGCATTTTTACGTGTGTTTTTTTCATTTTCCTTGCCTCCAATTCTTTCTAGGCAAGCTGAGAATAACGTTTATGTGCGCCAGAGATGAAGGTTAGTCACTCTTGCAGCTTGATTACTATAATACGAGTCCGGTTCTTCTACTTCATCTTCCTGATGGTGGGCCATTGCCTTCATCTCCTTCCGAATTTTACTTAAGCGTAATTGTCTGAAAAAAAGATTTTCATTTCCAGATAATTATTTTCATAATAAACATGAAAAAAGTCCTTACCAAAACCTTGGCAAGGACTTCTGAATTCATACGCATACTAAAACAGACTCCCCTCGCTAAAGTTTTGGCACTATACAACGTAAAGAATTACTCTTAGCCACATTATGGAAAGCCTTAATCCGACAATCCCTGTTCTACCCATTGGCGTCTTTGGACATTTTTGGGCAGTGGCCTGTGTTTGCATAGGAGCCTCACCTAACAGGCAAAACTACATATTTATTATCGCTCTAATCGTCTACGAGTTTAACATAGAAAATCTATGCTCGCAAGACAAAATGTAAAATGTTTAACTTTTATTTAACTTTTCGTGATTTATTTCAATAATTTTAACAAAACATCTGCTAAGGCATCTGCAGTTGTCGTAATCGTTGGCGGGCGTTTATAAATATCATCTCGCACTTTCTCTACCATGATTAGCAAAATAACACTATTTAAAATTAAAGAAATTGCATCTGCTTCTTGGGATGAGTTCTTACTTGGAACCATTTCTTGTACTTTTTGATTAACCCGTTCGTATAGATATTCGACAATTGACGGATCAATAAATTCCATATCTTTACTGCCCATTTCCCGAACAGAAATCACCATGAAATCACGATATTTTTCATAAATATCTGAAATAAACTGACTTGCTTGACGTAAAAATACTTTAGTACTTTCAAAATCTTTATCAAAAAATTGATTGATTTCGGCTTTCATACTTTCAAATTGCACTTCAAGAGTCATATGAATTAAATTATCTTTGTTCTTAAATTTTTTAAAAATTGTTGCTTCATTTATTCCAGCGGCTTCTGCTAATTGTCTTGTTGTGGAGCCTTTTATGCCATTTTTTGCCATCATACAAAGCGTTGCATCCATGATGGATTCGTTTGTAATCATTATTTTACCCCCGTTCAACTAAGTAAGCACTTGCTTATATTAAGTATAACAAATACCGACCTTTTTGACAATTTAATTACAATTTGTCGATAACAGTCATAAGATATGTGAAGTGTGTAATAATGGAGGTAGAATATTTAAAAGAATTGGAAGTGACTTACCATGCAAAAAACGAGAAAAGAACGTATTTTAGAAGCTTTGAAAGAAGAAAAGAAGAATAAAAAAAGTAACAAATTCAAAACTGGGGCAACAATTGCTGGAGTTACAGCCATAGCGACCTCTGTTACTGTTCCAGGAATTGAAGTAATGGTTAGCGCTGATGAAACAGCACCCGCAGACGAATCTTCTAAAACAGCAAATCCAACTGCTTCAACAGAAACTAACACAAATACTGAAACAGCAACACCTGATAAAACAGTAGAAAATAAAACCGAAACAAAACAAACTGAAACAAAAGAACAAGCCACTACGCCTACAGAAAAAGCACCAGTTGCAAAACAAGTTGAAAAAGCACCAGCTGAACCCATAACAGTCAGCAATCCAGATGACAAAACAAGTTCTCCTACTCCAGCGACTTATAATTTAGTACAAAAAACAGCGCTACGTTCAGGAGCTACAATCCAAAGCTTTATTAATTCTATCCAAGCATCCTCTTCCCAAATCGCAGCAGCTAATGACTTATACGCATCTGTCATGATCGCCCAAGCAATTTTAGAAAGTGCTTATGGAACAAGTGAATTAGGCTCTGCTCCTAACTATAACCTATTTGGAATTAAAGGAGCTTACAACGGCCAATCATACACTAAACAAACATTAGAAGATGACGGTAAAGGAAACTACTACACAATCACAGCTAAGTTCAGAAAATACCCTTCTTACCATCAATCACTTGAAGACTATGCCAAAGTTATTCGTAACGGCCCAAGCTGGAATTCAAATTACTACTCCAAAGTTTGGAAAAGTAATACTAAGTCCTACAAAGACGCAACCAAAGCTTTAACGGGAACTTATGCAACGGATACAGCCTATGCAACGAAATTAAACGACCTAATTAGCCGATATAATTTAACGCAATACGATAGCGGCAAAACAACTGGCGGAAATTCTGGTAACACAGGGAATACTGGTAATACCGGAAACACTGGAAATACAAACACTTCCAACGCTAAAATTTATACAGTCGTAAAAGGTGACTCGCTTTGGAGAATCGCGAACAACCATAAAGTAACGATCGCTAACCTAAAATCTTGGAACAACCTGAAATCCGATTTCATTTACCCAGGACAAAAACTTAAAGTTAGCGCTGGTACGACGACAAACAACACGAATACATCAAAACCAAGCACAAATACTAACACATCGAAACCAAGCACTAGCACTAACGCTAAAGTTTACACGGTTGCTAAAGGCGACTCGCTTTGGAGAATCGCGACTAATCATAAAGTAACAATCGCCAACTTAAAATCTTGGAACAACCTGAAATCCGATTTCATTTATCCAGGACAAAAGCTTAAAGTAAGTGCTGGAACAACTACAAACAACACAAACACATCAAAACCGAGCACAAATACCAACACGTCTAAACCAAGCACTAGCACCAACGCTAAAGTTTACACGGTTGCTAACCTAAAATCTTGGAACAACCTGAAATCCGATTTCATTTACCCAGGACAAAAACTTAAAGTTAGCGCTGGAACAACTACAAACAACACAAACGCTGCTAAACCAAGCACAAATAAACCAAGCAACTCCGCAGTAAAAACATACACTGTCAAAAAAGGTGACTCACTTTGGGCCATTTCAAGACAATATAAAACAACTGTAGATAATATTAAAGCTTGGAATAAGTTAACAAGCAATATGATTCATGTTGGTCAAAAATTGACGATTAAGTGAATATAAAAAACCTAACTCCTGAGCGAGGTAGGTCTGAAACTGCGGATAAAGCGAGAAATTGCTTTGTCTGCGGTTTTTTTATTAAACTAAACAGTTCCTGAATAGCAGAGCCTATTGGTTATAATTCATCTATCTCGCATTGATAGTTTAAAGCATCCAATTCCCATTTAATCTTTTTCATCGTTAACTCGGCTTCTGCTAGGCTTGAATTTAATAAGCAATATATATAAGTTTCTTCATTAGTGTGATAGATGTTGAAATCCATTAAATCGGGCCACTTTTCAATACCAGAGGGCACACAAAAACCATTGAAGTATGACCTCACATCTTTTATCCCCGAATCAATAATACTCTTTTCTATAATTTTCAAAATTTCTTCATAATCTTCTTTTGATTTTATTGACCATTCTAAGCCCAGAATAACAACCTTCTTTCTTAATAATATTTATTTTCTCTTACTATCTAAATTTAGTTAATCTGATTGAAAATATTATACTCGCAATTAAGTCCATCGTGCACGTCTTATTTCTAGTGGAGGCGTATATGCCATATTTTATCTAGTTTATTGTATGGCTAGATTTTATCTCTGCTGTATGTCATTAAGAAAATTTTTTAATACATAACTTTTGTCAAAGAATTTTGAATGCTCTAATAGTAAATGCAGTAGCAAAGTGAATAGACGGTGGCTAATCCTCAGTAGGGGGTGATGCCTATGGTTTACAAAGGTTTTACTCCTAGAAAGGAATAAAGCATGTCTGTATTTGAAGCAATGACTTTAATGTTGGCTTTTGCCACATTGGTTGTGCTGATACTAGACTTTAATAAACAAAAAAAATAATCGTCTTTACACTTTGACGGGTGCGAAAAGACGATTATCTATCAATTTTTAAACCTTGTCCACCGTCTTTTTAACGGTGCTGCTGTTTGGGAGTCATGTTAGCGCATGGCTCTCTTTTCATTTACATAGTAACACATTTCAAACTGATTTGCCAAGGTCTGAAATAAAAGAAAAACAGGTAGCCCTTATCGCAAACCTGCTTTCCCACTATCTGTCCTAAAAATGATGGAAACTCTCAACTGGCATTACAAACACTGTTGCGCCGCCAACTTGTACTTCGATTGGGTAAGGCACATACGTATCTACCGTCACACCTAAGGAAGCGGATGGTGTCATCATTTGTTCGCGTGCTTTACAGTTTTCCTTGATTATCGCTAGTGCATCATCTACACGTTCATCTTCTGTTCCGATAATAAATGTGGTGTTTCCTGCTTTTAAAAATCCACCCGTAGTAGCTAATTTTGTCGCACCGAAATTGCCTTTTGTTAGTGCGTCAGACAAACGGTTGCTATCTTGATCTTGGACTATCGCAAATATGAGTTTCAAAGAAATCAACCCTTCCTAAAAATCTATCTTTTTTCTATTATAGCAAACAAATCCTTTTTTAAAGAGCGATATGCACTTATGGATTGGTACTTAAGTCACATGGAATGTTAAGTTAGTTGCTTTAAAATATCTGCTAAAATAATAGTAGTAATCTCTTCTGGCGTCTTTGTTGCATCCACTCGCATGAAACGATCTGGAAACATTTGGATAATTTTCTCATAACCATTTTGTACTTTTTCGTGGTAAGTAATGTCCTCTTTGTCTAGGCGATTAACTTCGCGGCCTTTGTTAGCAGCAATTCTAGCTAAGCCGACTTCTGCGGGTACATCAAGGTAGTAGGTCCGATCAGGGATTGTATCTTCAATCGCATATAAATTCACTTGTAAAACTTGTTCCATATTCATGTCACGTCCTGCTCCTTGGTACGCAAGAGAGCTATCCATAAAGCGGTCACAAAGTACTGTTTTCCCTGCTGCTAGAGCTGGGCGAATTGTTTCAACAACATGTTGACGGCGTGCACCTGCAATAAGCAGTACTTCTGTTTTTGGATCCATTTCTTCATTGCCAATTCCGAGGACGATATTTCTTACTTTTTCTGAAATCGGGCTGCCACCTGGTTCACGGGTTTTAATGAAATCAATACCCGCTTCTTCCATTTTTTGGTTTAACAGGGTGCCGACAGTTGTTTTTCCAGAACCATCTGGACCTTCAAGTGTAATAAAAATTGCTTTCATTTCGTAATTTCCTTTCCCTTTCGCGTCGCTTTCTGTTTGATTATAGCATAAATTAGCGGAATATACGGATGTAATTCTCGGCTAGTTTTTCGCCGCCTTGGTAGTGCCGCGAGCGAATACTTTTTAGTTCGCGGATATGTTTTTCTGTGATACTTTCTCCGCGAATAATAGCTGGGATTCCCGGCGGATAAAGCGAGATTGTTTCAGCCGAAACGCGTGTCGTAGCTTCATCTAATGACACAAATTCGGTCGCGCGGGCGTGCATTTCTTCGTAAGTTAACGCAAGACCTGACGCGCAAGGCACTGACATTTCATATGGTTCTTTCGCGATTTCTTTTTTCGACGGAGAATGAATCCGACTAATCGGTGTGAAATCAATCCCTTTTTTAATTAATGGTAAAATCAGTAACACTTGTGACTCGTCGGCAAGCTCTGGGAAATAAGAACTTTCTTCAAAAATCGTTTGCAATTCGTAGCCCGTGTAGCCTGTTTTACGGACGATGATTTTAAGCGGATCATCCGGCAAAATAACTTCAAATTTATTTTTTGTTAGCCATTTAATCCATCTGGCGCGCATTTTCCAAAAAGCTTCAACGTCTGCCGCTGTGTAAGTTGCCGCATATTTCCGCGCCGCATCAAGTGACGCCATGATTAAATAAGATGGGCTACTCGTTTGAAATACTTGCAGATAATAAGCTAGTTTTTCAAAAACCGGTAAATCATTCACGACATGTAAATAGGATCCCATCGTTAGCGCCGGTAGCGTCTTATGCGCCGACTGAACAACTACATCCGCACCAAGCTCCACTGCACTTTTTGGAAACTCAGAGCTCGTTAAAAAATGTGCCCCGTGCGCCTCATCGACAAACACAACCGCGCCATACTGATGCGCAATTCGAATACATTTTTCCAAATTAAAAGTCGTTCCGTAATAGCTCGGATAAGTGAAAATACATAGTTTTATATCTGGGTGATTATGTAAGGTTTCTTCCAGAAGTTCGGTTGTCACGCCACTCGCGACGCCGACTTCTTTATTGGTTGCCGGAGTTAAGAAAATCGGTTTTCCACCGGCGAGTTCGATGCCATGCAAGATTGATTTATGTGCATCTCTTGGCACTAAAACTTTCTCCCCGCGCTTTAACGTTGCCATAATAACCGCCAAGCTTCCTCCGCTTGTCCCATTGACTAGAAAATAGCTTTTTTTACTTCCATAGCATTCAGAAAGTAACTCCTCTGCTTCCAAAATCACGTCTTCTGGGTGATGTAAGTCGTCCATCCCGGTGATTTCTGTTACATCCCATTTTAATAAATTTTGCCATACAGCTGGATAAATGGCTCCACTTTTGTGGCCTGGGACATGGAGTGATATTGGGCAGGATTTAGCATGAGCATCTAACCGTTCCACTAAAGGCATTTTAGATTGATCTCGCATAACAATTCCCCTTTTCAAATTCTCTTCTTCATTGTACCATTTTGCTGGATTTATGACACATTCTTGCAGTTTTAAAGCGTTTTCATTTTATAAGTTGTATAATAAAGACAGCAACCACGTTTTGACTTTCTAGTAAAGGGAAATTGAGGTAAGAGGACAATTTTAAAGGAGGTTTTTTGTCAGATGAAGAAGATTCTTAACGGTACAGATCAAGTAGTAGAACAGATGGTGGAAGGTTTAGTTAAATCGCACGCAGATGTTGTTCACCGTGTCGAAGGAACTCGCGTCATTGCAAGAAATGATAAACGTCCAGGAAAAGTCGGGCTAGTAAGCGGCGGAGGTTCTGGTCACGAACCGGCTCATGCTGGTTATGTGGGTCGTGGAATGCTCTCTGCGGCTGTATGTGGCGATGTTTTCACTTCCCCAACCCCAGACCAAATTTATGAAGGTATTAAAGCCGCAGATCAAGGCGCTGGTGTGCTTTTAATCGTAAAAAATTATACCGGTGATGTAATGAATTTTGAAATGGCGGCAGATTTAGCGGATGCCGATGATATTAAAGTAGAACAAATTGTAGTAGATGATGATATTGCTGTTGAAGACAGTACTTTTACAACTGGACGTCGTGGTGTTGCTGGGACGGTTCTAGTGCATAAAATTATCGGGGCAGCCGCAGAAGCAGGCGCATCCCTTGAAGAACTAAAAGCACTCGGCGAAAAAGTAATTGCTTCTGTTAAAACGCTTGGTGTTGCTCTTTCTCCGTGTACAGTTCCCGAGGTTGGACATCCTGGTTTTGAGCTTGGCGACGACGAAATTGAACTTGGCATTGGTATCCACGGTGAACCTGGCTTTACGCGTGAAAAAATTATGCCATCCGCAAGACTTGCTAAACAACTTTATGAACGTATTAGTAATGAAAGCAAACTCCTAGCTGGTGATAAAGTGGTTGTCCTTGTTAATGGCATGGGCGCAACACCACTAATGGAACAATATGTTTTCGCAAATGATGTCCATGAACTTCTAAAAAATGCCGGTGTTCAAGTTGAAAAAACACTCGTTGGCGATTATATGACTTCACTTGAAATGGCCGGATTATCCCTTACCATTTTGAAATTAGAAGATGAAAAATGGGTCGATATGTTGAAACTTCCAGTAGACACAATTGCTTGGTAAAAAGATTTGGAGGAATGAATAATGACTTATGATAAAGATTGGGCGTTACGCTGGTTAAATGATTTCGGCGAACGCGTACAAGAAAACAAACAATTATTAAGTGATCTCGACCAAGCGATTGGCGACGGAGACCACGGAATCAATATGGCTCGCGGACTAAGCGAACTCAAAAAAGCTTTTACCGAAAAAGAGCCAGCAGATTTAAAAGATGTATTTAAAACCGCTGGGATGACAATGGTTAGCAAGGTCGGCGGCGCATCTGGACCACTTTATGGAACAGCCTTTTTAAACATGAGTAAAGCGGTCGATTCAGAAACAATTGACTCAGAAGGCTTAACCAAAGTGATTGAAGCAGGACTTGAAGGGATCGAAAAACGCGGTAAATCCCATGCTGGCGAGAAAACAATGATTGATGTTTGGGAACCAGTTGTGAATGCCCTTCATCAGGAAGATTTAACAGATGATGTTGTTGAAGCAGCTTTACAAAAAACAAAAGATTTAAAAGCAACAAAAGGACGTGCCAGCTATCTAGGTGAACGGTCTATCGGGCATCTCGATCCCGGCGCCTACTCTTCTGCTCTCCTATTCCACGCAATGCTTCAAACGGAGGTGAGCTGAATTATGGCTAAACCTTATGGAGTTGTCATTATTTCTCACTCCAAAGATGTTGCAAAAGGTGTCCATGATATCATTAAAGAAATCGCACCTGACGTATCTATTACGCATGCTGGTGGAACAGAAGATGGTCGCATTGGCACAAGTTTCGACACAGTAAACGAAGCGATTGAAAGCAATGAAGCCGACAAAGTCTACACTTTTTATGACCTTGGAAGCGCCAAAATGAACATTGAAACAGTAGAAGAAATTAGTGAAAAAGAAATTATTCTTTTTAATGCCCCCATTTTAGAGGGAGCTTATGCTACTGCTGCTCAAATTCAAATGGACGAAAAACCGGAAGTAATCGCAGCAAATCTTAAAACAATCGAAATTAAATAACTGAAAAAATCCCTTTAGATGCTTTTTTGTCTAGAGGGACTTTTTTATTTAATGGTATAATTACTTAAAATAAATTCCCATTCTAAAAAGTTAGGATTTGAAACGATGAATATTTTAATTAAAATACGCGAACTAACTAATTTAACTAATAGTGAAAAAGAACTTGCCAATTACATTGTGGCAAATCCGAAAAAAACGCTTCAATTCAAGCCTAAAGAGCTAGCCCAAGCCGCATTCGTCTCTGCTGCAACAATCTATCGCTTAATCAACAAACTAGGGCTGAACGGCATTGGCGAACTAAAAATCGAAATCGCCTCAAGCCTTCGCGAAACTAACGAAGAAAAAGAAATAAACTATGATTACCCTATTTTAGAGTCAGATACGCCTTATCAAATAATGACCAATCTAAACCAAATCTACAAAGGAACGATTGACGAAACATTAAACAACGCCGATCCGGAAGAACTTGTAAAGATTGGCGAAAAATTAATTAAGGCAAAAACAATAGATGTTTACGCCGCTTCCGCTAATTTATTTTTCGCGCAAAACTTCAAATTTCAAATGCAAGAAATCGGCGTTTTAGTCAATGTCCCTGAGGAAGATTATATTCAAAGTTTGTCTGCCGCAAATAGTGATAAAGATCATATTGCTATCGTTGTTTCCTACGGCGGACGAAGCCGAACCCTTCAAAGAGTAGTCAAAATCCTCTCCGAAAACGATGTCGATATAATCTTAATTACTTCCATGCAAGCAAACCCTTTAGTCGAATTCGCCACTCACAAAATCTATATGGCCTCCGCCGAAAATCATTACAACAAAGTCTCTTCATTCTCAACACGGCAGTCATTACTAAGTATTTTCGACACACTTTATTCTGTTTATTTTAATCACGATTATGAAAAAAACATTCAATATAAAACAACCAATTATCAAAAAATGAATAGCGAATTGGAATGATTTTTCAAAAAAAGCACCTATTTCCTATCAAAATGAAAAAAAGCTCTCAATATGCGACGCTCCTGCCTTTTTCTTGTTTTCTAATGATACAATAAAGAAAAAAAGGAGCTAAACTACATGACAACTCAAGCAATTATTTTAGATATTGATGGCACTTTATTAAACGACGACAAAAAAATCTCATCCGAAACAAAAAAAGCCCTCATCACCGCGCAACAAAATGGCGTGAAACTTATCCTCGCATCCGGCAGACCAACAACTGGGATGCACGCATACGCTGAACAATTAGAAATGGAAAAACACCACGGCTTGCTCGTTTCATACAAC
This sequence comes from Listeria sp. MAN/IMW/UF555, assembly GCF_058684075.1. Taxonomy (NCBI): domain Bacteria; kingdom Bacillati; phylum Bacillota; class Bacilli; order Caryophanales; family Listeriaceae; genus Listeria; species Listeria sp. MAN/IMW/UF555. The sequence continues at coordinate 370,154 of NZ_JBZWZS010000003.1, read as the reverse complement.
GGCGCTAAAGTAGTGGATTGCGCGACAAATGAAGAATTATTCAACCAAGCGCTTACGGTTGCAGAAGGAAAAGCCGTTTTGGAACATATGAAACAATTTGAAGTGAAAGTAATGATTGATAAAGAGGATTATATGTATACAAATGATGTGTACGACTGCTACGTCCCTTACCGCGGCGAAGTAATAAATATAATTCAATATGAGTCTCGCGGAGGAAATTTTAAACTCTGTGAAAAAGATGATTTAGCTGCATTTTTAGATTACCGTCTCAGTAAAATACTAACGGCAGGCGATCCGGCCTATATGCAAGAAAATTATCAAGCAATGATGGCGCCTTTCAAAAATACACTTAATTGTGTCTTCACAGCAGATTTCTACTTTGAATTCACAGCTCAAGGCATCGATAAAGCCAAAGCACTCGATACGGTTTTAACACCAATGGGAATACACGCTGAAAATATCATTGCTTTTGGAGATGGCCACAACGACATCACCATGGTCGAATACGCCGGAACAGGAATCGCCATGAGTAACGCCGTCCCCGAATTAAAAGCAGCTGCCAACTCCATCACCTTATCCAACAATGAAGACGGAATTGCGCATGTACTAAATAGTTTAATTACGAATTAAAAAGGCTGAGTTTCAGCCTTTTTTTATTATCTATAAAAAACCCTCCAAATCAACCCCTTCACTCTACAGAAATTATCCATTTTCTGGTATGCTTAAGTTAGTAAACTAAAGTAGGAGGTTAATTAAATGACACTTTCTTTCTCGGATACATACAGACTGAACAACGGAATCGAAATGCCTAGACATGGTTTTGGGGTTTACAAACTAACGGACGAACAGCGTATGCGTACTGCACTAGAAACTGCGGTAGATGTCGGTTATCGCTTGTTTGATACGGCTTCATTTTACCATAATGAAAAAGAACTCGGTGACTTTTTTGCGTCAAGTGGCTTAAAACGGGACGAGTTTTTTGTAACGACAAAAATGTGGAATACGGAGCAAGGTTACGATGAAACGCTCCGTGCTTTTGAAAAATCTCAGAAAAAACTACAATTAGACCAAGTTGATTTATATTTAGTCCACTGGCCGAAACAAGATACTTTTTTCGAAACTTGGCGTGCTGTGGAAAAACTATATGACGAAGGGCTTGTTCGCGCGATTGGCGTGAGTAATTTTGAAGCGCACCATTTAGACCGACTTCGTACAAGCGCCAACGTTCTTCCAGTAGTCGATCAACTGGAAACACATCCACACTTTCCAAATCAGCTGTTACATCGTTATTTAGAGGAATTGCATATCGTTCATCAAGCTTGGAGCCCGCTTGGCCGAGGTGGCGTTTTACAAGAGCAAATTCTGATTGATTTAGCGAAAAAACATGGTAAATCTCCTGCTCAAATTGTTCTTCGTTGGCATTTGCAAAATAATATTTCAATCATTCCAAAATCAGAAACGCCTTCAAGAATAAGAGAAAACGCAGATATTTATGATTTTGAATTAACAGAAGCAGATATGCGCCAAGTCGAGCGTTTAAATAATGGTGAGCGAGTTAGCCATGCGCCAGATGTAATGTATGTCCGTTCTGAAATATAATAAAAAAAATCTACTATTCCAATATGGTCTAGTAGATTTTTTCTTTATTTCTTTAATTGACGTGCACGAGCTTCTTTAAAGAGGTAAAAATAGCGAGCTTCCGCCTTTTTCTCCTCATATTCTAAATTAGGATCGTACTCAAAACTTTTTCGCATTAAAACTTTCTGCTTATGCCACTTTTCTTGCGTGACTTCAATCAATTCCATCAGATAAGCATCATAGGATTTGTGTAGTTTTCCGATTTTCTTGTTTTTCTTCCGACCGAACTTATTACTTCTGGACTCCATTTTATCACCTCTGTTTATACTTCTCTTCGTCCTTCCATGGCTTTAGAAAGCGTGACTTCATCCGCATATTCTAAATCTCCACCTACTGGCAGACCATGAGCTATTCTTGTTACTTTTATGCCTGAAGGTCTTAACAACCGCGAAATATACATCGCAGTGGCTTCCCCTTCAACATTGGGGTTGGTTGCTAAAATAACTTCTTCAATGGTGTCATCTTGCAAACGTTTAAGCAAATCAGGAATATTAATATCTTCTGGGCCAATTCCGTCCATTGGCGAAATTGTGCCGTGAAGCACGTGATATAGCCCGTGAAAATCGCGCATTTTTTCCATTGCGATAACATCTTTAGATTCTTGCACCACGCAAAGAACACTGCGATCGCGGGATGTGTCCGAGCAAATATAGCACGGATCTTTATCTGTAATGTGACCACAAACAGAGCAAAAGCTTAAATTCCGCTTTGCATCCACAAGTGCTTTTGCAAAGTCTAATACATCGTCTTCTTTCATATCTAGCACGTAAAAAGCCAGTCTTGCTGCCGATTTGGGTCCGATTCCCGGTAATTTCATAAAACTGTCCATTAATTTCGTTATCGGCTCAGGATAATGCATATCTCGTCTTCCTCTCACCTTCAAAATACACAATGTTTCACGTGGAACATTTTATTGAAAAATAGTTGAGACTCTTGTAATTAAGCCAAGAGTCTCAAACCAAACAATATTACATTCCAGGGAGATTTAATCCTTGTGTGAATTTGCCCATTGTTTGTGAAGTTGTATCTTCAATTTGTTTTAATACATCATTTGTTGCTGCAAGTACTAAATCTTGTAGCATTTCGATGTCTTCTGGATCAACTACTTCTTCGTTTATAACAACATCAGTAATGACGCGTTTACCAGTAGCTTTTAATGTAACCATTCCGCCACCAGCTGTTCCAGTGAACTCTTGAGCTTCTAAATCAGCTTGAGCTTTCGCCATTTCCTTTTGCATTTTTTGCATTTGTTTCATCATACCTTGCATATTTCCCATTCCACGCATGAATAATCTCCTCTTTCTTCTATTGTTTTTTAATCTTTAATTTCAAGCAAATCTTCACCAACGAGTTTTGCGGCTTCTGCAACAAAAGGATCTTCCGCCGGTTTTTTAGCTTCTGGATTTGTACCTTCCTCCGCATCACCGTCGCTACCATGACTATGAAGGAAATTTTCTCTTACTTCAGCCCATTGATCTTCTGGGATTCCAATAAAAGTATAATTTACTTGAGTCAGTCGCGCAATACTCGATGTGATGGTTTCAACAAAGTTTGGATTATCCATCGCCATTTGACAGTGAATCTCATGCTTAAATTTTAACACAAAAGTATCCTGAGATGCAGCTACAGGTTCTGCATCATTTAAAAGTGCTGCCTGGGATGCCATCAACATGGATAAAAGCTCGCCCCAACAACCACGGATTAACTGTAAATTCTCTTTCTTAGCCTCACCTAATACATGGTTAATTTTACCAATAGGTGCTTTAAATTGCTTGCCGTTGTTTATGGCTTTTTTAGATCCACCACGATTTTGTGCTGGTTTTTCAGTTTGGGTGGCAACTGCTCCACTCGCAATTTGTTTTTTTAATGTTTGAAGTTCTTGCTGCATTTGCTCCATTTGGCGTTTTAAGTCCGCGAAGTCACTTCCAGAAGCTGCGTCCACTGATACATTTCCACCACTTACCGCTGATTGCCCAGCTTGCGTTAACTGAACAAGCGCCACTTCTACATAAATTCCCGGATGATTCGAGAACCGCATTTGTTGCTGAGCTGTATTTAAAATTTTAACAAACTCATAAACTTTTAGTGAATCAGCTCGTTTTGCCAAAGCAACAAAATCATCATCTATCAAAGCCCGTTCTAATGTTTCTTCAAGGTTTGGCGCTTTTTGATATAGCAATACATCTCTGAAGAAAACAAGTAAATCTTCCACTAGACGAACTGGGTCTTTTCCTTCTGCAAGTAAAGCTGTTAAAGTCGAAATCGCTTCTGCTGCATCGCCATCAAACGCTGCGCTTACTAGTTTCGTAAGGAGATTTTGAGCAACCGAACCCGTTATTTCTAGCGCGTCTTCCACTGTAACTTCTTCTGACCCGTAAGATATAACTTGATCGAGCAAACTAAGCGCATCACGCATCCCACCTTCAGCGGCACGCGCAACAATCATCAACGCTTTTTCGTCATAAGGGATTTTTTCTTCTTCTAAAATAAATTTCAAACGTCCGATAATATCTTGGGTTGTAATTCGTTTAAAATCAAACCGTTGCACCCGTGAAATAATCGTTAGTGGTAATTTATGTGGTTCTGTTGTTGCCAAAATAAAAATGACATGTTTCGGCGGCTCTTCTAGCGTTTTTAGTAGCGCATTAAAGGCTCCCGTCGACAACATATGCACTTCATCGATAATATATACTTTATATTTCGCCACAGTTGGCGCATATTTTACTTTTTCCCGAATATCTCGAATTTCTTCAACCCCGTTATTACTGGCAGCATCGATTTCAAGAACATCTGGTATAGAACCATCCGTCGTACCTTTACAAATCTCACATTCGTTACAAGGCTCCCCGTCATGGCCGTGTTCACAGTTGATCGCCTTCGCAAAAATCTTCGCCGCACTAGTCTTCCCCGTCCCCCGAGGTCCAGAAAATAAATAAGCATGCGAAGTTTTATTTTGCACAATGGCATTTTTAAGCGTTTTCGTCACATGTTCCTGTCCAACAACATCCTGAAACGACTGCGGCCGAAAAACCCGATACAAAGCCTGATACGCCATCTGCCACTCTCCTTCACCTAAAACCATTTTAGTAGTTTTATTATAACGTATTGTTGAAGAAGTTTCAAAATGTACTTTATTTTGATTTAGTTCTTCAATATAAATCTGAGCGCAGCGATGATTTAATCCTTAATAGAACTTTCAAAACGTCCTGAGTCGGGCTAGCTTCAAAAACCACCACCACCAAAAACTAAAAAACAAAACCCCTCAAAAAAAGAACCAGACCCCCGAAAAAGCCCGATTCCAAACCTTACTGTTCACTTTTAGCAGCCAATTTCTCCTGCTTCTTCTTACTTTCATTTATAACCGAAAGCTCAATTGATTTCAACAAATTTTTCACACGTTTTTTCCGGAAGAAGCCAAACATAAAACCAACAATAATATTATTCATTTTATTCATTGTTTTTTCCGTTTCAATTAATTCGTTATAAGTCACTTCGCAAGTTGTCTCACTTGTTGACTTTATCGTATAAGTCGTCGTATGCGTGTTTACTCGACTGCTTGTTTCAAATTGATATAACTCATTAGGAGTTACTTTCAAAATTTTTGTAGTAGCAAGTGCGCCGTTAGACATTGTTCGTTGGTATTTATATCCTTCTAGTTTGCGCATCTGAAGCGTTTTACCAGTGGCATTTTTCACATCATAAATGGCTGAGCTAACTAGTGTATCAAAGCATTCTTTTTGAGAAATATATAATTTCTGTGTGACATTCACTTTTCAATCGACTCCTTCTAATTCTTTTCTTTCTTATCTTTACGGATTTTTAGCACGATGAATACACAGCCAATTAAAACAACCGCAAGTCCTGTAACTAGAAGAGGTACACTAGCCATCCCATCTTTTCCATAAGAAGGACTAAACATAATAATAATAAGACCTATACTAATAATAAATAGTGCATTAACAATTTTCATTTTCAACCCACACTAACTTGGAAATAGAGTACAGAGCCTATTTCAGTTGCTTTTATTGTTTCTTTGGCGATTTTTGCTGCTTTTTCTTCGTCTTCAATATTTGTTTCAAAAGTAAGTTTCATACCTTGTTCAGCAATTTTTTTAAAAGTTACACCGTCTTTATCGTATGTTTCAAGTAATTCAGTAATATAATCACGTTTCATTGGACAATTAAGAATAATCATTTAAAAAAACCTCCTTTTCTATAGTTTAACGTTATATTTCGCTTCTTGCAATGAATAAAAATGGCGCAGGATTTCCTACATGATATACTGGCTAGGCACAATTAGCTGCACCTAGCCAGAAACTTATTATTTTCTAAGCTTTCATCTCTTCTTCCGGTACACCAACGCGATTTGCGGTAATAACAAATGGTACCCAAATCAAGAACGCGACGACCATATTTATGAGTGAAATTACTGGCGCCATCCAATCTCCCCCGGTTGCTAAGAAGGAATTCAGAAGTGGCGGCATTACCCAAACTACTGCAATTTTAACTGGGCCGACAATGCCAAGTGTTGTTGCAAAGTAAGCGATTGTTACCATTACCATTGGTGCGATAATGAAAGGTATTAAGTAAATTGTATTTAATACGATCGGTAAACCAAACATGATTGGTTCGTTAATATTAAATATACCTGGTGCAAGAGACAATTTCGCAACTGTTCGTGCATCCGCTCGTTTCGAGAACATTAGTAAAGCGATAATTAGTACAAGTGTACCGCCTGATCCACCCATCCATACGTACGCATCGAAAGAACCACGTACCCATTCGAATGGTAATTTAGCGCCTTCTTGTGCTGCACTAATGTTTTGTAGTTGTGCTGTACCCCAAAGTGACTCTAGAACCGGAGCAAGTACGTTCGGACCATGAATCCCGAAGAACCATAGTAGTTGTACTAAGAAAGTAACTAGTAAAACAGCTCCGTACCCTTGCGAAAGTGATAATAACGGCTCTTGAATTGTTTTGGAAATCCAAGTAATAACGTCCATATTTGTGATTTTGAAGAATGCCCAGTCAATAATACCAACAACATAAAGTGCAACTAACGCAGGAATGATTGCCGCGAAAGCTTTACTTACAGCCGGTGGAACAGAATCTGGCATTTTGATAATAATATTTCTGCGCATTAATTTCGCATAAATAATAGTTGATATAAAACCGAAAATCATTGCAGTAAACAATCCGGTACCATTTACTTGACTAAGATTAAAGAACCCGTAAATCCCAGCAAATTCTTTTGGTAAAGTATTGACATCAAAATTAGCATTAGAAGCCGCAATAGCAGCTTTTACTGCGTCTAAGCTTACAGTAACAGTTAAGTTCATAACAAAAGCAGCAAGAGAAACTAGCCCCCCAGCTAATCGATCTACTTCATATGCTTTTGATAAATTGTAACCTAGTGAAAATGCAAAAATAATTGAAACAATTGCTAACGTCCCATTGTATACATATCCATTAATCCCGATAAGTGGTTGCATTGCTTCCACAAATCCTGTCCATCCCCAGTCAGTTGGAAAATCCCTAAAAAACGCATTTAAAAGTACTGCAATTGACCCAGCCATTGTAATTGGCATTGTAGAAATAAAAGCATCACGTAGCGCCACTAAATGTTTTTGCGAACCAATTTTAGCAGCTACTGGTACAAAATATTTCTCTAAAAATGCTGTCAAACCATTCATATTTTATCCTCCCATTAACCTTTTTTATTTACTGCTCATCTCTTTAAACAAAATATAATTTCTATGTATCTTCCCCTTTAGGTTTATCAACTATATCTGTTTACGTTGTTTTAGCAATCCCTACTGCTAAAACAAATCAGATGGAACCTTTGCATGACCTCGTGAAATTTTGGGAGTCCTCCTCTCCGCTTCATGATAAGGCTTACATTTAGATTCACTTTAATCTATTGCAATTTCCGTGCCAAGTATCTAAGAGTAAGAAAATATACGATTATCACTTGTAATCGTTATCATTTATACCAATGAAGCACTATTACACACATGCCTAAAAAACTGTGTAAGTAAGCGCTAACATTACACAGTTTCACTTAATTCATAGATTTTCCTTTCTGTGTTATAATGAGCATAAGCTAAGTAATACCAACAATTCGAGGTGATAAATATGGCAGTCAAACGTGATATGCCGGAAGAGTCGAAAAATAGTAAAGTTGTGAAAAAAGAACATTTTTCGATTGTATTTCCAGATGATATAAAAGAACCAAAAACCGCGGAAGAACAAAAGAAAAAGCCAGCCGAACGTGAAACAGACGACGATTAACTCACTTCAAACAAAAAAGAGCCCCGCTACCGGGGCTCTTTTTTTAGTTAATAGAAAAGATGACCATTTCTTTATCCTCATCAATTCGAACTTTTACATTCATACCAAGTTTGTCTTTAAACAAGCTTGTAATATCTAAGTAATCATCATAACTACCAATGTCGCTTTTTTCGTAACCTTGTAAAATGGTAGGTTTAATCCGGACGATATAATCATCGTTTGAGGTTTCTTCAGGATTATAAGAATAGATTTTCTTGCCATTTTTATCAAAAAAGTCATATGTTGCATAAGATTCATTGTTTGTGATATACACATCTTTTTGTGTAACGTAAGCATTATCGGCCACGCTGTAGTCAATCAAACCTGAGTAATATTTATTTGTCGAAGGTTCATTTATTTCATATTGTTTATACGCTAGACGGAATAAATAATCGATATTGTAATAACTATTTACACGGAAGTAGAGGTGCTTGTCTTTAGATTTTTTATCTACCCCGATATCGGTTGCACTAATTGGAAAAACCTCATATAACTTGCCGTCTATTTCGTAAGCAACGTCGTATTTATCGAATACTTCTTGGCGCTGAAAAAAGCCAAACATAATTGCTAAGATTACAAGGATTCCTATTAAAACTGCAATGATTAAAGCGGGCAGCCATTTCTTTTTAGATTTTAGTTGTTGCATTATTTTCATCCTTTGTCATGAATTGCTTTACTAAATTATATTGTACCAGTTTATGGAGGATTATACATTACTTTTATAAGTTTAGTAGCTGCTTTGTAGAAAAAAGACTATTTCGCGATAAGCAAAATAGTCCTTAATATATTTAAAATTAGTGTCGCGCACCTCACATCGACATGCAATCACCTGCGTTACCTTGATAGTTAGCTCGGGCCAGGCAACCTCGCGGCACATGAGAAGCACTGATTAATGCTGCTTCCTTCCGGACCTGACATGGTTCACAGGTTCCCATTGCGCAAGACCCAACCTTCAACACCACTTGTCAAGGGCAGACCAAACAATTACGATGCCTCAAATGAGGAATTCAACCCCGCTAGAGCGGATTGCGGGTTACAGGGCGCCGCTACCTCCCCGTCTAGCACGACAAATTTGCTACCAATAATTAAGTGCCAAATAAAAAGATATTTAGCGCAAACTCTGAAAAGAGCTCAATTACTAGTGTACCTTTTTAGTGTAAAAAGTGCAAGTAGAAAACGGGGAAATATTTTTTAACGTAAGTAAACACTCATGATTGCTGCAATAATTGTTCCAACTACGCAAATACCTACTAATGTTAAAGCTATCCATACTATTTTCTTATTCATAGTCTTCTCCCCCTTACTTCACATTATCGCTTTTCTTTTAGTGATTATATCATGAAACACAAAAATTAGCTGTTATAATCAAACTTCTTTTGCCAGCTATTTAGCATGCTGTAGCTAGCCATTAATTGTGTTGTAACTTGTTTGAAAATCGGACGTAATTCTGCATATTTCTTCGTGTTTTCACTAGGATGATAGACTGCTTTAATTGGAAGCGTTTGTTCCAGATTCAACGTTTTTAAAATACCCAGCGAGCGCATTCCGATAATTGCAGCGCCTAAACTAGAACCTTCAATTGTATGTGGCACGCGAACTTCCCGGTCTAAAATATCAGCCAGCAATCTACACCAAGCATCATGCCCAGAAATACCACCCGTCACATAAATAATATCATCCGGAGCCGAAACTGCTTCATAGACTTCCGCGAGATTAAACGCAATTCCTTCTAAAATCGCGCGAACAAAATGTGCTTTGGAATGATTAATCGTAAGCCCAACAAAGCCCCCACGAATATCGTTAGTCCAAAACGGAGCCCTCTCGCCAAGTAAATAAGGTTGAAAGAGCAATCCAGATGCTCCAGGAGCTACTTCATCTATATGAGCAATGAAACTGGCAAAATCGCGATTCATAATCTCACTTTCAGATCCGAATTGCTGTAATCCCCATTCCACTACTTTCCCGCCATTATTGACGGCACCACCAGCGATAAAATAGCCATCCCCAGCACCATAACAAAATGTCCGACCACGCGAGTCCACCTGAAATTCATTTGTTAATTTCCGAACTGCCCCGCTCGTACCTACAGTAATCGTCACGTCATTTCGCCCTGTTGCTTGAATACCAATATTCGCAAGCGCTCCATCACTTCCACCTACAATAAATGGCAAGTTTTCCGGAATACCCATTAAGTCCGCGTATTCTTTTTTCACGCCATGTAATTGGTAGGTTTCTGGAACTACTTTTGGCAAATAATCTGGGGTTAATTTGACGATTTCCATTGCTTCAAATTCCCAGTCATGCTCTAAAATGTTATAAAGTCCGGTTCCTGATGCTAACGATTCATCCATCACCCAGACGCCAAACAAACGATTCAGAATGTAAGATTTAATATCGACAAATTTCTCCGCGCGATGGAATAATTGTGGTTCATCTTCTTTTAGCCAACAAATTTTAGCAAAGGGGCTCATTGGATGTATTGGCGTCCCTGTCGCTTCATATAGTTGAAACAAGTAATTATCCCTTTTTATATTTTCAAGCGCCTCACTGCTTCGTCCGTCCGCCCAAGTGATACATTCAGTTAAAAGCTCTCCGTCTGCTCCTACCATAATTAAACTATGCATCGCCGAACTAAATGATATGCCTTTTAGTTCTGTTTTATCTATATCCTTCATTACGCCTTGGATAGATGTTATGACTGCTTCAAAAATTTCAGTAGGACTCTCTTCCGCTTTCCCCGTTTCATCCGTCACTAATTCATAATGCGTAGCTTCCCGGCAAATAACCTCACCACGTTCATTGAAAAGTACTGCTTTTGTACTTGAAGTCCCAATATCTACGCCCATTATGTAAGATTTGCTCGTCAAAACATTTCACCTCATATCTTTGTTTCTTTTCATTATACGTCAAATAGTATAAATTTTGGGGCTAGGCTACTTGGATTTTTGCAAAAGAAAAAGCTAGAGAAATTCTCTAGCTTAGTTTATCGTATTAAATGTTTTAATTCGGCTTTCTTCACCTAGCACTATTAATGTGTTTTTATCGGCAAATTTAAGTACTTCTTTTGTGTTTGCTGCGCTTTGTGCTACACAACCTAAAGTATAATTATATTTCGGGGAGTCTACGTGATAAAACACAGCAGAACCTTTTCCTTTTATACGTTTAGCATTGTATTTAACTTCCATCCCGTAAATGTATTGTGGGATTTTCATTTTTTCGTCGGCAGAACTAGAAGAAGAACGTTCCTGCCAGGTATTATAAGCTTTATCTTTAGAATTAGAAATCCAATAACTACGATTAGTAATTGCTTTAAAAGTTAATTTCGTACCTGGATTTCCTTTTTGACCAAAAGCAATGCCTGTGCGGTAAACGCCAACTGGTGTCCCTGAGCTTTTTTCAGAGAACTTTGGATCAAAACCCCATTTTCCAATATGACTCGTAAAATGGCGAACTTCATACCAATTGCCGGCACTATTTTTCTGGAAAAAGTAAGTCGTTGCTGTAGTGCTTTTTGGTTTTGTTGTAATAATTGCTTTTTTACTATTCCAAAGTGCTGGAACGGTGTCAGCGATAGTTGGTTTGCCGATATTCGTGAAAGCTCGGGCGTCAATCCAACCAATATTCGTATTTCCTAGCTTGCAATAATACCATTTTGCTCTAGCTGTTTTTCCTTCGCGAGTAATAATCAATGTCTTTTTATCATACTTTTTTGCCGAACCGAGATATTTTACACTACTACTTGTCTTGTATATTTTGCTATTAATACCATCGTTTCGCTTCGACTGATTGACTACTCCTTTTAAATTAACTGCTTTGTCGTAAATGATTTTTTCATACGTTGCTGCTTCGGCGTTAAAGGAGTGACCAAGGAGGCTAACCATTAGAACAATAATTAAACCGCTTAATAACTTCTTCATTATTCGCTCCTTTTTTTCGAGTTATTCCCTATGACAATTAGCTTATTTTTTTCGTTTGCGTAATAGTAATATTGCTATAAGGATAACTATAACACCTGCTACAACGAAAATCCATTCCACGCCTTGATCCCCTGTTGCAGGTAAGTCTTCTTTGGATGCTTTAGGTGTGCTTGGTTTAGCCGTTGCACTTTTTACTGCGTTAGTTGTTTCGATTTTTTTCACGTTTGCCGGAGCTTTAACAACCACGTCATTTTCTTTTTTCGTTGGAACTTCGTAGGTTACTTCTTCGCTGAAATTACCCGCTTCATCGAAAGCATAGGCGAAAATCTTTTTCGGCACTGTAGCCCACTGCGCGTAAAAATTGCCATCTTTATCTGCTTTTGTTACTCCCTCGCCAAAATTTTCATCTACGGGAGAAGTAATGTAGACACTTGCGAATGGTTTCGTTTTTCCAGTAAAAATCTTTGTTTCTAAATCAAAATTCATATCTGTGACAGTTAATTGGGCTGTTTTTTCTTTTACTAAATAATTTAATTTGACTGCTGTAGTTTTGCCTTCTTCATTTTCCCCAAGTAAGGTGATGACATGGATACCTGGTTCTGCTGTATTCAGTTTAGAATTCTCTGCTAAGCGATAATTTACTAATTTAGTACCTGTATGTGTTGTTAATGTGTCTGTAAAATCTTTTAGCGCAATTTTATCGTTTTGTTCATAGGAGTAAACTTCAGCTGAATCGGTAATGTCGATAGTTGTTGGTGTAGTATTCTTCTGTGGTTCAGTAACCTTTTGTGGTTCAGTAGTTTTAGTCTTTGGTGCTTCTTTTGGCGGTTCAGGTGTTTTTGAAGGATCTTCAGTGATTGTATTTTTAGTAGTATCTGTTGATTTATCTTCTGTTGGAGTTACATTGTTACCATTTTCATTTGTTTCAGCGCTTGCGGCCAATGAAAATGGAATGATAAGACTAGTTAACAAAGCTATAAGTACCAGCCCGTGGAATTTTTTCATAATAAATTCCCCTTTCGTTTTTTCATATATTAATCATAAGCAGAAATGAGTCAAAAGTCAATTTTAAATTACAATATTGTTACAAATGTTAAGAAAGTACTACAAAAAAGCTTGCTAAGTTTTTTCTTAGCAAGCTTTTTTCTATAATTCAATAGGTCTATCTAATTGATAAAGCCGTTTATATCTTGGTTCCTCTGCCATTAATTTGGCGTGGCGGCCTTCCATCAATGTTTTTCCTTCTTCTAAAAATAATACTCGGTCCATTTTCTCTGCTCCGACTAAATGATGCGTTACCCAAATAAGTGATTTATCGGCTAATGTTTCGAAAATAGTTGCTAGCAAATCTCGTTCTGTAATGGGATCAAGTCCTACTGTCGGTTCATCTAAAATAACAATCGGCGTATTTTGAAGTAAAATCCGAGCTAGTGCAATCCGACCACGTTCCCCGCCAGAAAAACGCTCGCCCATCTCACTCATTTGTGTATGGTAGCCATCTGGCATACTCATAATAAAATCATGTAACTGAACTTTTTTTGCCGCCGCATAAACTTCCTCATCGGTGGCATCTTGATTTCCTAAGCGAATATTATTTAAAACCGTTGTACTGAAAAGATGTGCTTTTTGATTTAACATTGATGTAATTTCAGGGATTTGCGGTCTTAAATTCTCCACCTCAACACCGTTCATTGTTACTTTTCCAGCTGTTGGCAGTAAAGCTCCTTGAACCAATTTAAGAAAAGTTGATTTCCCTGTACCACTTCGACCGATAATCGCCACTTTTTCACCTTGTTCAAGTGTAAAGTCAAAACCGTCTAAGATTTTAGGCGACTTTTTATCGTAAGCGAAAGATAAATTTTCTGCTTTTAAAACTACATTTTCAGTATTAATACGGGCAATTTCTTTCGTTTCTTCTTCAAAGGTTGGAAGCGCCGGGTCTTCTATTTTGTCTAGACGAGCTAGCGAATCTTGGTAGAGCGATTTATCACTAATAGCGCTTGAAACTGGTACAAACGCTTCTGCAAGAGCCATTATAGCTAAAACAAAAGCAGCAATCATTGTTCCAGAAAACGCGCCATCACGAGATTCAGCTGTGCTCCAATAGACCATCACGATAACCATAACACCAACAACTAACTGGCTAAAGAAATCACGCCAATTAACAAAATGAAACTGTTTATTTTCAGTTCGAAGCATATCCGCCTCGTCTTTTTCATAATTCGTAATAAATGTTTTTTCACGACCGCTAAATTTCCAATCGCTAATACCAAAAACAGCATCAGTAAATTTTTGATACAAACTGTTTCGACCTTGTTTTAAATAAGCATTCTTGCCGCGAGCATATAAAAGGGAGACCCATGGCAGCACCAGCACGAGTAGTCCAATTAAAAGTACGAAAAGCGCCGCAAATGGAATTGAAAATGCTCCAAGTGAAATAACGACGATTGCGTAAAGTACAAGGCTAACAATTGCCGGTAGCATCGTAGTCAAATAGAAGTTTTGCAAATGTTCAATATCACCAGCAAGCAAACCTAGAATATCGCCAGTTTTATAGCGCGATTTTAGTAGTAAAGCTTGTGGTTCAAGTAAACGATACAGTCGAACACGCATTTTTTCTAAAATTCGAAGGACAAGCGAATGGCTCGAAAGTCGTTCTACATAGCGTGAAACCGAGCGCATAATACCAAATGCGCGCACTCCGACCGTCGAAATATAGACAGCCATAATTGATTCTGGCATCAGGGACGATTTTGAAATCAAATGACCCGATGTAAACATAAGCGCTCCAGCTGAGGCAAAAGTTAGCGTTCCAAGGAAAATGACAAGTAAAAACAAGCCGCGATTTTCTTTAATATATGGGATAATCCAGCTACTTTTCCGCATCATACTTCCTCCAATTGGGCTTTGACTAAATTGTAATAGAACCCTTTACGCCCCAGTAGTTCCTCGTGCGTTCCTGTTTCGACCACAGCCCCGTGATCTAAAACGATAATTCTGTCCATTTCAAGCATCCAGTGCAAGCGATGCGTCGCGAAAAAGACAAGTCGATTTTCAAATAAGTCTAGCATTGGTTTTTTTAGTTCGTATTCTGTTTCAATATCTAAGTGCGCTGTTGGCTCATCCATTAGTACAACTGGACGATCCGTTAAGAAAGCCCGAGCAAGCGCAACACGTTGTTCTTGCCCACCACTAAGCATCCGCCCTGATTCCCCAACAAGCGTTTCATAGCCATCTTCAAGCCCGGCCACAAGTTTGTTTAAACCAGCTGATTCGGCTGCTTTTTTCATTTCCTCTTCGGTAGAATTAGGATGATAAAAGCGAATATTTCCAGCGATTGTATCATGGAAAAGGTACGGATGTTGTGGAATATAAGTTACTTGGGTTTGCCAATCAGTTGAAGCAAGCGCCGCACCAGTTTTTCCATTCCAGCGAAAATCTCCGGAAGTTGGTGTCAAAAAGCCACTTAAAACATCGATTAACGTCGATTTCCCAGCACCAGTCGCACCGATAATCCCAATTTTTTCAAAACCTTTCACAGTAAAACTTGCTTCATGTAGCGATTCAGCATCTTCTGCGCCGTGCTTCACAGTAATTTTTTCAAAGGAGAACTCGGTATTTTCAGCAAATGGAGTTAGCGGTAAAGCGTCCGTTTCTGGCTTGTCCGCTTTAGCTTGGTCAATAATACCTTGAATAACTCGGCCAGCTTCTTGCCCGTCAAGTGTGGCATGGTAATCCGAGCCAACTTCACGCACTGGTAAAAAGTATTCTGGCGCAAGGATTAAAACACTTAGCGCAATCGGCAAGTTCATATTACCGTCAATAAGGCCAAGACCTAAGAATAAAGCCACAAGCGCAATCGAAAGCATTGTAAAGAAATCTAGCGCAAATGAAGACATAAATGCCACACGTAACGTTTTCATCGTAGCTTTCCGGTAGCGCGAACTAACCGAAGCAATTTTTCCTTCATGGTCATGACTTAATCCTAGATATTTCAAAGTCTCTAAGCCTTTTAACGAATCTACAAAGTGATTGGACAGCACACGATATGTTTCAAACTGCGAATCAGCTTGTTTTTTCGCGGCTAATCCTAGAATAATCATAAATACAATTAAAATCGGCAAAGTAATCATCAAAATAAAAGCGGAAGTCCAGTCTTGAAAAGCAATATAAACCCAAATCATCGCTGGAATAATAGCCATATTCATCATTTTAGGTAGAAACAGTTCTAAATAATTCCGGAAGTCAGCTACACCTTCCATTACCATCGTTACAACTTTCCCAGTTCCTTCCGCTCGTGCAAAACGCGGTCCAAGCGCGAACAAACTATCTAGTAATTCTTCTCGCATTGTCTTCGCAAGTTTTGCAGCATAGCGATAAACGATTTGTTTTTTCCATACGTTCAAAAAGTGACGCAAGAAATAGGCCCCTGCGAAGAGACCTATTTGTATTGTGACTGATTGAAATGGATGCTCGTGAAATAAGTCAGTAATCGCACGAGCTAAAGTTATCGCCATCACGATAATCGCAGCACCTTGAACAAGCGTGAAAACTGCGAGAATCGCCATTATTTTTTTAATTCCTTTGTAGTTCCTTAAATCTTTTCCCATTAATACGTCATTTTCTCCTTACTAGAAACGCGCTTACGGAAAACATAGTAGCTCCAAATTTGGTAACCAAGAACAAACGGCAATAGCGTAACGGCAACTATCGTCATCACACTTAGCGAATATTGTCCGGAAGCTGCATTTTCTATAGTTAAATCAAACGCACTGTTGATAGAGCTGATCATTACACGTGGGAATAGTGACACGAAAATCGTCGCAATCGTGAAGACAATTCCAAGTCCGCCGAATGTAAATGCTAAAATATCACGATCTTTCCAAATAAACAGGGCAGATAGCACGTACATAACGACTACAATTCCAATCATCAGTGGTACAAGTACAGGTCTAACTTGGAACATATCTGTATTGAAGTAAGCAAGTACAACGAAAATTACTAGAGCTGGTACAGTAATAAACCAAACACGTTTCGCCATACGACGAGCACGGTCTTGAATATCTTCTTCTGTACGTAAAGTAATAAATAGTAAGCCGTGAAGTAGGCACATAAGCGTAATCGTCACGCCACCCCATACGGAGAATACGGTAATGTAATCAAAGAAACCAGCATACATATCCATATCACTATTAATCGGCATACCTTGAATCAAACTAGCAAATAATACACCAAATAGAAATGGCGGTAAAATACTACCGAAGAAAATAACCCAATCCCACGTTTTTATCCAAAGCGGTGAATCTTTTTGACCGCGGAATTCAAAAGAAACCCCACGACCAATTAAAGCAAGTAATAAGAATACTAGTGGAATATAATACCCACTAAACATTGTTGCATACCAGTTTGGGAAAGCCGCGAAAATCGCGCCCCCTGCAGTTAATAGCCATACTTCATTTGCATCCCAGAACGGTCCAATCGTATTAACGAGCACGCGGCGTTCCAGTGCATTTCTAGCCATAAATCGTGTAGACATCCCAACACCAAAGTCAAAACCTTCAAGGAAGAAGAATCCAATGAATAAGATGGCGATTAATAGAAACCATAACTCATTTAGTGACAAAGCTTTCATCCCCCTTATCAAATGGATCTACGGAAATCTCTGCTTTTTCTGGTTTGTGTCCGTCTGGTCCTTTTTTAATTTCACGTATAAATAAGTAAACCAATAGAATGGCTAAAATCGTATAAATTGTCGAGAACGCAATTATCGAGAACAAAATTTGTCCTGATGAAACGTTTGGCGATACGGCATCAGCGGTTTTCATGTAACCGAAAACTACCCATGGTTGTCGCCCTATTTCTGTCATAATCCAACCCATGGAGTTCGCTAGGAACGGAAAGCCAATCATTGGAATCATGAAACGTAAATACCATTTTGCATTAACGAGTTTTTTCTTCCAAGCAAGCACGATACCGATTAACGCGAATAGAATCATTAACATACCTGCGCCAACCATGATACGGAAGCTCCAAAATGCTGTTTTAACTGGTGGGATGTAGTCACCTTCACCATATTTTTCTTCATATTGTTTTTGCAGCGTGTTCATACCTTCCACGCTACCAGTTAATGTTCCGTAAGATAAGAAACTTAGTGCGTATGGGACATTGACTTCCCATTCGTTTTTCTTCTCTTCCGGATTAATTTTGGCAATCATTGTCCACGGAGCTGGGTCAGCTGTATCTTCCCATATCCCTTCTGTTGCTGCCATTTTCATAGGTTGAGTTTTAACTAAGTATTGTGCTTGCGAGTGACCACTGAAAGCCACACCAAATCCACCTATTACCGCCATGACCATTGCAATTTGGAATGATCGTTTAAAGAAGGCGACATCTTGTTTTTTGAGCATCTTATACGCACTGACACCAGCAATGAAAAAGGCCCCAGTGGCAAATGCCCCGAATATAACGTGTGGGAATTCCACGAGCAGTTGTCCATTAGTAATAAGTTGCAAGAAATCATTCATTTCTGCGCGGCCGTTCTTAAATTCAAAACCAACCGGATGTTGCATAAATGAGTTTGCAGCTAAAATCCAGAAACTAGACATGATTGTTCCGATTGAAACAAGCCAAATACAAGCTAAATGAAGCTTTTTGCCAAGTTTGTCCCAACCAAAAATCCAAAGTCCGATAAACGTAGATTCCATAAAGAATGCAAGTAACGCTTCGATAGCAAGTGGTGCTCCGAATACGTCCCCAACAAATCTAGAGTAATCCGACCAGTTCATCCCAAACTGGAATTCTTGAATAATACCGGTTACGACACCGACCGCGAAGTTAATAAGGAATATGTGACCCCAAAACTTCGACATTTTTTTGTAAATTTCTTTCCCCTTCACGACATACAACGTCTCCATAAGAGCAACCATAAATACAAGTCCAATTGAAAGTGGTACAAATAAAAAATGGAAAATCGTTGTTGATGCGAATTGAAAACGGGCTAAAAATAGTTTATCCACCCTTTTCTCCTCCTTTTTATGCTTAAAATTGCTGTTTAGTCCCTTGCTTTTTTGCTTCTTTCTTAAAAACCTTGTGAAAAACCGCCCAAAGTGATGCGCCCAGTTGCTCTGTAATTCACAAAGCATAATAAAATAATATGTAATCCTTATTTTTCACGGGTTTAGGAACTAGTTAAGAAAGATTTTTACTTTATAATGAGTTCTATCTGGAGTATATTTTATCCTATTTTAAGGTAAATTTATTTAGTACTTTAGATGTTATTTTATTTTTGAGAGATTGTGATAAATTTCGCAATTATTAAGTGGCTGTAAATGTTGATAAGACTTATTGCTTTTTATTTCACAATAGAAATCGTAAAAGCATGATTTAGTATAATGAGTATTAAGACCTATTCTTTTTTTTACGTTTTCGCAATTCCCGGAAGAAACTTTTTAACATTGCGCTGCTTTCGGCTTCTAATAATCCAGCTTCTACTTTACACGTATGGTTAAATCGATCATCCTGTAATAAATTCATTAATGAGCCTGCTGTTCCGGCTTTTGGATCTTTTGCTCCGTAATAAACTTTGTCAATTCGCGAAAGTAAAATTGCTCCACTGCACATCGGACATGGTTCTAGCGTGACATATAGTTCTGCGCCACTAAGACGCCAAGAATTTTGGTGTTTACAAGCATCTTCAATTGCAAGTAACTCCGCATGAGTCACAGCATTCTGGGTAGTTTCGCGTAAATTATGTGCGCGACCAATAATTTCTCCATCTAAAACAACAACTGCACCAATTGGAACCTCTCCAATTTCCCGTGCCTTCTTCGCCTCCTCAAGCGCTTGTTGCATAAAGAAATCTTGTTCCATCTATGCACCTCATTTCTCAAAAATCACTCACTGCCATTTTATCATAGCTTGTATTAGATGTAAGAATAATCTGCTCAAATTTTCACAGGAATACTTTTAGTTGCTTTCATAAGGCATTTATATTACCATATATTAATACTAGGTACTAAAACAAAATTATCAAAATATACAATCTACTTGCAAAGGAGAATCATTATGAATTCAGAGAAATTAATTGCTCCAGAACTTTATAATATCACCGACGAGATTGCTAAATTTAGTTCTGAAAAAACTGCTTTAATTTGGAAAAACGAACACGATGAAACAAAAACTTGGAGTTACCGCCACTTGTTGGAACAAGCGAGCAAATTTGCTAACGTTGTAAAAGATGCTGGCGTGAAAAAAGGTGACCATGTCATTGTTATGACGCCTAGACTACTAGAAACTTATGCCATTTACATGGGCTTGTGGAAAGCTGGTGCCATAATTATCCCGGCATCCGAGCTTCTTAAAGCACATGACTTAGAATACCGCATCCGCCATGCTAACGTAAAAGCAATCGTTTCTTACAATGGAATGACCGCTGAATTTGATAAAATCGAAAATATTCCTTCTGTATCGAAAAAAATTATTGTTGGCGAAAAATTATCCGGCTGGGATCACTACGAAACACTAATGGAAACTGCATCGACTGAATTTGAACGCGTAGAAACGTCTCGCGATGACGCTTGCCTACTTGCATTTACTAGTGGAACTACTGGTAATCCTAAAGGTGTTGTACATATTCACGGTTGGGGTTACGCGCACATTCGTATCGCAGCTGATCATTGGTTAGACATTCATGAGGACGATATTGTTTGGGCTACAGCAGGTCCTGGTTGGCAAAAATGGGTTTGGTCTCCGTTCCTTTCTGTACTTGGAAAAGGTGCGACTGGCTTCATTTACAACGGTCGCTTCATTCCAGAAAAACAACTACATTTACTGGAAGAAGAAAAAATCAATGTGCTATGCTGTACACCAACAGAATATCGTTTAATGGCTAAAGTAAATAATTTACGCGAACATGATTTAAGTGCCCTTCGCAGTGCCGTATCAGCAGGAGAACCTTTAAACCGCGAAGTTATTCAAGTTTTCCAAGACAATTTTGATATTAAAGTGCGTGATGGTTATGGTCAAACGGAAAGTACATTATTGATTGGGACACTGGTTGATACGCCAATCCGCCCAGGTTCGATGGGTAAACCGATTATGCCAGAATACATGGCAATTATTGACGCTGAAGGAAATCCGGTAGGTGTCGGTGAAATTGGGGACATCGCAATGCGCAGAGACTTCCCAGCACTTTTCAAAGAGTATTATAAAGAACCAGAACGTTTGCAAAAAGCGATTCGTGGTGATTATTTTGTGTCTGGTGACCGTGCTATCCGCGATGAAGACAATTATTACTGGTTCCAAGGACGAAATGACGATATTATTATTAGCTCTGGCTACACGATTGGACCGTTCGAAGTAGAGGACGCGCTCACACATCACCCAGCCGTAAAAGAAGTCGCCGTTGTCGCAAGTCCTGACGAAATCCGCGGTACGGTCGTAAAAGCATTCATCGTCTTAAAAGATGGATACGAAGGCACGGAAGACCTTGTGCATGAATTACAAACATTTACGAAAGAACAAACGGCTCCATATAAGTACCCGCGCCGGATTGAGTTTGTTGAAGCGTTACCGAAAACTGATTCTGGTAAAATTCGTCGCGTTGAATTGCGTGATGCGGAGTTTGCTAGTGTGCATGGATAATCAAAAACCCAGCCTTCCTAAACAGAAGGTTGGGTTTTCTTTTAAATATTCAACTCACTCGCCGCTTCCTCGTCCAGCACCACTGTGAAAATAGGGTGTAATTGGAAAATCGAGCTTGGAATGTCTTCTGTTACTGGGCCTTGTAGTGCTTTTTTGATAATTGCTGCTTTTTTCTTGCCGTTTGCGAATAGGATGACTTCTTTTGCGTGCATGACGCTTTTTGGCCCCATTGTTACGTAATATTCTGGGACTTTTTCTGCGTCGCCGCCAACTTCTCCGAGCAAAATATCGAACATATCTGGGCGCGATTGGACGGAAACAAGTCGCGTTTCATCGCCGAATTTGGTTACACCAGGTAAGTTTCCGCAGAAGTGACCATCTTCACCAATCCCGATTAAAATCGCATCCAAGCCACCAACTTCCTTCAAATGCGCTTCATGTTCTGTATAGTTTTTCGTATCTAACATGTGAATTTGCTCTTCAGGAATGCCCGCCGGATCAAAATACATCGCTTTTAAATTACCAATAGTTACGCCATATTTTTCGTTTCCAATTGGAATTTCGTCAAAATTATAATAACTGACATTCTTCAGTGGCGCTTTATCTTTCAATTCTTCTACCATCAGTTCATACATTCGCTTCGGTGTCGAGCCTGCTGTGATTGCCAAATGAACCTTTTTGTCTTGATACATTTTCCCTAGAAGCAGTTGCATCGTTGTTTTACTCATATTTTCGTAATCTTTTTCCACAATAATTTTCATTTTTTTCACCTCTCGCTTTGAATTACCTTTATGATAAAGTGTATAGTAACTATAGAGTCAAGACGAAAGGGTGATAAATGTGGAACCGCTTTTTTCCATTGGGGAAATGGCAAAGAAAAGCCAACTCTCCATTCAACGACTGCGCTATTATGATAAAATTGGTCTTTTGGTCCCTGCTTTTACCGATCCGACTTCCGGGTATCGCTACTACAAAACGGCTCAAGAAGAACAACTTAACCTCATTCAAGCGTTGCAGTATATGGGGTTTTCCTTGCAAGAACTCAAACAATATCTCGACAAAAATACATCGGAAAGCTTACCCGATTTACTTATTAAATATCAACAAAAACTAATGGATGAAGAAGCTCGCATTGCCCGTAAAAAGTGGCTTATTGATCGTTATCAAGGTTTATTAAAACGGGAAACTGAAACGACACAGCTCCTAACAACTGCCCGACTTTTGCTTACAGAGACACTTCTAACACCTGTTCATGCGGATATTTTAAACGACCCAGATTTCCATCAAGAAGTTCAGAAAACTGTGAGTCGCCTCGGTCTTTCGAAAAGCTATCAGCAGTTTCCTGGTTTTTTTATGTTAGACGGGCAGGCTTATCTTTTCATTGAACTAGATCATTCTATTGGCGCACTTGGTGAACGGCGTTTGTTATCAAGCGAGCGGCAAGCTTTTGTCACGCCGCAAAACTGGGAAACTCCTCTAGAAAATGAAAATTACCTTTTACAAGAAACGGTGGCTTGGATTAACCAAGAGCTGGTTCACGGTTATTCCTATGAAACAAAATTGACTTTTGAATAGATATTTTAGAAAGATTGGTTATAATAGAAAGAAATAACGTGGAGGTGGGCGCCGTGGAAATCAAGCAAATCAAAGCAAAAGACACGCAAGATATTAGGCACCGGGTTCTTCGCCCAGAACAACCTGAGGAAAACGCAATTTACCCTAATGATGAAATGGAAGGTACTTTTCATTTAGGCGCTTTTGAAAAGGATGTTTTACTTGGAGTTGCGAGTTTTTATCCGGAAAAATCAGCCATTATTAATAATCCTGCTCAGTACCGAATTCGCGGTGTGGCAACAGAACGACGGATGCGCTTAAAAGGCCTCGGCACAGCATTACTTGCAGAAGGTGAAGCGGAAATTTGGAAGCACGGCGCAGATATTATTTGGTGCAATGCGCGGATTGTCGCTGTTGGTTTTTATGAAAAACATGGCTATCGTAAAGTTGGCAAATCGTTTGTCATTCCTGGCATTGGCGAACACTACTTAATGACAAAATTGAATCCAAATGAAAAAGTGGACCAAGATAGCTAATATCTCGGTCCACTGCTTTTTATAGTTTAGAATAAGGTTGCGTATGAATCATCCAGGAAATTCCGTACTCATCGACGAATTGCCCCATTTTCCCGCCCCAAAATTGCTCTTCAAATGGTAAAGTTACTGTCACTCTTCCCGATGAACTTACTTTTTCAAAGAAAGCATCTGCATCTGCTACAGCCACAGGGTCTTCACTGTTAGAATCGAGCATAATCGAGATTTGGTTGGATGGTTTTACTTCTTTGCCGAATGAATCTGAACAAAATAAATTTGCCCCAAGGACGGTAAAGCCACCGTGAACTGTTGTGTTCTCTAGGTTTTCTTTTGCTAGACCAAACATTTCGCTTTGTTCCTCACTTACTGGAAGCCTTGAAATATTCGTTGCTCCGAACACTTCTTCATAATATCCTAAAGCCTCTTTTGCATTTTCAAAAGCCAAATACGGGTACATTTTTGCCATAAAAATCGCTCCTTTGTTTTTGAGACACTAGTTAGAAAATACCCAATTCATTTTACCTTAAACTATCTCGGGATTTTTAAAAATTCGGCGCCATGTTTTGCTCATAATCACAAGACAGACGGTGAACGCGCCTAAATCTGCTAATGGGAAAGCATACCAAATGCCATCTAAACCGAAGAACTGCGGTAAAATAAGTAAAAGTGGTACTAAACAGATGATTTGGCGCATTAAGGAAATGATAAAGGAAATCCGTGCTCGACCAAGCGCTTGATATAGCCCTCCGCAGACAATTTGGAAACCAATTGTTGGCGCAGCTAGAAGCATAAATCTAACAGCATTTGTTCCTTGTGCAATCAATTCTGGGTCATTAGAGAAAATTCGTACGAGCATTCCTGGGAAAATTTCTACCAAGCCCCAAGCAATTAGTGACATGACAGTTGCTGCAATCATTGATACTTTGACAGCTTTCATTACACGTTCGAATTGTCTCGATCCGTAGTTGAAGCCAACGATTGGTTGCATCCCTTGTGTTACACCATTGATCGGCATAATTACGAAAGAAGCAATTCGGTTGGCAATTCCGTAAACCGCAATCGCCATTGTTCCGCCATAAATATTAAGCATCCAGTTTACCGCAACCGTTACGATACTCCCTGCGGACATCATAATAAATGACGGGAACCCGATTGCCATAATCCGGCGAATCAGTGGGAAATCCATTCGGAATGAGAACCCTTTTAAAGATAAAGTACTTTTTCCTGATAAAAAGTAAATCAAGAGCCAAATCGCGCCAACAGCCTGCGCAATAACGGTTGCAAGCGCTGAACCACGAACGCCCATACCGAATCCCATAATGAAAATCGGGTTTAAAATCATATTTAAAATAGCGGAAATAATCATGGTTAACATCGCTGTTTTCGCATTACCTTCTGAGCGAACGATATTATTCATCGCCATCGCAAAGGTTTGGAACACTGCGCCTAACAAAATAAGCGATAAGAAATCACTGGCAATATCATGAATATCTGCCGGTGCTCCAAAAAGCGTAATAAGCGGATCTAAAAAAATAAAGGTTACAATTGCAATAAAAATGCTGGAAATAAGTACTAACCAAATAACTTGATGGAATACTTTATCCGCATGTTTTTGTTCCCCAGCACCGAGCGAGCGGGAAATAATCGACGCGCCACCAATCCCAAACATCGCTGCCATCGCCATCAGTATCATTTGAACGGGAAAAGCAATTGAAAGTGCTGCAACCCCTGACGGACCAACGCCATATGACACGAAAATCGTATCAACAATATTATACATTCCCATAACAAACATACCGATAAATGCCGGAATCGACAAACGCGCCATGAGTGATGGAATACTATCTTCACCTAATCGTTTACTCTGTTCTTTCATTCGACCTCTCCTCCTTCAACTGCCATAATCGCATTATCAGAAAGTCGTCCTATCAAATGCATTAAGTCATCTTTTTCTTCTTCGCTAAACCCTGCCGTTAAAAGTGCAGACCATTCAGCTGTAACTTCTTCAATTAATTCTCGCATTTTAAATCCTGTTTCAGTCACGAAAATCCGTTGAATACGTCTATCTCTTGTATCCATTTCTCGGCGAATCATCCCAAGATCTTCAAGGCGCTTTATATGGCGCGTCACACTGGCTTTATCCACCATAAACCTTTTTGCCATTGATTCTTGAGAAATACCATCTTCTTTATAAAGCGTCCACAAATACCGCAATTGACCTATATTAAGACCAGTTTCAAGTAACTTTTTATTTTTAAAAGTGCTTTCCGAACGATGAATAATTGCGATGGCTTTCGCTAAACTTTCGTGTCTATCTGCCATTTATCCGACTCCTCATAAAAAAATCCACCACATAATTAGTTGCGGCGTCAACCATTATAGTATAGCAGTAATTTGGTTGACTGCGCAACCTTTTTATTTCCCGGGCAATAATTTGACTTCCTATCTTTCTTTTGTAAAAATAAAGAGTAGAGAAGGGGTGCTATCCACTGTGCAGATTAAAATATTAAAAAATAGATATCCCAATATAGTCGTTTCAAAAAATCCAATAAAATCAACTACAGATACGTTTTCTTTTTTCGAGGAACCGTATTATTTTACTATCCCCAAAAGTGACCTTTCAGAAGAAGAAGCGGCGTTACTACATACGTTATTTCCTGAACCTTTACCCACATTTACAAAAGAATCTACTCAGTTTTGGTTCGATTTATTATTTGGAAATGAAGCCGTCACGATTACGAATGAAAAAGAAACTTACCGGATAACACAGTTTCATATTAAAACTACTACTACCAAAAGCATGTTGCAAGAATGGCAAAAAGCGCTACTCAGTTTCTTTAGTCCGGATGCTGAACTAATTATATTTTCGGCGAGTTATGGTGTGATTATTGAAAAGTCCACCGGTTCACTCCTCGGGGAAGAAGAACTTATTGCCGTTGCCGGTACCCTTGAAAATGATTTTTATATTCAATCTACTTTCTTTATGGGGCTCTTCCACCCGTTAAATGCTAAATTACGTGGCTTATTTGCAGAGGAACGTACCATTTTTGACCATAATAATCGTGAAGTTGTCCAAACCGTCGCTTCCGAAAGTTTAAAAGTCATCGCGCTAAGAATGAAAGAAAGTTTAATTACGAGTGAACTCAACAACCTTTTCCACCAAGATGATACTTGGATTCCTTTAATTCATACGTTATTTAAAAACCAAGGAAACATCAGTCTTACTGCCAAAGAACTTTTTATGCACCGGAATACAATTCAATATCGTTTGGACAAATTCTATGAACAAACAAACTTATCACTCCGCAAAATGGATGGGTTGCTCTTAGCTTATCTATCTACACTTCAAACAAATAGTAGCAATCATGAATAAATGATCATGGTTGCTTTTTCGCTTGACTTAAAGTGAACTCCAAGGAATACAATCATTATAGAAAATCAGTAAAGGAGAATAGCTATGACCAAAAATAAAATTAGCTTTTATGTGGTGGATGCTTCGGAAGACTTAACAATGAATATCAAAGAAGCGAGTGAAAAAAGTGGTGTTTCTGCTGATACAATTCGCTACTATGAACGCATTGGTTTAATTCCACCTATATATCGTAATGAAAATGGGATTCGTAAATTTGGCGCAGAAGACATACGCTGGATTTTGTTTAGTCGTCAAATGCGCCGCGCTGGTTTAACTATTGAAGCATTAATTGATTACTTGGCACTTTTCCGAGAAGGCGAACACACGCTGGAAGCTCGCGCCGAATTGCTGAAAGAACAACGCATGGAGTTGAAAAATCGCATTGATGTTATGCAAGAAGCGCTTGATAGACTTGACTTCAAAATAGATAATTACGATACCCACCTCATTCCGGCTCAAAAAGAACTAAAAGATTTTAATGTCGAAAGGGGTAATTTATAATGAGTACACTAGAAAACAGCGTTATTTTTGATAAAGGTGAGTTGATTACAAATGACTACTTTATTGGAAATGCTTATTTAAAAATGCTTGTCCCAGAAGATACTGTTTACAATTGTCCGATTGGGAATGTTACGTTTGAACCGGGAGCCAGGAATAACTGGCATAAACATGACGGCGGGCAAATCCTACTTGTAACAGGCGGAACGGGTTACTATCAAGAGGAAGGAAAACCCGCTCAGTTACTTAAAGAGGGCGATGTGGTGACTATTCCTAAAGACGTGAAACATTGGCACGGAGCTACGAAAGATAGTTGGTTTGTCCACTTAGCCATTTCAACAAATGTGGATTTAGGGGGAACTACTTGGTTAGAACCTGTTTCCGACGAGCATTACAATAACTTATAACAAAAAACCCGCTAGCCTTCATTCAAGGTTGGCGGGTTTTACTTATTTACTTACATAAGCTAAAATATCTTCTGGTTTTTCGAAGACAAGTTCTGCTTTTTCAAAGCCATCTGTTGTTTTTGCACCCCAAAGCGCTAAACCAAAATGAGCTCCGGCCGCATGGGCACATTTCATATCGTACGAAGAATCACCAACATAAAGCACTTCATGTGGCTCTCTTCCAAGAATTTCTAATCCTTTAAGCAGTGGGTCTGGGTGAGGTTTATGGTTTTCGGTATCACTTGCGCAAACAATCGCTTGAAAATGATCCTGAATATTAAACGGATAAAAGCCTTTTTCCATTTCTAACGCATTTTTCGAAGTAACTACGCCGCTTTCCGGAATGGCATGCAGTACTTTATGAATACCTTCGAACACCTCTACTTCTTCAATAAAAGTTGCTTCACGTTCAATCCATTTGTCCAATACTTTCTCTGGATCCAAAATATTTAACTGTTCAACCGCAGCTGCCCCAGTAATTCCAAGTACAAATCGTAATTCATCTAGTTCATAACTTAATCCTTCTTCGGCTAAAACCGCTTGAAGAGAATGCAAAACAGCTCTCTCCGTGTCTAGAATCGTTCCATCTACGTCAAAAATTATTGCTTTATACATATAATTTCCTCCTTCAAGATTTAGCGAAGTTGTGATAATGGTGAGTTGTGTATCTCGCCTTTTTCTTATTTTCAGCTTTTTGAATATCTGAGCTATTAGTGCCTTTATTTTGAAGCAAATCCCGAAATTCGCGCAAATTAGCATGAGAATTCCCATTTATTTCAAATTCGATATTATCGCAGCTAAAAGTGAGCAGGATTTCCTCTTCTTCCCTAACCAATGCAATCTGTCCTAATTTCGCAACTGGAAAAGTTTGCCGTTTTTTCATACCTAAGCTGAAGTTTTGGTCAAAAACAAGATAATCTCTATCGATGTAAAACTCTCCGAATTGATATTCCATTCCTAGGGCTGAACTAATTTTGCATACTCCATCTAATTT
The DNA here is from genome assembly GCF_058684075.1 of Listeria sp. MAN/IMW/UF555. Taxonomy (NCBI): domain Bacteria; kingdom Bacillati; phylum Bacillota; class Bacilli; order Caryophanales; family Listeriaceae; genus Listeria; species Listeria sp. MAN/IMW/UF555. Next base: position 341,191 of record NZ_JBZWZS010000003.1, on the reverse strand, counting down.
CATACCATTCGCCTCCTTCATCACCTTATATATTAGTTTTAAATGATGAAATGGGTTTCATGTCAAGCAATTTCATAAAAATATTTTAAAAATGAGGCGGCGACTAGCTTTTATACCGTTTTCCTTCTAATTAATTCATGTTCCACTTTAATTCGTTGTAATTTTCCTTGTTCAAAAATCGAAAAAGCATTTTCTCCTAATTTTTTTAGGTTATGATCAAGCGTTGTGATTTCAAGAGCCTTACCAATTGGGAGATTTTCTTGCCCTAAAATAGCGACGTCTTCTGGCACGCGTAACCCAAGCTCCTTCACATGGTACATAACACCCGCTGCAACCTCATCACCATTCGCATAAATCGCATCAGGCCAGTCTTTCCCTTCAGCAAAAAAGTGTTTTCCTGCTTTTACACCATCTTCTAATGTGTAACACTCACTTAAAAAACGATTTTCACCAACTGGACCAAAAACCTGCTCATATGCGTTAATTTTCCCATATGTACTTGTGCTTTCCCGCGAGGCCCGTCCTGCTGTGAATGCCACTTTTTTATAACCTTCATCTTGTAAAAATTGAAATCCCGCGCGGTAGGCCTTTACTCGGTCAATATAGGAACAAGATACATCTTTGGACTCCACGTATTCACATGCAATAATCGGACCATAAGCAAGATATGGCAAAATCACATCCCAATTATTGGCACGCGAAGTAATAATTAGCCCGTCAACTTGCTTTGTTTTCAAACGCATTAGATATTTTTCTTCTTCTTTCGGATCATATCCTGTTGGGAAAAGTGTCACCGAATAACGATTTTTAAAAGCTGCTTCTAAAATACCATTCACAATTTTGTCAAACCACGGATGATCATTATAAGGTATAATCACGCCAACCGTATTTGTTTTACCACGCGCTAAGTCCATGGCGCTACGGTTAGGAGAATAGTCTAATTCATCAATAACAGCTTGCACGCGGGCTCTTTTTTCCTCCGCAACATACGGATGGTTATTGAGCACACGTGATACTGTCGTCACTGAAACTCCCGCTAATTTGGCTATGTCTTTAATATTTGGCATTTTAAAAACCTCATTCCTAAGAAAAAAGCGCGGACAGATTTCTCATACCGCACTTTTATTTTTATCATTAAGCCAGCTGTTCGAGTTCGCTTGTTTGAATGTCTTTTTCGACACGAACCGAAACCAGTCTAGCATCATTCATTTCTTCTACTGTAAATCGAAGGGTATCATATTCTACTACTACTTTATCATCTTCTTCTGGAATTGTCCCAGTTAAAGTAAGCACAAAGCCAGCTACAGTATCAACTCCGCGCGCTGGAAGTTCCACGTGAAACATTTTGTTGAAATCATCTAGTGGCATGCGGCCTTCAACGATAAATGTATTATCATCAATTTTTTTGACTTCATCAGAAAACACATCATTTTCATCGTCAATTTCGCCAACAATTTCTTCTAATAAATCTTCTACAGTGACAATACCAGCTACGCCACCATATTCATCCATTAAAATTGCCATTTGATTTCTAGTTCTTTGCATATTCTTAAGTAAGTCATCAATAAACATCGTCTCTTGGGCAAAATACGCGTTTTTAACGATCGATTTCACATCAATGTTTTCAAAGCCTGACTTTCTCGCTTCCGCAAAAAAATCTTTCATATGCAGAATACCTAGCACCGAGTCCTGGTCGCCTGTATAGACGGGAACTCTTGAAAAATTCTCACTTAATAATGCGTCACAAAGTTCTTCCGATTCTGTTTCGGCATCAATCATAAACGCATCTGTCCGTGGTACCATTACTTCACGCGCATATTTATTATCCATTTCAAATACACCACGAAGCATTTGTAATTCTTCTACCTCGATAATGCCGTCACGTCGACCGGTTTCAATCAGTAGCTGCATTTCCTCTCGCGTCATTTTTTCATTATCCGTATTTTTCTCCATTCTCGTTAATTTCACAAGAATATCTGTTGAAAAAGATAGGAATTTTACGAACGGACGAAGCACAACACCAACTGCCATAATTGGTCGTACAGAAACACGGGCAATTTTTTCTGATTTTTGGAGTGCTAAACGTTTTGGATAAAGCTCACCGAAAACTAACGTGATATAAGATAGCACAATAGTTACGACGATAATGGATAACTCTTTCGCAAAACTGCTTCCGCCAAAAACCGATTCAAGTCTAGTCGCAATACTAGTCGCGGCTGACGCACTGGAGAAGAATCCAGCAAGCGTAATACCAACTTGAATAGTAGCTAAAAATTTACTTGGATCATCTACGAGTTTAGCAAGCATTACGGCTTTTTTGTCACCGGTTTCTGCTTGGTTTTTCACCCGATTTTTGTTCAGTGATACAAGGGCCATCTCTGCTGAGGCAAAGAACGCGTTGAGCATTGTCAACACCACAATAAGAATTAACTGCAAGATAATCTGCTGACTCTCGGGGTCAGGGTTCATATGGAACTCTCCACTCCTTATTTTCTCAAAATATTCCGGACAATTTCCCGGTTAAGAAAATTTTATCACGCCACCCCCATTACTGCAAGGTTTCAAATCTCCGCAAAAACTTTCACAGCATCATTTTCTATCATTTCAAAAGGATATGGAAGCGAAATTCGTTCTTTATTCACAGCAAAAATTCGCGCTTTTTTATTCCGATAATCCGTTAAATTACAAAACGGACTCACGCGGAAAGAAGTGCCAACAATAACGATTAAATCCGCTTCCCGAATAGCTGCAAGTGACTGGTCTATCGCACTTTCAGAAATTGCTTCTTCATAAAGCACCACATCTGGCCGAACGACCCCACCACAATCAGCATGGATGTCTGACTGTAAATAGTCGCTTGCTGAAACACTTCTTCCGCATTTTTGGCAATAGCAGTGATACAAACTACCATGAAAATTAACTACCTTCTTAGAGCCAGCTTTTTCATGAAGGCCATCAATATTTTGCGTAATAACAGTGACGTTTTTCTCCGCTTCGATTTCAGCCATTTTACGATGAATAGTGTTTGGGACAGCATCTGGATAGTACATATTTTCTGTGACAAATTGATAAAACTTCTCGGGTTCCCGCACAAGACACGTATGGCTAAGCATATATTCAGGGCTACTCATCCCCGCATACAAACCATTTTTCGAACGATAATCCGGAATTCCTGAAGGCACTGAAACGCCCGCTCCCGTTAGAAAAACAATATGTTCTGCTTGTTTAATCGCTTCTTTCAAATTATTCATCTTTTAAATTCCTTTCATTTGTATGCTGTTTATCTTTCCAGTTCCACCATTTTCGTAAATCTGCATGTTGCTCGGTTTCATCGGTTTCTGCGACATATACCGCACATCGATACGTATATAACACACAAGGATCCATTCTTTCGCCTCGTTTATCGCAAGTGTTTTCGTATAAATCAAGCGGATTCTTTCCTCTTAAGTCAGCAACTTTTTCAATCCCAATTTCATTTAGCATTAATACCATTTTCTTGCCTATTCCTGGTAATTTTATTAGATCAGTTGGCATGATTTCCCTTCTCTCTATGCATTTTTCGGTTAAAATAAAAACTGATTAGTACATTGATAAAAATAAAACCAGCAACTACAAGGAAGACATCTCCGTAGCCAAAATGCGCCGCCACGCTTGATCCAACAAGCGGACCGATGACATTGCCGATATATTGAAAAGATTGATTATAACCAAAAATTCGACCGGAAATTTCGCGAGGTGTATTTTTAGTTAGTAGTGATTGAACTGCTGGAAGTAAAGCACCATCTGTGAGACCTAATAAGAAACGCAAAATACCAAGTTGCATCGGATTTTGAGCGAAAGCCATTGGTATTTGCAGCAACATGGACCCGATGAGCGCGCCTAGCAGTATTCGTTCTGAACCAATTCGGTCGCCCCACCTTCCAAGTCGTGGTGCAGCAATCAAGGCTGCAACCCCTGGTACTGAAGCAATCATCCCACTAATAAAGGCAATGTTTTGCGCATTTCCCGCTAAATCCCGCACATATAAAGTCAAAATAGGGTTCACGGAATTGGATGCAATTTGGATCATCATTGTCGTAATAAACAGCGAGATAATTAAGCCAGGATTTTTTAATGATAAGAAAACTTCCTTTCCTGACCGCATTTCCTTTTTTTCTACTGGTGTAAATTTCTCTTTGACAAAGAAAAGTGTTAGGAAAAAACTACCTAATAAAAGAGCGCCTGTAATGTAAAACACTGGTCTAACGCCAAATGAGTCAGATAGCGCTCCACCAATTAATGGACCGATTAATACGCCTGATACTGCTGCTGTTGATAAAGCACCGAGCGCCCATCCACTGCGGTGACGCGGAACTTGTGTGGCGATTAGCGCATTAGCCGTGGAAATGTATCCTGAAAATATCCCCATCAATAAACGTAAACCTACAAATTGGTAAACATTGCTGACAAGTCCCATCAAAATCATTGCTATCGCCATTCCAAGTGCAGCACGTAAAAGCATAATGCGCCGCCCTTTTTGATCCGCCAATTTGCCCCAAACCGGCGACATAATTGCTGATACTAAAAATGTTGAGCTCAGTGCCACACCTGACCATAAACTTACTTGGTCGGGATTATGTACGCCGAGTTCTTCAATATATAATGGTAAAAATGGCATGATTAAATTTAATCCAGTCCCGGTAAGAAAACACCCCACCCAAACAACATACAAATTCTTCTTCCAATTTTCCATAAGTTCACCTAGATTCTTCTATCGTTATCCTTAATTATTCCACAAAAAAAGCGAAAGTAAAACTAAACCCTTCGCTTTTTTGCTATATTTACTTAAAATGTTCCACGTGAAACAATTTTTGATTCAAGATTTTCTCGTGGTACCCAGCCAGCTTCATTATCTTCCGTTACGCACCAAACCCAGCCATTAAGCTCTCGATTGCTTTCTAATTTATCCCCAGGTTTTACATTTAATTCGCGTGCTGAATAATCTTCTGTCACGGTCCCACTCTTTCCATCAGTACCTAACTGAATGATTTGTTTTGGTACCCAGCCTTCTTTATCCGATGACTTCACTTTGCAAAAAATCCAGCCAGGGTATTCTGTATCTTCATCAAACACCCAAATAGACTCATTTTTATTAACAAAAAGTGGATTTGGATACTTGCTAATGTGTTCTTTTTTTACGATAAATGTTTGATTCATAGTTAGAAACCTTCCTCGTTATTTTTTAGCCGCTTCCCAATCTGCAAGAAATTTATCAATTCCGCTGTCGGTCAAAGGATGTTTTAACATTTGTTCAAATACTTTATAAGGCACTGTAGCAATATCTGCTCCTGCCTTGGCACATTCAATGACATGAATCGGATGGCGCACGCTTGCTGAAATAATCTCTGTCGGGATACCATGTGTTTCAAAAATTTCTGCTATATCACGAATGAGCACCAGTCCGTCGTCACCAATATCATCTAAACGGCCTAAAAACGGGGATACGTATGTCGCTCCTGCCCGCGCTGCCAGTAATGCTTGTGTAGCAGAAAAGACTAGCGTGACATTAGTTTTAATCCCTTCTTCCGTCAAAACTTTTACTGCTGCCAAACCTTCACCTGTCATAGGTATTTTAACAACCATATTTGGATGGATTTTAGCAATAACTCGGCCTTCCTCAATCATCTCTTCCGCTTTCAAACTTACTACTTCGCCGCTAATCGGTCCGTCAACAATGGATGTAATTTCTTGAATAACCTCATTAAAATCGCGGCCTTCTTTGGCAACTAGTGATGGGTTCGTTGTAACACCAGCAATAAACCCCATTCTATTCGCCTTTTTAATCTCTTCTACGTTCGCTGTATCGATAAAAAATCTCATTGAAACATCCTCCTTTTCTATCAAGCGCTTTCAATTACAGAGCCATTATAACGCAAAAGATAAAATAATGCTTTCGAAGTGCTTTTTTCCACAAAAAAAAGAATGCAACTGAAGCATTCTAAAAAAGTTTCACGTGAAACAAAGTTATAAACGAGTTTTGTCCATCACTAGTAGAGGTTTAGGTCTATTTCTAATTATATCCTCTTTAATTAAATGCATGACTGTGTGAGCCACATATTCACGTGATGTATTGGTGTATCTTGCAAGAACTTCTTGCGTGACTTCTTTTGGTAGCAATATCCCGTTATCAGAAAACGTTCCTAGAGTTTGAGCGCATTTTAGAATGGCTTTGCGAATTCGTTCTTCTTTCTTTAAAAAGCTTAGTTTTGCAAAAGTATGTGCTTCCCGTAGTTCTTCTGCCATTACTTTAATCATGAAAAAGTTGTTCTCATCTTCCTTATCAAACACGGAAAACAAGAAATTACTATCTACTTCCATAACCTCTCCATGACCTAGACTTTGCATCGAAACATGCGGGCTCCATTCATCATAAAACAAATGGTAAAGTCCAAAACTATCTCCTTTTTGCAAGAAACGAACAATGCATTCTTTACAGTTTTCTTCTTCCAATTCTGCATCTTTTTCTACAATCATCCCGTATATGCCACTTAGAACAAAATATACTTTTGTCCCAGTCGGACTTAAACTTTCTAGAACCTCACCCTTCTTCGTGCTGATAACCGAGCAGTAGTCTTTGTAATTTGGATGTTCAAAGCACAGCTCCATTAATTTGCTAACCGTTAGATTGGATTCAAGCTCTTTTAAGAATAGCATACTCTCTCCTTTGCTATATAATATTGAAAAAACTACTCGTAATTATATCATAAACACTATATTGGAAATCTCATTCATAGGCTTTCAAAAAATGCTGAAAACTCAATTTAAGATAACTATATTACATTGTTTATTATAATTCTTAATTTTTATCACTTATAAATGTGAGCTTTTGACATAAATTCGAATTTTTTGTTACTTTTCTTTAAATATTCAAATCGAGAAAATAATTCCATAACTACCACTTTAGACTGGTTTATTATTTGGTAAATTGATTATACTTAAAAAGTAAGCATTATATGGATGGGAAAATTAGGAAGGGTGAAATAAATGGATCAGAAAAAATATAGTTGGCGGAATTTTTTCCAGTTAATTATTAGTGCAAAACCTGCAAATTGGATAATATTCTGCGCTTTAATCGCCAGTGTCGTAACTACTGTTGCTGGCCTTGTAGTCCCACTTTTTACAAAAAACTTAATTGATGGCTTTTCGATAGCTTCGTTAGATGTAAAAATGGTGGCTTTGATTGTTCTTGCATTTATTTTGCAAGCTATAACAAACGGTTTCTCGATTTTCTTGCTTAACTATATGGGGCAGAAAGTTGTAGCTACCATCCGCGAACGTTTATGGCGAAAAATCGTGCACTTGCCAGTTTCCTATTTTGATAATACAAAAACGGGTGAAATGGTGAGCCGCATGGTGAACGATACAGTCGTAGTCAAGGAACTAATTGCAGATCATTTACCGCAATTTGTAACAGGGATTATTTCTGTGGTTGGTGCGATTATTATCCTATTCTTTATGGACTGGAAAATGACACTAATTATCTTAATAGCTGTTCCGATTACAGCGCTAGTCGTTGCGCCGCTTGGTCAGAAAATGTTTAAAATCTCTAAAGGTCTTCAAAATGAAACAGCGGACTTCACTGGTTCTATTAGTCAAACCCTTTCTGAAGCGAGGCTCGTAAAGGCATCTAACGCGGAAACACGTGAAACGGAAGCTGGTCATAAAGGAATCAATCGTCTATTCGGATTCGGTATTCGTGAGGCGAAAGTTGTTGCTGTACTTGGACCTTTAATTTTCTTTGTTGTAATGGGAGTTATTGTTGGTATCATCGGTTACGGCGGAATTCGTGTTTCAGCTGGAACTATGACTACTGGTACATTAATCGCATTCTTGCTATATCTATTCCAAATTATCGTCCCAGTAACCTCTTTTGCTACGTTCTTCGCGCAACTTCAAAAAGCAAAGGGAGCGACAGAACGCATTGCAGATATTTTAAATGAAGCAGAAGAAGATTTCGATGCTGGTAAAAAAGTGGATGTGAGCGGAAAAACGATTCGCGCCACGGATATTTCCTTCTCTTACAATGAAGGTGAACCGATTTTAAAAGATGTTTCTTTTGATACAAAACCAGGGGAAGTTATCGCATTCGCTGGTCCAAGTGGTGGCGGTAAATCTACCTTGTTTGCGATTTTAGAGCGTTTCTATCAACCGAAAACGGGAGAAATTTTAGTGGGTGATATTCCTCTTTCTGAGATTTCTATTAACTCATGGCGCTCACAAATTGGTTACGTTTCACAGGAAAGTGCTATGCTTTCAGGCACCATTCGCGACAATCTTTGTTACGGACTGGATCGAGAAATTAACGAAGAAGAGCTTTGGAATGTAGCAAAACTGGCTTATGCAGACGGCTTTATTTCTGAACTTCCTGACAAAATGGCAACCGAAGTCGGCGAACGTGGAGTGAAGCTCTCTGGAGGCCAAAGACAGCGAATTGCAATTGCACGAGCTTTCTTACGCAACCCGAATATTCTCATGTTAGACGAAGCAACAGCAAGCTTAGATAGCCAATCCGAACAAATAGTTCAACAAGCTTTAGCGAACTTGATGGAGGGGCGCACTACTTTTGTTATCGCTCACCGCCTTTCCACTATTGTTAATGCCGATCAAATTCTCTTTATTGAACACGGGGAAATAACTGGTCGGGGCACACATAGCGAATTAGTGGCTTCTCATCCGCTCTACGCCTCTTTTGCGGAACAACAATTAAAATAACTATTTCCCGGGAAATAAAAAAACGACGATGCGAATATGCATCGTCGTTTTTTTATAAGGATTGATGAAACTTTTTGAGTTCAAATTTCTTTGCTTCGTCTAAATCATGCCACCTGATGCCTTGTACGGCTCCTTCAAGCGCACATAGTTCACTTAAACAAACACTTGAATCATTTTCCCAAATACGTAAAAAGGCTTCTTTGCTTCCAACATTTTTTAGCTCAGCTGGAGTTTTTATCCCAGCTTTTATTAAGTCTTGCTCCAGTACTTTGCCAATGTTTGGTAATTCGCTAAGGTTCGCCATTACAGTTCCTTCTTCCTTTTTATTTTGGTAATTCGATTTTTTCGATACCGCCCATATAACCTTGTAGTACTTTCGGAATGCGTACAGAGCCATCTTCCTCTTGGTAATTTTCCAAAATAGCAGCGACTGTACGACCTAGCGCTAACCCGGAACCATTTAATGTGTGCACGTATTCTGGTTTGCTTCCTGGTTCACGGCGGAAACGAATATTGGCCCGTCTTGCTTGGAAGCTTTCAAAGTTACTGCAAGAAGAAATCTCACGGTAAGAATCATAGCTTGGAATCCATACTTCTAAATCATATTTTTTAGCAGCAGTGAAGCCTAAGTCAGCAGTACACATGCTTAGTACGCGATATGGTAATTCTAGGCGACGTAATACTTCTTCTGCGTTTCCAGTTAATTTTTCAAGCGCCGCGTAGGAATCTTCCGGTTTAACAAATTGAACTAATTCCACTTTGTTAAATTGATGTTGGCGAATTAAGCCACGCGTATCACGACCCGCAGATCCCGCTTCAGAACGGAAACATGCGCTAAATGCTGTATATTTTCTTGGTAAATCTTCTGCTTTTAAAATATCTTCGCGGTGGTAATTTGTTACTGGTACTTCCGCTGTTGGAATAAGGAAATAGTCTTCTGCTTCTATTAGGAAAGCATCTTCTTCAAACTTCGGCAATTGTCCAGTACCTGTCATGCTCGCGCGGTTTACCATGTACGGTGGAAGCATTTCTTCATAGCCGTGTTCATTCGAATGCAAGTCCATCATAAAGTTAATTAGCGCTCGTTCCAGTCTTGCACCTAATTTTTTATAAAAAACGAAGCGGCTGCCAGTTACTTTTGCAGCATTTTCGAAATCAAGAATGTCTAGGTCAGTTCCTAAATCCCAATGAGCTTTTGGTTCAAAATCAAATTCGCGAACTTCACCCCATTTGCGGATTTCTACGTTATCGTCTTCCGATTCACCGACCGGAGTAGACTCATGCGGAATATTTGGAATCGACATTAAAATCGTATCTAACTTCTCGTCAATTTCTCTTAATTCGATGTCTAATGTTTTAATACGGTCACCAACGACACGCATTTCTTCAATTTTAGCATCAGCATCTTGTTTTTCGCGTTTTAATTTAGCGATTTCTTGAGATACTTCATTACGCTGGCTTTTTAGCGCTTCTGTTTCCACAATCAGAGTACGACGACGTTTGTCTAACTCGCCAAATTTCTCAAATTCACCTAAGTCTTCCCCACGATTTTGCAACTTCTGCTTTACTTCTTCAAAATTATTACGTAACAACTTAACATCTAACATGCTAACTCCTCCTTTATTTTTTTCCATATAAAAAACTCCCGTACTTTCCCGAATTAACAGGAAAGGGACGAGAGTTAACCGCGTTGCCACCCTTATTGGGACTAAAAAAATCCCCAGCTTCATTTAGGTTTAACGGACCCAGCCGGAATGATTTACTCGCAAAACTATGCTTTCCACCACTCACTCCAAGATGGATTCATAAGGAAACTTCACCAGTTCGCACCAACCACTGGCTCTCTTTAGAAATTCTACCTTATTACTACTTCTTGTCTTCGCTTTTCGTATTAATTTAAAGTTATTCTATCGCATATCTGCTTAAATTACAAGCAAATCTTTAACCAATTAAATCGAGCGTGTCTGGACCGTCATCATCAGAATTCAGTATTCTAATTTGTTCCGGAACAATTTTTATAACGACAAAGGATGGTGAATCTTCGCCTTGAAACCAGTCTTTAGAGATATTTTCCCAGATGCGTTCTTTGATAGATTCATCTTCTTCCAGTGATGCTAAACCATTAATTTCTAAAAACGCAGATCCGGGGCTATCATAGCCAATTAAAACGCATACGTGCGGGTTTCTACGGACTTCCTCTGTTTTCGGTAGTTCTTTTCCAGATGGTGTATAAAGTGTTAAGCCATCATGAAGAAACGTCATATATCTAGCGTGCGGAAAATCGCCTTGTACAGAGGTTAATACCCCAACTTGATGTTGTTCTAAAATGGCGAGAATTTTATCTTCTAGTTCATTTTCCATCTAAAACACCTTCCTTTGGTTATTTAGTGTACATTTCCACTTGTTTTCAGGCTTCAAACATTTCAGGCTTGTTATCTCCGTAGCTATTTGCTATAAAAGAGTATAACCGTTTTGACTAGGGGGATTTGAAGTGATTTTATTAATCGATCATAATGACTCATTTACATATAATTTATTCCAATATTTTTTAGAGCTTAAGGAAGATGTGCGGGTAGTTTCTGCTAGAGATTTTTCGCTTCAAGCATTCGACCAATTAGCGCCTGAAATGGTTATTCTTTCACCCGGACCTGGTTCTCCAGATGATTTTCCAGAAAGTTTAGCTCTACTAGACAAAATTCACGTTCCCATTCTCGGAATTTGCCTTGGCCATCAAATGATTGGTCATTTTTTCGGGGCAAAAGTGGTTCAGGCGGACCTTCCTGTTCACGGAAAAACTAGTATTATCTCGCATCACGGTGAAGGATTATTTGCCGGACTTGTTTCGAGATTCTCAGTTGCCCGCTACCATTCTTTAGTCATTGACCCAAATACTGTGCCAGCTGATTTGAAAGTGACCGCTGTAACAGATGATGGAGTTTTAATGGGGTTAGAGCATCTAACAAAAGCGATTTACAGTGTCCAATTTCATCCTGAAGCAATCCTATCTGAAAACGGACACGCAATTTTAGAAAACTTTGTACGACTGGGGAGAGCTGCCAAATGAGTTTATTACGTTTTGATTTTGAAGGTTCGGTAAAGATTTTTGAAAAGCCAATTCGCGAACTGGTGGCACGCGATTTATCGGAAGTACTTCCTATAATGAAAGCGGCCGAAGAAGCCCAAAAATCAGGAAAATACGTTGCTGGTTTTGTTAGTTATGAGGCCGCTCCTGCTTTTCGTAGCAATTTAAAAACCAAACAACCTGCCGAGAACATGCCACTTATCTGGTTTGGTGTATACGATAACTTCACGACTGCACCTACCGAAAACTCAGACACTGCACCACTTTCTTTTAAAATGGATACGGATTACCCGAATTATGCGGAAAAAATAGCACAGATTAAAGCGGAAATTGCTGCTGGAAACACGTACCAAATCAACTACACTGTTCGGCTTCAAAGTGATGTACCAAGTGAGTTTTCTGCCCAAGCCACTTTTGAATCGCTGCAACAAGTTGGAAAAGCAAACTATACAGCGCTACTTGAAACGGATGAATTTCAAATTATCTCAGCTTCACCCGAGCTATTTTTTAAATGGAAGGAAAACATCTTGACGACACGTCCAATGAAAGGCACCATTCGCCGCGGAAGTACGGAACAAGCTGACTTAGAAGCACATGATTGGTTAAAAAATGATCCTAAAAATCGTGCCGAAAATGTGATGATTGTTGATTTACTACGAAATGACCTTGGGATGATTGCAGTGCCCGGTAGCGTAAAAGTGCCTAAATTAATGACTTTAGAACCTTACCCAACAGTGTGGCAAATGACGTCTACTGTTACCGCAGAAACATCTCCGGATACTAGTTTAACCGCAGTTTTCGAGGCGCTTTTCCCTTGTGGTTCAATAACTGGCGCCCCAAAAGCCCGGACAATGGAAATTATTTCAGAGCTAGAAGATTCACCTCGAGGCGTATACTGCGGCGCGATTGGATTCCTAGAACCTAATGGAAATGCGATTTTTAATGTGCCAATCCGAACGATTTCCATTGCAGATAATAAAGCAACTTATGGTGTTGGTGGCGGTATTGTTTGGGATTCTGATGCCGAAAGTGAATTTTCCGAGATTCATGCAAAATCAGCCATTTTAGAAAAAGCAACCAAGTTTTCTTTAATTGAATGTTTACGCCTTGAAAACGGAGCGCTTTCCCGGATAGACTTTCATCTAAAACGGCTTCAAACAAGCGCAAATTTTTTCGGTTTTCCTTTTAATGGTGAAAAAATTGTGGAACTATGGCGGGAAACAGCGCGAAACAATCCAGCTGGAACATATAAATTAAGATTTTTACTCCATCCAAATGGCACGCACCTTTTAGAACTAACCGAAATAAGTACGCAAAATCAGCAAATAACCGCGCAACTGGCAAAAAGTCCCGTCTCAACTGATGATTTATTCCTTTATCATAAAACCACTAATAGATCTGTTTATGAAGACATGAAAAGCACTGAAACCGAGGAGACATTGCTTTGGAATGAGCGAGGCGAGCTAACAGAATTTACTACCGGGAATATAGTTCTAGGCATAAAAGGCTGTTTTTTCACACCACCAGTGAGTTCAGGTCTTCTCCCAGGTACCATGAGAGCAGATTTATTAGCAAAAAACAAAATTTCCGAAAAAACACTAATGAAAAAAGACCTTTTCGAGGCTGACTTTGTGTGGTTAATAAATAGTGTAAGAGGATTTGTAGAAGTAGAAATCAAACAATAATCAACAGGTTTTTTCACAATTAAAAAGTGATTTTCGACAGTATATTTGCCATATTTTCGCCATATTTAGAATTAGTGAAAAAATTACTTGCAAATTTTCACAAACTATATTAGAATATGTGTTCGCACGTCTTTATTTCCGTTTTCCAAGGGAGGAAAATCATGAAAGTATTGTTTCACCATCTTAAAAATTACAAGCTACAAGCAACATTATCTACTTTGTTTGTAGTAGTCATGGTTATCTCACAACTATGGCAACCAAAATTACTTCAGCAAGTCCTAGACGCCATTATGAAAGATAATATGGATGAAATTTCTTCCATAGGCGCACTTCTAATCGGTATCGCCGCAGTTGGCCTTATCGCTGGGATTCTAAACACGATTCTTTCTGCCAAAGTCGCTCAAGGTGTCGGCGCAGATATTCGTGAATCTAGTTTCCGTAAAATCCAAACATTTTCATTTAGTAACATTGAAAAACTTTCGACAGGTAATCTAGTCGTTCGACAAACAAACGATATTACCCAAGTACAAAATTTAGTGATGCTTTCACTACAGTCGCTAACAAGAATTCCGATTATGTTTATCGGGGCATTTATTTTAGCGATGTTTACTCTACCTGAATTATGGTGGGTAATTATTGTGCTTGTTGTACTCGTTGTGCTAATTGTTGTCTTCACATTTGGCTCTATGGGTAAACACTTTGCAATTATCCAGAAGTTAATTGACCGCGTAAATTCTATCGCAAAAGAAAACCTTGCCGGAATGCGTGTTGTTAAATCTTTTGTTCAAGAAGATAACGAAATCGGACGTTTCACAACTGTCAGTGACAAACTAACTCGTCACACTATCATTGTAGGAACTCTTTTTTCTGTCATGATTCCTGCATTTATGCTCGTTTCTAACTTAGCAATTGTTGTTTCTATTTTCTTTGTAGGTGATATGGCTGCTGAAAACCCAGAAGTTATCGGAGCTATCGCATCATTTATGAACTATTTAATGCAAATCATGATGGCAATTATTATCGGCGGTATGCTAATGATGATGGCCTCTCGTGCGCTTATTTCCTTGAAACGTATTACTGAAGTTCTCGAAACAGAACCAGATATTACATACAACGAAAATGCGCCTGAACAAGATTTAGAAGGTACTGTTGAGTTCCGTAACGTTAGTTTCAAATATGATGGTGACGATACACCTGCTCTTAAAGATATTTCTTTTAAAGCAAATGTTGGTGAAATGGTTGGTATTGTTGGCGCAACAGGTTCGGGTAAATCGACTCTTGCCCAGCTAATTCCACGCCTTTACGATCCAACTGAAGGGGAAGTTATTGTTGGTGGTACTAACCTAAAAGACATCAATAAGAAAACACTTCGTAGCACTGTTTCCTTCGTGCTCCAACGCGCAATCCTTTTCTCAGGAACAATCGCAGACAATTTACGTCATGGTAAAAAAGACGCGACAACCGATGAAATGGAACATGCAAGTAAAATAGCACAAGCGAAAGAATTTATTGATAAACAAGCAAAACTATATGAAGCACCTGTTTCCGAGCGTGGAAACAACTTCTCTGGTGGACAAAAACAACGCCTATCCATTACACGTGGAGTTATCGGTTCGCCGAAAGTACTAATTCTTGATGACAGCACAAGTGCCCTTGATGCAAAATCCGAGAAATTAGTCAAAGAAGCACTTAATAAAGAGCTAGACGACACTACTACTTTCATCATTGCACAAAAAATCTCTTCTGTTATTCAAGCAGATAAAATTCTCGTGCTCGATCAAGGTAAACTCGTTGGCGTTGGTTCCCACAAAGAACTTCTTAAAGAAAATGAAACTTACCGTGAAATTTACGACACTCAAAAAGGCAAGGAGGTAACCGCATAATGAAAGAGTTTAAACAAATTAGCCGCTTTTTCTGGCACTATCTGCGGGGTTATAAACCTCAACTTTTTGTCATTTTAATTGCTGTAGTTTTTGCGACATACCTTCAAGTAAAAGCGCCACAATATATTGGTAACGCCGTTCAAGAACTTGGTGATTATGTTGTTCGTTTACTACAAACGGGTGTTGATGACAAGAGTGACTTCATCCATATCATTTGGATGCTGATTCTCTGCTACGTACTGCTCGCTGCTGCCACTTTTATCCAAAGTATCATTATGACAGGGGTAGCTGGTAAATCGACGAACAGAATGCGTATAGGGCTTTTCCGCAAGATGGAAAAACTATCAATCCGTTTCTTCGATAGCCGCAATGATGGCGAAATGCTGAGTCGCTTCACTAGTGACTTGGATAACATTTCTAACACACTCAACCAAGCATTGATTCAAGTGCTATCAAACATTGCATTAATGATTGGTGTCATCATCATGATGTTCCAGCAAAATGTGGAACTAGCCTTTGTTACTTTAATATCTGCTCCATTTGCGATTATTATTGCGACTATAATCATTCGAAAAGCCCGCAAATTCGTTGATATTCAACAAGATGAATTAGGTGTTTTGAACGGCTACATTGACGAAAAAATTTCTGGTCAAAAAATTATTATCACAAATGGCTTAGAAGAAGAAACTATTGAGGGCTTTGTTAAACAAAATAATGTTGTTAAAAACGCAACTTACAAAGGTCAAGTTTACTCCGGTTTACTTTTCCCAATGATGCAAGGTATTTCATTATTAAATACAGCTATCGTTATCTTCTTCGGTGGATGGTTAGCTCTAAACGGCGACCTAGAACGCACAGCCGCTCTTGGTTTAATCGTTATGTTCGTTCAATATTCACAACAATTCTATATGCCACTAACACAAATTTCGTCCCAGTACAGCTTGCTACAACTAGCAATCACTGGTGCGCGTCGTGTTAGTGAAGTATTTGCAGAGGAAGAAGAAGTTGAACGCGAGAACTTACAAACAATTGATGGTATTAATAAAGGTGTTAAACTAGATCATGTTGATTTCGCTTATGACCCTGAAAAACCAGTTCTAAAAGACGTGTCAATTGATGTAAGTAAAGGTAAAATGGTGGCGCTTGTTGGACCAACTGGTTCTGGTAAGACAACTGTTATGAACCTTCTTAACCGCTTCTATAATGTCGATGGAGGCGCGATTCTCTTTGATGATATCGACATCCGCGACATTCGTCTTGATTCTCTTCGTAAACAAGTTGGTATCGTGCTACAAGATTCCGTTCTATTTACGGGAACCATTCGCGATAACATTGTTTTCGGTAAGCCGGAAGCAAGCGACGAGGAAGTGATTAACGCTGCGAAACAAGCTAACATCCATGACTTCATTATGAACCTAGAAAAAGGTTATGAAACAGAAATCAGTGATGAAAACAATATTTTCAGTGTTGGTCAAAAGCAGCTTATGAGTATTGCGAGAACTATTATTACGAACCCTTCTCTTCTAATTCTAGATGAAGCGACAAGTAATGTAGATACCGTAACCGAAAGCCGCATCCAAAAAGCTATGGACAACGTAATCTCCGGTAGAACTAGTTTCGTCATCGCCCACCGTTTAAAAACTATCCTTGATGCCGACCATATCGTCGTACTACATCAAGGTGAAGTGATTGAACAAGGTAACCATGATGAGCTGATGAAGGCGGAAGGATTTTATTCTGAGCTTTATCATAATCAGTTTGTTATTGAGTAAAACTATTCTCACTTGTGTTTTAAACAACAACTGACAAATAAACAAGCAGAAAGCTATGTCGTTTTGTAAATGACATAGCTTTCTGCTTGTTTTATTTTAAATAATGAATCTTTATCCAAACCATTTTCTTTTGTTTAAGATTTTACCTCCCAACTCGCTTATTTGTCGTCATCTTACTAACTTCCTAATCATACATATATAAATATTTACTATCTACTAATCCAAAACTCTGCTTTAACTGTTGTTTTATTCAATTTAATGTCTCCTAAACTTGAGTTGTAGATGTATTCTCTTCTAAACGTTCTTTATTGAATTTTCAACTGTATCAGAAATCCTTTATTCTCAGAAGTTGCGGACAATAAATATATCGTAATATCAGTGGCTCTTTTTTCTTGGGTATAAATAGTTGCGGATTTGTACTCAATAAACTGCACCAATTGATGGAACAAACTTTGTGCCGCTTGATAGCTAAAATTTTTCATGTTCACATCTAATGAAAAATAATTATTTATCTTTTTACCTTCTTTTTGAAATTTCAATTCAAAGCTAGAGATATTATCTTCTTGATACTCAAAAAACGAATTTATTTCAGACCATAAATCAACTTCATATTCACAATTAAGTGATTTTGCTAGATTAAATACATCAGTTTTATTCATGTATAAATACCTTCTTTTATTCGTTTTCAAATTTTTTAGCACCTGACAAATATGATTCTAAACTAAGACTACATCCTCTGTTAGCATCGGGGATATTTTCTCTATAGCCCTGGACACATCGTAATCATCGCTTTATAAGTTGTCACTACTTGTGGTTAGTGCTGCGCCTCATCAACTTTGTAAGCCTAAATTTGATATGTTTGGATTATACTTTTTAAAATATTCTTCTTCTCATTTAATAGTAAAACCAGAACCTCTTCTGTTAAAAACAGAGCCTTCCTTAACATAAACTCCTCGGGAATTCTGTATTTCTCTTTGAATTGTAAATTTTTATAAGTTAAAATCTTTAATTCATCATAAATTAGTATATTCTTTTTATTTGTTGCTATAAAGCCTTCAATTGCATTATTATCCAACAACTCTACTCTATTTTGTGTTTCGTCACCATAATATATCCTACCTTTTTCATCTCTAAAGACCTTTTCATCTTGAGAATTACCTATTAAAAATTGCTTATCCGTTTTACTAATTACTCGCATCTTAATGATTTTGGCTTTCTCAAACGATAAGGTATACTCCACCAAGTCCTCTTTCAAAATAAAATTGTCCCCATCCACAAAATAATAATTATCGAATATCATCGTATCTGTATCTATGTTTTTTACTGTATGATTTAATAAATTCACAACATACAGCTTTTCATTTTCTGCATCGAAAATAACAACGAAATTATTCAAAAGTGATGTATAAAATTGATAAATCATGAGGTTTTCATCAATTTTAATATTACATTTTCTATTACATTCTTTGTCATACACAACTATCCCAGTATAGTTGTCATTGATAATTAAATAATCCTTTGTAGCTCCTATCTCATAAATATCATTCTCGGTAATAGTAATAGATTTTTTTATTAGCATATTATTTCCTCATTTCGGTAATCTCTTGGTTGAATCTGCTATTAGTTTAACAATTTAATAGAGGTTATACATTTCTTTGTTTTTTACCCTCAAGGACTATTATTTCATTTAATTACATGAATATGCTATTTAACTAAATATACTTTAAACGAACGAGGTTTCCCCTCAACAACTGTTTGAGTTACACCTTTTTCCCAAAAAGGTAAAATATCTTCTTTAAAAATTTCCATTACAATTTCTTTGGACTCAGTATCTTTTTTTAAGAAATCTGTATAATCTTTAATTATAATACAAAAACATGGATTATCAATCCAACTTAAATCAGTCATCCAGTCTGTAAATGAATCCCACCCAGTACTATCAGGTAATAAAAATTTTTCCGTCATTAATTCAAGAAAACTTTTTTTGGTTTGAATATTACCTCCCTGGATATTAACAATATAGCACTCATTCTCTTTTGCGTTCTTCTCTAACTCTAAAATATCTATTGTATTTACTCTTGAAATTTCATTTTTTATCATAGATACTCCCTCTATTTAAGGCGTTCCACTGTACTATTGGCATTTCAGCTTCGTTATTCTCGTATTAGGAATCAACACATTTCCAAGCAGTCCTTTATAGGCATTTCCTTCTGGATTTCTTTCCGCCTCTTTTTTTACATTCTCATCTAAATAAGCATAAAATGTTTTAAAATCTAAGTAAGCTATTTGGTCAATCTCTACAGCTGGGAATCCTAATTCGACTAAAACATGTTTATCATCTAACGGTCTTGGTAATTGCGCTATATCATAATCATCTAAGTCGTTTTTAAAGGAAATAAAAACTATTTCTTGTCCGTATCCTTCTTTTTCTTTAAAAGCAGACAAAGCCTTTTTCAAATATCTTCCACTTATTATTGAAAAATACGTTAACATAAGTTGATCTATACTTTTCTTGTCTTCTAAAAGTTGAAATTCATTTTGCATAATATCACTATCCAATCATTCACTTTTGTCGGCATATCACTTTTTACTTTGCCGTTTCTTTTCTCAATATTCGAAAACAAATCCTTCGCGTCTTGAAAAAGCTGACTCTGCTTATTGCTTGAAAATAAAACTAATAGTCAACTGTTGAAAGATAATAAAAAAGAAAATCCACAATGTAGTTAATATTCAAAGTGGATTTTTAATCATACATATAATCATTCATCCGATTGCAAAAGCCGTTTCCTAATTGAACGAGCCTTCAACCTCTTAAACTCCCACAAGTATACTCCACAGAGAAAATTCGCCCTATAGGTTCACTTATGAAAGTTTATCTAAGAGAATCTCTCTTTTCAATGAGACTACATTTTCGAACTGTAATCATTTCTTAGTAACTACTAATTTACATCAATTACTTGTATTCCTTTAACCTGAGCACAGTCATTAATCTCTTTGATTAAATTGTTTCTATAAACTGATCTTGCTCTATGTATTTCTCTTTCACCATCTGTATCTATATATTCCGGAAATAAAATAAAATTGGTTTGATCCATTTTTTTTTATTATATATTCATTTCCTTCAAATTCTCCACATCTGATATGATATGAAGTTATAAAAGACATTATATCTTCATATAATTCCTGTGTATTAATTTCTGCCTGCAAAAATCCTTCTAAAACATCCATAATAATCTCACCTTTCCATTTTACTGGATAAGATGATAACATACCTCCATCTTCTGATAATACAACTTTAATTAAGTTTTCTGCCTTGATTCCTATAGTTTTTCTAGCGTCAACTATTACAGAATAATTTTGTTACAAGTCCTCTTCCGCACGATTACATTCTACACTTATTTTAATAACAGGTTCTATCCATGCCAACAAATTGTATAAACACAATCTTATATTTTCTTATAAACTATAGAGTATATAAAATTCTCTCCAAATCTTTCATAATAAGATTCTAAATAATCTTTTGCTTTTTCCTCTGAAAGCCTCATGCCCTCTTCAGTTTTTTCTGCATTAATATACCAATTATCATATGTTACTTCAATACTATCATTCAATAGTTGATACACATCTCCGCCTAATATTATATATCCATTTCTCGTTAAAATATTGATTACCTGCACGATATCACTATAATGCCAAGCAACTTCACTAGCACCCACACTATCTTCTAAATTAATTTTTTTAGACCATGTGGATTTTGGAATGATTTTTTGGATAGCTTTCAAATGATTACTATTCATATCAATTTCCTCTTTCTATTATTTAAGGCACTTTATCACTTAATTAGTAATTAAATGATAAAGTGCCTTTTTTGAAGTTGTAAAGCTTTAGACACTTTCTTTAATATTAGACCCACTTGAATCCCATTTACATTTATTTACTTATTTATTCTCATATATCTCCATGAGTCTTCTATTTCATATTTAAATAAGATTTTACCAGATTTTTAGATGCTGGAATTAATTCTTCTTTAATTTCAACATACTTACCATCCACGCCTGTATATAAACATTCATCGCAAAATTTGATAATTGGATCACTCTCTCCAGCAATAACGGTTAAACGCATGTTACTTTCAGAGCAAACTGGGCATACTTCATCAATCATATATGCACTCAGTGCCCATATTAATGCTGCAACTTGGTTGCAAATATCTTCTCGGTTTTCTTCGACTTTTGTTTTATAAAAAAATATACCTGCTTCTAGATTATCATCTGAATGACCTAGAATAAAATCTTGAGATTTAAATCTTCTAATTGATTTTAAGTAATCTAATGATGTGTATTTCTGAAATTCAGATTCGTATTTATTCACAAATTGAATAAGATTATCAAAAAAATTATTTAACTTATTTTTATCAAAATCATCATAGATTTTTATAATATCTGTATTCATAATAACCTCCTATGGTTTTGGAATCGGAAAAGTTGTAATAACATTTCCAGCTTTATCTGTTATCACTTTTAACCATGTTGTCTTTTCTCCGCCTAAACTAGGTTTGACAGTCCCAATACTTTCACTAATATCTACTACTCTTTCAAATCTACCTTCACCTAAATTAACTACAGTTGTATTTACCGTTTTTTTGGATTGCAATATAGCCTTTAACTCCAATTCAGATATTGAGAATTGTCCAGCATTTTTTAATGGATCAAAATGTCTATCTCTAACATGTTTCATTCCAGCATTATTAGACGGACTAAATCTTGTTGGATTTTCAGCCAAATTAATTCTAGATTGAACAATTCCCACATGTGGTTTTGGAGTATCCAACTTACTGACTTCCTTAGTCACAGCCTTAGAAACCAGTTTTGTGCCACCTTTTCCTCCAACTTTGACTAAAAATCCAGTAATTAATAGTTCTTCTGGACCCGGTATGACAAGCATAAGTGCATAAGTGCTCCATTCACCTATTTTCTCAGAAACTTCTGCGCTTTTTTCCTTATCAATATTTCCGTTAGCATCGAAGGCCCATGCTTCATCCGGTCTTGGATAGCCCGCTTTGTAGTCGTAGGTTGGATCGCTATAGCCTTTCTTTTGACTTTCTAAGAATTCTTGGTTTTTACATAAGGCTTCTTTGGCTGCGGCTTTTCGATCCGCTTTTTCTTTTTTTGCTTTAGCTGCCGCTTCTTTACCTGCGGCTATTATTGCATTGGCTTTTTTGCCGACTGTTTTGATTTTGCTGGTAGCTTTATTTACTGCTTTGGTTCCGGCTTTTTTGTAGACCTTTTTGACTGTTTTTCGAGCTTGTTTAATTGACTTCTTAGCTGCCTTCTTGAATTTCGCCACTGTTTTTTGGACTTTTTTGGTGGTTTTCTTCACGGCGCGTTTTACTTTTTTGACGGTTTTTTTGATGACTTTTTTTTTGACTTTTTGGGTTGCTTTTTAAAGCCATTTTGAGATGTGCTTGTATTAAGAATCAACGTAATGCATTTTTTTATTTGAATCTTAATTTAAAAAAGTATTACTTTATACGCATTTAAGAGAGCTCTTTCAAGCTCTCTTAAATGAGTCATCATGCACTAACAGTTAACGTTTTGTTAGCTATCGGTAACTTGATTAGTGAGTCTCTCCTTGCTGGTCAAGGTTTTACTATCCGACTCCAATCAGATAGTAAATTGCCTTTTTTATTTAGTTATACTTACCATTTGCATATCGCCTGTTTTCAAGTTAACTTTAAACCTTCTTCCTGAAAAATCTGTTACAAATAAATGATTACTTTCATCTACATACATAAGAACAATGGGTGAACAAGTAAATTCAAGGTTATCTTTAGGAGGGAAATTCTTAATTTGCCAAACAATATTTCCCATTTTATCTATCGCGTAAACATTATTATCCTCACCTTCTATATACTCTGATGAATTCATGATAATTGCTAATCTTACAAATACATACTCATCATTTTGTTTAATTTCATCAATTTTCTTTGGGAATTTGATTTTTTTACCTGAAATTTCTAACTCATTATCTTTATATTGCATTGTTATTCTCCGCTCCAATCTATAATTTTCCCTATTTCTTTAAACTCACCAATTTTTTGTTGCATCATATCGAATTGGAATCCACCGCCTTTGCTTCCAAATATTGGATTAACTTCCCCTGCTCTAATAGTACTACCTTTAGGTAACGTAACTTCTCCAATATATTTAGGTAGTTGAGGCAACGCAAATTTTTCTTTTATTTGTAAAGGGGTTAATCCTTTAATATCTTCAGCTCGCATGACCCAGCCTCCATACAACCCACTGTCCACACCATCATATACCCTAACAAATTTGGTGTCTTCTAAGAGTTTTATTTCCTGGACAACAGTTTTAGGAGTGTACGGCGGGTGCTCGTATCCTTGCTTTTTCCACCAGGTATTAACAGTCTCAGCTGATTCGTATTTATTGACCTTTACTTTATTTTTTATACTTCCTAATTGATTATCTAAATACTCAAAACCCTTAGCTCCCTTAGTTACAGCCTTAGGAAACAGTTTCGAAGCAAACTTCCCTCCAACTTTAACTACAATTGTCCCTGCAACCTTACCCATTATTATTTCTCCTGGCCCTGGGATAGCCATAGCTGCAATAGAGTTCCAAAAGTTTAGTTGTTCAGAAACTTCTGCGCTTTTTTCTTTATCAATATTTCCATTCGCATCAAAAGCCCATACTTCACCTGTTCTTGGATAACCGGCTTTGTAGTCGTAGGTTGGATCGCTGTAGCCTTTCTTTTGACTTTCTAAGAATTCTTGGTTTTTACATAAGGCTTCTTTGGCTGCGGCTTTTCGATCCGCTTTTTCTTTTTTTGCTTTAGCTGCCGCTTCTTTACCTGCGGCTATTATTGCATTGGCTTTTTTGCCGACTGTTTTGATTTTGCTAGTAGCTTTATTTATTACTTTGGTTCCGGCTTTTTTGACGGTTTTAACAACTTTTTTAGTAGTTTTCTTGATTTTATTTACTTTTTTCACGACAGTCTGTTTGGCTTTTTTATAGACCTTCTTGACTGTTTTTCGAGCTTGCTTAATCGATTTCTTAGCTGCCTTCTTGAATTTCGTCACTGTTTTTTGGACTTTTTTGGTTACTTTTTTGACGGCGCGTTTGATTTTTTTGGTGGTTTTCTTGATGGCTTTTTTGACTTTTTTCACGGCGCGTTTTACTTTTTTGACGGTTTTTTTGATGACTTTTTTGACTTTTTTGATGCCTTTGCTTACTTTTTTCGCGGCTTTTTTGACTTTTTTGGTTGCTTTTTTAAGCCATTTTGGTATGTTTCCGCTTGGGTCGCTGAATGACATTGGGTTATTGACGCCGTAGATGTAGCGGTTTTGGCTACGTGGGTCGTCTAGGGATCCTCTGTAGCTATCGACTTGTTGGAAACGACCGGTGTTTGTGTCATAATTTCGGGCACGCAAGTTTTGTGATTCGCTTGTGTCGTGCATTTGCGCGCGATAACCGATTTGATTCGCAACTGGGGCTGTCGCAAGTGCGGTACCATAGTCGGTGTAATCATAGTCGGTACTTGTTTCGCCGTCAGTTGTTGTTGTGATGTCGGTTAGGCCGTTTTCGTGATAGCTTTCTTCTTCGGTACCGATTATTTGATTGTCGTCACCAAAACGGAAAGCGGTCTTGGTGGTGCTTGTTTCGCCGTCGTCTTCTGTCGTCTCGTTAAGCTGAGCGACTTGGGTGTATTCTTGCGTTAAATCGTTGACATAGCGAATGGTATTTACCGTTTGATAGCCAACTGTTTGAGTCATTTTCGTGGTGCGCTGACTGGTTTTGCTTCCGCTGCTATCGCTTGCTTTAAGCTCGGTTTTCCCTTGCATGCCATCTTTAGTCACTTTTTGCGTACTTGCTTCTGCATACGCTGAGCAACCTTTAGAAGTTTCATTGGCGCGAGTTTCTAATTGTGCCGCTAGTGTTTCTGTTTTGCCTTTTTGACTATCTTTGTCGTATTCTGTAATCCATTCACTGAGCGACCCTTTGAAGGACTTAGTTTTGTCTGTAATGGTTTGTTTGCCTATGCGATTACCAAATGCGTCATATGTGTATGTCGTCTGATTGCCTTCGTTGTCAGCGGATTGAATCAGTTGGTTTTCGCCATTGTACGTGTATGTTTCTACTTTACCACTTCGTAAGGCTTTTTTGGTAATGTTACCGTTTTTGTCGTACGTGTAGGTTGTGTCTTTATCACCATCTGCTTTAATCATGGTGAGCGCGTTGTCATCGTCGTAATGATAGTTTTCCGTGGTTTTCTTACCGTTTTTATTACGTAAAAGTTTACTTCGGTTGCCGTTAGCATCATAGATATACGTAATTTTTTCGGTAGTTTTTCCTTTAGTTATTGTTGTTTCCATCAGCTGGTCATCGGCATCATAGGTGTGGCTCTTGGTTTGTTTTTCGCCACTTTGATTGATGGTTTCTTTGGCTACGTTACCGTTTTCGTCGTAGTTGTAGTCAAATGACGCGATGGTTTCTCCGGCTTTATTTTTGGTGATGACTTGCTCGGTTTCGCCAGTTGCTGTGTATTTATAGCTAGTCGTTGTGCCATTGCTGTAATGAATGCTCAGTGGCAGGCCGTTCGCATCATACGTGTAGCTGGTTTTTTTACCGTCTGATTCGATGACATCGGTTAGCAGGTTGGCGTCATTGTAGCGGTAAGATACGCGGGTGTTATCTGGATAAATGAGCGCGGTTTTGCGGCCGATTGTATCATATTCGTATTTCAACGTTTCGCCGTTTGCATCTTTGACTGATAGTACGTCACCGAATTTATTGTAGGTAAACTTGGATGTTCCGTCTTTTGATGTGGCGGTTTTTACGTCGTCATTACTGTCATAAGTGTATTTGTAGCTGCCACCATCAAATTGTTGCTCGACTAAATTGTTTAATTCATCGTATTTGAAAGTTGTTTTTTCACCATCTGGCTTAGTTTTAG
The DNA here is from genome assembly GCF_058684075.1 of Listeria sp. MAN/IMW/UF555. Classification (NCBI taxonomy): domain Bacteria; kingdom Bacillati; phylum Bacillota; class Bacilli; order Caryophanales; family Listeriaceae; genus Listeria; species Listeria sp. MAN/IMW/UF555. Next base: position 315,045 of record NZ_JBZWZS010000003.1, on the reverse strand, counting down.
ACTTCAAAGAACCATCTAATTGGTATTCGTATTTTTCGGTTTTGCCTTCTGGTGTTACTTCTTTGACGAGGTCACTGCGATCGTTGTAGCTATATTTTGTGACAAAACCTTTGGCGTCTTTGATTTCCTTGACGTTATCTACTTTGTCGTAACTGTAAGTTGATTTTTGTCCTAATCGGTTTTGTGCTGCTGTCATGCGATCTAGTGCGTCGTATTCGAAGCGTTCTTTATTGCCTTTTGCGTCTGTTGTTTCGCTAAGATTCTCGTTGCCATCGTAGGCCATTTTTGTTGTGTGACCTTTGGCATCTGTAATAGAAGTTAGCAGGTTACGTGCATCATATTGGTATTTAGTTATTGCGTTTGTTGGGTCTTTTATGCTGATAACTTGGTCGTTTTTATTGTAACGATACTCTGTGCTTGCTGCGAGTGGGTCGATTTCTTTGGTCATATTGCCTTTTTTGTCGTAGGTGTATTTGTAGACTTGGTTACCTGGATCAATCATGGAGGTAACGTTGCCGACTTTGTCATACTGAATTTTAGTATCATTGCCACGAACATCTCGCATTGTAGTAACACGGTCTAGTTTATCGTACGTATAGCCGACCGCAAGTTTATTTGGATACGTAATTTGCGTCATGCGCTGGGTATCGTCATATGTGTAGCGCGTGATTCGACCTTGAATATCTTTTTTCGTCGTTTGCTGACCCAATTTGTCATACGTATAGCTGGCAATCGCCTTTTTCTGCTGATTATCACTTTCTTCAATAAGGTCGCCGTATTCGTTATATTTGTAGCTTTGTTTATAACCAATCGGGTCCGTTTCAGATAAAAGTTGATCGTCTTTATCATAACTATAAGTTGTCGCATTGCCATTTGCATCTATTTCTTTGGTCACATTACCACGTAGATCATATTTAAATTTCGATGTGGTACCATAAGGCTCTTTGACTGTCAAAATGTTATCTGCGTTATCATACGTGTATTTCGTTGTGTTTCCGCGCTTATCTGTTTCAGCGATAAGGCGTCCCGCTGCGTCATAGCTGTTCAGGAGTTTGAATCCTGCTGCATCTATTTCGGTTGTTAGGCGTCCTAATTGGTCATAGCCGAATTGTGTTTTATTTCCTTCTGCATCTGTCTGGCTTGTGACTAAACCTGTTGCGTCAAAAGTTTGTTTTGTTATGCCGCCATTCTCATCGGTAACTGCTGTGACATTGCCATTTGCATCGTAAGTTACGCTAGATTTAGCGCCTGCTGGATTCGTTGTCGTAATCAGCTCATCGTTGCCATTGTATTGATAGCTTGTTGTTTCGCCTAGCGGGTTTGTTTCTGACAACAAATTACCTTCTGCATCGTATTTATAAGTGTATTTCCCAGTATTTGGTAAAACTTCCGAGGTAATATCGCCACGTTTGTTATAGTCGATGCTTTGCGCCTTACCTGTTGGGTTTTGTTGCTTCACTAAGCGGTTGGCTGCATCATATTCGTAGCTCGTTTTATTGCCTCGCATGTCGGTTTTACTGCTGACATTGCCGAATGTGTCATAGGTGTAGGATTCAGTGCGACCTTTACGATCGGCAATACGGGTCACATCACCAGTTGCGTTGTATGTGTAGCTCTCTTTTTGACCTGTATTGTCTTGTTGTTCTAGCAGTCTGTCCATTTTGTCATAAGTGTACGTTGCTTTTGTGCCATCTGGTTTTTTTTGTTCGATGATACGGTCCGCCTTATCGTAACTGTAGGTTGTTTTTCGACCGAGTGGATCAGTACTTGTTGTCAAATTGCCACGCTTATCGTAGTCATATGTTGTTTCGTTACCTAGGGCATCAATGATTTTAGACACTTCGCCTGTTTTTGCGTAACGATAGCTTGTTTCGTTACCGTATGGATCTATTTCTTTGATTAAATCGCCGTTTTTGTTATAGCGATATTGAGTGATATCGTTTGTTGATGAAATTTCCGTTTCGACTAAATGAAGCGCATTATAGGTATATTTTGTGGTATTACCTTCTGCGTCCGTTTGGCGAATCATATTACCAGCGTTATCATACGCCATTGTTATAGTATGACCATTTCCGTCCGTAATTTTCGTGACATTGCCGTCTGCATCATATACATAGTGGGTTTTTTCGCCAAGTTCGTCGGTTTCGATTTCTATTTGATCCACTTTATCAAAACTATAGCGCTTTACGCCGCCAGCTGCATCTTCTTCTGAGGTCACACTACCATTTTCATCGTAGCTGTATGTCGAAACACGGCCGGATTCTTTTAATTTTGTTGTGTTTCCGTTCGCATCAAATTCATACGTCTGAACGTTACCAGCCTGATCGACAAAACGTGTAATATTGTCCATTGCATCATAGCTAAACTCTTCTGTTGTCCCGTCTGGATAGGTGATTTTCGTGACATTGCCGTCTGCATCATAGGCATAGCTTGTCTTGTTACCAAGTGGGTCTGTTTCTTGTGTCTTATAGCCTGATTTTGCATCATATAGATAGCTTGTTTTTTGACCATCTTCGGTTTCTTCGGATAATTTTTGACCAAGTGCATCATAGCGATACGTAATGACCGAGCCGTCTGCCGCAATCGCTTCTATCATCCGATTTTGCGAGTCATACTTAAATTCCTCCGTGTTACCGAGTGGGTCTGTTTCGCTAATTTTATTGCCATTTCCGTCATATTTATACTTTGTAACGCCGCCTAGTGGATTCGTTTCCTCACTCAAACGACCAAAAGCATCATATTCAAAAGTAGTGCTATTCCCGTTCTCATCGGTTTCGCTTGTCTTATTACCATTTGAATCATAGGAATATGTTGTCGCTGCTCCATTTGCATTCCATTCGCGCACTAGCTCACCGCGCGCATTTCGTTCATACTTTTCCGACTTACCATTTGCATCTGTAATGCTACTCAACATCGACAAATTATCATAGGCGTAGGTTGTCTCATTACCGCGGCCGTCCGTTACTTTTGTCGGATTTCCTTTCGCATCATAAGCGGTCTTTGTTACCGCGCCATTTGCATCAGTCTCTGTAACCACCTGACCATCTGCATTATGCGTAAATTTCTTCACACCACCGTTTGGCTCCGTTATTTGTACGACATTTCCATTAGAATCATAGGTATAGCTCGTTACGCCTCCACGGCTATCCGTCACGCGTATCAATTGGTTTTTCGCGTCAAATTCGTTCGTTTCTGTTGTCCCATCTGGATATACGGTTTTTGTTAGATTTCCGTTTGCATCATTTTCAAAAGTTGTCGTGTTTCCCAATTGGTCTATAGAAGCGACTAATTGGTGTTTATCGTCATATTTATTTTCAGTCGTTGTATCATCGGCATACTCAATCTTCGTGGTTTGGAAGCGCTCATTAAAATAAACCACTTTCTTATTACCGTTGAAGTCTGTTGTCGTTGTTTTACCTTTCTCATATTTCAGTGTGGCAGTATTGCCTTCTCCGTCCGTTTGTTCCGTCACACGACCATCCGCATCAAATGTATTTTTAATCAATAATTTTCCGTTATGGTCTTTATACGATGTCATATGATGTTCTGAATCATACTGATATGTAATCACTTTTCCAGTTTGATCCACTAGTTTTGTCAGATTTCCATCGTCATCATATGAATAAGCCAATTTCCCGCCATCAGGCAACACAATTTCTTTCAAGTGCCCATCTGCATCCCACGTATACTGCAACACCTTCCCAGAGCCAGTGGCCATTTTCACCAATTCACCATCAGCATTGTACGTATAGTTCGTTGCATTTCCGTCCTTACTTGTCACTTTTAAAAGTAGGCCGTTTGCAGCGAAAAGAGAGATTTTGCCTGTTTTTGAATCCACAATCTCAAATTCACGCGCGCCGTTTTTATTCACTTTTTTTGTAAGTGCTAGGGGCTCATCTTCTTCTATTTCAAAAGTTCCATCCGGCTGCTTCTCAAAAAACACACTTCCGCCATCTGAGCGGGCCAACATAACGGTGCCGTCTTCTAAGAAACCTAGCTGATCAGCTAAATTAAAGGTCCAATTCCGTCCGATTGGGCTATCTTTGCCTTGTGCCATCGAATTATAAGTCCGCGTAATCGTCTGTTCCTCATCGAAGTCAAACCATTTCGCATCTTCCATGTTATAAAGCAAGTTCCCACTATCAAAATTAATTGGTTCATATCCGAATGTACAATGCTTGCCACGCCCTATAGCAAGCGCATCAAGCCGCATTTTCTCCGCTGTATCATAATTTCCCGGTTGGTAGGCTTTACCAGCATTCTTTTGCGGATTCCGAATAAACACGACGTTTCCTTGAACGAGCAATTCATCCTTCATATTATTATCCAGCATAAACTGCGACCGTTTATTTGCAATCCCGTAGAATTTCAAAAGACGAGGCAACGAGTCTAGACCTGTCACTTTATAAATCTGAAACGTATCGTATTTCTTACTTACAGATTCGGTTCCATCTTTAATCTCCGCTTCTACTTGATACAAATGATTTTCTTTCAAAGCGCCTTTTAAAAGTAGCGTGTTAGTCTGCCAGTTACTCATTAACTCACGGTATTCCTGTGTTTCACTACTTAGCTTCGGATAGTTCGGGAATAAATAATCTCGACCAATTGATGGATCCGTTCCGCTAAATGCTACCTTGTTTTTATCCGATGTATCGATAATTTTATAATTAATTTTCGCATCTGGGCGACCAACGCCGTCCATTCCAAGCGCTGTAAAATCCAATTTCCCATCATTATTCGCACTTACAAACGGACGCAAATAAAGCTTTGTATCTTTCAGTGGCATGTCCGCATCAATCGGCGGACGCTCACGGTGTTTAAATACCACATACGGCGACTCGCTCGTCACCCCAGACTTAGGCGCAGCAAATACATCAGCCTGCGAATATGGTAGTTCAAATCCATTCACTTTTGCTGTTTTCACAATCACACCATTGTTTTTACCGCCATTCACCCAGTCCTTCGCAACATTTGTAATATCAAAAGAAACTCGGCGATTCGCATCATCAATTTTTCCAATATACGTTTCTTTTCCGTCTACATTTGCAGGCGGACCATACGGAAAACCAAGATTTTTAAATTTACCATATGTTAAATCGGCAATATTACCAACATCTTTCGTAATTCCATGCACTTCAAATAAACGTTTCACAACGCTTCCTTTACTATCTTTTGCCCGGTCTCCCCAAAAGCCTTCCGTACCGCTTCTAAAAAGAGACAACTCTGCCGATTCAATTTCACGGTTTGTGCCAATTTTTTTAATCTCGCTATCTGGCACTTTTACAACACCATAGGTAATAAAATGTGCTGCTCCAAGTGTCCCCGAGTTATTCCCATCATCGTAACCAATATACATGTATGGTTGGAAAGAATACGCCACATCATCCCGATATTGACGTAAACTAGTAGCTTGAATTCCATTTGTAATTTTTGTGCTCACAAAAGAAACAGCCACCTTGGCCAAATTACCTTTAAGGTTGGTCGTATTAAACTTCGCGACCTGCAACTGATACCCGGTTTCCGTCTTCACCGTTTTCGCGGTTAACGTATCCAGAATCGAGCCCGTCTCATCTTCTAAAACTGGACTTGGAATCGCGCCAATCAAATCTTCGCCACGATAAATTAATGTTGCCGCGCGCTTTGCATCGTCTTTCAAGGTCACGTCACTTGGAACCGTCAAATCAAATGTAACCTGTTGTTCCGTATCGTCTCCCGCCTTAACATACTGCCCGAGCTCCATACCAAAACTATCAGCTTGCAACGTGAACGGCTCCGCTTTATCATCTTCACTCGCATACATGATTCGGTTATCCTTGGCTACAACCTGAGCCAAATCAGCCTCACCACTCGGACGAACAGCCACATTCGCGCCGTCTAAGCTAAGTGTTGGCATCGCATCTTCCGTCACCACTTTTGGCGTCGTAATCTCTTTCGCCGTCTCACTTGCAGCCCAAGTCTTCTCGCCATCTTTCACTAGCGTTGTATCAAAGTCCGTCCACTTGCCCGCATCATCCTTGAAATGCACAGGCTCTGTAAAATAATACGTCTCTCCCTCACCCGTATTTTCATTTACAAAAGTTTTCGTATTCTCCGTCCGTTCCGAAACAACCTCCGTCATGCCAGCAGCTGATGCATCTTCTGCTAAAGTATCTGTCACATTCGGCGTCTCTGCCTCAAACAAACGAACAGCATCCGCATTCTTATCACTTAAATCCTCATCAAGCGTTGTATCTTTCGGTGTACTCTTATCCTTTAATTGCTCCTGCGCATCCTCAGTTAAGTCCTCCACAGTCACTTTATCTTGCGTGGAAAGTTGCTTTCCGTAATAATTTCCAAACTCACTCTCAACATTTACCGCTCCTTGCACAAATTGCCACGGTAACAGTGGAAATAAAAGTAACGTCACCAGTAAAATTTTTATGCCCTTTTTCATATGTAATCCCCGTCTCCCTTTTATATCTCAGTTTCTTTCTTTACACCTTTCTCTATCTCTAAAATCTTTGTCAGAACTTGCTTGGCTTGTTTAAAATCCTCGGCCTCAATCGCATCATTCATAACTTTTAGCTCTGAAGCCACATCACCATATGCAGTATAAATGGCCTGGTCCTTTTTCGATAAGCCATCCCATATTTTCGGTTTCTTAGCCTCTACATAAATTGTTCCGAAACTCTTTTCCATCTCCCTTAACTCCGCTAAATACAGTGGATTACAAATATCCCCATTCAGCTTTAAATCTGACCATTTTGCGTAATTTCGTTTGAAGTCTAGTTCTACTTTTAACGGTCCTGTTCCTTTTTCATCATGTGCACAATCTTGAAGCACGAATAACAGTATCCCAATAAACACTAAAAGCATTGCTAAGACTATCCATAGCTTCTTCTTTTTTGATAAATTTCTCATCCCATATCCTCCCGTTTTTCACAATCTCAGCAAGTATATCATAAAAACAAGTTGATTTTGTGTGCTTGAAGCAACGTTCGATTTTCTGTCACATTTGCGTTTTATACCATCCATAGCTCCCCTCAAAAAAGTCTCATCAATCTATCAGTTGAAGCAAAGTAAATATACCTCAAAACCCTTTTTTGGCGGGCTTTTTCACCACACACAAAAAAAGGTAGCACTCCGTAGAATGCTACCTTTCTTATCCATATCATCATAAAAAATATGGAAAAATCTCTATTAGTAAAGCTATTTAAAATCATAAAAAAATCATTTCATCACTAGAATTATGTCATTTTGCTTAGATTTATAATTCACAAAATCACTGCTATCTATAAATTCTCAACTAAACCAACCTTGCACACCATTAGAAACGTAGCTTCCAATGCCTTTAAAGAAAGAACCTACTGCTTGAGCGGAAAGTGCAAACCAGTTTGCCTTTTCGACATCGCCAGCAGTTAGTACTTTAATATTTTCTGTTTGTGTTCCATCAAGATAACCTAATTTGTCACCATCTTTTAAGGATACTTCCATTTCGCCAACTTCCGTATTCTTTTTAACTGGTGCTTCTAAGGTTTTTTCTTTCAGTTTAACTTTAGTGCTTAATTTAGGTTCATTGTCGTTTTTTGGTACAACTAGCTTCACAGCATCTTTTGTGATAAGTCCAACTATGTCTTCCTTACCTTTATCTACAGCGATTGTAGAAGGATTTTTCACTTTCGAGCCTGCTTTTTGTACTTCTTTTACCTTGAAATTGTTAAATGCATAATCTAGCATTTTGTTTGTTTCGTCAAAACGAGCACTCGTATGTTCACCTTTACCACCGCCGTTAGCATGAAGTACCACGGTAACAACTCGCATGCCGTCTTGTACAGCTGTTGCAGTCAAACACATTCCAGCGTAATCAGTAGTTCCGGTTTTCAAGCCATCGACACCTTTACGACCGTAAATTAATCCTGGTAGTAACCAGTTCCAGTTCGACATATCAATTTGGTCAGATGTGCCTTTACGGAATTCTTTTTTCGTTGTACTAGCTGTTTTAAGAACATCAGGATAATCATCAATTAAGTGTTTCGCAAGCTTTGCCATCCCGCGAGCCGTCATCTTGTTCTCATCTGTTGGACCGCCCACTTGCTGGCCACCTTTTAAATCTTCATTGTTAAGTCCAGTCGAGTTAACAAATTGGTGATCGCCTAGTTTTAATTCTTCTGCTTTTTTGTTCATTAAATCAACAAATTCTTTTTCAGAACCCGCTATTTTTTCAGAAATGGCAATCGCAGCCCCATTCGCGGAATAAATCGCCATAGCTTCATATAATTCTTGAACACTATACTCTTCACCTAATCTAAGTGGAACATTCGATAAGGAAGTATCTTGAGAAACTTTGTAGGCATATTCAGAAATAGTTACTTTATCGTCCCATTTCAATTGTCCTTTATCAATAGCTTCAAGTAATAAGTATTCATCCATCATTTTCGTCATGGATGCGATTCCCATTAGCTTATCAGCATCTTTTGAATATAAAATTTTACCAGTACTCTCTTCAATCGCGATTGCTGCGTTTGCATTTACATTTGGTGCTTCCGCGGCTTGTGCTGCTTTCGGACTTACTAAAAAGCCACTTACTGCAAGGGATGCTGCCATGATTACGATCCCTGTTTTTTTAATTATGTTTTTCACTGCAACTTCTCCTTCATTTGAGCAAATTATTGACTCATTTTATCTATATTTTAATCAAGAAACCTATTTTAAAATTCCCTTTTTGAATAAGTTTCATTTTTTTGACGGATACTTTCATATTTTACCATGATTTAGTAGTGCCGTATATAAAACTTTTCGCCCAAAAACCAAATTTTCTAGCGAACGATTGGCAGAAGAATATGTGACGGAAATTCAGGACTATGATAAATCGTTTGGCTCGCGATTTGGCTTTCGGTTGAATTAATAAAACTATCGCCCGTATTTGGGTTTGGATCGAATCTAGGGAAGTTACTTGAAGAAATTTCAACGCGAATTTGGTGCCCTTTTTCAAAAAGATTACTTGTTGCCCATAAATCAATTGTATATTCATTAATTTTGTTTTGCACATTATCGCCGTGTTGTTTGTTAGCCCGGATAATGCCGTCTGCTAGGTTAAAGGCTGTCCCATCCGGGAAAACATCGACTAATTTAGCGGTGAAATCAGTGTTTGGCGCATCTGTTTTCGCCCATAGTTTTACTTGGATTGGTCCTGTAATTTCTAGCGACTCTTCAAGTGGAGCAGTTGAATAGCAAAGAATATCGTTGCGCAACTCTAGGTGTTGTTGATCTCTGGGACCATCCGCATGTAGCTCTTTGTGTAAAGTTCCGCCGCCGTTTGAAGGCACCGGATTTTCCGGGTCATAACTGAATTTTGCTTCTGACTCTTTGGTTGGCGGAGTGAATTCTGCGCTTACTGTGCCTGTTTTAAAATAAAGTGGTATCGTAACTGTATTTTCGGGTGGCCAAGTTTCAGCTGTTTTCCAATCGTTTAAGCCCATAACAAAATAATTAACTGCCGCCATTTCAGGTAGTGGCTCTTGTTTTAGCCAGTGATTGAACCATTCTATATGTCTTGCATGCATACTTGCCTCGCCCCATTTAGTAGCAGCTATGCCAAAGTCTCTATCTCCAATCATTTGTGCAAAATTGGCATGAGTCCATGGTCCGATGACTAATTTATCTCCAAGCTTACGGCTGTGACCATTTTGGAAATTAGCGATCGTTTTATCTAAAAAGCAGTCGTACCAACCGGCTACATGAAGCCCTGGAACATTGATTTTATCGTAATTGCTTTTCGCATCGATTTTTTGCCAGTGATTGTGGGTTGGTTCATAATTAAGTAACTCTGAAAAGTAAGGCATTTCTTCCCGCCCAATTGCTGGCCAGTCTTTGTATGGTTTAAATTTATATAATGATTCGAGATTATCTAGGTTTTTCATTAATGTATTTGCTGCTTGTTCTTGTTCTTCACGTGTACTGTATTTGCGAGTCAGCATGTTTGGAAGCATTGATTCTAAATTCCACGTTTCCCACATACCAAGCTCGAGCGCACCGTCATGGTCGTTAAACACGTCAGTCATACTATTTTGCGCCATAATTGGAGCAATAGTTTTTAGATGCTTATTACCGCTTATCGCAGCCAATATTTGCGTATAACCATAGTACGACAACCCGAACATTCCGACAGCCCCATTAGAATAAGGCAAATTAGCTGCCCATTCAATTGTGTCATATCCATCATCTACTTCTGCTATGTAAGGTACAAATTCGCCTTCTGACGTGTATCTACCACGAACATCTTGAACTATCACAATATAACCTTGCTCTGCCAAAATATTAGGACGGAGAAAATGGAGCCCATATGATTTGCTATAAGGCAATCTTGTAAGCAAAACTGGGTACTTTCCTTCATCGGCTGGACGATATATATCTGCGTAGAGAGTCACCCCATCTCGCATTTTGGCTGGAATATCTGTTTCTATTATTAATTGATTATGTTTCACGTGAAACATCTCCTTTTTAATATTGATTGCCATTTTATTGTTTCGTATACAGCAGACTATGTCAAACAAAGCGACCCACTCGATATGAGTGGGTCGCTTTGTTTGCGCTTATTTATCTAGCTTTAATTTTGCTAATGCTTCGGCCATTGGGTTGTTAAAAGGTTCATCATCTTGCTTGTTTTGTTTTTTCATAAACTTGGCCACATCTGTTTTGGATACATTTTTGTTTTTCTGTTTATTGCGACGCTCTTGGAAGGCGGTTAGCTTTTCACGATGTCCGCAAACACATACAAAAATCTGTTTATCCCCTTCACCGCGCATTTCCATACGTTTATGGCAGTTTGGACAGCGCGCATTGGTCGTTCTTGAAAGTGATTCACGATGACCACATTCACGGTCCTGACAAACGAGCATCGTTCCGCGCTTACCTTTCACTTTTAGCATTGGCTTGCCGCAATCCGGACATTTTTGTGATGTAATGTTATCATGACGGAATTTTTTATCGTTTTGCTTTATTTCTGTTACTGCTTTTTTAGCATAATCCCGCATTTCCGCAGTAAATTTACGATAATCTAGTTCTCCTTTTGCGATTTTGGATAGCTTTTGCTCCCATCGCGCCGTTAGTTCAGGGGATTTTAAATCTTCTGGAACTAATTCGAGTAATTGCCGTCCTTTAGATGTAATGTGAATTTCCTTGCCTTGTTTTTCTAAGGCAAAACTATTGAAAAGTTTTTCGATGATGTCTGCTCGTGTAGCAACTGTTCCAAGACCACCTGTTTCGCCAAGAGTCTTGGCCAGTGCTTTACTCGTTGTTTCCATATATTTTGACGGATTTTCCATTGCTGACAGTAAAGTTGCTTCATTAAATCTTGCTGGCGGCTTTGTTTTTCCTGTTTCTAAATTTACACGCTTAACAGGAATTTTGTCGCCTTTTTTCATTTTAGTCAGTTGATCGGGTTCAGGCGCCTCGCCGTATATGCTTTTCCAGCCTAGGGACTTAACAACCTTACCTTTTAAAGTAAAGTCTTCTTGACCGATTTTTGCTTTTACAGAGGTTTCTTCATAAATATAAGGGTCCGAAAGTACTGCTAAGAAACGTTTAACTACCAAATCATAAATTTTCCGTTCTTTATCGCTTAAATCTCCGAGTGAAACGGGTTGCTCGGTCGGGATAATGGCATGATGGTCACTTACTTTGCTGTTATCTACAAACGATTTATTTGCTTTAATTGGTTTACCACTGATTTGGCGGGCAGCTTTGGCATTTTCGCCCACACCACAAGCTTCTAAACGCTCTTTTAGAGTAGGGACAATATCAGTTGAAATAAAGCGTGAATCAGTTCGCGGATAAGTTAATACCTTATGCCGTTCGTACAAGGTTTGCATAATATTAAGCGTTTCTTTCGCTGAAAAATCATATCTATTATTGGCATCACGTTGCAATTCGGTTAAATCATATAGCCCGGGTGAAAAAGTTTTCTTTTCTTTCATAGCAACGTCTGTAATTAACGCCGTTTCGCCTTGTAAAGATTTTACTAGTTTTTCAGCTAAATCCTTATCAAAGGTTTGTCCATTGTTCCACGTGAAACTTTCTTGCTCTGTTAACGCGGTAATTCTGTAGTATTCACGCGGTTTAAAGTTTCGTATTTCTTCTTCACGATGCTGAATCATTGCAAGCGTTGGTGTTTGCACGCGACCACAGGATAGTTGTGCATTGTATTTGGTTGTTAACGCGCGTGTAGCATTAATCCCTACTACCCAGTCAGCCTCAGAGCGCGCCACAGCAGAGTGATACAGGTTTTCGTAAGCATTTCCTGGTTTTAAATGTTCAAATCCTTCTCGTATCGCCTTATCTGTTACGGAGGAAATCCATAATCTTTTTAGAGGTTTTTTGATTTTCGCATAATCAATAATCCAGCGAGCTACTAGTTCTCCTTCTCGCCCTGCATCTGTTGCAATAACAATGGTAGTTATATCAGTACGGTTCATCAATTTTTTAACTGTTTCATATTGCTTTCTTGTTTGTTTAATTGGTTCTAGTTTCATTTTTTCTGGAAGCATTGGTAAGTCTTCCATGTTCCAATTCTTGTATTTAGGATCGTAGCGTTCTGGATCGGCCAGTGTTACTAAATGCCCTAACGCCCATGTTACTACGTATTTTCCGCCTTCTAAATAGCCATTTTTTCCTTGCTTAGCCCCGAGCACGCGGCCTATATCTTTACCGACAGACGGTTTCTCTGCCAGCACTAGTGTTTTTGTCATCTGTCAAACCCTCTCTTCTATCTTATTTTGCTGCCTCTTGTTGCAATACTGCCAAGAATTCAGCACCATATTTATCACGTTTCATCGCACCAATCCCTTTAACTTCAAGCAGCGCATCTTCCGTTTGTGGCATATAAGCACACATTTCACGTAAGGTTTCGTCTGAAAAAATGATATAAGGCGGTACTTTGTGTTTCGCTGCTAGTTCTCTCCGAACCTCTCGTAATTTTTCGAAAAGATCACTGCTTACATCCATTTTAACTTTTTCGGCACGTTTTGCTTGTTTACGCTCTACCTTTAGCTCGCCTCGTAGTACAGATATTGCTCGATCAGTAAGTTTAAGCGAAGGAAATTGACTATCTGTAGGCTGTAAATATTTTTCTGCTGTAAGGTAATCGATTAGTTGCAATACATCTTTTTGCGATGCATCTTTCATTAATCCATAGGTGCTAAGTTCTTCAAATCGCCAGTCTTTCACTTTTTGATCAGCAGAACCTGTTAGAACCTTGGCAATTAATACTTTTCCGAAACGTTCGCCCATTCTTTTTATACATGAAAAAACTTGTTGCGCTAAAATTGTAATGTCTGTCGTCTCTCGCGTATCCAGACAATTGCTACACTTCCCGCAGTTTTCCTCGTCGTCACCAAAATACTGAACGATATACTTCTGCAAACAAATTTCTGTATAACCATAACCCGTCATTTGGCGTAACTTAGCGAATTCATTTTGTTTACGTTCATCATCCATTTCGGATTGCTCAATTAAAAACTGTTGAATACGACTATCTTGCGGAGAAAAGAGCAGAATACAATCGCTTGGAACGCCGTCTCGACCAGCCCTGCCTGCTTCTTGATAATACGCCTCGATATTGCGGGGAATATTATAATGAATGACAAAGCGCACATTGGATTTGTTAATGCCCATTCCAAAAGCATTCGTTGTTACAATTACACGAATATCATCATATAGAAACTTCTCCTGCCAATCTTTTCGGGCAATATCAGTCATTCCGCCGTGATACATACCAGATTCCACGCCTTTTTTAAGCAAGAAACTGTGTATTCGCTCTACTTCTTTTCGTGTAGACGCATAAATAATACCTGATTCCGTCGAATTTTTCGTTAAATAATCAATTAAATATTTGTCTTTATCTTGACCTTTTACTACTTGAAATGCTAAATTATCTCTGGAAAATCCAGTTTTGATAACAGAATTTGGTTTTATTTTTAAAAGACGGCAAATATCGTCTGAAACAGCTTGAGTTGCTGTAGCAGTAAGCGCGATAACAAGCGGACGCCGAGTCATTTTGTCTAAACTATCGCAAAGGCTCAGATAGCTTGGTCTAAAGTCATGACCCCACTGAGAGATACAGTGCGCTTCATCAATTGCAAATAACGCAATAGGCACTTGCTCGATTAATCGCTGAAAACCTGGCGTTTCAATTCGTTCTGGAGCAATATAAAGCATCTTTAGCTCTCCAGAAAATGCAGCATCTAACCGAATATCTATTTCTCTATTAGTAAGTGTACTATTAATAAAAGTAGCTGCAATGCCATCTGAGACTAGCGCATCTACTTGATCCTTCATAAGTGAAATTAGCGGAGAAACGACAATGGTTAAACCGTCAAAAAGAAGTGCTGGTATTTGGTAACAAAGTGACTTCCCGCCGCCAGTTGGCATGATTGCGAGCGTATCTTCACCAGCTGAAAGTTTCGATATAACATCTATCTGTCCATCTCGAAAGTCTTGATAACCAAAATTTTGCTGTAAAATAGCTCTTGCTTGTTCTATCATTATCTTTTTTCACGCCTCCTCTATAGAAACAGTATAGCGGTTTTAAGAACTTAATTGAAGCTTTTTGAGGAAATTCGTTTTTTCTGGGGGTTTTCTTATTTTATAGAAGAAATTAAAAAGCAGAAACCTCTTTTGGAAGAGATTTCTGCTTTTTCGACCTTAAGAAATGCTATAGTTCGGTGCTTCTTTTGTAATTTGAATATCATGTGGGTGACTCTCGCGTAGTCCGGCACCAGTCATACGAACGAACGCCGCCTCTTCACGAAGATGTCTTAAATCAGGTGAGCCAGTGTAGCCCATGCCTGAACGAATACCGCCAACTAATTGGAAGATAATATCTGCCACGGAACCTTTGTAAGGAACACGCCCTTCGATACCTTCAGGAACAAGTTTTTTTGCATCAGCTTGAAAATAACGATCTTTAGAACCGTGCTCCATTGCTGCCAAACTACCCATACCACGATAAGTTTTAAATTGACGACCTTGGAAAATTTCTGTTTCACCAGGACTTTCATCTGTTCCAGCGAGCATACTTCCTAGCATAACTGCATTTCCTCCAGCAGCCAACGCTTTTACGATGTCGCCAGAGTATTTAATACCGCCATCAGCGATAATCGTTTTACCAAATTCGCGTGCAACAGTCGCGCAATCATAAATAGCTGTGATTTGTGGTACCCCAACCCCTGCAACAACACGTGTCGTACAGATCGAACCAGGACCAATACCAACTTTAACAATATCCACGCCAACTTCAAATAGAGCACGTGCTCCTTCAGCTGTTGCAACGTTTCCGGCAACAATTACTACATCTTTAAAAGTTTGACGGATTTCAGATATTTTATTAATAACGCCTGCTGAATGTCCGTGCGCAGTATCAATTACAATCGCATCTACACCAGCTTCGATTAATTTTTCAACACGAACAAAAGTATCATTTGTAATCCCAACAGCAGCTGCTGCAAGGAGTCTGCCATGCTTGTCTTTAGCAGAGTTCGGGAATTCAATTACTTTTTCAATATCTTTAATAGTGATGAGACCTTTTAGGATGCCCGCTTCGTCAACAAGTGGTAATTTCTCGATGCGGTGTTTTTGCAAAATCTGCTCAGCTTGTTTTAAAGTAGTGCCAACTGGTGCTGTCACTAGGTTTTCTTTGGTCATAACATCTTTAATGACTGTAGAATAGTCTGAAATAAAACGTAAATCACGGTTGGTTAAAATCCCAACTAGTTTGCGCTCCTTCTCGTTATTGACGATTGGAACACCTGAGATACGATATTTACCCATCAAATGCTCTGCAGCAAAAACTTGGTGATCTGGAGTCAGATAAAATGGATCAATAATAACGCCGCTTTCGGAGCGTTTAACTTTCTCGATTTCTTCCGCTTGTTGTTCAATACTCATATTTTTATGAACAACACCGATTCCGCCTTGGCGCGCAATTGCAATCGCCATTTTAGCTTCCGTAATTGTATCCATTCCGGCACTCCAAATTGGTACATTTAATTTGAGTGATGGAGCCATTTCTACACTTAAATCTACATCATTGGGTAATACGTCCGATTTCGCTGGAACGAGTAGAACATCATCAAATGTTAAGCCTTCTTTTGCAAATTTTGTTTCCCACATGGGTCGCAAACACTCCTTTTTTTATTGGTATTAGCTTTTTTTATATAGAAAAAACGCATCATCTTCTCTTTATTTGTATAAAGAAAAAATGGTGGAAAATATCCACATCATGCGACTTGTCTTCTATAATCATGCTGAAATAGCCAATGTATATTTTTAGTTATTGAATATGATGTTACAAGAAGCTAGGGGCTATGTCAAGAAGGTTTTCCGTTATTGTTTTATTCAGAAAATATAGTAAAAAATGTTTCACGTGAAACATTTTAAAAAGCCGTTTAAGATTACTATCTTAAACGACTTCACTATTTATTAATTTGTTGTATAATGTTAGATTTTCTTCATCAAAACAAACAAATCGTACTTCTTTTATACTTGAGTCATACTCTTCTTCCGCCCATTTGCGAACGGTATAAAGCGCGACTTCAGCTGCTAGTTTTTTAGGAAAACCATATACACCGGTAGAAATATTAGGAAAAGCAATCGTAGTTAAGTCTTTTCCGGCCGCTAAATCCAATGCTTTCCAGTAACAAGATGCTAATTTGTTAGCTTCTTGGTGCTCACCGTCTTTCCAAATCGGTCCCACTGCATGAATGATAAAATGCGCTTTTAAATCACCTGCAGAAGTGATTACCGCCTCACCCGCTGGACAAGAACCAATGCGATTAATAACTTCTTGGCATTCTTTTAATAAATCAGGACCAGCTGCTTGATGGATAGCACCATCCACTCCGCCCCCACCTAGGAGTCCTGGATTAGCAGCGTTCACAATGACGTCCACATTTTGTTCTGTAATATCGCCTTTTACAACTGTTATCTCCATACCATCACCTCTTTTCTTCATTCTAATTTATTTGAAGAGTGATTTCCAGCAAGGCGATTATCCTCGTTTACTAATGGCATAGCTGTAGTTACCTTCATACACTGTTAATTGCTTATTTTCGAGCCAAATTACTTTAGAACAGAGCTGATCAATAAAATAACGATCATGTGACACAGTAATAATTGTCCCGGTAAAAGTCCGGATTGCTTCTTCCAACACTTCACGAGATGCAATATCCAAGTGGTTGGTCGGTTCATCAAGAATAAGTGTATTCACAGGCATATTAATAAATTGAGCTAATCTAAGTCGCATCCGCTCGCCGCCGCTAATATTCGCGACTTTTCGGAAAACCATCTCCCCGTAAAACATAAAACCTGCTAGCATTTGCCTTGCTTCTCCCTCTGTCACTGCCACCTTATCTCGAAACGCTTCAAGCACTGTCATTTCTTCATTCAACTCTTCCATTTGTTGTGACAGCGAGGCGATTTTCACACTTGCTCCGACCTTCATCATTCCGTTATCCGGCTCCACTTTTCCTTCTATTATTTTTAGTAAAGTGGATTTTCCGGCACCATTTTCACCAATAATCGCCACTCGCTCGCCTTGTCTAATTTGTAAAGAAACATCCTGCACAATTTCTTTTTCGCTAAAAGATTTATTTAAATTCTCCATCACAACTACGTCTTGTCCACTTCTGCTAGCTTCGTCAAATTGTAATTGCATTTGTTTTTGTGTTAATACAGGGCGCTTCACTTTTTCCATCCGTTCTAATGCTCGTTCCATATTTTTTGCCCGGCGGAACATGGCGTCGTTCGGCGGATTGGCTTGCATAGCCCACTGGCGCAATCTTTTTATGGCTTGCTGCATTTTTTTGATTTTCTTTTGTTGATCTTTATAGTCTTGGAATTCGCGTAATAGTCGTTCTTCCCGTTCTTTTAAATATCCGGAAAAATTCGTATGATAAACGATTAACTCGCGGTTCTCAAGCTCTACCATTTTCTGGACTACTTCATCTAAAAAGTAGCGATCATGAGAAACTACCAACACAGTTCCAGCATAATGTTGTAAAAACGTCGTCAACCATTCCACTGCCATTAAATCCAAATGGTTTGTTGGCTCATCCAAAAGTAACAAGTCCGTTTTCTGTAATAATAAATGGGCTAATGCTGCTTTTGTTTTCTCACCGCCACTTAAATCGCCCCATTTTTGAGGCAGTAATGCTCCAATACCAAGTCCATTGACCACCTTGCTCAAGTTAGCGTCCATTTCATATCCACCGAGCTCACCAAACAAAGCCATTTTATCTCCGTAGCGGTTCATTAATTTTTCGCTTGAATTTGTTGCCATTTCTTCTTCTAATGCTCGTAATTCTTTTTCCAAATCCTCTAACTCGCCAAAACTAGTTCGTAAATATTGTTCTACTATTATATTAGGATCCACCGTGGATAATTGCTCTAACAGCCCGATTTTCGCACCCTTTTTGCTGGTTACAATCCCGCTATCAACGCCCTCAGTTCCTTTTAAAATCTTCAAAATAGTACTTTTCCCTTCGCCATTACGACCAATTAAACCGACACGCTCGCCTTCCTCTAATTGAAGAGATACTTTCTCTAAAATAATATCTCCGGTAAAACTTTTAACTACATCATTCATTGCTACTATTGTCATTTTATCCTCCATTTATCCAAGGAAGCATGGCAAAATGTTTCACGTGAAACATTTTTTTAGACAACAAAAAAGCGTCAGACAAGCGCCCGACGCCAATTATAAGTATAATACTAATTTAGCACTATACAAACCGATTGCGTGACTCCATGCTTCTCTCATTTTTTCTAGTTATACAGTTTTTTGGGCAGACTTCACCAATGTAACTGCAATACCGGAAAAAATTGCACGGACAATATACAAAAATTTAGCTATACTAGTTCGCGCATTCAAAAGAAACATGTCATCTCACCTCTTTTCATTAATACATATAGAATAAGGGATGCTGCCTCAAATGTCAATTGTTCTCCCAATCACATGCACGAAACACAGCGTTTCAACTCAGAAACTTATACCATTGATATGAAACACGAACCCAAAGCACCAAAATCTATTTACCAATTAGTCGAAACCGTTTACATTAATAAGGCAAGCAAAACAAAAAACAGACTAATCGCACATAATTTTTGGAGGTGCCATAATGGAACATAATAAGTTGAAACCTTTCCCAAAAGATTTTCTATGGGGATCAGCTTCTGCAGCGTACCAAGTAGAAGGTGCCTGGGATGAAGATGGCAAAGGACCATCTGTATGGGATGAATTTGTTCGTATTCCTGGAACAACATTCAAAGAAACAAACGGAGACGTAGCGGTAGATAATTATCATCGTTATAAAGAAGATGTCGCGCTAATGGCTGAACAGGGCCTAAAAGCATATCGTTTCTCTGTCGCATGGAGTCGCGTTATCCCGCATGGTAACGGGGAAGTTAATGAAGCTGGACTAAAATTCTATGATAATTTGATTGATGAACTTCTTTCTTATGGAATTGAGCCAGTCGTTACACTTTACCACTGGGATATTCCGCAAGGACTGCAAGACGAATATGGTGGATGGGAGTCGCGCCAAGTTATTGAAGATTTCACTAACTACTCCGCCCTTCTATTCGAACGCTTTAACGGCCGAGTTAAATACTGGGTAACACTTAATGAACAAAACGTATTTATCTCACACGGTTACAAATTAGCGTATCACCCACCTGGCGTTTCTGACGACAAGCGTATGTTTGCGGCAAATCACAATGCGAACTTGGCGAATGCTTCTGCAATTGCTAAATTCCGCGAGTTAGGTATTTCTGGAAAAATCGGACCAAGTTTTGCTTACGGACCAAGTTACTCCATCGATGCCAACCCAGCAAACGTGTTAGCTTCTGAAAACTCCGAAGAATTCAATGCCCATTTCTGGATGGATGTTTACACATGGGGTGAATATCCTACCGCTACTTGGAACTGGCTGGAAGAGCACGGTCTTGCACCGGAAATCTTACCAGGCGATACCGAACTTCTGAAAAAAGGGAAACCTGATTTCATGGGAGTTAACTATTACCGCTCAATGACTCATGCATTTAATGGGAAAGACGGCGTTGGTTCTGGGAAAATGAATACAACTGGCGAAAAAGGCACTTCCGAGGAAACTGGTGTACCGGGGTTATACAAAAACACCAATAATCCATACTTAGAAAAAACGAATTGGGACTGGGACATTGATCCAACTGGCTTGCGCATTGGCTTACGTAGAATTACTAACCGCTATAAATTACCAATCATGATTACAGAAAATGGTCTTGGTGAGTATGATAGCTTGACGGAAGACCACAAAATCCATGATGAGTACCGGATTGAATACATTCGCGCCCATGCTCTAGCAATCCAAGAAGCAATCACTGACGGTGTAGAAATGCTAGGTTACTGCACTTGGAGCTTCACAGATTTACTAAGCTGGCTAAACGGCTACCAAAAACGTTACGGTTTCGTATATGTTGACCGCGACGAAAACGATGAAAAAGAATTAAAACGCTATAAAAAAGACAGTTTTTACTGGTATAAAAAGACAATCGAAGCAAACGGAGCTAATTTAGTAGAAGAACAGGGCAAATAAGCCTTGTTCTCTCTCTGCTTCAACCATTTTGGGAGGGAAATTTTAATGAAAAAAATATTACTTGTATGTGCGGCCGGAATGTCGACAAGTTTACTCGTAACTAAAATGAAAGCGCACGCAACCTCTATTGGGGAAGAAATTGAAATTGAAGCATTGCCAGTATCAGAAGCTAGCAGCGTGGTAGATAAAATGGATATTGTTATGCTTGGACCTCAAGTCCGTTACCAAAAACCGCAAGTAGACGAACTCGTACAGGGACGTATTCCGGTTATTGTAATTGATATGAAAGATTATGGTATGTTAAATGGGAAAGCCGTTCTTGAAAAAGCTTTCGCGGAGATTGGGTAAGGAATTTTCATTTAAAAATAGGGAGGTTTTAAAATGAGTATAATGTCAAAATTCGAACACGGCATGGAACGTGTTTTAGTACCAGTAGCGAATAAATTGAACTCACAACGCCATATTGCAGCAATTCGTGATGCATTTATTTTAGTTTTCCCATTAATTATGGCCGGTTCAATTATCACTTTGATTAACTTCGCAGTGTTATCACCAGATGGCTTTATTGCAAAAATTTTATTCCTAGGGAAAATCTTCCCTAATTTAGCAGATGCACAGGCTGTATTTTCGCCGGTAATGCAAGGTTCTACCAATATTATGGCGATTCTGATTGTATTCTTAGTCGCACGGAATCTCGCCATCTTCTTTAAACAGGATGATTTGCTCTGTGGGCTTACCTCGATAGGTGCATTCTTTATCGTCTATACGCCTTATACAGTTGTTGATAACGCATCTTACATGACAATCAAATTCTTAGGTGCACAAGGGCTTTTCGTTGCTATTATCGTAGCGATTATTACTGGGGAAGTATTTAGTCGTCTAGCTAGATCCCCTCGTTTAATGATTAAAATGCCTGACCAAGTACCACCAGCAGTTGCTCGTTCTTTTAAAGTATTAATTCCAGTTATTATCATCACGATTCTTTTCTCTGTAATTAACTACTTAATCACTTTAATCGCTCCAGAAGGTTTAAATGACCTTGTTTACACAGTTATTCAAGCGCCACTTAAAGACATGGGAACTAACGTATTCTCTGTAATTATCATTGGACTTGTTTCTAACTTACTTTGGGTTCTTGGTATTCACGGACCTAACACAGTTGCGGCTATTCGTGACACCATCTTCACTGAACCAAACTTAGATAACTTATCTTACGTAGCACAACACGGCTCTGCTTGGGGAGCTCCATACCCTGCAACATGGGCTGGTTTAAATGACGGATTTGCAAACTATGGTGGATCTGGTATGACTCTAGGTTTACTGATTGCTATCTTTATCGCTTCTCGTCGTGCAGATTACCGCGATATTGCAAAACTTTCTCTTGCACCAGGGATTTTCAACATCAACGAACCTGTAATTTTCGGTTTACCAATCGTATTAAACCCAATTATGGTTATTCCTTTCATCATTACACCAGCAATCAATACATTAATTGGTTACTTCTTTATCTCAACAAAACTTATTCCACCTGTCGCCTATCAAGTGCCTTGGACAACTCCAGGACCACTGATTCCATTCCTTGGTACAGGAGGAAACTGGCTCGCGCTTCTGGTCGGCTTACTCTGTCTAGCCGTCGCAACAGTCATTTATCTACCATTCGTACTTGTATCTAACAAAATTGCCGCGAGTGATGCTGCAATGGATAAAAATGCAACAGCCTCAACGGAACAATAGGATGTGACAAAATGAAAATTGCAGCATTTGATATTGGTGGAACGGCCCTTAAAATGGGGGTCGTTTTGCCGCATGGTGAAATTATATTAACAAAATCAGCTGAAATAATCGCTAGTGATGGTGACCAGATTTTAGCAGAAATGAAGCTGTTTCTTGCTGAAAATACGGACGTGACAGGGATTGCCGTTAGCGCACCCGGCTACGTCAACCCAAAAACCGGACTCATCACAATGGGCGGCGCTATCCGCAGATTTGATAACTTTAATTTGAAAGAATGGCTCGAAGCGGAAACCGGTCTTCCTGTTGCCATCGAAAATGACGCCAACTGCGCCCTACTTGCTGAAAAATGGCTTGGAAAAGGACAAGATTTGGATGATTTTCTTTGTTTAACTATCGGAACTGGGATTGGTGGCGGAATTTTTTCTAATGGCGCATTAGTTCGTGGTGGCCGTTTCCGGGCTGGTGAATTTGGTTATATGTTTAGCGAACGCCCAGGTGCTTTTCGTCCTGGAAAATATACATTAAATGAAACTACTACTATGCTCGTTCTTCGCAGACAATATGCCCAGCTAACCGGACGTCCGTTGAAAGAAATTACTGGAGAAGAGATTTTTGCAAATTATGATGCGCATGATCCTATCTCAGAACGACTTATTAATGAGTTTTATACCGGAATTTGTACGGGACTTTATAATCTGATTTACCTGTTCGATCCAACGCATATCTTTATTGGTGGCGGAATTACAAGTCGCCCTACTTTTATCACGGAACTAAAGCATCATATGGCGAGCTTCGGGCTTCGTGACACGATTATCGAAACAGCAACCCATAAAAACCAAGCTGGCCTACTCGGCGCAGTGTATCACTTTTTACAGGAGGAAAATAGACATGAATGAAATGGAAACAGTAATTTTTGGCATGATTAGTCAAGTTGGTTCTGCGAGAAGCAGTTACTTAGAAGGGCTTCGTGCGGCTCGTGAAGGCAATTTCGAGGAAGCGGAAGCAAAACTACAAGAAGGCAGCGAAACTCTTGCAAACGGTCACCACGAGCATCATAAGCTAATCCAAAAAGAAGCTTCCGGTGAAAAAGTGGAAATTCAGTTATTGCTAATTCATGCAGAAGACTTACTCATCACAACAGAAACATTAAGAGAAGTTGTCACTGAGTTTGTTCACGTATACAAGAAAATAAGCTAATAAAAAAGCGTGTAGACGACAAAATCTACACGCTTTTTATTATTCTAGCTGTTCTTGATTATAATTTTTCTTCGCCATCGCTTCTAGTAAAAACAACACCGGAATTTGCGTCGTAATATTCGTCTTATCAACCATTTCTTGCGTGACGTAATACGGGATATTGACATCAGATAGCTCGGCAAGCGTATTATGGCTTGTATTGGTGATACTAATAATCCGACTGCCATATTGCTGCATATTTTGCGCCTGTTCAAGAACCTGGTCCGTCTCACCAGACACAGATAATATAATCATCACTGCTTTATTTTTAAATTGCTCTCCCGGGTTAGGATAAAATGGATCTTTAATATAAAAAGTTCGCTTCTTCATATTGGAGAAAAAACGACTGCCATATTCTGCTAAAATTCCTGAGGTTCCGATTCCGAAAAAAACGACTAAATCGGCTTCATTAATAATTTCCGCCGCCGCGTCTAGTACATGATCGTAATCTCGATTCATTGTCCGTTCAAAGAATTCCTCTAAAACTTCCACTGTATCTGCTGTTTTTTTCTTTACCTCGCGTGTCGCTTCTTGTTTTAGCTTCACTTTAAATTCCGAGAAGCCCTCACAGCCTAATTTTCTAGTAAAACGAACGATGGAAGCTGGCGAAACATGCGTTACTTCCGAAAGTTCGCGCACTCTCATAAACATAACTTTGTCCCGATTGTCCATTATGTAACGGTATAAATGGTGTTCTGTCTCTGTAAATTGCCTAATCACTTCATACGAAAACATAAATTTATTCACCTCATCTGTATCAGTATTTCCCGGGAAATAAAAACAGGTGACCACCTCGCAATATGCAATTTAGGTCACCTGTCCGTGTCCATCTTCTTATAAGGATGGAATATTTTTCTTTTTCTTCACATAGAAACGTAGGGCAATAATAATTGCACCACCAACTGTGTTAACAATCGGACTTAACGCTACATTGATATTTGGAGGAATTGTCACTTGAACAATTGTCATTACAAACATCCATACCGCAATGACTCCAACTGCTACTAGTAAGTATTTTATCGTTCCACCTTTTTGGCCTGCACGCATATTAGATGCGTATTTACGTAAGATAAGCATTGCAAAACCACCGACAACAGCAGTGATTACTAAGACAATAATTCCTAAAGTTTGTGCATTTTTTTGGAAATAAGCACTAATTCCAGAAATCAGCATCATCGCTCCAAGTACAAGGAGTCCGCCGTCAAGTACAAGCCACCATTTGTCTGTATTTTGCTCAACTGGTGCAGCTTTTACATCTAAAGAAACAACATATTCTGTTGGTGTTAAATTAAATAATTTTCGCGCTGTTATGCCTTTTTTCTGTTCGGCTAAAATCTTTTCACACATTTCGTAAATAATGATTTCTTGTTGCTCTTCATCGTAATGAGTTCCTCGCAAATGCTTTTCAACTTCCATTACGTATTGCAAATTCCGCTTTGTTAAACTAGCCTTTAAATCAGCTACTGGCGGTTTATTCATTTCTGTGGTCAATGCTAAATCCTCCCTCACTTATTCTACCCTCTATTATACCGGACTTACCTACTATAAAAAAGCTATTTTTTTAATTCGTTTTAGACATTTGGAAAAGTCCGCGCATTTTGTTTAAAATGTAAAGTGCTAAAACAAAACTAGCAATCGTCGCCCCGATTCCCCACGAAAGATAACCAATAAAACTTAATTCTGTATCAGCCACCGCTAGATTCGCTGTTGCCATACCAATAAACAGTGAGAACAAGATAAGAAACGGCCATTTCACCCAAGAAAAAGCAAATAAATAACCATTACGCTCGATATGTTGTTTTTTGTATAGAACTAAAATAGCAAGTACCATACAAACGCTTAACACCCCGCTAAAAATAACCGCTCCGAGCGAGGCCGATTCAAAAGAAAATGGAGAAAATACATTCACATAGTCCTCAAACCTAAGGAGATTAGTCATCCCAGCTTCTCCTCCATGTGGCCAAATATATTTATATAGATTATCCAAAGTTGGATTCAACACATTTGGTAGTAACATTACACCAAAAGCCACCACAGCAGCTGCAATAGGCGATCCAATTAGTAGTCCAATTAAAATAGCGACTAAAAAGATAAGAATATAAGTAAATAAACCACCCACAATATCTGTCCAAAATTTCGCCATTTCTAACTGTATATACTCTGTTGGTATATGCCTGAAAAAGTAAGTTAAACCAATTCCAATAGACACAAGATAACTAAGCGTAATCGTAGCTATCCCCATAATCATTTTAACGCCAATAATATGCGTCCGCTTATATGGCAAAGATGCCGTAAATCGATTTGCCCGAGTATATCGCTCAAAGATAACCGCTAACACCCCAAGAATAAACACACTTGCTTTAATTAAAGTAAAAAACATCTCTAATTGAAAATAAAACATAAAAGGCATGTACTCAACATATTCTTCTTGCACAAAATTTGTATACATCGGAATAGCTAAATAAGCTACTGTCAAACTCGTTTTCATTTCTTCATCAGAAGTTTTAAATTCCGGGTTTTCTTTTTGTTGTTTTATAAAGTCACTAGATTCGTAAAAATCCTTTTGACTTTGCCACCGTTCTGCATCTGAAACGAGCCCTAAAGCAATCCCCAGAAAAAACAATATCGCTACTCCTAGAAGCATCCATCTCATATTACGCCACTCTCGATACCATAACCCTCGATTAAACATTATTCGCTTCATCCTCATTTATATGTCTTTAAATCTCGTAATAATCAATCTTGTCATTCGCTAAATGAACCGTAAAAATATCCTCTATAGAAATAGCCATTTCTTCAAATAAAACTGGTTCCTCTAGTCGCAATTTCCGAACAAATTCACTGGCATTTTTTGTAACTAAAAGCGTGTAAATTCTCCCATTTCGATATAATAATTGCGCATTGTTTTTTACGAAATCAGGTATTTTCTTTGTTTTAAAAGCTACCTGGATTTTCACTGCATCATTTCGCATGTCATCTAAATAATAATCAAGCTCCAAATGAGCCCCTTTTAAAACAATGACCCGATTCGCAATAGCTTCTAGTTCATCCAAACGGTGAGAAGCAATTACCACGCTCATTTCGCGCTTTTTCACCGTGTCTTTTATAATCGCTAAAATTTGCTTTTTAATAATAATATCTAGCCCATCCATAGGTTCATCTAGTAATAAATAACGCACATCTAAAGAAAAAGCTAAAATAATGAAAAATAAAGCTTTTCGTCCTTTCGAAAAAGACATTAATTTCGCCTTCATTGGTAATTCGAATTGTCGCATTAAATCATTGAAAAAAGTTTCATCAAAAGTCGGATAAATTTTCCGATAAATCTTGACGACGGTTTGTACACTATATGTATTAAAGTGATTCATATTGTCTTCCAAGAAAAACAACTGCTGCTTGACTTCAGGATGTTCAAAAATACTTTTCCCGTCTAAAAAAACATCTCCCTCATCAGGCAAATAAATTCCCGTCATTGTGGAAAAAAGCGTCGTTTTCCCAACACCATTTCTTCCTATAAGTGCTGTTATCTCTCCTGCTTTCAAACCAAATGAAATATCCTTCAAAACCAAGTTGTCTTCCATCTTTTTAGTTAAGTTCCGAATCTCCATTTTTTCACCTCTTGCACTCATTATATAAGTTCAGTAGTATTTTTTCTACATTTTTTAAAATTTTCTGCACTATTGTAAATCACAAATCAATTATTATACTAATTTCACATATTGCGGTAAAATATCTCTATATGAACTTATTTAAAACCCCTGAGGTGAAAACATGATAAAACTTGATATGACGATGCTCGATTCTTTTAAAGAAAACGAAGCTCTCCGGAAATACTTATTTTCTGGTCATTTTGGTTTGGAAAAAGAGAATATACGCGTAACTTCTGATGGAAAATTGGCTCTTACGCCTCATCCAGCAATTTTTGGCCCAAAAGAAGATAACCCCTATATTAAAACCGATTTTTCGGAAAGCCAAATTGAAATGATTACGCCAGTGACCGACTCGATTGACGCTGTATATGAATGGCTTGAAAATCTTCATAATATCGTTTCACTACGCGCAGAAAACGAACTGCTTTGGCCTTCTAGCAATCCGCCAATTTTACCAGCAGAAGAAGATATTCCCATCGCAGAATACAAAACGCCTGACAGCCCTGATAGAAAATATCGCGAGCACTTGGCTAAAGGCTACGGTAAGAAAATCCAATTATTATCCGGAATTCACTATAATTTCTCTTTTCCTGAAGCGCTAATTGACGGGCTTTATGCCGAAATCAGCCATCCTAACGAATCTAAACGCGACTTTAAAAATCGCTTATATTTAAAAGTAGCTAAATATTTCATGAAAAATCGTTGGTTGCTTATTTATTTAACTGGCGCAAGTCCAGTTTATCTCGCTGATTTTACAAAAACAAAAAGCGAAGAAGTACTGAACGATGGTAGCAAAGCGCTTCATCGCGGGATTTCCCTTCGCAATAGTAATGCCGGCTATAAAAACAAAGAATCGCTTTTCGTCGATTACAATTCATTTGACGCTTATATTTCGAGTATTTCCAACTACATTGAAGCTGGTAAAATCGAAAGTATGCGCGAATTTTATAATCCAATCCGTTTAAAAAATGCCCATACTGATCAAACTGTTGAAAGTTTAGCTAAGCATGGCGTAGAATATTTAGAAATTCGCTCGATTGACTTAAATCCACTTGAACCAAACGGAATTTCCAAAGATGAACTTATTTTTATCCACCTATTTTTAATCAAAGGTTTGCTTTCGGAAGATCGTGAGCTATGCGCGAACAACCAACAACTAGCCGATGAAAACGAAAATAATATCGCGTTAAACGGCCTTGCACAGCCCGCAATTAAAAACTGTGATAACGAGGAAATGTCCCTTGCTGATGCAGGACTTTTAGAATTAGACAAAATGAGCGACTTCATCCAAAGTCTAATTCCTAACGACAACCATTTCCAAGCAATCATCGAAAAACAAAAAGAACGCCTGCTACACCCTGAAAAAACGATTGCTGCACAAGTACAAGCACAATCAGCTATAGAAGGTTACGTCGAATTCCATTTAAACCAAGCAAAAACTTATATGGAAGAAACAGAGGCGCTGGCTTATAAACTCGTTGGCGCAGAAGACATGGAACTTTCCACACAAATCATTTGGAAAGACGCCATCGCACGCGGCATCAAAGTTGACGTATTAGACCGGGCAGAAAACTTCCTTCGCTTCCAAAAAGGCGACCATGTGGAGTATGTGAAACAAGCCAGCAAAACTTCTAAAGACAACTATGTATCTGTGTTAATGATGGAAAATAAAGTTGTCACCAAGCTTGTACTAGCAGAGCACGGCATTCGCGTACCATTTGGCGATAGTTTTAGCGTTCAAGCGCTTGCACTTGAAGCTTTCTCTTTATTTAAAGATAAGCAAATCGTCGTTAAACCAAAATCTACCAACTATGGTTGGGGTATCAGCATTTTCAAAAACAAATTTACGCTAGAAGATTACCAAGAAGCTTTAAATATCGCATTCAGTTACGATAGCTCCGTCATTATCGAGGAGTTCATTCCTGGCGACGAGTTCCGTTTCTTAGTCATTAACGACAAAGTTGAGGCTGTTTTAAAACGCGTACCAGCTAACGTAACTGGCGACGGAATCCATACAGTGCGCCAACTGGTTGAAGAAAAAAACACCGATCCATTGCGCGGAACGGATCATTTAAAACCACTTGAAAAAATCCGTACTGGTCCTGAAGAAACTTTAATGCTATCCATGCAAAATCTTTCTTGGGATAGTATTCCTAAAGCAGAAGAAATCATCTACCTTCGCGAAAATTCCAACGTCAGCACAGGCGGCGACAGCATTGACTATACCGAAGAAATGGACGATTACTTCAAAGAAATAGCTATTCGCGCCACCCAAGTCCTTGACGCCAAAATTTGCGGCGTAGACATAATTGTTCCACGTGAAACAATTGACCGCGATAAGCACGCTATCATCGAGCTAAACTTCAACCCAGCGATGCACATGCACTGCTTCCCTTATCAAGGTGAGAAGAAAAAAATTGGTGATAAGATTTTAGATTTCTTATTTGAATAAAAAAATCCCAGCTACGAGTTTAGTAGCTGGGATTTTTGTTATTTAAGCCCTAGATAACAGCAGCCTATTCGTAATTAAATTTAAAATGAAATAGATTAATACAAAGGAGCCCCAATAGATAAACAAGTTTTCATATCCAAGCAATAATACCCTAAAGAAAACTTTATGAATAAGTACCACTAAGAGTATTAAAAGGCTATTTACTAAAGAAATACCGATAATTTTCATCTTATTTCTCCCTTCTCAATATAAATGACCCGATCTGCTTTTTCGGATATTTCCGGGTCATGCGTAACACAAACGATAGTCTTACCTTGCTTTTTCAAGGCTAAAAATAATTCAATGATTTTTTGTTTGTTTTTATCATCCAAATTGCCAGTTGGTTCGTCCGCAAGTAAAAGTTGAAATGGTTTGAGTAAAATGCGCACAATAGCAATCCGTTGTTTTTCACCACCGCTTAACTGGTATACTTTTTTTGCTAAATAGCTCTCATCCATTCCTACTTCTTCTAAATGCTCTATCATCAGCTTGCGATTTTCCCCACCTGTAATGGATAAGTTTTCAAACACTGTTTCATTTTCCATCAATAGATAATTTTGGAATATAAAACCTAACACCTCTTTTTTTAGAGTCATAACTTCTTTTTTCGTCTGATATTCCATCTCGTTAATAATAACTTGCCCACTATCCTTTGAATCTAGGTGTCCGATAACATTTAGCAGCGTGGTCTTCCCACTACCACTCTCGCCGACGACTGTAATAAATTCGCCAGCTCCAATAGAAAGAGAGACTTTTTCCAAAATCAATTTATCTTGTATCTTTTTACTAACATTAACTAACTCAATCATATTTTTCCCCTTTTAGTATGGCTTTAAAATCTTTATTAATTACTTTTTCCTTTAAGAAATAAATAACACATAGCTCTATGAGGAGAATAACTACACTAAAATATAAAGCAATTGGTTCTTTAGTAATGATGAAAATAACGACTCCCGAAAAAGCACACACGGCCAAATTACTTATAATAAACCATTTACTACTTTTCCAAAACGAATATCCAAATACATGGTAAATAAGTTGTTTATATAAGTTCTCCCGGTAATATGATAATACAAGCAATATCATAAAAGAATAGGAACTTATCGCTAAAATAATCGTACCTATCGATTGCTGATAAATTTGCCATTTTAAAGCAGTTAATTCGCTTGATACTTCTTGATAAACACTCGTTACATTGGTAATTTCTCTTGCATTTGAATTATTAATAAGTGGCAAAATAGCACTAAACGCATCGCCCTTCGTTTTATCAACGAAATATACAGAAGAAGTTACAAGAGCGCCAATACTAGATGAATCAATGTTCCCTGTATAGATAATCGCTATTGGATCTGTGATGTTCCCCGTTCGTAAATCCCCCGCACTACTATCATAGGAAAAATAGTCTTGGTTATTTTGAGCATAAATAATATTGATACTTAAGTCGTCCTTACCTAGCTCTAAAACAGGACGATTCAAAGCCTCATTATACATATTAGCTAGCTTTACCTTTTGAAAATAGAAGTGATCAAGATAAGCTTTTTTTATGTCTTTCTCGAATTCCTTTTTGCTTATAGGAACTATAATATTCAAAACTTTATCATTGATTATTGCTTCATTTTCTACGTTCTGCCCTTGTGCACTTTTAATCGGGTTTAATTTTAAGTAATTAAAATCAATCTCTACGCTGTTACCTTGAGGCGAGTTTATTTCAGAGTCCTTATTCAAATTGGTTTTATATAAAAAAGTATCATTTTCAACCCGCGTAAAATTATTCGAATACATTAAAAACATCTCTTTTTTAGCTGTTCCTTCTTTATAAAAAGCATTTAACTTATCGTTTAATTTTCTATCAGCTTTTAAATCGTCTTCAATATTCTCGGGTAAAATTCCTACGTTTACTTTAAAAATGTTCTTTGCATCATTCCACACGTCCATATTAGCTAGTCTTGTATTTAACGTCTGCAGCGACTGATAGGAAGCTATAATCGTACCTATAAATACACAAAGCAGAGCAAATTTAATAACTAAATTGATAGCCAAATGTTGTTTAGCCGACTGCATATGTTGGTCAGATTTTGGTTGATCGATTTTCTGTATTCTAAGTAATCCAAAGAAATACATCGGAAACAGAATAAAAATCAACAAAAATACATTAAACAAAAGCAACTTCGATACTATTTCTACTGAGTATGCGGATAGCCCTCTTACTAAAACTATGCC
Organism: Listeria sp. MAN/IMW/UF555; assembly: GCF_058684075.1. NCBI lineage: Bacteria > Bacillati > Bacillota > Bacilli > Caryophanales > Listeriaceae > Listeria > Listeria sp. MAN/IMW/UF555. The sequence goes on along the minus strand of NZ_JBZWZS010000003.1, from coordinate 283,108 downwards.
AACAAAAACCACCAAAATCACTAACTCACTAAACAATGTAAATTTAATAGTTTTATTGAACAAAGACTTTAATGTAACTAACTTAGAATTTCCCCATATACGATTAACAAATAACCGCTGTTTGGAGTATCTTAAATAGTAATATGTAAAAATAAATAAAATGACAAAACACAAAAGCAAAGTCATAAGTAACGGGATATTAATATATTTCCACCAACTCACGTCAACACTTTTCGTAGTTATTTCCCCGTACTGCTCAAATTCCTTTAAAAAAGCCTGATAAGTATCCTGGTTATCTAAGCCACTTACATAAAAAGTATCACTTAGACCCACATTTTTAATTTGTCCAAAGTCATAAACCTTTAAAGACCAATACTTAGAAGGATGATAAATCACACCCGATTGTTTTTCATCGCCACTTTCCCGATTCGCCAAAAACCGATTTTTATCGGGATAATCTCCTTTTTTAAGCTTTATATTTGGCGAATACTGGGAATTAGAGGCATAAATATTCAAATCACGTTCATCTAAAAATGTATACTGCGCTATGTTAATATTTTTAGTTTTTGAAAATTGCTTTATAGAATTATTAATTTCTAAAACCTGAAAGTCATCTTTATATTTAATCTGCACTTCTGTCTGCCCTTTAAAAAGAAAATCATGGGACAAAGTATTAGTAATAAAATTTAAAAACATTACATTACCAATGACAAGTGTTACTAAAATAATAGTGGAAAGAAACTTTTTCATCACATCATCCTTATCTTAATTCTATTCTTTTAATGTATCATGAATGGACAATGTATAACCAAAATGGTAATGAAATGCCTTATTATCATCATTAATAGCTTAAATCAAAACAATTTAATATTATTCCTGCTCAAATTGTGTAAAAAGCAGCAGAAATTTAATAGATTTGCTTTGAATTAGCTCATTATTCATTTTTCTAATCATCGCAAAACCAATTAGTCACAAAAATTTCGATTTACGCGCATTTTCATAAGTATTTAATTTAAATTTTTAACATAAATACTCAAATTCCGGTAATTTCTATGTATATTTATCCAAACTATCAACCACCCCTTTATCTTTCTTCCCATATATACTACAATAAACTTTAACGAAAAAACGGAACCATCTCCGTTTAAAATAGAAAGGGGTGACTGTATGCTTTTTTATGAGCGAATAAAAATCATGGTCCCACCATTTCCCTGTGAAGGATGTTTTTTTCCCAGATAAATAAATTATTCAGGAGAGTTTTTTATGGAAAAAAACATCGAAACAAAGAAAATCAATTTGGCATTACTTGTTTGTCTTGTAGGGTTTCCACAAATTAGTGAAACTATTTATACACCTTCTTTAACCGAAATTGCTAAGGGCTACGGGGTATCGTTAAACCTGGCTCAGATGACTTTAAGCATTTACTTTCTTGCTTTTGCAGTTGGCGTGTTTTTTTGGGGTGTTAGTTCGGATTATTTAGGACGACGCAAAGCAATGAATTATGGGATATTCATCTATATTCTTGGTTGCTTCGTTTGCCTTCTTTCAAATAATATTACTATGCTTTTTATTGGCCGATTTGTTCAAGCATTTGGGGCAAGTACGGGTTCTGTTACAACACAGACGATTTTGCGCGACAACTATCACGGCAATGATCGCCACCATTTATTTGCAAAAATCTCGGCCGCTTTGGCATTTTCACCAGCAATTGGGCCATTAATTGGTGGGTTTATCGGACAATATTACGGCTTTCGCGTGGTATTTTTATTTTTAGTAGTTATGGGAATGGTATTGCTGTTCTGGAGCTTAAAACGATTACCAGAAACAAAGACAGCGAACGCTACCTCCTTTAGTGTGCAGAAAATGGTAGTAATTGGTAAAAAAATGATATTTGACCGCTATACAATTGCTTTTGGGGTGCTAATTGGAATTTTTAATGGGATATTGTTTAGTTACTACTCTGAAGCTCCCACTATTTTTATTGAGAGGTTTCATTTTAATCAGAGTCAATATGGCTTTATGGGTTGCGCAGTGGCCGTTTCAACTATATTAGGTGCTGGGCTATCGAACTGGCGCCTAAAGCAAAACTCGCCTCATAAAATCATCAAAGAAGGAATTTTATTAGCCCTTATCGGCACACTTGCTCTTAGTATGGTCGCGATTTTCCCGCTAACGAGCCAAGTTGTATTTTATATTCTATTCATCTCTATTATCTTGGCAGGAATCGGCATGGCTTTACCAAATTGTTTAAGTCTAGCACTAGTAAAATTTCAAGAAGTTGCAGGTACGGCTGGTGCCTTTTTAAGCTTAGGTTATTATGTAATTGTCAGTATTTGTACTTTCTTCATTGGCATTTTGCATTCGGGGTCAATGCTTGTATTTCCCGCATTCTGCCTAGTATTACTTCTAATTGCCTTGCTTTGTATAAAAATAGCTACTAGAAATTCTCGCTAAAAAAACCGGAACCGTTTCTAACTTGAAGCGGTTCCGGTTTTATTTTAAATGTCATCGCAATTTAAAAATATTTTATATTTCCCGGAGAATAAAAAAAGTATTAAACTCCTAAAAGTCTAATACTTCTTTGATTAAGCTAATTCTCCATCCATGCTTTCCATTTGAGCAAGGAAGGCTTTTTGCCATTTCTTCTCGTTAAGGAATTCAATTGGAAACTGGGGATCGATTGTATTTAGGATTTTAGCCCAAGCGTCTGTACGTAATGAAGATGCTTGGCGAATCGCTATTACAAACATTATTATTGTTCCGGCAATTAAAAACAGAACTAAAAAAATACCTACAATGATTGTAGCTGGGAAATTTTGGTTTATTGCAAAAAAGTACGTTAGATAGCCTAAAATAAATGCTACTACAAAGAAACTACCGATAAAAGCAAAAGTCTTCTTACGGCTACGTCTATATGTAGAAATACCTAATGCTATTTCCAGCAAAGCCATTTGACGAACTGGGTTATTTTTCTTCGCAACTTGAATACCATATCTATCAATTAGTAAATGCGCTGCTGTTCTTTCCTCTTTGTTATTCTTTGGCATAATGACAAGAAGAACAATTAAAAATGCTATAACCATTAATTGTATCAAAATAACACTCCTATAATAAAAATTTATAGTTAATTATAGCATTATTAAGCTCTTGGCAAATTGTATATTTTGTGAATTAATTATCGCGAGGAGCTCTATAGAAGTAAATAAACTCTTGACAAAGCAAATTTATACTGTAATTGTTTCACATGAAACATTTAGTTCTTAATTTTGGCATCACTAAAGTAACCTAGCGTTTCATCCGTAAATTGACACTCTTACCCCAAATCAGTTAAAGATAGTTCTATTTCTTCCAGTAAAAATTCGCCAAAACTATTAGCAACAACTTTCTTTTCTGTATTGTCTTTGAATGATAAGTTAGTTTCAACTATTACAGGCTCGCCCTCACTCCCAATAATTGAAGTGTCTATCGAAAAAATCGAACCATATCCTGAATTTTTTATCATAATCATCTCTTTATTTATATCCCCAAATGTACGCGCCTGCTCTGTTGCAAACTTGACATCAGGTATGGATGCCGCACTCAAGCCTCGTTTAGAGATACCATAAAAAGATACACCATTAAAAGTTAACGTCCCATATTTTTCTAAAAAAAGCTTATATGTCTCTGGAAATTCGTTCCCTAAAGCATCTTGGTAAATTTTAATTAATTCAGGTGTTCCAGTACCACTAGCATGAAAGGTTATTCCACTTAAAGTTATTAACCGATCTACTTCCTCAAGAAAACTACTAGCCATCATATACACTCCTAAACGAACTTTTATTGTTTTAAGATACTTTTATTATATCACTCTAGGTGTTTATAAAGCTTGTAGAATTCGCGAAAAATATTACAAGAATCGCACTATTTCTATAAAAAAACAATCTTTTGACGCATCTGCTCATCAAAAGATTGTTTCACGTGAAACATATTAAACGTTAAAACGGAAATGAACTACGTCTCCATCTTTCATTTCGTATTCTTTACCTTCTAAGCGTACTTTACCAGCTTCTTTTGCTGCTTGTTCTGAACCGTATTCAAGTAATGCATCATAGGCAACAACTTCAGCACGAATGAATCCACGTTCGAAATCAGTATGAATGATTCCGGCACATTGTGGAGCTTTCATTCCTTTGATGAAAGTCCAAGCACGAACTTCTTGAACACCTGCTGTGAAGTAAGTCGCTAAGCCAAGTAATGTATACGCAGAACGAATCAATTGGTCTAAACCGGATTCTTCAATTCCAAGCGCTTCTAAAAACTCAAGCTTGTCTTCATCTTCTAACTCAGCAATTTCTTCTTCAGCACGAGCACAAACAACGATAACTTCGGAATTTTCACTCGCAGCGAATTCACGCACTTGTTGGACATATTTGTTATCATCCGGGCTAGAAACGTCTTCTTCACTTACGTTAGCTACATATAAAACAGGCTTTCTTGTAAGCAAGAAAAGGTTACGAACGATTTTTTCTTCTTCTTCGTTAAATTCAATTGCACGAGCTGGCTTGTCATTTTCGAAAGCCTCGCGTAATTTAACTAAAACATTATATTCAGCGACCGCGTCTTTATCTTTTTGTTTAGAAAGCTTCTCAACACGCCCAATACGCTTCTCTACTGTTTCTAAATCCGCTAAGATAAGTTCTAAGTTAATAGTAGAAATATCATCCAGAGGGTCTACTCGGCCTTCTACGTGGGTGATGTTTTCGTCATCAAAACAACGAGTTACGTGACAAATTGCATCCACTTGGCGAATATGAGATAAGAATTTGTTTCCTAGTCCTTCGCCTTTACTAGCACCTTTTACAATTCCAGCTATGTCTGTAAATTCAAAAGTAGTTGGAACGGTTTTTTTCGGTTTTACAAGTTCCGTTAGTTTGTTTAATCTGTGGTCAGGAACTTCAACAATTCCTACGTTCGGGTCAATCGTTGCAAACGGATAATTCGCAGCCTCTGCTCCTGCTTTTGTGATTGCATTAAAAAGTGTCGATTTCCCAACATTAGGAAGCCCGACAATACCAGCTGTAAGTGCCATTATATATAAACTCCTTTTCATTAACTTCATTTTGAAAATGCCCGTCAAATAGACATTTTTTCACTAACGTATATTATAAAGGTTTTTCAAATAAAAAGCCACCCACCAAAAAACGAAAACCCTAAAAGGATTTTCGTTTTAAGCTTACTCATTTTAAATCTGCTACATGTTCCTGAAGATTAATACCAGTCCCATCAGCCACTCGATTAGCGAATTCTGGTTCTATTTGGTAGAAGTTTCGCAAATTGCGGATTTTAATATCATCGCGAACGCCAGACCAATCATCAACAATATTTTTCACAAGCGCCGCACGTTCAGCATCGGAATAGCGGTCCCATACTTCTTTTGCATGACCAAAGTTATTTGGTTTTTCAGCAATAAGTCGGCCAGAAATATCACCGCGGATTTCTTGTTCTTGTTCAATAAAAGCTGGATTTTCTTTTGGTTCAGTCTCGTAGCTGTTTGGCTCGTAATTAATTGAACTCGTTTGTTGTTTAAACGGCATATAGCCATCACGTTGGTTGTTGGCAACAGGTGCTTTCGGGCTGTTAATTGGCAGTTGCAAGTAGTTAGGACCTACGCGGTGTCTTTGAGTATCGGAATAAGAGAACAATCTCCCTTGCAGTAAACGGTCCTCAGAAGGAAGCATACCATGAACAAGTACCCCAGGATTAAACCCAACAGATTCAGTCTCCGCAAAAATATTATCCGGATTTCGATTAAGTGTCATTGTCCCTACATGTTCATATGGGAAAACGTCTTCGAACCAATCTTTTGTTGCATCTAATGGGTTAAAATCAAAGCTGTCTAAGTCTTTCGGATCTAGCACTTGCACATATAAATCCCATTCAGGGTAGTCCCCATTTTCAATTGCTTCATACAAATCACGGCTCGCATGGTTAAATTCTTTTGCTTGAATTTGCGTAGCCTGCTCGGTGGAAAGGTTCACAATTCCTGCTTTTGGTACCCAGCGCAGTTTTACGTAAACCGTTTTCCCCTCTTCATTAATCCATTTAAACGCATGAACACTAGAGCCACGGATTTCGCGATAAGAAGCCGGAGTTCCTTCATCACTAAATAAATACATAATCATAGTTGTAGCTTCAGGACTCAAGCTAAAGAAATCCCAGTAGCGGTTACCATCTTGAATATTCGTGCGTGGATCAGGTTTCAGAGAATGAATAACATCCGGAAACTTAATCGCATCACGAATGAAGAATACCGGCAAGTTATTTCCGACAAAGTCATAATTTCCTTCTTCAGTATAAAACTTAACAGAGAATCCACGCGGATCACGCAAAGTTTCTGGTGAATGCTGACCATGAATTACCGTTGAAAAACGAGCAAAAACCTCTGTTTCTGTCCCTTCTTCTTGTAAAAAATTAGCGATAGTATATTTTTTCATGCTTTTTTTAGTGACAAATTTCCCGTGCGCACCAGCACCTCGAGCATGCACAACTCGCTCCGGTACACGTTCTCTATCAAAATGCGCTAATTTCTCAATTAGAACATAATCTTCTAATAAAGTTGGTCCTTTAAGTCCCGCAGTCATCGAATTTTGGTTATCGCCAACTGGCGTACCTTGGTTCGTTGTTAAATTTTTTCTCTCTGTCATATGTAAATACCTCCAATAAAATACTATATCATTTTAATTATAATAATTATTAAATGATACTATTTATATTTTAAAGAAGAAAATACTAAACTTCAACTAAAAGGCTTTAAAAAAAGAGCAGACGACTGTATAAATCGTCTGCTCTCTATTACTCTTCAGCTTTAACTAAAATTTTCTTTACTTTTCGTTCAAATTCACGTCGAGGAATCATGACGCTATGTCCGCAACCTTCGCACTTAATCCGAATATCCATACCCATACGAATAATCTTAAATCGATTGGTACCACAAGGATGAGGCTTTTTCATTTCTACTATATCATTTAAATCGAAATGCTTTTTTTCCATAAACATCACAACCTATTCATCATCAAACTGAATATCTAAAATCTCTAAAATACGATCCAAATCATCATCTGATAAAAATTCAATTTCAATTTTACCTTTTTTATCACGACGTTTAATCGAGACAGCCGTACCAAATTTATCACGTAATTGACTTTCACTCTCACGAATAAAAACAGGCACTCTGGCAGGCTTAATTGTTTCACGTGAAACATTTTCGTTCAAGTTGTTCACAACATCTTCCAGTTGGCGAACTGTTAAACCTTGAGTCGCAGCCTTTTTAGCTGTTGGGATAATATTTTTCTTAAGTTTCAAACCTAGCAACACCCGGCCATGTCCGGCTGACAACGAGCCATCGCGTAACATTACTTGAACTTCTTCAGGCAATGTCAAAAGACGTACAAAGTTAGCGATATATGGTCTACTTTTCCCAACGCGTTCTGCTAATTTGGCTTGCGTTAAGCCCAATTTTTTCATAAGGAACTGATATGATTCAGCTTCTTCAAGTGGAGATAAATCTTCACGTTGTAAGTTTTCAATAACGGAAAGCTCCATCATTTCTTCTTCGGTTAAATCACGTACAACTGCTGGGATTTCTTTTAGTTTAGCTTCTTTTGCTGCACGGTATCTGCGTTCACCAACAACAATTTCATATCCTTTATCTGTATTTCTTAAAATAATCGGCTGTAAAACACCGTGGATTTTAATGGAATCACGTAATTCATTGATTGCTTTCGTATCAAAAATTTTACGTGGTTGATATGGATTTGGCTTAATTTCTTTGATAGCGATATTTTGTACTGTTTCTTCATTCGTATCGACATTGTTAAATAGCGCATTAATTCCTTTACCTAGACCTTTAGCCATGTGCAACCACTTCCTTTGCTAATTCTAAATAAACTTCTGCCCCTTTTGATTTTGCATCGTACAACAAAATCGGTTTTCCGTGGCTAGGTGCTTCACTTAAACGAACATTACGTGGAATGATTGTATTAAATACTTTGTTTTGGAAGTATTTTTTCACTTCTTCTATTACTTGAATACCTAGATTTGTTCTAGCATCAAGCATTGTTAGTAAAACACCTTCAATTTGTAAATCTTCATTAAGATGCTTTTGGACGATTCTTATTGTATTTAGTAACTGGCTTAATCCTTCTAACGCATAATACTCACATTGAACAGGAATCAAAACAGAATCTGCGGCTGTTAAAGCATTTAAAGTCAAAAGCCCAAGTGATGGCGGACAATCAATAATTACATAGTCATAATCATCACGAATTGAGTCGATTGCTTTTTTCAATCTAATTTCACGTGAGATAGCTGGAACTAGCTCTACTTCAGCCCCTGCAAGTTGAATTGTAGCTGGGATAACATTTAGATTATCTAAATCTGTTTTTTGCAACACATCTTGAATCGCCACATCATCAACCAATACATCATAAATGCAGTGTTCGATTTCACCTTTATTTACACCAACACCACTTGACGCATTTCCTTGTGGGTCAATATCTACTAGTAATACTTTTTTACCTAAAAAAGCTAGGCTAGAGCTTAAATTAACGGATGATGTCGTTTTACCAACCCCACCTTTTTGGTTTGCTAGTGCAATCACTTTGCTCAATCTTTTTCACCAACCCTTATTTTGTACCGAGATTTCCGGTTCTTTTATCTTCTATTCTACCAAAAGATTTTCATTTAGTCTTACAAAAAGTAAAAATAAATTGAAATTCGTATTTTGAAAGCTTAAAAATGGTGAAAATGATATTTTTAAAACCTAGAAATGTTTCACGTGAAACATTTTAAAATAAAAAAAGCAACCAACCTAAGCTGATTACTTTTCTATCTTCAATCTACAGAGAATGTTGTCTTAACACCTAGAACCGTGCAGACTTTTTGATACATTCTAAGAGTCAAATCTGGATCCCCTGCTTCTAAACGACCAATAATAACAGGAGATAAATCTGATTTAAGCGCCAAATCTAGTTGTGACCACTTCTTCTCCATTCGTTTAGAGAAAATATATTTACCTAGGCTTGCTGAAAAACTATCTAAGTAATGAGCAATGCCTTCATTTGCTAAAGCTTTATTTTTTAGTGTTTCGAATTGATAGTCTGCGTGACCAATACTTGTTTCTGCTTCGATACGACGCAAGAATACGCGTTTGACTTCTTCGCGGTAAGCGCTCATTTGATCAGTGAACGGGTTTTTATCTTTAAAATAGCCTTTAACGAAGCAATAATATGTTTCATCTCCACTAAATGCAGTGAAGTAAATTAAACGACAATTTTTATCTTTAAAATGTGCTTTCATTTCTTGAATCGGTTGGTCTACAGTTGTTTCCACTCGAGTTGTTTGCAGTGAGTAAGCTTGACTTTTACCGATAATTAAATGGACATCGGGGAGAATTTGCTTACCAGTGCTGAGTTTTCTTGTTTCTGCTGTTTCTAGTTGTAACAGGCCTTGAAATACTAAAGTGGCCATTAGTGGTTCTTCCACAATTAAATTTTGTAAGAAATCATACGCTTGGAACTCATTTTGTTCGTCTTTCACAAAAATGATCTTTGCCATTCGTTTCGTGATTCCACCCAGAGTTGAGTGAATCACTCCCTCCTTTACAACTTTACCTAATTCTATTGTACTTTTTTCTGCTCAAAATTGCACTTATTTTCTCTAATTTTTGTAAAACCGTAAGAAAGTTTATATTCCACTCAAATCGAGTTGTTTTAAATTTAAAAAGAAAAACCCTGCTTTAGTAAGCAAGGTTCGTAACTATTTTTTCGCTTCTTTCGCGATTTGGTACCAACTGTAAATCTTCACTATCGCAAAGAAAGTATAGCCAAACGCGATGAGGTATGCCCCGTAATTAATTAATAGAATGTTGAATCCACTTCCCCAACCAGACTCTTCTGCTACGGCTACTGCTCGGGCATAGGGGCTGGTGAAAAAGCAGGTAATATATAGTGGATTAAAACTTAAAATAGCACTTGTAATCGCTATTACGAAAGATGGAAGTACCATCAAACAACTAATGACACCAACTGCATGTCCAATTATCTTCAAAAACCTCACTGCTACACCTCTTGTTTCTTTTTAGGAATTTGAATGGTAATTTGATAAAAATCATCTGTCTCTTCTTCGGTGAAATCTAGGTCCATTCCGTTATCTTTAACCATTGTGACCGACTGTTTAATCGTGTTCATGGCGATACGTACGTCACGACTAATAGCTTGGCGTTTTGGTTTGTTTTTTTTAGTAGCTACTGGTTTTTTCACGCCTAAAATTTCTTGAATTCTTGCTTCGGTTTGTTTGACGTTCCAGTGATTTTCTTCTATTTCTTGTAAAAGGCTCACTTGCTGTTCTTCCGTTTCTAAAGCTAATAAAGAACGAGCATGGCGCTCTGAAATTTGTTTGTTAAGAACGGCTTCTTGGATAGTTTCTGGTAGTTTTAGAAGACGCATTTTGTTTGCGATGGCAGACTGGCTTTTCCCGACACGTTGCGCAAGGGCTTCTTGTGTCACGTCCTGCATGTCTAGTAAGCTCCGATATGCTTTTGCTTCTTCAATGGGCGTTAATTCCTCACGTTGCAAGTTTTCAATTAACGCTATCGCAGCTACTTCTTCATCATCTAAATTCTGAATAATTGCTGGGATTTTTTCCAATTTCAAAGAAAGTACAGCACGAAAACGGCGCTCTCCTGCAATAATTTCATAATAATCCGGCTCCATTTCTCTAACCACTATCGGCTGAATAACACCGTGAATTCGGATAGTGCGAGCAAGCTCATCAATTTTATCTTGATCAAATACTGTCCGTGGTTGGAATTGGTTCGGGAATATTTTATCCATAGGAAGTTCTAGTACGCGTTGTACTCCTTCTTCTACTATATCATCCATTTGATTCTTATCTTTTTTTCCAAATAAACGTGAAAAAGGCATCTGGGTCCTTCCTTTCCGGAAAATCTTGGGCGCTTCTTTAAATATGTTACTTATCCGCAAGTCTCTTAAACTATTTTAGCAGAAATGTCAGAGAAAAACACGCTTATTCTACAGTTTAAATGCGAAAAAATAGACAGAGCTGCTAAAATTCCCCAGTTCCATCTATTTTCCTAATTTATCTTAATGAAATTCGTCCGTTACCGTATTGATAGTTTTTTCCATATTTTCTCGGTAAGATTCATTTTGTAGTAGCATCATGGAAATAATGTCCATCACATACATTATCGAAAACTGGCTGTTAGCAAAATATCTTTTACTTACGAATAAAGTATTGTAAACCGGGATAGTTACGTCGCTGATTTCGGTCATTTCACTATTTTCAAAACTTGTAAATGTAGCCACTTTACTTTTGTTTTTCTTAGCGATTTTTAGCGCGGTGACTAGCTCTGGGGTGTTACCTGAATTGGAAATACCGATAACGAAATCTTCTTTTGTTGTGATCGAACTGGTAATAATCATCATATGCGGATCGTTGACACTAATAACATTTAACCCCATCCGAATAAGTCGCTGTGACATCTCAACAGCTGTGAGCCCCGAACTTCCGACGCCGCAAATATAGACACGCTTAGCTTCTTGAATATACTGCACCACTTCACGAATCTTCGCTGGTTCAATCAGCTTCACCGTATTATCAATCACTTTATGGTAAAACGAATAAACCTCTTCAAAAAGGTCATCATAACCAAGTGACGGAACCATAGTTGCTGCAGTATTAACCCGCATTTTCAAATCCACAAAACTATCACAACGCACGTGCCGACAAAATCTCGTTATCGTCGAAATGGATGTGCCGGTTTCTTCAGCTAGCTCTTTAATATTAATATTCTTGAGTTCATCACTTTTTTCTAAAATATATTTCGCGATTTGCTTTTCTTTATTCGGTAATCGATTGTAATTTTGCTGAATTTCATTTAAAATCGTCATCTTTTTTGGCCTCTTTCTGGTTTAAGAAATGATAGAGCGCACCAATCATCCCTGCTTCATTTCCCAGCTTTGCAAAAGTAAGATCTGCTGTATCGAACATTGGTGAGATTAATTTAGCTGAAATAGCTTTTTTTAGGCGAGGTTTGAAGAATGACTCTTCTTCCATTAATCCCCCACCAAGCACAATCACTTCTGGGTTGAAAATATAGATTAAGTTTACTACACCTTCGATTAAATTCTCAATCCATTGCTCTATTTCGGTCAGCACAACCGCATCTCCGCTATAAGCCCATTTCATGATTTGACGACCATTTAACGCATTTTCCTCGATATTTTTTCGCGAGGCAACTTGTTTAATTAATGCTTTTGTTGAAGCCACATCTTGGAATTTCCCTTGCGAAAGCTGCATATAACCCACTTCACACGCTGTAAAAGAGTAGCCGTTTATTAATTCATCATTTAATAACATTGCTCCACCGATACCAGTACCAATTGTCAAACAGAGCACGCTCGTTCGTCCCCGTGCTCCGCCTAACCAAAACTCGCCAAGACAGGCCGCGTTTACGTCATTTTCTACTGCGCACGGAAGGTTAAATCGGTGCTCTAATTCTGCTTTTATTTCTGTTCCTGTGTATTCGGGAATTGTATAGCCAGCGTAAATGATATTGCCGTTCAGAGGATCTACAACACCCGCTGAAGCAACACAGACGCCCGCTATGCCCGTTTTTTCCTGTTCGACAATCTGAATAAGCGCCGGCATGATTTGGTTCGCTCCGTCGCTTATAGGGGTCGCACAAGACATAAGCTCACCTATCCGCTTGCCTGCTTGGTTAAACTTGGCATATTTAATACTAGTTCCGCCAATATCAACACAAAGATAATTTTCCATTTCTTCACCTCTTTAGTGAAATTATTATCCTTCTTTTGTTAACTCCTCGTAAAATGCCTGCTCTGAGTTCGCTGCAATCAAACGAGCTACTTTTTCCTCGTCCATGAGTACTTCAGCAAGCTCCGACAATACTTCTAAATGGCTTTCTGAATCTGTTGCCGCGAGCGTAATAATTAGTTTCACTGGGTCGAACATTTCACTCCCAAAATCCACGCCGTCAGCAAGTGTTGCGAAGGTTAAACCGCCGCGAATGACGCCAAATTCTGGTCGCGTATGTGCTAGGGCGATATGTTTAGCAATCACTATATATGGTCCATTATTTTCTACACTTTGAATCATTCCGTCGATATAGCTTTCTTTGATGGCACCTCGCTCTAGTAGAAGTCTCGCGGACGTTTGGATGGCTTCACGCCAATCTTTTGCTTTTAAATTTACCTCAATATCTTCCAAAGTTACTCGGTCCAATAACATGCTCGTGCCCCCTTATTTATTATATTTAGCTATTATTTCTGTTAAATCTACATCCGCCAGCGACTCTCGTTCCATATAATTCGGTGTTAAATCGCTATGTTTCGTTACTTCATTTGGGATGACAAGAACATTTACACCTGCACTATTCCCCGCCAAAAGACCATTGCGCGAGTCTTCTACGATAAGCGCCTCCGAGGGTTTCACATTAAGCGCTCTTAAAGCTTCTAAAAATAAATCTGGTTCCGGCTTAATTCGTGTAACATCCTCCGCCGTAATAATCGCATCAAAATATTCTAACAAGCCTAGTCGTTCCAAATGATAGAGCGGTTTTGGTCGCTGCGATGATGTCGCAAGCGCTAACTTTAAGCCGCGCTCTTTTAATTCACGAATAAAACTTTCCACGCCTTCTTTGGCTGGTAAGCTTTTACTATTTTCAATGAAAGTTGCTTGTGTTTCTGCTTCGAATACTTGGCGATTAATATCCATTTGCTGCGTCTCATTTAATTCACGGAATAAATCGTCCACATTAGATCCGACGCACTGTAAAAATTCCTCAATAGAAAGATCATAATGTTGTTTTGTTTTAAACCAATCTTTAAAAATTTCGTACCAAACTACTTCTGTATCAATAACAATTCCATCAAAATCCATTACAACTGCTTTTAACATCATTTTCCTCCTACCCACTTTACTATTCAAAGCGCTCCTAAAAAGAAGCGCTTACAAATAAGTTAATTCTTTTGTTCTCGGTCTGCAACTATTTTATCTATTAGTTCTTGATATTCAGGTGCGCCGAGGTAATCCGTTATTTCCACATAATAAGCATCTGGTTGTTTTTCTTTGGCTCGGTCGATAAGGGATTTATGCGTCACGACCACATCACATTCGGTCGGCAATTCGTGGATGGCGATGTGGAACACTTTAATATCGTCTAAGCCAGCGTTTTTGATTTTTTTCTGCAGCACAGTCGCGCCCATCGCACTGGATCCAAGCCCAGCATCACAAGCATAAGCGATTCTTTTAACATTTTTAAAATTAAAATCATCTACTGGAGCTTCGAAAACAGAGGAAATGCTACTTTTTTTGCCTTTAAGACCTTCCATTTTCTTCGCCGCGTCTTGTAGCTCTGAATCTTTGTTCCCCATGCGTTTAATAAATGGTATGGCGGTAATGAATGTAACAAGCGCCGCACATAACACCGCGATAATGATTTTAATATGATCGCCGGGTGCTGCCATCATCATGATTGTGATAATACTACCAGGAGAGGCCACACCAACAAGTCCCGCATTTGTCATTGTTAAAATAAATGTTCCTGTCATCCCACCAAGAATTAGCGGTAAAATAAGAATTGGATTCATTAAAACGAACGGGAAGTAAATTTCGTGAATACCACCAAATAGGTGAATAACACTTGCCCCGTAGGAAGATGCTTTTGAGTTTCCTTTTCCAAAGAACATATAACCGAGTAAAATTCCAAGACCTGGTCCAGGATTTGATTCTAGTAAGTAAAGCACCGATTTTCCTGTTTCGGCGAGTTGCAAGGTTGCTAGCGGACTAAGAATACCTTGACCGATCGCATTGTTTAAAAATAAGACTTTAGCTGGCTCAATAATTAAAGCCGTTAGTGGGAGCAAATGATTGTTAATTAACACATCCACGCCACTTGCTAATACTTTTGTTACAGTTTCAACCATCGGAGCAATTGCCACATAAGAAAATAGCGCTAATCCCGCTCCAATAATCCCAATCGAAAAGTTATTAACTAATAGTTCAAAGCCAGCTGGAATTTTTCCATCAATACGTTCATCAAATTTTTTAAGTACCCAAGCAGCAAGCGGACCCATTATCATTGCGCCGATAAACATGGTTATATCCGAACTAATAATTGCTCCCATTGTTGCAACGGTACCAATAACTCCTCCTCGGTAACCGTGAACCGCTCGACCTCCAGCAAAGGCAATAAGCAGTGGTAACAAGTAATTAAGCATTGGTGCGATAAAGCCTTTTAACATCTCAGAGCCTGTTGCGACCCCAATCGCCGTTAAAATCCCCCAAGCCATAAAAGCTCCCAAATTCGGAATGACCATACCACTTAGCTTACTCCCAAACTTCTGTACATGTACCCGAATAGACATATTTCCCCCTCCAATCATATGTGTGGCGCTATTTTATAGTGATACTTCTTTTCCTTCAGCAATGGAACGTTCAATCGCATCTACTACTCGTAAGGAATCATACGCTTCTTTTGGTGTAATGATTGATTTTGTGTTATTCGCAACGTTATTAATAAATGCCATTACCTCCTCAGCTAAATCGCCGGAAACTTCTCCATTTGTGTAATACCAGTGTCTTGAATCCGGATAAGATACCCCTTTTTCACTAACAAAGCGAACGCCGTGATCACAAGAGTCTACATATGCCACACCTTTCGTTCCGACTAATTCTAGTTTGTCGTCAATGATGGTTGGCGAATTTTCTGGCAACACCCAGCAAGCTTCAAGACAAGCAATTGCGCCATTTTCGTACGTAACAATGGCATAAATAACATCATTCATGCCATATTCTTTAAGTAAAACACTGCGGCTTTTGGCGATAACTTTGACTGGCTCGCTATCCATGTACCAGTTAATATAATCAATATCGTGAATCATTACGTGCATACTTAAATCAGAAGCACCTATGTAACGCTTTGGCCCAGTAATTGGGCTGTTACGACGACAATAAAGATGAATAATATCGCCTAATTCGCCGTTATCGAGGCGCTGTTTAATCATATTGAAACGCGGATCAAACCTGAGTAAAAATCCAACTGTAAATACTTTATCGTAGTCTTTTGTAAGTTCATACATTGCTTTGCCGTCTTCTAGTTCTTTTGCAAGTGGTTTTTCAAGTAAAATATGTTTTTTGTGTTTTACAGCTTCCTCCACACAATCACGGTGCATATTATCAGGTAAAACAATGCTCACAGCTTCAATCTCCGTATTTGCTAGGAGTTCGTGGTAGTCTTTATATGCTTTACACTGAAATTTTTCTGCCATTTCTGCGCGTCTTTCATCGTTATACTCACAAATTGCCACTAACTCAACTTGCGGAAGTTTTTGATAAATTTCTGCATGATACTGCCCCATTTGTCCAACCCCAATTACGCCAACTTTGATTTGCTTTGTCATGTCACTTACCTCTTTCTTCTTAGATTTTTTTAATTTCATTTGTAAAGCGGGTGGTTATTTCCTGTGGCCGAGTTACTGCACCGCCAACAACGACGGCATAACAACCTAACGTAAGAACTTGTCGTGCTTTACTAGGCGAGTCAATTTTCCCTTCTGCAATTACTGGGCGCTTCGTACTTTTCAATACTTCTTTCATATGGGAAAAATCGTGGTCGCTGATATTTTTATTCGCCGTTTCCTCGGTGTAGCCGTAAAGTGTCGTGCCAATTAAGTCAAAGCCAAGGGAATCAGCGTAATAAACGTCTTCAATACTGCCTGTGTCTGCCATGAAAAGCGTATCTGGAAACTCTTTTCGAATGGCGCTTAGTATGTCTTTGAGGTCTTCGTTATGTGGTCTTTTTCTCGTTGTTGCATCCATCGCAACAATTTCTACTCCCGTTTCACATATTTCTCTGACTTCTTTTAAGGTTGGTGTGATAAATACGTCGGAATCATCGTAATCTTTTTTGTAAATACCGATAATTGGGACATCCACCTCGCTTTGAATTGCCCGAATATCTTTTGCGGTATTTGCTCGGATACCAACAGCACCACCTTGAACTGCGGCCAGAGCCATTTTCGACATAATAAATGCACTATGAAGTGGTTCGTCTTCTAAAGCTTGGCAGGAAACCACTAACCCACCTTTGATTTTTTCCATAACAGAATTGCCCACTGATACTCCTCCTCTATACTGTGTTTCAGTGTAAAGTATGCGTTTTCAAACAGACTATATCATAAGAAAATGATTTTATCAATATCGATTAAATGAAAATCATTTTCATATTTGGATGTGGTTGCTTATGGAAACTAGCTTTAAAAAATGACGTTGCTGTTAAAAATAAAAAGTCCTTTCGCTTGAAAGGACTTTGTTAGTTTATTCGATTGGTAATTTGTTGGGTGTTCCGGGTTTGCGCGGATATTTATTAGGGGTTTCTTTTGTTTTAGTGATGACGTAGATGTTTCGTTCGCTTTCTTCTACTGGTAATGCGAAAGCGAAATGTTCCTCGACTTTTCCGCCGAATAGTTTGATGGCTTTTTCGGCTGTTTGCAGCTCTTGTTCGGCTTGGGCTGCTTTCATTACTAGGAATGAACCGCCTTTTTTTACAAGTGGCATGCACAGTTCGGATAATACGCTCATTCTTGCTACGGCACGTGCGGTTACAAGGTCGTATTTTTCGCGGTGCGCTTTGTTTTGGCCAAATGTTTCGGCGCGGTCATGGTAGAAATGCACATCGGTTAGGCCTAATTTTTCTGCTAGCGCGTCAAGGAAAGTCATGCGTTTTTTCAAGGAGTCTACGATGCTTACTTTTAGATGCGGGAAGCAGATTTTAATTGGGAGACTTGGAAAACCAGCGCCAGCCCCGACATCACAAATAGTATCGAATTTAGTAAAGTCTACATAAAACGCGGCAGAAATAGAATCGTAAAAGTGCTTTAAATACACTTCTTTTTCGTCGGTAATAGCTGTTAAATTCATTTTTTCATTCCAGTCTACTAACATTTCGAAGTAATCATGGAATTGTTTCATTTGGTCGTCGCTTAGTTCTATTCCTTTTTCAGCGAGCGCCATTTGGAATTGCTCTGGATTCATGTTTTTTCCTCACTTTATTATCGCGATTTTTGCCGTGTTTAGGATGATAGACGGGTTTGGTTTATACTTTTAAACAGGCTTGTACCGTTGATTTTCTATATTTTTAGCTCATTATTTTCAAGTATAAATATTTTCGTGCTATTTAGCAAGCTCGTATTACGTTTAACAATTATCAAACTTATTAGCATTCTCTTTAAAACTTTTTTTGGCTTGGTTTACCCATTTTCCTTTTGCTGTGGTAGAAAGTCCATCTATGTAACCCTGACAATTGCTTTTGATATCGGCTATTTTGTCCCGCTTGATCATTTTTAACATTCGTTTGCGATTTTCTGATGTTGCATGAGTTTGACTCGCCACAAACATCCCAATAAGATTTTTTTCTAGATTTCTGCGTGACTCTAATAATTCTGCTTTTAGTTTATCTATCATGTTATAGATCACGATCCTTTTTTAGCTGATGTAGTTCTTCTTCATAAGAATTCGCTTGTTTCTTATAAAGTGCTTGATGCTCTTCGTGTTCATTTTCTAGTTTTGTTAGTGTGTTTTTTACTGTCCAATCGCCTTCTGCTTGGATAGAACTGATTAAATGGTAGGCTTTTTGCAAGTCTTCAGATGTTTCGTAATCTCTTTTTTGATGGATGTACCTGATTTGTTCAGAAAGGTTTTCTAGTTCTTGGTGAAACCGCCATTTTTCTTGGGATGCATCGTCCATCGCTTCGTCCAATTGCCGTCTTTTTCTATTAAAATCATCGTCCAAATTTTCTAGTTTTAGCAGTAGTTGTCTTTGTTTATCCATACATGCTCCCTATTTGTTTGGCTAATTCTTGGTCGGTTTTTAGCTGGCTTTTTATCGCTTCGTTGATTTGTTCTAGTAATTTATCATATTCTTGCTCTATCTTGGTTGCTTCGACTAAGGATTTTTCGCAATCTTGCACTGTGTCTATCACAATTTTCGGCTCAGTCGCCCCGCCCCAAGCAAGTGCGGCGAGTATTTCTGACTCATATAGATTGGAGCCGATATCCCTTGCATCTGAAAGCGTATCCCGCCACAACTTTTCAGCATTCTCGATTTCTTTATCAAAAACATCTTTTAAAGCTCTAATTTCGCCTTGAATCGTTTGTTTCATCCCTTGCGTAATTGCTAGTGCTTCCGCTGCATCCAAGAATATTTCTTCGGATGAGGATAGGCCACCACCGCTTTTTGTAAAACTGGTTCGCATGATATTGATAGCTGCTAATTGTTGAGCTGTTGCGTATTTGGCAAGTTGAAGGCTTCCTTCTTTATTTGTTAGAATGTTTCCTTCTTTGTCAAACTGATAACCGCCCCACATATGCTGCTCAACCAAACCAGCTTTTTTCGACTCAACCTCTATTAAATGACCAATTGTCGGGTCTCCAATACCATAACCAATTGCCACATAATCCTTCCTATCAATAAAATTAAATAATCTATCTAAAGCGTTTATTGCTTTTACTGTATCTTGTTGTTTTGGCGTTAGGTTGGAGTAGATATTCGGGCCTTGGTAGAAGAAACCGCCGCTGATGCGTTTGATGTCTTTTTTATCTAAGTCTGCGATAGCGTACTGGGCGTTCATGGATCCTAGAGAATGGCCGTATACGTAGATTTGGGCGTTTGGGTAGAGTTTCATTGTTTGTTTTAAGGTTTCTGCGGAGGTTTTTAGTTGGGGTGTTACTGTGGATCCTCCGCCATTTGTGATTTGGATTGCGGTTGGAATATCATTACTTAACCAGTCCTTCCTCACATCTTTATAATCTGGATGTTTTGGAACATTAAAGTTTCCATTAGCAGGTGCGGTAGAACCTTTGTAAAGGATTGTTAGTTCTTTTACTTTGTTTCTTTCGCTGATGGAGGCTGTGGGTGGCGTGTATTTGTCTGTGATGATGTAGGATTGTTCTCCGGTTGGTTTGTTGTTGATTTTTTGGGATACGATTCCTATGGTTTTTTCTTTTTCATCAGAGACAGAGATAATCACTTCTTTCTTAATCTTCAATGGATCATACTCTTTTTTTGCCAGTCTGACTCTGTCTTCATCTGTAATGACTTGATTCATTTATTTTCCCTCCATCTCCCCAATAATTTGGAAAGATTTTCAGACAAACTCGCTCCACCTCCATTTAGCTTGCCATCAAAATTATCCAGGGTATATGTTATATCTAGTTTTGAATCCTTATTTATAATTAATGTAACATTTATCCCTCCCATAGGATTACGCTCGATACTGTTCTTATCGATTTCATAAGACTGTATTTTTCCTTCTTCTGTGAATGCTTTTGCATCCAAGTTTGTCAGCCTTTTTTCAAATACTTGTTTCGCTTCATCACTATAAACTACATTCATCATTTCTTTATTTAATTTCTCTTCGTCCATATAGAATTTCACCCCTAAACCAAAAATGGTTATTACTGTAATTGCTAGTGCTATTATCCATCTTTTTTTCAACTCTTCACCTCTGCTGTATGCTTTTTATTTGTAGGTCTATTTTATCACATGTTAGAAATTTTCACTTTCTTTTTTTTCAGTCTTTTAATCGTCTCTTAGCTCTATAAAAACTCATTTATATCCGTTCAAAAGTCCCAATTTTTTTGTAAGCTCCTTAGATATGCTTGCTCCACCGCTCTTTAATTCTTTATTATTTTTCTTCAGTGTGTATGTTAATTTCAAAGCAGGATCCTTATTAATAACTAATGTAACTATTATTCCACCCATTGGATTAGGCTCTATACTTTCCTCCTCAACTTCATATGACTGAATTATCCCTTCTTTTGTGAAAGCTTTCGTATCAATAAGTTTTATATCATCATTGAATACTTGTTTCGCTTCATCACTATAAACCAGCTTTCTCATTTCTTCGTTTAATTTCTCTTCATCCATATAGAATTTTACCCCTAAACCAAAAATGGTTATCACTGTAATTCCTAGTACTATTACCCATCTCTTTTTCAACTCTTCACCTCTGTTGTATGACTTTTTATCTGTGGGTTAATTTTATTATATGTTAGAAATTTCCGCCTTCTTTTTTCAGTCTTTTTAACATCTATGATTAGTATTGGCGTAATTCATTAGCTCTCTTCTAGTCCATAAGAAGTTTATCAAGATTTCCCGATGTAACTGAAGCTCCACCGCTCAGTTCTCCATTAAAATTGTTCATAGTATATTTTATATATAATTCAGAATTTCCGTTTATAATTAATGTGACATTGATTCCTCCCATTGGATTTTTCTTTATACTTTTCTGATCTATTTTATACGATTGAATTATGCCTTTTTCTGTAAAAGCCTTTGCATCCACAGCTTTCAACCTAACTTCAAATACTTGTTTCGATTCTTCACTATAAACAACCTTCCTCATTTCTTTATTTAATTTCTCCTCATCCATATAGAATTTTACCCCTAGACCAAAAATAACTATTATTACAATCCCTAGTATTATTATCCATTTCTTTTTCAATCTTTCACCTCTGTTTGTCTTGCAAGTTCTTTAGATATAATTGCGCCTCCACCGCCTAATACACCGTTATTCCTACTCATAGTGTAAGATGCATACAACTCAGAATTATTATTAATAATTAATCTAACTTCTATCCCGCCCATTGGATTGTACTTTATACTTCCCTCATCAATTTTGTACGATTGAATTATACCTTCTTTAGTAAATGCTTTTGCATCCAGATTTGTTAATCTTTTTTCGAATACTTGTTTTGCTTCATCACTATAGACTACTTTCAACATTTCTTTATTTAATTTCTCTTCATCCATATAAAATTTTACCCCTAAACCAAAAATAATCATTATTGCAATTCCAAATAGTATTATCCCTCTCTTTTTCACACATTCACCTCTGCAGTATGCCTTCTTCTATGCAATCCCATTCTACCTTAATTAAAAACAAGAAAAAACCACATTATTCAACGGAAACTTTCAACTTAAACGGTAAGTTTGAAGTTTCCGTGAACATGTGGTTTCAGTTATTATAGTAATCCGTGTTCTTATTTACTTATTTTCGCTATCTTCCCTTGCTCGATGTAAACTAGCAATATAGATATATCGGCTGGGTTTACCCCGCTGATACGGCTAGCTTGGGCGATGGAAAGGGGTTCGATTTTCTTTAATTTTTCTAGGGCTTCTGTTGCGAGGCCGCTGATTGCATCATAATCGATGTTTTCTGGGATTTTTTTGTCTTCCATGCGTTTCATTTTTTCTACTTGAAGGTTTGATTTTTGGATGTAGCCTTCGTATTTAATTTGAATTTCTACTTGTTCAGCGATTTCGTCGGTCACAAATGTTTCACGTGAAACAATTTGGGCGATTTTGTCGTAAGTTATTTCTGGGCGACGAAGTAAATCTGCTGCTAGAATTCCGTCTTTTAGTTCACCTGAGCCGATTTCTTTTAACATTGCTTGAACTTCAGCAGTTGGTTTAATGCGTGTTTTTTGTAGTCTTTCTTTTTCTGCTTCAATCGCTCTTTGTTTTGCTAAAAAGCGTTCATAACGTTCGTCGCTAATTAAGCCGATTTCGTGACCGATTTCTGTTAAACGTAAATCTGCATTATCATGACGTAATAGTAAACGGTATTCGGCGCGAGATGTAAGTAAACGATATGGTTCTTCGGTTCCTTTTGTTACTAAATCGTCAATTAAAACGCCGATATAAGCTTGATCGCGACCGAGGATAACTGGTTCTTTTTCAAAGACTTTGCGTGCTGCGTTGATTCCTGCCATTAAGCCTTGTCCGGCTGCTTCTTCGTAACCACTTGTACCATTAATTTGGCCGGCTGTGAAAAGTCCTTCAACTAATTTAGTTTCAAGTGATGGCCACAGTTGGTCTGGCATTACTGCGTCATATTCGATAGCGTAGCCAACACGCATCATTTCTACATTTTCAAGTCCCGGAATAGTTCTTAGCATTTCGCGTTGCACTTCTTCTGGCAAACTGGTGGAAAGACCTTGGACATATACTTCTTCGGTGTTTTTGCCTTCTGGTTCAAGGAAGATTTGGTGTCTTGGTTTGTCGCTGAAACGAACAATTTTATCTTCAATGGATGGGCAATATCTTGCGCCAGTGCCTTTTTTCGTTGCTGTAAACATTGGTGAACGGTGTAAATTTGCTTGGATTATTTCGTGAGTTGTTTCGTTTGTATAAGTTAACCAACACGGTAATTGTTCTAGCATCATTTCTACTGTATCAAAACTAAATGCGCGCGGATGATCGTCACCCGGTTGTTCTTCTGTTTTTGAATAGTCAATCGTACTTGATTTTACACGCGGTGGTGTTCCTGTTTTAAAGCGGCGCAGTTCAAAACCTAGTTCTTCCAAGTGCTCTGAAAGTTTCACAGATGGTTGTTGGTTGTTTGGACCGCTTGAATAGCGCAGTTCACCGACAATAATTTCGCCACGCGAGAAAGTTCCGGTAGTAATAACGACTGTTTTCGCGTAGTAAATTGCGCCACTGTTTGTAATAACGCCTTTACACACGCCATCTTCAATCACTAAACGGTCAACAAGACCTTGGCGCAAAGTGATATTTTCTTCTTTTTCAATCGTGTGTTTCATTTCGTGTTGGTAATCCCATTTGTCTGCTTGGGCACGTAATGCGCGAACAGCGGGACCTTTACCTGTATTTAGCATCCGCATTTGAATGTAAGTTTTGTCTGTATTACGGCCCATTTCTCCGCCAAGTGCATCAATTTCGCGCACAACTACTCCTTTTGCTGGGCCTCCAACAGAAGGATTACATGGCATAAAAGCGACCATATCTAAATTTATCGTTAACATCAGCGTTTTGGCGCCCATTCGACCACTGGCAAGACCTGCTTCTACTCCCGCATGGCCTGCACCAACAACGATGACGTCAAAAGTTCCTGCATCATAGGTTTGCATTTTATAAAAACATCTCCTAAAAAATCATTTTCCAAGGCAAAATTGATTGAACAACTGATCGAGTAATTCATCCTGGACAGAATCACCAGTAATTTCACCTAGTAAATCCCATGCACGAGTCATATCAATCTGGACAATATCCACTGGCATGCCGAGCTGAATCCCTGTTGTAACGCCATTTAAGGCTTCAAGTGCTTGATGAAGGAGCGCAATGTGTCGAACGTTCGAGACATAAGTTGCATCACCCGCATCAATATCACCAGCAAAAAATAGTGTTTTAATTGCTTCTTCCAAAGCCTCTAAACCTTCATCGTTTACTAGCGAAGTAGAGACAATTGGATTTTCTCCCGCAAGTTCACGAACTCTATCTATATCAAGCTTTGTTTCCAAATCTGTTTTATTTAAAACGACCACATAATTATGACCCGCGGCTGCTTCAAATAACGCTTCATCTTCCCCTGTCAGCTCTTCGTTTTGATTTAATACTAGCAGGATAAAATCGGCATCCGCCAAGGCTTTTCTTGAACGTTCTACACCAATTTTTTCCACAATATCTTCTGTCTCACGAATTCCAGCTGTATCGATTAAACGCAGCGGAACACCGCGAACGTTGACGTATTCTTCTATAATATCTCGCGTCGTCCCAGCAATATCTGTGACAATCGCTTTTTCTTCTTGAATTAGTTGGTTAAGCAAGGATGATTTCCCGACATTTGGTCGACCGATAATGGCTGTTGCAAGGCCTTCACGTAGAATTTTCCCTTGGCTTGCTGTTTGTAAAAGTTGCTCGACGGAAGCGCGAACTAGCTCTGTTTTCTCCAGTAGCATTCGCTGGGTCATTTCCTCCACATCATCGTACTCCGGATAGTCGATATTTACTTCGACTTGTGCTAATGCATCCAAAATTTCTTGACGTAAATTGCGAATCAACCGTGAAAGATTTCCGTCCATTTGCCGAATTGCCACGCCCATCGCCCGGTCTGTCTTGGCGCGAATTAAGTCCATCACAGCCTCCGCTTGCGACAAATCAATTCTTCCATTTAAAAATGCCCGCTTTGTGAATTCACCTGGTTCAGCTAAATTAGCCCCATTTCTTAGTAATAGTTGCAAGACGCGATTGACCGAAACGATTCCGCCGTGCGCGTTGATTTCTACCACATCTTCTCGTGTAAAAGTACGCGGCGCACGCATAACCGTGACCATTACTTCCTCAATTACTTCGCCGTCTTCTTTTATATGACCGTAGTGAATTGTGTGACTTTCTGCTTCACTTAAGCTATTTTTGGCATAAAAAATACGATCCGCTATCTGAATCGCCTCTGGACCGCTTAATCTAATAATAGCAATGGCCCCTTCTCCCGGCGGTGTTGAGATTGCAGCAATAGTATCAAATTCCATTCTTTACTCATCCTTTCTCATTAGAAGTTCAGCTCAAATAAGCCTTATCCTATTTTGAATAAATTTTGGCACGTGATTTTGTGCATTTTCAACAACTTACGCTCCGCTTTGACCAAAGCAATTAAATTGTTAGTATTTTGAAGGTTATCCATAGATTTATTAACATATCCACAGAAAAACCATTAATAAAAATTCATCCCTACTATTTTAACTTATCCACATGTGAATAACAATAGTTTTATCTCTACTAGTTAAGAAAACTTAAATTTTCTCGTTAAAGCTTTAACATATCCTTCCACTTCCTTGGATTTAACTCAACTCTTTTACTCTATACTAAAGTCAAAAGGAGGAGAAATAATGAAACTACATAAGCTAACATGGATACTATTAATGTTGCTATTACTACTCTCAGCGTGTTCCACGAAGCAACCAAATGTATACTTATCAGCAAATGCCGC
Organism: Listeria sp. MAN/IMW/UF555; assembly: GCF_058684075.1. NCBI lineage: Bacteria > Bacillati > Bacillota > Bacilli > Caryophanales > Listeriaceae > Listeria > Listeria sp. MAN/IMW/UF555. The sequence continues at coordinate 257,240 of NZ_JBZWZS010000003.1, read as the reverse complement.
TGCGGTTTATTCGACCGAAAATGGTAAGGCGTTTTACGAAAAAAATGCCGATAAAGTTATGCCAATCGCGAGTTTAACAAAATTAATGACGGCATTTTTAGTACTTGAGGCTGTGGATAACAAAAAATTATCTTGGGATGAGGAGTTAGATCTCATTCGTCTGGATGATCCTTCCGCGGTTTCACTTTACGCAATTACACAAAAAAGAACATGGTCAGTCAGAGATTTATATAGCGCCATGCTCGTTATGTCAGCAAATGATGCCGCAGAGACACTAGGCAACCGTTTAGATGATGCTAATTTCCCCCAAAAAATGAATAATGAAGCTAAAAAATTAGGATTATCGAGTAAAACCAAATTTGTCAGTGCCAGTGGACTCGATGTTGACGGTAAAATGGCTGTTTCTACCACAAAGGATTTATTTTTGCTATCATCTAAATTAATTTCCACTCATCCTGAAGTGTTAGAGACAACTTCCAAATCTAGCATCATAACCGAAGAAGGAGCAACCCTTGAATCAACCAATGACTCTATCGGTTCAATACAAGGTTTAGATGGACTGAAAACTGGTTTTACGGATGAAGCCGGCTATTGCTTTATCGGAACAGCAAAGCGCGATGGAAAGCGTGTTATTTCAATTGTTTTGGATGCGGATACTGCGGAGAAACGTTTTAAGGATACGGAAAAATTGATGGGGATTGGGTTTAAAGGACTTTAGTCACACAAAAAAGGGATTTGCTAAAAAGCAAAATCCCTTTTTGATGGCTTATTTTTTTTGAAAAAGCTGCATTCGCGTCATTGAATCCGCTAATTCTTCGTCATGATCTATACAGAAAAATTTAAAATCCGCTGTTTTATTGATTTTTTTGAAGGTTTTTGTCTCCGAAAATTGAATTATACTTTCTGTAAAAGCATCTAGCAGCTCATTTACAAATGCTTTCCATGCTTGATAATCATCATCAACTTCATTAGGGTAAATTTTATTAAATATGGCGCTCAGCTCTTCTTCACTAAAAACATAAAATGTATCAAAACATTGGTATTTCCAATCGCCTGTATTGTATTTCAATTCTTGAATATTTTCTTCCGTTTGATAGCTTTCACCATACTTGCCACTTTGATAATATGCCAGTATTTCAGCAAAAGCTTCTTCCGTATTTACGCATAAATTGATTTCCGCATATTCAGCATTACAATCGAATGCAAAAGCATAATATGTTAACTCAGGATTTTCTTGCAGGAATTTTTCCACCCCTTCAATCGCGAAATTTACGATTTTTTGTGTATCAATCTTCATGTTGCTCTCGTCCTCTCTGTTTGTTGTTAGATTTTTAAGGCACAAAGGTACTTCTCCATGTACGTATCTTTATTTTTAGAATTATACTGCATGATAAAACGTGGATGTTCTAAAGGTATAATCGTCTCAAAAAAATGATATTCTTCATTTATTTTTGATAAACATTTAAAATTCTCTCCGCTACCAATGCAGTAACAAACCGAAGTATCCATTCCAAAGCCTATTTGACTACGAATTGACTCTAAAATAAACGGCATTAGCGCTTCTTGTAATTGTTTTTTCTCGTAATAGTTACAATTGACTTCATTACCTTTTGCGTTTATACGAACAATCCCTAGCGGACAGACAAAATTCATATAAAAGTCATTATAAAATTGCTCACAACCTCCATATTCATTCATAACATCATATAAAAAATCTGATGAAGACTGATTTATATAAAATGTATCAATAAAAATGCCCGTTTCACTTTGGAGATGTTTGGCATCTTCAAAAGGAACACCTGTCACAGCAGAACCTCGGCGAGCAGGTGAACTTCCGAATATTACTCGGCGTGGTTTCGTGTCATTGTAGTATTTCTGATAAAACCTAGTCGTTATATTTCGCACTAGTTCTTTTTGATCGCCCTCATATGGGTTAATTACGCGATACCCGGCCGGCAAATCCATTGAGTTACTCGAAAGTGTTTCGTTAAAATGTAGTATTTGTTTAGCCAAAGTTGCTTTTTCTGTCATGTAGCACTCTCCTCTCTTCCTACCTCACAACCTGCCAAACACGCTCAAATAATTCCGCGTATCCCGCTTTTTCCCAGCGGCCCGCAAAATAAGGGTTGTGAAAATAAATAAATGCCGTAATAATCGCGTCACCTTGGTTCACCCGGCCGCTAACTTCCTCTGCTTTTTGCGCGAGATGTTCGATATGATTTTTCACTAATTCTTCCTTTTGTTCAATATAATCGGTGTAAAGTAAAAACATTTTTCGGTCGGTTTTATACAGGGTTTTCTTGGTGTCAGCTAAGAGCCATAACCAGTCATGGAGCGCATCGTCCGGGGAAGCATCTTTCTCTTTCGTCCAAGCAAAAATCTCCCGCGATGTCTCCTCTAGCCACCGTAACGCCAGCTTTTGAAATAAATCTTCCTTGTTTCGATAATGCTTATAAAGCGCCGCATGCGTGACGTTCAAATTTCCCGCAATATCATAAAGCGTCGTTTTTTCCATCCCTTTTTCATAAATAATTTGTTCAGCCATATCTAAAATAATTTCTTGGGACAATCTCGCCATTGTAATACCTCGATTCAACTCATTCTTTGTTTCTAATTATACAGGAAAATTAAAAAGTTACAAATCCTTGACAAAGTAACCAAAAGGAGTATACTTCCAACTATAAAGTTACTTAATATAAAAAAAGTAACTAATGAAGGAGCGAATAGATTATGGCTAATAAACGTGTCGCATTTATTTTAGGGGGATCTGGCGGTATTGGAAAAGCCATTGCCGAAAAGTTAGTCGAGCAAAACTTTGCGGTTGCTGTCCATTATTCAGGTAACAAAGTAAAAGCAGAAACACTTGTCGAGGAAATAATAAAAGCTGGTGGTGAAGCGATTAGCGTTGGTGGTGACGTGGCTGAAGAAGCGCAAATGATTGACGCATTTGAATTAATTACAGCCCATTTTGGTGGGGTAGATGTTGTAATAAATACGGCAGGCATTATGAAATTAAGTCCCATTGCTACTTTAGATATGGAAGATTTCGATTTGATTCAACGTACCAATGTGCGAGGAACTTTCGTCGTTTCCAAACAAGCTGCCCTAAGCGTTCGAAAAGGTGGCGCGATTATTAATTTCTCCACTTCGGTAACGCGTACCAGTTTTCCGGCATATGGGGCTTACGTTGCTAGTAAAGCCGCAGTCGAGTCGCTCACTTTAATTTTAGCGCGCGAGCTTCGTGGGAAAGATATTACCGTTAACACCGTCGCACCCGGACCAACTGCAACCCCACTATTTTTAACCGGAAAAGATGATGAAACAATTGAAAACTTAGCAAAAGCCACCCCGCTAGAACGTCTAGGACAACCTGATGATATTGCTGAAACAGTGGCTTTTTTAGCTGGACCGGCACGCTGGGTAAATGGCCAAACAATTTTCACCAATGGCGGATTAGCTTAATAAAAATAGGAGGAAAACCTAGTCTAACTGGTTTTCCTCCCATTTTTTATTCACTGATTACCGAACGTTTTTTTATCGCTAGAACAATAATTCCTGATACTAAGAAAGTGAGCGCCAAGAAGAGAAAAGCTGATTGATAAGAGTTCGTTGCATTAACTAAATCCCCAATAATCATCGGTGCGAAAAAGCCACCTAAAACCCCGCCCGAGTTAATAGCAGCGTATTTTGTCGCAATATGGCTCTGTTTAAATAATTTATGCGGCAACCCCATTAAAGTCGTAAAGGCCATAATTAGAAAAATATTACATAAACACAAACAAATAATCGAAAGTATCAACTGATCAAACAAGTACACCCCGTAAACCGTAAACGCTCCGAGCACACTAAATGTAAAAATGACGATCGGCTCTTTCCCTTTGAAGAAACGACTAATAAAATAGCCACCAATAACACCCGCAATTAAAATACAAAGTCCCGCTAAAGAACTAATATAGCTCACTTCGCTAATAGAAATCCCCCTAGCCTCATTCAAATAAGAAGCAAGCCAACTTGTTAAACCGTAGTTCGCTGCATTTATAAAGAGTGCCGATAATAAAAGAATCCACAGCTGTTTATCCTTTAAAAGCTCTGAGAAAGGTACTTTAATTTTTTCTTTTTGCGTGCTTTTATCTATTTTTGGCGCTTTTGGAACTACTAATAAAATTAATAATCCAATGAAAATCACCACAATACCAATCCAATAATAAGTATTACGCCAGCCAACTGATAGCAATAGTTGCGCAATCAAAAGCGGACCAATAAATGCCGCAAAACCAGAGGAAGCGAGCATTGCTGACTGCGCAAAACCTCGCTTGTTTAATGGAATATGAAGAGAAATATAGTTGCTAACAGATGGCGGATAACCCGCATGCCCGAACGCTCCAGACAAGAAACGAATCACAACCAAAAACAGCAAGGAATAACCAAAACCAAAAATAATAAGAAACAGCCCAACGATAATTATCGATATAGCAAGAACAGGACGCGCACCAATCCGATTATTTAAATACCCCATTGGAATTTGAAAAAGCGTGTAACCAAGAAAGAAGGCACTTAAAATCAACCCCTTTTGACTTGGATCAAATCCTAAATCCTGAGAAACAGTCACAAGTGAAATTCCGATAGTATATTTATCCACGTATACACTGGTATAGCCTATAAATAGAACAAGTAATACCATTAACGAATGCTTTTCTCCTTTTACCTGATTCATTTGACCTCACTCCACTCTTCTGTAGTCCCACTACTAAAAAAAGAGCATACCCAGATTCATTTTCTGACTATGCTCTTTTCAAAGCTATTATCCATTCAATTTAAAATAATCTAAAACGACGTCGGCAACTGATTTAGCAGCAACTAACAACGCATCTTCATCAATATCAAATTTCGGATGATGATTAAAATAAGCGTGCGGGGTGTTTTTCGGTTTCGCACCAATATAGAAAAAGACACCCGGGATTTTTTGTAGATAATATGCAAAATCTTCTGACCCTGAAAGCATATCATACATGGAGATGTCTGTTAAGTACTCTCCTAGACCTTTTTGCAAACTAGCGACAACTTGTTCTGTTACTACTGGGTCGTTGTATAGCGGCGGGTAATCGTTTGTATAAGTGAGTTCCACGCTCACGCCAAACATCGCCTCAATACCAGAAACAATACGGTGAATTTCTGCGTCTATTTTATCACGATTTTCCGTGTTCATATAACGCACATCGCCTTCTAACTCAACCGCATCTTTAATAACGTTAAAACTACCTTTACCGTCAAAAGAACCAATCGTTATAACGCCAGTATCAAATGGGTTCAAACGGCGGCTCACTACTGTTTGAATGGCTGTCACAAAATAAGCACCCGCGACAATCGCATCATTTGCCATATGTGGAGACGAACCATGCCCGCCAACGCCTTGAATTTTAAGTTTAAAATAAGTGCGACCAGCCATCGCGTAGCCACTATGATAATAAACTTGTCCACTTTCACCAAATGGAAATACGTGAATACCAAAAATTTGATCCACATCATCTAAAATACCAGATTCAACAACGCTTTTCGCTCCGCCGGGTGGTGTTTCTTCAGCATGTTGATGAATAATTTTTATCGTTCCAGGGATATTTTCTTTTAGTTGAATTAAACAATCTGCCAAAACAAGTAAATAAGCAGTATGTCCATCATGACCACATGCATGCATTACGCCAGGGTTTTTAGATTTAAATGGTAAATCAGTTTGCTCTTCGATGGGAAGGGCATCAAAATCGGCACGTAACGCAATTGTTTTCCCCGGTTTCCCGCCTTTAATCGTTACAACAACCGCATGGCCATTTCCCACTTCAGTTGCCACTTCCACGTCTTTTCCTTTGTAAAAATCTTGGATGTATTTTGCTGTTTCTGTTTCATGAAACGATAATTCAGGATGTTCGTGCAAATGCCGTCTAATCTGAGTGATTTCATCTTTTCGTTCCTGAAGCATATTCATTAACTGAGTACGCATGATAAATACAACCTCCTATTCTTTTGCGGCTTTTAATTCAAGTGCTTTTTTCGCTGATGGAGTTGTTACAGCGACGGAAATAAGTGAAACGACACAAAAACCGACGTTAGTTAAAAGCCCCACCATTGCAGCTAAATCAATATTTCCAGAAAGTGCAATTACACCATAAATCGTAGCGGAAATTGCCACACCGAATGAGCCACCTAGCGAACTTGCCATTTTGTAAATACCAGAAGCTACTCCGACTTTATCTTCTGGAGCATTAGAGATAGCTGTATCTGTTGAAGGAGTTGCATACATACCAAGTCCGATACCAAATAAAGCAAATCCAACAAACACAAGCACCGTATACAATGTTCCTGGAATAAAAGTGAGCGCCATTAAAGCAATACCAACCGCCGTAATCCCAGAACCTAAAATCATTGGTTTACGCGCGCCAACACGTTGAAGAATTTTTTCACCTATCCGAATCATTCCAAGCACACAGACAAGGTAACCGATAGAAAGTAAACCGGATTGGAATGCTGTAAAACCGCGACCAATTTGCACATAAGTATTTGCAACAACAAGCGTTCCAGCAGCTGCATTTAACAAAAAGTTGGAAAGTGTCGCGCCTGTATAAGCTTTATTTTTAAATAACGAGAAATCAATAAATCCATTTGCTTGTCGTAGTTCCACTCGGAAAAATAATCCCGCAGAAATAAGGAAAACAACGAGCATCGCGATAGTAATTGGGCTTGTCCAACCAAATGTAGCCCCACGAGTGATGATAAGGTTTAAGCAAACCATTGCGATAACAAAAAGAACAAGACCAAATGAATCAAATTTTGCTTTTGTATTTTGAACGACTTTACTTTCTGGAGTACCTTTAATTAGTAGCATTCCAAGTAGTGCGAATACGATGGAAATAATGAAAATCCAGCGCCAGCCCATGTATGTTGCGATTGCGCCACCTGCGAACGAACAAATACCTGATCCGCCCCATGAGCCAATTGACCAGTAACTAAGTGCTCTTTGTCTATCTGCCCCGTCAAAATAAGTTTTCATTAAGGCAAGAGTTGCTGGCATAATACAAGCAGCTGAAAGACCTTGAATAATCCGGCCGATAATAAGTAGCGTCGACCCTTGAGTGACAACAAGTAGCAGTGAACCGATGATACTAAGAATAAGTCCGATATAAGTTAATTTCACGCGACCAAATTTGTCAGCCATACCACCTGCTACAACAATAAAAATACCTGAAAATAGCGCGGTTAAGCTGATGGCAATACTAAGTAAATCAGAGGAAATTCCAAGGTCAGATTGCACGGCCGGAACGATATTCACCATTGATTGAGCAAAAAGCCAAAACGTGATAACCCCAAAAACAATCCCAACGATTAGTTTATTTGTACCTTTATACGCTGTTGAAGTCATTAGTTATTCTCTCCTTTTAAGTAATCTACAACACAAGCTCCCATTGCTTTTGATGCAATTAATAATGAATCTTCATTGATGTCGAATTTTGGATGATGATGCGGATAAAAATGACCATCTGCCGGCATTGCTCCCACATAGAAAAATGAGCTTGGGCGTTCTTTTGCATAATAAGCAAAGTCTTCTGAAGGTGGTTGCGGTTCACAGCGCACAACATCCGTGATTTCAGGGATTTTCGCCCCTTTAATAGATTTAACAACGAAATCAGTCAAAGCTTCGTCATTATTTAAAACCGGATAATCATTTTTGTAATCAAGTTCACAAGTAACGCCAAACATTGCTTCTATGCCGCTAACGATACGGGTAATTTCTTTTTGAATAATGTTGCGTGCCTCTTCAGACATCGAGCGCACATCGCCTTCAAGCTCAACCGCATCCTTTATAACATTAAAACTACCTTTTCCGTCAAAAGAACCAATCGTAATCGAGCCAACATCAAATGGGTTTAAACGGCGACTAATAACAGTTTGAACAGCTACTACAAATTCACTTGCCGCAACAATAGCATCATTCGCTAAATGCGGAGATGAGCCGTGTCCACCTTGACCTTGTACCTTAAGTTTAAAATAAGAACGACCAGTTTGAATCGCACCCTCACGGTAGAAAACTTCGCCTGTTTTCATTGTAGACATCACATGAATTCCAAGTACATTATCCACACCATCCAGCGCCCCATCTTGAATCATTTGAATCGCGCCACCAGGAGGAGTTTCTTCCGCATGTTGATGTAAAATAACAAGTTTTCCTGTTAATTCTTCTTTCATTTCAATAAGTGTTTCGCCTAAAATAAGCATATAAGCAGTATGACCGTCGTGACCACAAGCGTGCATTACACCAGGATTTTTAGATGCAAAAGCTAAGCCAGTTTCTTCTTGGATAGGAAGTGCATCAAAATCAGCGCGAATTGCCAGTGTCTTGCCCGGCTTGCCTGTATCAATCGTTACTACAACGCCATTCCCGCCAACATGCGTCCGCACATCGCAGTCCATTTCTTTATAAAAACCCGCAATATACTTCGCCGTATTCTCCTCTTGAAAAGAAAGTTCAGGGTGTTCGTGTAAGTAACGACGAATTTCTATCATTCGATCTCGTTTTTCGTCTAGTTTTTGAAATAACTTCTCTTTCATTGTCCAAACCTCCATTTTTAATACATCTGCTGGCCAGAACATCCGTATTTTTAACTACACCTTTATTATAAAAAAAAACAAACTAAAAGAAGTTTGCTTTTTTGCTTAGTTTTAGCTTGAAATTTTCTTCTTTTCTAAACCGCGTCAACCAATGTCAAAAATTCGGTGTTAAGGGCATAAAAAAAGCTCAACTGCAAGAGTTGAACTTTTTAAATCGTACTTCTAAACTCATAAAAGTGAATTGCATTAATATCCAAATACGCATAAAACGACCAATCTTCCGTAATCGTCTCATCGCTCACCGTAAGTGTCGGCTGAGAGGCATCAACAATATAATCCAAAATCTCTTTATCCAGTCCATACTTACTATTAAGCTGCCAATACTTCGAATAAAGTGCCCCATTATCGCGGTCGAATTGCCATTTGCACACTTGGTATTCACCCGCTTGAAGCCCCGTTATTCGAATATGCATTTCTTTCTGCTCTTCCTTAGTAAATCTCTCTTCCACAGAATATCTCGGGTTAATATTCGCACAGTTCATCAGAATAAGTTGGTATCCGTCTGTATGCTTCGTCATAATAAAATCCGCACCCTCAGCAACAACAACACCCTTAAGCCTCCTCAAAAACTTCACCGCATAAAACGCCGGTCTTTTTCCGTCAAAAAAGTGGAACATTTCAATCCCATCTAAGCTAATATTTAACTGGCTGTCATCACCTTCATGCAGTTCTGTATTAATCCAAAACCCTAGTGCATCCACTTCTGGCGCCAAATCTAGCATTGTTTTTAAAACCAACGCACCTCGGAAAAACGTACCATTCGTATACCGCGTATTTCCCGTGAGCGTATTCCAGTTCACCAGCATAAGAGGTTTATTAATATGATGATGTTTCAAAAAAGCCTTCAACTTCCGCGTTTTAGATAAACAATAATCTTCGGAAATCATAAACGACTTCATATCTTCTTTCGAAAAATCCACCGCTTCATTTTGATTCGCATTATAGGCCACAAAATCAATTTCATCAGCCACATCTAAAAACCACGTATGCCGTTCTGGAACTTCATTTTTAGAAAGTGAAAACGGGACAAAATTTCCGACTTGGATAGCTTGAAAACGCGATTTTATAATATGATATATTTTCAAATAAATTTTTTTCAGCTCGTCTTTATCAGCATATGTATTTTTCGGTTCAAAAAACATAAAATGCCACTTAGAAACAAATTCCCGCCCAAAAACTTGCATACAATGCTTTAAAAAATGATCCAAGCGCTCAAAAACAGCGGCTTCCTCACCTACAATATCTTGATACTCTATGCGAATGAACAACTGTAAATTTTGCTGTTTTAAAAACGTGAGCGCCAAATCTGCATTAGCGTACGGTGAAGATGTCGGCACTAGCTCGTCCGTTTCCGTTTCAGGCAAGAACGTCGATCCCCTAAACAAATGACGAATGCCAATATAATTAATCCCAATTTCATCGCGTGTCGTAATAATCTGCTTTTGCACGTTAGCTTTAAGCACTTCTTTAAGCTCACCAATGGTTAAAATATTCATATTCTCGCTAAGGCAACGAGCCGCCTTTTCCGTAATATCAATTTTCTTTTTCTCAAATGGCGCTTTATTTAATTCCTTACCCGGCTCCACATCATGATAAAGCCGCGACAAATTCACTAAAATTTCCGGAGATGGTACAATTTGCTCTATACTAGCGCCCAGCTCAGATGTCTTATTGTCTATTAACAAATTCGTTTCCACATGATGTTCGGATCGGTACTCACTTGGCGTTAGCTCAAAATGAAACTTAAACACTTCCGAAAAATGCTTTTGACTCGAAAAACCGTTTTTTAACGCGATTTCCGTAATACTTTCCGCCGAATGCAGTAAATCTTGAATCGCATGCTTCAATCGAACTTCTGTCAAATACTGCAAGAACCCAAGCCCCGTCGTCTTTTTAAAATAACGTGATAAATACGCCTCACTTAAAAACTCTTTTTGTGCAAACTCACGAAGCGACAAGGCTTCATCAAACCGCTCCTCCACTTCTCGAATAATGCGCGAAATCCGTTTATCATTGACTTCTTTCCTAGCAGAAGATGGAATCCCTTTTTTCAAAAAACGCGTAAGTAATAATAAGATTTGGAACAACGCCGATTGCGCTTCTAATTTATTCGCTCGTTTCTTCGTCGCCGAAGCAATCAAAAGCTCACTCACCGACTTCCTCAACGACCCCACAACCCGCTCTCTCCCAGGGTCACTCTCCTTCGAGAAAAATTTAAAAGAATGCTGAAAATAATCCTCATAATAATGCGCAAAAAATGTATCTGAAATCGTTAAATCAATAATTAAGTTAGCTTCATTTCCTTCAATTGTATAAAAAGTGTTGCGATCGAGGACTAAAATATCGCCTTCCTGCAAGTAAAATTTTTGCTCAGAAATCTTGATTGTTATTTGTCCAGAAATAGCAAATACCAATTTAGTTCCAAGTGAGATTTCCGACGTCAGCTGCTTTATGTGTTGAATACCAATCGTATAATCTTTTAAATGAGACACTCGATTCACTCCTTCGTTTAACTTAATCGGACACTTTTATATTATCATAAATAGCGGAAATTGATTGGTTTGTTTTAATTTACTCATGCAAAAAACCAGCCGAAACTAATTCCGACTGGCTCCTGATCTCAATCTTCTTCCACTTGAATAGAAACACCCACATCCAGTAATTCCTCAACCGCATCAATCACAGAAAACTCCCCATAATTGTATATCGCTTCATCTACAACTAAAATCGGCAAAGCTTCCATTCCATTCTTATCAATTAGGGCTTGAACCCGCTCTGGCAAGTCCACTTTCCCGACCTCTCCTAGCTGAATATCAAACACAATACCTGTATGATCAAAATGGATTTTTCGCTCAGCTTCACTTTGATTCATAAACATTTTCCATATCTCTAGGTTAATCTCAGACTCATTTTCCGCAGAATAAAAGTAACTAATTCGCTTCATCTTAAAACTACTTACTTTCTAAATCGTGGACAAACAGCCCACTTAATAATTTCGGTTCAAACCAAGTCGATTTTGGTGGCATAATCTCCGCAGCATCCGCTACACCAAGTAAATCGTCCATTGTCGGCGGGTACATCGCAAATGCCACCGAATGACTGCCATTATCCACCAAACGAGTTAGCTCTTCTAAGCCACGTATTCCGCCGACAAAATCAATGCGGTTGTCGCGACGAATATCTTCAATTCCAAAAATCGGCGTTAAAACTTGCGATTGTAATATCGAAACATCCAACTGACCGATAACATCGTTCGGAATCACATCGCTTTTCGCCGTAAGTTTGTACCAATTTCCATCTAAATACATCCCCACTTGTTTTGGCTTCTCTGGTTTAAATGCTTCTTTCCCAACCTTCTCCACCTCAAAACTAGCTTCTACTTTACTAAGGAAATCCGCTTCAATTGGCACATTCACAACCCGATTATAATCAAGAATTTCTAATTGCTCTTCTGGAAAAACAACCGATAAGAAGAAATTAAATTCTGCTTCTGGTCCAGCCTCTGGAAACTCTTCGCGCCGTTTCAAACCAACTTTTACAGCAGATTCCGTTCTATGGTGACCGTCTGCGATATATAGTGCTGGGACTTCCGAGAACGCCGCTGACAGGTCTTCTAGAATATGAGCGTCCGTAATTGCCCAAGCCTTATGAGTGACCCCGTGGAAGCTCTCAAAGTCGTATTCAGGTTCATTTTCATTCACCCAAGACTCAATAAGGGTATTAATCGCTTCTTTTCCACGATAAGTAAGGAAAATTGGACTTGTATTCGCATCACAAACATCCACATGGCGAATCCGGTCTAACTCCTTCTCTTCCCGAGTCAGCTCATGTTTCTTAATCTTGCCGTTCAAATAATCATCAATCGACGTACAAACAACCAGTCCCGTTTGCGGACGACCATCCATCGTCAGTTGATAAATATAAAATGCCGGGTTTGCTTCTCTTCCAAGCCAACCATCCAGCTCAAATTGCTCCAAATTATCAGCCGCTTTTTGATAAACAGCTGGGTCATAAGGGGAGATTGCCGGATCTAAATCAATTTCCGCCTTATCAATATGTAAAAAAGAATACTTATTTGCATCGCCAAGTTCGCGCGCCTCTTCCGAATTAAGTACATCATATGGCAACGAAGCCACTTTTTCCGCTAGATTTTTAATTGGACGTAATGCTTTAAATGGACGTATATTTACCATTGTTATCCTCCTTTTTAGTAAAAGAGCATGAACCCGTCTGGCAATAACCATAAAGTTTCATGCTCTCATTATTTCCCGGGTAATAATTTTAAACTGTCACACCTAATGGTTCAATAACTCGAACACGCAAAACCCCTTGGACAGCCAATAAATCACTTTTCAGTTGTTCCAAATTAGCTTGCGTTTCCTTATCAATATCAATTAATGTGTAGGCATATTCATTTTTACTACGGTTTATCATATCTAAAATATTTAGGGAATATTTCCCAAGCTCTGTCGTGATTTGTCCGACCATGTTCGGAATGTTTTTGTGGCAAATACCAATTCGCGGATGCCCGTTATAAGGCATTTCCACATTTGGATAGTTAACAGAGTTTTTAATGCTACCAGTTTCAAGGTAATATTGTAATTCTTTTGCAGCCATTTTAGCACAGTTGGTTTCGGCTTCTTCCGTTGATGCGCCTAAATGAGGAAATACATGCACTTTTTTATGGTTTAATAATTCTTTTGTCGCAAAATCTGTAATATATAAACGTAAAAGTCCATCATCTAAAGCTTCTTTCACAGAGGCTGAATCCACTAGCTCACCGCGTGAAAAGTTTAGTAAGACCGCATTATCCTTCACTAATTGTAACGTTTCTGCATTGAACATGCCACGAGTTTTATCCGTTAATGGCACATGAACCGTTAAATAATCGCATGTTGCTAAAACTTCTTCAATCGTCATCGCGCGTTCCACTTCTTTAGAAATTCTCCAAGCAGTATCTACGGAAACGAATGGATCATAACCGACCACGTCCATCCCAAGAGATAGCGCATCATTTGCCACTAAAGCTCCAATTGCACCTAGGCCAATAATTCCAAGTTTTTTGCCAGCAAGTTCTGTTCCCGCGAAAGCTTTCTTCCCAGCTTCAACTTTTTGTTCCACATCATCTTCGGCCGGTAGTTCTTTCACCCATTCCGTACCTTCCAAAATTGGACGCGCCGAAACGAATAAACTTGCAAGAACCAGTTCCTTTACAGCATTGGCATTCGCGCCAGGCGTATTGAATACAACAATACCTTTTTCAGAACAATTTTCTACTGGGATATTATTAACTCCTGCACCAGCTCTAGCAACTGCCTTCACTGTTTCTGGAAAGTCAAAATCGTGTAAGTTATAACTCCGTAGTAAAATCCCGTCTGCTGGCTGGTTCGCATCGATCACATATTTCTCAAGATCAAATGTCTTTAAGCCTTCTTTAGCGATAGCATTAAACGTTTGGATATTAAACACGTACTTCTCCCCCTTTTCTTGCATTGGCAAATTTTTCCATAAAGGCGATTAGTGCTTCTACCCCTTCAATTGGAAATGCATTGTAAAGACTTGCTCGCATACCGCCCACGGAGCGATGTCCTTTCAAGTTTTTAAAACCATTTGCTTCAGCTTCTTTAACAAAAGCTTTATCAAACTCTGCAGAATTCGTCACAAAAGGAATATTCGTAAGCGATCTTGCAGAAGGTTCGACCGGTGAAGAAAAGAAATCCGATTGATCGATATAATCATATAATAATGCCGCTTTTTTTCGATTTAACGCTTCAATTCCAGCAACGCCACCTTGTTCTTTAATCCATTCGAATACTAATTTTGCTACATAAACAGCAAAAGTTGGTGGTGTGTTGTACATGGAACCATTTTCGGCCTGTACTTTAAAATCTAACATAGAAGGAAGTCCCTCTACTTGCCCGATTAAATCTTCACGCACGATGACAAGCGTTAACCCAGCAGGACCAATGTTCTTTTGCGCTCCTGCATAAATCAAACCGAATTTTTTCACATCATAAACGCTTGATAAAATATTAGAGGACATATCTGCAACGACCGGGACAGCTGAGTCTGGCACATCAAACATTGCTGTTCCTTCGATTGTATTATTTGTTGTTACATGTAAGTAAGCAGCATCATTTGAAACTGTAGGAATTTCAGGAATATAGCTGAAATTACGGTCTTCCGATGAGGCAATTACTTCCACCTCAACACCCTGAATTTTTTTAGCTTCAGAAATTGCTTTCTTCGCCCAAGATCCAGTGTTTACATAGACTGCTTTTTTACCATTTGCAAGATTCATCGGCACCATATCAAACTGCAAACTCGCGCCACCTTGCAAAAATAGTACTTTGTAATTTTCTGGAATCCCCATCAATTCTCGAATTAAACTCTCCGCATCGTCTATGATGTTTTGAAATAATTCTGACCTATGACTCAGCTCCATTACTGACATTCCTGAACCATTATAAGAGAGTAGCTCCCTTTGAACCTTTTCAAGTACCGGTACTGGTAAAACTGCCGGACCTGCCGAAAAATTATAAACACGTTCCACTCAACATCTCTCCTGTCATCAAATTTCCCCAATTACTTACAAAAATTTTTCACCAGTAATTCATAACTACTGGCCGGATATGAGCCTTCCTCGTTACACTTATGCTTTTCGAAGTTCTGTTCTTAAGAAATAAAAAAGCCGAACCTGTGATATTCTACACAATATTCGGATTTTTCAGCGCTTAAAAGTAAACACTGCCTTTTGTACTTTTGTATATTATAGCAGAAATAGAGCTGTTTTTCAGAAAATTTATACTAAATCTCCAAATAAATGTGATGTTTAAACATTCTGACATTAAAAAAGTGCGAGAATCCGCTATTTAAAGCAATTCTCGCACATATAAAATTTGAAAACAGCTTCACAAGAGATGTCAGCTATTTTTCACTTTTCGCCCTAAAGTTAACCAATACACCACAAAAAATATGACAAGCGCAATAATTGCTGTGCGGTACATAATAGCATAATTGTAGTAAGTCGCCACAATACTTAAACCAAAACTACCAACAGCCATCCCAATGTCCATTCCTGAAAGAAAAGTACCGTTCGCAGTTCCTTTGTTATGTGGCGCAGCTCGGTCAACAGCAAGTGCTTGGAGTGCCGGTTGTGCCATCCCGTATCCTAGTCCAAAAAACAATGATGCGACAAATAAGCTGATCGCTCCGGTTGCAAAAGAAAGAATTAATATTCCAATAATCATGGATAGCGCACCCGGAATAATAACAAAACGATGTCCTTTTGTATCATAAAGACGCCCAGCAAACAACCGACTAATAAGCACCATAATTGCTTGCCCGATAAAATAAACCCACGTTGTCGAAATCCCAATTTCCGTCCCGTATACCATCATAAACGTCTGAATACCACCAAGCGGAATAGCCATTAGCAAACATAGCCCTGCCGGAAGTAGCGCCGTTTTCTCGAACAATTTCATTTTTTGATGGACGATCTTTTCTGATTTTGGAATTTTCACTTGTGTCATTAAAAGTAAAATAAACACCATCAAAACAAGCGAAAAAGTCACTAAAACATCGAAAGAAAAATAATTCATGATTAAAATAGCAATAATCGGCGCCAATGACATTCCAAGCGCAGTCGTAAGCCCGTAAAAGCCAATTCCCTCTCCCGTTCTGCTCGGCGGTACTAATTTAGATACCCCTGTCGAAATTGACGTCGTGCCGATACCCCAGCCAGCCCCGTGAAAAAGCCGTAACACAAGCAAAGCCGCAACCGCCGTCGACCAATAAAAGTTCACTGTCGTTAAAATTAAAATCAAAAAACCTGCAATAATTAATACTTTAGGTCCAAATTTATCGTTCCAACTTCCAGCGATCGCCCGCATAAGTAAGGCGACAATTGAAAATAGCCCTACCGCTAAACTAGCTTCCATTTGTGTTCCGCCAAGTTCAATAATTCGGGCTGGTAACGTCGGCATAAACACCATAAATCCAATATATAAAAGCACACTACCTAATAATAAAAATACGTAGTCCTTCGTCCAAAGTCTTGTCTTATTTTCCAAAATTTACCCCTCTTTACTCTATATTAGTAGAAATGTTCTTTAAAATAGCCGTGAATTGCTCCAAATCCGCGCGAGTAACCCCAGCAAACATTTTTTCACAACTCGCCTCCACAATATCCCGAAGTTCTGTCGTTTCTTTTCTCCCTTTATCCGTTAATGACAAAAGCGAAATTCGTCTATCTTCTGTGCTAATTTCCCTCACAATAAGCTCTTTTCGAAGCAAAACGTCGACAATCCGGTTCACTGTGGGCGTGTCTTTTTTTGTCCAAAGTGCAATTTCTTTTTGAGAAATCGGTTCGTTCGCCTCAATCCCCTCCAAAACTGACCACTGCTCAGGGGTTACATCATAGCTTGCAATAGAACGCATCAAAAACAAGTGCATTTTCTTCGCAGTCGTATTCACATCAAATGAGATTTCATCATAATATCCGCGCATTTCTAACCTCTTTTCTATTGTCGTAACAATAATTGTCATAACAACTATTATACATATGGATTCCTTTTTTGACAAGAAAAAACAGCCGAATAAACGACTGCTTCTATAATAATTCAACATCTATAATATCTCTAAATTCAATTACATATTCATGTCCAACAATATCTGTAAAAATAACTTCTTCCGTTAACATGTCGATTTCAAGTGGCACCAAGTCTTGTTTTTCAATTTCTCCTAGCCCAAGAAAGGCGGAAGGATATTCAAATGATGCTAGACGTAAAGAAGAAACATCTGCTTCTTGAAAAAATTTTAGTCGAACGACCCATTCGCGCTTCATGGCGTCTTTTAATGTGATAAAGAAGCTCTCGCGTTCTAAATAATCCACTTCTGGCCGACTCGTTAAAAAAGCAGCATTCTTCTCTGTCCGCACTTGCTCTTTCTGAATTGCCGTAACCATAATTATCACCTCTTAATTTTATTATACGAACAAATGTTCTTAAAAGCAAGTTTTTTACTTAAAAAGTTTTTTTATAAGAGCCGTAATCGGTTTAGCGCTTACATAATCTTTTTCCGACAAAAACACTTGCAAATTAATAAATAGTTGCTATACTTATGTAAGTAAATAACATTAACAAAGGAGTTTTATTATTATGACTAATACATTTTTAGATTCTATTAAAGTTCGTCGTTCCATTTATGCACTAGATAAAAACGTTTCCGTAGAGGATTCCAAAATTGAAGAAATCATTAAAGACGCAGTTAAATACAGCCCATCTTCTTTCAACTCTCAAAGTTCTCGCGCTGTTATTCTTTTAGGAGAAAACCATGATAAACTTTGGAATATCGTAGAAGACACATTACGCGCTATCGTACCTGCTGAAAACTTTGCAGCTACTGAAGAAAAAGTTGGTTCTTTCCGCGCTGGATACGGAACAGTTCTTTTCTTTGAAGATACTGCTGTTATTGAAGGTCTACAAGAAAACTTTGCACTATATGCAGATAATTTCCCTGTATGGTCTGAACAATCTTCAGGTATTGCACAACATTCAGTATGGGTTGCTCTTGCAAACGCTGGAATTGGCGCATCTCTACAACATTACAACCCACTAATTGACGATGCTGTTAAAGCTGAATGGAATATTCCTGCAAGCTGGAACTTACGCGCTCAAATGCCGTTTGGTAACATCGTTCAAGAAGCTGGCGAAAAAGAATTCATCGATGACGCTGACCGTTTCCGCGTTTTCAAATAATAAATGTTTCACGTGAAACAAAAAATTCCGCGACCATTAAATTGGATCGCGGAATTTTTATTTTGCTAGACTATTAAACCTACTTCTAAGTTCATCACAACTGACAATACCAGCAATTGCGCCTTTAATTTCTCCATCAACAAGAACAAGCGAATTCGGTATCCCTTTTACATCAAACTTTTGAGCTAATGCACGTTGTTTATCTACATTAATTTTCACAACTTGGACATTACCTTCTTCCACCTCAGAGAATTGCTCAAGCGTTGGCCAGAAACAGCGGCACGGAGCACACCATTCTGCCCAAAAATTAAGTAATATTTTAGGATGGCTACTAATAATCTCTTCCAAGTTCTCTTCTTTTGCAAAAATAATCGCCATACATATCCACCTCACATTCAGAATATTCCAAAGTTGTATCGTGGTCAAGCAAAGGGTTTTAGAATAGCAATATATCTTGCTTTTTGTTCACTTTTTGACACTTTTGTTTCACGTGAAACATTTTATTTGCTATGTAATATCTCTAAAATACGTAAATCTAGCAAACCAGTATTTTTCACTGTCATATCCGCATCACGAAGTCCAGAACCAACACCCACGCTTATAATTCCAGCTGCATTAATTGCTTCAATTCCAGCTTGGGCATCTTCAATTCCAACTACTTCTGATGGTTCTAAGCCTAAACCGCGACATGCTTCCATAAAAATTTCTGGATCAGGCTTTGATTTAGTAATTTTAGCAGCATCAACAATGTAATCAAATTCTTGTTCCATTTCAAGCGCACTCAATACCGTACGAGCATTTTTTGAAACAGATGCAATCGCGCATTTAAGATTTTGCTTTTTAAGAGCTACTATAAGTTCTTTTATTCCTGGTAAAACATCTGCCGGCGTAATTTCTTCGAGCAAGCTCACATAGAATTCATTTTTATCTGCTGCAAGTGCTTCGATTTGTTCTTGTGTGAAGTCATTTTCGCGGCCGTCTTTCTTTAAAATAAGAAGTAGGGAGTCAATTCTACTCACTCCTTTTAAATTCTCATTAAATGCTTCATCGAATTCAATTCCAATGCTCTCTGCTGTTTTTTTCCAAGCCAAGTAATGGTAATGCGCTGTATCTGTGATGACACCATCTAAATCGAATACTACTCCTTTTAATGCTGTTGTCATTCTACTCGTCCTTTCCAAACTGCCGCAACATTTCGTGCGGTTCTTCTTAGATTATTTGGGGTTTCTTTAAGTATTTTTTCTAAAGTTGTTGGACTCGCAATTGAGGGAAATACCGCGTGGATTCCGGCCTTATAGACAGCTTCAAGACCCTCTCCTACGCTTCCACAAATTGCAAAAACGGGTGTTCCATCAGGTACTTCTTTCGCCACGCCCACTGGTGCTTTTCCTTGAGCAGTTTGTCCGTCCATTTTCCCTTCACCAACGATGACTAAATCGGCATCTTTGCAAACTGCTTTAATTTGAAGTGCCTCGATTACAAAATCAATTCCAGACAGCAGATTCGCCTCTGCAAATGTTGCAAGTCCAGCGCCAATTCCTCCCCCAGCACCAGCTCGTGCCATTGTTATCATCGCTGGATTGGCCAGCTGATAAAAATGATGCATTGCCTCGTCTGCGCTCGCGAGATCAGTGGCAGCTAACCCTTTTTGTGGGCCGAATACATAGGATGCGCCTTCTTTTCCACAAAGCGGATTTTCAACGTCGGTTACTATATTTATCGTGATGTTTTTAAGCTCAGCAGGAACATTTTCAGAGCGGATGGTTGCGATGCTAGCTAAATTTGCGCCGATTGGATTTACGACATTGTTTTCTAAATCTAAAAATTCATAGCCGAGCGCGCTAGCCATACCAATTCCGCCATCATTTGAAGCGCTTCCACCTATGCCAATGATAACCTCGGTCGCACCTTTTTTCATTGCGTGCAAAATTAGTTCGCCCACTCCTTTTGTGCTCACTTGAAGTGGATCACGTTTAGTTACTGGAACTAGATGCAAACCGCAAACCTCAGCCATTTCGATCAGCGCTTTTTTATTGCCCTCTGTAAAGGCAACTTTTGCTGAAACAGGCTCGCCAAACGGACCAGAAACATTGATTTTCGTCGTTTTCGCATCCAAGGCTCTACTTAAAACATCAAGCGTACCCTCGCCCCCATCGCCAACTGGGAGTAAATGGTAGTCTGCATGTGGATAAACTTCTTGAAAGCCCTCTTTAATATACTCTGCCACCTCGTGCGCCGTCAAACTTTCTTTAAATGAATCCGGTGCAATGACAATTTTCATAAAGACACATCCTTTTGTTCCATCTTAATCGTTAATGTATCCGTTAATTGCTGTTTTTCTCCGTAGATAACTAATTCTAGCATGCTTTTTGTGTTTTTTGAAAGTTGTAACGTGTTTGGCGCTATTTCTACTAGAATTGTTTCACCTTTCCACATGAATTCAAATTTAACAAACCGCCATGCATCTGGCAAATCTGGCGCTATTTCTAATAATTCTCCGCTAGTATCAATGCCTGCAAACCCAAAAACCACTGCCAGCCAAATTGCCCCCAGTGAAGCCGCATGAAGGCCGTCATCTGATGAATGTGGTTCGTCCCCAAGATCAATTAAACACGCTTCTTGGAAAAATTGATAGGCTTGCTCGCGGTTTCCTGTACGATTTTCCACAATGGCATGAATCGCTTTACTTAAAGATGAATCGTGAATGGTTCGTTTTTCATAATAATCTAGGTTTTTCTTCACAGTTTCTGGCGCAAACCTCTGAGGAAACAAATAGAATAACATCACTAAATCAGCTTGCTTTAAAATCTGTAATTCATTCACTTCTTGCCGCGAGTAATCTAGTAAAATCCCTTGTGTTCCTTGCGCAGCCTTATATTTATCTAAATTTATCCAATCTTTTTGTAAAAAAGTATCATCTTGCGGAATTAAGCCTGTTTCATTTGCGACCGGTAAATATAAGTTTTTAAGAAACGCTTTCGCACGTGACTCAAAAGCTTCATTATCGCGGTTCCATTCCAGCGCCATTTTCACATTATAGTGCGCCATGTAGTTGGTGTAAGTATTATTATCGATGTGCTCTGTATATTCATCCGGCCCAATCACATCGAGAATTTCCAGTCGACCGTTGCGGTTAGTTGCTCGACTTATCCAAAATTCTGCTGTTTCGAGGAGCAGTTCAGCACCACAGTCACTCATAAACTGAGCATCACCTGTTGCAGCTTCATATTCACAAACGGCATAAGCAATATCCGCCACTAAATGATGCTCTGAGATGGCAGAAGCTACTTTTTGCCGTGTTCCAGTCCGGATGTTAATTGCTGCAAACTCCGGCGTTTCTTCCTCACCAGAGAAGGCACTTTCCCACGGGTAAAGCGCCCCATTATATCCATTTTTCAACGCTTTTTCTTTCGCTTCTTTCAAATGAAGATAACGATATTCTAGCAGTTGTTTGGCAATTTCCGGCTTATTATAAAGGAAAAATGGCATAATGAAAATTTCCGTATCCCAAAAAACATGTCCTTTGTAACCTTCCCCGGTCAGCCCCTTCGCACCAACACTACAGCGAAAATCATCTTTCGGCGTCATAATTTCTAAATGATAGCACGCAAAATCTAATGCAAACTGGTCAAAATCATTCGTGCTCTCAACGCGAACACCCGCATGCTCCCAAAAATCTGCCCAAGCTTTTTCCGAATTTGCTTTCAGTTCAGCATAAGTCTCGTTTGGAAACTCCACGTCCACCTCATCAAGAGATGTTTTAACCAGGCTTATTTTCTCCAAAGCGAATGTTTGGTTGGCTGCGATTTCTTGCTCAACTTCAGTCATTAATTGGCGATTTTTAGCAGT
This sequence comes from Listeria sp. MAN/IMW/UF555, assembly GCF_058684075.1. Classification (NCBI taxonomy): domain Bacteria; kingdom Bacillati; phylum Bacillota; class Bacilli; order Caryophanales; family Listeriaceae; genus Listeria; species Listeria sp. MAN/IMW/UF555. The sequence continues at coordinate 234,978 of NZ_JBZWZS010000003.1, read as the reverse complement.
GAAAACCCCTTTTTGACTGACTTTTGTTGCCACAGTAATTCGCTGTTTGCTTTCAATCGTTTCATATTCACCAACCATCAGCTCTTCATCAAAAATCCGTAAACTAGATTCTGCCAACTGTTGCGTTCCAAAATTGGTTTGTTGTGCATCAATACCTGTTTTTATTTTCACTTTCGCACATCCACTTAAAGGCGTTATCTCCACTCTTGCCGCAATAACATGTTTCACAACCTTTGAAGCAAATCGATAAAAATTTAGTTGGTACTTGTCGCCGGCGCTGTTTTCCCAAATAATTTTCCTAACTAATTCTCCTGTATTCATATCTAAAAATCGTTCATACCCATGGACTTTCCCTGCTTGCATCGAAAAAACTTCCCCGTCAAGCGTCACTTGGAACCGTGTCACATCCGGCAAGTTCACTAGCTCCGAACTCACTGAACCGCTCGGACGATTATAAATTCCTGCCACATACATACCACGAACTTGCTCCGGATATTCTTCTTCAAGAGCACCGCGCACACCCAAATAGCCGTTTCCGACAGTCATTTGGCTCCCATATTTATTTAGATAATTTAATGCAAATTCCTTCTCGATTATTTTCCTCATAAAAAAACACTCTCACCTTTTTCTGCCGATTCGTATAAACTTTCAACGATTTTTTGTATTCTGTAACCTTGTTCAGCGCCAGCAAGTTCTAAATCCCCCTCGCCAAGAACGCTATCAACAAATGCTTTCATGCTGTTATCGTGTTTATTTTCCTCCAGTTGACCTAAGCTTTCCAACAACTGAAATTCCCCTGCGTTATCCGTATAAATTTCAGCCGGATATAAACTTCCACCAGCTAAATCCCCAAAAAAGTCGACATTTAATGCGCTCTCTGGTTTAATATGTAACGCAAAAGAAGTATCCAGCTCAATTAATCCGCCATTTTCCAGTTCAATAAAACCAAATAAAGCATCCTCGACTGTATATTTTTCTGGATCCCATGACCCGAATGTTCCCGCGCTTTTCTTTGTACCGATTTTTTGAAAGCTTTTTGCCGTAACTTTCTTCACTTTTGGAAAACCAAGGACAAACATCGCCGCGTCGAGCATATGAATTCCCATATCAATCAGCGGACCGCCGCCTTGCATTTCTTTATTCGTAAAAGTTCCCCAACCTGGCACACCAGAACGACGAAGCGCGGTTGCTTTCACACAATAAATTTCACCTAAAAGCGCCGAATTTTTCTTTAAAAACTGTGCTTCACTAGAAAAACGATGATGAAAATCATACGCTAAAATAGCTTCTTTTTCCTTAGCAAGATCCCACATCGCCTTCGCTTCTGCTGCACTCATTGCGGGTGGTTTTTCACACATAACCGCAGCCCCGTGCCTAAGAGACAACATCACATTATCAAAATGAAACCGATTAGGCGTACAAATACTAACTATATCAATTTTTTCTGTAGCAAACATTTCCTCCGCCGTAGCATAATGCTTCAAAAAACCATTGTTCAAACGAAACTCTTCGCCTCGTTCCATACTAGGATCACAAACTGCCACAAGTTCTAACTCATTTCTTGTCTTATAATATGCAGCATGAACCTTCTCAGCGACTTGTCCTGCTCCTATGATTGCAACTCTTTTCTTCATATCCGAAACTCCTTTTAGAAAAATCCGTCCGCTTTGATTGGGACGGATTTTCTATTTTAAATTAAACAGCTTTTTAAATGTGCCAACGCATCTCTATAAGCTTGTTCTGGATTCTCACTACGAACACGACATTCAAAAGTTAAAAATCCGCTGTAACCATTCTTTTTCAGTTGATCAAAACTTGTTTTAAAATCAAGGCTGCCGCTTCCTGGTTGATAGCGATGATTGTCAGCAACATGAATATGACCGATGGAATCTTTATGCTCTTCAAGCGCAGTTGGAATGCTATCTTCTTCAATATTCATATGATAGAAGTCAGCGATAATTTCTACATTTTTAAGTTCATTTTCATCAATATATTTCTGCGCATCACTTAGCAAATTAATCATGTGATCTTGGTATCTATTAAGTGGCTCAAGATAAACTTTCGTCCCAGTTTCACCAGCAATTTTATCCAAATAAATTAACGACTCGCTCACTGCTTTGAAATCTCCGGCTTGGCTACGCGGCGAAACCATTGGTGGAAGACGATAAGTGAACATTCCCCACGCCGCTGGAACAACAATCCCTTGCCCACCAACTTCTGCTAAAGCTTCTAAAATCGCCTTAATTTCTTCTAAACCGTTCAGTCTGCGCTCTTCAATGAAGTCACCAATCCAGCCGTCATAGCCACCACATGCAGTACTAACAGGTAGCCCCGTTTTCTTGATAGCACTCTTCACTTCATCCAAATTCTCAACAAGCAATTTACCATCAATTTCAAAACCTTCAAAGCCCATTTCTTTTACATAAGCAAATTTTTCTTCTATATTTTCTGGGAAAAATGCTTGGTTTTGTGTTCCTAATTTCATTATTATCGCTCCTTAAAGGGTAATCCCCATTTTAATACTTAAATCAGGTTGTTGGTCGACGTATTTCATGTAGCTCTCAGCTGAATCTGCAAACGGAACGACTGGATCAATAATGTCTGAACAATCCAAGTAACCGTTCATCAGTAGTTCCCAACAAGTTTCCTCGATACGCTTACGATCCCAGCGCGGATAATCCGGATTTGGTTCACTAGCCGCACGTGAAAAGACGATTTTCGCATTGTTGAAATGAGCTTCCCGCCCAAGGTTAAATCCTTCTGGGAAAGGTTTCGCGAAGGCTACATAAGAAATTGTTCCACCGTAAGCTACTCCGCGAAGTGCTGCTTGAAGTGCCGCCGCATTCCCGCTTGTTTCAATAATCGAATCCGCACCCAGCTTACCAGTCAGACGTTTTACTTCTAAACCAACATCTGTCGTAATCGGATCAAAAGTAGCATCTGCTCCATGTTTTTCAGCAATTTCACGACGATGACTAAGAGGATCCACCCCGATAACAACACTAGCACCAGCTTTTTTCGCCAGTTGAATTGCAATTTGGCCAATCGCGCCAAGTCCGACAACAACAACGTAATCGCCCGCACGAACATGTGCATCACGCACGCCACTCATCGCAAATTGAGCCGGGTCATAGCAAACCGCGTTTTTCCAATTAGCACCTTTTGGCAATTTCCGTAGTTTATAATTATCGACAGCTTTCACAATAACGGTTTCCATAATTGGACCATACGAACAAACCGTGTCTCCAAGCTCATATTCCGTCACTTTACTTCCACATTCAACTACTTCACCAACGACCATATTGCCTAGCTGAAACTCGCCAAACACAATACCTCGCGCACTATTTGTTTCACGTGAAACAAATAAATTCCATTCAGGAGAAAATTCTTCATCAATAAAAGGACTAATTCCTCTAAAATCAACTACTTCTGTTCCATGTTTTGGAGAAGCGAACTGTACTTTAATTTTCACTTCATCTTCTAAAACTTCACGATCCTGATATTCTACTAATTCCGCCACACGAGGGGCAGTCGCAACTAATTTTTTCATTTTAAAAAACTTCCTTTCTTATCCTTTAACTCCACCGTCTGTTAAGTTTCCTTTGATAAATCGTTCTGAAATTGCGTACATAATAACGACTGGAAGCGCCGTAACAAGCGATGCAGCCATCATTCTACCCCAAATATAATCTGGTGTACTAAATAGTGTATTTAAGCCGATTGGTAACGTGAATTTCTCTGAGCTAGATAGGAAAATCGATGCAAACAGATAATCATTCCAAGCCACCATGAAGCAATATACAAACACAGATACAATACCTGAAATCGCAAGCGGAACAATAATTCGTAAAATAATCTGGAAGCGATTTAGCCCATCCATCATCGCAGCTTCTTCAATATCAGTTGGAATCGTATCGAAATAACTTTTCAGCATAAATACCGCAGTTGGTAGTGTTTGTACAACCATCGTGATAATTAAAGCTGTTTCCGTATCATATAATCCCAAACTCGAAATTATTTTGAACAACGGAACGATTAATAAAATCCCGGAGAACATATAAACCGTATAAAAACTTGCATTAATCGTCATGCGCCCTTTAAAGCGTAATTTCGATAACGCATAAGCGCCTAAAATCCCCAAAACAACCGCAATTCCCGCCCCAAAAACCGAAACAACCAAACTATTTTTAAAATACGTTAAAAACGGAAAAATATCTGGATTAAAAATATCGATATAATGCTGGAAAGTGAAATCTTTCGGGAAAAATGTTGGATGCGTAGAAATGGCTTCTTTGCTGCTCTTAAATGAAGTCATTAACATAATCGCAAATGGGAACAATGTAATACATAAAAATGCAACCATCGTCACATAAAACGCGATTTTCTTTGTTCTTTTTGACTTTTTACTACTTACCGCCATTCAAATCCACCCGCTTTCTTGCAAAAATAATCACAACAAAAATAATGACAAATAATATGACAGAAATCGCTGCTGCTTTTCCTAAATCATTGAATGCGAATGCTGTTTTATATAAATAAACTCCAAGGATATTTACTTTATTCGTGAGTAAGTATACATCGGTGAACATATAGAACATCCAAATCGCACGAAGCGTAATAACTGTTGCAAGTACCGGCATAATCGCTGGCAAAGTAACAATTTTGAATTTATCCCAAATATTCGCTCCGTCCATATCAGCCGCCTCATAAAGCGACTTATCGACCGTTTGCAAAATCGCCAAAAACGAAATAAATGCATACGGAAAATAACGCCATATCGCAAAAAAGGTTACTAAAAAGAAACTAGAAACTGGATTATCAAACCAGAGTGGTGCTTCTTTAAACATATGAAGCACATCTACAGTCATAAAATTAATCACACCATAACCATTATTAAACATATACTTCCATGCAAAAATAAGAGAAATAGATGGTGTTACATACGACAAAATAATAAGCGACCGAGCCGTTCTTCTAAAACGAAATTCACGATTAAAGAAAATCGCTACAAGTAGCCCCATCCCCGTACTCCCAATTACTACAAGTGCTGTATAAGCCACGGTAAGACCTAGTGATTTATAAAACTCTGGATCCTTCAAAATATCTATATAGTTTTGTAAACCGATAAAGACCGATTTAATATTCGGATTTAGCGGCATATCTAAAAAACTAATCTGGATATTTGAAATCATCGGATATAACACAAGTGCTGCCAGTAAAACAAAACTTGGCGCAAGTAAAATCATTGCTAACTTAAAGTCGGACCTTTTATATACTTTTGTTTTCATAATGCCTCCTTAAATCAAAAAGCGACGTGCTAAACTGTATAAAAAGACGGGGAGACTCACCTCCCCGCTATTTGATTATTTACCTTCTTCTGCCTTTTTCTGTGCTGCTTTTAAGTCCGCTGAAACATCGCCACCGCCAACAGTTACGTTGTTAACCATTTGTGCGATAATACCTGAACTAGTTATATCACCCATTTTTGTTAGGTTTTTACCATCAACAAGTCCGAAAACTTGGATGTCGTTGAAAGATGCAGCGATTTCGTTTGGAAGATCACCAAATGATTTAATTACTTCATTTTCTTTGTATGCTTTTTGTTCTACTACTTCTTTATTTACTGGTTGTGCGCCACCTGGAGACATTAATACCCAAGTTGCCATATTTTCTGGTTGAGACAAGTATTCAACAAATTTCTTCGTTGCTTTCTTTTGATCATCATCCAAACCAGCAGAGATAGTCAATCCGGAAACTGTTCCATAAACTGCTTTTTCTTTTTCTTCTGGAATAGCGAATCCGATGTTAGATGGGTCGCCTTCTTCATATACAGATGGAAGAATATACGTAGAGTACATTGCCATTGGAACAGTACCATTCATAAACGCATCTTTAATTTCAGTTACATCATTTGAACCAGGCATTGTGTACGCTGAAAGATCTTTGTAGTACTGAAGAGCCTCTTTCATTTCTGGTGTATCAATCGTTACATTTCCTTTTGCATCTAAAACATTGGCTTTGTTAGAAAGTGCGAATTGAGAGAAAGCTTGCTCACTCATCGTGCTTTCTGCTGTTGGAATTGCAATACCGTATTTTTTATCAGCTTTATTCGTGAATTTTTTCGCTACTTTTTCAATATCCGCCCAGTTTTTCGGTTCTTCAAAACCAGCATCGGCTAAAGCTTTTTTGTTGTACCAAATACCTTGAACCCAACCGCTTAATGGTGCTGCGATATAGCTTTTACCATCTTCAGAACGCACTAAGTTTGTTGCACCTTCATAGTATTTATCTTCTCCAACCGAGTCGATAACTTCTTTCACTGCATCTTGGTCAATTAACTCATCTTTATCCATTACTTTGGCAAAATCTTGGCTTACTTCCATAACTGCTGGAAGTTTACCAGAACGAGCAAGTGTGACAACTTTTGTATTAAAAGCATCTTCTTCAACTGGAATTTGTTTGATTTTGATCGTTGGATTTTCTTTTTCAAAATCAGCAATTAATTTATTAATAACATCTAAACGCTCTTTTTCAACGGATGAATGCATAAATTCAATCGTTACTTCCTTACTACCAGACTCTTTTCCTCCACATGCAGCTAATACCGCACTTAGAACCAACACAACAACAAGTAATACAAGACTCTTTTTCTTCATTTTTGTTCCTCCCTGTAATTTTTGGTTTTTAGCCAGCAGAATTCATAGCCTCTAAGCTTTATGGAATCGCTCCCAGTTACTGCAGAGCCCGTATAAAGATTTGTATAAACACCGCTGTCTAGTGAATAATGCACTTCTTTTTCTGATAAATTATGAATCAATATAATCGATTCCGCGCCGGATGAACGTTTGACAACAAACAATTCCGCCGTAGATTCTAAAACTTCCATCGCGATTTCTGGATGGAAAAGTGATTCCGCTTTTCGTGTGCTAATTAATTTCGTTAACGCATCATAGGTTTCTTTTCGTAAGGAGTCAGCCTGTTCTAGCTCTGCTGTAATTTCCGCTAAGTCGTATTTTTTTCGATTAATAGAGCGATTGTGCCCTGTTGTTTCTACTCCTAAATAATCATTGCGGCTTCCTAAAATACTTTGAACATAAACAGCAGGAACGCCTGGGATAGACATTAATACTGCATGAGCGACGAGAAATCTCGATAGCCTCAAGTCATCAGTATCCGCTTGTTTACTTAACGCATCCATGTAAGTCACATTAATTTCATACGGACTTTTCGTACCATCTGGATTTTGTTTATAAGAAACGAGTGCTCCTTCTTTTTCCAAATCATCTACCAATGCTAAAATGTCCGCTTCTGGAATAATTCCGCGCACTGGATTTAAGCCAATTCCATCATGTGAAGCGAGGAAATTAAAGAATGTGCGCTTGCCTTCTGGGAGCTCTAAACCTTTCGCCCAATTGCTTAAAAACTCCGCATTGCCATGATGTATCGCATGGAGCACAAGTGGTGGAAGCGGGAATTGATAAACCATATGCGCTTCCTTTTCACTATTTCCAAAATAACTAATATTATCAACATGCGGCACGTTGGTTTCGGTTATAATAATCGTCCCCGGAGCTGCAATGTCTACTAAATCTCTAAATAATTTCACGATTTCATGCGTTTCATCTAAGTGAATCGAACTCGTTCCCGGCACTTTCCACATAAAGCCAACCGCATCAAGTCGCACATATTCCGCACCTTCTTCTAAATAGAACATCAACACATCAATCATCTTGTAAAGCACTTCCGGAGAAGCAAAGTTTAAATCAATCTGATCCTCACTAAACGTCGTCCAAATATAACCCTCTTTACCAGAAGCAAATTGAAACGGCGTGAGCACTGGTGTTGCACGTGGTCTTGTAACCGAACTAAGGTCAGTATCAGGATCCAATTCCACGAAAAAGTTTTGAAATTCCTTATCGCCCGCTAAATATCGCTTAAACCACTCACTTTTCGCCGACATATGATTACAAACAAAATCAAACATCAATCGCGCCGACTTTTCCATTTCCTTAATATCTTCCCAATCACCAAGCTCCGGATTAACCGCTTTGTAATCAATAACCGAAAACCCATCATCCGAGGAATAAGGATAGAAAGGTAGGAAATGTACTACCTCAAAAGTCGATTTTAAATAACGATCATACATTTTCTTAAAGGTTGGTAAAGTTTTTTTGGATTCCTCTTTAAATTGGTCTCCATATGTAATTAAAACAATATCTTTCTCGTCCCATTTGTCTTTTCGTACTAACTTTCTTTGTTTCGTTTGGTTTACCCGCGCTTCAATTCTCGTCGCTAAACTCTCAACTACATCTTCAGAATATAACCGCGAAAGTCTTTTTCTTAAATTCGTCATCATTTACCTTCTAACCGGGAGCGCTCCCACAAAAAGAATTATAGTATGGAAAGCGCTTTCTGTCAAACACAATTTAAAAGGAATTTCCTAACATGTTGACAGTATTGAGTTTTTATCCCTATATAACATCTAGTTGGACATTTAGCGTAAAATTGAGTAATATAAACATGGATGATAATGACCGGAACCGATACCGGAAACAATAGAGAAAGGAAGATTACCTTGGCAGCTACCATTTATGACATAGCAAAACACGCGGGAGTTTCAAAATCAACGGTATCCAGAGTACTAAACAATCAAGCTAATATTTCCAAAGAATCAAGACAAAAAGTATTAGAAGCGATTGATGAACTCAACTACCAGCCAAGCAAACTAGCTCGCGCACTTACTTCTTCAGGCTTTGATGCTATCATGGTTATCTCAAATCGCTCCACAACCACAACAACGGGAAATCCATTTTTTTCCGAAATAATTCAATCCATTTCCACTCAAGCTGAGTTGGAAAATTTCGACCTTATTCTTCAGACCGCCAAAAACAGCGAAGACGAACTCAAAAAATGCCTCTCAAAAATCCAAGAAAAAATGATTAAGGGTATAATTATGCTAAGTTCTCCCGCTGATGAAGATTTTTTCCATCAACTAGATCCGTATAATATCCCCATTGTCGTTACCGGAAAAGTAGAAGGACATTACAAAAATATTTATTCTGTTGATACTGACAATTTTGGCGATAGTTATGCTCTAACAAAACATTTAATCAAGCAAGGTCATAAGAAAATTGCTTGTATCCACGCGCCACTTGATTATCATGTTTCGATTGATCGCCTTGCTGGTTTTCGAAGCTGCCTATTTGACCACCAATTAGACCTTCGCAATGACTGGATTATTGATAGCGGTTATAGCATTGAAGACAGTTACAAAGCCGCATTACGCCTAATGGAAAGCACCGATAAACCAACTGCAGTTTTCGCAACCGACGATTTAAAAGTACTTAGTATTTATAAAATGGCAGCCGATAAAAATTTACAAATACCTGCAGATTTTTCTGTCATCGGCTATAATGATAAAGTAGCATCATCTTTCTTGTCACCGCCACTTACTTCTATTGATATACCAATTAATAAACTAGGGAAAAAAGCGACTAACTTATTATTTCGCTTAATCCACCAAGATAAAAACGTACCAAAAACAACCATCATTAAAACCGAAATGATTGAACGTGAATCCATTCAGAAAATAAACGATTAAGCTTATTTTCTGAGTTTACTTGGTCCTGTAGCTCAGTTGGGAGAGTATCACCTTGACATGGTGGGGGTCGCTGGTTCGAGACCAGTCGGGACCATTTATAAAAAAGCACCCCTTATAGAAAGGGATGCTTTTTTTACGTTTATTTAAATAGCTTACCAAGTTTCTTAAACAGACCATCTTCAATGATATCAATACCAATTCCCCAGTTGCTATCTAGAACTTTTTTATTAGCTTTAATATATTCTTCTAGATCTTTACCAGAAATAGTAAGGTTGTGATATGGACGATACTCTAAATAACACGAAGCACCGTTTTTGTGAATTTTCTTCGTCACACGATGATTTAAATACTTAGACTTGATGTCACATTCTTGACGTGTGTAGGAATCCGTCTGATCTATCAAGTGGTCAGTCGTTAAATGAATCTCCATTTTGATGATATTTCGATCAACCCAATACGGGAAATCTTTATGGAAATGTTTTTCCGCGCCATCATCAATAAAATTACCCCAACTCCAAAAATGTAAAAAGCGTTTTTTGTTTTCTACAATATATGGGTCAGTTATTGTTGCTTTATAAACTAGCGAAATCTCATTCATTTCCTTATTATCTTCCACAATTTGAATGGACGTGTTATTAAAGTGCTTATCAATCTCATTTTCTTCATATTTTTTATATAAAGTCATATTGCTATAAATTGCGAAGTTATAGCGATTAACAATATCTTTATTTGATTCATTTTTAAACATTTCACGTGATCCGTTTGCCATTCCACCGCGTAATTTTCTTTCAAAAACAACCTCGGCTTCATTTCCTTTAACATCACATCGGAAAATTTCTTCAACAGAAGGCGTTCTATCTTGAAAAGGCTCTTGTTTTTGTAATTCGGTTCCTGGTTTAATTTCCAAATAATACATGAAACTATTTCTTTGGCGGTTAGCTAAAAAGCCTTGGTCACTACTCATTGTGGCATCAATAAAATAAACTTGATTATCATCTGTTACTTTTAAAATCGCATGGTTAAAATTAAATGGTGACGGCGTATAAACCGGTAAAAAGACATCACTGCCATAATTAACCAAAATCAGCTCTGAATCGACTTCTAAATAATCTAAAATCACTTTTAAAAGAACCGTTTTCGCCTTGCAATCACCTTGTTTCGTCTGATAAGTTACTTCTGCCGCTTGAGGCTCATGTCCATCCATTTCCGTTTCATTATACAAATAGTATATTTCTTTTTGAACAAAATCAATCGCATGCCTAATTTTATGTTTTAAAGAAGGTAATGCATCTAATTCGGAAACCAAATCACCAGCAAAACTGGCTAAATCCACTTGATAGAATTTCTGATAAACGTCACTGATTGCTTTGGTAATTTCTGGATAGGTCTTTTCAGTAACAAAATCAATAAATGGCATAAGTTCAAACTCTTTTGGATCATTTCCAATATAGTCTTCTTTTTCGATTGTATAAGATTGGCTATTTTCAATAATAACTTTTTCTTTATCTAAAATTGCCCCTGCTTCATCGCGGAAATAATGGAAATTCGTTTCTAAATTCTGTCCTGTCTCGTTCTTCAATTCAAAACGATACTTTCCGTAAGCCCAGTAGGAATTTGGAGCCGAATAAATCCAGCGGAAAAATTGGTTACGAATGCTGCTTTCTTCATATTTACGTTCAATAGTTGTTTCAATTAAGAAAATATCATTTAAATGTAAATCACGAATTAGAACCGTTACTTTTTTCTCATCATTAAAACTAGCTTGATTTTCATCACGAACATAATCCAAGACTTTCACATTAATATCATTTATTTTATCAATGACTTTACCGTCGCGAATGACGGACAGAGTGTGTATATATAACACTTCATCTTCTGCCAAAATAAAATTGGTTTTTGCAGCGGAGTTGAGCATATTAGGATCATTCAAAGTATAAGCCATAGAAGTATAACTTTCCCGTGAATTCGTTTTAGCTGTTTCTACAATATCACACCAAAAACAATAATCCCGTTCTTGGGCAATTTGTGCATTATAAAAATCTGTATCTTGGGTATCTAACCAAGAAGAAATGTTTTCTTGCTTTGTTTCAGGAGAGCTTAATTCAGGTTTTATAAAATAATATTCTTTTGTCATTGGATAATCTCCTTGAGTTTGTATTTTTTATAGCTCCTTTTATTTTAGCAATAACTAAATATAATAAACAAGAAATAATCTTATATGATTACTATCTTTCCATTTTTTAGTAAAAAATTCGACACATTTATCATTCTTATGTACAAAAAAAGAGCTCTATACAGCGCTCTTTAAATGTAGCTATTTACCTGTATCTAACCAAGAAAATAACTTCAAACTTTGGTATTCCGTGCCAATTTTTTCATAATCTCTAAGTAATCCTTCTTCTAAAAAACCAAGCTTCTCTAACAAAGTAATTGACGCCTCATTTCTCGGGTCTACTTTTGCTTCAATCCTGTGTAATTTAAAAGATTCTTTTCCCCACTCCATCAAGGCTTTTACAGCTTCTGTAGCATATCCTCGTTTCCAGAATCGTGTTCCTAAATCATAAGCGATTTCTGCTCGGTGATTTTCATGATCAATATAGTTAAAGCCACATGTACCAATAATTTCTCCTGTTGCTTGCAAAATAATTACACATCTAAGTGCTTTTCCTTCTATCTCTAGTTGCCTTAGCATCCGAATCATTTCTTCTACAGGCTGTAAACTTTGGAAAGGCTCAATGTTCATATATCTAGTAACTGAATCATCTGACCAGTATCCAAATAAAATTTCCGTATCAGCCAACGTCATTTCACTTAAAAAAAGTCGTTCGGTTTTTATCATTTGTTTACGATTTTCCATACGTTTACCCCCGTATTGTTAATAAAAAAAGCTTATCAAATCTTGCCCTCAAAGTAAAATGTTTCACGTGAAACATTGGCTCTTTCTTTAATATAGTAACGTTTAGGTTTATAATGAAAAATATCTCAAAAAGCTTCAAAAAGGAGAATGATTCATGGAACAGACGGATAAACGTAAAACTTTAGCACTTATTTCAATAATGCTTGGAGCTTTTATTTCATTATTAGATACGACAATTGTTAATGTGGCCTTGCCTGATATTACGACAGCCCTACATGCGACAAGCGAGACGATTGAATGGGTTATTTCAGGTTATGCTCTTGCATTTGGCCTTGTACTTATTTTAGCTGGACGACTTGGGGATAAACTTGGTCGAAAAAACATTTACATTATCGGGATTACCCTATTTCTAATTATGAGTGTTACTGCCGGTTTTGCGGCTTCGGAAAATAGCCTAATTATTTCCCGGGTAATACAAGGTCTTGCTGCCGGGTTATTTTTCCCGCAAATCAATGCGACGATTATGGATATGTATTCCGGAAAAAGCCTTGGGAAAATTTTCGGGATTCTTGGCTCAGTTATTGGTGTTGGTACTGCCATCGGACCTCTTACAGGAGGACTTTTAATTGAACTGTTCGGCACTACAAACGGTTGGCGCGCAGTTTTCTTCGTTAACGTACCTTTTGTGTTAGTAACACTCGTCCTAGCAATGCTTTACCTTCCTAAAAGAACCGTCTCCACGAAAAAAATCAGCTTTGATTTGCCTGGAGTTGGCCTACTGACAATCGCACTTTTACTATTACTTTTCCCACTTATTTCAAATGGTGCAAATGATTTCAAACCAATAGATTACCTTTTAATGGCGCTTTCTATTCCACTCTTCATCATCCTTTATAAATGGAGTGTTTACCAAGAAAAGAAAGGCAATCAACCATTAATTGCGCCAAACTTACTTAAAAACAATCAATTTGTCTCAGGAATGCTCTTATCACTCGTATATTTTGCTGCATTTACTAGTATTTTCTTCGTTCTATCGCTAACTTGGCAAACTGGTTTCAATCGTTCAGCTATTTTATCTGGACTTGCAATTAGCCCCTTTGCATTAGGTAGCGTACTGGCGGCATCCAATAGTTACCGATTTATCCCGCTACTAGGAAGAAAACTGTTAATGCTTGGGGTCTCGCTCGTTATTGTCGGTCTTGGCACCGTTTCTATAGTTTTCCATCTCAATGACGGCGCTTTTTCTGCTTGGCTCTTATTCCTACCACTTTTCATTGCAGGGCTTGGTAGTGGTTTAACTATTGCACCATTGAATAGTTTTACCCTTTCCACCGTGACTGGGCTAGATCGTGGCGGAGCTAGTGGTATGTTTAATACAGCGCAACGAATTGGTTCGTCCTTTGGGATTGCAGTTGTTGGATCAGTATTTTTCCGCACTCTCGGTAATACTACAGCCACCTCAAAAGCAAGTGCCTTTTCCGATAGTTTGCAAATGAGTATGTACGTTAATATTTTTCTACTCGTAGTTTGTTTTCTACTCATATTCCGCTTACCAAAAAGTATTTAGAAAAAGAGACATGACTTTGCGTTAAAGTCATGTCTCTTTTAATGTTTCACGTGAAACATTCTATTTATAAACAACCTCAAATTCTTCACAAACCACCAAAGCATCTTCTTCAAATGGAATTCCAAGCTCGTCACATTCATTAGTGAAAAAGGATGTATGTACTTCTCGCCAATATTCTAGAGTTCTGTCACCTTCTCCTTCCAAATAAGCAAACGTTTCAGGTACTTCATTAAAAGGCATAATTGTTACGTTTATTAATTTGATAATTCCTATAGCTTCTTCTTCTCCATCTAAAAGTACAACATGGGAGCCAACAGACGGCATCGTTTCTCCGCCTTGATCATACCAATAGAACAAGCTGCTCGTACCGGTTTTTATCCCATCCATAACAAGCCCACCAAGTTCATTTGCCATCTGAGCAGAGTTACCAAATGCCCATGCCTCAAACTTATTGGAAATCATCGGGTGTTCTGTCCGATATTTCTGCCACATTTCATTAACTGAATCCTTATAAATCGCCATTTAAGTCTCCTCCTAAAAAAAGACTGAGGTTCGTTAAAACCTCAGTCTAAGAATTTATTTTCGAACTGGCTTAATCACAATATAACGGTAAGGATCGCGTCCTTCAGAATGTGTTTCAATTTGTTCATTCTCGCTTAAAATAGCATGAATAATTTTTCTTTCAAAAGAAGGCATTGGTTCTAAATGAACAGCGCGCTTCGTTTTAAGAGCTTTATCCGCCATTTTATTTGCTAAAAGTACTAACGTTTCATGACGTCTTTCACGATAGTCCCCTACATTAACAATAATGTTTTTGTATTGGCTCGTTGTTTTATTAGCAATTAATTGTGTTAAGTATTGAAGTGCATTAAGAGTTTGTCCATGTTTGCCAATTAGCATTCCTAGACTTTCACCTTTAATTTGCAACTTCACATCTTTTCCAACTTCTTCTACATCAATCGTGATTACTGCACCCATCTTGGTAGCAACATCTAAAAGATAATCAATCGCTACTTGGATACCATCTTCTTTTTCAATTACTTTTACCATAGCTAGTCTTGAACCAATTCCGAAAATACCTTTTTTACCTTCGTCTAGAACTTCTACTTCGACCTTGTCGCGTGTTGTTTCTAAAGTCGCTAATGCATTTTGGATTGCTTCTTCAACATTTGAGCCTTGCGCAGTTATATCTCTCACTTTCTTTTCTTACCTCCTTTTTTGGAAGCTTTCATGTTAGCTGCTTTTTTCTTCAAACGTTCTTCTTCAAGTTGAGCAGCCGCCAGCGCCTCCTGTTCACGTTTGTTTTTAAAAGGATTATTTATTAAAAGTGTTTGGAATACGGTGAAAATGTTACCGATAATCCAGTATAGAGCAAGTGCAGAAGGTAATGTGATACCCATAAATAGAATCATTACTGGCATGATATAAACAATCATCGCCATTGATTTATTTTGCTGTGTTTGCCCCATCATAGAAATTTTTGATGATAAGAATGTTGTTAGTGCTGCTACGATTGGTAAGATATAATATGGATCCGGATTTCCTAGCTGCATCCATAAGAATGTATCTGTTTTAATTTCAGCAGTTCTACTAATCGCTTGGTAAAATCCTAGTAAAATAGGCATTTGTATCAATAATGGTAAACAACCCATCATTGGATTTACACTATTTTCTTGATATAGGCGCATTGTTTCTTGTTGTAATTTTTGTTTTGTTTCATTATCTTTAGACGAGTATTTTTCTTGTAGTTCTTTGATTTTCGGTTGTAAGCTGGTCATAGCTTTTTGGCTTTTCAGCTGTTTGATCATTAAAGGCATAATTAGTAGTCGAATTAAAATTGTAACGACAATAATTCCGACTGCATAATTTCCCCCGAATAAATCGGAAAACCATGTAATAACCCAAGATAACGGAAACACGATATAGTGACTCCAAAATCCAGTTGAATCTTTTGTAATTGGATCAGTTGAATAGCCACAACCCGAAAGTACAGCTACTAATCCGATTACAAGACTTGCGATGAGCAACTTCTGTTTGAATCGCTTTTTCTTCTTCAAATTGATGTAACCTCCAATTTCGCCTTTTTCAAATTCCCACTCATTTTGAATTGTTTGGTTTTTGCTTTAAAACACGCCCCACTTTTAAAACATGAATCAAACTTTTCTTTACTTCATGAAAATCCATATTGGCCGCCGGTTTTCTGGCGATGATAATATATTCATTTTCAGGATTGATTTGGTCTTCTAATTCATGGAATGATTGTCGTATGTAGCGTTTAATTCGATTTCGACAGACAGCGTTTCCAATTTTTTTACTAACGGATAAACCAATTCGAAAATGACTTGCTTCTTCTTGCTTTAAAGTATAAACAACAAATTGACGGTTAGCAAAAGATTTTCCTCTTCGGAATACTTTTTGGAAATCGTCATTTTTTTTAATTCTATATTTTTTTTTCATACATTCTCCATCTTCTTACATATCTTAGTATAAGGCCGTTTGACTCAGAGATTTTTCAAAAAAAAAACCACTGAGTCGTTTTCAGTGGTCTACGCAGATAAAACTTTTCTTCCTTTACGACGACGACTTGCTAAAACTCTACGTCCGTTTTTAGTACTCATACGCGTACGGAAACCATGCACTTTTTTTCTTTTACGTTTACTTGGTTGATATGTTCTTTTCATTAATTACACCTCCCATGAAAGGGTCCAATCGAATTTATCTATTAGACAGTCTTAGATATTGTACGTGAACTGGTCATTTTTGTCAATACTATTTAGACGAATTTCTATTTAGACTCCGTTCACTATCATATCATATTTTTATAGAGAGAAAAACCATTTTTCTAAATTTATTGTGTCAAATAGATATATTTTTCTCTAGTAGTATCCGGAATAGCTATTTTACGTCCAGAAACCTCTACTAAATATCGCGCAAACTCACCAATTTTCTCAAATTCAGCGGGATATTCAAAAATTAGTTTTTCCTCTATTAAATAATTATCGACATAATGGCTCGTTTCAGGCTGAAAAGATAAAAGTCCTTCTATAAAACGAATTACTTTGGTAAATTTCGGAATTTCCTGTTCTTCTTCTAAATCAGTAAAGTGAAAAAACATCGTGTAAACATGATTTTTTTTTATATTTACGGAAAAAGCTTCTTTATTTATATTACTTTTCGCAAATACTTTAAAATCATCAATTTCTGCTGGTTCCCGTTTGTCGTGAATAAGTAAATAACCAAACACGTCATCAATGTTCCCGTTTTGTATAACTCGGTAAAACTCTGTATCTCTTGTTTTCAAAAGCCGTTGAAATATCATTTTTCACAACCTCATCTTTTGTCTTTTTTTTTCGTATTCTGCTAAATAGTTTAACACATTGTCGCAATGAAATCCTTTCCCAGAAAGTGTGGATAAGTAGTTAATAACGCCTTTTTATTGTGGATAACCTTTTATTTAAGTTTAAACTTATACACAATTAGTGGTTATTTACACACATTGACTTGTGGATAATTAATTCTAACAATTTCGTTACAGATTTCTTTACACACAAGTTATACACAAGTTAACTGGCTGTGGACAACCGTTTTTCACATCTGGACAGTTTTGTGGATAGATTTTGTAAGTCCTTGCTATCAGAGTGATTTTCTGATATTATAATTCCTGTCGAATAGAAATATAGCTGGGGAAAAATAAAGTTATCCACAATACATTTTCACTTTGTGGATAATTTTTTAACAGTGTTTGGATAACCTTATCCATGGCTTTTTCTATCTGTGGATAACTTTAGAGCATCCATTTACATTACATAAAAAAGGGGGGTTACTAGTGCAATCAATTGAAGACATCTGGCAGGAAACACTGCAAATCGTCAAAAAAAATATGAGTAAACCTAGTTACGATACATGGATGAAATCAACAACCGCTCATTCACTTGAAGGTAACACGTTTATTATTTCAGCGCCCAATAATTTTGTACGCGATTGGTTAGAAAAGAGCTACACACAATTTATCGCTAACATTTTGCAAGAAATAACTGGTCGCTTATTTGATGTCCGCTTTATTGATGGCGAGCAGGAAGAAAACTTTGAATACACTGTGATTAAACCAAATCCAGCGTTAGATGAAGATGGTATTGAAATTGGAAAACATATGCTTAATCCGCGTTATGTTTTTGATACATTTGTCATTGGTTCAGGGAACAGATTTGCCCACGCAGCATCACTTGCAGTAGCCGAAGCACCAGCGAAAGCGTATAATCCGCTTTTCATTTATGGCGGAGTTGGCCTTGGTAAAACACATTTAATGCACGCAGTTGGCCATTACGTTCAACAACATAAAGATAATGCCAAAGTAATGTACCTTTCCAGCGAAAAATTCACTAATGAGTTTATTAGCTCCATCCGAGATAATAAAACCGAAGAATTCCGTACAAAATACCGGAATGTTGACGTCTTACTTA
Source organism: Listeria sp. MAN/IMW/UF555 (assembly GCF_058684075.1). Classification (NCBI taxonomy): domain Bacteria; kingdom Bacillati; phylum Bacillota; class Bacilli; order Caryophanales; family Listeriaceae; genus Listeria; species Listeria sp. MAN/IMW/UF555. The sequence goes on along the minus strand of NZ_JBZWZS010000003.1, from coordinate 216,493 downwards.
TTGATGATATTCAATTTTTAGCCGGTAAAGAAGGAACACAAGAGGAATTTTTCCATACATTTAATACGCTTTATGATGAACAAAAACAAATTATTATTTCCAGTGACCGACCACCAAAAGAAATTCCTACACTGGAAGATCGGCTTAGATCCCGCTTTGAATGGGGCTTAATTACTGATATTACGCCACCAGACTTAGAAACACGGATCGCCATTTTACGTAAAAAAGCAAAAGCAGACGGACTTGATATTCCAAATGAAGTCATGCTTTATATTGCAAACCAAATTGATTCGAATATTCGCGAGCTAGAAGGTGCACTCATTCGAGTAGTTGCTTATTCTTCCCTCGTTAATAAAGATATAACAGCTGGTCTTGCGGCTGAGGCTTTAAAAGATATTATCCCCTCTTCTAAATCACAAGTTATTACGATTAGTGGGATTCAAGAAACAGTGGGCGAATATTTCCACGTTCGTTTGGAAGATTTTAAAGCAAAAAAACGGACGAAAAGTATTGCATTCCCGCGCCAAATCGCAATGTATCTTTCAAGAGAACTTACAGATGCCTCATTACCAAAAATCGGTGATGAATTTGGTGGACGAGATCATACAACCGTCATCCATGCACATGAAAAAATATCGCAACTACTAAAAACCGATCAAGTGTTGAAAAATGACCTTGCTGAAATTGAAAAAAATTTAAGAAAGTCACAAAATATGTTTTAATAGACCTGTGTACAATGTGGATAACTGGAACATACTTACCCACAAGTTATCAACATGTGGAAAACTTTATGTCGCATGGCTCAAAACATACTTATCCACAAATCCACAGTGCCTATTACTATTACTACGATTTTTTATTAATTAATTAAAGGTTTTTGAGGTTTTACAAAATATAAAAAAATGGGGGATACTCATGAAATTTGTTATTGAGCGTGATCGTCTTGTCCAAGCAGTCAATGAAGTTACTCGTGCCATCTCTGCAAGAACAACGATTCCAATTTTAACGGGGATAAAAATAGTCGTAAATGATGAAGGTGTTACTTTAACCGGTAGCGATTCTGATATTTCCATCGAAGCATTTATTCCATTAATCGAAAATGATGAAGTAATTGTAGAAGTAGAAAGTTTTGGTGGTATCGTTCTTCAATCCAAGTACTTCGGTGATATTGTTCGTCGTTTACCTGAAGAAAATGTCGAAATTGAAGTTACTACAAATTATCAAACTAACATTAGTTCTGGCCAAGCTTCCTTTACACTAAACGGCTTAGATCCAATGGAATACCCTAAATTACCAGAAGTTACAGATGGTAAAAATATTAAAATTCCTATTAATGTCCTTAAAAACATTATTAGACAAACTGTTTTTGCTGTTTCTGCTATCGAAGTTCGCCCAGTGCTTACAGGTGTTAACTGGATTATTAAAGATAACAAACTTAGCGCAGTTGCAACCGATAGTCATCGTTTAGCATTACGTGAAATTCCACTTGAAACAAATATTGACGAAGAATACAACATTGTTATTCCAGGAAAAAGCTTAGCTGAACTAAATAAAATTTTAGACGATGCAAGTGAATCCATTGAAATGACACTCGCAAATAATCAAATCCTATTTAAATTAAAAGATTTATTATTTTATTCTCGTTTACTGGAAGGTAGTTACCCAGATACATCACGCTTAATTCCAACTGATACTAAATCAGAACTTGTCATTAATTCCAGAGCATTTTTACAAGCGATCGACCGTGCTTCCCTACTTGCTCGCGAAAACCGTAATAACGTTATTAAATTAATGACCCTTGAAAATGGACAAGTTGAAGTATCCTCTAACTCTCCTGAAGTTGGGAATGTTTCGGAAAATGTCTTTAGTCAAAGCTTTACTGGTGAAGAAATTAAAATATCCTTTAACGGTAAATACATGATGGATGCATTGCGCGCATTTGAAGGTGATGATATTCAAATCTCTTTCTCTGGCACAATGAGACCTTTCGTACTTCGACCAAAAGATGCTACTAATCCAAATGAAATTTTACAATTAATCACGCCGGTTAGAACTTACTAATCTCGCAAAAAAGCACATCCGTCTTGGTTTCAAGGCGGATTCTTTTTTTGTTATAGTACAGATTTTGAATAAAAATGTATATTTATGCAAATGGAGGTAATTCTTAGCATGATGAAAGACATGACAACAGGTAACCCGACAAAATTAATCTTTTTATTCGCGATGCCGATGTTGATTGGAAACTTATTTCAGCAATTTTATACGATGATTGATGCCGTTATTGTCGGGAAATTTGTAAGTGTAGATGCCCTTGCTGCTGTTGGGGCGACAAACTCAGTCAATTTTTTTATGATTTCTTTGATTATTGGACTTATGAGCGGTATTTCTGTCGTAGTAGCGCAGTATTTTGGTTTTAAAGATTATGATCGTTTAAAAGATGTAATTGCTACTGCAACGTATGCGGTGGTTTTTTCGGCGGTTATTTTAACTATTGCTGGCGTTTTACTTGCGAAGCCACTTCTTATTTTACTTAGAACACCTGCTAATATTTTGGATGATTCTACTATCTTTTTAACCACTCTTTTTATTGGGATTTTACCGATGAGTCTGTATAACGGGATGGCCGCGATACTTCGAGCTCTTGGAAATTCGATTACACCGCTGATTTTTTTGATTTTATCGTCTTTAATGAATATTGCATTAGATTTTTTATTTGTTGTTTATATGGATATGGGGGTTCGCGGCGCTGCAATTGCAACAGTTTTATCCCAAACAGCTGCAGCAATTGCTGTTATTTACTATGCTTATCGCCACGTGCCTTTTATGCGAATAGAGCGTGCCAAATTCAAGCTATCTACCCCACTACTTAAAGAAATGGTGCGAATTGGGCTTCCTTCTGGTTTACAAGGATCATTTATTTCTATCGGGAATATGGCACTTCAAAGTTTAATTAATGGTTTTGGTTCGTCCGTTGTTGCGGCATATACTGCAGCGAGTCGAATTGATTCACTTACATATCAACCAGGAATTGCCTTTGGAGCTGCCTCCTCGATGTTTGCTGGTCAAAATATCGGTGCTGGAAAAATTGATCGTGTGCGCGAAGGTTTTTGGTCAGGAATTAAAGTAGTTACAGCTATCAGTATTGGAATTACAATTTTAGTTCAACTTTTCGCTCGGCAATTTTTATTACTATTTGTAGATTCTAGCGAGACAGAAGTTATTAATATTGGTGTGAGTTACTTACTTATAGTGTCGCTATTTTACGTCGTTGTAGGGATTTTATTTGTTGTGCGGGAAACTTTGCGTGGTACTGGAGATGCGATGGTACCTTTAGCAATGGGGATTTTCGAGTTAGTTTCAAGGCTTGCTATCGGATTTATTTTATCCCTTTATATTGGTTATGTTGGGCTTTGGTGGGCGACCCCAGTTGCTTGGATTACTGCGACGATGCTCGGAGTATGGCGATATAAATCAGGAGCTTGGCAAAAAAAGGCAGTTATTCGGCGAAAATAACCATTTTAATAAAAAAACGCCACAGAAGCTCATATTTTCTTTTTTTTAATAAATAATATCCCCCCATTAGTTTTGCTAAAAAAAGCTGAAAAACGAATATATGAAAATATTCTTTGTATTATTAGCAAAACTTTAGTAAAATAGAAGGTAGTGATAAAAAAAGATTGGGCGTGAAATTTTTGGCTGAAACAGTAAAGATAAATAGTGAGTTCGTAACGCTTGGTCAACTTTTACAAATGATTGATGTAGTTTCAACTGGAGGAATGGCAAAAGCGTACCTTAGTGAAAATACGATTTACATCAACGGAGAGCAAGATAATCGCCGGGGGAAAAAGCTTCGTAATGGCGATGTTATCTTAGTTCCTGGTGTTGGAAAAGTGAAAATTGAGCAAGGATAATAGCAGATGCATTTAGAAAGCATTGTTTTAAGAAATTTCCGTAATTATGAAAACTTAGAACTAGAATTTTCCCCGTCTGTGAATGTTTTCCTTGGAGAGAATGCACAAGGTAAAACCAACCTTTTGGAAGCTGTGTTGATGCTTGCTCTTGCAAAATCACATCGGACAACCAATGATAAAGATTTTATTATGTGGGAAAAAGAAGAAGCCAAAATGGAAGGGCGAGTAGTGAAGCGCGGGCAAACAGTGCCTCTAGAGCTTGCTATCACCCAAAAAGGCAAGCGAGCTAAGGTCAACCATTTGGAACAAAAGAAATTGAGCCAATATGTTGGTAATTTAAACGTGGTTATTTTTGCCCCAGAAGATTTATCGCTTGTGAAAGGTGCTCCAGGAGTTAGGCGCCGATTTTTAAATATGGAAATCGGACAGATGCAGCCGATTTATTTGCATAATTTAAGTGAATATCAGCGGATTTTGCAGCAACGAAACCAATATTTGAAGATGTTGCAAATGAAACGTAAAGTTGATCCAATGTTGCTTGATATTTTAACAGAGCAATTTGCAGATGTCGCCATTAATTTGACGAAAAGACGAGCTGATTTTATTCAAAAACTAGAGGCATATGCAGCGCCAATTCATCACCAAATTTCACGAGGATTAGAGACACTTAAAATCGAGTATAAAGCTTCTGTCACCCTTAATGGGGACGATCCCGAAGTGTGGAAAGCTGATTTACTTCAAAAAATGGAATCAATCAAACAAAGAGAAATCGACCGTGGTGTCACACTTATTGGGCCACATCGGGATGATTCTCTGTTTTATATTAATGGGCAAAATGTGCAAGATTTTGGTTCACAAGGCCAACAGCGAACAACGGCACTTTCTGTGAAATTAGCGGAAATCGACCTTATCCATGAAGAAACTGGTGAATATCCGGTTCTCTTACTCGATGATGTGCTTAGTGAACTAGATGATTATCGTCAATCGCATTTACTCGGAGCTATTGAAGGAAAAGTACAAACCTTTGTAACAACCACAAGTACGAGCGGGATCGACCATAATACGCTTAAACAAGCAACGACATTTTATGTAGAAAAAGGTACAGTAAAAAAATCCTAATTTAGGTTAATATAATTTGATGAAAAAGAAAGTGCGGTGGAATAATTAATGTCAGAAGAAAATATTACAAATGTACATGAAAGTGCTTCAGATTATAACGAAGATCAAATACAAGTACTAGAAGGCCTAGAAGCAGTAAGAAAAAGACCTGGTATGTACATTGGTTCAACTAGCCAACGTGGACTCCATCACCTTGTATGGGAAATTGTTGATAATGCAATAGATGAGGCCCTTGCTGGTTTCTGTACTGAAATTGAAATTACAATTGAAGCTGATAACAGCATTACTGTTCGCGATAACGGACGTGGAATTCCAACTGGGATTAACGAAAAAATCGGTCGCCCAACAGTAGAAGTAATCTTTACAGTTCTTCATGCCGGTGGTAAATTCGGCGGCGGCGGCTATAAAGTATCAGGCGGACTTCACGGAGTTGGTGCATCGGTAGTTAATGCCCTTTCCACATCTCTTGAAGTATACGTTCACCGTGAAGGACAAAAATATTACCAACGTTTTGAACGCGGCGATGTAGTCATGGATATGGAAGTACAAGGTGAAACAGATTACCGTGGAACTATTGTTCACTTTACGCCAGATCCACAAATTTTCACTGAAACAACAGAATTTGATTTTGACACGCTTCGTACTCGTACGCGCGAACTTGCTTTCTTGAATCGTGGCTTAACTATTTCGATTGAAGACAAGCGTGAAGAGCACAAAGTTCGTAAAGATTTCCACTATGAAGGCGGAATTCGTTCTTACGTGGAGCATTTAAATAAAGCAAAAGACGTTATCCATGAGCCACCAATTTATTTGGAAGGCGAACGCGATGACATTATGGTTGAAATCTCCATGCAATACAATACTGGATTCTCAAGTAATATCATTTCATTTGCAAATAATATTCATACGTATGAAGGCGGAACTCACGAATCTGGATTTAAAACGGCTTTAACGCGGGTTATTAACGACTATGCGCGCCGAAATAAATTATTTAAAGATAGTGATGATAATCTTTCCGGTGAAGATGTTCGTGAAGGTTTAACTGCTATTATTTCCATCAAACACCCAGATCCACAGTTTGAAGGACAAACAAAAACAAAACTTGGAAATTCAGAAGCTCGTTCTATCACGGATAAGCTGTTTTCTGAGGCTTTAAATAAATTTATGATGGAAAACCCAGATGTAGCTAAAAAAATCGTTGAGAAGGGCGTTGTGGCTTCTCGTGCACGTCTGGCTGCTAAGCGCGCCCGTGAAGTTGCTCGTAAAAGCAGTGGTCTAGAAATTTCTAGTTTACCTGGTAAATTAGCTGACTGTTCTTCACGGAACCCTGAAATTAGCGAACTTTACATCGTTGAGGGTGACTCAGCTGGTGGTTCAGCTAAACAAGGTCGTGACCGTTTATTCCAAGCGATTTTGCCGATTCGTGGTAAAATTTTGAACGTGGAAAAAGCTCGTTTAGACCGTATTTTAGCTAACGAAGAAATTCGAACTATTTTTACAGCGATGGGTACTGGTTTTGGTGGAGATTTTGATGTTTCTAAATCTCGTTACCACAAATTAATTATTATGACTGATGCCGACGTTGATGGTGCACATATTCGTACACTACTTCTTACGCTATTTTATCGTTATATGCGTCCTCTGCTTGATGCAGGTTATATTTATATTGCACAACCACCGCTTTATCAAATTAAGCATGGTAAACAAATCGAGTACGTATATAGTGACGGACAATTAGAAGATTATCTAGCAAGCCTTGATGGAGACACTAAATACAGCATTCAACGATATAAAGGTCTTGGAGAAATGAACCCAGAGCAACTTTGGGATACAACCATGAATCCAGAACACCGTACACTACTTCAAGTGAATATCAAAGACGCTATTGATGCCGATGAAACTTTTGAAATGTTGATGGGTGACCGCGTGGAACCTCGTCGTAAATTCATTGAAGACAACGCGCAATACGTTAAAAACTTGGATGTTTAATAAATATTTCCCGGGTAATAATTGGGTTATTAATTGTTTTTAAAAGGTATGAACTAGATTCAGCCTTACTTTTGAAAGGGAGGTTTCTCTAACAATGGCAGAAACACCAAATCAACGAATAACAGAGATAAACTTGAATAAAGAAATGCGGACATCATTCTTAGACTATGCGATGAGTGTAATTGTTGCCCGCGCCCTACCAGATGTTCGTGACGGATTAAAACCAGTTCACCGTCGTATTCTATATGCGATGAATGACCTCGGTATGACTTCTGATAAAGCGTATAAGAAATCAGCACGTATTGTTGGGGAAGTTATTGGTAAGTATCACCCCCACGGCGATACAGCGGTTTATTTTACAATGGTTCGGATGGCGCAAGATTTTAGTTATCGTAATATGCTAGTTGATGGACATGGTAACTTTGGTTCTGTCGATGGTGATATGGCGGCAGCGATGCGTTATACGGAAGCACGTATGTCAAAAATTTCGATGGAACTACTGCGCGATATTAACAAAGACACAATTGATTATGCTGATAACTATGATGGTTCAGAACGTGAGCCAGTTATTTTGCCAGCACGTTTCCCTAACTTACTTGTCAATGGTTCGTCAGGTATTGCGGTTGGTATGGCTACGAATATTCCTACCCATCATCTGGGTGAAGTAATTGACGGCGTTTTAGCCCTTAGTCATGATCCAGAAATTAGTATTCGTGATCTAATGGAACATATTCCAGGACCCGACTTCCCTACTGCTGGGATGATTATGGGTCGTAGCGGAATTCGCCGTGCTTATGAAAGCGGTCGTGGTTCTATTACCGTTCGCGGTCGTGTTGATATTGAAGAAAAGAAAAATGGTAAAGAAACAATCGTTATCACTGAAATTCCTTACCAAGTAAATAAAGCGCGCCTAGTTGAGCGTATTGCCGAACTAGCTCGTGAGAAAAAAATTGACGGAATTACTTCCCTAAACGATGAATCTGATCGTTCCGGAATGCGCATTGTTATTGAAGTTCGTCGTGATATTAGCGCAAGTGTTATCGTGAATAACTTATTCAAAATGACAGCACTTCAAACTACTTTTGGTATTAATATGCTGGCACTTGTCGACAATCATCCAAAAGTACTTAATTTAAAAGAAATCCTTTATCACTATTTAGAACATCAAAAAGTAGTTATTCGTCGCCGTACGGAATTTGAGCTTCGTAAAGCAGAAGCGCGTGCTCATATTTTAGAAGGTTTACGAATTGCGCTTGATAATATTGATGCGATTATTAAATTAATTCGTGGATCAAAAACTTCTGATGTAGCCAAAGAAGGCTTAATGACTCAATTCAACCTTTCTGATAAACAAGCGCAAGCCATTTTAGATATGCGTTTGCAACGTTTAACAGGTTTGGAACGCGAAAAAATTGAAGAAGAATATCAAAACTTAGTGGCATTAATTAACGATTTAAAAGCCATTTTAGCTGATGATGAACGTATTCTTGAAATTATTCGTGAAGAATTAGAAGAAATCAAAGTTAAATATGCGGATAAACGTCGTACTGAAATCTTGGCTGGTGATTTAGTGAGCCTTGAAGATGAAGACTTAATCCCTGAAGAAGAAGTGGCGATTACGCTAACTAAACGTGGCTATATTAAACGTTTACCATTATCAACTTATCGTAGCCAACGTCGTGGTGGTCGTGGTATTCAAGGTATGTCTACTCATGAAGATGATTTCGTAGAGCACCTTGTTGCAACGAGCACGCATGATACGTTACTATTCTTCACTAACACGGGTAAAGTTTACCGTTCAAAAGGTTATGAAGTACCTGAATACGGTCGTACCGCGAAAGGTATTCCAATCATCAACTTACTTGGAATCGAAAGCCAAGAACAAGTGAATGCCGTGATAAATCTATCCGAATTCACTGATGACAGCTACCTATTCTTCACTACTAAACACGGTGTCGTGAAGCGTACCACTCTTTCTCAATTTGCGAAAATCCGTCAAAGTGGTCTTCGTGCTGTAGAACTTCGCGAAAACGATGAACTAATCTCTGTTCAAATGACAGATGGTAGCAAAAACATGATTATCGCAACGAAACATGGCCAATCTATCTACTTCCCAGAAGAAAATATCCGCGTAATGGGCCGTACAGCTGCCGGTGTCCGTGGTATTAGACTTCGTGAAGACGATGAAGTTATCGGTATGGAAGTACTAGAAGACGATGAAAAAGTACTCGTTGTAACAGAAAAAGGATATGGTAAACAAACGCCAGCCTCCCAGTATCCGCTACGTAATCGTGGTGGTATGGGTGTTAAAACCGTTACAATTACTGAGAAAAACGGTAATTTAGTAGCAATGAAAACTGTTACTGGTGAAGAGGACTTAATGTTAATGACCGTGAGTGGCGTATTAATTCGTTTTGAAATCGATACTGTTTCTCAAACTGGTCGTAGCGCAATGGGTGTCAAACTAATTCGCCTTGATGAAGATGAAAAAGTAGCTACTGTTGCAAAAGTGCCAAAAGAAGAAGATGAAGTTGAGCTTGAGGAAGAAATCGACGAAACTTTAATCACGCAAGTTCCTGATGAAAGTTTTGAAGATGCTCCTGGAAGCGACATAGAAGAATAAAACGAAGCTGGAAATGACTCTAATTTATGAATTAGAATGATTTTCCAGCTTTTTTTCAGCATTAAAAAGCGCTTTTTGGCTGTATTTTATGTATAATATCTTTAATACGTCTAAAAAAGAGAAGAGTTGAAAAAATGCGCAAACTGGTCCAATTTCTGTTTATAGCAGTAGTTTTATTTTTAGTGGAATATGTTTTAATCAACCAAGCAGCTATCTTATTCTTAATAACAAGTGGAATCATCCAACTATGCGGGGTTATTATCGCAATTCGGCTACTTCTGTTCGATCAGCGGAATACTAGCTCAAAAGTCGCTTGGATTGCCGTTATTTTCATTTTGCCAGTGCTTGGAACAATTAGTTACCTTGTGTTTGGTAGAAATCCAGCAACTAGAAAATTCAGTACAGCTCAAGTGATGGAAAAAGCTAAATTAATTAATGCGATTCATGCAATTCCAAACAACACCAATGAAAAATTACCAAGGCTTTCTAAAAGAATTGCGCATTTAACGTCCATAGAGCCGATTAAGGGAAATAAAATTGAAATATTAACAAATGGTGAGGAAGCTTTCCCAGTGCTCCTAGACGCGCTTAGAAAGGCTGAAAACCATATTCACATTCAATATTACATTTTTAAAACGGATGCGATTTCTACAGAGATTCGTGATATTTTGGTGGAAAAAGCGAAATCCGGTGTTGAGGTTAGGTTTATGTTTGACGGTCTTGGATCAAGCAAACTGAGTAAAGCCTTTTTAGCTCCTTTGAAAGAAGCTGGAGTTAGTATTCACGCATTTGACCCAATTGCCTCCCCTTGGATTGTAAGAACAGCCAACTTAAGAAATCACCGTAAAATTGTTGTGATTGACGGACAAATTGGCTTTACAGGTGGACTTAACATTGGGGAAGAATATCGCTCTAATACACCAGATTTTCGTGTCTGGCGCGATACACACATGAAAATCACAGGCCAGGCTGTAATCGAACTCCAAGAATCTTTTCTAAATGATTGGATTTATATGGAAAATCAGGCTGGGGCTGCTGATCAATTTATTAGTGAAGCTGGATTACAACAATATTTTTCACCAGTTGATGTAGGTGATGAATGGGCGCAAGTGATATACGGCGGACCATATGATAAAGAAAAATGGGTTCGTGATTCGATGCTTGATTTGATTGATTCCGCTAAAGAATCAGTTTGGATTGTATCGCCCTATTTTGTTCCAGATGAGGAGGCTCTTGCGGTTATTCGCCGGGTTGCAATGAGTGGTGTCGACGTGCGAGTTATTATTCCTGGAAAAGGCGATCGCGGGATTTCATTCCACGGAAGTAATGCTTATGTAAAAACGATGATTGAAGCAGGCGCGAAAATGTATGCTTATGCCGATGACTCTTTTGTTCATGCTAAAGCAATGCTTGTAGATGGAACACGTGCGGCTATTGGAACTGCCAATTTTGACGTGCGAAGTTTTAGATTGAATCATGAATTAATGGTATTCTTATATGATGAAAGTGAGGCTATGCTTCATTTAAAACGTGATTTTAAGAAAGATTTTGAAGATAGCCGACTATTTACGATGAAAGATATGGAAAATAAACCATTATTGACTCGTATAAAAGAAGTTCTTTCCAGTTTACTATCACCAATTTTATAATTTAGGAGTGGAAAAATGAGTGGAGATTTAAAACTTAGACCGCTTGAACGAGAAGATTTAAAATTTGTTCACCGGTTAAATAATGATGCGAAAATTATGTCTTACTGGTTTGAAGAGCCATATGAGGCATTTGTCGAGCTTCAGGAGCTATATGATAAGCACATTCACGACCAATCAGAGCGCCGTTTTATTTTAGAATTAGATGGTCAAATGGTTGGACTAGTTGAGTTAATGGAAATTGATTATATTCACCGGAGAGCGGAATTTCAAATTATTATTGATCCTAAGTTTCAGGGGCATGGTTACGCTGTTTCTGCCACAAAACTCGCGATGAAATATGCTTTTCACGTACTAAACCTGCATAAACTATATTTAGTAGTTGATAAAGTAAATGAAAAAGCAATTCATGTCTATGAAAAAGTTGGTTTTATTCGTGAAGGCGAGCTAATTGATGAATTTTTTGTTGATGGAACATACCACGATGCAATTCGGATGTGTATTTTTCAACATCAATATCAAGAAATGGATATTTAAAAGGTGATTGGCGTGGGAAAAGTTGCGCCAGTCATTGTTTTGGGTCAAAAAAAGTTCTATAATAAGGTTTTAGTGAAAAAATTATGGTATCATGAAGTATTAAAGTTTGTATTATTTTGATGGAGAAAGGATTGGCGTGCATTGGCTACAGGCATTGGGACAGCTAAAATGATATTATGCGGAGAACATGCAGTTGTATACGGAGAACCGGCGATTTCAGTCCCATTTACACAAGCAATAGTAACGACAAATGTAGAAACTTCTACAAAAACCAAATTTTCTTCGGCATTTTTTACAGGTGATTTAGAAAATATGCCTGATTTCTTAGCAGGAATCAAAGCATTAGTAGTAGATGTTTTAAATGAAATTGGTAATGGTGAAAATGTATCTATTCATGTAACTTCAGGCGTTCCGATTGGCCGAGGATTAGGTTCAAGTGCTGCAGTAGCAACAAGTATTGCGCGTGGCTTATATAAATATTTCAATCAAGAATTAGACTCTAAAAAACTATTAGCAATTGTAAATGCAGCGGAAAAAATTGCCCACGGAAATGCTAGTGGAGTTGATGCGATTACAGTCGTGAGTGAAAAGCCCGTATGGTATGAGCGAGATCGAAAACTAGAAATTATGCATTTTCCTAAAAAAATTACTTTTGTAGTAGCAGATACTGGCGTTCCAAGTGAAACCAGAGATGCAGTAAAAGATGTGCAAATTTTATACAAAGAAAATCAAGCTGAAATAGGGAAAATAATCCACCAACTCGGTGATATTTCCCGGGAAATAAAGTTGCATTTAGAAGGCGATGCTGACACTGTGAAGATAGGTGCTGCAATGAATAAAGCTCAATCTTATTTGGAAACTTTGACAGTTAGTGATAGCAGTTTAGAGAAATTAATTAAAGTAGCTAGAAGTAATGGCGCGGACGGGGCGAAACTTACAGGTGGCGGTAGAGGCGGATGTATTATCGCTGTAGCAAAAAATCAAGAAATCGCTAAACAAATAACGACGGCGCTTCATAATGCTGGAGCTGCACAAGAATGGATTTTTACGATTGGAGAAGGTAGTTATGAGAGCGACAGCCATCGCACACACGAATGTGGCGCTAATTAAATACTGGGGAAAACGCGATGAACACTTGATTCTACCTGCAAACAGTAGTTTATCCTTCACGGTAGATAAATTTTATACAAAAACAACGGTAGAATGGGACGGAAACTTAGCCCAGGATACATTTATTCTAAATAATGAACAAAAAACGGATGCAAAAGTAGCTCGTTTTATAGATAAAATGCGTGAAGAATTCGGTATTTCAGCAAAAGCAAAAATCACTTCCGAAAATCACGTTCCAACTGCGGCAGGGCTTGCTTCATCGGCTTCTGCATTTGCAGCTCTTGCACTTGCTGGATCTAGTGCTGCTGGCAGAAAAGACACAAAAGAATACATTTCCAGACTGGCTCGTTTCGGGTCTGGTTCTGCTTCTCGTTCCGTTTTCGGCGATTTTGTCATTTGGGAAAAAGGTGAGCTCGCGGATGGTAGTGATTCATTTGCCGTACCTTTTACCAATAAATTATGTGACAAAATGTCTCTTGTAGTCGCAGTCGTTTCTGATAAAGAAAAGAAAGTTTCTAGTCGGGATGGAATGCGCCTAACTGTTGAAACATCTCCGTTTTTCGAAAAATGGGTTTCTGCTGCTGAAACAGACTTGGAAGAAATGAAACAAGCTATTTTGGAGGAAGATTTCATCAAAGTTGGCGAAATCACAGAACGAAACGGAATGAAAATGCATGCGACAACGCTTGGTGCAGAGCCTCCTTTTACTTATTTTCAACCTTTGTCGCTAGAAATAATGGATGCTGTTAGAGAATTGCGTGAAAACGGCATACCAGCCTATTTCACAATGGATGCTGGTCCAAATGTTAAAGTTATTTGTGAGCGTGAAAATGAAAATATCGTAGCAGATAAGTTGTCAGGTTTGGCTAAAAACGTTCTAATTTGCCACGCTGGTAAGGAAGCGAGTGTTATATCAGATGAAAAATAAACTACAAGTTAAAATACCCGGAAAATTATATGTTGCTGGTGAGTATGCGGTGGTAGAATCCGGTCACACAGCCATTCTAACTGCAGTTAATCGTTATATAACGCTAACTCTTGAAGATAGTGAACGCAATGAATTATGGATTCCACATTATGAAAATCCAGTTTCATGGCCAATTGGCGGAGAACTTAAACCAGACGGGGAACATTGGACATTTACAGCTGAAGCAATTAATATCGCGACAACTTTCCTAAAATCAGAAGGTATAGAACTAACTCCTGTGAAGATGGTCATTGAAACAGAACTAATCGACCAATCTGGCGCAAAGTATGGACTCGGTTCAAGCGCAGCCGCGACGGTTGCTGTAATCAACGCGCTAATGACGAAATTTTATCCAGAAATATCAATGCTTAAAAAATTCAAGCTAGCTGCCCTTTCACATTTAGTTGTGCAAGGTAATGGCTCTTGTGGTGATATTGCTTCTTGTATGTATGGCGGCTGGATTGCTTATACGACGTTTGATCAAGAATGGGTGAAGCATCGTTTAGCTTATAAATCACTCGAATGGTTTATGAAAGAGCCGTGGCCAATGCTTCAAATCGAAACATTAGAAGAACCAGTGCCGACTTTTTCTGTAGGTTGGACGGGCACACCTGTAAGTACCGGAAAACTAGTTTCGCAAATTCATGCTTTTAAACAAGAAGATAGCAAGAATTATCAACATTTTTTAACTAGAAATAACGAGATTATGAAGCAAATAATTCAAGCTTTCCATACAAAAGATGAGGAATTGCTTTATTCATCTATTAAAGAAAATCGTCGCATTCTCCAAGAACTCGGAACAAAAGCTGGCGTAAATATTGAAACCAGCTTATTAAAAGAACTAGCGGACTCAGCCGAAAACATGGGTGGTGCAGGAAAATCATCTGGCTCTGGTGGCGGCGACTGCGGAATAGCTTTCTCGAAAACGAAAGAACTAGCCGAAAAACTTGTCAATGAGTGGGAAAATCTTGGTATTAAACATTTACCTTTCCATACAGGGAGAGTTCAAATTACTGAATAATAGAGATACAACTAAGAAAGCCGAACAACTTTTATGTAAAAGTTGTTCGGCTTTTAGTTTAATCATTTAAAATAAAGTAACAAACTAAATCTTTTATTCAGTCTTATTTTTTTTAGATAAATTATCCGCGTGTATAAAAATACCCATTCCAACAGCTGATATAATGCCAGAGGCTGCACCAGAAATAATATCCATGAAATATAATACGGGTGTAGCGATAATAATTAAAATTCCCAATACCAACTCTATTATTCGAAATGTCCTTCTCATCTTGCCACTCCTTGTGGAATTAAAGTATGCTACAAAACTAATATACCATGAAAAACATCTTTCCATATAAAAATCATATACTTTTTGTTTTGAATTTCACAAACTAGGGAATAGTGAACAGAATAAAAGTTTGTGAAATATTTAATATATCAGGTTTTTGAACTAAGGTATTAAATCAGATATAATGAGTTAGAGTATGAACATAGTGATTCTAAAAATGCTAATCAGTTCAGAAAAAAGTTTGTGAGCTTTTTTAAAAGAATCAAATAGTAAAGCATTTTTTCAGTTACATAGGAGTTCTAAAAAGCTTCTTTCAGCACTCCGGTAATGGTATTTTTGCGCAAAAATACACATTAGAAAACATCAAAAGGAAAAGAGGGGATTCGGGTGTCAAAGGTACTTAAATCTTTGCTGCTTACGGCACTACTTGGGGTTACCGGCCTTATAAGTGGTTGTGGTGACTTGACGGTACTTAATCCAAAAGGGCCAGTTGCAAAAGGTCAGTCGGACTTAATTATTTATTCGATTATATTTATGCTGGTTATTGTTTTGACGATTTTTGTATTGTTTACGATTATGTTGGTTAAATACCGCGAACGGAAAGACATTTCAAACTATGAGCCAGATATGCATGGTAGTAGAAAACTGGAAATTTTTTGGACATTAATTCCAGTTGCTATCGTTATTGCTCTGGCTATTCCGACTGTAAAAACAATTTATGCAGGGGAAGAAGCACCAAAAGTGACTTCGCATAAAGATCCAATTGTTATTTACGCAACAAGTGCAGACTGGAAATGGATTTTTAGTTATCCAGATGAGTCAATTGAAACGGTCAACTATGTAAATATTCCAACCGACCGTCCTGTTCTGTTTAAATTAACTTCAGCAGATACGATGACAAGTTTTTGGGTACCACAATTAGGTGGACAAAAATATGCGATGTCTGGAATGACGATGAATTTATATTTACAAGCAGATGAGGTTGGTACGTATAAAGGCCGTAATGCAAACTTCAATGGTGAAGGTTTTGCGGATCAACGCTTTGACGTAGTAGCTCAATCTGAAAAAGATTTCAAGAAATGGGCAAAAGAAACAAAAGCGAACTCGCCAGTTATTACGCAAGACACATATGACCGTCTTTTAATTCCTGGAAGCTCCAAGAAAAAAACTTATTCTGGTACGCATTTAGCATTTGTTGATGTAGCAGCTGATCCAGAGTATGTTTTCTATGCCTACAAACGTTTTGGTTATGAGATGACAAATCCGCATAATCCAAACACAAAATCAACCATTTCTGATAAACCAATGCTTCCGGTTCGTCCTGTGACAGTAACTAATCCGCAATTTGAGCGTCATGATATGAAGCCACAAATTATTAAAAACGGCGAAGGTTACCACGAGGATAAACACCGCGAAGATGAAATGAAGAAAATGGAAGATGACATCCAAACAAATGAATTCAATAAAAAAGAATCGGATGACGCAGGGAACTAAAAGGGGGGACATAAGGCATGAAATGGAATGAGTTTATCGTAACTGGCGACCCAATGATTTTAGGTGCGCAGATTTCTATCGTACTTGTAAGTATTGGTGTTGTTGCGTTACTAACTTATACAAAAAAATGGAAGTGGCTCATGAAAGAGTGGATTTCTTCCGTTGATCATAAAAAAATAGGTATTATGTACTTGCTTGCTGCTGTCTTAATGTTTTTCCGTGGTGGTGTGGATGCGCTAATGATGCGTACCCAGCTCGCTTTACCGGATATGAAATTTTTAGACGCACAGCATTACAATGAAGTATTTTCTACGCACGGAACAATTATGATTTTATTTATGGCGATGCCGTTTATCATCGGACTGATGAACATCGCAGTACCACTTCAAATTGGTGCGCGTGATGTAGCATTTCCATTTTTAAACAACTTAAGTTTTTGGACGTTCTTTATGGGAGCGATGCTATTTAACTTATCATTCGTAATTGGTGGTTCGCCAGATGCTGGTTGGACAAACTATGCGCCACTTGCGACAGATTTTAGCGCGGGATATGGAATTAACTTCTATCTTCTAGGTGTTCAAATCGCTGGTATTGGTACACTGATGACGGGGATTAACTTTTTCGTTACGATTTTAAGAATGCGTACAAAAGGTATGACGTTAATGAAAATGCCAATGTTTACTTGGTCTTCATTGATTACAAGTTTGATTATTATTTTCGCTTTCCCAGTTTTAACAGTGGCACTTGCTTTGATGTCATTTGATCGACTGTTTGGGACAGCATTCTTCACACTCACGAATGGCGGGCTCCCAATGATGTGGGCCAACTTGTTCTGGGTTTGGGGACATCCGGAAGTATATATTGTTATTTTGCCAGCTTTCGGTATTTTCTCAGAGATTATTTCTACTTTCTCCAGGAAAAAATTATTCGGTTATCCGGCGATGGTTGCCGCGATGGCAGTTATTTCTTTACTAAGTTTCCTAGTTTGGGTCCATCACTTCTTTACAATGGGATCAGGGGCGCTTGTTAACTCCTTCTTCTCCATTACAACGATGATGATTGCGATACCGACCGGGATTAAGATATTCAACTGGCTCTTTACAATGTACAAAGGGCGAATAACCTTTACAACGCCAATGCTTTGGTCACTTGCCTTTATCCCTAACTTTGTTGTCGGTGGGGTAACTGGGGTTATGCTTGCGATGGCTGCGGCCGATTATCAATATCACAATACGTACTTCTTAGTATCCCATTTCCACTACGTATTAATTGCTGGAACCGTGTTCTCCTGCTTTGCCGGGCTTACATACTGGTATCCAAAAATGGTCGGTTACAGACTAAATGAAAAAATTGGTAAATGGTTCTTCTGGATTTTCGTTGTTGGATTTAACGTTTGTTTCTTCCCGCAATATTTCCTAGGACTAGATGGTATGCCGCGTCGTATTTACACTTACGTACAAGGTGATGGCTGGACAACGCTTAACTTTATTTCCACAGTGGGCGGATTCTTGATGGGTGTAGCATTCTTAGTTCTTTGCTACAACATCTACTACAGCTATAAAAACTCTAAACGTGAAGTTACTGGTGACCCGTGGGATGCTCGTACGCTTGAATGGGCTACAAGTTCTGCAGTTCCTCCAAAATATAACTTTGCTGTTTTACCAGAATGGAATGACTTGGATGATTTCTGGAATAGAAAACAAAAAGGCGATCCATATGTAAATGATAAAAATTATAAACCAATCCATATGCCAAGTAATACCATGGTTGGGTTTGTAATGTCTGTCTTCTTCTTCATTGCAGGTTTCGGACTAGTCTTCTACTGGTACTGGATGGGAATTCTTGGTCTAGTTGGTATTTTAGGATGTATGATTTATCGTTCGTTCCAAAATAACGATGGTTACCACGTCGAAGTGGACGAAATTAAAGAAACAGAAGAACATAATGCGCGCGAACTTGCGACTGGTGTGAAGGAGGGTAACCCATGGAATCTGTAGAAACAAACAAAAATCTGCCAATTGAATATAGATCAGAACAAGGTCGATTAAATATTCTTGGATTCTGGATTTTCCTTGGCGCCGAAATTGCATTGTTTGCGACGCTTTTTGCGACTTACTTTGTTATGAGAAAGGCTGGCTCGAATGCGGGTCATCCGCCAGCAGAAATGTTCGAACTTTGGCTTGTACTAATAATGACATTTTTACTATTAGCAAGTAGTTTTACGTGTGGTCTAGCAATTGGTGAGATGCGTAAAGGCAATGTGAAAATGTTGACGATTTACTCGATTATCACACTGATTCTTGGTGCGGGTTTTGTTGGCTTTGAGCTTTATGAATTTGCACACTATGTGACAGAAGGCGTTACAATGCAAATCGGTTCTTACTGGTCAGCATTCTTCGTTCTACTAGGGACACATGGACTTCACGTAACAGTCGGGATTTTCTGGATTAGTTTTATTCTGATTCAAATTAAAATGCATGGTTTGACGCCAAAAACAGCATCAAAAGTATTTATTTCCAGTTTATACTGGCATTTCCTTGATGTTGTGTGGATTTTCATTTTCACCGGTGTCTATTTGCTAGGGATGGTGAACTAATATGGCACAAAATAATAAATCAAATGCAGCTCATGCTGAAGGTGGCATTCCTTGGAAACATATTGTTGGTTTCGCGCTATCGATTATTTTGACGCTTCTAGCAGTCTGGGTAGCCATTTATTCGACGCTAACAACAAATGTTAAGGTAGTTATTATTTTCATCTTTGCGTTCATTCAAGCAGCCCTACAGCTTCTGATGTTCATGCATATGACTGAAGGCCGCGATGGCAAAATTCAAATTGGTAATATTTTATTCGCAGCATTTATTGCGATTGTCGTAGTTATTGGTTCTTATTGGGTAATGGAAATTGGCCATATGAATCACTTGTTATAATTTAAAAAAGACTGGTATGGAATTCATTTTCTGTACCAGTTTTTTTGCAATTTTAAAGGGGTTAACAGCTTTTCTAAAAAAATTTTAAAATAATTGCTTGCTATGTAATGCATTACATATTCTATAGTGGAGAAGTAAAATTATATCCGTGAGAGGAGATACACAAAAATGACAGAATCAAAATTTCCTAAAGGCTTCTTATGGGGCGGAGCAGTTGCTGCCAACCAATGTGAGGGAGCTTATCTTGAAGACGGTAAAGGACTTTCACTTGTTGACATCCTTCCAACAGTAGAGGATGGACGCTGGGAAGCTTTATTCAATCCATCGAAAGCGCTTGCTACAGATTATGGTTTTTATCCAAGTCACGAATCAATTGATTTTTATCATCGTTATAAAGAAGACATTAAATTAATGGCAGAAATGGGATTCAAATGTTTCCGTATGTCCATCAGCTGGCCACGTATTTTCCCGAATGGTGACGAAACGACACCAAATGAAAAAGGTTTAGCGTTTTATGATGCAGTTTTTGATGAATGTCATAAATATGGCATCGAACCAGTTGTTACAATCAACCATTTTGATACTCCGCTTGAAGTTTTCAAAAAATATGGTGGTTGGAAAAATCGTAAATGTATCGACTTTTACTTAAATTTCTGTGAAGCAATTTTCACGCGTTATAAAGATAAAGTAAAATATTGGATGACATTTAATGAAATCAACATGATTCTTCATCTTCCATACATTGGTGGAGGTTTAGACGTTACTAAAGAAGCTAATCCAGAGGAAGTTAAATATCAAGCTGCTCATCATCAATTAGTTGCATCTGCTTTAGCGACAAAACTTGGTCATGAAATCAACCCTGAAAATCAAATCGGTTGTATGCTTGCAGCGGGTAACACGTATCCAATGACTTGTAATCCAAAAGATGTCTGGAAATCTATCGAGGCGGACCGTGAAGGCTACTTCTTCATTGACGTTCAAGCACGCGGATACTACCCAAGCTACACTAAACGTTTCTTCAAAGAACACAACATCAACATCAAAATGGAAGATGGCGATTTAGACGCATTACGCGATCACACAGTTGATTACGTGGCATTCAGCTACTATTCTTCTCGTCTAACAAGCGCAGATCCAGAGAAAAACAAAGAAACAGAAGGCAACGTTTTCGCAACACTAAAAAACCCATACCTAAAAGCAAGCGAATGGGGTTGGCAAATTGATCCACTAGGTCTACGTATTACAATGAATACAATTTACGACCGTTACCAAAAACCACTTTTCATCGTTGAAAATGGCTTAGGTGCAGTGGATACTGTGGAAGAAGACGGCTCAATTAATGATGATTACAGAATTGACTATATGCGTGAACACGTTCGCGAAATGGGCGAAGCAATCGAGGACGGCGTGGAACTTCTTGGTTATACACCATGGGGCTGCATCGACCTTGTCAGCGCTGGCTCTGGCGAAATGAAAAAACGTTATGGCTTCATCTACGTTGACCGCGATAACAAAGGCAACGGAACACTAAACCGCTCGAAGAAAAAATCATTCGACTGGTACAAAAAAGTAATTGAAACAAATGGTAAAGATATCGACTAGGATATAGTAAACCCCCACTTTCATCATCGGAAGTGGGGATTTTATTTTAATAAGAAATCGCGCGTTTTGCTTGTTTACTCCAACAAGTATTAAAATAACTTTGCGAAATTCGCGCATTTTTTTGACCAGACCAGCTGTCGTTATAGTAAAAATTATTTTTATCATAACCGGTAATGGTGATCGCGTGAACGGAAAAACCATGGAAATTACTAACCCAAGCTACGACCGGACGTTTTTTATTCAGCTGATTTTTAATACCAGCTAAATTTGTTCCAGTCATATTCTTCGCGCTGCCAGTATATTTTTTCACTTGATTAACTAAAGCCGGTGGATAAATCGTCCAGCCACTTTTAGAAAAGGGATTCCCAACAAAACCATAATTTGGATTGGATTTATGTCGCTTCATTTCTTTTGCAAGCTTGACTTTATCGACATTTTTCCCAGCATAGCGCAGCATCATCGCAATATTAGTAATCTCACAGCCCGTTGGTAATTGTGGACGCTGAACGATTAATGGCACGTTCATTTGTACAATTTTTGGCGTTGATGGCGCTGGTGCAGGTGCAGCGGTTGCGGCTTTTACATATTTCCCAGATACATAGCCATTTTTCCCTTTAAAACTAAAGCGATACCAGTTGTTGGATGTTTTTGCAATTGCTTTAAATTTAGTATTATTTTTAAGCCAGCCGATGACTTTCCCAGATGTCGCATTAGTTGAACGGACATTAAGGCTTGCGGTTGTTACCATTTGTTTATTAATCACAGTTTCTTTCGCCGCTGCCTGACCGGTCGTTGCTACACTAAATACACTTAAAACTAACCCAAGAACAAGTATCCATTTCCCCCATTTACCAAAAAAAGTCCCCATTATATCCCCCTTTGATTCAGATTACTTATTTATACCCTATTTTTTTAAAATGAAAAGAAAACGCTTGCATAAATAGAATGGCCGTGGTACTATGAAAATGAACTTAACGTGTTAACCGGTTATTAGTATAAAGTTCAGTGATAGCAGGCGAATTCAAGTTTGCAATCAAAAATGTATCATGGTACCATTAACCTAAAACTTAACGTGTTAACGCGCGGGATGCTTTAGGGGGAAATTGTTATGGCAGAACCAAAATACGCTATTATAATCAATGATATTAAGCGATTAATTAGTGACGGAACTTTTAAGCCAGGAGAAAAAATTTATTCAGAAGATGAACTAAAAAAGAAATACAATGTTAGTAATACTACTGTTGTTCGCGCTTTACATGAATTAGTCAGAGCTGGAATTTTAGCGCGTTACCAAGGAAAAGGAACCTATGTTAGTAAATCTATTATTAACGAAGAAGTTATTTTTAATGAATATACGACCGTTCCTAATGGTAAATTCAACCGAAAAACAAAAATTGCTAACGAGCACACAAAAGTTGTAGCTATTAATGAAATTCAGGATGCGAGAATTGCCAAAAACTTGCAAATTCCACCTGAAAACATGATTGTTCATTTTCAACGAATTCGTCTGATTGATGATGTGCCTTGGACAGTACAAAACAACTATATGGCAAAAGCCAATTTGATCAACGTAGATTTAACCAATTTTGAAAGATTTAATTCTTTATCAGAAGTAATTAAAGAGCTTTATGGTATTAATATTCTGCACGAAGCGATGAAAGAGCGAATTCAAGTCGAATTTCCAGTAAAAGACAAAAATAATTTTAAATTACTCGAAATTGACTCCGAACTACCGCTTTACCACATTGAAAGAATAACTTATGTGCCAGAGGGGCAACCCTATGAATATATTGAAAGTTATTTACGGCATAATTTTTACTCTATTGAAATCGAAAAGAAAAAACAATAGAAGGGAGTTAATTACTTGGATTATATTATCGCAGCACATGGCCGGTACGCGCAGGAAGTGAAGAATAGTTGCCAAATGATTACTGGCCAAACAACGAATATCAAAGCAGTTACTTTTACTGAAGAAATGGGGGTGAAAGATGTATTAGAAGCATACGCGGCAGTTTATTCACCTGGAAATGAAACCGCTATCATTGTGGATATTGTCGGTGGAACTCCGTGTAATGCCGCGCAAATGTTTCATGCAAAACACCCAGAAGTGAAGGTTGTGTCTGGGTTGTCACTCGGATTAATCATTCCGCTTAGTCTAGGGGAAACTTTAGAAGGAGCAATGCTTGGCGCGCAAGAAAATATTCAATTTGTGGAATTAAAAGTAAATAATACGATAATAAGCGATGATGGGGAGGAAGAGGACTGATGGGAAGTAACGGAATCAAACACGTTCGCGTAGATGAAAGATTAATTCATGGCCAAGTAGCGACAATGTGGACTAATACAATAAAAGCAACTCGAATCATGATTGTTGACGATGCCGTTGTAAAAAATGACATGGAAAAAATTGCGCTAAAAACAGCAGTGCCAGCTGGGGTAAAACTAAGTATTTTGACAGTAAAAGGTGCTGCAAATAATATTAATAACGATAAGTACGTAGGTCAGCAAGTTTTCTTAATCGTAAAATCGCCACATGCACTTCGCGGTTTAGTGGATGCGGGTGTAGAACTTCCCCAAATCAACGTAGGAAATATGTCAACCAAAGCAGGAAGCCGCCAAGTCAAAAAATCAGTAAGCGTGACAGATGAAAATTTGGAAGATTTTGATTATTTGGCTGAAAAAGGGATTAAAATCACCGCTCAAATGGTGCCTAGTGAGGATGCAGTTGATTTTGCAAGTTTATTAAAAAAATAAGTAATAAGAAGGGAGAACTACAATGGATTTAGCGGTTTGGCAGATTATATTGTTAGTTATACTTGCGGCTTGTACCATTCTTGATGCTTTAACTTTAGTAATAGGACTTAATTTCCCTGTAATAACAGGGACACTTGCTGGAATCATTATGGGTGACATGGTGCTCGGACTTGCAATTGGGGCAACGTTACAGCTGATGGTTTTAGGTGTCGGTACATACGGCGGCGCGTCGATTCCTGACTTTACAACGGGAGCAATTGTAGGAACGGTATTTGCTGTTTTATCTGGTCAAGATGCGGAATTTGCGATTGGACTTGCAATTCCAGTGGGGCTATTAATGGTTCAATTAGACATTTTAGCAAGATTTACGAATACATTTTTCTTACATCGGATTGATTCTAATATCGCTTCGGGCAACATTTCGGCGGTTAAAAGAAACATTTGGTACGGAGCTTTACCATGGGCTTTATCACGTGCGGTTCCCGTATTTATCATGTTGACTTTCGGACAAAGCGTGGTTGATTTTATTCTTAACGAAATTCCAGAATGGCTAATGGGCGGCCTTCGTGTAGCGGGTGGAATTCTTCCGGTAGTTGGTATCGCGATTCTCCTTCGTTACTTACCAACAAACAAATTTGTCGCTTATTTAATTATCGGATTTGTAGCAGCGGCTTATTTAAAAGTACCAATGCTAGGCGTGGCACTAATTGGTGTGGCTTTGGCAATCATCTACTTCAAACAAAATTTCAAAAATCCAGTGGCTGCCGGAGCAAATGGTGCAGCGCTAGTTGGGGAGGAGAATGAAGATGGCGAATACGAAGACTGAGCAGGATTTTGAGAAAGTCCTCAAAAGACGCGATTTAATAGCAGCAAACTTTCGTTGGTTGTTTGCCAGCCAAATCTGTTGGAATTACGAGCGAATGATGTCGACTGGTTATCTTTATAGTATTTTGCCAACGCTTCGGAAGCTTTACAAAACAGATGATGATTTAAAAGATATGATGAATATGCACAACCAATTTTTCAATACGAATCCGATGGTTGGTGGTTTGATTTTAGGGATGGATATGGCGATTGAAGAGCGAGAAAAGAAAGCGTCAAAAGAGGTCGTAACAGGTTTGAAAACGGGTTTGATGGGACCATTTGCTGGTGTTGGTGATACGATTTTCGGAGTTATTTTACCAACCATTTTTGGATCAATTGCAGCGTATATGGGCCTTCAAGGTAATGTAACGGGTGTAGTTATCTGGGTTTTAGTTAATATTTTAGTTGTAGGAGCTAGATTTACTTTACTTCCACTTGGATATAAGCAAGGTGCGAAACTAGTAACTGAATTTGCAGACCGACTTAACGCGTTAACCGATGCAGCAATATTACTCGGTGTCACAGTCGTGGGAGCCCTCATACCAACCGTAATCAAAGCAACGGTCCCATTCGTTTATAAATCAGGAAAAGTAGAACTGAAAATGCAAGACATGCTCGATCAAATTATGCCTTCACTGGTACCAGTTTTACTTGTAGCGCTAATCTATGCACTTTTAGGCCATAAAAAAATGACATCTACGAAGGCGATTTTATTAGTAATGGTTATTGCGATTATTTTATTCAACCTAAAAATTCTAGGTTAAAATATAAAAATTGGAGGAGTAGACAAAATGGGTTTAACATTTTTTGACAAAGCTCGTGAGTTAACGGAAGAACTAGAAAAAACGCAGGCAGAAAACATTCATCAAGCAGCGAAATTGGTGGCGGAGAGCATTATGAACGAAGGCATTATCCAAGCTTTCGGTAGTGGACATTCTTATGCAGCGGCGATTGAAGTTTGTGGGAGAGCGGGTGGACTTATTCCGTCGAAGGTTATTATGGATCCCGCGGGTGGATACTATGAATCTATTGAGGGCGTTGGATCATTATTGACTCATAGGTTACAAGCGAAACCAAACGATATATTCTTTCTTATATCTAACTCAGGTCGCAATCCAATGGGGATAGAACTTGCCGAATGGATTAAGGCACAGGGTTGTAAATTGATTGTTGTGACAGCGCTCGATGCCTCGCAAACAGCAGCCTCAAGGCATTCTTCAGGAAAACTGTTGTATGAATTTGCGGATGTAATTTTAGATAATCGCTCGGTTCAAGGCGACGCGGCACTTGAATTAGATGGCTTAGAAGGAAAAGTTTGTGGAACATCGTCTTTCTCCGCCGTATTACTTCTTCAGCAAACGATCTATGAAGCGGTAGAGCTGATGCTTGAAAAAGGCTATACTCCACCAGTTTATCGTAGTGCTAATATTGATGGTGGTTACGAATACAATTTTGCGATTGAAGATAAGTTCGCTGATCGGATTTTCCATTTATAATAAAAACACGCGCGAAAATGAACACTGTTTTCGCGCTTTTTTGGAGGCTATATGATGGTTTTAAAAGAGGCTTGTATTGAAAACACTACTAATTTAGAAGGGGTTATTGCGGCTGGGGCGAATCGAATTGAACTTTGCGATAATTTGGCAGAGGGCGGAACTTCGGTTAGTTACGGGGTTGCGAAACATGTGGTGGAAATTTGCCACGAACAAAATGTAAGTGTAATGGCAATGGTTCGTCCGCGAAAAGGCAATTTTGTTTATACAAAAGAAGAAATTTCGATTATGATTGATGATATTTTGATGTATAAGAAATTGTTAGCTGATGGCGTGGTTTTCGGCTGTATTACGGACGCGGGATTACTAGATAAACCAGCCATAGATGAATTATTGAAAGCCGCAAAAGGTCTGGAAGTGACTTTTCATATGGCGTTTGATGAGTTAATAGAAAAAGAAAAATTATCGGCAATTGACTGGTTAGCTGAACAAGGTGTTACGCGAATTCTCACGCACGGTGGTGACGGAGCTAAACTTCCCGAAGAAACCTTTGTTCATTGGCGAAAATATATTGATTATGCAGCGGGACGAATCATTATTTTACCAGGTGGAGGAATTAAATCGCACAATCTGGAATGGATTACAAAAGAAACGGGAGCGGCTGAAATACATGGTACAGACTTGTTTGGGGAGCGCTAAAACTCCCCAAATAAAAAAATTTTTAAAAAAGGCTTGCAACCGTTTTCTTTATATGATATATTTATCTCATCACAAAGGATTGTTACCAATTCATTGGGCAAAACCTAAGCTGATTTGTAGGACACGTGTATACGTGAAGTCCTCGAATGAGCTTAGGTTTTTCTTTTTGCCCAAAAAACCAAAAAGAGGAAGGAAGTCGTCAAAATGAAATATGAACAGTTAGCAAAAGACATCTTGAAAAATGTCGGCGGAAAAGAAAATATCAACAGTGTTTTCCATTGTATTACCAGACTTCGGTTTAAACTGAAAGATGAGAATATTGCGAACACAAAAGAAATTGAAAAGCTTGATGGAGTAATCTCCGTAATTAAAAGCGGTGGCCAATATCAAGTTGTTATTGGTAACCACGTACCAGACGTATTCAAAGCAGTATTAGAAGTTGGTGGTATTTCAGCTGAAGGAGACGATAGTAATGTTCCGGCAAGTGGTAATATCTTCAACCGTTTTATCGATATGATTTCCGGCGTATTTACACCAGTTCTAGGTGTATTAGCCGCAACAGGTATGATTAAAGGTTTCACAGCAATGTTTGCAGCATTTGGTTGGATTACAGTTACTTCAGGTACTTACCAACTACTTTATGCAATTGGGGATTGTTTATTCTACTTCTTCCCAATCTTCCTAGGTTTCACAGCGATGAAAAAATTCGGCGGAAACATATTTATCGGGATGGCAATAGGTGGTGCCCTAGTTTATCCGACGCTTGCAGGTATTTCAGCAGGTGACCCAATTTACACACTTTTTGCAGGAACAATTTTTGAATCTCCAATTCACGTAACTTTCTTAGGAATTCCGGTTATCTTGATGTCTTATGCATCTTCTGTTATTCCAATTATTTTAGCAACATACTTTGGTTCAAAAGTAGAAAAAGGCTTCAAGAAAATCATTCCAGATGTAATTAAAACTTTCGTAGTTCCATTCTGTACACTATTAGTAGTAGTTCCAATTACTTTCCTTGTAATCGGACCAATCGCAACTTGGGCTGGTCAATTACTTGGAGCAGGAACAATTTGGATTTATAACTTAAGCCCAGTTGTTGCTGGTTTAATCTTAGGTGGTTTCTGGCAAGTATTCGTTATCTTTGGACTTCACTGGGGTCTTATTCCAGTGGCAATCAACAACTTAACAACACTTGGAGCAGATCCAGTACTTGCAATGATGTTCGGTGCTTCTTTTGCCCAAATCGGTGCAGTATTAGCAGTATTCTTCAAAACTAGAAACAAAAAAATCAAATCTCTTAGTATTCCAGCATTTATTTCCGGTATCTTTGGTGTAACTGAGCCAGCGATTTACGGGGTTACTTTACCACTGAAAAAACCATTCATCATGAGCTGTATCGCAGGTGCAATCGGTGGCGGAATCATTGGTTTTGCAAGTGCAAAAGTTTATATTATGGGTGGACTTGGAATCTTCGGTCTTCCTAACTTCTTCCAACCAGGTGCTGGTATTACAAGTGCATTCTGGTGGGTAGTTATCGCAATTGTTATCAGCTTCATCCTTGGTTTCATCTTAACTTATGTAGCAGGATTCAAAGATCCAGCTGAAGCAGTTGTAGAAGAAACTAACGTAACAGAAGGCGAAACTTTAATCGAACGTGAAACAATTCCAGCTCCAGTAGTTGGCGAAATCGTAACTTTAGCAGACGTAAAAGACGAAGCATTTTCATCCGGTGCACTTGGAAAAGGTGTAGCAATTATCCCTACTGTCGGACGCGTTGTAGCTCCAGCAGCAGGAACAGTAACAACTATCTTCCCAACTGGTCATGCAATCGGTATTACAACGAATGACGGTGCAGAAGTATTAATCCACATCGGTATGGATACAGTTCAACTAGAAGGTAAATTCTTCACAGCACATGTTAAACAAGGCGATGTAATCGAAAAAGGTCAATTACTAACTGAATTTGATATTGAAGGCATTAAAGCAGCTGGATATGATGTTACAACTCCAGTAGTAGTAACAAACTCTAATCAATATTTAGACGTAATGATTACAGATGCAAAAGAAGCTAAACTAGAAGAACGTTTAATCACATTAGTAATCTAAAATCCATTAATAAACAGCTTGGGCGAAAATCTGCTCAAGCTGTTTTTATGTTATACTGAGGGAAAAATAGGCGGTGAGCGGATGTTAGCAAAGGGCGATTTGATAGGGATCATTTGTTGTTCTGATGGTCGGAAAAAAGAAGACGAGAAGGATTTGAAGCGCCTTAAACAAGTCTTAGAAAAGGAATTTGGACTTCAGGTGGTTTTTGCGAAAACTATTTTTCAAACAGATGATTCGCCTTTTAGTGGTACTCCTGAGGAACGAGCAGCCGAATTAATGAAACTATATCAAAATGTGGATGTAAAAATGATTTTTGACATTTCAGGAGGGGATGCGGCTAATCAAGTATTACCATATCTTAATTTTGACATTATAAAAAAAGCAGCCAAACCTTTTATTGGCTATAGCGACTTAACCGTAATATTAAATGCAATTTTTGCGAAGACGAAGCAGCCTGGCTTTAATTATTTACTGCGAAATTTAGTAAGTGAAGCTAGCGAGATACAACGAGTGCAATTCCAAAAAGCGTTTTTCGAGAATCAAATTGAGATAAATGGAAAATTCCTTACTGAGATTGAATGGAGCCCGGGTGAGGTCGTTGGTGGGAATATCCGCTGCTTTTTGAAACTAGCAGGAACGGAATTTATGCCTGATGTCTCGAATAAAATAATTTTGTTAGAAAGTTTAGGTGGAAAAGAGGCGAAAATTGCTTCTTACGTAGCGCAATTAGAACAGTTAGATGTGTTTTCGAAATGCTTAGGAATAGTTGTGGGAGAACACACTGAGGCTGAGAAAAACGGAGAATACGACAGAATAGGCATCTTATATCAACAGATTGGATTAAAATATAAGTTACCTGTTTTCCGAACTAAGGAAATCGGTCATAGTGTCGAAGCAAAACCATGCCTAATTGGAGCAAAAATTAATGTTTCACGTGAAACATTAACAAATTTTTAATATTTTTATTGCGAAATGTTCATAATTAACCTTTAATATAGAACTTGTAAGCAAGGAATACAATTAGTTTTACTCCCTTTTTGCTAATTGTAGAATTCCTTAAAATCCTAAACTCCCTTTTTGGACCGACTTGATTGACGGTCTTTTTTTAATTCTCCAAGCTGAAAACTATTCAATTTTTTGTTAAAATGATAACATAAAAGAAAATGCGTATGAAAAAGGAGTTTTTATCATGAAAGTTGAAGGATTACTTGGCTTTTTAGGGGCGGCAATGGGTATTGGATTTAGTTTGATGGTTCTTGTTATTCCTGATATTTCACAGGCTTTAGAAGAGGAATCGTTTTTCTTCTATATGTTAACGATTGGTTCGCTTGTGCTTTCAGGGGTGGGGCTTGCAGGATCGTTTGTTGTTTCGCATAAACCTCGTCTTGGTGGAGCAATGATGGTTGCAGCTGCAATTGGTTGCACCATGTCGATTTCCATCATGTTCTTACTACCAATCGTGTTACTTGCTGTTGGTGGATTAATTGCACTAATTAACTATGAAGAAGCTGCTTCTGTAGAAGAATAAATGAAAAAAAGCTGTCCACGTGGGCAGCTTTTTTTATTAACGATTAAGATATTTTTTTAAAAAGTAATAAATTCCGTCAGCATCATTTGCAGTAGTAACAAAATCAGCGCTTTTTTTCACTAATTCACTCGCATTTTCCATTGCGACTCCAGCACCAGCTACTTCAAGCATTCCAATATCGTTTTCACCATCACCAAAACTAATAACATTTTCTGGTTTGATGTCTAAATGTGCAGCGAGGTTTTTCACGGCATATTTTTTATCCATATCTTTGGGCAAAATTTCGATATTGTTAGCATGAGAAGAAAGAATAGAAACGTCAGATAGTTTTTCTAATTCGTTTCGAAGGATTGCAAGTTTATCGAAATCCTCTTCTTCAATGACAATGCCGTTAATGAACTGATTAGCATGCTCCAAGAAGGTTTCTTTTGTTTTAATTGCAACGAGTTTTGTTGCATTTACGCGACCTTTATCTTCTTCATCGGTAAAATAATAAGGTGGATTTTTAGTGTAGTAAACCGTGTCAGTCGAGAAGAAAAACACTGGTAGATCATGGTCTTGGCATAATAAAAATGTTTCTAGTAATGCGGATTGTTTCATTTTTTCTTGTTGGATGATTTCGCCGGAAACTGCCACTACGCCACCATTTGAGGCAATAACATCTGCTTTTGGATGAACCAGTTTGGCGAAGTCGGTTGCGGAATTATACATTCGGCCAGTAGAAACGGTGAAATGATGCCCTTCTTCTATTAATTGTTGCAGTAACCCTAGTGTTTTTGGTGAGATTGTTTGATTTTTTAGTAGTAATGTTCCGTCTAAATCAGAACAAATTAAGTATTTTTCCAAGTAAACCTTCCTTTCATTATAGCTTGGAACCGCATGATTCGCGGATGATTAATTCTGGATTATGATTAATTATCATCGGCTCAACTTGACCGTTAATTGCGCTAATCAATTGCAAAAGTGCCATTTTTCCAAGGTATTCATTGTGTTGATCCATTGAAGTTAAGCGCGGGGTTTGATAATCGCCATTCATAAACTGATCGCAGCTGACGATGGCAATATCTTCCGGGCAAGAAAGTTTCGCGTCATTAATCGCTCTAATCGCTCCAATTGCAACATTATCATTGATTGCTACAAGTGCAGTGGGTAAAGTAGTGTTATTTTCCAGAAGTTTAGTCATCGCCGTGTATCCATCAGCTGTATAGTAGTCAGAAAGAACAATCCAATCTTCGTTAACCGGATGATTGTAACTAGCCATAGCAGCCTTAAATGATTCCAATCGGTAGGAGGTGATTTTCACACCAGCTTCCCCGCCAATAAAGCCAATATTTTTGTGATCTAGCGCTGTCAGATGGCTAACTAAAGTTGTTATGCCTTTTTTTAAATTACGTTCAATAAATAAACAGTTGAGTTCGGGAATTTTTGAACCAATAACGACAACTGGAATTTCTCTATTTAGCTGATTTAAAGCATTGATATAGTCTTTTGAAACAACTTCTTTATCAATTTCGCCACCTAAAATAAGTAATCCATCCACTTGTTTTTCTAAAATAATTTTTAAGTAATCTTCTTCCGTCAAAGGATGTTTGTTATTCTTATTATTTGGCTCGGCAAGCATCGTATTAAATAAAATTGTCGAAAACATGTAATCTAGCGCGAATTTTTGGATTTGCGTTATGAGTGAAATGAAATAAGGATTGGAAATATCCGGTAAAATTACGCCAATATTTTTTGTTTGTTTATTGACCATTCCACGCGCAAAGACGCTAGGTGTGTAATTGTGTTCGTCTATAATTGCTTGGATTTTCTTGCGTTTCGCTGCTGAAACCGAGGGGCTATTATTAATCACTCGAGAGACAGTTGAAACGGAAACACCGCTAAGTTTTGCAATTTCTTGTATAGTTATTTTTTTCATTAGGAATATTCACCTCGTAAGCGTTTTTAGCTATTTTAAGTGTAGCTTATTTGGGTCTAAATAACAAGTGAAATTTGGTAACGTTATCAAAAATAAGTGAAAAAGGGTTGACATATTAAATTTATCCGGTTATTCTATGTTAGAAAGC
Source organism: Listeria sp. MAN/IMW/UF555 (assembly GCF_058684075.1). Lineage (NCBI taxonomy): Bacteria > Bacillati > Bacillota > Bacilli > Caryophanales > Listeriaceae > Listeria > Listeria sp. MAN/IMW/UF555. The sequence goes on along the minus strand of NZ_JBZWZS010000003.1, from coordinate 183,764 downwards.
GCTATCAACAAACGTTTTAATTTGGTAACGTTACCAAAAATGAGGTGGAATAGTTGAACATACAAGAATCTGTCATCGGCATTGATCTAGGTGGCACTAAAATTTTAATCGGTGAAGTAACAAAAGATGGGGAGGTGCTGCGGTCCAAAAGCTACCCGAGCAATACAGAAAATCAAGCCAAAGCGGTAGAAGTTCTGCTAAATGCGCTAGATGATTACTCGGAAAATATTGGTTTTATAGCAACGAAACAAATTGGGATCGGTGTGGGCCTAGTAGGGCGCGTAGATTATAAGGCGGGCATTTGGCTGGAAATCGAACCAGGAAAAACAAATCCGATACCACTAGCGAAAATGTTAGAAGCGAAAACAGGATTGCCAGTGAGGCTTGGTAATGATGTAGTTTGCGCAACAATGGCTGAAAAACAATTTAGTTGGGGGCGAGAAACAAATGATTTTATTTATTTAAATGTTGGTACTGGTCTTGCTGCTGGATTTGTTGTAGACGGGCGCATTACGCAAGGCGGGCACTTTAACGCTGGTGAAATTGGTCATGCCGTTGTAGATATTCATAGCGATGTACTGTGTGGTTGTGGCAGATACGGCTGTGTGGAGCGTCTTGCTTCTGGTCTTGGAATAAAAGAAGAAGCGCTTAGACATTTAAATGAATACCCTACATCCCTTCTTGCTAATAATAAAACCGAATTAACTGGAAAAATGGTTCTTCATGCAGCAGAACAAAAAGATGAATTGGCTGAAAAAATCATTGATAATGCCACGCTTCAGCTAGCTAATTTGATTATGAATATGGTTCGGACGACAGATCCAGAATGTGTCATTCTAGGCGGCGGAGTGACAAGAAACGAGCATTTTTTCCAAAAGATAAAAGCTAATCTTCAAAGTAATACAATCCGTTTTGTTACGAAAGGCGTTGTTCGCTCACAGCTTGAGAAGGATAAAGTTGGCTTAATTGGGGCGGCAGTTATTGGAATGAGACTAGGAAATGAAGGAGGACAAGAATGAAGCCGAAAATGAAGCAACAAATTGTGCAAACAGGTATTATTCATCGACCACTTCCAATTGAAACGGAACATGCGCTAGAAACGATAGCGAAAAAGAAACAAGTTTTATCAAGTAGAACGTTACTTAGCTCTGAAAAACAGGTTTCCTTAGATTTTACACATCAAGGCGCTGGCGATTTTGCTATATCTGATCAAGGTGAGATTAAGTTGACTTCTCCAGTTGTTATGCCACATTGGCCAGCAGGTGCGCCAGATGACGGTGACTACACCAATTTTGGTAACGTTCTCATATCTGCGCCACTTCAAAATGAGGATTGGAACAGCTTTAACCGCGTGAGAATTCAAGTTTTCCCAGATTTTCCAGGTGTAACGAATCCATATTTAATGATTAGCTTTAAAAATGATGGAACCGTGAAAGTACCTGATATATATGGACGTGAAGGCGTTCATGGCGTGAATTTAATCAACCATGAATGGAACGATGTCATTTTTGAAATTGAAGGATTGCCACGGGATAAAATGACAGAAATTAGTTTTAGCTATTATTTGAATGGCCCAGAGCGGCTGACTGCTGGAACAATGGAGTTATTAATTAGTGAAATTAAACTAGAGCAAATCAGTGAGCCGGAAATCTCCAAGGGCTGGGTTCCGCAAGATAATTCGCTAATTTATTCCCACAACGGATACGCAAAAGACATGCCAAAAGTGGCGTTTTGTGCCAATAAACTTGAAGCGAATTCCTTTACAATCCACGAAAAAGAAACAAATAAAGTCGTTTTCACCGGAAAAGGGTACCAAAATACAACCGAAACTGGCAATTTCATTATTCTTGATTTTTCAGATTTACAAACTGTGGGTGAGTATTATTTGAAATTTGCTGAGATGCAATCGGAACTGTTCCAAATTGGGACTTCCGAAGTGATTTGGGAATCTTCTATCTGGAAATCACTTAATTTTATTTTCTGTGAACGTTGTGGTTGCCCGATTTTTGGAAAACATACGACTTGTCATGCGGATATTATCGCTGAACATAATGGAAAACAGCTGTCATTCAATGGTGGTTGGCATGACGCGGGTGATGTTTCGCAACAACTTATTCAAACGGCCGAAGTAACGATGGCTTTATATGAAATGGCTGCGAGTTTATCTGAAAAAGATGAAATGTTACGGATGCGCCTTTTAGAAGAAGGTGAGTGGGGGTTAGATTTCATATTGAAAACCCGCTTTGGAGATGGTTTTAGAGCGACAAGTGCTGGTATGACTAGATGGACGGATGGTCTTGTTGGTGGCATGGATGACGCAATCGCGCGAGTTCATAATCAAGCTTATGAGAATTTTTACTGTGCGGGGATTGAAGCGTATATCGGCAGCCAAATCCAGGATAACGCCACTATGCAGAATCATCTACTACGAATTGCGGAAGAAGATTTACTTTTTGCGATAGCGGAACTTGAAAAACATGGAACTGGGCAAAAACCGATTTTCTGGGAGCATACGTATCAAACCTCAGAAAGTTTGTATTACGCAACGGCTTCATGGGCGGCTTCGATGGTTTATCAATTAACAAACAAAGAAATATACGCAGAAAAAGCGGTCGAATGGTTAGATTTGATGTTAGAGGCACAAGAAAAAACTGGGATTAAAGACAGCGAAACTAGCGAACTTTACAAAGGATTTTTCTACCGAGATAAAACGCACAATGTTATTCAACATTTCAATCATCAAGCGCGTGAACATCTTTATTTGATGGCACTTGAGGCGGCTCTTGAAACGCAACCTGGTCACGCCGAAAAACAAACTTGGCTACAAGCGGTCGAAATGTACGGTGACTATTTGAAAAAAGTAACGCGTTTCACTAAACCGTATCCGCTCATTCCAGCCGGACTTTACAAAAAAGACGAGTATTTAGACGAAGCAAGTTTTCACTTACAACATTTACTCATTGATGAACGAGCGATAGAAGAATACCAATTACAATTCGAACAAGGTATCAAAATAAATGACGAGATAGCTTTACGGAAATTCCCAATCTGGTTCTCGTTTAGAGGCAATAACGCCATTTTACTTTCGGCAGGAAAAGCGGCATCAATTGCTGGGAAAATTTTGCAAGATAAGGCGCTGTTAAATATTGCAGAAGGTCAGTTGCAGTGGGTAATAGGAATGAACCCATTTGGACAATCAATGATGCACGGCGAAGGTTACCGTTACGCGCAGCAGTATAGTGTGCTTAACGGCGAAATCACAGGGGAGATACCAGTCGGAATGGAAACCTTTAGAAATGAAGATGAACCATACTGGCCGGAGTTTAATAATGCAACTTATAAGGAAGTTTGGGTCGGTAATGCCGGCAAATGGATGTCAATTGTAGCAGATTTAAACAAAATAACAGGAAAGTCATAGGAGGACAAAAAAATGAGTTCAGAGAGAAGTTTATCTAGTCGGTTTATTGAAGGATTATCAATTTTTGCCCAAAAAATTTCATCGCAAAAGCACATTATGGCAATTCGTGATGGCTTTGCAGCAATGATTCCGATTACGATTATTGCAGCATTTTTCTTACTTGTAAATAATGTTTTGCTTCAACCAGAGAATGGTCTGCTTAAATTCATTCCAAATGTAGAAAATTATTTGGGTGTAGGTGTGCAAGTTTATAATGCGACACTTGGTATTATGGCGATTTTAGCAGCGTTTCTAATCGGGAACTTTTTAGCTAAATCATATGGAATGGAAGGTCGTACGGAAGGAATGGTTGCAGTTGCAGCTTATGTAGTCTTAATTCCCGCGTCTTCACACTTAATGTCTGTTGACGGAAAAGCGTTTGAGGCTGGCGGCGTTTTAACACAAGAAATGACAAGTTCAACTGGGATGTTCCTAGCGATTATTGCTTCTTTAGTTAGTATTACAATGCTTGCAAAATTCTCAAAAAGTAAAAAATTAAAGATTTCCATGCCTGAAAGTGTTCCACCGGCAATTGCAAAATCATTTAACATTTTAATTCCATCTTTCTTAGTTTTAAGTATTTTAGCAATTATTGAAGTGCTCGTAGTTAGTTTTGTATCAATGAGTATTCCAGAAATTATCGTAAAAGTTCTACAAATCCCACTAGTAGGCGGTTTCCAAACGTTACCAGGTATTCTACTTTATGTATTTTTAGCGGGATTCTTATGGGTATTTGGTATTCACGGTGCATTCGTATTAGGCGCAATTTCAGGGCCAGTACTATTAACTTCCTTGCAACAAAATATTGATGCTGTCAATGCAGGATCAGCTTTACCAAATATTGTTACACAGCCGTTTTTAGATGCGTTTGTTTATATGGGTGGTGGCGGAACAATTATCTGTTTAGTTATCGCGATTTTCATTGCCTCAAAACGACCAGATCATCGCATGGTAACAAAATTTGGCTTAATCCCTAGTATTTTCAATGTCAGTGAACCACTTATGTTCGGTTTGCCAGTTGTATTCAACCCGATTTACGGTATTCCGCTAGTTATCGCACCACTTGCTTCAACAGCAATGGCGTATTTTGCAACTTCATGGGGCTGGATTAGCCAAACGTACATCTTGATTCCTTGGGTAACACCGCCTGTACTTTCAGGGTATCTTGCAACAGGTGGGGACATTCGCGCTTCCATCTTACAAATCGCAATTATCGTCGTTGGAACGCTCATTTACCTACCATTTGTACTTGTAGCTAACCGCGCGTACGTTTTAGAACAAAAAGCTGCTGGAAACGTTGAAGCAGAAACAGTAACGAATGGAGAAGTTTAAATGAAACCAACAATGATGACTTATATTAACGAAGAAGAGGAAATGTGCAAATCAATTTTAGCTAATTTCCAAAAAAATGCAGAACAATTAGAAGCTTTAGTAAAAAATGGCGCAAAAGAATGGCTGATTTTAGCTACTGGATCAAGTTTGAATGCAGCCCAAAGTGCCAAATATTACATTGAAAATCTAGCTGACGTACGCATTACTATTGAAGAACCATTCAATCATCTCTATTACGAAAAATTATCAAGTCACCTAGATTTAGTTATCGGTATTTCACAAAGTGGTCAGAGCACATCGACTATTTCCGCGCTAGAACGTGTGAAAAAAGAAGCTTCCGTGCCAGTAGTTGCGCTAACCAGTGATGTAACAAGTGAAATTGCGGAGTTTGCGGATATCACACTTGATATAGGTTGTGGAAAAGAACGGGTTGGTTACGTAACAAAAGGCTTCACTGCAACAGTCTTGACATTAATGCTAACAGGCCTTCATTTCGCTTATAAAACGGCGCAAATTGATGGGACTCGTTTTAATAACGAAATTAGTGCGTTCCGTCGAGCAACTGACGCCATTCCAGAAACAATTGCCCGAACAGAAGCATTTTATGAAAAATGGAAAAATGAATTTGCTTCAGCACCAAAGTTTACTGCGATTGGTTATGGTCCAACAGTTGGAACGTGCAAAGAATTTGAAACAAAATTCTCAGAAACAGTTCGTGTACCATCGCAAGGTCTTGATTTAGAAGCGTTTATGCATGGCCCATATTTAGAAGTAAACCCGCAGCATAGAATTTTCTTCATAGAAACAGAAAGCGCAGTTACAGAGCGATTAGTGCTATTACGCGATTATGAATCCAAATACACGCCATTTACGTATACTATTAAGTTTGGTACAGCTGAGAATGACCGTACGCTAGCGATTCCCGCTGAGTTGGATGAATTTCAAGCACCATTTCTAATGATTCTTCCTTTCCAAATCTTAGCTCATCACATTGCGGAGTTGAAAGGGAACAAATTAACAGAACGTATCTACACAGACTTTGGCGTAGCAATGAAAAGTAAAACAAAACCTGGAGACTACGCTTAAAAATTACTAAAAGACTGGAAAACCCGAAGTAAGTAGGGGTTTTCCAGTCTTTTTTACACACTACTTCCTGAATTTTGTAAGTAAGAGAAAAGACATTTAATTATTAAAAATTGATAAATAAGTCACAAGTCTGATACACGGAGAGTTAACTTGTGGTAAAATGGACTTTGACTTTTAAAAAAAGAAAAGGAAGTGAGTGCCTGGTGGATTTTATTACGTACATCATTGATTTTATTTTGCATATTGACCAACATTTAGTGGAGATTATAAACAATTTTGGAATTTGGACTTACATCATTTTGTTCTTGATTGTTTTCATAGAAACTGGCCTAGTAGTATTTCCGTTCTTACCAGGGGATTCATTACTATTTGCCGCGGGAGCTTTATCCGTGTTGGACGGTTCAATTTTACATATTGTGCCTCTAATTATCACACTTTGGTTAGCAGCAGTCATCGGGGATTCAGTAAACTATCAAATCGGTAAAAAAATTGGAACTTCCATACCAGAAGATAGTTGGTTTGGGAGATTAATAAACCAAGAAAAAATGGAAAAAGCAGAGGCGTTCTTCAATAAACATGGTGGAAAAACGATTTTCATTGCTAGATTTATGCCTTTCATTCGTACATTTGCACCGTTTGTTGCGGGGGCAAGTCGAATGAATTATCGTTATTTCATCAATTATAATATATTAGGAGCAACTGTTTGGGTTCTACTTTGTACACTTGCAGGCTACTTCTTTGGTAATTTCCCAATCGTTAAAGACAACTTCTCATTAGTTGTGATCGGAATCATCGTAGTTTCAGTAATTCCGATGGTAGTTTCCTTTATTAGAAGTAAAATGACTCAAAAAAACGCGGATTAATTTCCGTGTTTTTTTATTTCCCGGGAAATGTATAAATGATAAGTTTTGGGGTAATTGTTTAGGAAGAGGTGGTAGAAATGGAAAATGGTTTAAATATTACATCCGAAATTGGTAAACTGCAAACCGTCCTTGTAAAAAGGCCCGGTTCTGAGTTGGAAAATATCACGCCAGAATATCTAGAGTCGTTATTATTCGACGACATACCTTACTTAAAAATGATGCAGAAGGAACATGATTTTTTTGTCAAAACGATGCAAGACTCGAATATTGAAGTACTCTACTTAGAAAAATTAGCAGCAGAAGCGTTAAAAGAAGCTAGTAATAAAGGACATTTTTTAACGAAAATGATTAAAGAATCCAATCAAATGGATGAAAGTGCTCTCTATGTACGTGATTATTTGATGGCTTTTGATGAAGAAGAAATGATTAAAAAACTGATGTCCGGATTGAAAAAATCAGAAATTCCAGAACGAAAAAAGAAACATTTAAATGAAATGATGGACGAACAATATCCGTTTTTCTTGGATCCGTTACCTAATTTATATTTTACACGTGATCCGGCTGCAGTCATTGGTAGTGGTGTAACAATTAACAAAATGTTCCAACCTGCAAGAAGACGAGAGTCACTATTTATTGAGCTCATTTTAAAACATCATCCTCGTTTTAGTGGTCAAGAAATCCCGATATGGTCTGGTCGAGAAGAGCCTTTCCCATTAGAGGGCGGAGATGAGCTCATTTTGAATGAGGAAACGGTTCTCGTTGGTGTTTCCGAGCGAACTGATGCGCGCGCGGTTGAGCGGCTAGCAGAAAGTTTATTTAGTCGCGCTCCAAAAATCAAGCGAGTACTAGCAGCTGAAATACCAGAAACAAGATCATTTATGCATTTAGATACAGTTTTTACAATGGTCAATTTTGCACAGTTTACAATTCATCCCGCTATTCAAAACCAGCAAGGCGAACTAAATGTCTATATTTTAGAAAAAAGTGAGAACGGGCTAGAAATTACTCCGCGTAGAGATTTTAAGCGTGTAATTGCCGAAGTTCTAGGTGTGCCAGAAGTTGATTTTATTCCTTGTGGCGGAGAAGATGTGATTGTTTCAGCGAGAGAGCAGTGGAATGATGGTGCTAATACGCTTGCGATTGCGCCGGGAGAAGTAATTACATATGATCGAAATCACGTATCAAATGACCTTTTAAGAAAGGCTGGTATTAAGGTTCATGAGGTAATTAGCTCGGAGCTTTCTAGGGGGCGCGGGGGTCCTAGATGTATGACAATGCCGATAACTAGGGAAAATCTAAAATAAGCTTTGAAAAACTGGTATTTCCCCTCAAAAAACGACTTTCACAAAAAGTATTGTCGCTGTTTTTAAGATATGCTATAGTGTTTTCAAACCAGAAATTTTCGAGAAATATCTTGCTGGTTAGTTTGCGCTATGATATAATATTTTATTGTGAGTAATTATAAATTATTCCTTGCTCGCTCTTGATTTTAAGGCTTGCTAAAGGCAGTCTGAATTTCAGGGATATGGTGTGATTACATACCTTATCAGAGCCGCTTAAGACCACAAGGAGGTGTAGAGTAGATGGCTAGAAAGTACGAAATTATGTACATTATTCGCCCAAACATTGAAGAAGATGAGAAAAAAGCTGTTGTTGAACGCTTTGACGGAATCTTAACTGAAAATGGCGCGGAGATCATCGAATCAAAAGAATGGGGTAAACGTCGCTTAGCATACGAAATCAATGACTATCGTGATGGTTTTTACCACATCGTGAAATTGAATGCTGACAAAGCAGATTCTATCAACGAATTTGACCGTTTAGCAAAAATTTCTGATGATATCGTTCGTCACATGGTAATTAAAGAAGAAGCATAAGAATTTATTCAAGGCTAGGACCTTGATTTACTAAACGAGAGGAGGTTGGTTTTGCATGATGAATCGTGTAGTACTTGTAGGACGCTTAACAAAGGATCCTGAATTACGTTACACTCCAGCTGGTGTGGCCGTTGCGACTTTTACATTAGCTGTAAATCGTACGTTCACTAACCAACAGGGAGAACGAGAAGCTGACTTTATTAATTGTGTTGTTTGGCGTAAACCAGCAGAAAACGTTGCTAATTTCCTGAAGAAGGGAAGCATGGCAGGCGTTGATGGCCGGGTTCAAACTCGTAATTACGAGGGAAACGATGGCAAACGTGTTTATGTGACAGAAATTGTAGCTGAGAGTGTTCAATTCCTTGAGCCGCGCAATTCTAATGGCGGTGGCGGAAATAATAACTATCAAGGCGGAAATAACAACAATAATTATAATAACGGTGGAAATAACTTCGGACAAGCACCTACTAATAACGGTGGATTCGGACAGGACCAGCAACAATCTCAAAATCAAAATTATCAATCCACTAACAATGATCCTTTTGCAAGTGATGGTAAGCCAATCGACATTTCTGATGACGATTTACCATTCTAAATTCATTTTAGCGGTTTGAACTTTAAGATAGGAGGAACTTTCAATGGCTGGAGGACGCAGAGGCGGACGCCGTCGGAAAAAAGTATGTTACTTTACTTCCAATGGTATTACGCATATCGATTATAAAGATGTAGAACTTCTTAAAAAATTCGTTTCCGAACGTGGTAAAATTTTACCTCGTCGTGTAACTGGAACAAGCGCTAAATATCAACGTAAACTTACTGTTGCTATCAAACGCTCTCGCCAAATGGCATTACTACCATTTGTTGCTGAAGAAAAATAAGTTAACTATTAACAGTCTAGAATTTATTTCTAGGCTGTTTTTTGTTAAATGGAGACTTTATGCGGAGGAAACTTAGGGCTTAAGTTGGACGTTTAGCATCTTACATTCATGTTATTCTTAAATAGAAGTAAAAAAATACACAGGTGGCAACAAAAATGTATAAAAAATTAGCAACAGTAGGGGTGGCAGTATTATTAGTAGGAGCACTATCTGCGTGTAGTTTTAATGATGATAAGGATACTTCTTCAAGTAATAGCAGTAAAGAAACTACTAGTAGCAAAAGTAACAACGATAAAAGTTCATCCGATAGCTTGCAAAATAAAAGCTTCGATATGAGTTATGAAGACGCGGTGAAAGCATTTAAAGATAAACATAGTGATGCAGAAATTTCTAGCGTTGAATTAGAGAAAAACTTGGGAAAATATATTTATAAAGTAGAAGGTATCTCAAACGATAATGAGTACGAAATGAAATTTAATGCAGAAACAAAAGAAGAATTAGCTGACGAAACCGATAAATTAGATAAAGAAGATACAGGTGGAGTAGAAAAAGAAAACGAAAAAATCAGCTTAGATGGAATTAAATCACCAAAAGAAGCAATGGACAAAGCCGTTAGCGAGCAAGCAGGCGATGTAACAAGTTGGAAAATAGAAAGAGAATTAGATACAACTTATTATGAAGTAACTGTAAAACAAGGTAACAATAAATACGAAATTAAGTTAAATTCAAAAACATTAGATGTCTTACAAACAGAACAAGATGACTAAAAACACGAAAAGTTACCTGTGATTATTCTTTCGCAGGTAGCTTTTTTTATGAATAATATTACTAAAGTTAAAGGTTAATATAGTCTTTTGTTACTATTCAGAGGTACTTTTTACACGTTTGAAAATTCTGAAATGTATCCAAAAAATCGGCATTTTTGCTGTTTTTGAGTCGTTCATGACAAGAATCGGACATTTCATTACATTTTTGGTTATAATGGCTAAATTCGTTGTAAAATGTTAGTGGAGGTGAATTAGTTGAGTAATTTTACTGCAAAAGTACCTTTGTCAGAAAGAATGGCGGATGTTTTGATTTCAAAAGATCGCTGGAAAGATGACGAAGAAGGTTATTTAAAAGTAAAATATGGGCTGGAGATAATTTTAATTAACGTCATGAAGTTTGCAATCGTATACGGTATTGCCTTAGTAACAGGGTTATTACTGCAAACAGTGACAGTGCATCTGTCATATTTATGGCTCAGACGGTATTCTTTTGGATTACATGCGACCAAAACATTGAACTGTACACTAATTAGCTTAACAATGTTTGTGCTTGCACCTTTTATTTTCCAAAATATACCTTCTAATAATTGGATTGTTTTAGGCACATTTGCATTTATACTACTCAACATGTTTTTATTCGCTCCGGCAGACACAGAAAGTTTGCCTTTAATCGGTGAAGAACACCGGAAAAAACTAAAAAGAAAAGCGATGATAGGAACGCTAATTTTAACGGGAATTGCGTTACTAATACCATTCGCAGAGATGAAAACATTAATCATGGTAGGATCTTTGTTTCAGGTGATAAGTATTAATCCACTTACTTACAAACTATTGAAAAGGAGGTATCGGAACTATGAAAAATATGAATAAATCAGTTGGTAAATTCCTTTCTAGAAAGCTAGAAGAACAATCCATGAAAGTTGCGGATTCTTCTATGAGTAAAGCTTGTTTCATGTTTGTATACGAACCAAAAAGTCCATTTGTGAAAATGCAAGAAAAAAACGAAAATAAATAAATTTAAAACTGTATAACATCAAAATTCATGCTAAAATAAAAAGAAGGCAAACTTACATATTTAAACATAGATATTTTAGACAGTGGAGGATTAATATGTTTAGTATTTTGATGGCAATTATACAGATAACGGGTATTTTTATAGCAATCCAGATTTTGACAAACAAAGTTTTTTCAATTAAAGAGGGATTGGTTACTATAGCAATTGCTATGCTAGCCTTCCCTTTATTTACATTAGTTCAATACTGGTCGATGATTTTTGTGTTGATTGTTTTTGTAAGTGCCTTATATTGGAAAAATAAAAATGTGATAGTTTCAGGTTCTATTACGCTTGTGGTCATTATTTTGCTTACTATCAGTGATTCTATAGTAGGTTTTATTTTAGTACCGGGCTTGAACTTTAAATATGATGAAATATTTAATGAATTGTTACCAACACTAATTTACTGTGCGGGAATGCTGGCGAACTTGTTGGTATTTTCGTTTATTCTTAGAAAATTGATTGAAAAAGTTAATATTTCTAGATTTGTTGAACATAGAAAATATGCGTACATTATTTTTTCTATCGTGGCTCTTACTGTCTTAGCGTTCTATATGAACATATATGCAGGGTCAATCGCAGGTTTCGATGGATCAGTTTTGAAAATTAATACGCTTATTTTTACAGGATATACCATTTTGTTAATAGTTATTGTGACGGTTGTGATTAACACTGCAACCAATGAACTTAAAGTACAGAATCAGAAGGAACAGCTAGAACAGTTACAGGATTATGTTACTACATTAGAGTCCCTGCATAGAGAAATGCGCGTTTTTCGTCATGATTATGTGAATATCCTGTCAACGCTTGTAGGATATATTGATAACGATGATATGCCGGGTTTGAAGTATTACTTTGAAAATAATATCGTACCTATAAATAAAACAATTGAATCTAACAACTATAAAATTTCTTTGCTTCAAAATATTCATGTGATTGAACTGAAAGGCTTATTGGCGGTTAAGTTAATACGAGCCCAAGAGTTGAAAATTGATGCAATTTTAGAAGTAGTTGAACCGATTGATAAGATTTCGATGGATAGCATAGATTTATGCAAAGTTGTCGGGATTTTACTGGACAATGCTGTTGAAGCGGCGCTAACTTGTGAAAATCCAGTTATTCGAATCGCGTTTGTGAAGAAGGGTGATAGCATTATTATTGTGTTTGCGAATAGCTTGCCAGTAAATATGCCACCGATTTATAAAATATTTGAAGAAGGTTTTTCCACAAAAGGAGAGGGTCGTGGTTTAGGACTTGCTAGTTTGCGGGAGATTATGAAGAAATATTCGCACGTTGCCTTAGATACAAAAGTGACTAATAGAGAAGTTATTCAAGAATTAGAAATTATGTAGAAGAATGGGGATGATTTTATGCTACCGGTTTTTATATGTGAAGATAATAGGATGCAGCGAGAAAGGTTAACAAAATATATTGAAGACTATATAATGGTTGAACATTTTGATATGAAGTTGGAACTTTCAACAGGTGATCCGTTTGAGTTAGTATCACGAATGCCTAGACATCAAGGTATGGGACTGTATTTTCTTGATATTGATTTAGGTCAACCGGACATGAATGGCTTTGAATTAGCTCAAGAAATCCGGAAATTCGATCCACGCGGTTTCATCATTTTCATTACGACACATGCTGAACTAAGTTATATGACTTTCACGTACAAGGTGGAAGCGCTTGATTACATTATTAAAGATGATATTGATATGTTGCATGACCGTGTTTTAGCTTGTATGAAGCAGGCAGAAGAACGAATCTCTAACGACCAAGATATGCAGAAGTATTTTACCTTTAAAGTTTCCGATAAAAAGATTATTCATGAACTTTTAGACGATATTTTGTTTTTCGAAACAGCGCCTACGATTCATAAAGTGATTTTACATGGCAAAAATCGCCAAGTGGAATTTTATGGTAAGTTGAAAAGTATTGAGAAAATGTTGGATGAATCTTTTTATAGGTGCCATCGCTCGTATATTGTGAATAAGAAAAATATCCACGAACTCGATACGACAAAAGGCGTGGTGAAGATGTCTAACGGAGAAAATTGTTATGCATCATCGAAACTAATTAAAAGTTTGAGTTTATAAAAGTGGCCTTAAGGGTCGCTTTTTTTGTACGAACGTCAGCTTGAATTTGATGAAATGGGGAATTATAGGTAAAATAATAGTGATGAATTGTTAGTTAATTTTATGTTATGATATAGATACTCAAATTCAGACAAAAGGTATGTAAAAAAATGGGGAGCTGGATGAAATGTCAGGCTATTTTCAAAAACGAATGCTTAAATATCCATTATACGGTCTGATTGCAGCGACAATTATTTTGAGCGTAATCACGTTCTTTTTTTCGTGGTGGTTATCGGCGTTAGTAGTTGTTGGCGGAATTATTCTTACAGTTGCGATGTTTTACTTTGAATATCGCCTAAATGAAGACGTTCAATTGTATGTGTCTAATTTAACGTATCGGATTAAGCGCAGTGAAGAAGAAGCGCTAGTTGAAATGCCGATGGGGATACTTCTGTATGATGAACATTATAAAATCGAATGGGTTAACCCGTTCATGTCCAAATACTTTGATAAAACTGAGCTAATTGGTGAATCTTTGGAAGAAGTGGGACCGGAATTTCTGGATGTAATAACTGGAAATGATGAAAAAGGAATTATGTCAATTGCTTGGCGTGAACATCGCTTTGATACGATTGTAAAGCGTAAAGAGCGAATTTTGTACTTATACGACCGAACGGAGTATTATGATTTAAATAAGAAATTTCAAGCGAATAAATCAGTATTTGCGGTTATTTTCTTAGATAATTATGATGAATGGGCGCAGGGTATGGATGATAGACGCCGTAGTGCCCTAAATAACTTAGTGACATCGATGTTGACTAACTGGGCCAGGGAGCACCGTATTTATTTGAAGCGAATTTCGACAGACCGATTTATGGCTTTTTTGACCGAAGAAATGTTGAAGCAATTGGAGGAAGAGAAGTTTCAAATCTTGGACCGAATTCGTGAGCGGACGTCAAAACAAAATATTCCGCTGACTTTAAGTATTGGGATTGGTTATAAGGAAGATGATTTGATTAAGTTGGCAGATTTGGCTCAGTCAAGCTTGGACCTTGCTCTAGGGCGAGGCGGAGATCAGGTCGTAATCAAACAACCTGAAGGAAAAGTTAGATTTTATGGTGGGAAAACGAATCCGATGGAAAAACGGACTCGAGTTCGGGCACGCGTTATCTCGCAAGCTTTGCAAGAACTAATTACGCAAAGTGACCAAGTTTTTGTTATGGGGCATCGCTATCCGGATATGGACGTAATTGGGTCAAGTCTAGGTGTAATGCGAATTGCTGAAATGAACAATCGGAATGCTTATGTGGTCGTTGAACCTGGCAAAATGAGTCCTGATGTGAAGCGACTAATGAATGAAATTGAAGAATATCCAAATGTGATTAAAAACATTGTGACTCCACAAGTTGCGCTGGAAAATATCACAGAGAAGAGTTTGCTTGTCGTAGTTGATACGCACAAACCTTCGATGGTTATTAATAAGGAACTGCTTGATTCTGCTACGAATGTGGTCGTTGTCGATCATCACCGTCGTTCAGAGGAATTTGTTGGTAATCCGGTTCTGGTTTATATTGAGCCATATGCGTCATCTACAGCGGAACTTATTACGGAGCTATTTGAGTACCAGCCTGATTTAGAACAGGTTGGGAAAATTGAAGCGACAGCATTACTTTCGGGAATTGTTGTTGATACGAAAAACTTTACGCTTCGAACTGGTTCAAGAACATTTGATGCGGCGAGTTATTTACGATCGCTTGGAGCAGATACAATTTTAGTGCAACAATTTTTAAAAGAG
Organism: Listeria sp. MAN/IMW/UF555; assembly: GCF_058684075.1. Classification (NCBI taxonomy): domain Bacteria; kingdom Bacillati; phylum Bacillota; class Bacilli; order Caryophanales; family Listeriaceae; genus Listeria; species Listeria sp. MAN/IMW/UF555. The sequence continues at coordinate 168,577 of NZ_JBZWZS010000003.1, read as the reverse complement.
GATATAACTACTTTTACACAGCGGAGTCGTTTAGTAGAGTCGCTTGAAATTTATCATGATGGTATGGCAATTGCGACTGGACATGAAGACGAGGAATTCGGCACGGTTATTGCAGCTCAGGCAGCAGATACGATGCTTTCAATGGAAGGTGTGCAGGCATCCTTCGTTATCACGCTACGTCCAGATAAATTAATAGGAATTAGTGCAAGGTCGCTTGGACAAATCAATGTGCAAGTCATTATGGAAAAACTAGGCGGTGGTGGACATTTATCGAATGCAGCCACACAGCTTAAAGATGTTACAATTGCAGAAGCAGAAAAACAATTAATTAGCGCCATTGATGCGTATTGGAAGGGAGAAACATAATTATGAAAGTTATTTTCTTAAAAGACGTAAAAGGTAAGGGTAAAAAAGGTGAAACAAAAAATGTTGCAGATGGTTATGCAAACAATTTTTTAATTAAAAATGGTTACGCGGTTGAAGCTAGCAATGCGGCTTTAAGCACACTTTCCGCTCAAAAGAAAAAAGAAGATAAATTAGCTGCTGAAGAATTAGCTGAGGCAAAAGCTTTGAAAGAAAAAATGGAAAAATTAACAGTGGAATTAAAAGCGAAGTCTGGTGAAGGCGGTAGATTGTTTGGTTCCATTACATCTAAACAAATTGCTCAAACACTTGAAAAAACGCATGGTATTAAGGTAGACAAACGCAAAATGGATCTACCAGAAGCAATTCGAGCTTTAGGACACACAAAAGTGCCTGTGAAGCTGCACCACGAAGTAACGGCAACACTTGATGTACATGTAAGTGAAGAATAATTTTTCTTAAGGGAGCGTAAGACAGTGGATAATAATTTCCAGGACAGAACACCACCACAAAATATTGAAGCCGAACAAGCTGTACTGGGCGCGATATTTCTTGAGCCAAATGCGCTGATTACTGCTTCTGAAATTTTAATGCCGGATGATTTTTATCGAACTGGTCACCAAATCATTTTTGAAACGATGCTTGATTTGAATGACCACGGGAAGGCTGTCGATGTTTTAACAGTATATGAGGCACTTGCTGCCAAAGGTAATTTAGAAGATGCGGGCGGTTTGCCTTATTTAACGGAATTATCCGGTGCTGTACCAACTGCGGCTAACTTGGAATACTATGCCCATATTATCGAGGACAAGGCACTTCTGAGACGTTTAATTAGAACTGCTACCCAAATTGCAACAGATGGTTATTCGCGCGAAGACGAGCTGGACATGCTTATGGACGAAGCGGAAAAGAGTATCTTGGAAGTTTCGCAACGTAAAAATGTTGGTGCATTTAAGAATATTAAAGATGTCCTAGTTAAAACTTATGATGATATTGAAATTTTGCATAATCGTAAAGGTGATATTACTGGTATTCCGACTGGATTTAACGAGCTGGATAAAATGACAGCTGGATTTCAGCGGAATGATTTAATTATTGTTGCGGCGCGTCCTTCTGTTGGTAAAACAGCATTCGCCTTAAATATCGCACAAAATGTTGCAACAAAAACAGACGAGAATGTAGCCATTTTTAGTTTGGAAATGGGTGCGGAACAACTTGTTATGCGTATGCTTTGTGCGGAAGGTAATATTAATGCGCAGAATTTGCGGACAGGTGCTTTAACGAGTGATGATTGGCAAAAACTGACAATTGCGATGGGTACACTTTCTAATTCTGGTATTTATATTGATGATACGCCGGGTGTTCGGGTGAATGAGATTCGTTCCAAGTGCCGTCGTTTAAAACAAGAAACAGGTCTTGGTATGATCGTAATCGACTACTTGCAACTTATTGCGGGGAGCGGTCGTGGCGGTGAAAATAGGCAACAAGAGGTTTCTGAGATTTCTCGGTCGTTAAAAGCTTTGGCGCGGGAACTTGAGGTACCAGTAATTGCCCTTTCACAGTTGTCTCGTAGTGTAGAGCAACGTCAAGATAAACGTCCAATGATGTCAGATATTCGTGAATCGGGTTCGATTGAGCAAGATGCGGATATTGTAGCCTTTTTATACCGGGAAGATTACTATGATCGGGAAGGTGAAAATGACGGTACGATTGAGATTATTATTGCAAAACAACGTAATGGTCCGGTCGGTGACGTGAAATTAGCCTTTGTAAAAGAATACAATAAGTTTGTGAATTTAGAAGTGCGTTACGATGACGCAATGGCTTAATAAGGAAACCTTGTGAAATTCTAATTAGATTTGGAGTTCGCAAGGTTTTTATTTTATGCAAAAAGGTATCGTATTACTATTAATGGACTTTGAAATTCCCGTAAAATGATTAAAAAAGCGAACGATAAAATTACCTTACAAATCAATGTTCGTAAATCCATTGACTATTTTGGTGGCAAACGGTACAATGTATAGTGGAAAATGAAGAGGCTATGAAAAAATCATAGCTATCAAAGACCAATTAAATGAGGTGTTTAAATGTCTTCAGTTGTTGTTGTAGGAACACAGTGGGGCGATGAAGGAAAAGGGAAGATTACAGATTTTCTTTCCGAGAATGCAGAAGCGATTGCTAGATATCAAGGTGGGAACAATGCGGGCCATACAATTAAGTTTGATGGCGTAACGTACAAATTGCACTTAATTCCATCAGGTATCTTTTACAAAGAAAAAATTAGTGTTATTGGTAACGGTATGGTTGTTGATCCAAAAGCTTTAGTGGAGGAATTAAAATATCTTCATGACAAAGGCGTGGATACTTCTAATTTGCGTATTTCTAACCGCGCGCACATTATTTTACCGTATCACATTCGGATTGATGAAGCTGACGAAGAACGTAAAGGCGCAAACAAAATCGGTACAACGAAAAAAGGTATCGGGCCGGCATACATGGATAAAGCAGCTCGTGTTGGTATTCGTATTATCGATTTACTAGATAAAGAAACTTTTAAAGAAAAATTAGAGCATAATCTTGGTGAGAAAAACCGTTTACTAGAACGTTTTTATGAGCTAGAAGGCTTTAAATTAGAAGATATTTTAGATGAGTACTACGAATATGGTCAACAATTTAAAAACTATGTTTGTGATACGTCAGTTGTTTTAAATGATGCATTAGATGATGGTAAACGTGTGTTATTTGAAGGAGCGCAAGGGGTTATGCTTGATATTGATCAAGGAACATATCCATTTGTAACTTCAAGTAATCCGATTGCTGGTGGCGTAACAATTGGTAGCGGTGTTGGCCCATCGAAAATCAATCATGTGGTTGGTGTTGCAAAGGCATATACAACTCGTGTTGGAGATGGTCCTTTCCCAACTGAATTATTTGATTCTATTGGTGACACTATCCGTGAAGTTGGCCATGAATATGGTACAACTACTGGTCGTCCGCGTCGTGTAGGTTGGTTTGATAGTGTGGTTGTTCGTCATGCTCGTCGTGTGAGCGGATTAACCGATTTATCCTTAACTCTACTGGACGTTTTGACAGGAATTGAAACACTTAAAATCTGTGTAGCGTACAAGTTAGACGGAAAAACAATTACAGAATTCCCAGCAAGCTTGAAAGACTTAGCTCGTTGTGAACCTGTTTATGAAGAACTTCCTGGTTGGACAGAAGATATTACTGAAGTGCAATCATTAGATGACCTACCAGTAAATTGTCGTCATTACATGGAACGCATTGCTCAACTTACAGGTGTGCAAGTTTCTATGTTCTCTGTAGGTCCTGACCGCGCGCAAACTCACGTTGTTAAAAGCGTGTGGCGTTTAGCTTAATATTACTACAACCTAAACTCTCTGAGGATTTTCCTTGGAGAGTTTTTTTGATGTTATTAATAGGAAATATTGCTCCTGGCAAGGACTTTTTCTTTAAAATCACTGTGTATCATTTGTATATTTAAAAGTTGTAAAAGTTAACAAAAATAAGTTCTGTTTGTGAAAAACGCATCTTTTTATAGAAATAGGATTCCACAAAAATACCTAATAACGTTGAAATGAAGTGGTTTTGTTCGTTTTTATGTCACAATTTCTTTTGTGAATTCATGATATAATTTGATTGTGATAGCTTATTCACAATAGATAATAAGAGGAGATGAAGTGAATGTCAGGTCAAATTCGTATGAGTCCAAGCGAACTACGTGATCGCGCGAAAACTTACGGTCAAAGTGGTCGAGATATTGAGGATATTCTAAGTCGTTTAAGTCAACTACAAGATCAACTACGTAGCGAATGGGAAGGTCAAGCTTTTATGCGTTTTGATGATCAATTTGAGCAATTAAAACCAAAAGTAACTGAATTCGCAAACTTAATGGATCAAATTAACGATCAACTTGAGAAGACAGCAAACGCAGTAGAAGAGCACGATCAACAACTTTCTCAAAACTTCGGATTCTAAAAATCATTAAACAGTAAAGCATACATACAAATACCGTTGGATGCTTTACGAAAAGCCATGCAGTTTTTTGCATGGCTTTTTCTAAAATAGAAAGCTTATGTCTAAAAAGGCATTTATATAAAAAAAGACACAGCGGGAGTGGACATGAATGAAAAAAGTAAAATGGAGTATTTTACTCTTTTTAGTCTTGGCGATTTTTTTATCGGCAGGAATTACTTATTTAGCCTTGAATCAAGGGGCTAGTAAGGGTGATAAAAATAATACGGAAAAAGCGCATAAAATGACTATCGCGCTTGTTAATGAGGACCAAGGAGACACATTCCAAGGAAAACGGGCAGAATTTGGAAATCAATTTGTTAAAAGTGTTGAAAAAGACGAAGAACATGAATGGTACGTTGTAAGTCGCGGTGTTGCGGAGAGCGGCTTAAAACGAGATGTATACAATATGATGATTGTTATTCCGAGTGATTTTTCTAAAAAAGCATTATCTATGACATCAGAGGCGCCAGAAAAAGTAACCATTAGTTACAAAGTAAATGACGTTGGAAATAGCGACCTAAAAGCAGAAGCAGAAAAAACAGCTGCGTCTGTATTGGAAGATTTCAACACGCGTATTATTGATGTTTATTTTGCGAGCATTTTAACCACGTTACAAGAAGCACAAGACAATATTGGCACATTAGTAAAAGAAGAGAAAAAATATGATGCAATTTACAACAAAGATATAAACAATCCCCTTTCAAATTACACAAAACAATTTAAAACAGTAGAAGATTATACCGGAGCCTCCAAAGAGAGTTTTCAGGGTTTCCAAGAGATTATGAAGGCTTTTGAAGAAAGCTTAAATCTCGCTAAAAAAGAAAATGCGGAACATATGAAGAATATGGATGCTTTTACAAAAACGCAAGAGGAAAATGGTCCACTTCGAGCCGGATTCGCGGAAAATTTACAGACATTTGATGGAACTTTGACTGCGGAAGATATTAGAACGCAAACAGTCGCTTTAGAAAGAGCCAATGATCAGATGACTTCAGAATTCCAGATTATAGAAGGAAACAATTCGTTACTCACCCAGACTCAAGCGTTACAAAGCTACATTGCAGAAACGAATGCTCGTATTGAAGCGTTAGATGCTGAGATCATCGGAACGCTCGAAAATGATTTCCGTACAGCAGTATATAACGACTTGTTACGCATTCTACAAGAAAACGAGTACTCTGATAGATTGAATGAAATTGGTCTTAAAGATTTAGCTGGCGAGGATATTAATGCTGGTTTTAACAATATGATTGTGAAAACTATCAAGGCTTTACCGACATACAATACGGACCAATTAGCTTCAATCGGACTTGACGAGGAGTTATATAAAAATATTGTAACCATTTCAAAAAAATATTATAGCAGTCATCGCAATGCTTTTGGTGATAATTTCAGCATCACAAATGAAATGAAAACTCTACCAACAGATACGCTAAAAAGTGACGCTATAAACAAGCTGAAATCAGAAGGCGTGGCGCTAGAAAGTAATGCAATTACTTTAGAAGGAAGTGAATATGCTTCTGAAATTCTCCTAACATTAGATGAAAATTTTTCATTTGAAAATGTTGTTGGGGTTGTAAATGGAGATGCTCAAACGGGATTAGTTCAAGTGGCTCCTTATGGTGAAAATGGCTTAAGACTTACTATTCCAGCTCTAGGGACGCTGGTTGAAATTAAGGTTACGGGGACAGCGAAATTAAAAGAGGGCGCAAGTGTGCCTTTAGTTGGGGCAGTGAATTGGACAGCTTCCTTGCAACAATATGAAAAACAAGAATATCCTCAAATGCCAACGATTCCAATTGGTTTAGATCCCTCTACTCCAGAAAGTTCGCTCGTAGTTAGAAAAGAAGTTGTACCTATTAAAGTCACAGAGCCTACGTATCTTAACGAAACAAAAACCTCTGTAAAAGCTATTACTAATACAGTGAAAGATTATTATAAGTTGCAGGCGTTGTTTGATTTGTATTACGGAATTGACGCAAGTGACTCAGCACAGCTACCGGATTTTAGTAATTATAGTATTACCTTAGAAAACTCTGCGAAAACGTCTTCGTATTACTACATTTTTAATAAGGAAGATGTTATTAGTAATTTTGTAAATCTTACAACAGACCGATTTGTAGCGGATTATAAGAAAAAAATTAATGCATTCAAACAACGGATTGATGATTATAAATATACAATGGCCGAAGCGAATTCGCGCTCAGAAGATGTCACTAACAGGCTCACTGAGACAACCGAACAGGCAATAAATTTAAATACCAATTTAGCGCTAACTTTAGAAAATCTAGAATCTTGGCGAAATGCAAGTAAGGATTTAATAAAAGAAAATGATGTAGTTTTAGATAAAACGGGTGAGGAAGCTACGATGGCGCTTCAACTAAATTCTGAATTTGCCGGACTTTTAGCGGAAAGTGAATCACTTGCTGGGACGTCTGAAGGCAACTTAAAGTCGGCGGAAGTTGTCTATGAAACTTTTGATGCGATTGATAAGGAAGCGAAGAATATTCAGCAAAGCGGTGAAACCCTAGTTAAAGAAGCTTCTACTTTATCGGAGGACTTAGGAGAAAAACTGAAAGATGATGAAACTTTCCAGAAAAATTTCGCTAAAGTTATGGAAAATAGCCGTATTGGCGATCGGCAAAATGAAAATCTCTACAGTTTCTTAAGTAATCCAGTAGATAAAATGAATGCGGGAACTATTGTCGCTGGAGATAAATCAATGCCGTACTTCATGGTTCTAATTTGTACAATTTTGGCGATTTTCACAAGTTATGTTATTTCTCACCAAGAGAAGAAACGCCAGCAACTAAATGAATTTGAAAAAGAAATGTCCATTGTCTTTAAAAATATTCCAATCACGTTTTTGATGATATGTGTTGGAATAATTGAAGGCTTAGTAATCGGCGCTATTTCTGGCTTTATTTTTGATTTAGGCGAAATTGGGATTTTCCTATGGATTGGGGTTTGTTTACTGATTATGATGGCGCTTGTTACTGCATTTTCGTACGTACTACGCCAATTAAACATGATTGGAATGTCGATTGTTTTACTCGTTTTGAGTTTGTATCTATTTTTAACAGATGCGGTTGGACTTAATATCGATAATGAATCAATTTTTGCGACCTTTAGGAAATTTTCGCCACTACAATATATGGAACAGTTGCTGAATGGAATTTTAAGTATGCAACAAGATTACATTATTATTGTATACAGTTTGATTGGCGCGACACTAGTGTTTACGGGGCTTAACCTTTTCGTTTGACACCGTTCTAATAAAGAAGATGCAGAGGAGGATTCAGATGAAATTTAATATTGCAGTATTTATTGTATTGATTTGTTTCGCTTTTTCTCCTAGTGTCCTCGCTGCGGATTCGGATAGTTATCTTGAAAATAGTGGAAAAATGGACATTAAAACAGATCGTCTTCAAAAGACAAATGAAGAAAAGACCAAAGAACTGGAAGACATGGAAGAAACAGAGCTTGATAAACAAGGTATTCCACTTTTTACAGATGAAATGGATGAAAAGATAGCGAAACAAAAAGCAACAGAAAAAGCTGAGTATGACCGGATTAAAGAGTCGTTGTTTGAAGAAGAGCCAACTGCTGGTGAAACGGTTAAAAAGACAAAAGAAAAATTATTTGCTGAAGAATATGAAACGAAGGCTGCAACAAATGAAACGACGGTTACGGAAACAATCACAGAAGATGAAACTAAAAAGACAAAGCAAAAAACAGTTGGTGGAGCAATTGCTGGAACACTTTTGGCTTTAGCTGGCGGAATTTATGTGGCGGCGCGTAATGTATTTGAATAGAAAGCGGGGAAAACGAAATGGCTAAAAATACACATATGAATGTGACGGTTGATTTCACTAATTGGGGTGCGGATAAGTATGATTTACGCATCCCAGTCCATCAACCAATTAAAGCATTAATTATTAATTTGGCAGAAACACTCAAAATAGAATATAAAGATTTATCCAAATGTACGATAAAAACGACGAATAAAGCTATTTTACTAAGCGATGATGATAAATTAACTAATTTTCAAATTGCTGATGGCGACATTTTAGAAATTTTATAGAAAAAAAGGAGAATGAAAACGATGAATAAGACAACAGAAATGGACGGAACAGCTTACGATTTTACTTATGAGGATTTAGCGTGGAGTGTAACGTTTCCTAAATCAAAAACACATGCAAAAGAACTAGCGCAACTAGAATTATTAGAAAAACCAGCTGCTCATTTTGTTCCGGCAAAAATTACGAGCGATAGCGATTCCTATACGATTTCTTATGAGATTGCTCAACATACATATGGCTTTGAGCAAGTTCGCAAAATGGAACGTGAGGACAAGCTACGAGCGTTGCGGAATATTGCGGATTTAAGTGAATTACTGAATACACGCTATACTTTTTTCTTACATCCCGATAATTTGATTTTTGATATAAATTTAGTCCCGAGTGTTGTTCACCGCGGGATTAAGAATATTTTACCACCATATGAATTGACCGAAGAAATGTTCTTTAAGCAATATCAGTGTTTTGCGATTGCGCTGTTTTCCAAGAAGTTTTCTTTTGAAAATTTATATAATGGCTCGCTTTCGGGTGCTAGAGGAACTCAGTTTGAAAAAAGTATTTTAGATGCAAAAACGATTCAAGATATTGCTGATATTTTAGAAGAAGCTTATGTGAAAGAAAATAAAACTGTGAAAAAGAATATGGCAATTGTTCCAAAGAAAAAATACGGAACTTTTCGCGGACTTGCGGTTGGTTTTATTATTGTAGCGATTTTACTTGCCATTCCAGTGAGCTATTTCGCGTTCATCAAAGTGCCTCTTCAAAACGATTTACTCACAGCGAACGAAAATTTTCTTAAAACAGACTACGACAAAGTAATTACGGGGCTTGAGAATGTGGATCCTGAAAAAATGCCGCAATCAGTGCAGTACGAACTTGCTTATTCCTACGTTAACGGCGAAAAAATGAGTGATAAAAAGAAAGAAAACATTATGAATACCATCAGTTTGAAATCAGATCAGAAAAATTTACTTTACTGGATTTATAATGGTCGCGGTGAATTTGGTAAGTCACTAGATATTGCGAAACTTTTAGATGACCCAACACTTGCAATGTACAGCTTAACGAAACAAATTGAACAAGTACAAAGTGATACAAAACTTAGCGGCGATGAAAAAGTAGAAAGACTAAAAACGCTAGAAGAAAATTTAAAAGAATATGATGAAAAAGTAAATGCAAAAACGAAAGAAACAGATGCATCAACAAATACAGAAGCAAAATAAGGGAGACTGAACCATGAATAGAGAGGCTTTATTAATTGTTAGTAACGGGCAGCAATGTCATAAACACCATTTGTCCCCTGAAAAAGTCGTGACAATTGGTAATACAATCGAACACGAAATTACTTATCCAGAACTAGTTGAATCAATGGAAGTTAAATATGACGAAAACTCGTGGAATGTCGGTACAACAGCGCTTCAAGTGAACCAATCCGTGAAAGTGGACAATCTAGCGTTTTATCTTTGCCAAGATTTGGATACGCAAGTGTATGATGTCGTCATGAACATTTCTGTAGCATTTGGCGCGGGAACGGAGAATGATGTTACGATTGATGGCACAAAATCAGACTTTTTACTTTTGCGTGATGCGAAGGAGAAACTGTTTAAATTACAAGTTTTAAATGGCGAAATTTATCATAATTTTTCTTTAGTAACAGAAGACTGCGTTCTAGAACCGGGTGATCAGCTCTATACGGACGGTGTGACGATTACAATCGGAAAAGAAGATATTAGTGTGCTTGCTGTGAAAAATCGCGTGACGAGCAAATTAGCGCCTTTATTCGCTGCGGACAATTCGTTTGGTGAAGACTATCCAGATTATCACCGTTCCCCGCGGATTATTTACCGTGCTCCAGAAGAAAAAATCAGCATGGCGAAACCTTCTAGTAAGCCCTCCAAACCAACAGATGGCTTAATTAAGATAATTTTACCGCCGCTTATCATGGTTGCGATTACTGTGATGATTTCTATTTTCCAACCTCGCGGGCTGTATATTATTATGACCATCGCGATGTCGGCCGTAACGATAACGATGGCGATTATTAATTACGTAAAATCACGCAAAAAATACAAAATTGATTCAAAACAAAGAATCGAGAGCTATGATCTATATTTAAAACGAAAAACAAAAGAATTACACGAAACAAGCGAAAAGCAACGCCATGCCTTAACTTACCATTATCCGGATGTAACTGAACTGGAAAAAATGGCGTTACGCATGGATTCACGTATTTATGAAAAAACAATGTTCCACCATGATTTCTTGACTTTCCGAGTTGGACGTGGCGCCGAAGCAAGTAGTTTTTCCGTCGAATTTCAACAAGAAGAATTTAGTCAGGACAAAGATGAACTTATTGATGAAGCTGTGAAAATCAAAGGACAATATTTATCTATTAATGAAGTGCCAGTTGCGACAGATTTAATGCACGGACCAGTGGGTTACATTGGACCGCGCCGTTTAGTGTTAGAGCAACTTCAAATGTTGGTAATGCAAACATCCCTTTTCCATAGTTATTATGATTTACAATTTATTACCATTTTCCCAGAAGAAGAGAAGGCGGATTGGGACTGGATGCGCTGGTTACCGCATGCGAATATGCGTGATGTGAATGTGCGTGGTTTTGTTTACCATGAACGTTCGCGCGACCAAGTGCTGAACTCGCTTTATCAAATTTTAAAAGAACGTAAACAAGCGCTTACTGAACAAGCGAGTAAGCAGGAAAAATTATATTTCACGCCACATTATGTAGTTTTGATTACCGATGAAAAATTAGTACTCGACCACACAGTGATGGAATTCTTTAATGAAGATCCAAGCGAACTAGGTGTTTCTTTAGTATTCGTGCAGGATGTGATGGAGAGCTTGCCAGAACACGTGAAGACGGTCGTGGATATTCGTGATGCGAAGAGCGGGAACATTATTTTGGAACAAGGCGATCTGGTAAACCGAGCATTCGTGCCTGACCATTTGCCAGCAGATTTTGACAAAGAAGTAATCAGCCGTGCTCTTGCACCACTGAACCATCTACAAAACTTGAAAAACTCTATTCCAGAATCCGTCACTTTCCTTGAAATGTACGGTGTGGAGCGTGTCGAGGAGCTAAACATTGCAGGACGCTGGGCGAAAAATGAAACGTATAAGAGCCTTGCTGTACCACTAGGCTTGCGCGGGAAAGACGACATTGTTCAACTGAATTTACATGAAAAAGCACACGGGCCGCATGGTTTGGTAGCCGGAACAACTGGTTCTGGTAAATCAGAAATCATTCAGTCTTACATTATCTCACTGGGCGTCAATTTCCACCCATATGAAGTCGCATTCTTGCTAATTGACTATAAAGGCGGCGGAATGGCGAACTTATTTAAAAACATGCCCCATTTACTTGGAACAATTACAAACTTGGACGGCGCGCAATCCATGCGTGCACTAGCTTCCATCAAAGCCGAATTGCAAAAAAGGCAACGGTTATTTGGCGAGCACGATGTTAACCACATCAACCAATACCAAAAACTATACAAACAAGGAAAAGCGACCGAACCAATGCCGCATTTATTCCTTATTTCAGATGAGTTCGCCGAGTTAAAATCAGAACAACCAGAATTCATGAAAGAACTCGTTTCGACAGCACGTATTGGGCGTTCACTCGGAATCCATTTAATCCTAGCAACCCAAAAACCAAGCGGCGTCGTGGATGACCAAATCTGGTCCAACTCCAAATTCAAACTGGCCCTAAAAGTACAAAACGCCAGCGATTCAAACGAAATTTTGAAAACACCAGACGCAGCAGAAATTACACTACCAGGTCGTTCATACTTGCAAGTTGGTAATAACGAAATTTACGAATTGTTCCAGAGTGCTTGGAGTGGCGCGGATTATGTGCCAGATAAGGAAAGCACGGATTATATTGATACGACGATTTATGCAATTAATGACTTGGGTCAGTATGATATTTTGACAGAGGATTTGAGCGGATTAGATAAGAAGGATGATTTGACGAAACTGCCGAGTGAACTTGATGCGGTTATTGATCATATTCATGCGTATACGGAGGCTTCTGGGATTGAGGCGTTGCCGAGACCTTGGTTGCCGCCTCTGGAGGAACGTATCTCGTTAGAAAGCATCAGTACTGTTGATTTTGAAGCAAACTGGCGAAAAGATGAAAAGGATTTAGAACTAACATTAGGAGTACTGGACCAACCGCAGTTACAAGCACAAAACGTTCTGCATTGGAATTTAGAAAAAAATGGACATATGGCAGTATTTTCTAGTCCTGGTTTTGGAAAATCAACGTTCATGCAAACAGCTATATTTGATTTAGCAAGAAAAAATACACCAGAATTTTTCCATGCATACCTATTAGATTTTGGCACAAATGGTTTACTTTCACTTAAAGGTTTACCACATGTTGCAGATACATTTTCCATTGATGAATCAGAGAAAACGTTAAAATTAGTAAGGCTTCTTAGTCGAGAAATTAAAGAGAGAAAACAATTACTAAGTAAATTTAGCGTAGCCAGTTTGAAAATGTATGAAGAAATAAGTGGCGATAAAAAGCCAATTATTCTACTAGCAATTGATAACTATGATGCAATTAGAGAAGTGGATGATTTTGTAGCAAACCTTGAACCAACAATCGTTCAGATAGCAAGGGAAGGGGCTAGCTTAGGCATTCATTTAATGATTACAGCTAATAACCAAAATGCTATGCGTCTACAGCTACTGTCTAACATTAAAACGCAAATAGCTTTACACCTGAATGAGAAAAATGAAGTAAGCGGTATTGTAGGTAGAAGTGACTACACCATTGAAGAATTACCAGGTCGAGGTTTAATTAAGGTAGAAGAACCAACATTGTTCCAAATGGCGCTCCCAAATAATGGAGCCGAAGCAATCGAAATAATCAAGAACAATCAAGATGAAGCAGAGAAAATGGCTGAAATTTGGGCAGGCAAAAAACCGCAATGTATACCAATGGTTCCAGAAACATTAAGTTTTACTCACTTTACCGATCATATGCAAACCAAGAAAATGCTTGAAATGAAATCAATACTACCAATTGGTTTAGAGTATGAGTATGCTAGCCCTGTAGAAATATCATTAGAACAGCACAATCTAGCTATCATCATGCCAACCATAGAATTAGTTCAGCAAATTATCACAAACAGTAGTCATCTACTTGTCAAAAAAGAATTAAGAGAGTTAGTTGTCTTTGATATTCCTTCAATGGAATTAATGAAATTAAAAGAGCTGCCACTAACTTACATTACAAATAGTGAACGAATAGAGGGTAAAATTGATCTTCTCTACGGAGCGTTTAAAACGGCAGAACAAGCATATTTAGAAGAATTACAATCAAACAATACAATAACAAAAGAAGAATACTTCAAAAATATGCCACCTGTAGTCGTTGTTATCTATTCAACTGTTCAGCTATACAACCAACTATCATCAAACGCGCAAAAACAATTACTAGAGATGTTAAAATCAGATGGTAAAATGGGAGTACAATTCATTATAGGAAATGACTTGGGAAGTATGGCGAAAGAGTACAGCCCAATTGGAGATACTATTCGCAATTCCAAACAAGTTTTACTAGGCGCTCGATTTGCAGACCAAGCAATTTACAGCCCAACAATCAGAATTGTACAAGAAAAACCACTAGCTCCTCAAGAACTGTATTTACTAATAGAAGGAAATGCAGAAAAACTTAAGATACCAAAAGGATAAAATACCGAAGCAGATAGGAGAACAAATGAAGAGAAAAATCATCGGTTTATTGGCAAGTTTATTATTATTAGGAGGATGTTTCAATATGAATGAGAAAACAGAGCAAGAGAAAGCGCAAGAAGGCACTACGCCCGTGCAGGATTATGTAGGACAGGGATATTCATTTGTAGATGGGGATAAATCGGCAGAAAGAGTGAAGAAGCATGAGGAAGAGATTAAACAAGTAGCTATTGATTACATGAAAACAAAATACAAAACAAATGTAAAAGTAACTAATGTGGTACCAGCTCGCAATGCAGCAGTTGTTATTGTGGAATGCAAGAAACCAATTCAATTTACGACATCTGTTACGGTGGGCTTTATTTTAAACAAGGACGAGGTAGGATTTCCTAAAGAAGAGGAAGGCGAAATTGAGCAGGCTGTTATAGGAGGCTTATATGCAAAGGCGTATGAGACAGAATTTAGACATTTAAATGACTTTGCAGAAGAAGCAGCACAAAAATATAATCTACTTGGAATGACTGATGAGGCTTTAGTTAAAGCATCTCCCTATGGGAATCAAGGAAAGTACTATTTTATTACACTAGCATATCGTGAGTTTTTAAGTGTATATAATGCGTATTTAGAAAATCCTCAAATTTCAGTAGAAGAATTACGAGCTTTATTCAAAAAAGATGATTCGACCAGTGAAAATATAACCATTGCAATGAATTTCTTTTCAGAAGAGGACAAGCTACCTAAACAAGACGTGGTGGATAATTTAGCTAAAGATTTCGAACGAGAATTAGGATTACCCAAAGGTAACTATCCTTTCGTAATATATAAGAATTTTATAGTAAACAGAGTAGGGTTGCCAGATGGAGAGAATATAGAGGCAGAAATATCAGTTAAATGAGAAGGAGTTAATCATAGATGACAACAAATTTAAAAACACCAGATACTGATTTAATTGAATTAAGTGGGAAATGGGTATATACACACCCCAAAAAAAATCGAAAACTATATGTTAATGAGACGGTGTATAAAGTTATAGAAGGTGAATACAACAAATCTTCTGGTCTCGACTACATGGTCGTAGAAAACCTAGCCACAGGCGAAATCAACATGGTCTTCGAAGGCACGCAAGGCACCCAAGATTTCCTAACAGATGGAACACTCCCTGGGTCTATTCCCAACACTCAATTAAGAGAAGCTGACGCAGCATACAAAAAAGAAAGTCAAAAATATAATATTAAAAATGTCGCAGGAAACTCTCTAGGCGGTGGTTTATCTAATTATGTAGCTTCTAAAAATGATGGCATAAGGAGTGTCACATACAATCCAGCTATCCTACCAAAAGGAACGTACGACAAAAATAATTCGAGAATTACTAACTATTTAAGTGAATATGATCCACTAACCTTAGGGGAACGTGGGGCAGGATATGGAGATCGGCTACCAGGAGAATCACACATTCTTCAAAATAATGTCCCTTGGCTGCAAACCATTCTTTCTAATCATACGGGTTATGATGATGCAGGTGTCACTGTTAATGGTAAAAAAATTCCCATTGATGCGGATGCTTATCTTCCAGTCGGTATTTGGAGTGGAAAGGTTTTGACGGGTGGAGGAAAAGGGCAGAAAATCGATATGAATCCGGACAATATTCGAATTTTAGCCAATAGTTTACGGACGCGAATGACAGAGCAAGTAAATGCAGGGCAGTTTTATTTAGATACAGCTGTTGACTTAGTGAATAATGAGGGAAGTCATTTGGATGATAGAACGGTTTCTTTACAGAAATCATTTGAAAACTTGTTGGGGGAAGGAGAATTTGGAGGAATTATTACTTCGTTTGCTAATTATGCTGAGTTTCGAGATGGAATGGAAGAAGCTAATCCAGTATGTTTTGCGGCATTAGATGTGATGCAGAGAGTGAGGACTTTACCAATATTAGGAGAGTTGCTAGATGTGGTTTCAGGTACTTTCTTAAGTGTTGGAGGTTTTTTGAGTGATATTCCGATTCTTGTTGGAGACCTTGCTTTAAAGATAGAGGATACAATGGATCAAGTATCGAAAGTCAAAATGCAGGCTATACCGGAACTGTTTAAAGGAATTGATAATCAGTACTTGAGCGATGGAATGGTGGCAGAACTAAAAGAACATTACAAAATAGTGGACGAAAATAAAGATTTGGTCGTTAAACAAGTATTAACTTTTAGCTCTCAAGTCACGTATGTATCGAATGAACTTGAAAAAGCAGATAAACTTTTAAGCGCAACGCAAAAAGTACAAAGTGTTGGAGCGCCGCCAGCGACTCAAGCGTATGGTTTAAAAGAATCAAAGGCCTTGAAAGACGGGATGGGGAAGAAACAGCGCTTATTAGATAGAAACTATAAAGCATTCACTAATAAAACAACTAGCTTATTAATACCAGCATTAAGTGGGGTTTATAGTATTGTCAATCAATTAAAACAAGCCATTAGATCAGCTATACAGCACTTGAAAAATCTTCAATCGGGCTTTTCAATGGTGAAAATCCCCTTTACAGATGTAGACAATCAAGTAAGAGAGCAAATAAGCGAATATATTAGAAAACTCCAAGAAATCTTATTGACAGTAAAAGGTGTAGGAAGCGCAGTAAAAGATTTGCAATCAAATTTACCAAATGTGTTAGCTGCCTATCGTCCTTATATTGACACGGCATTATTTGATGGCACAAAATTCCGGGATGTTATTTTGTTAAATAAAGCAGCAGCAAATATCTTCCGCAGTGCGGAAATGATTTTTGGGGATATTAAGCATCAATTAAGTGGAAACGATTCAGCAGCTATTTCTGCATTAGATAAGTTAGCTGTAAAAACTAGTAAAAACATGAAAATTTTATTAGAGCAAATAAAGCGTGGGAGTATTAATGTTTAGTAGTTGAGAAATTAAATTGGTAAAAATTTTATTGGGGAAATATTTTCATGCTAAATTCACAAGGGACATGGACGGTATAGTCGCGGGAATTGTGTGTTTAAGCGTTTTATATCAGAAGTTAAAGGGATAGTGGGGCTGGCAAATATAAAGAGCGAAAAAGAGAAGAAATCGAAAGTTAACCGAAAAAATGAAATAGAATTTTTTCGACGAATTTCAAAGAGAGAACAGAAACTAACTATGTGCGGGAACAAGTAGTCTAAGATGAGGGGAAAGAATCTTAGGCTACTTAGCGTATGCAAGAGTTTACAGTTCTACATACATCTACCAAAAAACATCTATGTTAATTTTCCTGGTACCCCCAATCTCCCCACCTGCTATACTAACTCCATCCTAACAAATGGAGTTGAAACCAATGACAAAAAACTTTAAAAAACTAAAATCCCTACACGAACTCCCCGCCCCACTAATCCTCTACAACTGCTGGGACGTCGCTTCCGCCAGAGCAATTCAACAAGGAGGAGCATCAGTAATAGCGACAAGCAGTTATGCAATTGCAGAGTCACTCGGCGTAGTGGACGGGGAGCATTTAACTTTTGACGAGATGTTTTCAGTTATTTCGCGCATTGCCGAGAATGTGAGTTTGCCGCTGACGGTGGATATAGAGACTGGGTATGCTAGAAATTTGGAGGAACTGGCTCAGAATGTGGAGCGGTTGCTGGCGATTGATGTTTGTAGCGTGAACGTGGAAGATCAGCTTATTGGTGCTGCAAATCCGGGGTTATGCAGTACTGAGATGCAATGTGATAAAATCAAGACAATCAAAGAAACGGCAGCGAAAATGAGCACGGAAATTTTTATCAATGCGCGTACAGATGTCTTTTTCCAAGGGCGGGATGAGACGATAGACTTGGTGGAAGAAGCGATTGACAGGGCAAAGGCATACAAGGAGGCTGGGGCAGATGCTATTTTTATTCCGGGTCTGCTATCACCAAAATTAATTCGCGCATTTGTTGAGAAATCACCACTTCCGGTCAATGTCATGAGGATGGATGGGATGCTCTCAAACGAGGACTTACAAAA
Organism: Listeria sp. MAN/IMW/UF555; assembly: GCF_058684075.1. Lineage (NCBI taxonomy): Bacteria > Bacillati > Bacillota > Bacilli > Caryophanales > Listeriaceae > Listeria > Listeria sp. MAN/IMW/UF555. The sequence continues at coordinate 150,389 of NZ_JBZWZS010000003.1, read as the reverse complement.
AATCGGTGTGAAAAGAATCAGTTATGGACCGTTTAGTTTTTTTCAGGCTAATTTAGCGATTCAGCAGGAAGTTGAGCGGATTTTCGAAGGAGGGAAAGTCTTGTGATAACGAATCAGCGGGATATTGATAAATATTACGACATGTTAGTGGAGAAAAATTCGAATTATGAAGGAGTATTCTTTGTCGGAGTAAAAACTACTGGAATACTCTGTCGCCCAACGTGTCCGGCGAAGAAACCTTTAAAAGAGAATTGTGAGTTTTTCAGTACAGCCAAGGAGGCGCTACTTGCATCTTACCGGCCTTGCAAGCGTTGTGAACCGCTCTCCAATCCGACGAAATTGTCGCCAGCTGTGAAGTTACTTGTCGATGCAATTGAGAAAAATCCGGAGAAAAAATGGACTGATAAAGATTTTGATGAATTATCCATTAGTGCAAATACGGCGCGGCGCCAGTTTAAGAAGCAATTTGGGATGACTTTTATTGAGTACGCGCGTTCGCGGCGGCTTGGACTTGCTTTTAAGCATATTCGGAGCGGGGATTCGATTATTAATGCGCAACTTGATAGTGGTTATGAGTCTGGAAATGGGTTCCGAGATGCTTTTTCAAAAACGATGGGAGATGTTCCTCATAAATCAAAAGATATAACCATTTTATACTCCGCTTGGCTTGAAACTAAACTTGGATCAATGCTCGCAATTTCCGATGATGATAGTCTATTGCTTCTGGAATTTGTTGATCGAAAAGGATTGGAAACAGAAATTAAAAAATTACGAATGCGCTTAAACGCGGCTATTACACCTGAAAAAACAGTAATAATTCAACAAATAGAAGCCGAATTAGCGCGATATTTTAATGGAGAGTTGATTGATTTTAAAACACCGATTCGCTATATAGGGTCAGATTTTCAACAAAATGTCTGGAAGGAACTGCGACGAATTCCGGTAGGTGAAACGATTTCGTACAAAAGGTTGGCAGAAAAACTAGGGCGTCCAACAGCGAGTCGAGCCGTGGCAAGAGCAAATGGGGCTAACCAATTATCCATCATCGTCCCGTGCCACCGTGTAATCAATACTAACGGAGCATTAGGAGGTTACGGCGGCGGTCTTGCCCGAAAAGAATGGCTAATTAAACATGAAAAGATGGTTCCAAAGTAACGCGGAACCATCTTTTTTCAATTATTTAACCCGTATTCCAAACAACGGCATCAAGGCAGGAGCATGAGAAAAATCAATGCTCACGCCCTTCAAATCTTGCGGCATCGCAGTAATAGACTCAAAAATGCAAGAACTAAGATCAATCCCATTTAGCGCACAATTCAAAAACTGAGCTTTATTCAAGTCAAGTCGTTCCAAATAGGTGTCGACCAGTTGAGCCCCGCTAAAATCGCTATTCGTATACGCACCCGCTTCAAATGCCACCCATTTCAAGTTAGCATAGCGAAAGGCAACATAATCCGCATAACAATCCACAAAAACGCAATTTCTAAGCGTAGCATCACTGAAATTCACACCAATTAATTTACAATTTTCAAAACGTACCCGATGAATAACGGCGCCCATTAAATCTAAATTCGACAAATCGCAATTTTTAAATACAACATCAGTCAAATTCGCACTTACAAGAGAAACCGAATCAAAAACACAACCATCAAAAATAATTGTTTCTAAATGAAAATGCTCGAAAATTTCCCCAGTTAGCGTCGTTTTTCTAAAGATTTGCTCACTAACTTCTCCAATATCTTCAATAAAATATGTATCATTCGGATAAACCGTCAAATCCCCATCAGGAATCCGCGGCGCAGTAATTTTTTTCATGATTTCAAACCTCGCTTCCGCTTCCATTATATCGTATTTTGCTTGGAAAAGGTGCGTAAAATCGTTTACCTTTCATAAAAAACGGATTACAATGAAATAAGGGTAAAAATGGCACTTGAGGAGTGAAAGAGATGACAGCAAGCGTATTTGTAGCAGGAAAATTACTACCAGAAACGATGGAAGCTCTAGATAAATGGGATGTAAAAACGTACAAAGGCAAAGAAAATATTACGGAGTCTGAGCTAATAAAAAACGTTATGGATGTGGAAGCAATCATTTGCCCACTTTCTTCACCAATTACAGCAAAAGTACTGGAATCTGCTAAAAATCTTAAAATCGTAGCGAATATTGGCGCTGGTTTTGACAATATTGATGTAAAAAAAGCGCAAGAGCTGGGCATCGCGGTAACTAACACACCGGATGTATCCACGGAAGCGACAGCGGAATTAACTCTCGGATTGATTTTAGATGTGGCGCGAAGAATTTCAGCAGGTGACCGTTTATGTCGTGAAACACCTGAGCAATTTAAAGGGTGGGCGCCGACATTCTTTTTAGGCACGGAATTAAGCGGTAAGACACTGGGAATTATAGGTTTAGGGAGAATCGGTCAGGCTGTTGCAAAACGCGCGGCTGCTTTTGGAATGAAAATCATTTACTCTGGGCACCACCCGAAAGATGCAGCGAAACAGTGGGATGCGGAGTTTGTAAGTCAGGATGAACTATTGAAGCGCAGCGATGTTGTGACGATTCACGCAGCATATAGTCCGAGCTTGAAACATTTGTTGAATGAAACAACACTAAATACAATGAAGTCGAGTGCTTTTTTAATCAATGCGGCTCGCGGTCCTGTTGTAGAAGAATCTGCATTAATTAATGCGCTCGAAACAGGTGTTATTGCTGGTGCTGCGCTTGATGTATTTGAATTTGAACCTAAAATTGGAGCTGAACTAGGCAAACTAGAAAATGTCGTTTTAACACCACACATCGGTAATGCGACCGTAGAAACCCGCACAGAAATGGGTCGAATGGCCATTTCGAACGTCGAAGCAGTTTTAGCCGGAAAACAACCATTACATTCCGTTTACTAAGTTAAGAAATACAGTCATGGCAAGGTGCTGTGGCTGTGTTTTTACACCAAATTATGGTATAATGTTTTTTGTCGGAATACGACGAGGGTTGTTAGCTCAGTTGGTAGAGCAGCTGACTCTTAATCAGCGGGTCGGGGGTTCGAAACCCTCACAACCCATATTGGAAAGCCGTTTAAACAATGTGTTTAGGCGGTTTTTTGTTTGCAAACTTTTAAAGTAGCTGGTATATGTCGAAAAACATTCCGTTCATCATATTTTAGTTGTACAGTTCGTCTTCCTGTTATATCCTTATATAAGTACATAAATACATCATAGAAAGAGAGCTAATCCATGAAGATGAAGAAATGGTTCACCGTAATTTTGGTAGTAGTAATTTGCTGTGCAGTAGTATTCGGAATAAAGTGGTTGTTATATAGAGACAACCTTGTAGAAATGATGAAAGTTGACGACGTTCTATATATAGTGACGTACGAGCCGGCACAAAAAGAGGATGCTTTGGAGAAAATTGGTGAGATAGAGCATAGAATTCGCCATTACCGAATACCAAATAAAAATTTCACCTCTAATTATTTAAGTGAAGGAACAGAACTTTATAAAGCGAAAAATGGGGATGAGATTCCAAGGACAATTCTGTTTAAAGAGAACGGAGAATATTACATTGCATCGGAAACTATGGAGCAAAAATAGCAGTTTTTTAGCAAATTTTGATTGAAGTCAAGCTTAAAAATGGGAATTATTAATAAAAATATAACAATATAAACTAATGGAATAGTACAATAGTGATGGTTTTAATAAAAAAAGAAGCGTTATTTGATGAAATTTTATCGAATATCGCTTCTTTTTTAGCTATTTTGATATTGTTTAAGGAAATCGTTTTTTTTTGGTTCTTTTTGTTAATTAAGTTCTATCAATGATTTTGGAGTTTTCTGAGATTTTGTTCAAATGGCAAATGTTACGAAATAGTGTCTAAGAGAGTCTCTTTTCTCGTAAATTAGGTGTAATTGCCTGTACGAAAATATTTTGTTTTCTAAGATAATAAGTTTGTGATGGAATTTCAGAAAGGATGATTACACAAATGAAGTATATTGAATACCATGATTACATTAAAAGAGATGCGATTATTTACGCTTATTTACTTGATAATTTTTCTTATGTCTGCAAGCAAATTAAAGCATGGGAAAGCATTACGATAGATAGAGAACACGTATTGTTAGTAAAAAGCGGAACATTAATTGAAGAAAGTGATGGAAAGAAAAAAGGAATCGTTCGCTGCTTCTTTCAAAAGAATCTCATTTTCCCAACTAGAAATCCAGTGGTATTAAAAGCTCTAGAAACTTCTGAAATTTGTTTAATAAGTGCAGAAGGTGTATTTGGAAAGTTGGAAGAAGATCAAATTTTATCAAACTTCTTCTTACAAATAGCAGAAAAAAATGAACAAGATTTAAAGAGGCAAGCGTTACTTGGTATTGAAAACTCGAAAAATAAAGTTGTCTCTACTCTCAATTTTTTATTAGAAAATAACTTATCTAATACCACATTACCAGTTTTCCCAGAATGGCTTCAAATAAATATTCTGGCCAAATTAGCAAACTGCTCCATTTCCACGATATCTTCTACCGTAAATGAATTACACAACAAAGGAATGCTGGATATTAAATCTTCTCCATGGAAACTTAAAGGACGCGAAATGAGACTTGAATACTTTGAACGAGATGTTCAAAAAGTAGCGGATTAATTTAAAAAGAAAACAAGAAATGAATGTTTTCTAATGGTACAAGACTTGAAGCAACATCTCAAGTTCTTTTCCAAGCATAAAAAATATACACACAAACGAGGTGGAAGTAGGACTTGAAGAAAAATATTTTAGTCGTAATTATTGTTTCAGTACTTGCTATAAGCGCAATTGTTTCAGCATTTTTTCTAACGCGAAATGATGCTTATGCTATTGAAACGGAAGGGTTTACCTACAGCCCTAAAGGAAAACTAGTTACTTTTTCACCGGATGCAAAGTACAACGATGCTTGGCTTAATAACGAAAAAACTATTTCGGATGGAAAAGAAGTAAAGCCGATCAATTTGGCGAGAACATTATTTTTAAAAGATGGACGAATTCAATTTTTAGGTAAAAGTGTAGCTATTAAAAGTGCATCAGACCTAATTGAGATGCCGTCAAAAACATCTGTCACTGAAAGCAAAGGAACGTATAAAGCAACAGACACAAAAGACAAAGCGATTGCACAACTTCCAAAAGGCACAGTAGTTAAGCTTGCTGAAGGACGTTACATTATTTTAGATAATGCCTATTTGAAGAACAAAAAAGGACTTAACAAAAAATTACCCAAAAACACAATAGTTTCCATTGACGAGAATAAGAAAGTTTTATTAATGGGAGAAAAAACTTTAGAAGAGTTAGCTGGCGATGATGCCTATATTGAGATGGAAAATAATCGTTATCAATTTGATTTAAGTAAAGAAATATTAGTTAGTCAAACGGATAATGAAGAAGATATTGATATTCGGTCGATTAAAGTCGAAATAGATGACAAAGCTGAAAACCGTAATCTAAAAGCGACAAAAGAAACAACAGATAAAACAACAAAAGATGAAACGAAAAAACAAGAAGAAAAAAACAACGAACAAACAAAAACAGAAACAAATACAAATCAAGCTACAAATGATAATACAAATAAGGCAGAGGGAGCAAACAGATCTGCTAATGGCGGGGACACTGGAACAACTACTAAGGGTAACGCAAATGAAGGTGGAACCACAAAAGACAACCAAAATACTACAGATGTCGATAAAGCGAATGAAATTATCAAAAAGCTAAACGAGGCTGAAGGACTAAAGACATTCCAAGTACCAATTGTCGATGTTGAATTAGCAGTTGAAGGACAAAAAGCTTCAGCAAAATTAAAGCTAACAGATTCTTCCGAACGACTGCAATCCTTGGAAGCAATTCTTTATGACAGTGAAAATAAAGTTGTGAAGAAAGTAGCATTAAGCTCTTCAAAAGCAAATCAAACTTTTGATTTTAATAGTTTGAAATACGGCGAAAGCTACCAAGTCGTTGTGCAAGGGAAATATAAATCCGCCAGCGACAAAATACAAGAGACGATCTTCTTCCGCCAAACAGTAGAAGCTAAACCAGTTGTATTAACGCCAAAAGTTATCGAACGCGGCGAAAATTATTTAACAGCTGAGCTAACTGCAACAGAGCTATACGGCAAAATAGATGAATTAGTCTTAAGAGTTAAAGAAAACAACAGTAATGTAGCTACTTCGAAAACGGTGAAAGTTGATGCTAATAAGCTAACGCAAAACGGCAAAGTAGACGTTAAATTTGATTCGTTAAATAGTAGTAAAGAATACATTATTGAGATGGAGAAATTAGTAGTTGATGGTAAAGAAGTAACTGATGATAATTGGTATTTCATTGCATCTACACTAAAAGCAAAACCATCAATGGCAGGAATAGACCTTTCATATAGTACTGAAAAAGGTGAATTCACTGCCGTACCAATCAATCTAATCGATACAGATAATTCTATTACTAACATACGCTATGTAGCTTATTTAGAAGAGGATTACAAAGCAAACGGCCAGAATGCAAAAGAATATGCTTATTCTGTTGTCAATGCAAGTCAAAAGAAAACGGCGGTAAAAGTTGGACGTACGGTTGATATGAGCGATGGAAATTACGTTTTTGTAGCGTACATTTCTGGTAATAATAATCAATCTGACTTTACGTTTGCTACACCAGTTTCTAATGCCGTAGTGGTCGGATTGAAAAGTAAACCAACTGTAGAATTTTCTTTGAAAGAAGCAGAGCAGGATAAACTAACAATCAATTATGAAGTTTTTGATGCAGATAATACATTACTTTACGATAATTTGACGCATCCAACCTTAAAACTTTATAAATCTGATGCACAAGGAATGTACGATGGAAGTCCAGTTGCTACTGTAGATCTTAGAAATAAAAACGAGATTACAAACTTACTTGAATTCGGCGGTTTAGAGAGTGAATCTTATTACGTTGTTGTTATGACAGCTTCTTATAACTTAGATGATGGTGCAGGAATTATGGTAGATCAGCTTATTGGTCAATCCGGAGTGTTCCAAACGAAAGAAATCGCGAAAGTTAATGCTACTTTCACGTTGAAATCCGTAACGACTAACCAAGCTGAAGTTAATATCAAATTATCTGAAGCCGCGAAGAAACTAAACTCCGCGAACTTAAAAATCTATGATAAGAAAAATAACACATTAGTAAAAACAGTTCCTCTAAATGATGATTTTAACAAGTTAATGACTGAAGATGGTGTAACCTATCTTTTTGAAGAACTAGCTATTAATAAAGAATATCTAGTAAAAGTAGAAGATGGTTTAGACAGCGGCATGAACCAAGTCCCAGTTGAAGGTCAACTTGTTTTCAAAACGAAAAAGACATCACCAATAACTGATAAAGTGCTACTTGATTATCAACCGAATAAATTGAAAGTAGGCGGACTAGCAGGTATTGAAGCTACAGAAAAACCACTGATTGATGATTATAATGCAGTTAGTTCCATCACTTATCGTATCTATAAAGTAGATGACTTAAATACGCCACTTGTTGAACAAGAAGTTTCAACAGCGGCTGAGTTTGAAAGACACTCTTACTTTGATCTAACAAATAATGCTTTAGGTCGTGGTTTTGATTACGTAATTAAAGCAGAAGTAATTTGGAACGATAATTATGAAGATCATCGTATTGAAATCAGTTCCGAAACAATTCAAATCAAAAAAGAAAAACCAACTGTTGAATATGAAATTTTAAGAAGAACAGCGACAGAAGTAAAACTAAATGTTTATGTAAGAGACATTGAGGGCGCTATTGTACCTGGAAAACTGGAAATTACTAGCTCAACTGGTGGTTCTGAACAACTTAAAAATGGTAAAAATACAGTAACATTGCCGCTTTCAAGTGAAGGCGCGACAACTATTAAAACAACTGGAGACTATGTTATTACAGCGGGCGAACCAGCAGTAACAACTGACTTTATGACAAAAACTTTAGTAGCGATGAATACTACTGCACCAAAAGCTAGTGCGCAAATCGCATTAGATGAAACTGGTCGGTCTCTAAAAATAACACCTGAACCTGATGATGTGGCAAAAAGTAATGTAATGAAAACAACCTACAGTCTTCAAGAAGCAAAAAGTACAAGCCCAGATTATACAGAGGCTAAAATTGGTGACGAGCAATTTGATCCACAAAACCTTAGCTTGCCATTCGGAAATGTGTGGTTTAACAAATCGCATGAGTTAACTCTCGATATGAAAATGAACTACTCAGAAAACCGAATGAACAATGAGAAGTTATTTGAAAACTATTATGTTTCTATTGATAATAGCTCGGCATTTGTAACCTCGTCTAACGGTGGCTTATCTACAACGAGAAACCTAAATCGTGCAGATGTCTACCGAGTAACGAAAGGTCCAACTGACTCAGAAGGTAATATCGCTGGTGTTAAATTCAAAAACATCTGGACAAACAAGTACATCGCATATCGCGGTGGGGTTATGATAAGCAACAGTGAAACAGCCGATCCATTTAGCTTTAGACGTCAAGAAGACGGAAGCTATGTAGCAGAACTAAATGGTCGTTATGTTGACTTCTCGTCAGGGCTTGTTTCTACGGAAGCAGCGGGCTCAAAAATTGATCTTTATACAGCACTAGAAGGCGTTTCACAAGTCTCGCAAGCAATTACTACTAAAGCTTTAGTAGAACCAGATATTACTGCTGAAGAGGTTAGTATTTATGACAGACGAGTTAAGCTAGATGTTGTTGGTGAAGATAAAGATAATACAACAGTTAAAAAAGATAACGAAAATGAGTTATTTGTTAATGCGTACAAAGAAGATGGAGAAACACTTGTCAAATCTGTTCGAATTGACGGCTTACCAACTCGAGACATTTTCGTTACAGACCTCTCTCCTGACAAAAAATATGTCATCAAAGTAGAAGGTAAATATGATTTGTTAGATGGTGAAGGTCCACAAAATAAAGTTTATTATACTGAAACAATAACTACAGAGAAAAGTCTACCGAGCATGGAATCAACAAGCTACTCATGGAGCCCAGCTTATGGAGCGAGAACAATCAAAGGAAATAACAATTTTATCGATGAAAGTAGCGTTTTAACTAATATTGAGTATCGTTTATATGATGCTTCAACAATAAATGCTGATTTATCCGATTTAGTAGCGCTGGAACAAGAATTAGGCACTAAGACGCCAGCTGCAACTTTTGAAAGTTTATCGAAAACGCCAGAATTTAATCTGTATAACAGTCTTGGTGCTCAGAACTATTCTTCCGGAAAAACTTATGTAATTGCAGCCTTTATGAAAACAAGCCTAGCTAAGGCACCAATTTTCTTAAGTAATGCACAAGCAATTTATATTAATCCGCCAAGAGCAGTTTCGGCACCAATCAAGCTAGAGAACGTTTCTACGAGAGAAGCAACATTGAAATTCTCTTATAACGATCCTGACAGTTACTTTGTTGGTGGAACAAATAAACAGTTCCAATATGTATTAAAAGAAACATCGAATGGTAAAACTGTTAAAAGTGGTGCCTTCACAGGTGGGAATACAGCAAGTTGGCTAAACACCTTCGAGAACTTAGAACCCGCAACAGGTTATACATTAACAATCAGTACAAAATACGATAACTTGGGTGGGGATGGAAGTCAGTCATGGAGTAATAGTTTAAACTTTACGACTGATGCTGAATATGTAACCTCGAACTCACTTACTATTCAACTTGATGCAGCAACTAAACAAATCAAGTTACAAGCAAAAGAAGTGAGTCCGGGATCAACAACCATTGAAAAAATCCAAATGGAGTTCTACGAGTTACTTGATTATGGTGGTAACAACGAGCGAACAAGTTTAGTTGAAAGAAAAACAGTTACTTTACCAAGTTCTTATCCTGGAACAGTTTCTGCAAACTTCAGTGTCGCTGGTAAGAAGCAAAATCAAAGTTTCTTAGGTAAAATGATCGTCACTTACCGCACACAATTAAATGAAGTTAAAACTTATGAAAAAATGTCCAACTTTATTACCTTGCAAGAAGATATTGCGGCGAACTTAAAATCGTTTAGAAAAGTACAAACTACTGACGAAAAAGTAAGCGTGGCATTAGATGCGAAGGAAATGGACAAAGAAGACAAACAAACTTACACGTTTGAACTAAAAGATGAAGCTGGCAAAGTACTAGATACAGAAAAAGTTGCAGCGGAAGATATTGCAAAAACAGTTGATTTATCGATTAAACCAATTAGCAATTATGCAATAACTGTTACTGATGAGAAAGATAAGCCAGTTGCTCTTTACCAAGGAAATAACGATGAAAATAACCTTAAAGCTAATATTACTAAAGATAGCTTTACATTGATGACCGAAGATACCGGTGATGCAAAAACAGAACTTACTGTCACTATTGAACCAAAAGAACTTACTACTATGGAGAAAGTGCAGTCATGGTTCGGAAAAGACTTCAAAGAAACAAAAACGATTAAAAAAGAAGATCTAGATGCCGGGGTCGAAATCGATGCAAATTATCATGATTCGAAAGTTACTGTTAAAGAAAAAGAATCAGGAAAAACTTTTGGGATTATCGAACTGGAGGCAAGTAAATGAAACCTACATGGAAAATAGGTCTAATCGTTGCAGCTGTTCCGTTAATCATTATTTCTGTAATCTTATGGGGGTCCTTTAAGGAGGCAAGATACGATCTTGTCTCCCTCCCTAGTAATGGTGTGGTTCTAAATAATGAACAAGAAACATTGCAATTTCAAAAAGGCCACACACTTTACCGAAGCTGGAATGATGACCAGCTAATCGCTAAAAATGATGAAGACGATACACGTAACCAAATTATGCAAAGCACGATCCTTTATTTAGACAAAGATGCATTAATGTTCACTAAAAACGTCCCAGTCATTGATATAAACGGCGTGAGTACTAAGTTAAAAGGAAGACAAGTATATGAACAAAAAGCTGCTTCCTATCTATATAAAAACTCCGAAATCGCTGAAAAAAGTGTTGTTAAACTAGCTAATCGTCAATATTTCTTGAATGCAGATGCAACACTGTACCTTGGTGGAAAAGAAATTAAGAAAGTTTCTAAACCGCTTCTACTAATAGATAAAACTGGTAGTGTCACTATTTATGAAAATAAAAAGAAAAGCCGTTATTTAGGCCATATGACATTAAAAGTTAACGATGAAACGGTTTTAGATGCTAGTAATGAAACTTATACAATTGGCGAACGCAAGATTGACCTTGCTAGTTTTGGTGGAACAGACAATAAAAAAATCGTTGTTAAAAAAGACGAAAAAGAAGCCGAAAATAAAAAAGCTGCTGAAGATAAAACCGAAGCAAGCGATAAAACAGCGGCTAATGACAAAGAATCAACCAATAAAGCAAGTAACCAAAATGGATCATCAAATGGTGGTCTAAATGCAACGAAGAAATACGGAAATGATTTAAAGGCTGGCAGTGGTTCATCAGAAACAGCCTCTAAAGGTAATACGGGTGGTTCACCTGGAAAAGCTCAAAAAGATTTAGAGGAAATTGATAATTACGAAGCAGTCCTTAAAAAAATCGAGGAATTGAACAAGAAATTGGAGCGAAATATTCCAGTACTCAGAATTGGATATATTGCGCCTGGCGTAACTAGTGCGAAAGTTAGCTATAGTTACTCGGATCCAAATAATACCTTGATTGGAGTAACTAAAATCAGTGTTGTAGACGAAAAAACTGGTAAAACAGTTAACACTCGCTATGTATCAGCTGTTGATACAGAAGCAACACTAACAGGTCTTTCTCCAAATGGGAAGTATCATCTTGAATTCACTTATCAGTACGATTTAGGAACAGATAAAGGCATTCAAGAAGTTAAAATGAAGAGCGAATCTTTTACAACCCAATCAGTTTCAGCAGTTTACCAAATGCAAAGTGTTACGAGTACGTCAATGAAAGTAAACATTTCTCTAGATGCACAAATAGAAGATGTTAAACGCGCTCGTATCAAAGTTAAACAAGCAAATGGTGATTCTTTCTATATGAATGTTGGTACAAACTTCATTAACGGCAACGGAGAACTTCTAAATGTAACAGACTTATCTCCAAGTACCGCATATCAATTCCAAGCCATCATTGAAATGAAAAATGGCGAAACAATTGAATTAAATAGCTCAGAAAAATACTACACAATGCAGGCAACTGTATTAAGAAGTTTACGAGCTAATTTATCAGTAAATAAAGTTGTTCAAGTTGAGTATGACTGGAATTCCACAGATTACACGATAAATCAAGCTACTGTTGAATTAAAGGATGAAAAAGATCAATCCAAAGTAGATTACAAAATCGTTAATCAAGAAAAAGGAAATATTCGCTTAGTACCAATTACTGATGAAGAAAAAGTTGATTTAGAAGCTAAATTAGTTCTTAAAACAACCAAAAACAATACAAATGAAACAAAAACTTTTGAATATCCAATTAAACAAGACATTGAATATGACAAAGATGCGAAATTCACTATTTCTCTAACACCGTTCCAAACAGAAGACAATAGTGTAAAACAAACAGAAGAAACGGAACAAGAAAAGGCACAAAATGGCGGCTTAACAACTCCAATAGAAGAAGTTCTGGCCCCGCAAAATGCCACTTATGACATGAAATTTACCATGCAGCGCAAAGCAGGCGAGACTTATCGGATTGCCATTGAAAGACGTGCAGCTGGAACAGAGAATAGTTGGACTGCATTCAGTAGTAAAGAACTGCAAGCTGACGAAGCTGGTCTAGTCAATCACATGGAGACAATCTCGAAAATTGCGAAAGAAAATTTTGATTACCGTGTTGCAGTTTATGACACTAATGGCGCACTGCAACTGTACGTATATCAAGAATAGTAGAGGGGCACATCTTCTTCGTGCCCCAATCTCAAACAGAAAGTAGGAAAATAATAATGGATTTAGTAGTTGCATGTAGCGTAATTGGCGCCGCACTAGCAATTGGGCTTGCGACTTTAGGAGCTGCAATTGGACAGGGAATCGCGGTTAGTAGAGCAACAGAAATTATCGGAAAAAACCCGAATGCAAAAAAAGAAGTTATGGGAGGTCTCTTTTTGGGACTCCTAATGATAGTTGCATTAATGCTTTTTGCACTGGCAATTGCAGTCATCTTGCTTTGGGTTAACCCGTTCATATGATAGGTGAGAGCATGGAAAAATTGATTCAAACAATAGTCCTTTACAGTATTTTTGGAGTGGGTTTCTTATATTTACTATATTTTACCTTGCAAAAACTGGAAAATATTTTAACTAGCTTTTTTTACGAAGTTAGCCAAGATAAGTCACTTGAAAAAGAAAGTTTATTACGTCGACTAAAAAGACAAAAGGTCGCTACAAACAAAGAAGAGCAGAAAAATAGGCAATTAGCTATTGAAGCTGAACAAAAAGAGACTATTTTTCTTGAAGAAATCGATCAGTTAGTTGCTCGAAATAGACAATACGAACAAGAATTACAAATGTGGCAAAATGAAAAACCTAAACAAATTGTTGAAGTTCCTAGTATTGAAACAACTCCACATGCACCGTATAAATCACTAAGTAGCTGTGTTAATGAAATCTTGCAAAAAGTATTTGTTGAGTCAGAAGAAGAGGAAGCGCAATTATTTACAGAAGCAATTCGTGAATTTGATGCACTAGTACGGACCGAAAAAATCCGTCTAGCACTTCCATATAAAGTACTTTTACGTTTGTTCGAATTGCATACTTCAGAAGAGCTACATGCATTTACAAAGTCGTTCGAAATGTTCCATGAGCGTGCAAGTAAGCTTTCTGTTAAACAAATTTATCAAAGTAGTTACTTGTCGCCGGAACAAAAGCTTAAAGTTATGCGTGAAGACGGCACATTAGATGAATTAAATCATGAATTTGTTGAGTTCCTATTCTATATGTTGACACATTTCTCTTATCGTCAAACTCGTGGACTTTACAGAAATTATTTAGAGGTTTATAACATTCACTTTTATACAGGGCTTATTCGTGTAGATGTGGCTAGTGATGATGCAGCAAATCATTTTGACAAGCTGTGGCAGCCAACCCATACAAACTATAAAATCGAATATCAAGTACAAAAAGAATTAATTGGTGGAGTTATTATCAATTATGGAACAAAGTCGATTGATATGAGCTATCAGGAACTAATCAAACGCACAACAGAAAAAATGGAAGCGGAAGTGAGACTTTGAAAAATATTCATTTTGATATAAACAAATACGAAGCCCATGTGGACTTGGAATATTTAAAAGAAAATGGCAGGGTTGAGAAAATCTCTGATGGTGTAATTTTTTCTTCAGGATTAGAAAATGCGGCACTCCACCAAGCCGTTACAATCGATGGCAGACATCGCGGCGTAATCCTAGAACTAAACGAAGAATTTGTTGGTATCGGCTTAATTGATAAAACAAATGACATTTTAGAAGGAATGAGTGTTTCTGTTACAGATCATTTTATAGAAGTAAATCTTTTTGAAGATATGGCTGGTCGTATTATTGATACTACAGGAAAAATGTTATACGACGTAAGCGATGAACAGCCAACTGCTAGCAGCCCGCTATTCTGTGTAACGCCAGCGATTATGACTATTGATAGTGTAACGCGTCCGCTCAATACAGGACTTGCGGTTATTGATTCGATAACACCGATTGGTCGAGGTCAGCGTCAGTTAATCCTTGGAAATCGCCAATCAGGAAAAACGCAGATTGCTGTAGATACAATAATTAATCAACACAATCAAAATGTGCACTGTATTTACGTAGCAATTGGGTTAAAAGCAGCCTATATTGCAGAGGTTATTGAAACCCTTCGTAAGCATGGCGCAATGGATTATTCCACAGTAGTAGCGACAGCAGCAAGTGATTCTCTTACTGCACAGTATTTAACTCCTTATGCTGGAATGGCCGTTGCAGAAGCGCTACGTGATCAAGGAAAAGACGTTTTAATTATTTTTGATGATTTAACTAAACATGCGGATGCTTATCGAGCGATTACGTTGCTCTTTAATCGTCCACCAGGAAGAGAAGCATATCCTGGAGATAGTTTTTATATTCACTCGAGTCTCTTAGAACGAGCGGTACAAATGAATCAGGATCATGGCGGCGGCTCAATCACAGCTATTCCAATGATTGAAACACTATCGGATGATGTAACAGCGTATATTCCAACAAACGTTATTTCTATCACAGATGGTCAGTTATTCTTAAAATCCGATTTGTTCAACCGTGGTCAAAAACCTGCAGTGGATGTCGGTGTATCAGTTTCCAGAATCGGTGGAGACGCGCAACATCCAATTATTCGTAAACTTAGTAAGAATTTAACGCTTATCCTTTCTCAGTACGAGGAATTAAAAGAATTACTTGATTTTGGTAATGCACTTGATGATGGAAGTATGAAAATGGTAACAGATGGCCGTATGCTAACAGAGTTATTTAAACAAAACATTTTGAGCCCACTATCTGTGACTGAATTAATCACCATTTTATATGCTTTCCAAAATGGCTTTTTAACAAAAATGGCGCCTGCTAATGTTCAATCGTTCAAAGGCTTGTTATTAGAAAAAGCTCATGCGCATCAGAATTTTGAAGAATTCTCGAACCAAATAGAGGAAATTAGTGAACTGAATGAATCACATGTCAAAATGTTAGAAGAGATTATTCAGGAAGCGGGGAGGCCTTTCAGTTGAGTAGCATAGATCAAGCGCGAAAAAAGATTAAAGCATTGAACTCAACTTATAAAATTGTCCACGTAACGGAATTAGCAACCCTTGGTAAACTTTCTGGACTACGGACAAAAGCCGAAGCAGCAGTTAGTTATTACGAAACTATCTTGAAAAGTTTGCGTTGGGTTAGAAAAACAATGTACAACGGTAATAATTTACAAACAACCGAAGAGAAGAACGTCACTGCCCTTGCAATTACATCTGAACGAGGACTATGCGGAGCCTACAACAGTGAAGTATTTGCTGAAATAGACCGGCTGATTGAAACACTTGGAAATCAAGTTACAATCAATTGGATCGTAGTGGGCGAACAAGGTCATCGCTATTTAACGAAACTAGGTCAGAATATTAGTGAATACTTGCAGTTCTCACTTGAAAATATTGATTTGGAAACAACTACAGAAGTAACAGCAGATTTTATTGACCAAATCAATAAACAAGAAATGGATGCTTTATACGTTATCTTCACGAAATACTTCAATGCAGTTCATTCAGAAGCAATGTGCGAAAAAATATATCCGGACATTCCTGAAGGACCAGATGCAGAAACCATTGAAGTTGATTATGTGCTAGATATTGAGACAGATGATGAACAAGTAGAGCAATTGTTACTAGAAAATTATCTATGTGGTCTGCTTTATAGTATGTTTCGTTATTCGGTTGCAAGTGAGTACTGTATGCGCCGGATTGCGATGAAACAAGCAAAAGATAATATTCATAAACAGCATGAAGAAGCCGTTTTTGATGCTAGAAAAAAAGCATTGCAACAAAAAACAGGCGAGCTATTAGATATTATCAGTGGCGCACAGACGATCAGGAAGGAAGAAGAATAAATGAAAAAAAACATAGGAACCATTATTAGTATTAGTGGTTTTGTTTTAAAAATCGAATTTAATGAGAGCGAACTACCTGAAATCAGCCATGCGCTTGAATATAAAACACATCAAGGCACCTATTTAGCAGAAGTTGTTCAACATACAGGAATTAACACTGTTTCAGCGATTGCGATTGGTGAAGTTAGTGGTCTAGCCCGAGGAGCAGAAGTTATTAATCTAGGGCATCCTATTGAAGTTCCTGTTGGAGAAACTGTACAAGGTCGTATGTTAAATGTTTATGGGAAGGCAATTGATGGCTTACCAGAACCAGAAGCAGAAGTTAAATGGCCAATTTTTCGGGAACAACCTTTACTTCGCGAACTTGATACAAATAAAGAAATTCTATATACAGGCATTAAAGTTATAGACTTGATTTGCCCCATTTTAAAAGGTGGTAAAACAGGACTTTTCGGTGGTGCTGGTGTAGGAAAATCAGTATTAATGCAAGAGTTAATTAACAATATCAGTATGATGGGCGGAAATTCCGTTTTCACTGGAGTAGGTGAGCGCGTCAGAGAAGGTATTGGTTTATATAATGAATTAGAATCAAGTGGGGTTTTACCTCAAACAACAGTTGTACTCGGGCAAATGAATGAATCGCCTGGCGTACGTATGCGTGTAGCACTTACTGGCCTTACGATAGCGGAATATTTGCGTGATGAAGAGAAAAAAGATGTTCTATTGTTTATCGATAATGTTTTTCGTTTCATTCAAGCGGGTTCTGAAGTATCTTCCTTACAAGGTAAAATCCCAATTACAGGTGGATATCAATCGACCCTTTCAAAAGAAGTTGGTGACTTCCAAGACCGCATCGCGTCGACTAAGAATGGTTCGATTACGTCCATTCAATGTGTATTTTTACCAGCTGATGATATTGATGACCCTTCCGCAGTTGCAACATTTAGCCATTTAGACTCAACGATTGTACTTGAGCGTTCGATAGCAGCATTAGGTATTTTCCCAGCTGTTAACCCGCTTCAATCGTTCTCACGGGCGCTTAATCCAACTTTTGTTGGGGAACGTCATTATCAGTTGGCAGTTCAAGTCAAATTTATTTTACAACGTTACATGGAGTTGCAAGAAATTATCAACGTTCTTGGTATGGCTGAGTTGAGTGATGAGGATAAAAAACTCGTTCATCGCGCAAGGAAAATTCGTAACTTCTTATCACAACCATTTTATGTTTCTGAAAAATTCACTGGTACAGAAGGAATATTTGTGGAAATTGAAGACTTGTTGAGTAGCGTTGAACGTATTTTGAATGGTGAATATGATGAACGTTCTGAGCGGGAATTCTTGTTTATCGGATCCTACAAAGATTTGAAATAGGAGGAGAGGCAAATGAAACTTAAAATCGTCTCGCCGATGGGCCAATTTTTTGAAGGTGATGTTGAGGGCTTTGTTATTAACACTAAAGAAGGCCAGCAAACTGTATTAGAAGAACACATCGATTGTTTAAGTTTTTTCGACTATAGTGAAATCATCATTTTAGATAGTGCAGCTACAGAGCCTATCTTTGTCGCCCTCGGTTATTTACATCTCGTTCAAAATGAAGCGAATATCATGGCTCAGTATGCTTCAAAAGATGCCGATCAAGCTGAACGAATTTTTGAAAGGCTCAACAAACGAAAACAAATGGAGAACAGGAGGATCACATGATAAGCGGATTTTTTGATACACTGCTACAAATTATTGCTCTTCTGTCCGCGTTTTTTCTTATTGTTTTGCTCCTTCTTACTGGTATTCGATATTTTCTATCAAAAGATGAAGTTCCATTAGAAAAAATTCAACGTTACCAATTGTGGCATAACCGCTACCAATTTGATGCAGAGGTGACAGCCTTTCTTGTCGTTATTACTGCGACACTTCTAGTATGTTTATCTGCAGTCCAAATAACCGCCATTCCGTTCCAATTTACATTATTAATGTTTTGGAGTAGCTGGCTGTTTCATCCATTTTCTTATTGGAAAAAAATGCGTACGCCACAAAAACTCAAAAAAGAAATTATGCAGCTACTCGGCTTAGTTTTAATTACAGCTTTGTACTTCGCTGGATACTTTGCACTTAAGTCAGTGTATTTAGTACTTGTGCAGGTAGCAGAAGCCCCTTGGCATATCCAACTCGGAGTAAGAAGTTATTTAATTATATGTAGTTTACTTGTAGCCAGTGGTGCACTAATTGTATGGCAACGAATTTACGCTAATTTACTGAAATAGTTTAATAAAAGTCTCTAAAAATCCTGTGTACAGACCGTTTCTTGCTAATGAAAACTTACGAGATTTAATGGGATTAATTAAAGAGAACGGGACTTATATCACTGGAAAAATGGTCTAAAAAATTTTAAAGGAGATAACTTTATATGATGAAACTTAAAAGCTTGAGGCGTCCATTATTATTTGTCATGGCAGCTTTACTGATTATCGGTCAATTGAATCTTTCGTCCTTCCGAGTATTCGCGGAAGAAAAAGGTAACGAATCAGTTTCTTATGAGATACAAAATGAACTTTCAAGCGACAAGAAAAAAGCTAAATTGAAGATTAAAACAACCCCTAAAAACGAGGAAGTTAAAATCTTAACGATACAAACACCAGATGGTAAAAAAGTAGAAGGTCAAGAAGCAGAATATACAGCTACGAAAAATGGTACTGTGGATTTTGTAATTAACTATCAAGACCAAGATAAAACAGAAAAAACTTATACTGCTTCTTATGAAGTAAATGATATTTCTGAAGAAGTACAAAATACACCGAAACCGACTGTCACGGAAGGAAATACTCCTAAAAAAGGATCTAACTTGCTTAAATCAAGCGCTCCTACCGTGTCAATGAAAATCCCTGATTATAACAAAACAAATTGGAATAATGGAGACATTAAAGACGTTTCTGTAACAGTTGAGTTTAACAACAACAATGCTTCTGGTAAAAAGATTAATTTCACCTTGCCCGACGGAATGCGTTTTGTTTCTCTACCCGTTCCAAGTAGTTATCAAGCACCTAGTAGCGTAGACTCGAATATCTTAAGTTATTTTGGCGCAGGTAATCCAGTTGGAGATTCGATTACTTCAGTAACTGTTCCAAATAAAGAAACAGGCTACAATAAAGCAACTTATGGTACTTTGAGTTATGAACTAGATCCAGCTACTGAAAAACTAACTCTAAACTTCTCTGTACAAGTAGATGCAGCTAAATACTATGGTCCTACTGACTTGAAGTCTCCAATTAAAGTTGATGCTTATATGGGAGAAGGAAGTACTCCAGCAGCATCCGCAGAGCAAAGCATTCGTGCTGAGGGTAAAACTGTTGTCGGTTATGCAAATCAAAAACAGGTAGACACAATGTTTAGAAACTGGTATACATCTTCATTTTTACCAGAAGTAAGTCCAAGTACAGCCACTGAAGATTCTTATAACTACACTAAACCTTATTCAGTTGTAAATGGTATCAGCCAAATGGATGGACGTGGTTCAAAAATCTTTGTTCCTAAAAACGTTAAAACTACTCTTTATTACCCAGAAGGTATGGAGTATGTAGGCGTAGTTAATGAAAACAAGAGTTTATTAACAAACAACGAAAATAGAACAATCACGCATTATCCAAACGAAAATAAAGTAGAAATTGACTTTAAACAAGAAAATTACTACGGTATTATTGAAACTATTTTAGCAGTAAAATACAAGGTACCAGAAGGAACAGAAGAAGGGACTTATACTTCTCCTAAAGTACCGCATGCTGTTATTACGACATATGATGATAAAGTGTTTGAAACAGATGCATTAACTAATGATGCAAGCGATACAACAACACTAGCAGCAAAAGACACATGTAAAGTAGTAGTAAAGCAGCAAATAAAATGGTTATGCTACCAAGAAACTACTATATAAATCCAGAAAACGAATCTTGGGCGGGACTTATTCAAATCAATAATAGGCAAACTGCCGGAGTGAAAACAAACCAAATTTACCAAATTAAATTTGATGAAAACTGGGAAGCCTATACTGTCAACATACCTTTTGATGGAACTTACCCAGGTAATAAAGTAAAAGACGTACAGTATAAAACGAACTTAAATTCGGAATATCGAACTTACGATGGTACTCTTCCGAAAACAAATGGTAATAAAATGCTTACTTTAGATTCGGCAGCAGTTGGACTTCAAGAAGGCGAGTACTTTACAGAAGTAAAAGCTAACGTTGGAGACTTCTCTGTAGGTTTTACTAATATTGACACAGCTGCTCCATTTAAAGCAGCAAATTCTGCTTCATACGGGATTGTTAAACCAGGTATTACATCTGTTCAATTTGATGTGAATGTTTGGGACGCAGATGATGAAGAAAAGACAAAAGTTTCAGGATCATCCACATATACAGTTTCTAACAATATAAGTACGGCAGCAAATGGTACAGCTTCATTCTATAATAGCGAAGGTTCGCCAATTAAAACTGCTCGTGCAGGAGAAACAGTAACAACTAAAGCATCATTAGTTATGCATGATTATCCTTATGGAACAAGATCTGTTCTTAATAATCCGGAAGTTTATCTACGCCAAATAGAAGGAACTACGGTTAAACCATCTTCCATTAAATTGACAGATCAAGATGGCAAAGAAGTTGATTTCACAGTAGAAGCAAAAACAGCTAAAACTGGTGATAAAGTTTATGTCATTAAAACAAAAGATGTAACAGTAGGGGAATTTGTTGGTTACCCATCCAAAAAACAATATTTGAATATCAGCTATAACACCACATTTGATATGACATTAAGTAAAAGCATTCACACTGATATTCAAGAATTACTTGCTTGGGGTGGAAGTAACGTAACTTCTGCACTAGGAGCGAACGTCTTCCCAGATAATGGATTAGATGTAAACCAAAATGGTAGAGATGCGGAACGTTTACTTTCAACTAATACAAGTACTCTAAGTGTTCCGAAACAAGATACAGTTGCCGTAGAGACTTTCTTAAATGTAGCCGGAGAAGGAATTAAAGCTGGTTATGTAGAAGGCGATGACAGTACTGTTTCCTATTTCACACCTGGAACTGACGCTGATTATATGGTTAAAATTACGAATACTTCTAGCGGTAGCGCAAGTAGCTTAGATATTTTTATCCCAATTCCAAAAACTGGACAAGACTTTGGTACAAAATTCCAAAGTGAACCTTTCAAATGGGACATGAAGCTAAACGGAGAAGTTCCTATGACAGCTCAGCAAAAATCTCAGTTTGATTTAACCTATACTGCTGATGCCACTGCAGATAATTATACGTCTGATAGCATTTACAGTAATACACTTACTGATTACGGAAAAGCTAATATGGTTCGCATCAAAGTTAAAACTAAAATTGAGTCAGGCGAATCTCAAACAATCAAAGTACCGCTGAAAGTAGATGAAACATTTGATTCTGCTACAGCTGGTAACAAAATTGGTGAACGTGATATATACAACCCTTACTATACAGTTGAAATTAACACTTATTCTGGTTCAATCGCAGGAACTCGAGTAGGAGCAGAGTTAGTAATTGTAGAAGTAGCAGGTAAGTTATTCAAAGATAAAAACGCGAGTGGTATTTATGAAACCGCACAAGGCGATACACCACTAGCAAATGAAACCGTTGAATTATACAAATGGGATGAAGCTACATCCACCTATGAACCATTCACCAAAGATGGACAAAATGTAACAACGACAACCGATGCTGATGGAAAATATAAGTTCGATTATAATTTAGGAATTGGTTACGGAAAATATGCTGTGAAATTCCCTGAAAAAGCAGGTTACAAGCATACGTTACAAAATGTTGGTAGAGATAAAGACTTAAATAGTGCAACACCAAATATGGGTACTGAAATTGGTTGGGTTAAAGATATTGATCCAGCACAACCAGATGCTCAGCACATTAATGCAGGGTACATTTCTTACGTTCCTGAAACAGATTTAAAAGTTAACTTGAATGAAAAAACAGTTCAAGAAGGTAAGAGCCTGAAAATCACTTTACCAAAAGTAGCTCCTACAAATGGTGAAGCAGCAGAAGATACAATTGAACCAGACATTTTCCAAAAAATCCAAGCTAACACAGATGGGTATAAGTGGACTACAGCTGATGCTTCCGTAGCAACAGCAAAAACACTAACTGATGGTTCTGTCGCAATTGTAGGTGGTTCTACGAATGGAAAAACAATTAGGGTTACAGATTTAACAATTGCTCTTAAAGATATTTTTGGCACAGAGAAAAAATCAACTGCCCCTCTTTATGTAACAACAGCAAACGGTAAAGTTGCTCAAAAAGATGAACTTAAAATTGGAGCAACTAACTTCACATTAGAATACAAAGATGCAGTTGTCCTTAGTGAAGCACAAGCAGTAACTAAAGCCAAAACAGCAGCATTTGAAGAAGTGAAAAACGGTGTGAATTCAGACGCTGAAGATCGCACTGATGTTGTCAAAGTAGACGAAAAACAATTAAAAGCTCTTAAAAACGGTTCTAACCGCGGTGGTACGTATCCACTAACGTTTACTCTTGAAAAAAATAGTAAAGAAGTTGAAACAGTTGTTGATGTAAAAGTAGAAAAAGACCTAACAGAAGTAAATGCTCATGATTCTACTATTTATGTTGGAGATAACTGGCGTGCGGCTGATAACTTTGATAGTGCGCTAAATAAAGAAGGCGAAACGCTTACTTTTGCGGACATCGAGGCTACTGGAACAGTTGATACAACAAAAGCGGGTGAATATCCGGTCACTTATAAATACAATGATACTACTAAAACAGTAACTATCACGGTAAAAGATGATGCGACCGAAATTAACGCGCATGATTCCACAATCTATACAGGCGATACTTGGAGTGCAAAAGATAACTTCGATAGCGCTGCAGATAGAGATGGAAATGAAGTAGCTTTATCAAAAGTAACAGTTACTAATACAGTTAATACAGCACAAGCTGGCACTTACCCAATCACGTATACGTATGGTGGTGTATCAAAAACTATTACAGTAACAGTTAAAGAAAATAAAAAAGGAATTAATGCCCATAACGCTACAATTTATGTAGGAGATAGCTGGACAGCAGAAGATAATTTCGATAATGCTGTTGATAAAGATGGCAATCCAGTAGAATTTTCAAAAGTGAAAGTAACTGAAACACCTAATGTTGATACTAATAAAGCGGGAACTTATCAATTGAAATATACTTTTGATGGAGCTTCCAAAACAGTTACTCTTACAGTTAAAAATATTCAAACTGCTGTTAATGCCCACGACTCCACAGTTTATGTAGGAGAAACATGGGAAGCGAAGGATAACTTCGACAGTGCACGAAATAAAGACGGAGAAACAGTCGCTTTTGCAGATGTAGAAGTAGAAGGAAATGTGGATATGACCGTAGCAGGAACATATTCAATCACATACAAATACGACGGTTTTTCTAAAACAATTAAAGTAACAGTTAAAAATCCACTAACTGCAATAACTGCACATGATTCTGTGGTTTATACAGGAGACAATTGGAGTGCTAAAGATAACTTTGATAGTGCAATTGATAAGGCTGGAAAACCAGTAGCTTATAGGGATATTACGGTGGAAGAAGATCCAACAGTAGACTTAAATACACCAGGAACCTACTCAGTAACGTATAAATATCAAGGTATATCTAAAGTAGTACAAATTACTGTGAAACCAAGACAAACTAAAGTAGAATCTCACGATAGCACGATTTATGCAGGAGCAAGTTGGAACGCCAAAGACAACTTCGATTCAGCGATAGATAAAAAAGGCGATGACGTCAAACTATCTGATGTGACTGTAATTGGCCGTGTTGATAACCAAACACCAGGCACATATGAAATCACTTATCGTTATGACGGTGTAACAAGCGTTTCTCGCGTGACAGTTTTACAAAATCATGCCAAAATCATTGTTAATGATAGTAAGCTGAAAACAAATGCAGATTGGGATGCGAAAGATAATTTCGTTCGCGCAATGTCTAGAGACGGTAGCGAAATTCCAATGTCTAAAGTAAAAGTTGAAGGTAAAGTTAATACGAAAAAAGCTGGGAAATACCAAGTAACTTATACAATTGATCCTAATGAAGGAACAGTAGATGCTGGAAAAGAAGAGCTTTCTGTTACAGCTACAATCGAAGTAGTAGAAGGAAAAGTAGCGATAACTCCATCAGAAAATAGCAATTCAGATGTAAAACCTGGTAAGCAAAAGACAGCAACATACCAACAAGCAATACCAAGAACAGGTGACCAAATGAATTTATGGGTTGTTGTAATGGGCGCTTGCCTAGTAGGATTTGCGTTGTTCTTATGGACGTTTAGACAAAGAAGACGTCACGGATAATTGAAAGAATAGTTTCGGGGAGGTAGGTATGTCAGGTTTAGACTAGCCTACCTTTTCCGGACATTTAAACAAGTTTTTCTATAGAGAGTTAGTTATACAGATAATACGGTTCAACCGATAGCCAAGGGTTTTAGACATCTAGGAGGAAAGGAAGTAGAAAAATGACCTTTTTAGAATTTCATCAACTAATCAGCCAAGATTCACTGATTTATTCATGGATTAGGAAAAATTTTTCTTTTGTTCACCAGGAGTTGGAGGCAGGTAAGGAACTTAAAATGCAACATGAACAACTAATCATCATGGAAAAAGGTCTGCTGATACAAAAAAGCGAAGAAGATAAGAAAAATACGATTCAACGAGTATTCGCGGATCAACGGATTATTTTTACGACAGGTGGAAGCCTTACGCTAGCTGCTCTAGAAGATACGGTTTATAGCGTTATCCCTACAGACGAATTGTTTGAGAAATTGGATGAGGATCAATTGTTACCTAATTTCTTTTTACAAATAGCTGAAGATTTTGAGCTAAGTATCGAATGGCAAAGAAAGTTAATGTCATCTTATCCAGAGGAACGGGTCAGAATGGTTTTGAGAAGAGTAATTGAACGATATAAACTAGATCCTGTGCACAATCCAGTATTTCCAAGATGGCTTAAAATTTATGTTCTAGCAAAGTTCGCAAAATGTTCTGTCTCAACAACTTCTATGATAGTAAATGATTTAGCTGAGAAGGGTGAAATTAATGTTAAAATGACTCCTTGGGTATTAATGCAGAATTCACCAGCATATTGTGTCTCTTAATAAAACTATAAAAAACTACTCAAATTTAATTTTTGAGTAGTTTTTTTGTTTTTTAGTAGGGTTAATATGAAATTAATAACTTTTTTCAATATACTTTGTTCATTTTTTAGATACACTAAAATTTGAGTATCTATTTTCTGTATTAATGAGCGATACACTATTTAATATCTTTATAATTTAGAATGATAAAGTATTGGTAAATAAGGGTTTTGGGTGCAATACTAATAAGTTGGCACAGAACTTGCAATATATTAAGCGGGTAGCAAAATAAATGAATTATATTAGGAGGGAAAAAGATGGTAGGAATTATCCTCGCAACTCACGGTGAATTTGCTGAAGGTATTTTGCAGTCCGGAACAATGATTTTCGGCGAGCAAGAAAACGTTAAAGCAATCACTTTGATGCCAAGCGAAGGTCCAGAAGACATCAAAGCTAAGATGGAAGCTGCAATAGCATCCTTTGATAGCCAAGATGAAGTTTTATTCTTAGTGGATCTTTGGGGAGGCACACCATTCAATCAAGCAAACGGTCTTTATGAATTACATAAAGATAAGTGGGCAATCGTAGCAGGACTTAATTTGCCAATGCTGATTGAAGCTTTCTCATCACGTTTCACAATGGAAAGCGCACACGAAATCGCAGCAAATATCCTTGCGCCAGCTCAAGAAGGTATCCGTGTGAAACCAGAAGAACTTCAGCCGCAAGTAACAGCTACTGAACAACCACAAGCAGAAATCGCTGCAGTTGGTGATGGCAAAATTGAATTCGTTTTAACTCGTGTTGATTCTCGTCTCTTGCATGGTCAAGTAGCCACTGCTTGGACAAAAGCAACACACCCAACAAGAATCATCGTCGTTTCAGATGCAGTTGCAAAAGACGATCTTCGTAAAAAATTAATCGAACAAGCAGCACCACCAGGAGTAAAAGCTAACGTTATCCCAGTCCAAAAAATGATTGAGATTTCAAAAGATCCACGTTTCGGCAATACAAAAGCACTTTTATTATTCGAAAATCCTCAAGATGTTTTACGCGCAATTGAAGGTGGCGTAGAAATCGAACAAGTAAACGTTGGTTCCATGGCTCACTCTGTAGGTAAAGTTGTTGTTAGCAAAGTACTTTCCATGGGGAAAGATGATGTTGCCACTTTTGAGAAATTAAAAGAAAAAGGCGTTAAATTCGATGTGCGTAAAGTCCCTAATGACTCAAGCGCAAACATGGATGAAATCATCAAAAAAGCAAAAAATGAATTAAAGACACAATAAAAAATTAAAATAGGAGGTTTATTATGTCTGTCATATCAATAATTTTAGTAGTACTTATTGCATTTTTAGCAGGTATCGAAGGAATTCTAGATGAATTTCAGTTCCATCAGCCATTAATCGCATGTACATTAATTGGTCTCGTAACAGGTAACTTAACAGCATGTATCATCCTTGGCGGAACTCTACAAATGATCGCACTTGGATGGGCAAACATCGGAGCAGCCGTAGCACCAGATGCCGCGCTTGCCTCAGTAGCTTCAGCAATTATATTAGTTTTAGGTGGACAAGGGGTAGCAGGTATTCCGTCCGCAATCGCAATTGCAATTCCGCTTGCAGTAGCAGGTCTTTTCTTAACAATGATCGTTCGTACATTGGCAGTTCCAATTGTTCACTTGATGGACAGAGCCGCTGAAAAAGGGAATATTCGCACCGTAGAATGGTTACATATTTCAGCAATTTGTATGCAAGGTATTCGTATCGCAATCCCTGCAGCAGCACTTTTATTCATTCCAGCAGACAGCGTTCAATCTTTCTTAGAAGCAATGCCAGCTTGGTTAACAGATGGTATGGCTATCGGCGGAGGAATGGTAGTTGCCGTTGGTTATGCGCTTGTTATTAACATGATGGCTACTAAAGAAGTATGGCCGTTCTTCGTTATCGGTTTCGTAGTAGCTGCAATTTCTCAACTTACACTTATCGCAATTGGTGCTCTAGGTGTTGCACTTGCTCTTATTTACCTTAACCTATCTAAAATGGGTGGCGGTAATTCAAATGGCGGTGGAGGCGGAAACTCACGCGATCCACTCGGCGATATATTAAACGACTATTAATAAAAAAAGGAGGAGAATAGAATGGCAGAAAAAATCGAATTATCAAAGAGAGACCGTCTACGCGTAGCATGGCGCTCTACGTTCATTCAAGGTTCATGGAACTACGAACGTATGCAAAATGGTGGCTGGGCATTCTCTATGATTCCCGCTATTAAAAAATTATATAAAACAAAAGAAGACCGTTCATCTGCGTTAAAACGTCATTTAGAATTCTTTAATACACATCCATATATTGCATCTCCAATTCTTGGGGTAACACTTGCACTTGAAGAAGAACGTGCAAATGGTGCAGAAGTTGATGATGTAGCAATTCAAGGGGTTAAAGTTGGTATGATGGGACCTCTAGCTGGTGTTGGTGACCCAGTATTCTGGTTTACAATTCGTCCAATGTTAGGAGCATTAGGTGCTTCTCTTGCCTTGAGTGGAAACATTCTTGGACCTATCTTATTCTTCGTTGCTTGGAACGTAATCCGTTGGGGCTTCATGTGGTATACACAAGAATTCGGCTACCAAGCTGGTTCTAAAATTACTGATGACCTTTCTGGTGGATTACTGCAAGACATTACAAAAGGTGCTTCGATACTCGGGATGTTCGTCCTCGCCGCCTTGGTGCAGAGATGGGTAAATATCCAGTTTGCGCCAATTATCTCGAAAGTTAAACTTGATGAAGGTGCGTATATTGACTGGAGCCATCTTCCACAAGGTGCACAAGGTATCAAAACTGCTTTAGAACAACAACAAGCAGGATTAGCTCTTTCTGAAATTAAAGTAACAACCTTGCAAAATAACTTGGATAACTTAATCCCAGGACTTGCAGCAGTAGCTCTTACATTCCTATGTATGTGGTTACTTAAGAAAAAAATCAGCCCAATTATCATCATTCTAGGTCTATTCGTAGTTGGTATAGTTGGTCACTTAATCGGGCTTCTGTAAAAATAAGCTGATCGAAAAGAGGCTGGTGCAATATTCACCGAGCCTCTTTTCGTTTAGATATATGACACAGATAAACGAATACGGTATAATAAACAAAACAAGCGAAAAGAAATGGAGCGAATACAGTTGGTTCAATCGATTAATACAAAGGTAGACTTAACAATAGATGCCACCGCGTATACTGGACTTACAGATTACGGGAAAATTATGATTGGCGACAAAGGTTTTGAATTTTTCAACTCACGTGATGTGCGTAAATTCGTTCAAATCCCTTGGGAAGAAGTAGATCAAGTTATTGTATCCGTTATGCTAAAAGGTAAGTGGATCCCTCGCTACGCCATTAAAACAAAGCGCAACGGCACATATACATTTGCTTCTAAAAAGCCTAAAGAAGTTTTACGTAAAATAAGAGTTTATGTCGACCCAGCCAATATGGTGAGCTCGCTAAGTTTCTTTGATGTTATGAAGCGCTCGTTTCGGTCGATATTTAGCAAGAAGAAAAACAAAAATAAATAAGCCGATTTATACCGAAAAGCTTCAATGGACTTATGTCTGTTGATGCTTTTTTTCGTACATAGTAATTGAACAAACAGCACATTTTGGTACAATAGAAAGTGAAATCAAAAGTAAACGAAGGAGGAACACCAACATGAAAAAACCAAGAATCTACACGATGTCATTCGCTAGTGTATACCCTCTTTACATACAAAAAGTGGAGAAAAAAGATCGTACAAGAGAAGAAGTGGACGAAATTATTTTTTGGCTAACCGGTTATGACCAAGCTTCCTTACAAAAAGCCATAGATCAAGAAATCGACTTTGAGACTTTTTTCGAACAAGCACCAAAAATGAATCCTAACGCCTCTTTAATCACCGGAGTTATATGTGGCTACCGAGTGGAAGAAATTGAAGATAAACTTATGCAACAAATCCGTTATCTAGATAAATTAGTTGATGAACTTGCAAAAGGAAAGAAAATGGAGAAAATTTTAAGAAAATAAGTAAAAAGCAGCCGTTTTGAATGGCTGCTTTTTTGTTGGTTAGCTTTTAGAAA
The DNA here is from genome assembly GCF_058684075.1 of Listeria sp. MAN/IMW/UF555. Lineage (NCBI taxonomy): Bacteria > Bacillati > Bacillota > Bacilli > Caryophanales > Listeriaceae > Listeria > Listeria sp. MAN/IMW/UF555. The sequence continues at coordinate 120,557 of NZ_JBZWZS010000003.1, read as the reverse complement.
CTTTCTTTTTTAAAGCTGCTAATGAATTCGCTACTTTTAAAGTCGTTTTCACAGATTTTCGGTTTAATGTACCTTGATAATGTCTGATTTTATTTGTAAGTTCGTGATTTTTCTTTAGCGTCAGCTGTAATTTTTGTGTAGTATCTGTCAGTTGTTTTTCTAATTGCTGATTTTTTTCTTGTGATTCAGTAATTTTCTGTTGGTATTTTTTGTTTTGCTCAGAAGTTGTTTTTTTCAGTTGGGTGAGTTGATTATTTACGAGATTAACGCGGTATCTTGTGCTAAAATCATGTCTTTCTTTTAATAAGTTGGTGGAGATTTTTACTCGGTTTAGCATTTCTTGAGGATTTAATATGGAAATGGGGTCTGGACTTGATGGGAAAGTAATGGAGTTTATAAGTTCATCCATAGGAGCTGATTTTCTGTTTTTATCGTGTTTGTAGATATGATTGAGACCGTTTGTATCTAAGAAATCAATATAGTTATCAAAATTCCTTGCTTGGACTTTTTCGGCTGATTTCAGGTCCACTTTAGTTAGTAATTCTTGGAGGTTGCTTGTTTTTTCCAATTCATCGATGGTGACGTGAGGAAGTGCATGGTAGGAGGCTAGTTCACGCATTCTAGCATCTTGGACAAATGAAATATTAGGTGTTCCGACTATTGTTGGAATGACATTTCCATGTAAGCGAGAGCCAATGCTAAAATCAACATTCTTCACAAAATCGAACCAACTAGGCATGCTAGTGAAATATTTTACTCGACCTTCTTGGTAATACTTATGTTGGATATTTGTTGGGTAGCCATGGATATCACTAGAGATGTCTGGACCGCCAGCATACATTAAATGGAATTCGTCTAGGTGTTGAGGGATAAATTGGTAATCTTTATATGTATTAATCAAGTTGTTTAAGAACTCGATAGCTATATCTGAAGAGGTTGGAGATGCATTGATAGCAATGGAGGATTGTTCTGTTAAGTGGAGTTCTCTGATTTTTATTTCTCGACCAAATGTATAAAGGGAAGGACAGCCAATTACTCGATAGTCTATATCTTCATTAAATCCGAGTTTTTTTAAATAATCTGCTGTAATCTGTCCTCGAACTCCTATTTGAGCCGATTTTTCAAGGACTGCTTTTACAAAATTAGTAACATCTTCATCAAAAGTGAAACCTTCGTCTAACTGAGGTTCATAGTTTGCTCGTAAACCTACCCCTGTGACTACAACCGGGATTTTCAGCTTACGAATCAACTGTGTATAATTACGGAGCACGGGTCGAAAATCTTCACGGAAAGCATCAGCTAGAGGCACAATGTACAAATCGTAATTTTCATTAATTTTTTCTGCTAAATTAGGATTAGAAGATAACCCATCAGCGTGTATTTCTACATTGTCATTCCATAAAGTCCTATAAATGCTGTATTGGTAAGCTAGATTACCATTATTAAATCCTGTTCGATCCTTTAAATAAATATCTTCAGGCATGTATACGTTTGTAGGGCGCATACCGGACCTAATGAGTATTCTTTTCACTAAAAAACCACATCCTTAACCTAGTTAATATTTAAAGTATATCAAAATATTAATTAAGTTAACAATTTCCGGGATGAAGTTATTTAAGTTTATTTTTACACGAATCAAAGAAGAAACCGATTTGTTCCACTAGTCCTTCGTTAACCGAATAAATATGCGTTGTCCCTTCCTTTCTTAAATTAATTAGTTGTGCTTCTTTAAGCAGTTTAATGTGGTGTGACATGGTTGATTTGGAAATATTGTATGTTTCGCCAGAGAAACGTTTTTCTTTACTTTTTAGTAAACATAGGAAAATATCCAGGCGAATTGGATCGCTTAAGGCTTGGAAAATTAATAATAAATCTGATTTTGATAGCTCATTTAACTTTTTCATATGATTATCATATCATAACTTACATTTTAATTGCGCGGAACTTGCTGTTATGTTATATTATGATAGTTCGAAAAAAATCGAACTATCAAATCCGAAAGAAGTTGTTGGTAAATGTTGCATATTGAAGCACAAATGACGATAAAAAAAGAGCAAATAGAAGCTTTTTTGCAGGCAGCTAAGGAAGTTATTGCCGCGTCACAAGCAGAAACAGGAAATCATGGCTATGAATTAGTACAATCTACTGAAAATGAGACAGTTTTTTATATGCTGGAAAAATGGGCGGATATGGATGCTATTCAACAACACAATGAAAGCGAGCATTTCAAAAAATTTCAGAACGCCGCTGCTAATTTTGTTGCAAAACCACTTGAGATTTCAGTTTTAACGCCACATGCGCGATAAGGAGGAGAAAGAGATGACTTATTTAAATAATGATTTTGAAGATTTAATGAAAAACCGTCGTTCGATTCGAGAATACGATGAAACGGTGAAAATTAGCCAAGAAGAAATGAAAGCTATTTTGGAGGATGCGGTAACTGCTCCGTCATCTGTAAATATGCAGCCGTGGCGCTTTGTGGTTGTAGAAAGTGATGCTGGTAAAGAAAAATTAAGTTCATTAGTACGCTTTAACACACGCCAAAACGAAACTTCTTCCGCAATGATCTTAATTTTCGGGGACCTACAAAACTTTGAAAATGGCGAAAAAATTTACGGGGAAGCTGTGAATCGCGGTTTAATGCCCGCCGAAATAAAAGAACAACAAATGGCAAAATTAAGCCAATACTTTGAAACAATTCCGCGTTCGGAAGCAGAACGAGTTGTATTAATTGATGGTGGTCTAGTGGCGATGCAGTTAATGTTGGTTTCACGTGCGCATGGTTATGATACAAATCCAATTGGTGGTTTTGAGCGTAAAGAAGTGGCCGAAGCATTTAACATGGATCCAGAACGCTACGTCCCAGTGATGCTCGTTTCTATCGGAAAAGCTAAAAATTCCGGTTACGAGTCTTATCGTTTACCAATCACAGACGTAACGACTTTCGCTTAAAGGGTGGAACGAGGGAATAGCCGATATTTCCTTGTTCCTTTTTGTTCTTCTTGGTATAATAAAAACAACATAAAGCCGAGGAGGAAAAGCAACTATGACGATCAAAATAACTCGTAAAACAGGTATTGGCGGCGGTATTACTCCAGTGAAAGTTAGAATCGAAAATGAAGAAATTGTAAAACTCGACAATCATCAGTCTCATTTTTTTATGCCTAAGATGGAGAAAACAAAGGTTCGCGTGACTGATTGGTTCTTTGGGAGTCAGGAAGCAGTTTTGGAAAATAGTAATGATGTTATTGTGCGGATTAACCGTAAAGCACTAATATTAAATTATTCAATGTTCCCGTTTCTAATTTACGGTTTAGTTATGACTAGTTTGGCTTCTACGTTAATTGCACTCGGTCTCTTTTTGGCATCAATTTTTTATTCGCGAAAGCATTGGTTTGAATTTGTGAAAATTAAATAATAATTAATCGATAGTATGAGCCAAGTGCTTGTACTATTTTTTTATCTGTGTAAGTTTTTATTCCATCTGTGTATCTTAGGAACAAGCTTGAAACCGCTAAATGACAACGCTTTCTTTTGGCATGATAATTGCATGTTATACAGTTGCTCAGAATGAATCTTTAATTGGAGGGAGGAACTTAGAGAAAAGAAACATTCTGGCAACCACACAAAAAGGGGTACAGAGAGACAAACTTAGAACTGCCGAAATGAGGTTTATAAATCAAAAATCGGGGTGAAGAGATGAATAAGAAGATGAAAAAGCTTTTTAGTATTACTTCTGTTGTGTTGTTAGTATTATCGTTAGTGGTTGTATCAATTGGTGCAGAGTCAAAACGGGCGAAAGCGGCTGAAAATGTACCACAGTATCGAAATGTTATGTATTATGGTGATTGGTCGATTTGGGGAGGAGAAGGGAATTTTTATCCGAAAGATATTCCAGCTGATCAATTAACACATTTAAATTTTGCTTTCTTGGATTTTAATAGTAATGGAGATTTAGTTTTTACTGATAAAGATGCTGCTGTTGGAGCGCCTGTTGGACAAGAGGGAGTTCAGTGGGGCGGAGCGAATGCGGGTGTATTGAATGCGATTCAAGATTTACGTGCTCAAAATCCGAATTTGAAAATAGGGGTTTCGGTTGGAGGATGGTCTAAGTCGGGTGATTTCTCGACAGTTGCAGCAGATCCGACAAAACGGGCTAATTTTGTCAAAAATGTGATGAAATTTGTGAAATATACTAATATGGATTTTGTTGATTTGGACTGGGAATATCCGGCTTCGGTACGGGATGCTGACCTTGTTGATAATAAAAACGATGAGGGTACACCAAATGCAAAACCTGCGGATAAGCAAAACTTTATTACACTTTTACAAGATTTAAGAACAGCTTTGGATAAACAAGGCGTTGATATTAACAAGAAATACGAGTTATCGGTCGCTTTACCAGCTGCAAAATCTACTTTAGAAAATGGAGTGGATGTAGCGAATCTGTTTAAAGTAGTCGATTTTGCGAATGTGATGACCTATGATTTAAATGGTGCTTGGACACCGAATAGTGCGCATCATACAGCGCTTTACGGCAATCCGAAAGACCCGAATTACAATAGTGGTTTTTCTGTTGACCAAACCGTAAAATACTTAAAAGAAAAGGGAGCCGTTTCGAATAAAATTGTTGTTGGGGCAGCATTTTATACTCGAGGTTGGAATAAAGTAGCTGCGGGAACAGACACTGCATTGCCAGGTCTTTTCCAAGCGGCTGAAAAAACGAATAAGGATGCAGATGGCTCGCTCACTTATGGGGCAAACAATGAAAACCCAATTAAAACTGGTGATGGGGGCCGTGCTGGTGGAGTTTGGGCGTATAGAAGTATTGATGCTCTAAAAGCCAAGACGCCAACTTTAAAAGAATATTGGGATGATACTGCCAAAGCGCCGTATCTTTATAGTAAGGAAACTGGGGAGTTTTACACATATGACAATACTCGTTCAATTGGCTATAAGGCACAGTATGTAAAAGATAATAATCTTGGTGGGATGATTTCTTGGATGCAGTCGCAGGATAAAACCACGACTTCAACTAAGCGCGATGAACTTACAAAGGCTATTAAAACCGGATTGTTCGGTACAAGTGCAATCCCGCAAAACGCAATCACATATGCGAATTTAAATGTGGTAGCAACTGTAAAACCTTATAGTGAAAATGGAGTCGGATACGAAATTACGATTACTAATAATGAAAAAGCGGATGAAACAAATGAAGTCTTGAAATCAACAGAGCTATCTTTTGAAACAGTAAAATTACCTAAGTTTTATATTCCCGTAAAAGCTGGCGAAACGCTTACTGCTGGAGATTATAAAGCAGGTACGGTTACTACTTCAGGTGGCAATACAGTAGTTGATTTAGCTTCGGTGTATGATGCACAGCAAATTCCGCAAGGCGTATCTTATACTTTCCGCTTAAAATCGAGTGCATCTAGTGTGGATGTAAATAATATTTCTAAAATTGATTTAACACAACGGATGGTAAAATCGAGTGTCGAATTTGGTAAACAAACTATTTTTGGCGGGGGAACTGTTGTACCTGATCCAAGCGATACAGAAGCGCCAACAGTGCCAAAATCACTCGCATCTTCTAATGTAACAGACAAATCTGCTACTCTAACGTGGACAGCTTCAACAGATAATAAAGCAGTGGTTGGATATAAAGTGTACCGAAATGGGACCGAAGTTGGCTCTGTTTCAGGAACTACTTTTACAGATAGTGGCTTAACTGCAAAAACAGCGTATTCTTATACAGTAAAAGCATACGATGCGGCAGGAAATTTCTCGGCAGCAAGTTCTGCCTTAACTGTAACAACGCTTGATGCGGCAACACCACCAGCAACTCCAGCATGGGACGCTGCAAAAACCTATAATAAGGGAGATAGGGTTTCTTACAAAGGGAAAACATACGAAGCACAGTGGTGGACTCAAGGAAATGAGCCAGGAGCTGAACAGTGGGGTCCTTGGTTGTTAATAAATTAATAGACAAAAACAGAGATTCTCACCTGAGAATCTCTGTTTTTATTTAAAAATGTAGCCATTAATAGAGCGTTTCCCTAGGGCTCCAGTGGATTGCGAATATAATTGGGTGCTTACTGTTAATTAAAAAATTATTTAGAAAAGGAAAATATAACAAAAAACAGCTAAAAAATTAATTTTGGTTGTTTTTTCTATAACCACTTTAACCATGCGCAAGGATGTATTAAGTGTTTTAAAACGCGCGAAACGTTGGCACATCTGAAACTAGCTAGTTGGTGAAAAAATTTCTGTTTGTCCGCGAAACGCGTTAAATTCAACAATATGAAATAAATAAGACACAAATTCGACAAAAATGGTCAACGGATGGTCTGTTTTTAATAGAGCTACTTTTTTACAAGCAGTTATAATATAAAACTGAGGAGTCGGATTGTGAAAAAACTTTTATAACTCCTTTTGTTAGCGCTGTTAATAAAGGTTTTATCCAAAACAACGACCGATTACGTGGTAAAAAAATATGTTAAAGGAGGAAAATTACTATTTTAAAAAAATTGTGGATCATCATGATAGCTACACTAGTTGTAATTAACACGGTTAGTTTTACAACAGTTTCTGCTAGCACACCTACATGGTTAGAGGAAACCATGGATAATAATGAACCGTTTATACAAGCGATTGAAAATGCTACTAGTAAAACGCGAGCGAATATCACACAAACCGATTTAGAAAATATAAAAGAACTAACAGTAATAAAAGCAAGTGAGATTCCTGATAATATCGATTTGCTGAAGAACACAACTAAGTTAATGGTTACAACAGGGACGGTTTCCTCATTACCTGACTCAGTGGGGAATTTAAAGGAGTTAAAAGAATTAAATCTTAGTAATAATAATTTAAGTACATTTCCGATGATTGCTTTTCAACTACCTAAGTTAGAAAGCTTACAACTCAATGGGGGCACGATAGAAGAAATCCCTGAATCAATAACAGAAATGGCTAGTCATTTAAAAATGCTTGGGGTATCGAGGAACCGTTTAGTGAGGCTTCCAGACAAAATTTTCACTACTAAGTGGACAAATGCTGGAGATTACCAAAATTTACTTCTATATTTTGGTGACAATCAAATTACATCGCATATTCCTCCTGGTGCTAGTGCATTTAACAATGGGAACAATATGGCCGAATTTTATGATGGTCAATTCCAAAAACAAGACCAACTAACAACTACTGACGGGTATACTCTCGATGTAACTGTGGGGACTGATTTTAGTCAATTAACACCAGATAAAACAAAACTTGAATTAAAATCTGGCCGAGCTCTATTCGATCATCACGAATTTGAATTTTATGATGATGGTTCCAGCCAGCTTATCCAAAATGGAGTGGCAACAGCACCAGGGCAAACCAGCATTTACGTTAAAAGTAAATTCTCAACGAAATCGAACAAATTTGCCAAAACAAAAGTCACTGTAAATATTGCCGGACCTATTACAGTGAAGTATGAAGATACAGACGGCAAAGAATTAGCGTCACCAGTCATCTTGAATGGTAAAGTGGGAGATTCTTATACATCAACAGAAAAAACTTTCCCAGGATACACATTAGTAGCTGCGCCAACAAATCAGAATGGAACATTTACTTTAAATCCGGCTACAGTCAACTACGTGTATAAACTAGACGATTATACACTCACTTCCACCTACAAAGATACGAATGGTCAAGAACTGAAAGCGCCAGTTGTAGATGCGAAAACATACCATTATCAAGATACTTATACAACAAATCCCGAAGTTTTTCCTGGTTATACATTAATCGAGACACCAACGAACGCTAAGGGAACATTTGATACTTCAAACATCACTGTCGATTATGTATATCAAGCAAATGCCTATCAATTAACTTCCACTTTTAAAGATCAACAAGGGAAGACGATTGCGCCAGATGCTGTCGATACTAAAACGTATCATATAAACGATTCCTATACAACAAAAGCCAAAACTATCCCGGGTTATACATTAGTCGAGACACCCGCTAATGAAAAAGGTGTTTTTGGAGCAAGTGATGAAACCGTCAATTACGTATATAAAGCGAATGATTATACGTTAACAATCACTTACAAAGACGACCAAGGCAAAGAACTAAAAGCACCTAAAGTAGATGCGAAAAAGTATCATATCCACGACGCCTACAAAACTACAGCCCTAGCGATTCCTGGCTACACCTTAGTAGCGACACCCGCTAATGAAGAAGGCACTTTTGGAGCAGGGGATGAAACCGTTAATTACGTATATAAAGTGAATGATTATACGTTAACAACCACTTACAAAGACACAGAAGGCAAAGAACTACAAACACCTAAAGTAGATGCGAAAAAGTATCATATCGAAGACGCCTACAAAACAAATCCCGAAGTTTTCCCGGGTTATACATTAGTCGAGATACCCACTAATGAAGAAGGTACTTTTGGAACAAGTGATGTAACCGTTAAATACGTATATAAAGCGAATGATTATACGTTAACAACCACTTACAAAGATACGGAAGGCGAAGAACTAAAAGCACCTAAAGTAGATACGAAAAAGTATCATATTGAAGACACCTACAAAACAACAGCTCTAGCGATTCCTGGCTACACCTTAGTCGAGAAACCCGCTAATGAAGAAGGTACTTTTGGAGCAAGCGATGTAACCGTTAATTACGTATATAAAGCGAATGATTATACGTTAACAACCATTCACAAAGACACACAAGGCAAAGAACTACAAGAGCCTAAAGTAGATGCGAAAAAATATAACATCCAAGACACCTACAAAACAACTCCCGAAGTTTTTCCAGGTTATACATTAGTAGCCACGCCAACAAATGCTAAAGGAACATTCGGTTCTCAACATGTGACCGTTAATTATGTATATAAAGCTAATAGCTATCAATTAACGTCTACTTTTAAAGATCAACAAGGGAAGAAGATTGCACCAGATAAAGTTGATACTAAAACGTATTATATGAATGATCCCTATACAACAGAAGCCAAAACTATCCCGGGTTACACCTTAGTAACGACACCCGCTAATGAAAAAGGTGTTTTTGGAACAAGTGATGAAACCGTTAATTACGTGTATAAGGCGAATGATTATACGTTAACAACCACTTACAAAGATGCAGAAGGCAAAGAACTACATGCATCTAATTTAGATACGAAAAAGTATCATATTGAAGACACTTACAAAACAACTGCCCTAGCAATTCCTGGTTATACATTAGTTGAGACACCCGCTAATGAAGAAGGTACTTTTGGAGCAAGTGATGTAACTGTGAATTATGTGTATGCAGAGCAAATAATTAGTAAACCGGTTGTTCCCACAACACCAACTATGATTACTATAGAAACGCCTGATGTTTTCACCATAAAAGCACCAGAAACAACACTTGATATTTTTACAATAAAAACACCTGAAAGCCAAGAAAGTATAACTAAAGTAGAGAAGAAAACCCTACCTAAAACGGGGGATGATATTGCCTTATCAAATCTGCTACAAATTATAGGAATAGTACTAATTTTGGAATTATTCTTAATTGTTGGTAGAAGAAAATTAAGGTAGATATTGAATAGGCTTAGATTTAGTAACGCCACAAATCAATTTTGTGGCGTTACTTTTTAATTCAAAATAGAGCTTCTATTCATTGGATGTGGTTTAAGTACAAGAAAGGTAACTAGAATCTCTAGTTACCTTTTTTCTATAGAGCTTGCAACATATCAAATTGTGATTGGTATAAATTATAGTAATAACCATGTTGTGCCATTAGTTCATCGTGGCTGCCTGCTTCTTGAATGCGACCATTATCAATGTAAAAGATGCGCGAACTGTTTTTTATTGTAGAAAGGCGATGCGCGATAATGAAAGAAGTCCGTCCTTCAAGTAGCCGCTCTAGTCCTTCTTGGAGTAGGATTTCTGTTTGTGTATCAATACTTGAAGTCGCCTCATCGAGAATGAGGATTTTTGGATCAGCCAAAAGTGCTCTGGCAAAAGAAATTAGTTGTCGCTGACCCGCAGAAAGAGTGCTACCCCGTTCTTTTACCTCCGTATAATAGCCATCTTTTAATCCGGAAATGAAATCATGGGCGCGGACGACTTTGGCTGCTGCGATAATTTCTTCTTCGGTTGCATCTAGTTTGCCGTAGCGAATATTTTCGATAATTGTTCCGGAGAAAATAAAAGTATCTTGGAGCATGACGCCCATTTGTGACCTAAGCGACCTGAGCGTTACTTCCTCGACATTTTCCCCATCAACTAAAATCTCCCCGGAATTAATATTGTAAAAACGGCTGAGCAAATTAATAATTGTCGTTTTTCCAGCACCAGTCGGCCCAACGAGTGCAATTGACTCGCCCGCGTCAACGTGAAAATTAATTCCTTTTAAAATGTCTACGCCTTCCTCGTAACGGAAATAAACATCTTTAAAGTCAACATTTCCGACGATTGGTGGCATTTTTTTCGCATTTGGAACGTCTTTAATATCTGGTTCGACGTCCATCGTTTCGAAAATCCGCTCCAAATAAGTAGTAGCTGTAATAAGCGAATTATAGAAGTTACCAATATTAATAACGGGATTCCAAAAATTACCCACATAACCGATGAAAGCAATAAGTGTCCCAGTTGAAACATCCACCCCATAGCCTTTAATTCCAACAAAATAAATTAAGCAAGTCGTCATTACGGCAATATTCTGCACACCGGGCCAAAGCAAGAATTGAATTTTCACGGCTTTCATCCAAGAACGACGATATTCATTACTAACTTCGGTGAAAATCTCAAAGTTCTCTTCTTCCCGCGAAAAACTTTGCGTTACTTTAATCCCAGCAATGCTCTCGTGGATATAAGCGTTCATGTTGGATTGTTTATTGCTAAGAACCTGATACGCCTTACGCTGAGCTGTTTTAATAACCATGACAATCACGAAAAGAACTGGAATAAGCGCTAAACTATACAACGTTAAAACGGGATCAATCATCAGCATAAAGCCAAGTGTTACAATGACACTTAAAATATCAGAAATCAAATTAATAAGCCCGTTAGATAATAAATCACTCAGCATATTGATATAATTAACAACCCGAATCAAGATTTTTCCGTGCGGACGACTATCAAAATAAGAAAAAGGAAGTTTTTGCAAATGACCGAAAATTGCCGTTCTCATATCCTTTAAAATATCTTGTCCAATAAGCGTAATCGACCTAATTCGGTATCGCATACAAAGCCCAGTTACAATGACAGAAACAATGAAAATAACCGCAATCCAGAATAGTTGAGTCATGTTTTTATTTGGGATCGTTTCATCAATCACGACTTTGGTTAAATATGGTCCAATCATTGTCGCAACATTTGCCAGTAAGATTACAAAAAGCGTGATATAGATAGATTTTTGATAGGGTTTTACATATACAAGAATACGTTTTAAATGTGCGGCGCTGAATGCTGTTTCTAGTTCTTCATCAATATCAAATTTATTTCTAGCCATTCACATTCGCCTCCGTCCCAAGTTGTTTATTGTAAATATCAAAGTAATAACCTTTTTCCGCTAATAAACTAGCATGCGTTCCACGTTCAATAATTTCACCATGGTTTAAAATTAAAATTTCATCTGCTTCTTTTACAGAAGATATGCGGTGCGCGATAATAAAGGTTGTCGTATTTTCGGTGATTTTCTTTAATTCGCCTTGGATTTTCACTTCTGTTTCCATGTCAACAGCAGAAGTGGTATCATCCAAAATCAAAATAGATGGATTTTTTAAAAGAGCACGAGCTAACGATATACGCTGCTTTTGCCCGCCGGAAAGTCCAACCCCGCGTTCACCGACAATCGTGTCATAACTCTCCGGCATTGTCTCAATAAAGTGATCGGCATCAGCAATTCGCGCCATTTTCCGGACATCTTCCATCGTTGCTTCGGGTGCTCCAAATGCTATATTACCTTCAATCGTATCGGAAAATAGGAAAATATCTTGCATCACCGTAGCAATGTGATTTCGAAGTTCCCGGACATGCCATTTTCGCGCATCAACCCCGTCAATTAAAATTTCACCAGAAGTTGGATCGTAAAAGCGACAAATCAAGTTGACGAGCGTTGATTTCCCTGACCCAGTTTCTCCCAAAATAGCCACCGTTTGACCCGGAGAAGCTTTCAAAGAAATATTTTTCAGAACGTCCGTATTTGGGTCATCTTCAAAATGAAAACTAACATTATTAAACTCAACATGACCTTGTAATGATGGCGCCGGTTTTTCAGCGTGGATAGGGATTTTAGCATTCGTTGCCATCATATCTTGAATTTTGAACGAAGAAGCGATGAAACGTTGTACGTCATTAATAAGCCAGCCACTCATGCGCATCGGGCCATTCAGCATCCATAGAAATCCATTAAAGGCAACTAGATCTCCCAGCGTCATTTGTCCTTTGATTACTAAATAACCACCGAAAATAAGCGTGATAACAACTAGAATTCCAGCGAGCGAGTCAAGCACTGGCAAGTAGGTTCTAGAAACATCGGCTGAATCTAAATTGCGTTTTTTGAAGTCTTCGTTATGCTCGTGGAATTTCTTCATTTCAAAATCTTCCCGCGCGAATGCTTTTACGACGCGGTTTCCACTTATATTTTCTTCTACCATTGAATTAAGCCGCGAAAAGCTTTCCCGAATTTCATAAAAAACTGGTTGTGCTTTACTCGACATTTTCATCGTTAAAATGGCAATGAGTGGCGTGATGATAACTAGTGCGAGCGTTAGTTTCCAGTCAATCGTGGCCATAATAATAATTGCAAAGCTAAACAGGAACACGTTTTCCAAAATATTGTACGATACCCATGAAACAAAATGGCGGATCGCATCTGTATCACCCGTCATCCGCGCCATAATATCTCCAACACGCGTATTGTTGAAAAAATCAAAATCAAGTGACTGCAACTTTTTATACAAATCTTCCCGAATCTGAAAAAGGGAATTTTGCCCAATTCGCTCGCACATAATCTGATAGGAATAACGGCAAATAGTTCGAATAATGGTCGAAACTATCATGATTAAAAGTAGCGGGATAAGCAAATTCGGTTTGTTTTGATAGACAACATCATCAATCACTTTCCCGCCTAGTAACGGATAAATAATGCTAATACCAGAAGCAATAAAAATTAAAATAAATACACCAACCATAAGTAAACGATATTTCCGGACATATTGCCAAATCCATTTCATACTCTCCATTTTTTCACATCCTTTAACATTCATATATCCATTTAGTTTACACTCCTAATTTCGAAAAAGAATGGTTTATATTCGCTGGAAGCATGGACAATGTTATATAATTAAAAGATAATTGTAAGCGTTATATTTAGGAGGTGAAACGATGCTGAAAATAAACACAACCACATTTAACCCGCAAATTTTGTATATAGCTAATTGCTATACCAACGAAGTACGAGTGGGCGAAAATCATCATCATGACTTTTTAGAAATCTCCATTATTTGTGAGGGAAACGTTATTTATGATATTGAAGGGGAGCGAGTGGCGTTAGAAAAAGGGGATATGTTGATTTTTAATCCTGGTGTGAACCATTACGATATAACCGAACCTGGTATGACAAATGCGCAACTTCACATCGGTTTTCGGAATTTTGCACTGGAAGGATACTCGCGAAACACTTTCCCATTTAAAAAAGCCTTTTTACGGAAAAAAGAAGATGAATCTGCTATTTTATCCATTTCTAAACAAATTATAGAAGAAAAAGATGCTGAAAAACCTGGATATGACTTGATTTTGAAAGCTTTTGTCATGCAGTTAATTATCCATGTTTTGCGGGAAGCTACGCCCGAACAACTTGAAAATAATGGCGTGAAATTATCCACCGATGAGCAGCAAAAACAAATGCTCGTCAATGAAATTATTCATTATATGGAAAAACATCACACAGAAGATGTCTCGCTTTCGACACTCTCGCAAACAATGTACATCAGTCCCGCCTATATTTCCAAAGTTTTTAAAGAAGAAACTGGCGAGTCGCCAATTAATTATCTAATCAAAATCCGCCTGACACGTGCGGAAGAGCTACTGAAAAATAAAGATGTAACTGTGAAGCAAGCTGCTAACATGGTCGGCTACAACGATGCCTATTATTTCAGTAAACTTTTCAAAAAATATTATGGCTTCCCACCATCAGAAAACTGGCGCAAATCAAGTTAATTTAAAAATGCTGAATAATAAAAGCGGTATTTTGAAGGAAAATTAGCAGGTGTTTTTCGAAATGCCTGCTTTTTATTGGATTAAATTTTGCGATTAGTACTAAAAATGTATTAGAATAGAAAAGAGAAATGGGAAGGGTGATGGGACGCAATGAAATTTCAACTTTATATTCAACCAAAGTTAGATATTCTTCAAGGTAACATTGTCGAATACGAAATACTTTTACGTGACGATAGTGAAGTTCCTAGATTTCCCTTGTCGGAGTTAGAAGCTGTACTTGCGGACGAAGAATTATACCTTACATTTTGTGAGTGGTTTAGTGACGCTTTCTTTGATGTTCTAAAAAAATATCCAAATGATCGCTTTGCAATAAATATAGCGCCGCAACAACTTTTTTATATGGAAACGCTCCATATGTTAGACAAACTAAGAAGTGAGAGTCACCGTATTACTATAGAAATGACCGAAGATATTTTTGATGTTCCCGCTCATAAGCGACATTTAAATGCTGATGATAAAGATGCTTTTATTTTAAACAAAATTAAAATAATTCACGGCTTAGGTTACCATGTTGCAATAGATGACGTGGGGTGTGGACTCAATAGTTTAGAGCGCGTACTGAGTTATCTCCCTTACATAATCGAGCTCAAGTTCTCTTTGATTCATTTTAATAATATTGATTTAGAGGATTTACTTTTATTCATTAAAGCTTGGGCGAATTTTGCGCATAAAAATAACCTCGATTTTGTGGTCGAGGGCATTGAAACAAAAGAAACCATGGCAATCTTAGAAAGCCATGGCGTCTCCATTTTCCAAGGTTATTTAGTTAATAAACCATTTCCTGTTTGAAAACTATCTATTTGATCAAGGAGTTTTTCGTGTGAGCTAATAGTAATCGGTTTTTTGGATACTAGCAGCCCATTTATGAGTAATTCTTCTAATGATTCAGTGATTCGAGCTCGACTAGAACGGCAATAATCAGCTAAAAATGTTTGTGTGATATAGGAAGGTAAAGCAATCGGGCCTTCTGTTTGATGGAGATTCAGTAGTTCAATAATTTCCACAAAAATACGAGTCACTTTGATTATTGGTGGTTGATTAATATTTTTATAATTTTTGGCAGTAAATAAATATCTAACTATTACATCATCAAGTACCAGATGGAAGAAATGTGGGTTTGCATACAAGTAATTAAGGAAAAACTCACGATCAATGAAAAGCGCCCGCCCGTTTTCTAGTGCGCGAACACGGTATTCAGTAAGCTCTGGAGCCGTTTTTGTTTCGAGTAAACTTTCCATTCCAAAAATTGCGTTCTCAGAAATAAGTGCATTTATCATCCAGCGTCCTTCATTAGTAGGTCCCTCTAAAACAGCAGTACCTTCCAAAATCACGCCTATTTGAGGTGGTTTTTTTTCGTAATCTTTAAACGAATGAATAATATCTCCTTTTTTAAAAGACACCTTGCTAGAGTAATCGCTCGAAAAAATATCAGAAAAATCGGTAGTGTGAAGCATGGTTAAAACTCCTATACGAATGAAATTTTTATCTACCATTTAACTGTACTTCTATTCCTATGAAAAAGAAACTAAATCAAAGCTGCTGTCACAATTTAGACAAAAAAAAGACACTCATTCGCTACATTTGCGCAAAAATATATAATAAAAAGACTCTAGTGGTAGAGTCTTCGTTAAAATTTCTTATAAACATCAATAGAGTTGCCAAAATTGATTAAATAATCGCCGCAATCATACATTGGACCATATTTTTCCGCATAATGAGAAACGGTACGGCGCAAAAATTCCTCGGTCACTTCTAAAAATTCAGCAACCTCGAAATACTCTTTTAAACCAAGATAAAAACAAGTAATGATGTCTTCCAGTGGAATTAATTCTTCGTAACCCTTGCGGCGAGCAAAAAGTTCTTGTTTTTTATCTGAAAGGCTTTCTTGTTTTGTAATATTTCCTACCGTGTACTTATAATGCATCAATTCTTCCACTAAGATGCAGCCTTTTTCAATAGAAGATTTATCTTTACTTATAAAAATCATTCCATTCAAATATAAGCCGGGTAATTTGTAAGGCATTTTTTCTTCTCTAATAGTTACCTCATCTTGGTATTTGTTTACCAATTTTTCGTACAATAAAATCACATCCCGCGATGGAGTTTTTTCTTCATCTCTATATAAGCTAAAATATCTCGCATTTCTTCCTCTGTAACATCGTCATCAATATGGGCCGCAATCGTCACCGAGCGTTCGTCAACAGGTGGTAAATTTCTTTCAGGAAAAAAGTCATCTAATCGCTTGTTGAAGATTTTTGCAAGTTCAAATAAAACATCTTGATTTGCTTTACGGTCGCCATTTTCGTAACGACTAATAGTTTGGCGAGTCGTATGAAGCTTTTCTGCTAGTGCTTCTTGATTTAGGCCTCGTTCCTCGCGATATTGTTTTATTTTATTTCCTACAAATTTATTTAACTCCATAATAATTGTCCTCCACATGTTTATGGCTCCAGTATAGCATTTTTAGCACCAAAATGGAACTTTTTCGAACATATTTGTCGGATAAAGTTTACCTGTAACCAAAACGGTGCTATAATATGTTTAGAGCTAGAAAATAAAAGCGGCTGATTTTGCACCGATAGCACCGAATTGGTGACAAAACTACTATATTAATTTATGAGATGGAAGTGGGAATGGATGGATAGAAAACTTTTAAAAGAAAAGCAAATCCAACTAATTTTTCAACTGGAACAAGAAGAAAATAGATTTATTCGGAAACGTTTAATAGAAGAGTTGGAGTATTTTGAAGCACTAGGGGATAGAGAAAAAGGACTTTTAACGGCGGAACAAAAACTACTTATTTTAACACCAAATGAATACCGCGAACATAAAAAAACAAAGTCAGATGTAGAAATCAGCAAATTAATTGGAGTATCAAGGTCCTCACTTGCCGAATGGAAACGAAAAAACGGCTTGAATAGAAAAAAGCAACGTCCAGTTCAGCAGGAGATGATTGATGTATTGGCTTTTCATTTGGATAAGACGAAAGAAGAGATTGGCTCTTTACCGGCTTCTGCCATTGAGTGCCAGTATGAAGCATTCGTGATTAATGAAGCACACAATTAAGGAGTGATCAAATGCAAGTTTTAGTTTTACCAGAAAATAAAGATATTAATTATATAAAAACTGTCCAAGAAGTGAAACGATTTTTTGCAGACTTTCAGCGTTTCCGCGTGATTACGGGATTATCCCAAAAGCCATTTATAGAAAGTAATGGTTTACTAGAGACGCCACATTTTGGACCGGTGGCATTTTCTGCAAGGCATAACATAGAAGTCATAAAGGAAGCGCGTTTGTTAGTACAAAGATATACAGAAATGTTAAATCAAATGGATGATTTATATCGAAAAATTTTAATAGAGTGTTATGTGGAAAAAGAGAAAGATATAGCAGTAATGATGAGTCTGCCTTATGAAATAGCTCAGTTTAAACGTATAAAAAGACGAGCAGTTCTAGAACTTGCAACAATAATGGGAATTTTAGTAAGGAAATGATGATACTTTTTTGATATTTTACAGTAGCATTTTACCGTTAATATAAAAGTAAGCCAATTGTCCAGCAAGCGGATGACAATAAAAGCTGCGTCAGAATGAAGGTGCACCGATTTTCTGATATACATGAGGTTTTAAAAGAAATTTGTTTTTATTATTGGGTTTTAAATCCGTGGAGATAAACAAATATTCTATTTTTGGAAAGTAAAGTTTGGAGGAATAAATTATTAAAAATGGTCTTGACCGAATTTTACTTTCTATTTTTAAAGGAGTGAGCGCTTGGTGAAGAGTTTGAGCTTCGTGAGAGTTTTGGAAGCAGTGAGAACAATGCTTCAGGAAAAAGGCGGACTAGATGTTTCTATTGTAATGCATGACCAAGTGGAATTGCCTTCAACGATGATGGAGATGATTGATCAAGAGGAAGAAGAGAGCCGCACTTCCTGGAAAGAAAAATACCGCTTTGCCGTTCATCATTATACAAATGAACTGGATTTAGCGGGTGTCGAACAGATTGATAATTTTATCCAAGCGGGTTTTAATTTGCCTGAAGGATACAAATTAATCGCAGTTCGTCATTTCGGAAAACAAAATTTAGTTAAAGAAAATACGTTGATTCATGCAAAAACTAGTTTTGAAGTAAGTATTTGTCGTGAATTAAAAGTAAAAATTTAGGAGGAATTATTAATGGCATTTGAAGAAAATTTATATTGTGATTATACACCGGGAGCTGCTAAAGCGGTCGCGGGGAAAGACGTAATCTTAGCAATTTTTAACGCAGCAGGAGATAAATTATTAGCGGTTGCAGGACAACAGGGTCTAACTGTTAACCGTTCAAAAGATAGTATTGAAATCACATCTAAAGATACAGTAGGTGGATGGAAGTCTAAAATCGGCGGTATGAAAGAATGGTCTATTGAAAATGATGGTTTATACGTTGCTGATGCGGATTCTCATAAAGAATTGGCGAAATATTTCGAAAGTGATAGTCCGGTCTGTGTGAAAGTTATTAACCAAGCATCTAAAAAAGGTCTTTTTGGCGGCTTAGCAATTGTAGCAGACTACAGTTTTGAGGCTCCTTTTGATGAAGCGATGACTTATTCTGTAAAACTAGACGGAATGGGAGCGCTTGTTGATTTAACTATTACTGAGGGCGGAGATCAAATGCCCGGCGAAACACCAGCAGCACCAGCAGAATAAAATAGAAAGCCACTGAAATAAGTGGCTTTCCCTTAGGAGGAAAATAAATGTTTGAAGTGAATGATACTAATTATATTTTACGATTCAATAAACAAAAAGTGAAAACGGTGGAACTAACGTCAGGAATTAGTCTAGTAGCGGCTTTGACTGCAAATAAAGGAATTTTGAGTTACCAAGTGATTGAAACTCTTTTTGCTTCTGGACTAGTGGAAGAAAAAGGTTTAGTGCCAGTAAAACAAAAAGAAGCTTTGGAGATTTTTGATAAGTTAGTGGAAGAACAGGGCTTAATTTCGCTTAATGTAGCAGTTATTGAGAAATTACAAGAGGACATGGGTTTTTTGTTCCGTTAAAGCAGATTGAGTTTGAATATTTTGGCGCAGAGAACGAAGAATCTGATAGTGAAAGCAACCATGATTTTGACCTCGAAAAACAATTCGCGTTTTTCGTTGTTAATTTTCAAATGTCAAAACATGATTTTGAAGCATTAACAGAAGTTGAGAAAAATTTCATCATGAAAGAATGGGAAAACAAGGTCATTTTTGAGTCTACTATGCTTCGAAATGCCGTCTTGAATGCTGAACAAAATCTCAATCGCAAACGAAATTCGCGTTTTATTGATTTGCATAAGAAGCGTCAGAAGAAAGCAGATGTTAATTATACAGTAAATGCACTTCAAGCAATTTCTGAGAATGAAGCGCTTGAAGGTAAAGCGTGGATTGACCGGATTTACGGTGCAAATGGCCTACGCAGACCTAAAAATAAACAAGAAAGGGGGAAAACGAATGGCGGATTCTAAAAAAATTACATTTGAAATGAACGAGAGTGTCTTAACAGCTCAATTTAGTAGGTTAGATGAAATGGCAGGCGTTGTAGAGCGACGATTTTCAGAATTAAAAATGACGATTGAAGATGTTGGAAATGCCGATCCAGGTTCGAAAATTACTGAGTCTTTGGGCGGATTGCAATCTGGTCTCGGCACTATTAGTTCAGCGTTTGGGCAATTAGGTTCTAGTAGCGAGGCAATTACATCAGGATTTGGAACAGCGGTTGGTTCTGTTGGCGGAATTACGGATGCTTTTAAAAACCTAGGTTCAAGTGTCCAAAATGGTACGTTATTTTCAAGCTTGTCCACTGGAATAGGTGGTATGAGTACAATGCTTGGTGGAGTAACTGGTGGAGTTCAAGGAATTACGAATCTAGCTAGTGGTTTTATGGAATTGAAGAATCACTTGGGCGGCTTAATGTCTTCTATTGGCGGTGTCGGAGGAATTATGGGCAAACTGACTTCTCCAATGGGGTTAGTTATTATAGGGATTGTAGCGTTAGTCGCTGCATTTACGTACTTGATGACGACGAATGAATCATTCCGAAATACTGTTATGTCAGTTGTCACGCAGGTAGCTCAGTTGTTTGGTCAGCTAGTGGCTAGTCTGATGCCGATTATCATGCAAATTATCACAGCAGTCATGCAAATTGGTGCGGCTTTAATGCCAATAGTTATGCAATTTATTAGCTTTTTCGCTCAATTGTTAGCTCAATTAATGCCATTTATCAATATGCTCATTGCGATGCTCATGCCAGTAATTATGCAGATTGTTCAAGTTGTTATGTCGCTAGTTTCGGCCCTTTTACCAAGCATTATGACGGTTATCCAAGGCATTATGAGTGTTATACAATTCTTGATTCCTATAATTATGCAAATTGCCACGGTCGTTGTGCAAATTGTTGTAACAATTATTTCTTATATAAGTAAAATTATGCCGATTGTCATGATGATTATAGGTGTTATTATTTCGATTATTACTACAATTATTAGTTATATTGTTGTTATTGCAACGACGATTTCAAATGTTATTGGGAAAATTATTAGCTTTATTGCAAGTGTTATTACGTCGATTATCGGGATTGTACAGCCAATTATTGGTTTCATTACCAATATTTTCAGTTCTATCGTTACAGTTATTGGAGCGGCTTTCCAAATGGTGTTTGCAGTTGCATCAAAAATTTGGAATGCAATAATGGCAACAATTTCAGGTATTATTGATGGAATAAAATCAGTTATTACTGGGATTTCTACGACAGTTTCTTCCGTATTCAATGGAGTCAAACGAATTATTACCGGTGTTTTTGATGGAATTAAAAGCGCTTGGGGTGGTTTAACAGAATTTGTTGGAACTATTTTCGACGGGGTTTCAAATGCAATTCAGACAGTTGTAGATAATGTCAAAGGATTTGTGAACGTGGTAATTCGAGGGATTAATTCAGCGATTAGTTTAATTAATAAAATCCCTGGTGTTGAAATTGGTAAAATCCCGCAATTAATTTCAGGTACTACAAATTTCCAAGGCGGTTTTGCACGAATGAATGAAGGCGGTCGCGGTGAAATGGTGGTGTTACCGTCCGGATCTCAAGTAATCCCGCACGATGCAACGATGAAATATGCAAGAGAAAGTGCGCGTGGTAATAAATCAATGCTTTATACAAATCAAGGGACCGATTTAGCTAGGGTAGAAAACCTTCTAGAACGCTTACTACAAAAAAATCCAGTTATTAAAATGGACGATAAAGTTGTATCTGAGGTAGTTAGTCGTAACCAGGCAAACTCGTTTGATCAATACAATTATACAATGGGAGGTGTGGCTTATTCATGAGTGACTTATTTTTAGAACTAAATGGAAAAATTCATTCGCTTAGTGAAACATTTCCAGGACTTTCCGTTCAAGAAGTAGCGAGGCAAAGTCCACAATTGAGTATGGAAACTGCTGAGATTTCTGGAACGGACGGAGTTATTCCAGGTACTATCCAATTTAAACCTTTTATTTTTTCAGCAAAATGCAATTTACAGGCACTTGATATACCGGATTATCATTTAGCAGTTAGAGAAATTTATGAGTTCTTATTTCAGCGAGATAGTTACTATATTTGGAGTAATCAAATGCCGGGAATTCGGTATGAAGTGCATCCAAAACCATTTGATTTTAGTCGTGAATCAGAACGGGTTGGGCTTCTCAATTTAGAGTTTGATGTTTTTAAGGGCTATGCGGAATCTCGTGGTACAAGTCTGGACCCAATGACTTTTGAAGTGGACTTATGGCAAATGGGCATGAATTTATCTAACCGAGATGATTTGTTTTATGTTTTTAAAGAGAATACATTTCGCGTTTATAATGCAGGAAGCGACCGAGTTAATCCGTTGATGCGACATGAGTTAGACATAGCTATGACAGCAAATGGAATCCCGACTATTAATAATTTAACAACCGGTGATTCATTTCAATATCGTAATGAACTCAAAAAGACTGATGTTTTGCTGTTAAATAATATCTATCCGCTTGTAAATAATCGTCGCGTTGGAAAAGACACAAATCACGGCATTATTACCCTTGAAAAAGGATGGAATGAATTTGAAATTAAAGGTGTAACGGATATAACTATTGCTTTTAATTTTCCGTTCATTTATCGGTAGGTGATAAGTATGGATTATTTGATTATTCAAAGCATGGATAAAGAAGTAGAAGAGATTTTAACAGATATTGATTATGGCTCTTTTTCTTATGATTATGAAAAAAACACGAGTCGTTCCATCTCGTTTACAGTTAATAAAACAAAACAGAATGCTGATGTATTCACTCTGGTTGGAAATGAGGCAATTCTAACTTATCAAGGTCAACAATTTGTCATAAAAAAATGTACTCCTAAGGCTGTTGGAAAAACGATTTCTAAACAAATAACTGCCCAGCATATAAGTTATACAGTGCAAGATCATGTTCAGTATAACGTGAAAACTGGGCGGAAAAAATATTCGATTCAGACGGTAATGGAATTTGCCCTAAAAGACAATGAGCTAGGATTTTCTCATGAAATACAGGGTAGTTTTCCATTAGTCGAGTTAGAAGATTTAGGAAATAAAAATGGATTAGAATTAGTGAATTTATGTTTGGAAGAATTTGGAGCAATACTATTTGCGGATAATAAGAAACTTTATTTTTATGATGAAGCGAGTTGGTATTTGAAAACAGAGAAGCAATTACGCTATTTATACAATACAGAAGATGTTTCAGTGGATACAAATACTGATAATTTAAAAACAGAGATAAAATGTTATGGCAAACAAAAAGAAAATGCCGACAAGCTAACGGGCGATAATAAATATATGGCGGTTGTTACTTATACTTCGCCCAACGTATCTATTTATGGAAAACGAATGGCTAATTCAAAAAACGACGATAAAATTACGAATAATAACGACTTATTGATTTTTGCCAAAAAACAGATTCTGGATGTTCCGGAAACCTCTTTAACGATTACTTATAGAGGAGATGAAGCAGTTACAGAACGAGATATTTGGTACTTTATTCATGAACCAATGGGATTTGAAACGGAAGTGAAGGTTACGAGAATTAAATCAGCTCATCCGTGGAGTAAGAAATTTCAAGAAATCGGTTTTAGTAATTCGCGGCGTGATATGGTACGAATTCAGACTCAAATTGCAAATCAAGTGAAAAAGGCTAGCGTAGATACAAATAAGATTAATTCGTTTTCAAGCATCGCAATGAATGCATATGATTCGCGGATTTTAACGGAAGTAGTAGGTGTTGTAGATGGCGACTGAAATTAGAGTTTTAAAAAATGTGGATGAAACAGTTTTCTATCCGAAAACTCACGTAACTGCTGTCGAGGGTCTGAATGAAGTTTCAACAAACGCTTCTGGATTAATGACTCCAACTGATAAAGTCAAATTAAATGGAATTGAAGCAAATGCAGAAAAAAATAATGTGACTGCAAGCGATATTTCAAATTGGAATAAAAAACAAGATGCGATTTTAGTTTCGGAAAATGGTTCTAATTTCAAAATAACAGTGACGAATACAGGCGAACTAAAGACAACGAAATTGGAATAGGAAGGAGGTTGCATATGAAGTTAGATTTGTGGAAATGGGAAATGCTTCTTCAAGGTCGTGAATTTAGAAATAAAACCAATGATAATTGGCAGAAACTAATGGATTGGTCTAACTTTATTTCTACGGGAATAGATACGATTTATACCTACGTAAACAAAGCAGATGCTACCTTAAATGCCAAAATTGAAACAGTTGATAAAGCAGTGAATGCAAGAGTTAACGAGTTGATTAGTGGGACAGAACAGCTAAGTGAAGTTGTTGATGCCAGAGCAGATGCATTTGGCACTAGGTATCCGGTTTTAAGAGAACGTCTAAACCAAGAACAGCAAATTTTTAACAAGAAAAGTACGGCACATTTTGATGTGGATAATGTTATAGGTATGGATAAACAAGATATTGGTTTGTTGACCAGTAAATCAATTACTGAAGCGCAAACAGTTTGTTTTTTAAATATATCAAGCTTCAATGAGAATGCGGATATTGTTCTTGAAAAGACTAGTGAAACAAGCTTTTCAGAAAGTTTAACCAGTTTAGTTTTTGCGAAGTTAGGGACGAATGAACGTTACCAAATGGAGTCAACTGGTGCGTAAAGGAGGAGTGAATAATGACTGAAATTAAACGAATGCTACAAACAAAAGACGATAATTCAAAAGAACAATTTTATCCAGAGACACATGTAGCGGGAATTGTCGGACTGACAGAATACGTTTCTGGTCAGATTCCGACTGGTGTCATTAGTGTCAATGGAAAGGCAGGCAGAGTATTACTAGAAGCAGAAGACCTTCATGCTGCTAAGAAAATCCATGAACATGAAGTCGCAACGTACACAACAGATGGATTTATGAGTTCTTTTGATAAACAAAAAATAGATCAATTAGTATCTCCGGAAGCAGGCGTAACAAGTGTAAACGGTAAAACAGGAATTGTCGACTTATTTGCAGCTGATGTAGAGGCGGCGGAAATAAACCATACTCATCCGGAAGCATCAGCAAGTGAAAGTGGCTTTTTATCAAAAGAAGATAAAGAAAAACTAGATGCGATGCCAGTAATCGCACTGGAAACTATTAAGGAGGTTATAGAATGACTAAAATTGTAAAAATGTCAGAGAAAAATGAACATGGAACGTTAGAGCAATTCTATCCAGAAACACACGCCGAGGCTGTTAAAGGGCTTGTGAGTGTTACAGAGGAAGAAAAGACGACTTGGAACGAGAAAGAAACTACTGCGGGTGCGGAACAAAAGGCGAATACAGCTTTGAATAGTGCGAAAGAATATGTAGATACGATTGGGAAAGGAACAGTGATTTTTAAGGGAGCAAATATTATGGGTGCGGGTCAAGCCTATACATGGAATCCTGATAAGGTGAAATTAGGAGTGACTTTACTATTCAGCCGTTACGATTCCGCCAATAACACACCGCAAGATTACTATTACCATCCAGTTTTCATATCCAGAGCACAACTTTTGGAGGTAGCAGGTGGAGGAGTTTTAATGCAAATGCCTTCATCAACATATGGGGAACGAAAATATTTCTATATCTCCATAACTGGTCTTTCAGGACATGCTGATAATTCGAAGTATAATTCATGGGCACTTCGTCAAATCACAATCATGTAATCAAAAAGGAGGTTTTCCATGGAAATCATACTAAAAATTGGGATTTTAGGTTTTGGCGCGGTGTTTGGATACTTGTTTGGGGAAGTGGATTTATTGGTAAAAGTGCTGGTGTGCTTTATTGTAGCTGACTATATTTCTGGGCTACTCGCTTCAGGGTATCTTGGGGAACTTAGCAGCAAAATGGGTTTCAAAGGAATCGCGAAAAAAATCGCTATCTTAATTTTAGTGGCTATTGCGCATCAAATAGATTTGATTCTGGGAACGCATAATACGACGCGGGATGCGGTTATCTTTTTCTATTTGGCGAATGAGCTGATTTCTATATTGGAAAATTTCGTTCGAATGGGAATGAAGGTCCCGGAAGTATTGAAAAATTTAATTTTGATTTTTGATGCGAAATCAGGAGACGAGGAGGAAAAGCATGACAAAGATATGGATTGATGCCGGTCATGGCGGCAAGGATTCAGGGGCGACTGGTAACGGACTTGTTGAAAAAAATTGGGTACTATCAGTTGCGAATCAGCTTCAATCAGAATTAGTAAAAGCTGGTTTTGAAGTAGGTATGACTCGAACAAATGATACATTTTATGAATTAAGTGACCGAGCTAAGAAAGCAAATAGTTTTAAGGCCGACTTATTTATTTCGATTCATTTTAATGCTGGTGGTGGCAAAGGTTTTGAAGACTATATTTATACATCAACACCAGCTGGAACAGTAGAAGCACAGAAAATAATTCACAAAAATATTATCGCTAAAATTACCAAACATGGCATGCGTGATCGCGGAATGAAACGAGCTAATTTTGCTGTGCTGCGAGAAACGGCAATGGATGCGATTTTACTAGAGGCAGGGTTTTGTGATAGCAGTGATGCAACTATACTCGCAAAAAAAGCGTATCAAACGGATTATTGTGCAGGAATTGTCTCAGGGGTACAAGAGATTTTTGGTACTACAGTAACGAAATATCGAGCAGGGAAATATTTGACAAGTAATGATGCTATTTCCGGCAAAAATATTAAAGGTTATTTAGAAGCCGGGACAAAAGTTTTTGTTTATAAAGAAACAGCAAAAACACTCAACCTAACTACTACAAAAGGAGTTCCGGGAAGCTGGGTTCTAAAAACGGAAGTAAATACGGGTAAAAGATAAAAAAAGGAGCGACTGATAGGTCGCTCCTTTTTTATTAACTTCTCTTACGCAAAGTATAAAGCGCGGTAGCTGTTAAAATAACTCCAAACACAGTTGCAAGTCCAGCTGTGTCACCAGTTGTTGGTAGGGAAGTGTTGGAAGATGTCCCTGAGTTAGACGCATTTGGTGTAGAGGTTGTTGGGTCTTCGGTAGTTGTAGTTCCACCATTATTTCCGGAGCCATTACCGTTATCTGTACCACTATTTCCATCTGTTCCGCCGTTATTTCCGTTGCCATTGTCCGTTCCGCCATTACCGTTTCCATTATCTGGAGGGGTAGTTGCAGTTGCTTCTTGAACAGTTGCTTGGAAAGTTGTGCTGTAGCCGTTTGTGTCAGTGATTGTTGTTGTTACTTGGTCGCCTTTTTTAAGGTTTAAAGAAGTAACATCTACGGAGAACTTACCGTTTGCATCAGCTGTTGCGTTAGGTCCGGCAGCAAGCGCCATTCTTGCGTTAGCAGTTGCCTTTTGAACAGAAACTGTAGCTCCTGGTAAAGTAGTTCCAGTTAGATTTTTGTCTTTTTCAGCTAATTTATTGATTTTTGTAGCGTCTTTAATTGCTTTGATAGCTGCATCTTCGGTTTCTTTGTCGATCTCAGCTTGGGATTTGTAGACTTTACGTCCTTCTTTTTGAGCTGTAATGACTTTTCCGGCAGCTTTTTGGTCTTTAATGTAGTTGATGAATGTTTCTGTATCTGGATCGATTGCCGTTACTAGGTTTGCTTTTTTGAAGGCTGAGAATCCATCGCCACCGCCAAATAGGAAGTCATTGATTACGACTTTGTATTTTTGGTCAGCTTTTAAAGGAGTTCCGTCTTCTGTCGTAACGCTCGCAACCTTGTAAGCATGGTCTAGATCATCTGTATCTGTGAAAGTATATTTTAGTCCAGAAATTTGTAGGAAATAAGTTTGGTTGCTTAAATATTGTTGGTTTAGAGCTTCCAAAATATCAGCACCAGTCATTTCGACTACTTGAAGAATGTTACCAAATGGTTGAACAGCTTGAGCCGCGCCCCATGTGATTTCGTTTTGGCCATTTGCAAGACGAGTAGTAAGATCAGAACGAATTCCGCCGTTGTTAGTCATAGCAAAGTCGACATCGGCGCCGGCTTTATTTGCCATATAACGTTGCGCATCCGTAATCATGTTACCAAGTTCGGATTCTTTATCATCAATTGCTTTGTTGTCTGGATTTGTGTCACGAGAAATAACGTCTTTGTTTGCTAGTCCGATAGTTTCGTTAATAACACCTTCAATGCGGCTTTTCGCATCTTCGGTTACTGCGGTAATATCGGCATTTGGTGTGACGCTTCTCGAGTTATATGTAATTTTAGCGTCAGGTGGTGAAACGAAATCGCCAGTTGTTTTATCAAGTTCGCCAGTTACATCTGAAAAAGCTTTACCATTGTTGTAACTTTGGACGATACGAGTTTTTCCAACTAATCCGTTTGTGTATTGGTGATTGTGCCCTGCAAGGACTAAATCGACCGAGTTATTTGGGTCTAATTCATTTGCTTTTGTCATCATATTCGCAGCTTCCCCAGCTACATCTTGTTTTGTTCCAGTGTTTGGGTTCCCAGTGGAAAGTGCTGGAACGTGGGATAGAACAACGATTGCGTTAACGCCTTGGCCTCTAAGTTCAGCAGAGTATTTAACGATTGTTTCTGCTTCATCAAGGAAATCGTAGTCTTTAATATGATTTGCAAGAACTAAATTAGGAATTTCTGTTGTAACGATACCGATGAAGCCAACTTTGACGCCATCAATTTCTTTTACATAGTATGGTAAAAAGCCTTCTGCGACTGTGTTTGTTCCTTTGTTGACCACGTTAGCTGCGACGATTTTCATGTCACTTTTAACGCGTGGATAAGCTTCTACGATTGGTCCGAATTTGTTTGTAGAAACTCCGTCCAAAATTCGTTTGTATTCAGGTAATCCTTCATCAAACTCATGGTTACCTAATGTGCCGACTTCGAAATTCATTTTTTGGAGAACTTTCATTGTTGGCTCGTCTTGAAGTAAACCTGATACTGCTGGGCTTGCGCCGACCATGTCGCCCGCTTGGACACGAATGGCATTGTCAGTTGTAGTTCCAGGATTAGCTTGTAAAAATGAGCTAGTAGCGTTGTCCAAGTTAGTAGCTAAGTAATCCGCGCCTCCGATTGGTGAGCCTGATGCATCTTTGGAGGCTGTTTCAAGCGCTCCGTGGAAATCATTTATCCCCAAAATCTGGATAGGAACAGTATCTGCTGCTGCTTGTGCTGTTGTCCCGGTGAATGGTACAGTAAGTCCGATTGTGAGCCCTGCTACGAGTAAAACATGTGTGGTTTTCTTGAAAAATTTGTTCACTTTCACACTCTCCCTTTTTTCGCCAGTGGCAATTTTGTAAGCGCTAACTCAAAGGTGCCTAGCTATAATTGTAGCAAAGAGGAATCACCCTAGCAATAGGAAATGTGGATTTTGTGTAAATGTAACGATAATTTTTGGCTATATTTTCATTTCGATTGAAAAAAGGGTAAACTATAAATAAAGGAGGGATAAGATGGATATCTCTAGTACGGAAATTTGGGATGCGATTAGAAGAAATAGTTTCTTACTGTATTATCAACCAAAAGTAGATGCCAAAACGAATGAGCTTATCGGATTTGAAGGTTTAATTCGACTAAAAACAGCGACGGCGATTCTAGCTCCAGCAGATTTCTTTGAAGATATTGCCCTTTTAAATGCTACGCGAGAAATGCAGGATTTTGTGGCTGAAACAGCAATTGAACAAATTAATCAGCTAGGGGGACGTTTTTCGATTTCGATTAATATTCCGGCACATTATGTTGTAAGTAGTAATTATATGACTTTTTTATATGATTATGTGAAAGAACATTTAAAGTATCCGGAGTGCTTAGAAATAGAAATTATCGAACGGGGCGAAATTACGGAGCTAGCTGTTGCGGATAAAAACTTACGTAAAATTAAAAAACTCGGTGTCACAGTGAGCATGGATGATTTTGGAAAAGGCTACAGCTCGCTGGCATATTTGCGAAGTTTACCAATTGATATTGTAAAAACGGATATGTCATTTATTGCTCTTTTAAAAACGGATCGAAAGCAACAAATTATTATTCAAGCAATTGTTAATTTATGTCATGATTTAGGCGGGAAAGTCGTTACAGAAGGCGTAGAAGACATCGAACAAGTGAAGGCGTTACGCGAAATGAAAGTGGATTATTTCCAAGGCTATTATTTTAGCCGCCCACTACCAATGAAAGAAATTAAAGAAAAATATTCGATTGTCTGAGATGCCTAAATGAAAAAATTGGTTGGTGTGAGAATGGTAATTTACCAAATTCACACCAACCAATTTTATTTTATTTGATTAAATTGTTTGAAGCATCTTTTACAACAACGTCATGCGCGCCACCTTCTACGATAGAAGTAGAAGAAACGAGCGTGATTTTTGCTTTTTGTTGTAATTCAGGGATATTTAGCGCGCCGCAGTTACACATAGTAGAGCGGACTTTGCTAAGGCTGATGGCAACATTGTCTTTCAAGGATCCAGCGTAAGGAACATAAGAATCTACGCCTTCTTCAAAAGATAATTTCTTATCGCCGCCAAGGTCATAACGTTGCCAGTTGCGCGCGCGGTTAGCTCCTTCGCCCCAATATTCTTTCATATATGTGCCATTTAAATTCACTTTGTTAGTAGGACTTTCATCAAAACGAGAGAAATAACGACCAAGCATGATAAAGTCAGCGCCCATTGCTAGAGCTAGCGTCATATGGTAATCATAAACAATGCCGCCATCGGAACAAATCGGAATATATACACCTGTTTCTTCAAAATATTCATCACGTGCTTTAGCAACATCAATTAGGGCGGTTGCTTGTCCGCGGCCGATACCTTTTTGTTCACGTGTGATACAGATGGAGCCACCACCAACGCCAACTTTAACGAAATCTGCGCCAGCTTCTGCAAGATAACGGAAGCCATCTCGGTCAACAACATTCCCTGCGCCGACTTTGACTGTATCGCCGTATTTACCGCGAACGTAGTCAAGTGTGCGTTTTTGCCATTCAGAATAACCTTCAGAAGAATCGATACAAAGAATATCTGCGCCAGCTTCTACTAGAGCGGGAACACGTTCTTCATAGTCGCGTGTGTTAATTCCAGCTCCAACTACATAACGTTTGGAGGAATCAAGTAATTCTAATTTGTTTTCTTTATTTGAGTCGTAGTCTTTGCGGAACACCATGTGAACCAAGTGTTCGTTATCGTCTACAAGTGGTAAAGCATTTAATTTGTGGTCCCAAATAATGTTGTTAGCTTCTTTTAAAGTGGTCGATTTTTTAGCAGTAACTAGTTTTTCAAAAGGCGTCATGAAATCTGCTACTTTTTCATCAGGACTCATACGCGTCACTCGGTAGTCGCGACTTGTCACGATTCCAAGTAATTTACCGTGCGCTGTGCCGTCTTCTGTAACTGCAACTGTAGAATGACCAGTTTTTTCTTTTAAATCAAGAATGTCTTGGAGGGTTTTATCTGGGCTGATATTAGAATCGCTAATGACGAATCCAGCTTTATGATTTTTCACGCGAGAAACCATTGCAGCCTCACTTTCGATTGATTGGGAGCCGAAAATGAAGGATACGCCGCCTTCTTTAGCGAGAGCAATTCCCATGTTATCATCAGAAACAGCTTGCATAATTGCGGAAACAAGCGGAATGTTCATTGTGATAGCAGATTCTTCCCCTTTTTTAAATTTTACAATCGGTGTTTTTAAGCTAACGTTTGTTGGTACACATTCAGCCGATGAGTAGCCTGGAACTAGTAAAAACTCACTAAATGTGCGGGACGGTTCTTCAAAATAAAATGCCATTATTTCCACTCCTTCTTCTATTGTTAAATGTACTTATAAAATATCTTTATTATTTCAATAACTGGCTTGAAAGTCAATGACTGGGATGCTTTTTCGGGACGTTTTCTTTTAGTAGATGAGTGGAATATACTAAACGTAAGGAAATTTTGGCGAAGGAGGTAATCAGATGGAAGAAGAAACACTATTAGAACAAGGCTACCGCAAGTATCGCGGGGCAGATGTAGATATTTATTTTAATACGAATATTTGCGCACATTCCGGTAATTGTGTAAAAGGTAACGCAGAACTTTTTAATTTGGATAGAAAACCATGGATTATGCCAGATAACGTACCAAAAGAAGAGGCAAAACGGGTGATTCATACTTGCCCAAGTGGAGCGCTTCAATATATAGAGAAATAGGAGGATAACAAATGGAATATAAAAACGGTGAAAACAGAATTTATGCAGTAAATGAGGAAGGTGTAGAGGTCGGTGAAGTGACTTTCGTTCCAACTGGAGAAGACATGTTTATTATTGACCATACTGGTGTGGATGATGCTGCTCGTGGTCAGGGGATAGCGCAAGAACTTGTAAAACGCGCTGTCGAGAAAGCAAAAACGGAAGGAAAGAAAATTATTCCGCTTTGCCCGTTTGCAAAAGCTGAGTTTTCTAAGAAGCCAGAATATCAGGAAGTTCAAGCCGATAAATAATTAAGCGTAGACTGGGAACAAACCCAGTCTATTTTTTTATAAAATTATTTTTAAAAATCCAGTTTTCTCTTCTTGACATCTGGTTCTTTTCAGTGTATCTTTAATTCACAGTAAACTTATAGGAATAATAGTATTACAATTTCTTATCCAGAGTGGTGGAGGGAATCGGCCCAGTGAAACCCGGCAGCGGAGCGCAAGTTCTATGCTAATTCCGATCAGAAGTAATATTCTGGCAGATAAGTAGTAGCTTTTAATGAGGCGCTTCGATTCTGACCAAAAAACAGAGGAAGCGTTATTTTTAGCGCTTAAAGAGGGGAGTTTTTGTTAGATGAAGAAATTTTTATTAGTAGCGGTTATCTCGGTTTTTGCCTTGGTGTTAACAGCTTGCGGAGGCTCTGGCGCTAGTTCAGACAAAGCAAACGGTTCAGGCAAAGCGAAAGACGGCGGCTCTCTAATTATCGGCGTTACTGGGGATCCAGAAGTTATCAATCCGAACTACGCTTCTGACCGTGTAACATTAACGATTCAACAAGCTGTATACGCACCGCTATTTTGGGAAGTTGACGGGAAACCGGCACTTGCAAAAAGCTTAGATATTTCAGACGACAACTTAACTTACACTGTGAAACTAAAAGATGGTTTAACTTGGCATGACGGCAAACCTTTGACTGCAGATGACGTAGTATTTACTGTAAATTCTATTTTAGATACAAAACAAAACAGCCCGAACCGTGGGAACTTTGTTTTTGATGATAAACCTGTAAAAGTAGAAGCAGTGGATGACACAACAGTGAAATTCACATTACCAACTGTTGCTCCAGCCTTTGAAAATACAATTAAAACGTTCTTCCCAATTCCAAAACACATTTTTGAAGGGGTAGAAAACATCGAGAAAAGTGATAAAAACAAAAATCCAATCGGCTCAGGTCCGTACAAATTTGTTGAATACAAAACAGGCGAATATGTTTCCCTAGAACGATTCAACGACTATTTTGACGGCAAACCAAAATTGGATAAAGTTACTTTCCGAATCACAAAAGACCAAAACGCAGCTAATTTAGCACTGCAAAATGGCGAAATCAACCTAAAATCCATTCAACCTTCTGATAGAAAAAAAGTAGAAAAAGCGAGCGCGGTAAACATTATCACTTACCCGGAAAACCGCTTAAGCTATGCAACGTTCAACGAAAACCAACCAGCTCTTAAATCAAAAGAACTTCGCCAAGCCCTTTCTTATGCGCTTGACCGTGAAGAAATCATTGATGCAGCTTACGGTTCAGATGAATACGCAAAACCAGCTTCTTCGTTCCTAACAGAAAACACGAAATACTTCACAGATAAAGTAGAAACATACGACCAAGACATTGCTAAAGCGAAAGAATTAGTAAAAGATAGCGGTTTTGATACAAGCCAAAAACTAACTGTTTACTATTTAAACAACAGTAAATCACAAGAAAGTATCGCGCTTTACTTACAACAACAATACAAAGAAATCGGCGTGACACTTGACTTGAAACCAACAGATCCAAATGCACTAAGCAACATCACACTTGACCGCAAAAACGCAGACTACTCTATCGCACTAAATGGTTATATCATGGGGAACGATCCTGATGCATATAAATCTCTATACCTAAGCGATGCGCCATACAACTATTCAAACTACCACAACAAAGACCTAGATGCGCTTTGGGAAAAAGGTGCTGTAACTGCGGACGATAAAGAACGTCAAGAAATCTATGAAAAAATCCAAAACACCATTGCTGACGACGCTGTAATTTATCCGATTTCTTATGATAATGCAGTGCTAGCTCTTGATAGCCGTTACGGTGGTCAAAAAGCTGCAACACCACAACCAGTAACAATGTTCCGTGATCTTTCTAAACTATATTTAACGGAATAATAATTAAAAATCATTCGTAAAAAATCTGGCCTGCCATGCTTGTTTTTGGCAGGTTCAGGTTTTTACTTGTCATTTTTAGTGTTTTAGATAGGAGATAAATTATGCTAAAAACAATCATAAAACGCGTATTGCAAATTATTCCGATGCTGTTTATTATCTCGATTATTTCGTTTGCACTTATAAAATTAGCGCCCGGGGATCCCGTGAATTCGTTTGTTACGCCTGATATGAATCCTGATGATGTCGAGCGGATTAGACAGAGCTTAGGGCTGGATCAACCGATTTATGTACAGTATTTTATTTGGCTTGGAAATTTGCTCCAAGGTAATCTTGGTTATTCGATTGTAAACAGCCAACCAGTTTTACAACAAATTTTAGAGAGAATTCCGGCGACACTTGGTTTGGTTGGGACTTCACTTGTTCTGACGCTATTATTATCGATTCCGCTTGGTTTAGTTGCGGCGAATTACGAAAATACTTGGATTGATAAAGTGTTAAATGGAATTTCATATATTGGGATTTCGATTCCGATTTTTTGGTTTGGGATGATTTTAATAGATGTGTTCTCGATTCAATTAGGGTGGCTTCCAAGTCTAGGGATGCGAACGATTGGGGTCGATTCCTTTTGGGATATGGCGGAGCATGCGATTTTGCCAGTTATAACGCTGACTTTCCAAGGGTGCGCGGCATATTATCGTTACGTCCGCTCGAATACGATTAACCAATTAAAAGAAGAATATGTTTTATTCGGTTATGCGAAAGGGTTATCCAAAGTACAAATTATGGGGCATCATGTCTTGAAAAATTCCTTGTTGCCAGTCATAACACTACTTGGGATGTCACTTCCGCAAGTCATTACAGGCGCTTTTATTACCGAAAGTATTTTTTCATGGCCGGGAATGGGGTCGCTTGGGATTAATGCGATTTTCCAACTAGATTATCCAGTTATTATGGCGATTACACTTTTTTCAGCGCTATTATTAATTATTGGGAACTTGTTGGCCGATTTAGCTTATATGATTGTCGATCCACGGATTAGGGAAATGGGGTGAGGAATTCATGATGCGATTAGATTTTTCGAAAAAAACAATGCAAGATTTCGAGCGGGATGCGGAGGTTGTTCATGCTACCAGAGAGCGGAGTTTTTGGCGTTTTATGCTGGCTGACCGCCGCGCTGTTTTTGCGACGAGTGTGCTGATTC
Source organism: Listeria sp. MAN/IMW/UF555 (assembly GCF_058684075.1). NCBI lineage: Bacteria > Bacillati > Bacillota > Bacilli > Caryophanales > Listeriaceae > Listeria > Listeria sp. MAN/IMW/UF555. Next base: position 85,235 of record NZ_JBZWZS010000003.1, on the reverse strand, counting down.
TTATTACAGTCGCTTGTATTTTCGCGTTCCTTTCGCCTTATGACCCTAATGCTCTTTCCGTTCAGGACAAACTGATGCCGCCAAATTCGTCGCACTGGTTTGGGACGGATGACCATGGTCGGGATTACTTGACGCGTGTCTTGTACGGCGGCCGGGTTTCACTACTTGTTGGCGTGTTTGCGATGATGATTGCTGTTGTCGTTGGAACGCTTGCGGGGACAGTTAGTGGCTACTTTGGTGGCTTCATTGACAATATGGTGATGCGTTTTCTAGATATTTTCATGTCAATTCCGTCATTTTTCCTACTAATGATTTTAAATGCGTACTTAAAACCGGGAATTTCGAATATTATTATCATTATCGGATTGCTTTCTTGGATGGAAGTGGCGCGGATTGTTCGAGCAGAGACGTTAACATTAAAAGAACGTGAATTCATTTTGTACTCCAAGTCTTCGGGTGGCGGATTTTTCCACATTATGTTCAAGCATATTATTCCAAACGCGATGCCATCCATCGTCGTTGCAGCTTCATTAAACGTCGCTACAGCCATTTTAACCGAGTCAGCACTGAGTTTCCTTGGCCTCGGTGTTCAACAGCCTAACGCTTCGTGGGGCAGCATGCTGAACAATGCGCAAGGCTACGTCGGCGAAGCAACTTACTTGGCACTTTTCCCTGGATTATTAATTTTAATGACGATTCTTTCATTTAACGTGCTTGGCGATGTACTGAGGAAAGGTTTGTCACGTAGATATTAAATGTAAAAACACTTTGATTTTTTCAGTCAAAGTGTTTTTTTGTTTTTTAAAGAAAAGGTACTTAAAATAGAAACGTAAAAAACGTGTTTAAAGTCTTTTTCAAGAGATCAATTCACAAAATTTTCACAAAAGTCGTTTGCGAACACTGTTATAATTAAAAGGATAGGAATTCCTTAACGTAGACAGAGATGAGGCTGAGAAATGAGTGAAGTAAAAGTCAGAGAGGCAACATTAAAAAAACACGCGACGAAGCTAGAATCTAAAGCAAAAACAATTGAATATTTACCCATGAAAGGCGGGAATATGGCATATAGTCAAGCCAATTCCATCAATCATTTTCGGACAGCATTGTTTGACTTGGTAGACGCGGTGGACAATTTTCAAGGTGTGGTAGGAACGGATGCCAAAAGATTGAAAGAATTAGGCGCATCATTTACTCACAAAGACCAAGAGCTTGAACGAGGCATGGGATTGGGAGGTAAATAAATGGATGCAAAGAGCCAGCAAGGGGAGGCACAACTGCAACTGCTGAAAAAAGAACAATCCGGGGCCGAAGATTTTTTGCAAGATTTACAACGACAACAAAATGAACAAGAGTGGTTAGCGGAAGATGTTGCGCGTGTTCACCAAGAAGAACGGGAGTCGCTGGAGCTTTTGCGCGAAGTTTGGCAAGGCGCGGAATCACGAAGTTTCGGCTACTATTTGGCGGATTTACAGGAAGAAGAAAAACAGAAGTGGCATAAAAAAATCCAAGCGAACCAAGAGGAATGTAAGCAAAAAATCACCGCTTGCCAAAAAAACATCTACCAATTAGAAAATCAACAACAAGATTTACAAAAGGAGTTGTTACAGTGAGCCGAATTGACATCGGAGAAATACAAACCTTTGCGTACCAACTACATACAGCTAATGAAGCCGGAAGAAAAAGCATTAAAGACATCAAAAACGCCGTGAAAAACTATACCGAAGACGGCAGTTTAAAAGGAAAAGCAATTGACGCATCGAAAAATTATTACCAAATGACCTATTTCCCATTATGTGATGCGATAATCGAAGCCATGAACGAGAGCGAAGAACGATTAGCGCAGTATATAGCCGATTTTCACGCCCAAGTGGATGGCTCGGCCGATGCGTAAATTGATGCGGATGGTTTATATGAACTCGGGAAAATGATTGATCGCATCCAAGCTAAGAAAGAAGCATTAGCCCAGCGAATGAATACCGGAACAGAAGGGCAAATGCAAAGTTATCGCTCCCAGCTAAGCATCGCCTACAAACAGGAAAATATCTTAGAAAAATACTTGGCTTTTGAACAAAGTCATGGCGGTTTTTTTGATAATTTAACCGATTTAGTCCGAGGAATTCAGCAAACCATTCGCGAACTCCAGTCGAACATTCAATTTAACAGTAAAACGGGCACCTATGATATGAGCAAACTGAATTTCACCACCGTAACCCGGATGCAAAAAGCCTTAGGAAAAGCGCTAAAAAATAACGAAACAACATTCAATTTTGACGAATATCAAAAAACGTACCGTGGTCAAATGTGGGTGTTAATGAAAAATGGTATAGTAGACATAGAAGCAACGAACGCTTACAATGCCGCCGTGCTTAATGGGGAAATACCACATGAAAGCAATGAAGCACAGGAAGAAGCCGAGTTGTTACAGGCAGTTATTCAATCGGTGAAAGAAGGAATAGACCCGGTTACTGGGCAAGAGATAAGTAAAGCGCAAGGGTTTAGTATTATAAGTGGTCTTATTTTCCGTTATACTGTTGGAGGTTATAAAGGGAAGAAGTTCAAGCTTCCAAAAGATTGGCTACGTAGAAGAATGAAAGCTAGTGGAGCTAATTCGATAATAACACCAGAAATGGAGGAGAAAATTCTTTGGGGACAAAGGATCAATCCAAACAAAAATAAAATTATTGGTGGTCATTCTTCAGAAATTAGCAATAGTCATCCTAATTACGCTGTTGAGGAAATAATTTTGAATCCTGATGGAACAAGAAAATTGAAGTATACGACTCAATTTCCAGACGGTAATTTATCTAAAATAAAAACAAGTACAGTATTTCCAGAGGGATGGAGCGATGCAAAAATTCTTGAAAGTTCAAAAAGCATTGGAAATAATACACCTATAAGCATCAGAGCCAGTGATGGAGCAACTTGGCACAGAAGTATTGTAGATGGTGTAGAAATTGACGTAATTAAGCGAGGAAATGAAATAATTAGTGCTTATCCTACAGGAACAGTTAATGGTCCTCCACCAGTAGGATTTAGTAAATAAGGAGTGTTAAGCTATGTTTGACGAATTAAATAGAATATTATCGGAGGATAGTTCAGAAGATTCTTGGTATGATGATGGATGTATTTATGCTGAGGAATTATTGGGGAATTTCACTGATGATGATTGGAAAAAATTAATGACCACTATAAAAAGTAAAAATGATAAATACAAAATTAGATTAGCTTATTCTGTGGAAGAAGATACAGGTATGAATGGATTTAATTTATTATTAGAGTTACTTGATGAAGATGATGAAGTAGCAGAATATGCGATAGATTCATTGCGGTCATTTGATGGAGAGCCATATAGAAATTTAATTATTTCCGATAAGTCAATAATTGATAAAGCAGAAAACCTACTAAAAAATGCAAGTTTACCAGTAAAACGAATTTTGGAGGTATTTTTACAACAAAATAAATAAAAAATGACTTTATCATAAGAATGAAAATCACGTTTTCCTAGGATTTCACCCGCTATTTTGCTAGATTCTGAGGACGCTACAAAATTAAGTAAACATGCTTACAATTCTCTTTTTAAGACCGGACAAAAAGATATTATGCTTGATGATATAAAGGATGCTCTTAAAGTTGAACCAGTACCTGCTAAATCAGGAAGTGTTGAATACATCAATCCTAATATCAAAACATCAGTTTTTGTTAATTCACCACCAAAAAAACATTTAATATTTTATAAAATAAATTTAGTTAATTTAATTACGAAAGCTGAAGAGGGCAAACCTCTTGTTATTCGTCACAGTTTTTCGAGGATTTAATAACTTTATACAACAAAACCCAGCAATTTTTAAAATTGCTGGGTTTCTTCAAAACTGGCGAATTACTTCTCCACCCGAATAAACTTATAACTATAAGGCGAACCAAAAGCATGTTTCTGCACGCCGGTAATATCCGTACGTTGCAACACTGCTGTTTGATGTTGATAAAGTGGTAAGATCGCCGCGTCATCATCAAGCAGAACTTTCTCAGAAGCTACGAACGCATTCCAACGTTCTTCTGGTTTCGTCGCAAGCGTTGTGTCCGTTGATTTTACAAGTTTATCATAAGCGGGACTATTGTAACTCATATGATTGTTAAAGTAATCGGATAAGAATAAACTACTATATGTCCACGGATCCTTAAAATCAGGCATCCAAGCAGCCAGTGACAAGTCATAATTACCATCAGAAGTTAGCTGTGTCGCGCTCTTCGAAGGCATATTTTTCACTTTAATCGTCACACCTGGTAAATTATCTTCAAACTGCGCTTTCAAATATGCGAAAATGGTTTTCGTTGTTTCTTGGTCATCGCCGAGCAGTTCGATTGTTACTTTATCAGTTCCAAGTTCTTTTTGTGCTTGTTTCCAATATTTTAAAGCTTCTTCTTTGTTATAAACTAAATGGTCGCCACTATCTGTGCGGAAATCAGCGCCCGTTGTTGGATTTTGGACGAAATCTTTTGGAAGAAGTCCGTTCGCTGGGAATGAGCCATCGCCGAGAATGCGGTCTGTTAATTGTTTTTTATCAACGGCTAAATTAAGCGCGTGACGTAAGGAATTGTTCGCAAGCGGAGTCGCTTTACCGTCACGTTTTTGGTTCATGCGCAAGTAACTTATCAGCGCATCTTTTTCCGTTTGAAAATCTTTCTTGTCTTTGTATTGTTTGGCGAAATCGCCTGAAAGTGGCACGCGGTCAGCCTCGTTTGTATTATAAAGGTTTACGCCAGCGTTAATATCTTTCGCGACTTGCACATTGATTTCGTTTACTTTGACATTATCTTTGTCCCAATATTGGTCGTTTTTCGCGTAAGTCCATTTATTCGTAATGTTGCCGCCCCAATCCTTCATGACAAAAGGACCGTTGTACAAAGTGTGCGCACTATCTGTTCCGTATTTGTCGCCTTGTTTTTTCACATAGCTTTCTTTTTGTGGGAAAAATGTTTCAAAAGAAAGAAGTGAAATGAAGTATGGAACTGGTTTTTTAAGTGTGATTTCAAGTGTTGTTGGGTCAGTTGCAACGACTCCAAGGTCAGTTACAGGTAATTTGCCTTCATTGATTTCAGTGGCGTTTTTAATCGAATCTTTAAAGAGCGCGGAATATCCTGGTGCGGTTTTTGGATCAACGGCACGGCGCCACGCATAGACGAAATCATCGGCGGTTACTTGGGAACCATCGGACCATTTCGCGTTTTTCTTTAATTTAATGGTATATTTCGTTTGGTCAGCGCTGATTTCTGGCATTCCATCAGCAACCCCAGGAACAAAGTTATCTTTTTGATCAAGTGTGTATAATCCCTCGAAGACTTGGTTTTGTGCGGTGAAGCTAGCAAAGTCTTCTTCAGCTGTCGTATTTAAAGTCAGTAATTCACTGGTTTCAAGAAATTTAATTTTGTCCGGGGAAGTTTTTGTCGCAGATTTATCATTGTCATTTCCGCAAGCTGTAAGTAAAAGTACTGTCAAAATGGCAAAAATAGGCAATGTTTTCTTTAAAAAATGCATGGTTTTCTCCCCTTCTATCTGTGTATTTATCGTTATTATAAGTATTCCGATAAGATAAGTCAAGTTAATGGTTTCTTGAAAAAACTGCTTGACGCAAAAAAAATCCCATGATAAGATATTTTGTGCAAATAAGAATGATTACGTTTTACGGTGCGTAATCAAAATTTACATAGTATGGCTTTAAGGTTTAAATCGTAATCATTACGAAAAAAGGAGAGATAATATGAAGAAATGGTCGTTTTTAGTTGTAACAGTCTTGGCGTTCGTTTAAGATAAGTCAAGTTAATGGTTTCTTGAAAAAACTGCTTGACGCAAAAAAAATCCCATGATAAGATATTTTGTGCAAATAAGAATGATTACGTTTTACGATGCGTAATCAAAATTTACATAGTATGGCTTTAAGGTTTAAATCGTAATCATTACGAAAAAGGAGAGATAATATGAAGAAATGGTCGTTTTTAGTTGTAACAGTCTTGGCGTTCGTTTTAGTTTTGGCAGGATGTAGCGCGAGTGCTGATAAAGCAAGTGGGGATAAGCTCAAGGTAGTGACAACATTTTATCCAATGTATGATTTTACCAAAAATGTAGCGGGAGATAATGCTTCGATTGATATGTTAATTGATGCCGGAACTGAACCGCATGATTACGAGCCGAGTGCCAAAGATATTGCCAAAATTGAGGCAGCTGATGTTTTTATTTATAACAGTGAAGACATGGAAACGTGGGTACCAAGCGTACTTAAAAGCCTAGATTCGAAAAAATTAACGATAATTGATGCTAGTAAAGGAATTAAACTATTAGAAAGTAGCGAAGAAGAAGAGCACGACCACGACCATGACCACGGCGAAGAAGGTCATCATCATGAACATGATCCGCACGTATGGTTAAGTCCTGTCCTTGCTGAAAAAGAAGTGAAAAACATCCAGAGCGGTTTAAGCAAAGCGGATAAAACAAATGCAGATACATATAAAAAGAATGCAGAAAAATATACGGAAAAATTAAAAACACTCGACAATAAATTTAAAACAGCTTTTGAAGGAGCGAAACAACGCGATTTCGTAACACAACATGCTGCATTCCAATATTTAGCAAACGAATATGATTTGCATCAAATAGCTATCGCGGGTCTTTCACCTGACCAAGAACCTAGCCCAGCACGCTTAGCAGAATTACAAAAATATGTAAAAGAAAACAATATCAGCACAATTTATTTTGAAGAAGTAGCATCACCAAAAGTAGCAGAAACGCTTGCTAACGAAACAGGTGCAAAATTAGAAGTACTAAGCCCAATCGAAGGTATTACCGATAAAGAACAGAAAAAAGGCATGGATTACATCGCTTATATGGAACAAAACTTACAAGCCTTGCAAAAAACAATTAAATAAGGAAGCGATAAAAATGAAATATATTGATATAGCCAATATTGGTTTTAAATACGAATCTGAGCCAGTACTTGAAAATATTTCATTTCAAGTCAGCGCAGGAGAATTTATCATACTAACAGGAGAAAACGGAGCAGCTAAATCAACACTGCTCCGTATTATTTTGGGGATTTTACAACCTGATAAAGGTTCTGTTACTTTCTCAAAGAAGAATACAGATGGCGGACGACTTTTAGTAGGTTATGTACCACAACAAATAGCTTCCTTTAACGCTGGATTTCCTAGTACGGTCCTCGAATTAGTAAGGTCAGGTCGCTTTCCAAATGGTAAGTGGTTCAAACGGCTGACGGAAAAAGATCATGCCCATGTCGAAAAAGCATTAAAATCTGTTGAAATGTGGGATTATCGTCATAAACGTATCGGTGAGCTATCTGGAGGTCAAAAACAGCGGATTTGTTTGGCGCGAATGTTTGCAACTGATCCTGATATATTGATTTTGGATGAACCGCAAACCGCAATGGATAAACAAAGTAAAATTCGTTTTTATGATTTATTAAAACATGAAGCACAAGTGCATGGTAAGGCGATTTTGATGGTGACGCATGATAGTGAAGAGATGGAAGATTATGTTGATAAGCATATTCGCCTCGTTAGAAAGGAGGATGTGTCATGGAAATGTTTCTCTATGGATTTATGCAAAGAGCCTTCCAAGCTTCAATGATTATTGCTATTATTGCTCCTCTGTTAGGAGTTTTCTTAATTATACGAAGACAGTCACTTATGGCGGATACGCTTTCGCATGTGTCGCTTGCGGGAGTTGCTTTTGGGCTGGTTTTAAATGTGAATCCAAGTGTGACAACGCTTATTGTCGTAGTAATCGCAGCACTTGGGATAGAGTATTTACGCGGGGTTTATGCAACTTACTCGGAGTTGTCGATTGCAATCCTCATGGCCGGGGGACTTGCGGTGGCGTTAGTATTGATGAGTTTGGATCAGGGCGGAATTACAACGAGTGTACAGCAATATTTATTTGGTTCCATCGTGACCATCAGCAAAGCTCAAGTACAGCTTTTAGTCATTCTAGGGATTGCTATTGTTGTATTGTTTCTGGTGTTTAAACGATTTATGTTTGTGCTTACTTTTAGTGAAGATGTTGCGGTTGCAGAAGGTGTTCCTGTACGCTTGATTTCTCTTTTGTTTAGCGTTGTTACTGGTATTGCAATTGCGGTTATTATGCCAATAGCTGGGGCGCTACTCGTATCTGCACTTATTATTCTTCCAGCAGCTATTGGTATGCGGATTTCAAAAGGGTTTCTCATGTGTGTAGTTAGCGCAATATTAATTGGTTTAATAGGAATGTTTTCGGGGCTAGTATCTTCTTATCAATTAGGAACCCCACCAGGTGCTACTATTACGCTGATGTTTATCATTCTTTTCATAATAGCGACTGTTATATTAAAAATAGCGCGAAAATAATTTCTATATATAAGTTTCTCCATTTTGCAACATTAGGTTTAGCTCTTTATTATGAATTACCCAGGAATTATCCTGTTTTTCGATTTGATTAGTCGTTTTCAAATATTGTAAATCTTTATAAAAACAGCTTTTTGAAAGGTTGCTATACGAAAGTAAATGACTTGTTTTAATTGCGGGAGGTAAGATAACTGTACCATCCTCAGTAGGAATACCATGAAGTAGAGCAAGATTGGAAAAAGTAAGCATAAGTTTTTCAGAAGCCGGACTACTCGCCATTAAACTTTTAAAGTAAATATGGGTAGTCTGGTTTTTCATGATGAAAAATTGAAAACCGAAATTCTCGGGGAACATAGATAGAAAGTATTCTATATCAAGTTTTGAGTATCTATATAAGAAACATTTCGAGAGTGTTTTATATCGAAAACGATTAATGCTATGGTCTAGTAACGTAAAATAATTTAAAAAAGCTCCTTCACCTTGAATGGAATAAATTTTGGATTGTTCTTTCCCATCATTTAAAAATAAAGCCACATAACCATCAATAATAAGGTAAACATAGTTGTCTAAATCTGCGCTATTGTTTAGTAAAATGGCGTTTTTTGGAACTTCTATTTTTTCAAAGGGTATTCTTCCGTCATGAGATAGGTGAATGAATTCGTGGTAATTATACAATGACTTAGGCATAATGATTACTCCAATCTTTTTTTATGTCTTTACTTTTGTATAAATAATTGTATCAGAAACAAAAAACTCGATTGTATGGAGTAAAGTAGTATTTCACGAATAAATGTTTCTAAAATGTGAATTATTTAAATCGTATAATGCTGATAAGCGCAAAAAAATGTTATTTAATTGATAGTGTTGACTATTTTTGGACTTTTGGGAGAAAAAATTAAAATTGATGCGAACGTAGGTTCTGTGTTATAATTCTACTGGAAAATAGAGGAGGATTATTGATGAAAAACGTACAAATCTCAGTGAGGCGCTTAGTAGAATTTGTCTTAAAAAGCGGCAGTATTGATAGCCGAATGACTAGTTCAGATCGCGCTTTGGAAGGGACGAAAATTCATCAATTACTCCAAAAAGAAGCAGGAGAAGAATACGAATCCGAGGTATCATTAAAGCTTGTACGAGTAATAGATGACATTTCTTTTACACTTGAAGGCCGAGCGGATGGCGTCATAAACGGAGAAATGATAGATGAGATTAAAACTACCGAGGTAGAAATGGATGAAATTACTGAAGACTTTCGCCCGCTGCACTGGGCCCAGCTCATTTGTTATGGATTCATGTTAGCGGAGAAGTCTGATTTAGCAGAAGTCACGCTTCAATTAACGTACTATCAAGTAGCCGATAAAGAAGTGAAACAATTCACTCGAGTCATGAGTCGTAAGGAAATGAGTACTTTTGTGGACGATTTGCTTTCAAAATATGCTATTTGGGCAAAAATGTCTGCAGCTTGGGAAATGAAGCGAAATAAATCTATTCAAGAATTAACTTTCCCATATGACAGCTATAGACGTGGTCAAAGAGAGCTAGCAATTGCCGTTTATCGGACAGCGATGGATGATGAAAAGCTATTTTGTGAAGCGCCTACTGGCATTGGAAAAACAATGTCGACGCTATTTCCCAGTGTAAAAGCAATGGGCGAGGGGAAGGCAGACAAGCTTTTTTATTTTACAGCAAAAACAATTACGAGACAGGTTGCCGAAGATGCTTTAGATGAAATGCGCCGTAAAGGACTAGCGGCAAGAAGTGTCACAATCACAGCAAAAGATAAAATATGCTTTTTAGATGAACGAAAATGTGACCCGGAGCACTGCCAATTTGCGCGTGGCTATTACGATCGCTTGAATGAAGCGTTGTTCGATATGCTGCAAACAGAAGAAACTATAACTCGGTCGGTCGTCGAAGCATTTGCCCGGAAATATACTTTATGTCCGTTTGAGTTATCGCTTGATGTGGCGCTTTTTTGTGATGTAATTGTGTGTGATTATAACTATTTATTTGATCCAGTCGTTTATTTGAAACGTTTTTTTTCGGATGGACCTGGCAGATATACTTTTTTAGTGGATGAAGTGCATAATTTAGTAGACCGAGCTCGTTCGATGTTCTCGGCGACATTAAGTAAATCAATCATCATGCAAGTAAAACGTGAATTAGACAAAAAAACCGATAAAAAACTACTAAATTCAGTAACGGCAATGAATAAAATAATGATTGCCCTAAATAAACAACTAGCCGAAGAAAATAAAACGATCTATGTTAAAAAAGAAGCCTTGTCCGATTGGAACGAAGCTGTTTTAAAATTTAGTTATGTAGCAAAAGACTGGTTGCCAAAAAATACAGAGGCAAAAGCTCAAGCAGATGTACTGGAACTTTATTTTGAAAGTTTAAGGTATTTAAAGATTGCTGAGCTATACGATAAGCGCTATGTCACTCAAATTACGCGAAATCGGTCCGATGTGCTGATAAAACAACTATGCTTAGATCCGGCGTTTTTACTATCAGAGAAATTGAAATTAGGTGCTAGTTCAGTACTTTTTTCGGCGACGCTTAGACCGATTGATTACTATACGAATTTACTTGGTGGAAATAATGATACAAGTCGTCTTACTTTTGCGTCTCCGTTTAAACAGAATAATATGCATTTAATGGTAGCGGATTATATTAGTACAAAGTATCAAAGGCGTGAAAATAGTTTGGAATCAGTTATTGATGCGCTTTATGCGATGCTTTCCGGGAAAAAAGGCAATTATTTGTTTTTCTTTCCATCATTCCAATATTTAGAAACGGCATTTGAATTGTTTAGCGAAAAATATCCCGAAGTGCGAGCGCAAAAACAACAATCTTTTATGAACGAAGCTGAGCGCGAGGAATTTCTAGCAGCTTTTGAAACGGGACGTGAAGAAACGTTCGTCGGTTTTTGTGTCTTAGGAGGCGTTTTTTCTGAGGGTGTTGATCTTCGGGGGGAACGCTTAATTGGAACGGCAATCGTAGGCGTGGGACTTGCGCAGATGAATGTGGAATCGGATTTAATTAAAGATTATTATAATGAAACAATCGGGCGCGGATTTGATTATGCGTATCAGATTCCCGGTATGAACAAAGTCCTTCAAGCGGTAGGACGTGTTATTCGCGGCGAAAAAGATCAAGGCGTTGTCTTACTGATAGAAGAACGTTTTGCAACAGAACGGTATAAAGCTTTGTTTCCGGCTCATTGGAACCATGCCAGGACAGTGAAAAATACGCTGCAAATCGAGCGAGAAGTAAACGAATTTTGGCGGAACAACTGATTTTCTAGTAGAATGGATGTAATGAGTCGATTTAGGAGGAAATTATGTATAAAATTATTGCGATAGACATTGACGGGACGCTATTAAACGATGCGCACGAAATTACCCCAGCTGTACGCGAGGCGATTAAAGCTGCAAAACAAAAAGGGGTCAAAGTAGTGCTTTGCACAGGGCGCCCACTTGCTGGAATTAAAAAAAGCTTGATAGAACTAGATCTTTTAGATATTGGTGATTATGCGATTACCTTTAATGGAGCAGTTATCCTAGAAACAGCGACGGAAGAACCATTAGCAGATATTACTTTAAATAAATCAGAATTAGAGGAAATTTATGCATTTTGTCATGCGCAAGATGTTAATGTAACGTATTTTGACGGAAAAAACATGTATGTACCAAGTCGAAAAATCACCGAAATTACATGCCAGGATGCTTTGTTGCTTCAAACACCACTTTATCATTTGCCTGTAGAAGAAGCACCTGAGTCAATTCATGTCTCCAAAGTGATGTTATTAGATACGCCAGAAAAAATCACGGATGTTATTAAAAACTTACCAGAGACAATTAAAGAGAACTTTTATGTAGTTCGAAGTGTTCCTTACAACCTAGAATTCTTGCAAAAAGGCGTCAATAAAGGTTCTGCACTGGAACTTCTCGTGAACAAACTTGGCATTTCTCAAGGGGAAGTAATGAGTATTGGCGATCAAGAAAATGATATTACGATGATAGAATATGCGGGAATGGGTGTAGCAATGGGAAATGCAACTGAGCATATTAAAGAAATCGCCAATTATACCACAACAACAAATAATGAAGACGGGGTCGCAAACGCAATTCAAATGCTCGTTCTCGACCGTTAAAAGAAAAACATTCCATGTGAGTTTTTCTTTAGAGGTATAAATATTGACAGCGCTTTATTTAATGAGCGAAAATAGAAGATACAAAACTAACGTACTGTGGAAGTTTTTTTGGTAGGGTTGGCAGAAAATCATTTATTCATGGAAGTTTTTCTCTCGAGGCTATCTTGCCAAAAAAACGTTCCTTTGTTATTGTTTTAGGAATAGTTTGACATTTAAATAAAAAGGAGTGAATGTGCTTGAAAATCACAAAAATTAAAACACACATTTTACCGATTCAGCTAAGTGCTACTTTTAAGACGGCGCTTAGGGAAGTTAGTCATGTGAACGTGGTACGAGTTTATATTCATTTTGATAACGGGATTATAGGTATTGGAGAAGCTGCTCCAACGCATGTAATAACAGGGGATACGGAAGTCAGCATTTTGAGTGCAATAAATGATATTTTCGGTCCTTTTTTAATTAATCGCGAACTAGACGAAGAACTTACAATTTTAGATGAAATGAAATCTTTATTAGTACATAATTCAAGTCCAAAAGCCGCCATTGATATTGCTTTACATGATGCGCTGGCAAAAGCTCATTCAAAGCCATTATATGAATTCCTCGGCGGTGGCTTAGCGGGGCTTGAAACAGATTATACCATTAGCATTGGGACGCCAGAAAAAATGGTTCGAGATGCAGAAACCAAAGTAGCGGAAGGATTTCAGTCCCTTAAAGTTAAATTAGGTCTTGATCCAGTTGAAATAGAAGTAGCAAAAATCAGGCAAATGAATGACGCGTTAGGCGGGAAGATTCCTTTTAGAATTGATGCAAACCAAGGATGGACTGCGCATGAAGCCATTCAAATCCTAAATGAGTGGCAAGATATTCCAATTGACTTCATCGAACAACCAGTAAAAAGTTGGGATTTTACCGGTATGGCAAAAGTGACTGCGAACACTAGTATTCCAATCATGGCTGATGAAAGTTTATTTGGCTTTCACGATGCTAAACGACTTTTAGACGAAAAATGCTGTAATTTGCTTAATATTAAATTGATGAAAAGTGCAGGAATCAAAGAAGCGCAAGCGATACATGATTTAGCGGGCAGTTATAATGTGGACTGTATGATTGGTACGATGATTGAAGGGTATGCAAGTTTATCAGCCGCAGCTCATTTCGCCGCAGCATCCAAACAAGTGAAGTTTTATGATTTAGATGTGCCATTTATGTGGGATTTACATGGTAAAAACATAGCAGATATTGGTCTTGAAATTGGCCGTGGACAAGTGCTTTTAACAGAAGCAGATGGGATTGGCATTCCAGCTTATTAAAGAAAGTAGGGATAATATGAACAAATTAGTTAGTCAAAGTAATGCATTTCTTTGGAGGAAAAATGAAATGAACCCGGTTTTAGCCAATATTTTAGAGGCTAGAAAAGAAACTGACTTGGTTCAAATTAACCAAGAAGATGCGATGAAATTATACGAGGATAGCCTTGTTGACTCGGATTTGCTTTATAACGACTTCGTAATTGTCGACGAAATCGAAGGCGACTGGGCAAAAGTAGTCGTTCCTTCCCAACAAAGTTTTCAAGATGAGCGCGGCTATCCTGGTTGGATGCTTCTTTCTGACTTAGAAGATACAGATAAAACTAACGATACTGGTGAAAAAATCGCAGTTGTTGTGCCAAAAGCAGAAATTACATACGAAAATGGGGAAACACGCACTGTTTCATTTGGCACACTTTTCACCAAAATCGCTGAAACTGACTATAGCTACACGATTGAAACACCTCATGGGCTAGCGAGCATTTTACAAAATCAAGTAGATTTACAACATAAACAAGGCGACAACATCGGCGTCAATGTAGTGCAAATGGCGATGCAATTCCTTGACTTACCATACGTTTGGGCGGGAATTAGCAGTGCCGGTTTTGACTGTTCAGGATTTGCGTTTACTCTTTACCGGACATGTGGAAAATATATCGGCCGCGATGCCACAGAGCAATCGTTCACAGGGAAAAAAATTGATTACGCAAACGCTGAACCAGGAGATTTGCTATTTTTTGCTTATGAGGAAGGCAAAGGGGAAGTCCATCACGTGGGAGTTTACATCGGAAATGACGAGATGATTCATTCGCAAACACCAGGATCCAAAGTAATTTTAACTAAAATCGCAGGCAGTAAGTACGAACCAGAACTTTGTGTGACCTCAAGACATCGATAAAGGGGGTGGATGAAACTGACTAATTATCAAGAAATTAATCAAGATTTCAACATAATTGATTCAAAAGCACTTTTTATATCAGATGGAGAAACGGTGCTTTTTGCAGAAAATGAAAACCAGCTTTTTACTGCTGCAAGTGTCATCAAACTACCGATTTATTTATATTTTTTCGAAAAAATTGCCAAAAAAGAGTTAGACTTACAAACGGATTTCCAAATTCCAAGCGAAAAAGTAGTAGCTGGAGCAGGAATCATCCAAATTCTTCCGCAAAAAAGAATTTGGACACTGGAAGAATTACTGCATTTAATGATAGCTGTTTCGGACAATACAGCTACCAACCAATTAATCGAGCTAGCAACTATCACCAAACTACAATTATGGTTACGTGAAAACAACTGGGAAGATGGAATTCAGCTGGAACGGCAAATGATGGATTTCAAGACCGTAAAGCAAAATAAAATCAGCGCTAAGGCAGCCGTGACCATTTTCCAAAAAATAATGATGCTTAGTGAAGCTTATCCAGACTTAAAAGAAACTATCCGGCGTCCGCTACTAAATCAGCAATTTCGATCCAACCTAGCGGGCACGTTGGAAGAAGCCGGAATTTCGGGGCTTCAAATGTTAAATAAAACGGGCGAACTAAAAAATATCCAGCATGATGTGGCCGTTTTTGAGTATAAAGGAAAGACCAGATTTGCAGCCGCCCTGACGAATAACACGGGATTAGAAGCGAATGCGACAGCTTGGATGCAGACAGTCGGCAAACAATTATTTTCTGAGATGACATAAACCAAAATAGGGGGAACTAAAATGAAAAAAAGATTAGCGTTAGTTTGTATTATGATTCTATCTATCTCAACCTTTTTAATGGCATGCGGAGGAAATAAAGACGAAGCGAGCAAATCACAAGGCAAAAAGACACTGAAAATCATGGAAAACGCTGAAGTTTCTTCCATGGACTCAACTTTATCGCAAGACGTTCCAAGTTTCACTGAACAAGGCCAAGTCTTTGAAGGTCTTTATACTTTAAACGACAAAGACCAAGCAGTTCCGGCAATTGCAAAAGATATGCCGAAGTTAAGTGAGGACCAAAAAACATATACAATCAAACTGCGCGACGATGCCAAATGGTCAAACGGCACGAAAGTCACTGCAAATGATTTCATTTTCGCTTGGAAAAAACTAGCAAATCCAGACACCGCCGCCCAGTATTCTTTTCTGCTTGATGGGACAGTTAAAAACGGAACCGACGTTGTAAATGGTAAGAAAAGCGTGGACGAACTAGGATTTAAAGCCCTTGATGACTACACAATTGAAATTCAATTAGAACAACCAGTACCTTATTTCACTTCGCTCCTAGCATTCAACTCCTTTTACCCTCAAAATGAAGATTACGTAAAAGAGCAGGGTGATAAATACGCGCAGAGCAGTGAAAACATGATTTACAACGGTCCTTTTGTTATGAAAGGCTGGACAAACACAGAAAAAGCTTGGACTTTGGAAAAAAATCCCGAGTACTGGGATAAAAAGAACGTGAAATCCGACAAAATCGAAGTGAGCGTAGTAAAAGCTCCGAACACAGCAGTAAATCTATACGACACTGGAAAACTTGATGTAGCAACACTTTCTGGTGACTACGCTTCACAAAAAAGCAACGACAAAGACTACCACTCTGAGCTAGATGCCTACGTGACTCACCTAAAACTAAATCAAGAACTGGATGGGAAGAAAACACCTTTAGCTAACGAAAACTTAAGAAAAGCACTTTCCCTTGCAGTAGATAAAGAATCGCTTACGAAGAAAATCTTGGCTGATGGCTCAAAAGCGATTTATGGCTATGTTCCAGAAAAATTTGTTACGAATCCAGAAACTGGCGAAGATTTCCGGAAAGAAAGTGGCGACTACATGAAGCAAGACAAAGCTGAGGCGAAAAGCTATTTTGATAAAGCAAAACAAGAACTCGGTGGCGGTGAAGTGACTGTAGAACTGCTTAACTCTGATTTAGAATCAAGCAAAAAAGTCGGCGAGTACCTACAAAGTCAACTAGAATCCGCATTACCAGGCTTAAAAGTAAACTTAAAAACCGTCCCTAAAAAGAACTTATTGCAATTAACACGTGAGCAAAAATACGAAATCGTTTTATCAAACTGGGGTCCCGATTTCCAAGATCCACTTACATTCCTAGGAAACTACACAACGGGAAACACATATAATGCGAGCGGATATTCAAGCGCCGATTACGATAAAATGATAAACGCAACTTCAACAACACTCACAACTAAACCAGAAGAACGCTGGGAAACCTTTATCGATGCCGAAAAATTACTAATAGAAACCGATGTAGCCATGATTCCGCTCTATCAAACCGCAGTATGTAATTTGAAAAAAGATACTGTAAAAGGAATCGTTCACCATAATTTTGGAACAAGCTTTTCCTATAAAGGTGCTTACGTAGAATAAAAGGAGAGAGCAAAATGAAACTTTGGATTTCCGTGGATATGGAAGGGATAAATGGCCTTCCTGATGATACTTTTGTTGATTCTAGTATGCGAAATTATACTAGAGGACAAAAAATAATGACAGAAGAAACTAACTGGGTAGTAGAAGAAGCTTTAAAAGCAGGATATGATGATATTATCGTGAATGATAGTCATTCAAAAATGAATAATATATTGATAGAAGATTTACACGAAGAAGCAAGACTCATCACTGGTGACGTAAAACCTTTTTCGATGGTGCAAGGGTTAGATTCAAGCGCGGATGCGGCTGTTTTTATCGGTTATCATTCGCGTGCTGGTCAACCAGGCGTAATGAGCCACTCGATGACCTCAGGCGTTCGTAATTTTTATATTAATGACGTGGTAATTGGCGAATTTGGCTTAAATGCATATGTTGCGGGAGCTTACGGAGTCCCGGTTATTCTCGTTTCTGGCGATGATTATATTGCCCGCGAGGCGAAAGAACTCATACCTGGAATTGAGACAGCTGTTGTAAAAGAAGCAGTATCCCGTTCGTCCGCAGTAGCTTTCTCAAAGTCAAAAGCAGAGAAAATCATCCGCGAAAAAGTGGCGCTTGCTTTAAAACGTAAACAAGCCGCTGTACTGGTACCGCCAGAAAAAACAGTATTAAAAATAGAGTTCTGTAATTACGGTCAAGCGGAGTGGGCAGCGCTTGTCCCGAAAACTAAAATCATTGATGAAACTACCGTTGTGTTCGAAGCGAAAGATGTATTAGAAGCGTACCAAGCGATGGTTGCAATGACGGAGCTTGCTATGAAGTGCGCCTTTTCATAAAACAAAGCCGAAACTTTCTATAGAGGAGTTTCGGCTTTGTTGTTTAATTAATTACAATCTTACAAATCGCCTCCTCAAACTGTCACTAAATCTCCATAAAGTTGTTAATTATAGTGCGATACTTCCGGAAAGTGAGGTAGATTGGAGTTACTCTATTGTCATATGATATTTGATAATAACAAAACTTCAATTGTAAAGGATGAATTTGTAATGAGTAAAAACGGAAATCTTTTAAAAAGAGTAGGGTTAGCATTTCTAAGTGTTTTAATCATAACTAGCACGATTTTCCAGACGACCATTGTAAAAGCAGCAACGAGTTACGGATCTGAATTTTTAAATACCGTAGAACTTTTAGATAAAGATGGTATGCCTCAAACGGATTTTGGCTATTACGATAATATGGATGTGCACTACACTTGGTCGATTCCTAACTCAACAAATGTAAAAGCAGGCGACTCAATGGATTTCGCATTACCAAGCCAGTTAGCACTCGCGACAGATCTTGCTTTTGACGTGAAAGACAGTAAAGGCCAAACAGTCGGAACTGCTACAGTAAAACGAGCAACTAACCAAGTAACAATCGTATTTAGTGATTATGTCGAAAAACATTCAGATATTAAAGGTGAACTTGATTTTTGGACTACATTTAATCAAAAAGTAATTACTGGGAACGAAAAAATTAATTTAGAATTTCCTCTTGAGAACGGCACGATTAATGTAGATATCAATGTTGGTGAAAAAACACCAGTTAGTCCAACAGAAACGATTTTCAAATATGGATGGGTTGATGCTAACAATCCGAGTTTAATTCATTGGGTTGTCCGCGTAAACTATGCTCAAAATAACATTCCTAATGCCGTTTTTACTGATATTATCGGTGCAAAGCAGACGTTGAATTTTGACTCTATCAAAGCTTTTCACGGAACCTATTCAACTGATCGCGTATTTACAGCAGGCACGCCGATTTCAAATACCAATTTTTCTAAGACAAGTGATGGTTTTAGCGTAACATTGGGAAATTTAACGGACTCGGTACAAATTTCATATACAACAACTGCGACAGATGGCGGGAAGTCTACTCAATATGACAACACTGCTAAGTTAGCGGGCGAGGATTTTGTAACGAAACAAACGTCTACTTGGACCCCAGCATCCGGTGGTGGAGGTGGAGCGGACGGCACAACAGGTTCGGTTACACTAACAAAACAAGATGCTAAAACGAAAGCAACCCTTGAAGGTGCAGAATTTAAATTAGTCGATGCAAATGGTACTATTTTACAAGAAAATATCACAACAGATGCAAGCGGCCAATTAAACGTTTCTAACCTCAAATTCGCTACCTACCAATTAATCGAAACAAAAGCCCCGACAGGTTATAAACTGGATAGCACGCCAGTAGAATTTACAATTGGCGAAAATAATAAAGAAATTACGGTAACAAAAGAAAATATCCTTAACACTGGTGCGGTAGAACTTACAAAAGTCGATTCTGCGACAAAAGCCCTACTTGCAGGAGCCACATTCGAATTGCAAGATAAAGACGGCAGCGTTCTTCAAACAGACTTAAAAACAGATGAAAATGGTATTTTAAAGGTAACTGACCTAGTGCCTGGCAATTACCAATTAGTCGAAACAAGTGCCCCTACCGGCTATAAATTAGATAGCAGTCCCGTTCCATTTGAAATTATTGCAGATGAAACAGATCAAATAGTAAAAGTAACAAAAGAAAACATCTTGGAAGTCGGCGCAGTAGAACTTACTAAAGTAGATGCCGCAACAAAAGCAACACTAGCAGGAGCGACATTCGAATTACAAGATAAAGACGGAAAGACTTTACAAACAGGCTTAACCACCGATGAGAATGGCGTGTTAAAAGTCACTGATTTAGTACCGGGCACGTACCAGTTTGTAGAACTAATGCGCCAATTGGTTATGAACTTGATGCTAGTCCCGTCGTGTTCGAAATTCTCTATGGAGAAAATGATCAAGTAGTTAAAGTAACTAAAGAAAATAAAGCGGAAACCACACCGCCTCCAACACCGCTAATACCAACACCTCCAGTGCCGATTGAACCAAAAGTTCCAATTGTCCCTGAAAAGCCAGTGCAATCAGAAAAAAGTGAAGAAAGTCTAAAATTATACAAAATATCCGCAGCTGAAAAGTTACCAAAAACAGGCGATACACAAAACTGGGCGGGATTGGGAATGATTCTTCTAGCCCTGTCAATAAGCGGTTTTCTTATAAAACGAAAATAAAAAAGAAGACCTAGATAAATCATCTAGGTCTTCTTTTTAGGTCAATAATTATTACTAAAGTTCACAAAATGTTCACGAATAGGTGGAATTTTTCCGAAAAAACGTCAATCGAGATAAATTTTACGGTATACTCACAATGAATTAGTAAGAATATTTTATTGGGATTAATTTGAAAAGGATGGTTTTTATGAAAGAGCGCGTCATTTTAAAACGTAATCTAAAGAAAATAGGTTTAGCACTTCTTAGCGTTATCTTACTTGCAAATGTTTTATTTCAAACTAACTTTGTTAAAGCAGCAACTGACTATGGCTCTAGTTTTTTGCAATCAGTTGAATTGTTAGATGCAGATGGTAATCCAACAACTGATTTTGGTTATTATGATAGTGTTCAAGTTCATTATACTTGGGCAATCCCTAATTCGAGTAATGTGAAGGCAGGGGATACAATGCAATTTGTATTACCTCCAGAACTACAAATAGTAACAGATTTAGATTTTTCACTGAAAGACCATAAAGGCAATGTAGTGGGAAATGTAGTCGCAACTAAAGACACCGGCAAAGTAGTCATTACTTTTACAGACTTTGTAGAAAAAAACTCAGACGTTAGCGGTTATCTTGATTTTTGGAGTAACTGGGATAAATCTTTAGTTGAAGGAAACGAAAAAGTTCCATTAGTATTTCCGGTAAATGGCTCTACAGAAACTATTACCGTAGAAGTCGGCGGGAAAAATCAAATCGATCCAACCGAAACTTTATACAAATATGGCTGGGCTAACGCTAAAAACCCAGAACTTATCCAGTGGGTAGTTCGAGTTAATTATGCCAAAGAAAACATTCAAAATGCTGTTTATGAAGATTTTGTTGGACCTAAACAAGTAATTGATTTTAATTCTATCCAAGCAGTACACGGCGAGTTTGACCCTGATGATAATTTCACCCCAGGAGCTGCAGTCCCGTCCTCAGACATCATTCAAACAACAGATGGTTTTAAAGTAAACCTAGGGAATTTAACAGATTCTGTAAAAATTTCTTACTATACTACCTCCACAGATAACGGAGCCTCCCCTAGTTATACAAATAAAGGGCAACTAACTGGCGACAACTATGTTACCCAAGAAATCGAAGTAGCGACCCCGACATCTGGCGGTAGCGGCGGTGGAGAAGGAACAACCGGTTCTGTTGAATTAACTAAAACAGACGATACCGTGGAGAGAAACCCTCTAGCAGGTGCGGAATTTAAATTAGTCAACTCAGCAGGAACAGTAATGCAAGAAAACCTTGCAACTGGTACCGATGGAAAACTAGCTATCACAAGCTTGAAGTACGACACATATCAATTAATCGAAACAAAAGCACCCGCGGGATACGTATTAGATGCGTCACCAGTAGAATTTACAATCGATGCCACCCACCAAGCTATATTTGTTTCAAAAGAAAATAAGGCAATTAAAGGCTCTGTTTCACTCGTAAAAGAAGATAGTGAAACAAAAGCAACTTTAGCAGGCGCTGAATTTGAATTACAAGATAAAGCCGGTAATACGTTGCGCTCGAATTTAATCACGGATAACGCTGGGAAGCTAAATATCACAGATCTTGCGCTTGGGGATTATCAACTTGTAGAAACAAAAGCACCGGTTGGCTATATCCTTGATGCCACCCCGATTAACTTTACTATTAGTGAAGTACAACTTAATTTAACTGTTACAAAAGAAAACACGAAAGAACCTGAAATACCTGGAGTTCCAGAAAAACCTATAATTCCAAATAAACCAGATATTCCGGAAAAACCTACTGTGCCAAAAACACCAGTAGTACCAGATAAAATAGTAAGTTCAGATGAGCAACCAACAATATTACCAAAAACAGGTGACACTTCATTTGCTAGCGGCTTCGGAATCCTGCTCGTAGCGCTTTCTACCGCTGGATTAATTGCATTTAGAAGAAAATAACAAAAAAGGAACCAAAAGCACAGAGATAGTCGCTTTCGGTTCCTTCTTTATATTGTCCGAGTTTGATCTTGTAAAACAGCTTTTAATGAGTGATAAGCTGGAATTGATAAATTTAAATCCACTCGATTTATTTGTTGTGCCATTTTTGGTTGAATGCCAGAGATGAAAGCCTCGACACCTAAAAGTTTGAGAACAGTTACTAAATTATTTAGCATGTCTCCAAGTGCATCGTCAAAGTAAGTTATTCCTGATAAATCAATACAAAGTTGCTCAACACCCAGTTGAACGCATTTCTTAGAAGTGATTTCAGTTAATTTATCTGCTCTTTCGCGGTCAATTCCTCCCATTAAAGGAAGTATCGCCAATTTGTCAGTTATAGAAATAACCGGAGTGCTAATTTCCTCAATTAAACGATGCTGTTGTTCTAAATGTTTCACAATATCGTTATAGTACATTGCAGAAAAAGCTTCATTGATTCGGTCAAATCCGTGATTAACCATCGCTAAGCTGGAAGAAAAATCACATTTAGAAACCTCATCATTATGGATGCAAAAATCGTTAACTGCCGAAACAAATTCACGGCGTAGTTTATCTAGGGTAGTAATTACTTCAGGCAAAGGAACTTCATTTTCCATACGGCGCGCGTACATGTTATCAAGCCATTTATCAAGTTTCAGAAAGAAAGCCTTTTTACCTGTGAAATAAGAAATGATTAGGTCAGCTGTTTGTTCGCTATCTGCGCGAAGTTCATCTTTATATCGCGGGGAATAAACGAAACTCGTATACGTATTTTCATTTTCATAAATTTTCGAAAGCCAGTTGTTAATAATTTCTTCTGTATGGGCCCTTAAATAAAGTTCCATACTTCCATTCGCTTCATTCATACCAGACAACCCCTTTAAGTCTAAGTATAATACTTTTCTTTTATTCTATGCCCAAAAAGGTGTACTGTCCATTTATATTTTGGAAAAAAAGTTAATTTATTGAAAATGTAATATTATTTAACAAATCAGTCGTTATTTTTTTGTTAAAATTCCGAAGCTATTTAAGCCTTGTCATGGTATAATATTACAATATGGATAGAAAGGAAGTTTTTTGTGGGATTACAGGATGAACTTACAATGATGCAACCAGTGGTCATGAAGATTTTTTCAAAAAGTGTCCGCGAAAACCGATTATCTCACGGCTATTTATTAGAAGGGTCAAGAGGTACAGGCAAGAAACGCACAGCACTTTGGTTAGCTCAGAGTCTTTTTTGTTTGGAGCGGACTGAAACCAACCTTGCTTGTGGCGAGTGTGCCAATTGCATGAGAATAGCGAGTCATAATCATCCGGATGTTCATTTGCTAGAGCCAGATGGAGCTAGTATTAAAATAGATCAGGTTCGCGCGCTTAAGCAAGAATTAAGTAAACGCGGGATGGAATCAGATCAAAAAGTAGTTATCATTTACGATGCAGAAAAAATGACTGTGCAATCAGCCAATAGTCTGCTGAAATTTATAGAAGAACCAGAAGGCGGTTTGTTATTACTATTTTTAACGACAAATCCTGGGCAAATTTTGCCAACAATTCAATCAAGACTGCAACCTGTCACGTTTAAATCACTAACTTTTGATAGTCTTGTAGCTTCACTAACGGCAGCGGACATTTCCGAACAAAAAGCGCGGATTTATGCTAGTATTACTGGTAGCGTAGAAGAAGCGAAGACGTTTGAAGAGGGTGACTGGTTTAGTGATGCAAGAAATGTTGTCATCAAGTTATACGAAGGAATACACCATCAAGGAACGAGCCCATTAATTATCATTCAAGAATCATGGATGCCACTATTTAAAGAGAAAGATAAGATGGCGCTTGGACTCGAATTATTGTTACTGCTTTACCGCGATAGGCTGCATCTTACGCTTGATGAGAACTATGAACCTATTTGCACTGCGCAAAAAGAAATGCTCGGACAAGATGCGCTACGTAAGTCGCTGTCCGAAACCACAGGGGAAATCGAGAAGATTCTCGCTGCGAAATCAAAACTGGATTCCAATATGAACACGCAACTTCTAATGGAGCAGTTGGTTCTTGAAATCCAAGGGAGGTAATCGCCATGCTTAAAATTGTAGGCGTCCGTTTTAAAGACGTTGGTAAAATATATTATTTCTCACCTGGAGATCTGGAAATCACAGAAAACCAAGGTGTCATCGTTGAAAATGCACAAGGTATCGAATTTGGGAAAACGGTCATTGAGCCGCGCTATGTGGACGAAGAAGATGTCGTTTTACCGCTAAAAAAAGTACTTCGTGTTGCAACAGAAGCAGATTATAAATGTGTCGCTGAAAATGGCGACTCTTGTCAGAAAGCCTTTTTACTGTGTGATGAAAAAATCCGTGAGCGTGAATTAGACATGAGCTTGGTGGATGTGGATTACACGTTTGATCGAAACAAAATTATTTTTTACTTTACTGCGGAAGGTCGCGTTGATTTTCGGGAACTCGTGAAAGATTTAGCGTCTGTTTTCCGGACTCGTATCGAACTGCGCCAAATCGGCGTTCGTGATGAAGCGAAATTGCTTGGCGGAATTGGCCCATGTGGTCGTATGCTTTGCTGTTCCACTTTCCTAGGCGACTTCGAACCAGTTTCTATCAAAATGGCTAAAGACCAAAACCTGTCCCTTAATCCAACGAAAATCTCTGGTTTATGTGGACGCTTAATGTGCTGTTTGAAATACGAGAATGATGAATATGAGCAAGCAAAACGTGAAATGCCAGATGTTGGTGTAAAAGTAAAAACTCCAGAAGGCGTAGAAGCACGTGTTTCGGGAATCAACTTGCTGTCTAGAATCCTACAAGTGAGTTTGCCCGAAGAAGAGACGGTTATAGAATACGAATTGGATGAGTTACGTCCATATAACGAATTTCTAAAACAACCGGCAAAGTCTTGAGGTGAAAAAATTGGATAAAAAAGCTATTTTTGACTCAGTCAGCAATATGGAGGAGCAAATTGGCGAATTGTATCAGCAACTTGGAGATCTAAAGACAAACTTAGGCGAAATGTTGGAAGAGAATAACCGGTTAAACCTTGAGAATGAGCATTTACGACGCAGACTTTCTTTGACGGATGAAGTGGCTCCTGAACCAGTGGCCGAAGAAGAGGCAGTTCATGGAGTGATGGCGCCGAATCGCAAAGAAGCAATGCAACAAATGATTGAACTCGGGGAAGGTTATGATAATCTTGTCCAACTTTACAAGGAAGGATTTCACGTTTGTAATGTACATTTCGGCAGTCCGCGTGGCAATGATGAAGATTGTTTATTTTGCCTATCCTTGCTTAACAAAAAATAACATGACGGGCCTTTCTCGATTCAGGAGAAGGGCTTTTTGCTAGAAAAGGTGAATCATTTGGAAAAACTCAAATTAATAGGCGATGAAAGGCTCGATTATTTACTAGCAGAAAATTTGCGGATTATTCAAAGTCCATCGGTATTTTCTTTCTCGATAGACGCGGTTCTCCTCGCGAAATTTAGTTATTTACCAATCCGTAAAGGGAAAATAATTGATTTATGTAGCGGAAATGGTATCATTCCTTTACTACTTAGTACGCGGACAAAAGCGCAAATAGTTGGCGTTGAAATTCAAGAGCGGCTTGCAGACATGGCGAAAAGAAGTGTTGCTTATAATCAACTGGAAGACCAAATCGAAATAATCGAATATGATTTGAACCATATTACCGATTTAATTCCAAAAGAGCGCGCAGATATTGTTACGTGCAATCCACCGTATTTTGCAACCCCATCTACAAGCTTGAAAAACGAAAACGAACATTATCGTATCGCCCGTCACGAAATTATGTGCACGCTAGAAGATACAATTCGAGTTGCCGCAAGCCTTTTAAAACAAGGTGGTAAAGCGAATTTTGTTCACAGGCCAGAGCGCTTACTAGATATTATTGATTTAATGCGAAAATACCGCTTAGAACCGAAACGCATCCAGTTTGTCCATCCACGAATTGACCGAGAAGCAAACACGGTTCTCGTAGAAGGCATCAAGGACGGGAAGCCGGGCGTGAAGTATGTCCCCCCTGTTATCGTGTACGATGAGCTAGGTGAGTATACCCCGGTTATTAAGGAGATTTTATATGGCGAAAGCGAATGAACATTTCTTTTACGTATTAAAATGTAGCGATAATTCTTATTATGGTGGCTATACGACGGATGTAACGCGCCGAGAAGCCGAGCATAATGCGGGAATTAGATGTAAATACACTAAAACACGCCGCCCAGTAAAAGTCATTCATTTTGAAAAATTTGAAACGAGAAGTGAAGCCACTAAAGCTGAAGCTGCTTTCAAAAAATTATCGCGCAAAAATAAAGACAGCTACTTAAGCGAACGGGAGGAGGAGTCGAAGTGATACAGAGTCAAAAAAGTTTTAGCGGAGACATTCAAGGGGCGCTATACTTAGTCCCAACACCAATAGGGAATTTAGAAGATATGACATTCCGCGCAATCCGAATGCTAAAAGAAGCAGATATTATTGCAGCGGAAGACACGCGAAACACCGTGAAACTATTAAATCATTTTGAAATTACGACCCGAATGACGAGTTACCATCAGTTTACGAAAGAGAATAAAGAAGATAATATTATTCAGCGGATGCTAGCTGGCGAAGTGGTTGCGCTGGTTAGTGATGCGGGCATGCCTTCTATTTCTGATCCAGGTTATGAACTAGTCCAAAATGCGCTAAATGCAAATATTCCAGTCATTCCATTACCGGGCGCGAACGCTGCTTTAACCGCCTTGATTGCTTCAGGTTTAGCGCCCCAGCCGTTTTATTTTTATGGTTTCCTTCCTCGCCAAAATAAAGAGCGCACGCAGGCAATTGAAAAACTAGCAGCGCGTGAGGAAACTTGGATTTTATATGAATCACCACATCGTTTAAAAGAAACGTTAAAAGCGATCATTAAAATCACTGGAAATGACCGGAAAATGGTTTTATGTCGTGAGCTTACCAAACGTTTTGAAGAGTTTTTACGAGGAACAGTTGAAGATGCGCTTAACTGGGCAACCGACGAAGAAGTTCGCGGGGAATTTTGTATTATTATTGAAGGAAATGCGAACCCGCCTTTAGAGGAAGAACTACTTTGGTGGCAGGAATTGGATATTAAAACACATGTAAGTACCGTGATGGAACAAGAAAATATTAGTTCTAAAGATGCCATTAAAACCGTTATGAAAGCGAGAAATTTACCAAAGCGCGAAGTCTACGCTGCTTATCATGAAATAAAATAAAAAATCATGCGTGAGGTCTTGTTCTAGATCTCTCGCATGATTTTTTTAAATCGTATCACCAAAGCGACGTTTGATTTCTTCCATTAGTTCTGCGGCGCCTTCTTTACTAAGAGTCAGCTTACCATCCACAAATTTTTTATTATCAACGGAAAACTCTCCAGTAACATCACAAACCAAGCCAGCTGAATATTTTTTTAATACAATTGCATCTTCATCAGTAAAAATTTCTAGAGGGTCTTTTACGTTTAAATTCATTGTGCGTCTAATTTCAATCGGGATAACGACACGACCCAACTCATCGATTTTTCTTACCATTCCAGTTGATTTCATTTTCTCACCTTCTTGATAATTTTAATTCATTTTAACAGATTATCAATATAATAGGAATGAATTCGAGGTGAAAAGGGTATAGACCATAAGCAGAAGAATTAGGGGGAATAAAAAATGAACATAGTTATCGCATTAATTCCAGCAGTGATGTGGGGGATTATGCCGTTAGTTGTTTCGAAAATTGGCGGTAAACCGAGGCAACAAATTATTGGTACAACATTCGGGGCACTAGCTTTCGCAATCGGCGTTTTTATTTTTACAAATCCAGAGTATACAGCAACAATCATTATTGCTAGTTTTATTTCCGGGGCATTTTGGAGCTTAGGGCAAATGAATCAGTTCCGGGCCTTTACGCAAGTGGGCGTTTCTAAAACAATGCCACTTTCAACAGGAATGCAGTTAGTCGGTACCTCACTGTTTGGTGTTTTTGCTTTCCACGAGTGGGGAACAACATCGAAGCTAATCCTAGGTTTTTCCGCGTTAGCACTTATTATTATCGGGATATTTTTAACGAGTTATCAACAACATAAAGACGAAAATTCTGACCAAAATATGAAAAAAGGAATTGTCACTTTACTTATTTCATCAGTAGGTTATGTAGGATATGTCGTTATCACTCGTTGGTTTGATATTAGTGGATGGGACGCGATTTTACCTCAAGCAATCGGGATGGTAGTCGCAGGATTATTATTTTCCATCAAGTCCGAAGAAAAACGTTTTAAAAAGCAAACATGGTTAAATATGATTCCAGGGGTGATGTGGGCTACTGGTAACTTGGCTCTACTTTTCTCAAACAAATTGGTTGGAATCGCTACAGGTTTTTCACTTTCACAAATGGGTGTTGTAATTTCAACCATTGGAGGAATCCTTTTCCTAGGAGAGAAAAAAACCAAGAAAGAACTTATTCTGGTCATTATCGGGGTTATCTTAGTTATTATCGGTGGTACGATGATAGGAATTGCTAAAAGCTAAGACCAAGCTTCCGGTTTGATAAAATGCTATACTTAAATTAATCTAAATTAAAGGTGGTTATGGTGAAAATGAATGCGAAATTAGAAGTAAATGGTGAGCTTGTAAAAGAATCTTATGTTTATTTATTGTCGCGGTATCTCGTTTTACGTCAAGAAAATTTTGATACGAAAGAAGATAAAATTCCATATAACACACTTAAGCATAATTCGGTTTCTCCAGCAGATGCGAATTTTGTGAATCCTAACTTTGATGTGGTTTATTCAGAAGCTTGGATCGCTGTAGATGACGATAATGCTGTTATTTTAGAAGTGCCAGAAATTAAAAATCGCTACTATACTGTGCAACTTTTAGACGGCTGGGGCGAAGTGGTAACAAATATCAATGAACGTAACTACCCAGATCATCCATACGGAAAATTTGCTTTCGTTAAAAAAGGAACAAATCCTTCCGTTCCAAGTGACGCTGTAAAAATCGAATTACCATCAGAGAAAGTAAAAGTACTCCTTCGCGTAGAACAAAAAGACGATCCTGAAGGCGCAGTAAAACTTCAAAAAGCATTCAAATTCGACGCACCAGATAATATAAAAATCAAAGAACCACTTGAGATTCCACATTTCACTAATGCAAACTTCTTATTAGAAGAAATTTATTCCAATTTAGAAGAACTACTAGCAACGTATCCAGATAAAATGCCAAAAGCGGCTGAATTCCAAGATAAAGCAAGACAAGTTGCGGCTTATATCGAGCTTGGCGACGAGCAAAAAGCAGAAGTAAGAAACCTTATTGTAAAAGAAGCCATTCCTTATTTTACTGACGGGGCAAAAGGTTTCGGAACGCAAAAAGGCGGTTGGTCAGTTACTTATGTGGCAGGCGCATTCGAAAACGACATTTTAGCACGAGCGATTATTAATTACGGAGGTATCTGGGCGAACTCCATCCAAGAAGCTTTATATTTCATCGGGCAGCAAGGTACGGACGGCGAACTTTTAAGTGGGGATAAAGTCTACAAAATCCATTTCCCGAAAGATCAACTTCCAAATGGCCTTGCAGAAGCTTTCTGGTCCGTTACACTTTACGGCGTTCCAGACTATCATGTTATTCCAAATAAACTAAACAAATTCAGTATCAATGACTATACTGGTCCTAAGACAAATGAGGACGGAAGCCTATCACTTTATATTGCAGCAGAAAAACCAGCAGATGTTGATCCTGGTAATTGGCTGCCAAGTAAAGCTGGCAAAGGATTCTCACTAAACTTCCGACTCTATGTTCCGAAAAAAGAAGTATTAGAAGGAAAAGTATTCTTACCACCGCTTGAAGTCCTTTAATAAACGAAAAAAGCTAAGTATGAAACTATCGATTTCAGATAGTAACATACTTAGCTTTTTTTATTTCTTTTTAAATAATAGTAATGGGGCGCTAATTAAAAGAAGTAGAGCTCCGAAGATAGTGGATGATGTACTTTGGTCAGTATCACCAGTTTTTGGTAAAGAGTTATAGGTTGTTTTTTCTATTGAATGACTAGTAGTAGCTGGTTTTACAGTGACCGGATTATGAGCTGCCGGGTTATCTGGATTAACAGAGTCAACTGATTTAACGGGATCAACAGGATCAACCGTAATTGGTGTTGGTGTAACGGCATTTTTTTTATAAATATAGTCAATTGTTTGTTCAGTATCAGTGAAAGTACCAGTTGCATTTGTAGGTGTGGTTTCTAAAGTATAACCAGCAATTTTTTTGCTTGTTGATTGGTAATTACTATTGAGAACTCCAGTTAATGTATCTGATTCTGCGATTTTATTTCCATCGCTATCAAGATAATTCACTGTGATATTTGCCCCGGCTATTGGAGCAGGAGTTGCTACGTGAACTGTAACTTTTACTACATTTGAAACGTTGCCTGCCTTATCGGTTGCTTGAACATTGACGGAATAATCGCCACTAACTGTTAAATTAACGGAAGAAGTAAAATCGCTTGTGAGGCTAACAGTGGAGTCGTAATTATCAGTAACACTAGCATTAATATCCGTTAAAAATTGTTCTTCCGTAACACTGCTTCCAGGGCTGTACGTGATTTCAGTTTTATCAGCTTTAACAACAGGAGCATTAATATCTTTTGGTTTTAAAGAGCCAGTAGAGGTTGACTTGTTACCAGCTTTGTCTTCGCTTGTAGCAGTGGCAGTTGCAACTAAAGAATCGATTTTGGCTTCTCCACCTTCACCTGAATAAGAGGTTTTCCAGTCGAATTTTACTTTTGCTTTGGATAAACTGTCCCAACTGGTTACTTTGTCGAATTTAAAAGTAACGGTATTAGTGGAACTGTCAAAGCTAGTTGTCCCTACTTGATTTGTAATATCTTCCCCACCAACAGAAACGTGTAAATCCGTATAGTTCATGCCGGTTGGTAGAGCTAATTTTATTTCCAGTTTATAGTCTTCTTTGGTTTGATTCGTTAAATCTGGAAATGTAATAGTTGATGTATATTTATATGGAAAATTCTCATTGGTGTTTTGAAGTAATGAAATATCATTTGTATCACGAGTATCAGCAAGTGCAGAAACGGGCGTAAGTGCTATTTGGCCAGCCAGAGTGCTTAAAATGATAAGGCTAGCAATAGTTTTTTTCTTAGTAAACATTTGTTAAATAACCTCTTTCCTGATGTTGAAATTTAATACAATTTAATTGTAGCACTAAATTTTGGAGCATAAGTGTACTAGTGGTAGTATAATGCGGCATACTTTGTCGAAATAGTGGCTAATGAGAATCATAAAAATATAAAACGTTCATTTAAACTTTGGCGATTAGCTCTATTAAATACTTTTACTCCGAAAACCTCTATCATCTTCCTGTTATTTCCGCTATAATGAAGTAATTGAAAACTAAATTAAACGGCAAACAAGGAGGAAAACGATTTGAACATTATGATTGCGCTGATTCCTGCATTACTTTGGGGAACAGTTCCGCTAATTATTACAAAATTTGGCGGTTCGACACGACAACAAACAATGGGGATGACGCTTGGGGCGCTCACTTTTGCAGTAATCGTTTTCTTCTTTACTGACCCGGTTTATACACTTAAAACAGTAGGAATTAGTTTTATAACAGGGTGTTTATGGACTGTCGGACAGATGTTCCAATTGCGCGCTTTTAAAATCATCGGCGTTTCAAAAGCGATGCCGATTTCGACCGGAATGCAATTAGTTGGAACAACACTTTGCGGCGTTATTCTATTTCATGAATGGGATACGACGTTACGCATTATTCTTGGATTTATCGCACTTGCGCTTATCGTTGGAGGGATTTTCCTAACTTCCTATGCGGAAAAAGAAGAAGATGGAACTAACGCTTTAAAACAGGGCTTAATTACATTAGTTATTTCATCTTTAGGGTATGTAGGGTTAGTCGTTCTCATTCAAGGGTTTAAAATCGACGGAATTAATGCGATTTTACCGCAAGCGATTGGAATGGTTTTAAGTGCCTTAATTATGACGCATAGTGGTGGCACGGAAAAACGCTTTAATAAACGTACATTGTTGCTCATTATACCGGGAATGATCTGGGCAGCAGGAAATGTAGCGATGGTACACGCAAACCAACTTGTCGGAGTCGCGACTGGTTTTTCACTTTCGCAGTTAGGTGTTGTCATCTCAACTATTGGCGGCATTGTACTATTAAAAGAAAAGAAAACCCAAAAAGAAATGCTTTATGTTATTGTGGGCGTAGTTTTAGTCGTTCTCGGCGGGATTTTAATCGGCGTCGCAAAAGGCGCTTAATTAATTATTTCGTTTAGCGCGAAAAATGATATAATGATACTAATTGTTTTATTTTTAAGGAGGGAATTGTGTTGCCTGAAGAGAAAAATACGTTTTATATTACAACACCAATCTATTATCCAAGCGGAAAAGCGCATATTGGACATGCTTATACGACTGTTGCGGGGGACGCGATGGCTCGTTATAAACGCTTAAAAGGATATGATGTGTTTTACTTAACTGGAACAGATGAACACGGTCAGAAAATCCAAGCAAAAGCAAAAGAACGCGGGATTTCTGAACAAGAATACGTGGATGAAATTGCAGAAGGTTTCCAAGAACTTTGGAAAAAACTAGAAATTTCTAATACTGATTTTATTCGTACAACACAAGACCGTCATAAAACATCCGTAGAAAAAATCTTTGAACAACTTTTAGAGCAAGGCGACATTTACTTAGGTGAATACGAAGGTTGGTACTCTGTTTCTGATGAAGAATATTTTACAGAAACACAATTAGAAGAAGTATACAAAGATGAAAATGGTAAAGTAATCGGCGGAAAAGCCCCAAGTGGTAATGAAGTCGAGCTTGTTAAAGAAGAATCCTACTTTTTCCGCATGAGTAAATACGCGGATCGTTTAGTAGAATATTATAATTCGCACCCAGAATTTATCCTACCTGAATCTAGAAAAAATGAAATGATTAATAACTTCATCAAGCCTGGCTTAGAGGATTTAGCAGTATCTAGAACAACTTTTGATTGGGGTATTAAAGTTCCCGGAAATCCAAAACACGTTGTTTATGTGTGGATTGATGCGCTTTCTAACTATATTACTGCGCTTGGATATAATACGGACAATGATACGAAATTCCAAAAATACTGGCCTGCTGATGTACAAATCGTTGGGAAAGAAATTGTTCGTTTCCATACGATTTATTGGCCAATTATGTTGATGGCACTAGACTTACCACTTCCAAAAATGGTATTCGGTCATGGCTGGATTTTGATGAAAGACGGTAAAATGTCGAAATCTAAAGGGAATGTAGTAGATCCTTACATGTTGATTGACCGCTACGGACTAGACGCGCTTCGTTACTATTTATTACGTGAAGTTCCATTTGGTTCAGATGGTTTATTTACGCCGGAAGACTTTGTTGACCGCGTAAACTATGATCTTGCTAATGACTTAGGAAACTTACTTAATCGTACAGTTGCAATGATTAATAAATACTTTGATGGTGAAATTCCAGCTTATCAAGGTAATGTAACAGAATTCGATCAAACATTAGTAGATTTCAAAAATAACGTCGTGAAAGAATACGAAGGTAGTATGGACCATATGCAGTTTTCAGTAGCATTAAACCAACTATGGTCACTAATTTCTCGTACAAATAAATATATTGATGAAACTGCTCCATGGGCACTAGCTAAAGAGGAAGATAAGCGTACAGAACTAGCGAGCGTAATGACACATTTAGCTGAAAACTTACGTATCATCGCAGTTTTACTTCAACCATTCCTAACAAGAACTCCAGGTGAAATCTTCTTACAACTAGGCTTGCAAGAAGAAAACTTGAAGAAATGGGATAGCATCTATGGCTACGGCGAAATTCCAGAAGGTACAACGGTAGTGAAAAAAGGTACGCCAATTTTCCCAAGACTCGATGCAGAAGTCGAAGTTACTTATATTCAAGATGAAATGAAAGGCTCTGCACCAGCTCCTGCTGAAGAAGTTGCAGAAGTTGAAGCACTTGAAACCCCGCAAATCGGTATTGAAGATTTCGACAAAATTGATCTTCGGGTTGCGGAAGTAAAACAAGTAGACAAAGTAAAAAAAGCAGATAAACTTCTTTGTTTCCAATTAGACTTAGGTGAAGGTAAACTACGCCAAGTTCTTTCAGGTATTGCAGAATTCTACCAACCAGAAGAGTTAATTGGCAAAAAAGTTATCGTTGTTTCCAACTTAAAACCTGTGAAACTTCGCGGACTAATGAGCGAAGGCATGATTCTTTCAGGAGAAAAAGATGGAAAACTAAGCGTAATTGAAGCAAATAGCGCACTTCCAAATGGCGCAAAAGTAAAATAATAAAAACGAGCCCTAATTCGCTGGAATTAGGGTTCATTTTTTTATCGAAAAAAACTTTTTAAAAAAAGATTGCATAATGCAAACGATTACAATATAATGTAACTATACTTACTTAATTCAATGAACGAAGTAAGTGCTCATCCAGAAGTAAAGGAGCCGGACTATGGATATCTTAAGAAAAGGGAACAAAGACTTAATTAAAGATATAAATCGCTATACGGTGCTGAATTTAATCCGTGAAAAAGGAGAAATCACACGTACAGAAATAGCTAAAAAATGCGATTTTGGGATGTCTACATTAACGTATATTCTAGATGACTTGCAACAAGAAGGCATTATTCTAGAAGGTGCGGAAACATCATCTACTGGGGGCAGACGTGCCAAACTAGTAAGATTTAATAAAGATTATGGATTTGTTGTTAGTGTCAAAGTAGAAGAGGAACAACTTCTTTTTGCGTTAACAGACTTAAATGCAGAAATTATTAAAAATACTTCCATACCATTTTCATCAGAGAAAAAACCGGAAGATGCAATAGACTTAATTGCTGAAAATGTAAAGAAAATGTGTAAAAACAGAGATATGAAAAACTTGCTAGGCGTTGGGATTGCTATTTCAGGTCTAGTGAATCGTAAAAAAGGAACAGTAATCCGCTCTACTATGCTGGGCTGGGAAAACGTTGCCTTAGAAGCGATGTTACATGTACATTTCCCTAATATTCCAGTGTATGTAGATAAAAATATAAACTGCTACACACTCGCAGAACTTTGGTTAGGTGAAGGGAAACAATCCAATAATTTTGCAACCGTTTCAGTTGGTGCTGGACTTGGTTTATCTGTTGTTATTAACCGTCAAATTTATTACGGTGCGCAAGGTGGAGCCGGAGAATTTGGTCATACAACAATCCAACCAGGCGGATACAAGTGCCACTGTGGTCAAAAGGGGTGCTTAGAAATGTACGCATCCGAATTTTACTTCCGAAACCGCGGCGAAGAAATAAAAGAAGCTTTTCCTACATCTGAATTAAATGATTTTCATTTTGATAATGTAGCAAAAAGCGCGCGTGCTGGTGACGAGATGGCGATAGAACTTATGGGGAAAATGGGAGAATATTTAGGATACGGGATTCGAAATATCATTAACACCTTTAACCCAGAAAAAGTAATTATTGTCGGAGAAGGCTTACACCACAGAGATTTATTCTTAACTAAAATTGATGAAATTGCTTCACAGAACTTTTTTTCAGGGGCTGGCTTTGAAACGGAAATTACAACAACTTCTCTAGAGGATCCTGCGTGGTTACAAGGTGCGGCTTTACTAGTCATCCACCAACTATTCCAAGTGCCAATCTATGAAGAAGAACAAACTTTATTACGTTAAAAGTACATAAATTATTTCGGGAGGTTATTTTTACATGGTTGGTATGACTAGAAAGAAAACACTATTTTGGCTATGCATTTTCTTGTTGCCCAATTTATTAGGTTTTCTCATTTTTATTGCTATCCCAATCCTTGGCTCGCTCGGTATTAGTTTTACCGATTGGGACTTAGTGAGTACGATTCACTTTACTGGATTTGAAAATTACAAACGTTTGTTTAATGACCCAGAATTTTGGAAGTCATTTAGAAATACTATCACATTTATCATCGGTTACTTGCCAAGTGTAATGATTCTTGGGCTAGCTTGTGCCTTGATGTTAAACCAAAAAATTAAACTTAGACCATTTTTCCGAGCAGTGTACTTCTTACCCGTGATTACTTCATGGGTAGCTGTTTCACTCGTTTGGAAATGGCTTTTCAACCCTTCATACGGTCTCATCAATTATTTCTTATCGTTAATTGGAATTGCTGGACCGAACTGGTTAACAGATCCACAAACAGCGATGATTGCAGTTATTATAACTAGTGCGTGGAAAGATATTGGTTTCGTTATGGTACTGTTTTTGGGTGGTTTGCAAAATATTTCACCTTCCTATTACGAAGCTGCAAATATGGACGGAGCGTCAAAACTTCGCCAATTATTCTCAATTACCATCCCGCTTCTTACTCCAACTACATTCTTTGTGACGATAATTTCGCTTATCAACTCATTCCAGGTGTTTGACCAAGTGATGATTATGACAGAAGGTGGACCAAGTGGAGCGACGATGACCTTAGTCCAAAACATTTACAATCATGCATTTAGATACTTCGAAATGGGCTATGCTTCCGCGATGAGTTGGATATTGTTTATTGTTATTTTCATCATTACAATTATTCAAAATAAACTTCAAAAAAGGTGGTCCAATTACTAATGAAAACAGAAAAAAGTGGTTCACCAAAATGGCAACTAATAAAAAATATTCT
The DNA here is from genome assembly GCF_058684075.1 of Listeria sp. MAN/IMW/UF555. Taxonomy (NCBI): domain Bacteria; kingdom Bacillati; phylum Bacillota; class Bacilli; order Caryophanales; family Listeriaceae; genus Listeria; species Listeria sp. MAN/IMW/UF555. The sequence goes on along the minus strand of NZ_JBZWZS010000003.1, from coordinate 48,230 downwards.
TACCTATACGATTATCTGTCTTGGTGGAATTATCATGCTTATGCCGTTTGTTTGGATGATTTCAACAGCCTTTAAAACAGGTGCGGCAAACATGGTACTACCACCACAATTTATTCCCAAAGAACCGACAACCGCAAACTTCACTCAAGTATTTGAAATGTTCCCAATGTTAAGATTTTTGATGAACTCAGTTGTTGTTGCCGTTGTAACGACACTTGGTCAAATGCTGTTTTGTTCGATGGCAGCATACGCATTTGCGAGAATACCTTTCTGGGGCCGCGATAAGTTATTTTTACTTTATTTAGCGACAATGATGGTTCCAGCTCAAGTTACGATGATTCCGCAATTTATCTTAATGAAACAATTTGGTTGGTTAGATTCTTATGCAGGGCTGATTGTACCAGCGTTATTCAGCGTTTTCGGCACTTTCTTATTACGCCAAGCTTTCATGGGAATTCCAAAAGAATTAGAAGAAGCCGCATTTATGGATGGGGCAAATCATTTTACTATTTTCCGAAAAGTTATTTTACCACTTGCGAAACCTACATTTGCAACACTTGGAATTTTAACTTTTATGCAATCTTGGAACAGTTATTTATGGCCATTAATCGTGACAAGTTCACAAGAAATGGCAACTTTACCTTTAGGATTATCTCTTTTACAAGGTAGATATGGAACGAATTACGGCTTAATGATGGCGGGTGTACTTATTAGTGTTATCCCGATTCTAGCAGTGTACCTTTTTGCTCAAAAATATTTCATCCAAGGAATGGCAATGAGCGGAATGAAAGAATAAAAAACCAACAAAAAAGGAGTGTTACAAATGAAAAAAGGTTTATTATTGTTAATGGTAGTTGTACTGTCTGTATTTGGTCTCTCAGCTTGCGGCGGTGGTAGTAGCAGCGGCGATAAAACAGAAATAACGTATTATCAATTCTCTGCCCCAGCGGATGGAAAAGCACTTGATAAAATGGTAAAAGAATTTGAAAAGCAAAACCCTGATATTAAAGTAAACGTTCAAACAATCGCATTTAACGACTATTTCACTAAACTACAAACACAAATCGCAGGTGGCGATGCTCCTGATGCCTTTGAACTTAACTACGAAACATTCATGCAATACGCTGAAAAAGGTGTTCTTGCAGATTTAACAAGCTATATCGAAAAAGATAAAGATTTTGATCCATCTACTCTTAATAAACAAGCGTATGATGCTTTCAAATATGAAGGCAAACAATACGGTATGGTAGAAAGTTTCTCCAACGTTGTAACTATTTATAATAAAGACATTTTTGACAAAGCCGGAGTTGAATATCCAACTGCTGACTGGACTTGGAAAGACGAAGAAGCTGCAGCGAAAAAATTAACAGATGCTAAAAATAAAGTTTGGGGAACTTCCCAACCAGTAACAATGAACGAATTCTTCAAAGTAGCTGCACAAAATGGTGGTTCAATTTTCGATAAAGATATGACAAAAACTACTATTAACAGCCCTGAAAACGTAGAAGCATTAACTCACTTAACTAATGAAGTAACAGAATCTAAGGTTGCTCCTTCACCATCTGATTTATCTGGACAATTACCAGAAGACTTATTCATGAATGGTCAAATTGCAATGCTTCATACAGGTATTTGGTTATTCGATATGTTCCAAGACGCACCATTTAAATGGGACGTACAAGTAGAAGCAGGCAATAAGCAAAAAGCGACTCACTTCTTCGCTAATGGAATCGGTGTTTCTAAAGACTCAGATAAAAAAGAAGCGGCGTTCAAATTTGCTTCCTTCATGAGTGCAAATAAAGAAGCGGCAAAAATTAGAATTGCAAACAACTGGGAACTACCGGCAACCGAAAACAAAGAAATTTTACAACCGTATCTAGATGCGACTCCTCCAGATAACAGAGAAGCAGTTTTTGAGTCCTTACAATATATGGTATTACCTCCAGTTGTAAAAGATTGGAACAAAATTAGTGATTATACAAACTCAGAATTTGAAAAAGTGCTAAACGGCGAATCTACACCAGAAAAAGCACTGAAAAATAGTGAAGATAACATCAACAAAACAATGGGTTTTAAATAAGTAACGAGAGTGGCAGGGACGTTTGTAAGTACCTTTACAAATTAGACTGCCACTTTAGTATATCCAAGAAAGGAAATAAAACATGTCTAAATTCACAAAATTAATGCAGGGTTACTTGCATTTAATAGAAGGAAAAAATGAAAATATCAAGCCAATCCTACTGGAAACAAAACCTGACTTTACAACTGATTCAGTACTCGAAACCGCTTCTTGGCTATGGCTTAGCAGTAAAATCAACCATTATGACAGAGAAGAAGTAGAGCCAGTAATTGCATTTTTAGTTGAAAACTGGAATCGTCCTGAAAAGTCTATTTGGGGTTCAGGTGAAAATGATATTTATTTAGCAACTATTTCAAGTGTATACTCTGCATTATTAGATGTGAAAAACACTTTTCCAAAACCGGAGTTACAACAAACAATTACAATTATCCGCGACTATTGTTTTGATAATTTATTAAAAGGTGATAGCATCCTTACTGGCTTTAACACGCGGAAAGTGTCAACCGACCAACTTTTATCCGTGCTTCCGTTTGGGTTATTTTCGCCCGAAGATCTTGTAATGGTGGCGGCTGTTGGCAAAATGGAACAACAATTAGTGCAAGATGATGGAGTATTGCCTTATTCAGGAGCTCCGAAAGTTAATTCCTTTGCAACGGCTCTAATGGCGCTATATTTCTTAGAAAAAAGTGACCAAGATAAAGCGTTACACTATTTGAATATGGCAATGAAGATGGAAGATAATGACGAACTTGGCGCGATTTTTATTGAAATTAACCAAGCTTTCCGGGCGATGGAAAGTGAAGTAACAGCGCATATTTCACACGATCCTTTCGGGAATGAAAATCGCTATGAGCAGCAGTTAACTGAACGTACGCCACATTACCCCGAAACAGAAATGCATTTTTCGGCTGCGTGTGAAGTTATTTCTGGAATCGAAGCAATCCAAGTCGAACTTGTATTAAAAGAAAAAGACTGGACCATTTTATGTGAGAAAAAAGAGAAAAATGATGTCCAAATCTGGGAAGCACTCGTTCCGCCATTAGAAGAAGTTGGCGAATACACCTATTATTTCCAGGCGACAATGAAAGACCAAACCACTTTGACATCAGATGATTATACTGTCGAACCAATCTGGAAACACTGGTCAGAAGAAGCAGCAATTTGTGAAACAGAGCAAGGCTTAATGGTTTTATTTAAAGAAAATCCATCAAGTGTCATCCCGGTCGAGTTCACCGTGAAATCAGATGAACTTGTAATCGGATTAAAACCTTCATTTGAAGCGAGCGATTTTAAAACAAAATCATCCGGCCAATTAAAAAAAGATGATTTAGAGATTATCGTTTCAAATAATCCAGTGCGTCTTGAGGTTCACTTTAAAGGCAAATTAATTTTAGAATCGCATAAAATTTACCCAGCGTTACAATGGTATACCGATAAAACTGGCTTGATTAACAAAGTAAAACTGCATTTAGACGCGCCAAAAGAAGAAGAGTATTACGGCTTCGGTGAACGATACAATGCATTAGGTCAGCGCGGGAATGTGCTTGATTGCTTTGTTTATAATCAATACCGCGATCAAGGAACGAGAACCTACATCCCGATGCCGTTTTATCATACGAATCGTGATTATAGTGTGTTCGTTGATACCGCTCGTTACACAAGTTTTGATTTAGGTAACCAATTAGCGGATAAACATACGATTACAGTAGAAATAAATGGCTGTGATACGGATATTTGTCTTCTAATGGGAGATATTCGTAGTGCAGTTGCTAATTATATGAAAAAAACTGGCAAGCCTGCAATGGTTCCAGTCTGGGCGCTTGGACCGTGGATGTCTAGTAATAACTGGGACCGTGAATCTGTCGTTCGAAATGAAGTAGAAACAACGCAAGAGCTGCAAATTCCATCAACGGTTGTCGTATTAGAACAATGGAGCGATGAGGCTACCTATTATATGTTCAATGACGCCGAATATGATGAAAAAGCACCTTCAGAAGCATATAGCTACGATGAAATTCGATTCCCTTCATGGGGCAGATGGCCAGATCCAAAAGGTATGGTTGACTACATCCATGACAACAAAATGAAATTAATTCTTTGGCAAATCCCAATTCAAAAATACTTAAATCGTCAACAACACCCACTAAAAGACCGCGAAGAAGCCTATATGATTGAAAAAGGTTACGTCGTTAAAAATCCAGATGGCTCGCCGTACCGTATTCCAGAAAACTGGTTCACAGAAAGCTTGATAATGGATTTCTCCAATGAAGAAGGAAAAAAATGGTGGTTTGATAAACGACAATATTTGATTGATATTGGCGTTGACGGCTTTAAAACAGATGGCGGCGAATTCGTTTTTGGAGAAGGATTACAGTTTGCTGATGGTAGACGTGGCGATGAAATGCGTAATCTTTATCCAAATGACTATGTGGAAGCTTATTATCAATTTGCGCAACAAAACGATGGCATGACATTTAGTCGCGCTGGCTATACGGGCGCTCAAAACTTCCCGGCTCACTGGGCTGGCGATGAAAGATCGACTTTTGATGCTTTTAGAAGATCCCTTATTGCTGGACTTTCAGCTGGATTTTCTGGAATTCCGTTTTGGAGCTTTGATTTTGCAGGATTTAATGGTGACATTCCAACTGCCGAACTATTTATCCGTTCTGCGGAAATGGCTACTTTCTGCCCAATTATGCAGTATCATGCCGAAAGTAAAGCCGAATTCAACCAAGACCGGACACCGTGGAACATAGCTTCAAGGACTGGTGATGACTCGGTTATTCCAATATACCGTCATTTCGCGAATGTAAGAATGAACATTTTACCTTATATTTATAATGAATCGTTAAAATGCGTCGAAACTGGCTTACCGATGATGCGTGCGCTTCTGCTTGATTACAAAGAAGATCCCCGTGTTTCTGATATGTATGATCAATACTTATTCGGGGAAGCTATGCTGATCGCGCCAGTAATTGAAGACGGGGTGCGTTCGAGAGAAGTATATTTACCAGAAGGAACTTGGTATGATTTCTGGAATGGAACTAGAGTAAGTGGACCAACTTTACGCAAATGTAAAGCGGATAAAGAAGAAATCCCAGTATTCATTCGTGGCGGTAAAGCCGTGCTATGTAACGTTGATGCCACTTTGAAACTCGGCTCATGGGTTGGAAATACAGTGGAGGAATATGATACCCCATTACTCAAAGTTTATTTAGACGGCGATTTCACTGAAGAAATTACTGACCATTTATCAGAAAAATGGCTAGTAAAAGTTACCGAAAATGCGGATGAAGTAACTATCTCCGTTCAAACAAATACGCCAGCATACGAAGTTGAAGTAATTGGAACCACCAAAAAAGTACAAATAAAGAAAGGAAGATAACGATGGATGCTTCCACAAGTTTTGCTATTTTACCATCTAACGTAAAACAAAAAACAGCTTTCCCGAGAAAAATAAACCAAGTGAAAACAGCTAGTTGGGCGAATAATTGCCTAACTGGCACACTTGATGTCGGTCATTTCAGTTGTTATTTTGTTAATGAAAAAATTGCACGCGTAACAGTGAATCCGTTTGGTGAAGCGGATCTGACACCTTCTATTGCGGCAATTAACGACACAGAAAAACAAGCTGCCATATTCACTGAAACAAATGATTATTACGAACTTCAATTTGCAGATAAAAAACTTATCGTTTCAAAAAATCCTTTCCAAATTATAATGAAGCAAGCTGGAAAAACCATTTTCCAAACAGAAGGACTGGCAATTAATCGTGATAAAGAACACCAAATTTCTATCCAAAGTAAGCCTGGAACCGCGATTTTTGGGCTGGGTGAAAAAACAGGAGCGTTAAATAAAGCTGGTTCCATTATTAGCATGTGGAATACAGATGTATACAGTCCGCATAACAAAGATACAGTGGAACTATATCAGTCCATCCCATTTATGATTGCGGATACGGAGGAAACAACGTACGGTCTGTTTTACGATAATTCACATCGGACAGAATTTGATTTTCAAAGTTTTGAAGAGATGTATACAATTTTAGCAGAAGGCGGGCAAGCAAATTTATACGTTATCTTTGGTGAAGATGTCAAAGAAGTTGTCGCGAACTACACGGATTTAACAGGAAAAACCCCACTTCCGCCAAAATGGTCATTAGGTTATCATCAATCAAGATATAGCTATACATCGGAAGAAGAAGTAGAGCGAATTGCCAACACTTTTAAAGAAAAAGAAATTCCGCTAGACTGCGTATTTATGGATATACATTATATGGATGATTTTCGGGTGTTCACTTTTAACCCGGATACTTTTCCAAATGGACCAGAACTAATTGCCCGTCTTCGGGAACAAAACATTGATGTTGTGCCAATTGTTGATCCGGGAATTAAAAAAGATGTTAATTATTCCGTATATCAAGAAGGGATCAAGCATCATTATTTCTGCCGTAAACTTGAAGGTGCGATTTATTATGGTGATGTTTGGCCAGGTGTCAGTGCTTTTCCGGATTTCCTAAGTACGACTGTTCAACGCTGGTGGGGAGATTTGCATCAGTTTTACACAGACTTAGGTATTCGCGGGATTTGGAATGATATGAATGAGCCATCTGTATTTAATGAAAGTAAAACGATGGATTTAGATGTTGTACACAATATGGATGGGAAAAATGTAACCCATAAAGAAGCGCATAATTTATACGGATTGTATATGAGTAAAGCGACTTTTGAAGGATTAAAACGCCTTGTGCCAAACGAGCGTCCGTTTTCACTCACTCGTGCTGGTTATGCGGGAGTTCAGCGTTATTCAGCCGTTTGGACGGGGGATAATCGTAGTCACTGGGAGCATTTAGAAATGTCGCTGCCGATGATTATGAATTTAGGTTTATCTGGTGTCGCATTTACAGGTGCGGATGTTGGTGGATTTTCTTCTGACTGTACGAAAGAAATGCTAATACGCTGGACGCAAGCAGGCGCGTTTTTACCATATTTTAGAAACCATTGCGTGCAAGATAGCATTTATCAAGAACCATGGGCATTTGGGCTAGACGCGGAAAAAATTGTGAAGAAATATATTGAAATGCGCTACACCTTTTTACCGTATATTTATACAGAATTCCAAAAAACTGCGGAGAATGGCTTGCCGATAGTTAGACCACTTTATATGGAGTTTAAAGAGGAACGCGATTTAATTCAAGTGAACGATCAATTTATGCTAGGTGAAAATATCCTCGTTGCGCCAATCGTTCGCGAAGGCCAAGTGAAGCGTTTAGTTCGTTTACCAAAAGGGACTTGGTTTAATTATTGGACGAAAGAGCAAGTAGAAGGCGGAGACTATATTATCGCTGACGCTCCGATTGACATTATGCCAATTTATATTAAAGCAGGAACGATTTTACCATTAGGTACTAGCGTTCAAAATACAAAAGAAACACAAGATTTGGCATTAGAAATATACTTAGATAACGACGAGGCAAGCGGATACGTGTATAATGATGATGGCAAAAGCTACCAATACGAAAGCGGAAAAATATCCAAAACAGCTTTCACTGCTACTTTCAAAAACGGCGAAGTACAGATAAATGGTGACCATCACGGCGAAGAAAACTTACAACAAAAAGTTACTACTATAGAAGTTTTCGGTAAAAAAATAGACAAAATTACAAGGGCGGGAATTTAATCGATGAAAGAAAAAGACTGGTGGAAAAAAAGCGTAGTTTACCAAATCTATCCAAAGAGTTTCAATGACTCAAATGGCGATGGAGTCGGTGATATTCAAGGGATTATTGAGAAATTAGATTATTTAAAAGAGCTTGGTGTAGACGTTATCTGGCTATCTCCGGTGTATGATTCGCCACAAGATGACAATGGATACGATATTCGCGATTACCAAAAAATTTACGAAGAATATGGTGATATGGCAACGTTTGACAATCTGTTACAAGGTTTACATGATCGTGATATGAAACTCGTAATGGATTTAGTTGTTAACCACACTTCCGACGAACATAAATGGTTTGAAGAATCTCGGAAATCCAAAGACAACCCTTATCGTGATTACTACTTCTGGCGCGAAGAAAATGAAATCAACAACTGGGGCTCGATTTTCAGTGGTCCAGCATGGGAATTGGACGAGAAAACAGGCGAGTACTACTTACACCTTTTCTCTAAAAAACAACCAGATTTAAACTGGGAAAATCCTAAATTACGCCAAGATGTATATAATATGATGAAATTTTGGCTTGATAAAGGTATCGATGGGTTCCGTATGGACGTAATTAACTTCATTTCCAAAAACACAGCTTTCCCAGATGGACCAGTTGCAGAAGGTCAAATTTACGGGGATGCAGGTAACGATTTCTGCAATGGACCACGTATTCATGAGTTCTTGCAAGAGATGAACCAAGAAGTAACTTCCAAATATGATGTAATGACTGTTGGCGAAATGCCAGGTGCTAGCACAACTGACGCGCAAATTTATACAAATCCAGCAAATAATGAAGTGGATATGATTTTTACATTTGAACATATGAACCTAGACTCCGATGGTGATAACAAATGGGATCTAAAACCAATTTATTTACCAGATTTAAAAGAAAACATGTCCGAGTGGCAAGTAGCGCTTCAAGAAAACGGCTGGAACAGTTTGTATTGGAACAATCATGACCAACCACGTATTGTTTCTCGTTTTGGGAATGACAATCGTTTCCGCGTTCGTTCGGCGAAAATGCTTGCAACATGTCTGCACATGATGAAAGGAACACCGTACATTTATCAAGGTGAAGAAATCGGAATGACAAATGTTCATTTTGAAACACTGGAAGAATATCGAGATATAGAAACATTAAACATGTACAAAGAACGTAAAGAGCAAGGACACAGCCACGAAAGCATTATGCAGTCTATTTACACTAAAGGACGCGACAATGCAAGAACACCATACCAATGGGATAATAGCGAGAATGCTGGTTTCACAACTGGAACGCCGTGGCTTAAAGTTAACCCGCGTTATACAGAAATCAACAACGAAGAAGCGCTGAAAAATCCAGATTCGATTTTCTATTACTACCAAAACCTAATTAAGTTACGCAAAACAACAGAAATTATCACAACTGGTAATTATCGCCTGTTGTTACCAAAAGATGAAGCGATTTTCGCATATGAACGTTATACAGAAAATGAAAAATTAGTCGTTTTATGTAATTTCACAGAAGAAGAGCAAGTTATTACCGATGAAAATATTTTAAACGACATCAAAAAAGGCTCCGTGCTTGCAAATAATGTTCCTGATATTATAGAAGGAACTTTACGACCATACGAAGCAGTAGTTTATCAAATTAAATAAACAGACTAGAAAGGCCACTTGCGTTTTAAGTGGCTTTTTTTGTTTGCATCAAAAATTATAGTATAATAGAAGGAAATGATTTTATTAGGAGGAATTCTCGTGCTATTTGATACGCATGTACACCTCAATGACGAGGCTTTTGATGATGATCTAGAAGAAGTAATAAAACGCGCAAAAGAAAACGATGTGACCCGTATGGCCGTTGTAGGCTTTAATAAAGAAACAATTGACCGGGCACTTAAATTAGCCGATAAATATGATTTTATCTATCTAATCGTCGGCTGGCATCCTACAGACGCTATTACCTTCACAGACGAAGATTTAGAATGGTTACGCGATTTAGCCCTAACGCACCCGAAAGTAGTTGCTTTGGGCGAAATGGGCTTGGATTATCACTGGGATACTTCACCAAAAGAAACACAATTTGAAGTTTTTAGAAAGCAAATTCGTTTAGCTAAAGAAGTGAATTTACCGATAGTGATTCATAATCGCGAAGCCACAGAAGATGTAGTTCGCATTTTGCAAGAAGAACATGCTGAAGAAGTAGGCGGAATTATGCATTGTTTTGGCGAAACAGTCGAAGTGATGGAAGCATGTTTAGCAATGAATTTTTATATTTCATTCGGTGGAACAGTCACTTTTAAAAATGCAAAATTACCAAAAATCGCAGCCCAAGCTATACCAATTGACCGTTTATTAATAGAAACTGACGCCCCATATCTCGCTCCAACCCCAAATCGTGGAAAAAGAAATGAACCAGGATACGTCAAGTTAGTTGCCGAAAAAATCGCGGAACTGAAAGAAATGAAATATAGCGAAATCGCCACGCACTCAACAGATAACGCGAACAGGCTTTTTAAAATTAAAGACTGATTGTAATATAACTGTAATATAAGGCCGAGTCTGTAACCCAATCTTAAGCTTCTAGAAGATAAAAATCACTACTTGGACAAAAACCCTTATTTCATGCCTACGACCAGAGACGTAGAAAAATGACACATTTCTGTTACATTTGACACTTTTTAAAAATTTTATATTTGAAAATGGCTTTATACCAACGTTTATGCTTTAAGTTTGCGAAGGTGTGAACAAACTATAGAAAAAATTGACAGTTCTTTAGTCCCCTGTATATAATCACTAGCGAAGTAGAAAGGGGAGAAATACATGACCATGGAAAACAGCAGTAACGTAGCCCAATCATCAAAATGGAAATTACCAATCATGATTGCAGGATTTGTTATTGTAGTAGCATTGGTTTTTTATTTCGTTTTCGAAGGAACTAAAAACGATATCACTATAGTAAACGCTGGTGAAAAAATTGAATCAAGAACACATGCTAAAACAGTTTCTGAAGCATTAGATGAAGCAGGAATTAAAGTAAGTGCACAAGATGAAATCGCGCCAGGAAAAAATGCGGAAATTAAAGACGGTATGGAAATTAAATATCTTCCAGCTCGTCAAGTTACAATAAATGATAATGGTACAAAGAAAAACGTTTGGAGCACAAAAACAAACGTAGCAGACTTGCTTAAAGACGAAAATATTACTACTCGTCCACAAGATGTTTTAAATGTTGCATTAGATACTAAATTAAAAAATGGCCTAGAGGTTAACATTAACCGTGCCATTGAACTTTCCTTACAAAACGGAACTAAAAAAGATACAGTATGGACAACTAAGAAAAAAGTTAGTGATTTACTAACAGAGAAAAACATCAAACTTGATAAAGATGACCGCGTGTCACCTGCTAAAGACAGTAACTTAAAGGAAAAAATGACCGTACAAGTTACATACGTCAATTCAAAAGCAGAAAAGAAAAATGAACAAATCAAATTTGAAACAGTTTATAAAGAAGACGATAGCCTAAATAAAGGCGTTGAAAAAGTCGTTCAAGAAGGTAAAAATGGCGAAAAAGTTGTCGAGTATAATGTAACTTTTGAAAATGACAAAGAAACAAAACGCGATGTCATTAAAGAAAACGTTACTTCTGAAAAGACAGATAAAGTAGTTGTACGTGGCACAAAAGAAAAAGCGAAAGTATCACAAATCGCAAATGCTTCATCTTCAAAAGCAACCACTTCTAACGCTTCATCAGCTCCATCAGGTGGTAAAACTTATCGTATGGAATCAACAGCATATTCAGGTGGCGGTATGACAGCTTATGGTATTAACCTAAGTGCTAACCCTGGAATGAAAGTAATCGCAGTTGATCCAAACGTTATCCCACTAGGTTCTAAAGTATGGGTTGAAGGTTACGGCGAAGCAATCGCTGGAGACACTGGCGGCGTTATCAAAGGAAATATCGTTGACGTTTATTTCCCAAATGAAAGCCAATGCTACTCATGGGGTAGAAGAATGGTTACTGTAAAAGTGTTAAACTAATTTCGTATAAAAACGAGGCTGACTCATAGGGCCTCGTTTTTTCTTTGCCCAAAATGTGGTATGATGTATTTACTTATTTTATAAAAAAGGATGTTATCAATATGAGCGGGAAGCCTGTAATACATGAGTTTATTGTTGTAGAAGGACGTGACGATACAACTGCAATCAATCGTTCAGTTATTGCAGATACTATCGAAACCAATGGCTCAGCACTTTCACAAGAAACAATTGAAAAGATTAGACACGCTCAAGAACTGCGGGGAGTCATTATTTTTACGGACCCAGATTTCCCAGGTGAAAAAATTAGAAAACAAATTGATTCTGCGGTACCAGGATGTAAACATGCATTCATTAATCGACAAGACGCTCTACCAAAAGCAGGACGTGGACTCGGCGTAGAACATGCGAGCAGCGCCCATATTAGAGAAGCTTTAGAGCACTTTCATACAAGCAGCGTACCGACTGAAAAACAATATATCTCCAAAGAAACCCTGATTCACTTAGGCCTTCTAGGTGGAACAGGAGCAAAAGAACGTAGAGAAAAACTCGGCAACATTTTAAAAATCGGCTATACGAATGGAAAACAATTGCAAACAAGGTTGGAATCATTTGCCATTAGTGAAGAACGATTAGTAGCCGCGTGCCAAACGATTATGCAGGAGGAAGAAAATGAGTAAAGATATTGCAACTCCCGGAAGAACTACGGAAATTTTAAAAAAATATGGTTTCTTATTTAAAAAAAGTCTCGGTCAAAATTTTCTCATCGATAGCAATATTTTGACACGGATTACCGATACAGCTGAAATTACGAAAGAAACGAATGTCATCGAAATCGGACCAGGAATTGGTGCGCTAACTGAGCAGTTGGCCAAAACAGCAAATGAAGTCGTTGCGTTCGAAATTGATCAACGTTTGTTACCGATTCTGGATGACACACTTAGTAACTACGATAATGTGCGCGTTGTCCATAATGATGTGCTGAAAGCCGATGTTGCTGAAGTGATCACTGAACAATTTGCGAAACCTGAACTGCCTCTTAAGATTGTGGCAAACCTGCCTTATTATGTAACTACCCCGATTATTTTGAAATTACTTCATGATAATATCCCAGCAGACTCAATGACTTTTATGTTGCAAAAAGAAGTTGCTGACCGAATTAGCGCAGTTCCAAGCACAAAGAGTTACGGTAGCTTAACCATTGCTATCCAATTTTACATGGAAGCAGAACTAGCATTTATTGTTCCAAAAACTGTCTTTATGCCGCAACCTAATGTCGATTCTGCCGTTATTCATTTAAAACGCCGTAAAGAACCATTAGCAAAAGTAAACGACGAAGAGTTTTTCTTTGAAGTAACAAGAGCATCTTTTGCTCAAAGAAGAAAAACGCTATGGAATAATTTAGCATCCAAGTTCCCGGCCTTAAAACCGCGTAAAGAAGAGTTGGTAGAAGGTTTAAATGCAATTGGTATAGACTTAATTAGACGCGGAGAAACGCTTGATATACCAGAATTCGCTAAATTAAGTAACTTTCTTGCTGATTTCCTCGCAGAAAAATAATTTTTTTCAAAAAGAGCGCTTTCTTAGTTGACAGCTAGCCCTTCCAACTGTTAAAATATTTGGTTATTGATTTCCGAGCCCATCTGTGCTATAATTGTTATTAGTGAGGTGGAAAATAAATGCCAAAAACCATTGCAAGCATTAAGACGAATTTAGATTCTAGATTAGGTAAAGCATTGACATTGAAAGCAAACGGCGGTCGTAAGAAAACGATTGAACGTTGCGGTATCCTAGCTGAAACATATCCATCCGTTTTCATTGTGGAGCTTGATCAAGATGAAAACAACTTTGAAAGAGTATCCTATAGTTATACGGATATCTTAACAGACGCAGTAGAACTTGTATTTACAGATGATAATAAAGAATTAGCTTTATAATGAAGCTGAAGTAACCGAACCGTTTAGTATGGTTCGGTTTTTGCTTTACATAGAAACCCTTTTGGACCGCTAGCTACATATTTTTTCTTTCATATGATAGAATAGAAAAAGAGATTTTGAACGCGGAGGCCAAGAAAAATGAAAATAAGCATAACAGCACCAGCTAAAATTAATCTTTCACTTGATGCGCTATACAAACGTGAAGATGGCTATCATGAAGTGGAAATGGTGATGACAACAATAGATCTTGCTGACAGATTATTCTTAGAACGCTTAGACGAGGATAAGATTGTGCTAGATGTAAAAGCGCATTTTATTCCGGAAGATCGTCGTAATTTGATTTATCAAGCGGCTCTCCTCTTAAAAAATCGTTTTAACATAAAAATGGGAGTGCGCATCACAATTGATAAGCACATTCCAGTTTCAGCGGGATTAGCTGGTGGGAGTTCGGATGCTGCTGCTGCGCTCAAAGGTTTAAATATCATTTGGGAGCTCGGTCTTTCGATAGAAGAATTAGCAGAAATAAGTTCCGAAATCGGGTCTGACATAGCTTTTTGCGTATATGGTGGAACTGCTCTTGCGACTGGACGTGGAGAAAAAATCTCTGCATTGCCTAATATGCCTGGTTGTTGGATAGTACTAGCTAAACCTAGCATTAGCGTGTCGACACCAACGATTTATAAAGAATTACAAGTAGATAATGTAGAACACCCTAACACCGAAAAAATGATTGAATCTATCAAAAATGGCGATTTAGACGGAATTTTTGCTTCAACAGGAAATGTATTAGAGTCTGTAACGCTAGAAAAAAATCCACAAGTTAAGCGAATTAAGGACCGGATGTTAGCATTTGGTGCTGAGGCGGCTCTAATGAGTGGTAGCGGCCCGACAGTGTTTGCGCTCATCAAACAGTATTCAAGAGCGAAACGTGTCTATAATGGCTTGCGTGGCTTTTGTGAGGAAGTTTATATGGTTAGACCGTGGAGTGAAAGCGAAAACGATACGATTAATTAATGGATGAGAGGGGTCAGACAAATGAAAATTATTTTTAATGCAGATGACTTTGGAATTAGCCCAGGAGCAGTTTATGGTATTTTAGAATCGTATAGACGAGGTGTTGTAAAATCAACGACACTTCTTGCTAACAGCCCAGCTTTTGATTTGGCTGTAGAAGTAGCGAAAGAAAATCCTGGACTGGATATTGGTGCTCATTTGACCCTTACATTCGGTTACCCGTTACTTCAAGGTTTAGAAACTTTAACGGATGATAACGGGCGTTTCCGCAAAAATTATACAGCGCTTGAGTCTGGTTTAGCTAACGTGGATATGGAAGAAGTGGAGCGCGAATTAACAGCGCAAATCGAGAAAATTTTGGGTGCAGGAATCACTATTTCGCACTTTGATACACATCATTCCATCGAACCGTTAATTTATCCAGTTCAGCATAAGTTGGCAGAAAAATATGGTGTAAGTATTAGACGTCATTCAGATGTTTCTGATTTTGGCGCTATTAAAACACCAGATTTATTCGATACATCTTTCTATGCAGATGGCGTATCTTTTGAAACAATTAAAAAAATAGTACAAGAGCATATCGGAACAAACGATGTCGTGGAAGTGATGACTCATCCAGCGTATATCGATGAAACGCTGCGAGAAATATCCAGTTATGTAGAGCCGCGCATCAAAGAAGTTTCCATTCTAACTTCAAGAGAATTACAAGCATATTTAGGCCAACAAGAAGTAGAAATTATTAGTTTCCGTGATTTATAAAAGCATTGGCCTGTCAAAGGATGTTTATTTGACAGGCTTTTTAATACTTTAAAAGAATAAAAGTTGTCAATTTTATAGAAAACGTTTTATAATAGAGAAAATACGGACAAAATACGTGAAATAGCTTTTTAATATACGGAATTTTATCAAAGGGAGAGAGATTATGAAGATTCGTCGCAGTGAACGATTAATTGATATGACGCAGTTTCTATTATCGCATCCGCGAAAGTTAGTGCCGCTTACGATGTTTGCTGAACGTTATGGCTCAGCTAAGTCTTCTATTAGTGAAGATTTGGTTATCATAAAGAAAACATTTGAAGATAGAGGGATTGGAACACTTGAAACTGTTCCGGGTGCTGCTGGTGGAGTGCAGTATATTTCAATAGCGGGAAATGACGATGTGCTTGATTTTGTACATACGTTGTGTAACCGAATCGCGGAACCTAACCGTCTACTTCCAGGAGGGTATTTGTACCTTTCAGACCTACTTGGGGAGCCAGTGACGCTTAAAGCAATTGGTAAAATTTTAGCTACCAAATTTAACAACCAAAAAATAGATGCAATTATGACTGTGGCAACAAAAGGGATTCCTATTGCACAAGCTGTTGCTGAGCATTTGAGTGTACCTTTCGTTATCGTGCGCCGAGATAGTAAGGTTACTGAAGGCTCTACAGTGAGCATTAACTATGTTTCAGGCTCATCTAAACGAATCGAAAAAATGGAACTATCCAAACGAAGCTTAGCAGAAGGATCTAACGTAGTAATCGTGGATGACTTTATGAAAGCTGGCGGTACGATTAATGGGATGAAGAATTTACTAGAAGAATTCAATGCGCATTTAGTTGGTATTGGCGTTCTAGTTGAATCTGAATATGCAGAGGAACGTTTAGTCGATGATTACGTTTCACTTGTCAAAATTAAAAACGTCAACATGAAAGAAAAACAAATTGAAGTAGTTGACGGAAATTACTTTAATAACTAATTGATAAACCCTAGAAGAATTTTCTAGGGTTTTTTATTTTCGTTAAGTGATACTAAAAACAAATCAGACTTGCGATGTACTTCACTCAGTTAACTTTTGTGGTAGAATGAAACCTATCATTGCTACATAAAATACAGGGCTTCTATTCATAAGAAGCAGGAGGAGAACATTCATGAAAAAATGGGTTAAATGGTTAATTGTTATCGTAATTATCGCAGTGGTTGCCGCGGGTGCGGTTTTCTTGCTGTCAAAAAATAGCGGTTCCGTAACACAAGAAAAATTAGTTACAGCCAAAGTGAAACAAGGGGATATGAAAATCAACGCTACAGGAACAGGTGCCATTTCGCCGCAAAACACACAAGTTCCAGATTATGATGAGCTTCAACTAGTAGCGCAAATGGATGAACTGGATATTCCTAACATCAAGAAAGACCAAGAAGTTAAAATCACAGTAACAGCACTTCCTGACAAAACATACACAGGAAAAGTAAAAGAAATTGCAGAACAAGGTCAAGTCCAAAATGGCGTGTCTAGCTTCTCTGTGATTATTTCTCTTGATAAAACAGACGATTTGAAGGCCGGTATGACTGCTGATGCCTCAATTTTAGTAAAAGAGAAAAAAGATGCGCTTTACGTACCGATTGAAGCTGTTCAAAAAGACAGCGATGATAAATATTATGTACTAATTCCAGAAGAACAAGAAAATGGCAAAACGAAAAAAGTGAAGAAATTTGTAGAAACTGGTCTTCACAACGAAGATAATATCGAAATCACTAACGGCGTTAAAAAAGACCAAAAAGTAATCCTTCCTACACAAGAAACTTCCACAGTTCCAGGTGCTCCTAGCTAAGTTTTTTGTATATACGTATTAGATAAATAGTATGAAGGAGGGATAAACATGCCAAAACCGCTAATTGACATGAAAAATTTAACGAAAACATATACACTAGGCGGAGAAACGTTTAAAGCATTAGACGATGTTACTTTTACCGTTGAAAAAGGTGAGTTTTTATCCATCGTTGGTCCATCTGGATCCGGTAAATCAACTTTAATGAATATGATAGGTTGTTTGGATGTTCCAGATGAAGGCAGTTATCACCTTGATAATGTAGATGTATTTAAATTAAGTGACAACAAATTATCCGAAATTAGAAATAAGAAAATCGGTTTCATTTTTCAGCAGTTTAACTTACTTCCTAAATTATCTGCTTTTGAAAATGTAGAATTACCTTTAATTTATGCTGGGCTAAGTGTTTCAGCACGCGAAAAAGCTGCAATCGAATGCTTGGAAAAAGTTGGTTTACTAGAAAAACGAAGAAATTTACCAACTCAATTATCAGGCGGGCAGCAACAACGTGTAGCTATTGCGCGCGCACTTGCCGGTAACCCACAAATCCTTTTAGCAGATGAGCCAACAGGAGCTCTTGATTCAAAAACAGGTAAAGAAGTAATGGGTATCTTACAGGAATTAAACAGAGCAGGGAACACCATCGTTATGATCACCCATGATCCAACCATCGCTTCTTACGGAACAAGAAGTATTCGTATTCAAGATGGTAAGCTATTCCACGAGGAGGCGACACAAGCATGAATGTTCTCCAAAGTATGAAAATGGCGTGGAAACAATTAAAAGCAAGTAAACTTAGATCATTTTTAACAATGTTGGGTATTATTATTGGGGTTGCCTCTGTTATTCTGTTAGTTTCACTAGGTAATGGTGTGACGAAAGAAGTAGACGACCAAATGGGCGATTTAGGCTCCAATTTAATCACAGTAGTTAATAGTTCGGTGAATCCAAATGATAAATATACTTATGATGAAGTAATGAAATATCAAAACATCGATGGCGTAAAAAGTGTATCTCCAGAGCTATCTGGTCAAGTGAATGCGACATACGATTATAAAAGTTCAAGCAATAAAGTCATTGGGACGAATGACCAGTACAAAGCGGCTCGTAGCTTAGAAATGAAGGAGGGGCGCTTCTTACTACCGATTGATACGGAATATGGCCAGAAAGTAGCTGTAATAGGCTCTACGGTAGCCAGTGATCTATTTGGTTTTGGTAATCCAATCGGTGAAACAATTAGATTGAATGGTATGCCTTACAAAGTAGTTGGCGTTCTTAAAGAAAAAGGCGCTTCTATGATGGGCTCGAGTGACGACCAAATCTTTATCCCGATTTCTTCGGCTCAACGATTACTAAAAGATACAAATGTCCGTACTATCTACGTAGAAACAAAATCTGCTGAAGATGTTGATTTTGTAGTAAATACATTAGAATCTCGCCTCGCTATTAAGTTTGGCAATGAAAAAGAACAAGAAGAAAATGCTTCTTCTGCTCAAATGGGACCATCTTATCAAGTCATTAATCAACAAGAAATTCTCAACGCGTTCAATACAATCAGCACTACATTAACTACTGCGCTTGGTGCAATTGCGGCCATTTCGCTTGTAGTAGGTGGGATTGGAATTATGAATATTATGCTTGTTTCTGTTAGTGAAAGAACGAGAGAAATAGGTATAAGAAAAGCGTTAGGAGCTAAAAAACGAGCAATTCTGCTACAATTCCTAATAGAATCTATTGTTATTAGTGTTTGCGGCGGGATTATTGGAATTCTTATCGGCGTTTCAGGCGCATTGATATTCGGCTCAGTTGCTGGCATATCGTCAGGAATAACAGCTGGAACCATTATCTTCTCGTTTGTATTCTCCTTATGCATCGGCGTAATATTTGGTATCGCCCCTGCGAATAAAGCATCTAAATTAAGACCAATCGACGCTTTAAGATCAGAGTAACGAAAAAAGAAATCCGGAATTGTGTATTTCGGATTTCTTTTTTTAACTAAAATTAGTGCTTTAAGTTGTCTTGTCATCTATATTTAATGTTTTTGTCACAATTAAGCGTTTTCAAATCGGGATTTAGTTCTTTTTTTTACTAGAAAAAAGAAAAAAGTTCTTGAATCATGCATTAGAATAGGATTTTCAGGGTATACACTATTTATTGACTTATTCAGATGAGATGAATAGAGACATCTAAAATTGTAAATATATGATCTCAGAAAAATCATAAATTCTCTGTAAATTGTATACAATTATTTTTGAGAAATCATAATTTTAACACCATTTTACTAGCGTTCTTGCCCATAAAATAGTATGATGATTACATCTTGATACTGTGCTAGCAATGGTTTCGGCGTTTTTGTTACTTTAGTGATAAAAATTGTATACAAAACAAAAACTTGAAGAAACAATCTGAAAATGTCAATGATTTTCAAAGAAAAACTATTTTTTTTGGTTTACAATTCACAAAGTTGTCAAATTTAGTTTTTTTTATTATTATGTTCATAGGGAAGAATTTTACGTTAATATTGCTTGCTTATAAAAGTGATTTTTTCTATGGGGGAATTTTTCTCGAGTGTGTACTTATGTTGCATGTGAGCATTGTTTACTAGCAGCGCAACTAGAATAAGGTGGTGAAGATAATGGAGATTACAGATGTGAGATTACGACGTGTTGAGACAGATGGGAGAATGAAAGCTATTTCTTCAATTACGATTGATGGTGAGTTTGTTATTCACGACATTCGTGTCATCGATGGCAACGAGGGTTTATTCGTAGCTATGCCTAGTAAACGTACGCCGGATGGTGAGTTTAGAGATATTGCTCATCCGATTAACTCAGGCACCCGTGCAAAAATTCAAGAAGCCGTTTTAGCTGCTTATGAAGTAGCGGACGAGCCAGCAGTAAACGAAGAAAGTTCTGCAGACGAAAGTGTTGTAGAAGAAAACTAAAAAATCCTCGGTTAGGAAGAACGTTGTTGGGAACAGCTGGGGGATACTTACCTGAGATTTTAGCTGGGATAAGCAGATTCTTTTTGAGAGAGGCAAATGGGATAAGGAGTGACTAATAATGCAAGTAACAGATGTGAGATTACGTCGTGTAGAAACTGATGGAAGAATGAGAGCGATTGCTTCAATCACTTTAGATGAGGAATTTGTAGTTCATGATATTCGCGTTATTGATGGGAATAACGGATTATTCGTAGCTATGCCAAGTAAACGTGGTGTTGACGGTGAATTCCGTGACATCGCTCACCCAATTAATTCCGATACTCGTGCAAAAATTCAAGAAGTTGTTTTAGCTGAATATGAGCGCGTTGGTGAAGAAGAAGCAACTGCGGTAACAGAAGAAGAATCTGAATCCGTTTCTGCTGAATAATTAAAAAAATTTCCAAGGGCTAGCTTAGTGCTAGCCCTTTTTGTGTAGAATAACTATGAAAAAAATCATAAATAGCCTTGGTCTTCTATTTTGGCTATGGTATAATTAAAAGCAGATTGTAAAAACAGGGAGGAGATTTTAAGTGATGTTGCAAAAACAGATGTATTCAAGCAAACATTTTTGTAGCACAAGTGTAAAATCCTCTTTTAGTAAGCAAATAAATAACCACACTGTATCTTTCGGAATTTTCAAACAAATAAAACTTTAAATTTCCTCTTTACCTAAAAAACGTAGGTAGGGGTTTTTATTTGGGCGCATTCTTGAAAAAAAGCAAATTTTACGTTATCATTCATAGTGGATGAATAGTGAATATTGGAGGTTCTATATAATGTCAAAACGATATGCTGTAGTGCTTGCTGCTGGCCAAGGCACACGGATGAAATCAAAATTATACAAAGTATTACATCCTGTTTGTGGAAAACCAATGGTCGAACATGTAGTAGACCAAATTTCGACACTTGATGTTGATAAAGTGGTTACAATTGTAGGTCATGGTGCTGAGAAAGTACAAGAGCATTTAGCGGGTAAGAGCGAATTCGTGAAACAAGATGAACAACTTGGAACGGCGCATGCAGTACTTCAAGCGAAATCAGAACTTGCAGGAAAAGATGGTGTGACGTTAGTTGTTTGTGGAGATACACCTTTAATCGAAGCTAGCACAATGGAAGCTTTATTAAAATATCACCATGAAAAAAGAGCAAAAGCAACTATTCTTACAACCGTTA
The DNA here is from genome assembly GCF_058684075.1 of Listeria sp. MAN/IMW/UF555. NCBI lineage: Bacteria > Bacillati > Bacillota > Bacilli > Caryophanales > Listeriaceae > Listeria > Listeria sp. MAN/IMW/UF555. Next base: position 26,732 of record NZ_JBZWZS010000003.1, on the reverse strand, counting down.
TTGAAGACCCTACAGGATACGGACGTATTATCCGTGATGACCTTGGTATTGTCGAAAAAATCGTTGAACATAAAGATGCGACAGAAAAAGAACAACGCATTTCAGAAATTAACACCGGCACATATTGCTTTGATAATAAAGCTCTTTTTGAAGCTTTGGAAAATGTCTCTAATGATAATGTGCAAGGCGAATATTACTTACCAGATGTTATTAAAATTTTAAAAGATGCGGACGAAGTTGTTGCAGCTTACAAAATGGAGTCCTTCGAAGAGTCACTTGGAGTAAATGATCGAATTGCTTTAGCTGAAGCTTCCAAATTAATGCAACGTCGAATCAATGAGAATCATATGCGTAATGGAGTAACACTTGTTAATCCGGAAAACACGTATATTGATATAGATGTAAAAATAGGTCAAGATACAGTTATTGAGCCAGGAGTAATGCTTCGTGGCAAGACTGTAATTGGTGATGATTGCGTGGTAACGAGCGGTTCAGAAATCGTAAGTAGTGTAATCGGTGAACGCGTGCACGTCAGAAATTCCTCGATTTTTGAAAGTAAAGTCGGTGATGACGTTCAAATCGGACCATACGCTCACTTAAGACCAGAATCTGATATTCATAATCATGTGAAAATCGGAAATTACGTCGAAACTAAAAAAGCAGTTGTCGGTGAAGGAACTAAATTACCTCATTTCATTTACATGGGAGATGCGGAAATTGGTAAAAACGTCAATGTTGGTTGCGGAAGTATTGCTGTTAATTACGATGGCAAAAATAAAGCAAAAACCATCATTGGTGATAATGTCTTTGTCGGATGTAACTCGAACTTGATTGCACCTGTCAAAGTGGGAGATCGTGCTTTCATAGCAGCGGGCTCCACAATTACAAAAGATGTTCCTGAAGATGCGTTAGGTATTGCTCGCGCGAAACAAGATAACAAACTTGGCTACGCGAAACATTTGAATCACGGTAAATAATTTCCTATTGGAAAGTTTAAAATTTTAATAAAAAATAGTGGAGGCTGATTATGTCAAACGAGTATTTTGATCCAAAGTTGAAGATTTTCTCGCTAAATTCTAATCGTGAACTAGCTGAAGAGATTGCGAAAGAAGTAGGTATTGAGTTAGGGAAATCAAGCGTTACTCATTTTAGTGATGGAGAAATCCAAATTAACATTGAAGAAAGTATCCGTGGTTGTCATGTATATGTTATTCAATCAACGAGTAATCCTGTAAACCAGAATTTAATGGAACTTTTGATCATGATTGATGCGTTGAAACGCGCTTCCGCAGCAACAATTAATATTGTTATGCCTTACTATGGTTATGCACGTCAAGACCGTAAAGCAAGAAGTCGTGAACCAATCACAGCGAAATTAGTAGCAAACTTAATCGAAACTGCTGGTGCAACTAGAATGATTACACTTGATATGCATGCACCGCAAATCCAAGGTTTCTTTGATATTCCAATTGATCACTTGAATGCAGTTCGCCTTCTAAGTGACTATTTCAGCGAACGTCATTTAGGTGATGATTTAGTTGTAGTTTCACCTGACCACGGCGGGGTTACACGCGCTCGTAAAATGGCTGACCGTTTGAAAGCGCCGATTGCTATCATTGATAAGCGTCGTCCGCGTCCAAACGTAGCTGAAGTAATGAACATCGTTGGAAATGTTGAAGGAAAAGTTTGTATTATCATTGACGACATTATCGACACAGCTGGAACAATCACGCTTGCTGCAAAAGCATTACGTGAAGCTGGCGCGACAAAAGTATACGCATGTTGTTCGCACCCGGTTCTTTCTGGCCCAGCAATGAAACGTATTGAAGATTCACCAATCGAAAAACTAGTTGTAACAAACTCCATCGCTCTTCCAGAAGAAAAATGGATCGATAAAATGGAACAACTTTCTGTAGCAGCTCTTCTTGGTGAAGCAATCGTTCGCGTTCATGAAAATGCTTCTGTAAGTTCTTTATTTGAATAAAATTTAAAACTAAAAAGGATTTTTCTGTGATTATCATAGAAAAATCCTTTTTTTAATTAAACCAATTATGAAGACAGAAAATATACTCATTATATAAAATCTCCCTTTTGAAAACGGCGAGAAAGTCCATTTTTATCATTGTTTTAGATGAAGATGTGATAACTTTAATTCGGGATAAATGGTTGCGGAAAGCAGTATCTAGAATGGTTTTGAACTTGTTTTTCGAGAAGATTCTTACAAGTTTTTCGCAAGGATTTTGGAGGATAAAGTTCACAGAATGTCTATTGTAATGGCTCTGTTTGTTAGGTACCCTTATAATAGTACAAAAGACTAATTAGGAGGAGCATCTATGAAAATGCTAAAAAAGGGAACTACAGTATTATTTGTAATGATTATGGCGGTTATGTTAGTAGCGTGTGGGGATAAGGAAGAAAGTAAGACCTTTGCGCTTTCTCAAAATGGTGTAGATTCGAAATTAACATACACTTATAAAGGGGACAAAGTTACTAAGCAAACCGCTGAAAACACAATGTTATATACTTCAATGGGCATTAAAACAAAAGAAGAAGCTGAAAAAATGCTTAAAGAAACAAGTGAGAAATTCCAAAATATTGAAGGATTGAAAGAAAGCATTGATTATAAAGATGATAAAGCTATTGAAACATTAGAAGTAGATTACACGAAAATAGCTTCTGAAGATCTTAAGAAATTACCGGGCATGGCAGCGACTGGCGATGTATCTAAAGGTATTAGTATGAAAGAATCTGAAAAAATGTTGAAATCTCAAGGCTTTAAAGAAGTCGAAAAATAAGCTAGTAGTAAAAAAGAAGTATCCGACCAGTCGGATACTTCTTTTTGCTTAATAATCTTGCGCTTCAATAACAACGGCAGTACCGGAAGCAGTAACCATTAACATGCCATTATCTGCACCGAGCACTTCATAATCAATGTCAACACCAATAACGGCATTTGCACCAATATCTTTCGCGCGTTGTTCCATTTCGCGAATTGCTTCCTCGCGAGCGTTAATAAGTTCATCTTCATAGCCTTGCGAACGGCCCCCGAAGAAATTTCTAAGTCCGGCTCCGATGTCTTTCATAAAATTAACACCAGTAATGACTTCGCCGAAAACGATTTTTTTATACTCGATAATTTGTTTGCCTTCAATATTTGGTGAGGTTGTTACAATCATGAGTTATCCCTCCAGTTTTCTTTTATCATACCTCTTAGTACTTTTTCTAGTCAAAGGATATCTGCTTAATTTGTACGATTTCGCGCTTTTTCAATATAAGAAATTGCATCTGGAACTTTACAAGCTGTTTTTCCTAGGTTTACGTGAACCTTTCCAACTGATTTTGCAGCTTCAATTGCTTTTTCATGCAAATCGTCTTTGTAAATTCCGCAAGTGATAATAAAGCCGTTCATCGAATAGCGAGTTCTGTTTGATTCGGATTGTAATGTTTCTTTCGCGCGTTGTAGTAATGCCTCTGCTTCAGGCAAGTTGTTAATATGCTCGCTATAAATCTGCCAGCCCATGGATTTAGTTAAATCATACTCGCTCTCAATCCACTTCTTTGCAAAAAGAAGTGCATCATCACGTTTGCTTACGATCGATGCTAGTCCAAAGGTGAGTTGTGACCATGTTTCGCGAAAAGCTACATTCCATTTTTCGATTTGCTCGGTAGTTACTTTGTTTGGATTGACCGCAAGTAAACCAAGATAAATTAAGTCGCTGTTATTTGATTCGATTAGCTCTACGGCCAGTTCATGGTTTTTAGTTAATTTTTCGCGGCGGATAATTTTCTTTAAGTCTCCAATTTTTAGTCCGTAAAGATCTAATGAATCCGGACAACCGTGATTACGAAAAATTTTAATCGTATTGGGGTTTTCTAAGGCTTGTAGCTCGGTGTCAAGTTGGTCAAAAGTAATCATACGCGTCACTCCTCTCGAATAAATTAAGTATAACAAAAAAGCATGCAAAATCGCATGCTTTTAGGAATTAAGAATATTAGTCGATTTGTTTCATTGCGTCGTCTAGAACTTTTTTAAGTGTGTCTGCGGAGTTTTTCATTTGTTCTTTTTCTTTATCGTTTAAGTTCATTTCAACAATGTGGCGAACTCCTTGGCGGTTAACTACTGCTGGTGCGCCGATGTAAATATCGTTCATACCATAGTGGCCATCTAAATAAACAGAAAGTGGTAAAATCGCATTTTCGTTATTTAGGATCGCTTTTGTAATACGAGCAAGAGCCGCAGCAACGCCGTAGAATGTAGCGCCTTTTTTATTGATAATTTCGTAAGCTGCATCACGAACGCTTACGAAAATAGTATCCATTGCACCTTGTTCGTCTTCGTTAATCCATTCAGTGATTGGAAGGCCACCAACTGTTGTATGGCTCCATGCTGGGAATTCTGTGTCGCCGTGTTCGCCGAGGATATAACCATGGACGTTACGAGCATCCACTTTTAAGTAATCGGCAATCGACATACGGAAACGTGCTGTATCAAGGCTTGTTCCAGAACCGATAACGCGTTCTTTTGGAAGACCTGAGAATTTCCATGTAGCGTAAGTTAAGATGTCTACTGGGTTAGAAGCGATTAAGAAGATACCGTCAAATCCGCTCGCCATAACTTCATCCACAATGCCTTTCATGATTTTGATATTGCGGTTTACTAGGTCTAAACGAGTTTCACCAGGTTTTTGTGCAGTCCCAGCAGTGACAACAACTAAGTCTGCATCATGGCAGTCGCTATAATTTGCTGAGTAGATTTTCTTCGGTGTGGAAAATGGAACGGCGTGGCTTAAATCCATCGCATCCCCGATTGTTCTGTCTTTATCTATGTCAATAATGCCGAATTCTTGTCCGATACTTAAGTTTACACAAGCAAATGCATAACTAGAACCAACTGCTCCGTCGCCAACTAAAATAATTTTTTGATGATCTTTCATTTCGAATTCCTCCTATAAAAAATCTATTTACTAGTACAGTATAACATGTATTTTTCATTTGTGAAGCATTGAACGTCCTAAATTTTAAAAAGTTGTTATAATAAATTTATGAAAACGCTATAGTACAGTTTGAAAGCGTCTGCATTAGGAGCGGTTCGCTATTTTCTGTTTACCTTTTATTGAGAATTATAAACCTTTTAAAGAGAAATAAGGCTTTTGCTTTGTTTTGCTATTTTTCTAAAGGGTAGATATAATATAGATGTACCAAAATTGAATGAGTGGAGTGATTTTTTATGGCAACAACATTAGAGGTCCAGAAAAGAGAAACAACGCAACATTCAGAAGTAACGAGATTGCGTAGTGAAGGAAAAGTGCCTGGAATTATTTATGGTTACAAATCGGAAAATGTTCCAGTTTCCGTTGATTCTTTGGAATTAATCAAAGCAGTTCGTGACAATGGTCGAAACGCCGTATTTTCAGTTACTGTAGACGGCAAGAAATTAAATGTTTTATTACATGAATATCAAGTGGATCCGTTAAAAGACGTATTAGTACACGTTGATTTACTAGCTGTTGATATGAATGAAGAAGTTGAGACTGATGTTCGCGTGGTATTAGTTGGTGATGCTCCAGGCGTTAAAGCTGGCGGTGTACTTCAACAAATTATCCATGATGTAAAAGTTTCAGCAACACCAGAAAAATTACCAGAAACAATTGAATTAGACATTTCTTCATTAGAAATCGGTGATGTTTTAACTACAAACGACCTTCCTGAAAACAAAGATTATGTCGTGCAAGCAGAGGAAGAAGAAACAGTTGTTACCGTTTCTGCTCCACGTGCTGAAGAAGAACCAACGACTACGGAAGCACCAGAACCAGAAGCTGTACATGGTAATGATGAAGAACCAGTTGAATAATTTTTTATAAATAAGGATGGAAGATTCGCATTTGTTTGCGATATCTTCCATTTTTTTTGTTATAATAGCTGTATGAAGGAGGCGGTTTCATGCTTGATAAATCAGTACCACATATTTCTGTTGCAATGGTAAATCATAGTGCTACCAAATATCCTGAGTTCAGTTTGCCAGAAGGTTATTCGTTTCGTTTTTATAGAGATGGGCTGGAGGAAGACTGGTGCAGTTTGCAACTAGAAACTGGCCAAGTTCCATCGATGGAAAGTATTCGGATGCGTTTTAATACAGAATTTGGAAATGAAAAAGAAAAATTAGCCAAGCGCTGCGTCTTTGTAGAAGCCCCAGACGGCGAAATTATCGGGACCGCAATGCTTTGGGATGGAAATACATTTGGCGAGATGGCAAGCCGCATTCATTGGGTCGCTGTACTCGACTCGCACGGCGGAAAAGGTATCGCCAAAGCCTTGTTATCTAAAATTCTCGGCTTAAACAAAAGTGATTTCGTCTATCTAACAACGCAGACAGGAAGTTACCAAGCTATTTATCTTTATCAAAAATTTGGCTTTGAAAAATTCGTGGGTGAAACTCCTGAAAATTGGAAAACAGAAAACTTTCAAGCAGAAAACGAAAAAGCTTGGCAAATAATTGAAAATAAAATTGCGGAATACAAGGCTTAGTTGGAAAACTTTCAACCAATGGAAATCCGTGTTATAATCAAAAAAACATCGAAACAAAAACCAGTTCATTCGTGAAGTGGTTTAGTTCATGTAAGGAGAAGCTTTTATGAAATTAATCGCAGGACTCGGAAATCCGGGCAAAAAATATGAACGTACCCGGCATAATGTCGGTTTTATGGTAGTAGATGAGCTGAGTTTTCGCCATCAAACCCCTTGGAAAAAATCAAAATTTAACGGTATGGTAAGTGAAATTAATGTGGGCGGCGAGAAAATGATTCTAGTTAAACCACTGACTTTCATGAACGCTTCTGGTGAGTGCATTCGTCCGCTAATGGATTACTACAATATCCAGATAGAAGACGTTCTAATTGTATATGATGACTTAGATTTACCAGTTGGGAAAATCAGATTGCGCCAAAAAGGTAGCGCAGGTGGTCATAATGGGATGAAATCAATTATTCAACACGTCAAGACGCAAGAGTTTAATCGTATCCGTGTGGGTGTCAGTCGTCCTTTAAAAGGGGAAGTCATCCATTATGTATTAGGAGATTTTCCAAAAGCGGAACAACCTGATATTATCGCAGCAATTCAAAAAAGCGCAGATGCTATTGAAGATTTTGCGCAAACACCATTTATTGAAGTAATGAATAAGTATAATTAAAAAATAGACTATCCGAGAGGCGTGGCAATGCTTTTGCCACGTATTTCGGTCTTTCTTCTAGCGTGTGATTTAATCTTGCATTGCATAGAATGAATTTTCTGACAAAAAAGGAGCTGTTTTCCCTTGAAAGGATTACAACAATTAATATATGAACAAAAAGATATTCGCGCGGTCTTAAATGCGCTTGATGAAAAAGAAAAATCACAACTTGTCACAGGGCTGACAGGCTCTTCGCGTGCACTTTTTGCGAGTGTAGTGGAAGGTGCATCTAAGCGGCCAGTTGTGTTTGTAACGCATAATTTGTACCATGCGCAAAAATTATACGATGATTTACTTTCTTTAATAGATGTTGATAGATTGTTTTTATATCCAGCAGATGAATTGATTTCTTCAGAGTTAAGTATTTCTAGTCCAGAATTGCGTGGTCAACGTGTTGAGGCGCTCGACTTCTTATTATCTGGCAAACCAGGAATTGTAATTGTTCCAGTTGCGGGACTTAGAAAAATGCTTCCACCTGTCTCGTTATGGAAACATTTTAATATATCTATCGTTGAAGGCGAAGAAATCGATCCAGATGTATTGCGCCAAAAATTAGTCACTATGGGTTACACGATGAGTGGAATGGTTAACACCCCAGGAGAATTCAGTGTCCGCGGGGGCATCATTGATATTTATCCGATTACAGAAGAATTTCCGATTAGAATAGAACTTTTCGATACCGAAGTGGATTCTCTTCGTTTCTTTGATGTGGAGACACAGCGTTCGACAACACGTGTTGAAGAATTCCGTTTGCTTCCCGCGACAGAAATCATCTTAGATCAAAGCTATTATCCTGACATTGTTACTCGTTTAGAAAAGAAAATGACGCTTACGTTAAATGAACTAAAAGAAAATGAAGATAAACAAGCACTCGTTGAAAATTTAGAAGAAGATTTAGAAATGTTGCGTTCTGGCGTAAAACCAGACATGTTCTTTAAATATATTGGTTTAGCTTATCCAGATCCAGCTTCACTTTTCGATTATTTGCCAAAAAACACTGCTATATTACTCGATGAATTTGCGCGGATTTTAGAAACCGAAGAAAGTTTGGAGCGGGAAGAAGCTGAGTGGCAGACTGAAACATTAAGTCGCATGGAAACAGTTCGCGACGTTCAAGTAAGCCATTCATTCAAAAAATTATTAGATGAAAACCATTCGCCCAAAATATACTTAACGCTTTTCCAAAAACAAATGGCAAGTATGCGCGTGTCAAAAACGACCAATATCGTTTATAAACAAATGCAGCAATTTCACGGTCAAATGAATGTTTTAAAAACAGAAATAGAAAGTTGGCACAAAAATAATTATGCCGTAGTTATCTTAGCGCCAAACTTAGAACGCGCTGAAAAAATGCAGCAAACTTTAGCTGATTACGATATGGAAAGCACGATTTTGAAAAAAGAATCGGATGTACCAAAATACGGTATGGTTCAATTTGTCATCGGAACGTTCCAAAACGGTTTTGAACTTCCGCTTGCAAAAGTAGCCATTATTAGTGAAACTGAACTTTTTAATAAAAAAATCAAAAAGGTGAAAAAACGTCAAAAACTTTCTAATGCAGAGCGAATTCAAAGTTATTCTGAATTAAAAGTTGGAGACTATGTGGTTCACGTTAATCATGGTATCGCCCGTTATGTGGGGATGGAAACACTAGATATTAACGGCGTGCACAAAGATTATTTGCTACTTGTTTACCAAGGTGAGGATAAACTTTTCATTCCAGTGGATCAACTTGATTTAGTTCAAAAATATGTTGGTGCAGAAGGGAAATCCCCAAGGTTAAACAAACTAGGTGGTGCTGAATGGAAGCGTGTGAAGAAGAAAGTACAAGCTTCTGTCCAAGATATTGCCGACGATTTAATCAAATTATATGCCGAACGAGAAGCTGAAAAAGGGTATGCTTTTAGTGCGGATGACGAAATGCAGCGCGAATTTGAGGAAGCCTTTCCGTACCAAGAAACCGACGACCAATTGCGCTCAATTTCAGAAATTAAAAAAGATATGGAACGCCCGCGCCCGATGGATCGACTTTTGGTTGGAGATGTTGGTTACGGGAAAACCGAAGTGGCTTTAAGAGCTGCTTTCAAAGCAATTATGGATGGCAAGCAAGTTGCGTTCTTAGTCCCAACGACTATTTTGGCGCAACAACATTATGAAACAATGAAAGAACGGTTCCAAGGTTTCCCAATCGAAATCGGACTTTTAAGCCGTTTCCGTACAAAAAAACAACAAACAGAAACGTTAAAAGGAATGAAAAATGGCACAGTTGATATTGTTGTCGGAACGCACCGCCTATTATCAAAAGACGTTGAGTACCAAGATTTAGGCTTGCTTGTAGTCGACGAAGAACAACGATTTGGCGTAACTCACAAAGAAAAAATCAAACAAATGCGTTCAAAAATAGACGTGCTAACTCTTACTGCAACACCAATTCCGAGAACACTTCATATGTCTATGCTCGGCGTTCGTGACTTATCTGTTATCGAAACGCCTCCAGCGAACCGTTTTCCAGTTCAAACATACGTAGCAGAGCAAAATAACGTTTTAGTTCGCGAGGCAATTGAACGTGAGTTGGCGCGGGATGGGCAAGTTTATTATCTTTACAACCGTGTTGAATCAATTACGCAAAAAGCTGATGAGATTTCTGCGATGGTTCCGGATGCGCGTGTTGCAACGGCTCATGGTCAAATGGGTGAATCGGAATTAGAATCGGTTATTTTAAGTTTCCTTGAAGGAGAATTCGATGTGCTTGTTACGACAACTATTATTGAAACCGGAGTAGATATTCCGAACGTTAATACGCTTTTCGTGCAAGATGCTGACCGTATGGGACTATCACAACTGTACCAATTGCGCGGACGGGTAGGACGCTGGAACAGAATCGCATATGCTTACTTTATGTATCAAAAAGATAAAATTTTGCGTGAGGAAGCTGAAAAACGCTTATCAGCCATTAAAGAGTTTACCGAGTTAGGCTCTGGATTTAAGATTGCAATGCGCGACTTATCCATTCGTGGGGCTGGAAATATCCTTGGAGCGCAACAACACGGCTTTATTGATTCGGTCGGCTTCGATCTATACTCGCAAATGCTAAAAGAAGCAATTGAAGCGAAAAAACCGAAAGAAGAACAAAAGCAAATCGTTCCAGTCGAAATCGACATTCAGGCAGATGCCTATATTCCAGAATATTATATTACTGACGGGCGCCAAAAAATTGAGATGTACAAACGTTTCCGAAATATTGAATCGTTACTCGACCTAGAAGACTTGCAAAGCGACATGATTGACCGTTTCGGTGAGTATCCAGAAGAAGTTGAATATTTATTTACGATGACAGAGCTCAAAGTACATGCGCTTGAAGTTGGAATTGAGTCAGTTAAACAAGAACAAAATAAAATTACGATGTTATTCTCAGAAAGCGGAACAGCTGGAATTCGCGGAGACATCGTCATGCAAATTATTGGCGAATTTGGTCGTATGGTTGGAGTCGGCATGGAAGGAACACAGCTGAAAATCACTATAAATGTCCAAAATAAACCTTTAAAAGAATGGTTATATCAAGTGAAAAGTTTAGCTGAAAAACTTCGTGGAGCTATGAAAGAACAAGTATCTACCGAAAAGTAGTACATTATTAAGACGAAAGGAGGTGGCGGGATGTCAGAACGTTCCATGAAGGGACTAATGAAAGGAGCGGCTTGGCTAACCGCTGCCTCGTTTATTTCTAAATTACTTAGTGCAGTTTACCGAGTACCTTTTCAAAATATGGTGGGGGATGTTGGATTTTATATTTTTCAACAAGTATATCCAATATATGGAATTGCGATGACACTTGCGCTTGGAGGCTTCCCAGTTGTTATTTCTAAAATGCTGGCAGAAGCAGAGGGCGATTTAAGAAGGCAGCAAATAATTATGCGCGCTGTCTCCCGGATGCTTCGAATTGTAAGCATCGTGATTTTTGCTTTCTTATTCATATTTGCAGGTTTGATTGCAATCATGATGGGCGATCCAGCCCTTTCTGAGTTGATTCGCGTTATTAGCTTTGTGTTTTTACTTATGCCACAACTCGCGTTCATGCGCGGATTTTTTCAAGGCGAGGGAGACATGATACCAACCGCAATTTCTCAAACAGTCGAACAAATAATTCGAGTAGCTATCATTTTAATTGGTGCAGGACTTGCGCTCAATTTGGGACTTAATCTATATGACGCAGGCTCGATGGCGATGAGCGGTGCATTTTTTGGCGGGGTTGCAGGAATCTTTATTTTGCGCCACTTTTATAATAAAAAAGTCGCGCTTGGAGGAGGATTACAACCTGCTGTATTTGCAAATAAGGAAGAAAAAGTAGGGATTGGCCGGGCTTTTTTACGGCAAAGTGTAGCGATCTGTGTGGTCAGTTCCATGCTGATTTTATTTCAATTAGTGGATTCTTTTCAAGTTTATCGGTTAATGAGCGATTCGGGAATTCCGGAATTTATCGCTAAATCACTCAAAGGGATATACGACCGCGGGCAGCCAATTTTGCAATTAGGACTTGTATTATCAACGGGGCTCGCTCTTGCGCTTGTTCCAATGATTACTGCGGCAAGGGTTCAAAATCAACAAAAAGAACTCAAACGATCCATTTTATTAGCAGTTAAAATTACATTGATTTTATCGGGAGCAGAAACTGTTGGCTTAATCGTTATTATGCGCCCTTTAAATCAAATGCTATTTCAAACGCCAGATGGAACCTTTGTCTTACAATTATTCATGCCCGCCGTTTTCCTAAGTTCATTAATTGTAATGCTGAGTAGTATTTTACAAGGCTTCGGAAAAATCATCGTACCCGCAGTTGGTGTTGGAATCGGTCTTATTGTAAAATGGATTACAGGCAGCTTACTAATACCACGACTTGCAACTATTGGCGCGTCAATCTCAACGTGTATTGGCCTACTGATAGTCCTAATCATCTGTTACATTTCGCTTAAACAGACCATTCGTGTACCATTTGTAGAGAAAACAATGATTTTAAGATTAGTCGCTGCGTTAGCTTTAATGGCAGTAGTTCCGTGTTTGTTCGAATGGTTCGCTCCGTTAAGTACTAGACTCGGAAGTGCATTCCAAGCTATAACAAGTGCCGCTATTGGCGGAAGCGTTTTTCTTGTTTTTGCTCTGAGGTACAAATTGCTCGGCCCGAAAGATTTCGTTTTCCTTCCGTTTGGCTCCAAATTACTCGCACTTAGTAAGTTTGTTGCACGGAAATAATAATATAAAGTAGGTGAATAAAATGGCAACAACTATGCGCTTAGATAAATATTTAAAAGTTTCAAGATTAATTAAAAGACGAACAGTAGCAAAAGAAGTAGCTGAAAAAGGACGCATCGCTGTCAATGGAGTAACAGCTAAACCAGGAACAAATGTAAAATCTGGTGACGAACTTGTGATTCGCTTTGGTCCAAAAATCGTTACAGCAAAAATTGAACGCTTAGAAGAAAATGCAAAGAAAGAACAAGCAACAGAAATGTATACAATTTTAAAAGAAGAACGCACAGATGAAAGCAGATAGAAAAATCGTTTGAAATCGCGCACGTTAGCCGATTTCAAACGATTTTTTATTGCGCATAATAAAGTACAAACAATTTTTTGCAAAAAAGTCAAGAAAAATATCATAAAAAAAGCGGATTCCAATAGACAAATGCCTGATTTATTGATATTATTTTAAGCAAGAAACGTTTTTTTCTCTACCGAATTTCACAGATAAGAGCAAATAAGAACATGGGAGGGACGATGTATGAAAAAAGCCGAATCAAAAGTAGCGAGAATAGAAAACCGCTATATTAAAGATACCGCAACAATGAAAAAAACTCGTAATCGTCGCCGCATTGCCCTGTTCCGTAGACTTGCTTTTATGGCCATTATCTTTGCAGTCGTTGGTGGACTACTAACTATTACGTATACCAAACAAGTTTTAGCCCTCAAAGACAAAAAAGAAAAACAAGTGCAAGTAGATAAGAAAATGGTTGCAATGAAGGATGAACAAGAAGCGCTAAATGACCAAATCAAAAAACTTCATGATGATGAGTACATAGCCAAATTAGCAAGAAGTGAATATTATTTATCCAAAGATGGAGAAATTATTTTTAATATTCCCGAAGAAAATTCGAAACAAAAAGAGTAAGTCAGAGCCGAGCCGTCATTCTCCATGGTAAATCAAAGGGAAAATATAGTTGAGTATTTTTGGAGTTTGTAAGTTTGACTGTTTGACACTCTTTTTATTATAGCTATAATTAAGCAATAGAGTGATATTTTAAGGAGGACGCATTTTTTTATGTCGATCGAAGTAGGCAACAAGTTACAAGGGAAGGTTACTGGAATTACTAATTTTGGAGCATTTGTGGAGCTAGAAGGTGGCAAAACAGGTTTAGTCCATATTAGTGAGGTAGCAGATAACTATGTTAAAGACATTAATGACATCTTAACTGTAGGGGATGAAGTTACTGTCAAAGTAATGAATATTGGTGATGATGGCAAGATTGGTCTGTCCATTCGTAAAGCAGTAGATCGTCCGGACCGCCCAGAAAAAAGTTATGATCGTAAGCCAAAATACAGCAAAAAACCTGCTGGAAACTATGTGAAACCAGCCGAGAGCTTTGAAGATATAATGTCTAAATTCTTGAAAGATAGTGATGAAAGACTTACTACTATCAAACGCCAAACAGAATCTAAACGTGGCGGCCGAGGCGCAAAACGCGGCTAAAACGCTAAAAACTAATTGTAAAGTATAGAAGGATGCACCGTATTGGATCATAATACGGTGCACTTTTTGATAAAATGTGAGAGCCGAATTTCGAAGGAAGGGTTTCTTGAATGGATGACACCAAAAAACGAATACATAAATATATCGAGAAACATGACTTAATCCGATCCGATGATAAATTGCTTGTGGCAGTTTCTGGTGGGCCGGATTCTTTTGCGTTGCTCCATTTTTTATGGTCAGCTAAGTTAGTTCCAAAAGAAGCTATCGCCGTTGCTCATCTAAATCACCATTTACGAGAAAATGCAGAAAAAGAGAAACTCGCCGTTCAGACTTTTTGCGAAGAGCGGGGTATTCCATTTTTTATAGAAGAAGTAGATGTAAAAAAACGCGCGGAGAAGCTGCAAAAAGGCATTGAAGAAACAGCCCGCATTGTCAGATATGACTTCTTTGAAAAAGTAATGGCCGAGAACAATATAAATAAACTTGTACTTGCGCATCACGCGGATGATCAAATCGAGACAATTCTCATGAGGTTAGTTCGTGGTAGTTCTAGTATCGGTTGGTCAGGCATACAACCAAAACGTGAAGTGAAAGGCGGTTATGCCATTCGCCCTTTCTTACCAATTACAAAAGCCGAAATCATCGAATACGCAAACAAACACACTTTGCCATATGAAATCGATGAATCAAATACCAGCCAAGAATACACTAGAAATCGTTATCGTACACAGCTGCTGCCCTTTCTATCTAAAGAAAATCCCGCCGTTTATGATCACTTCAAAAGATTTTCCGAAGAAACAAGCGAAGATTTTCAGTTTTTAGAAGAGTTAGCGAGCAATTTATTAAAGAAAAATCTCATTCAAAACGGCAAACAATCAACACTTTTACTCAGTGACTTTAAAAATGAAGCGAATCCTTTACAACGTCGCGCAATTCATTTACTATTGATGTATCTGTACAATGATGATGGCCGTGTTATTACAGTCAATCACATCTACCAGATTATCCAGATGATTCAAAGCGAAAATCCATCAAGCTCTATTGATTTACCAAAAAAACTCACTGTTATAAGATCATACAACGAACTCCATTTTCAATTTGGAGAAAGACATGCTCCTCCTGAGTTTTATCATCAATTAGAACTAAATGACCGCATTGAATTAGACAATAAAGCAAGCATCCGTTTAAAGTTAAAAAGTTCTGTTGTTCAAACAAATGGGCTAAATGGAATGCTACTGGATGCAGAAGACATCACACTTCCATTAATCGTCCGAAACCGTGTGAACGGCGACAGAATGACGATGAAAGGACAAGCAGGTAGTAAAAAACTAAAAGATATTTTCATCGATGCCAAAATACCAAGGCAAGAACGCGACAATTTACCCGTAATTACAGACTATACTGGAAAAATCCTTTGGGTGCCCGGCGTGAAAAAGTCTGTATATGACCGAGAATTTAGTCGTAGCAAAAAGCAATACATTATTAGGTACACTCGAAATATAGGAGGAAACGAGAGCATGCATAATGATATTCAGAAAGTACTGATATCGGAGGACGAATTACAAGAGAAAATTCGTGAACTTGGTCGTGAGTTGACAGTGGAATATGAAGGACGTAACCCATTAGTGGTAGGCGTGTTAAAAGGCGCAACCCCTTTTATGACTGATTTACTTAAAAGAATAGACACATACTTAGAGATGGACTTCATGGATGTTTCCAGTTACGGAAATGGTACAGTATCATCGGGTGAAGTGAAAATTATTAAAGACCTGAATGCTTCAGTAGAAGGTCGCGATGTACTTATAATTGAAGATATTATTGATAGCGGTCGTACACTTAGTTACCTAGTAGACCTAATCAAATATCGCAAAGCAAAATCAGTTAAACTGGTTACTTTGCTTGATAAACCAGCTGGAAGAAATGTGGCAATTGAAGCTGACTATGTAGGGTTTGTTGTACCTAATGAATTTGTAGTTGGATATGGCCTAGACTATGCTGAACGTTACCGCAATCTACCATATATCGGTATTTTAAAACCAGAAATTTATAGCGAGTGAAAATAATTAACAAACAGAACTATTTTTTGTTAAAATGTAATAGATACCTTTTTCGAAAACAAAAAGAAAAAAATTGCTGGCAAACATGCAAAATAGTGGGCAATCTAGATTCGGTATGCTATCATTAGTCTTAGTTTTCGAAGGTGAAAATTGTATCAATAAATATTAAAAAATCTAAATTAATAATAGAATAACTTCGTGAGAGAAAAAGCGAAACGGATATGTTTTTAATAATCAGGGGAAGAAAACATTGTTTCTCAATCTGCTATTAGTAAAAAACAACTTTTAAAGGGGTAAAAGTCCAGAGAAAGTAAGAATCCAAGCTCTTACGTGGGAGGAGGTAAGGAATGAACAGGTTTTTTAGAAATGCGATATTTTATGTCATAATATTCCTTGTTATTATCGGGATTGTTGCTTCATTTAATTCAAATAAAGAGGCAGCCAAAGATATTAGCTATTCAGAATTTGTGAGTAAATTAGAAGATGGTAAAGTTAAATCCGTAGAAATACAGCCAGACCGCAGTGTTTATACAATCGAAGGAGAATTTAAATCAAGCGATAAAAGCTCCGACGACAAAAAAACCGGTCTTGGCCAAAGTAAAACAAGCAGCACTGCTTTCACAACATACGCTTTAAATAGCGATACTTCACTTGACGATTTACAAAAAACAATCAAAAGTGAAGACGTGAAAATGAATGTAGTACCTGCCAAACAAAACAGCGGTTGGGTTACATTCCTAACTTCTATTGTACCTTTTGTAATTATCTTCATCCTCTTCTTCTTCCTAATGAGCCAGTCTCAAGGTGGTGGCGGCGGTAAAGTTATGAGCTTTGGTAAAAGTAAAGCCAAACTTTACAACGACGACAAGAAGAAAGTTCGCTTCACAGATGTAGCTGGAGCAGACGAGGAAAAACAAGAACTTGTTGAAGTAGTAGAATTCCTAAAAGATCCGCGTAAATTTGCGGAACTTGGCGCTCGTATTCCAAAAGGTGTCCTTTTAGTAGGGCCTCCGGGTACTGGTAAAACCTTGCTAGCTCGTGCAGTTGCCGGTGAAGCAGGCGTGCCATTCTTCTCAATCTCAGGTTCAGACTTTGTAGAAATGTTTGTCGGTGTCGGTGCAAGCCGTGTCCGTGATTTATTCGAAAATGCGAAGAAAAATGCGCCATGTATCATTTTCATTGATGAAATTGATGCAGTTGGTCGTCAACGTGGAGCAGGAATGGGCGGCGGTCACGATGAACGTGAACAAACCCTAAACCAATTACTAGTTGAAATGGATGGTTTCGGCGGCAATGAAGGTATCATCATTATTGCAGCAACTAACCGTGCAGACGTACTTGACCCAGCACTTCTTCGTCCAGGTCGTTTTGACCGTCAAATTATGGTTGATCGTCCAGACGTAAAAGGCCGTGAAGCAGTACTTCGTGTTCATGCTCGTAACAAACCACTTGCTAAAAGTGTTGATTTAAAAGCAATCGCTCAACGTACACCAGGGTTCTCTGGTGCCGATTTAGAAAACTTACTGAATGAAGCTGCACTTGTTGCCGCTCGTTCCGATAAGAAAGAAATAGACATGAGTGACCTCGATGAAGCTAGTGACCGCGTAATTGCTGGACCGGCTAAGAAAAATCGAGTTATCTCTGAAAAAGAACGCCGCACAGTTGCCTATCATGAAGGTGGTCACGTTATCGTCGGAATGGTACTTGATGAAGCGGAAGTTGTGCATAAAGTTACCATTGTTCCTCGTGGACAAGCTGGTGGTTATGCCGTAATGTTACCAAAAGAAGATCGCTTCCTAATGACGAAAGCTGAGTTAATGGACCGTATTACTGGTTTACTTGGTGGACGCGTAGCCGAAGAAGTTACTTTTGGTGAAGTAACAACTGGTGCAAGTAACGACTTTGAACGTGCAACTGAACTCGCTCGCCGCATGGTAACTGAATGGGGTATGAGTGACAAGATTGGACCACTTCAATTCACTTCTGGTAACGGTCAAGTATTTATGGGCCGCGATTTTGGTAGCGATAAAGGATATTCCGATAAAATCGCCTACGAAATTGATACAGAAGTTCAAAGCTTAATCCGCTACTGTTATGACCGCGCTAAAACAATCATTACAGAACACCAAGAGCAACATAAACTTATCGCGGAAACATTACTAAAAGTAGAAACATTAGATGCTCGCCAAATTCGTTCCCTATTTGATGACGGTGTAATGCCTCCAGATATCGATACGATTGACGTAGAAGCAGAATATCCTTCTGAAAAAGACGAAGAAGTAGCAGGTAAATCTTTTGAAGAAGAAAAAGAAGACTTGAAAGAAGAAAAAGTCGAAGAAACACAAGATGAACCAAAAGAAGTAACTTCGGAAGATGCTCCAAACATTGAGCAAACTCCAAACGATAAAAAAGACGAATAAGATCAAAGAGGCTGGGCTTTCCCAGTCTCTTTTTTGAAGCTATATTATTCGGATTTTTAAGTAAAACATGTTATGATACGTTAGAAAAATCTTCTAAAGGACGGTATTTAAACTTATGATACTTGTAATAGACGTGGGAAATACTAACTGTACTGTCGGAGTTTATAAAGAACAGAAACTTCTAAGACATTGGCGGATGACAACTGATCGTCATCGTACTTCCGATGAATTAGGAATGACAGTCTTGAACTTTTTTTCGTATGCAAATTTAACGCCTTCTGATATTCAAGGAATTATTATTTCGTCCGTCGTTCCACCAATCATGCACGCAATGGAAACAATGTGTGTACGCTATTTCAATATTCGACCGCTAATCGTTGGTCCAGGAATAAAAACAGGCTTAAATCTAAAAGTCGATAACCCTAGGGAAATTGGTTCTGATCGAATCGTAAATGCTGTCGCTGCTTCAGAAGAGTACGGAACTCCGGTAATTGTAGTTGATTTTGGAACTGCAACCACTTTTTGCTATATTGACGAGGCTGGAGTCTACCAAGGAGGCGCAATTGCTCCCGGTATTATGATTTCGACCGAAGCCCTATACAATCGTGCCGCAAAACTTCCGCGGGTAGACATTGCAGAATCAAGCCAAATTATTGGTAAATCTACCGTGGCATCGATGCAAGCGGGTATTTTTTACGGTTTCATCGGTCAATGCGAAGGAATTATCGCAGAAATGAAAAAGCAATCTAATACAAGTCCGGTTGTAGTAGCGACTGGCGGGCTAGCTCGGATGATAACAGAAAAATCTTCCGCAGTAGACATTTTAGATCCATTTTTAACATTAAAAGGTTTGGAACTTCTCTATAGAAGAAACAAGCCAACCACAGAAAAATAAAGGAGTTTTATATAATGAGCGATTATTTAGTTAAAGCGTTAGCCTACGATGGCATGGCGCGCGTATACGCAGCAGTAACAACAGAAACAATCAAGGAAGCACAAAGAAGACATGATACATGGTCAGTTTCCTCTGCCGCACTTGGTAGAACGATGACTGGAACACTTTTCCTTGGAGCAATGCAAAAAGAAGACCAAAAAATAACCGTGAAAATCGAAGGCGACGGCCCAATCGGTCCAATCGTAGCTGATAGTAACGCACAAGGTCAAATTAGAGGTTACGTAACAAATCCACACGTCCACTTCAGCGAACTAAATGAAGCTGGAAAACTAGACGTCCGCCGCGGTGTTGGAACATCCGGCATGCTTTCAGTAGTAAAAGATTTAGGCTTTGGAGAAAATTTCACTGGTCAAACACCAATCGTTTCAGGTGAAATTGGCGAAGACTTTACTTACTATTTAGCGACGTCTGAACAAATCAATTCATCAGTAGGCGTTGGAGTTCTTGTTAATCCAGATGATACAATCGAAGCAGCAGGAGGTTTCATGCTGCAACTTCTTCCAGGTGCAACAGACGAAATCATTGATGAAATTGAAAAAAATCTCTCTACATTACCCACAGTTTCAAGAATGATTGAAGCCGGAGAAACACCAGAAACCATTCTAGCTAAACTCGCAGGCGGTGAAGATAAACTGCAAATTTTAGAAAAAATCCCTGTAGCATTTGAATGTAATTGTTCCAAAGAACGTTTTGGCAGTGCGATTATTTCACTTGGAAAAGAAGAAATACGTTCGATGATAGAAGAAGATCACGGTGCCGAAGCAGAATGTCATTTTTGCCGTAACACCTACGATTTCTCAGAAGAAGAATTAGAAAAACTATACGAAGAAGCGAAATGATGAAAAAGAGCGCCTGACTGGGTGCTCTTTTTTTAAAAGTGATTAAACTTGACAAAATAGGTCGGAATTAATTAAACTATATGAAAGACCTAAAAAAGATAGGAGTGCTTTAAAAATGACAATTGTAAATTCGATCACTGATTTAATTGGAAAGACACCTATTGTGAAACTTAATCGTTTACCAGAAGCAGGTAGCGCCGACGTATATGTGAAATTAGAATTCCAAAATCCGGGTGGTAGCGTAAAAGATCGTATTGCTAATGCGATGATTGAAAGCGCTGAAAAATCAGGTGCATTAAAACCAGGAGATACAATTATCGAACCAACTAGTGGTAACACTGGTATCGGACTAGCAATGGTAGCAGCAGCAAAAGGTTACCAAGCAATCTTCGTAATGCCAGAAACAATGAGTATAGAACGTCGTAAATTACTTCAAGCTTATGGTGCGAAATTAGTGTTAACTCCAGGGCCAGATGGCATGAAAGGCGCAATTGCTAAAGCAGAAGAACTTGCAAAAGAAAATAATTATTTCGTTCCTCAACAATTCCACAATCCAGCAAACCCAGCTGTCCATGAAGAAACAACTGGACCAGAAATCGTTGAAGCTTTCGGTAAAGATGGCTTAGATGCTTTCATCGCAGGAGTAGGAACAGGCGGAACAGTAACTGGTGTAGGACACGTACTTAAAAAGAACTACCCAGATGTTAAAATCTATGCTCTTGAACCAGAAGAATCCCCAGTACTTAGCGGTGGTTCTCCATCGCCTCATAAAATCCAAGGTATCGGAGCTGGTTTTGTACCAGATACATTAGATACAAAAGTTTATGATGGCATTTTGAAAGTTTCAAGTGAAGATGCGCTTGAAACAGCACGCGAAGTAGCGAAAAAAGAAGGTATCCTAGTAGGTATTTCTTCCGGAGCAACTATTAAAGCTGCTCTAGACCTTGCAAAAGAACTTGGTGCTGGTAAAAAAGTACTCGCAATCGTGGCAAGTAACGGCGAACGCTACTTAAGCACACCGCTTTATAATTTTGAAGCTTAGTAATCCAGAGAGCCTAGATTTTCTAGGTTCTTTTTTTATGATAAGAAATAAATGTATTTCTTACTATTTTCTAATCAAATGCACAGCGGAAATTTTCTTTTTCTAGTTAAAATGTATTTATAAGCTAACAACAACAAAACATTTTCATTCTTTCCCCTTTTAGAATGGAA
The DNA here is from genome assembly GCF_058684075.1 of Listeria sp. MAN/IMW/UF555. Taxonomy (NCBI): domain Bacteria; kingdom Bacillati; phylum Bacillota; class Bacilli; order Caryophanales; family Listeriaceae; genus Listeria; species Listeria sp. MAN/IMW/UF555. The sequence continues at coordinate 5,288 of NZ_JBZWZS010000003.1, read as the reverse complement.
ATCCCAAACTCCCTTTTTGACCAGTGTGGTTTACTCCCTTTTTCCACACTGGTTTTTTAATGCAAAAAATGAAAAGAAAAACCGAGAAATCTCATGAAACTTTAACAAAAATCACAGTGTATCCACCGAAAACTTGGTTAATATATAGTCATAAGCTAACAACAAGCAAAACAATTCATTCTTTCCCCTTTTTAGAATGAAATTCCTAAACTCCCTTTTTGACCAGTGTGGTTTACTCCCTTTTTCCACACTGGTTTTTTAATGCAAAAAATGAAAAGAAAAACCGAGAAATCTCATGAAACTTTAACAAAAATCACAGTGTATCCACCAAAAACTTGGTTAATATATATTCATAAGCTAACAACAAGCAAAACATTTTCATTCTTCTCCCCCCTATTAGAATGAAAACCCTAAACTCCCTTTTTTTGACCGATGCGGTTTACTCCCTTTTCCGCATCGGTTTTTTTGTGCGCTAAAATCACTGAATTCTGCTATAATAAATCTCGGAAAGAGGTGTTGGTGCTTGAAGAAGTGGAAAAGGGATCACCTAGGTATGGTCATGGGAATATTGAATGTTACGCCAGACTCTTTTTCAGACGGCGGAAAATATATGCAAGTAGAAGAAGCTGTAGCTCGAGCTGTGCAAATGGCGAAAGATGGAGCGGGAATTATCGACGTTGGTGGAATTTCTACTCGACCAGGTTTTTCGGAAGTTACACCAGAAGAAGAACTTGCACGAATTATTCCGGTTATTAAAGCTGTTAGAGAAACCCTTCCAAATATATGGATTTCAGTTGATACTTGGCGAGCGGAAGTAGCGGAACAAGCCGTTTTAGCTGGAGCTGACATGATAAATGATCAATGGGGTGCGAAAAAAGAACCGAAAATTGCTGAAGTTGCAGCGAAGTATGGTATACCGATTTGTTTAATGCATAACCGAGAAAATACGCAATATCAAGATTTCTTAGAAGATGTGAAGAAAGATTTATTAGAGAGTGTTGCAATCGCTAAAGCAGCAGCTGTGCCAGATGAACATATCATTTTAGATCCAGGCTTTGGATTCGTTAAAACACCAGCTCAAAATTTAGAAGTATTGCGCCGTATTGATGAAATTGTCGCACTTGGCTATGAAGTCCTGCTTGGAACAAGTCGAAAATCAACTATTGGCTTGGTGCTTGGAACTACTCCTCTAGATAGAATGGAAGGAACTGGCGCAACAACAGTTTACGGATTTGCAAAAGGATGTACAATTACTCGTGTACATGATGTGCTTCCGATAGCTCGCATGGTACGGATGACAGATGCGATTACTGGTAAATTAGATATTACAAAATTATAAAGAGGTGCTTTGATTGGATAAAATTTATTTAAATGAATTAGCGTTTTATGGTTATCATGGAGTTTTACAAGAAGAAACAAAATTAGGTCAAACATTTAGAGTATCTCTAATCCTTGGACTTTCTACAAAAAAAGCAGGTCAATCAGATAGTGTAGATGACACTGTAAGTTATGCGGACGTCTATGAAACCGTGAAAGGAATAGTAGAAGGTACGCCGTTTAAACTAATTGAAGCCCTTGCTGAAAAAATCGCATCAGAAGTTTTAACAGACTATCCGCTTTTAGAAGAGATTACGGTCAAACTTATTAAACCAAATCCGCCAATTCCAGGTCACTATGATTCTGTTGCAGTCGAAATTAAACGTAAGAGAAGTGATTTAGATGGCTAAAGCTTTTTTGTCGATTGGTACAAACATCGGGGAACGCTTAGATAATCTAAATGATGCACTAAGAGGCCTAGCTGATTCTGAGAAAATCAAAATTACTAATGTTTCTAGCGTTTATGAAACAGATGCGGTAGGTTATGAAGATCAAGCAGCATTTTTAAATATCGCAGCGGAAGTCGAAACGGATTTTACGCCAAATGAATTACTAGACTTTTGCCTTGCGTTCGAACTTGAATTGGGGCGAGTTCGATTATTCAAATGGGGGCCGCGCTTAATCGATATTGATATTCTATTATACGACGATGTTAAAATCGATACAGAAAAGCTAAAAATCCCACATCCTTATATGAAAGAACGTGCTTTTGTAATGATACCTTTAATAGAAATTTCACCAGAAAAAAGCAATCTTTTAGAGAATCCAGCAATTTTAGAAGAACAAGGCGTTCGAAAAATAAAAAATCAAGTGAACTGGTAAAATTGGCACTTGCAGAAAAAACTGATTATGATAACATATCACTAGCGCAATTTAAGAGGAAGGGGTTTACCAATAATGTTTAAAATCGGTAACGTAGAAATTAAAAACCAAGTAGTTGTGGCGCCAATGGCCGGTATATCCAATTCCGCATTTCGTCTAACAGTCAAAGAATTCGGAGCAGGTCTAGTTTGCTGTGAAATGATTAGTGACAAAGGAATCGCATACCGTAATGCTAAAACACTTGATATGCTATATATTGATGAAAAAGAAAAACCACTGAGCTTACAAATTTTTGGTGGCGAGAAAGAAACGCTTGTAGAAGCTGCGAAATTTGTGGCTGAAAACACTACAGCAGATATTATTGATATTAATATGGGCTGCCCTGTAAACAAAATTATCAAATGTGAAGCTGGAGCAAAATGGTTACTTGATCCAAATAAAGTTTATGATATGGTAGCTGCTGTTGTGGATGCTGTTGATAAACCTGTAACAGTTAAAATGCGTATTGGTTGGGACGAAGAACATGTCTTTGCTATCGAAAACGCCCTCGCAGCTGAACGTGCAGGGGCTGCAGCTGTTGCAATGCATGGTCGTACTCGTGTCCAAATGTACGAAGGTAGTGCAAACTGGGATGTGCTTAGAGATGTTAAACGCGAGCTAAAAATCCCGTTCATGGCAAATGGTGACGTAAGAACACCTGAAGATGCCAAACGAATCCTAGAACATACAGGAGCTGATGGCGTAATGATTGGCCGTGCTGCTCTAGGAAACCCGTGGATGATTTACAGAACAGTGAAATTCTTGGAAACAGGAGAACTCCTACCAGAACCAGAACCACGCGAAAAAATGGAAACAGCTATGCTTCACTTAAACCGTTTAGTCGAATTAAAAGGCGAAAACATTGCTGTACGCGAATTTAGACAACACGCAGCATACTATTTAAAAGGAGCTCGCGGTAGTACCCGTGCAAAAGTAGCTGCTAACCAAGCGACAAAACAATCAGAAATGGAAGCAATTTTAAATGAATTTGTTCTTCAATACGAAGAAAAAGCATTAGCAAAACAAGATTAATCATTGTTGCCTCGAGATTTCGGGGCAATTTTTAAATTTATACTAGAAAAACAAGACCAAAAAAGCGTATAATGGAAACATCTGTAGAAATGAATAGAATAGGAGTGTACCTATATGAGTAACGAGAATCATGAAGAACTAAATGACCAACTCATCGTCCGTCGAGAAAAAGTGGACACATTGCGCGAAGAAGGCATAGATCCTTTTGGTGAGAAATTCATCCGTTCCATCAGCCCGGAAGAAATTGAAACAAAATTTGCTGATAAATCAAAAGAAGACCTTGAAGAAGCTGCGATTGAAGTTTCTGTAGCAGGACGAATCATGACGAAGCGTGTCAAAGGTAAAGTAGGTTTCACGCATATTCAAGACCGTTTCCATCAATTACAAATCTACATTCGTAAAGATGCTATTGGCGAAGATGCCTATGCAATTTTCAAATTAGCTGATTTAGGAGACATTATTGGTATAAAAGGAACTATTTTCCGCACTAACACAGGGGAGTTATCCGTAAAAGCAACAGAGTTCACTTTGCTTTCTAAATCATTACGCCCACTTCCTGATAAATATCACGGTTTAAAAGACGTAGAACAACGCTACCGTCAACGTTATTTAGACTTAATTACAAATGAAGAAAGTCAAAATCGTTTTGTTATGCGTAGTAAAATCTTGAAATACACTCGTGATTACATGGATAATCAAGGTTTCTTAGAAGTAGAAACACCAGTACTCCATACCATTGCTGGAGGAGCTGCTGCAAAACCATTTATTACACATCATAATGCTCTTGATATGGAATTATACTTACGAATCGCATTAGAACTACATCTGAAACGCCTAATCGTCGGCGGGATGGATAAAGTCTATGAAATCGGCCGTGTTTTCCGAAATGAAGGAACCTCCACACGCCATAACCCTGAATTCACTATGCTAGAATCATACGCTGCTTATGAAGATTATGAAGATGTTATGGACTTAGTGGAAGGCTTAGTATCAACAGTATGTGAACAAGTAAAGGGAACAACGAAAATAACATACGGCGAATACGATGTAGATTTAACTCCGAATTGGCGTCGTATCCACATGGCGGACGCAGTAAAAGAATATGTAGGTGTGGATTTCTGGAATGTAACATCCGATGAAGAAGCACACGAACTAGCTAAAAAACATGATGTAGCAGTAACAGAACACATGACATATGGCCATATTCTTAATGAATTTTTTGAAACATACGTAGAAGAGAAACTAATTCAACCGACATTTGTATATGGACATCCAGTGGAAATCTCTCCTTTAGCTAAGAAAAACAAAGAAGACGAGCGTTTCACTGATCGTTTTGAATTATTCATCGTCGGTCGTGAACATGCTAATGCGTTCTCAGAATTAAATGATCCAATTGATCAAAGAGAACGTTTTGAAGCACAAATGAAAGAACGCGAACAAGGAAATGATGAGGCTCACGGAATGGATGCAGATTTCCTTGAAGCATTAGAATATGGTCTACCGCCAACAGGTGGACTAGGTATAGGTATAGATCGCCTAGTAATGCTATTAACAGACGCTCCATCTATCCGGGATATATTATTATTCCCAACAATGAAACATCGCGATTAACAACGAATCCAGAGCTGATTTTACCAGTTCTGGATTTTGCTATTTTTTTAGAAAAAAACAAATTTGCCAAAGAGAAACTTTTTCTTAAAATATGCTTGCAATACCTATAAAAACATGATATATTTATAAACGTTCCAGTTAAACAAAGACAAAATGTTCTTCAGGAAATTAAATTTTTTTGAAAAAACTTCTTGACTTTAACTACTGGATAGAGTAAGATATAAGAGTTGCTGCTAAACGCGGCAACGAAGAAAAAGTGACCTTTGAAAACTGAACAAAGAAGAAGACGAAAAGCAATGAGACGTAAAGTCTCACTGGTAATCGCAGGGCAGAAAACAGAAAGCTGTTTTCAACAAAAACAAACTAGTGATTTAATTGCTAGCGAAGTCAATTTGACGCAAGGAATC
>NZ_JBZWZS010000002.1:0-546070 GCF_058684075.1 Listeria sp. MAN/IMW/UF555 | reverse complement strand
TCATATTGTCTGGTAGTTATGGCGAGAAGGTCACACCCGTTCCCATCCCGAACACGGTAGTTAAGCTTCTCTGCGCCAATGGTAGTTGGGGGCTTCCCCCTGCGAGAGTAGGTCGCTGCCGGGCAATTTATTATTCCACAGTAGCTCAGTTGGTAGAGCAATCGGCTGTTAACCGATCGGTCGCAGGTTCGAGTCCTGCCTGTGGAGCCATTTTCTGGAGAGCTGTCCGAGTGGCCGAAGGAGCACGGTTGGAAACCGTGTAGGCGGTGTAAGCTGTCTCAAGGGTTCGAATCCCTTGCTCTCCGTTTACACGTAATAATAAAGTAACATTTTCTTACTAAGGCCCGTTGGTCAAGCGGTTAAGACACCGCCCTTTCACGGCGGTAACACGGGTTCGATTCCCGTACGGGTCATTTTTTACTAATCTATTAGAGACAATTTCATGTTTTTAGAGTAGAATAGTAATTATGGAGGTTTAGCTCAGCTGGGAGAGCATCTGCCTTACAAGCAGAGGGTCAGCGGTTCGATCCCGTTAACCTCCACCATTAGTTTTATAATAATATTGTCGCGGGGTGGAGCAGTCTGGTAGCTCGTCGGGCTCATAACCCGAAGGTCGTAGGTTCAAATCCTGCCCCCGCAATAGAGTGGTTCCGTGGTGTAGGGGTTAACATGCCTGCCTGTCACGCAGGAGATCGCGGGTTCAAATCCCGTCGGGACCGCCATTATGGCTTGGTAGCTCAGTTGGTAGAGCACTTGATTGAAGCTCAAGGTGTCGGCAGTTCGATTCTGTCCCAAGCCACTTTTTTCTTTTATTTAATATGGAGGGGTAGCGAAGTGGCTAAACGCGGCGGACTGTAAATCCGCTCCTTCGGGTTCGGTGGTTCGAATCCACTCCCCTCCACCATTATTATAGGGGCATAGTTTAAAGGTAGAACTGAGGTCTCCAAAACCTCCAGTGTGGGTTCGATTCCTACTGCCCCTGCCATATATAAAATAATGGCGGATGTGGCGAAGTGGTTAACGCACCTGATTGTGGTTCAGGCATTCGTGGGTTCGATTCCCATCATCCGCCCTTTTTGTTTTTATAAAACTATTATAATTGTTGGGCCATAGCCAAGCGGTAAGGCAACGGACTTTGACTCCGTCATGCGTTGGTTCGAATCCAGCTGGCCCAGTTAATGCGGAAGTAGTTCAGCGGTAGAACATCACCTTGCCAAGGTGGGGGTCGCGGGTTCGAACCCCGTCTTCCGCTTTTTAGTTGAATATTGTGCGGCGCCATAGCCAAGTGGTAAGGCAGAGGTCTGCAAAACCTTTATCACCGGTTCAAATCCGGTTGGCGCCTCCATTTGCATAATTAATGTTTTAAAGTTATAATTTAATATATTGTTACGCCGGCGTGGCGGAATTGGCAGACGCGCTGGACTCAAAATCCTGTGCCCGTAAGGGCGTGCCGGTTCGACCCCGGCCGCCGGTATTGATAAAACATCAACGTAAATTTACGTTGATGTTTTTCTATCTGTAGAAGTAGAATGCAAATAAAAATGATAATATTTATTCATCAAAAGAGAATGATTATTTCTTTGACATTATTTTGTGATTGTTTTAACATGAAAAATGTTGGAAAAGTTATTGTTTATTAATCGTCCATGGAGAGGGTAGCTATGCTTACGAATTATATTGAAAAGGATATCAAGAGAAAATGTTTGATTTGTGATTTTCTACTTAAGAATAAGCATACGAATTTAGATGAAATGGCGGAATATATGGGGACTTCTCGGGTGACGGTGCGGTCGGATATTCATGCGTTGAATGAAGAATTGGATGGCTTAATTAGTATTCAGATGAAAGAAAGTGTAGATGATTGGATTTATCAGTGCCAGCTACAATACGGAGCAACTGAGCGACACGTTTTATATAAGCTTTATGATAACTCGATGTTTTTGAAGTGTTTGGCGTTTTTTGTTACGAATGTGGAGGAGCACAAGTTTACCGATTTTATGGATGAATATTTTATTTCTCATTCGCATGCGTATCGGTTGAAACATAAGGTGGAGGAGTTTCTGAGGGATATTGATTTATCTCTTAAAAATAATCGGATTACTGGAAAGGAGTACCGGGTTCGATATTTGATTGCGCTTCTTCAAGCAGAATATGGTGTTAGTATTTATCCGTTACTGGATCATGAGAAGAAAATAATTGATGATTTTATGGCTACTTTGAATTTACGGATCAATATTGATGCACTAGCGCATAATGCGGAAGGTCACGAGTATTTTAGGTCGCTTATTTCGATGATTTTTAAAAGGGATATTCCGACGAGTGCGATTATTTTGGATGAACAGTGCCAGAAATATATTGAGTCTTCAAGGTTTCTTGTTATGGTTCGCAAAAGTAGTAAAGAAACGCTTGAAAAAGAGCTCGGCTTGGCATTTTCTTATAATGATTATTTGTATTTGATGTTGATTTATTATTCGACTAATTTCAGTATTATTGATGCTTCTATGAAAAAGGTGGAATTGGAGCAATTTAATGAATTGATATTGAAAGATGCTGATTTACAGTCTTTAATAGATTTGTTTGAGGAGTATTTTGGGTCAGAAGTGGTTAATCACTCGTTATTTCGGGCAGCTCTTTGTTATTTTTTGAAGAAGACGTTATTTAATTTGCAAGGTCTTATTCCGAGTAATGAACGGTTGTTGGATAAAAAATATCAGCCGCTTTATTTGGTAGTGAAAAATGTGCTTGAGCGTTGGAATGAAATTAGTGGGCATCGTGCAATGTTAATTGACTCGCATATTAATTATTTGACGATTCACTTATATCCGCTTATTTATAAATGGAATAATCCAGTTCAAATCTGTATTTTCTCGTTTAATTTGATTAATTTTGAGTCGTGTAAGTTTCAGGTGGAGCAGGAACTTGGGCGGAAGGTGAAGGTGCATGAGACGATGTTTAATTCGACGAGGGAGTTAAATGAGGTTTTGGCGGAAATAGATGAGCCGACGATTGTACTTTGTCACCCGAACTGCGAAATGGAATTGAAAGAGGCGGTGCAAGTGACTGTTATTCCGGTTTCGCTGGCGTTTTTTGACCGTGATTTAATAGATGTTGAAAATGCGATTCAGTCGCTTAGAAGAAAAGAACATGAAAAAAGGCTAGCCTATTTGAGAGGCTAGCCTTTTTATTAATGTGTAAAACCGTGAACGCCGGATTGTTGGGTATCGTGGAAGAGGATATGGGCGCTATTTAGTTCTTCAATAGAAGCTTGGAAGTCTTGGATAAATTCTTCTGCCATGTTGAAACCAAGGTCAGCGCGGCAGACGTAACGTTGGATGATGATGTTTTCTAAGTTTTTTGGTAGTGGGTATGCGGGAACTTGCCAGCCGCGCATTTGGAGGCGGTCCGCTAAATCATATAATGTCCATTTTACGTTAGCATCGTCTTTTAATTTATAGCAGACGATTGGTAAATGGGAGCCGTCGTTATAAATGTCGAAGTAGCCGGTTTGTTCGACTGCGTGGGCAAGGTATTGGGCGACGTCGCTTGTTTTTTGGTGAATGGTGCGATAGCCTTCGAAGCCATAGCGTAAGAAATTGTAGTATTGGCCGATGATGTGACTGGCGCTACGGGAGAAATTGATTTGCATGGTTGGCATCTCTCCGCCAAGATAGCTGACTTTAAAGATGAGTTCTTCTGGTAAGTAGCTTTCATCTTTCCACAAGACCCAACCGATACCTGGATAAACGAGACCGTATTTGTGACCGGAAGTATTAATGGAGATAACGTTTTTCAAACGGAAGTCCCAGATGATGTCAGGTTCTACAAATGGAGTGAAGAAACCGCCACTTGCTGCGTCAACGTGAATGTAAACTTTATAATCTGTTTTGCTATTATATTCTTCTAATTTTTCGTTAAGTGCGAAGATGTCGTCGTAGCGGCCTGTATAAGTAATGCCGAGGATGCCGACAACCCCGATTGTATATTCGTCTACGTAATCAAGTACTTGGTCGGTATTGAGTTGCATGTGGTCTTTATCCATTGGAACAACACGCATATCGATATCCCAGTAGACACAGAATTTTTCCCAACACACTTGGTAGCCGGATGAGATAACTAGATTTGGTTTTTTTGCATAAATATCTAGACCGAGTTTTTCGGCGCGTTTTCTCCAAGCAAATTTCATCGCCATTCCGCCGAGCATACACGCTTCACTAGAGCCGATTGTGGAAGTTCCCATAAATTTTTGGTCTTTAGGTGCATGCCATAGGTCGGCGATAATATTCACGCAACGATTTTCTAGTTCAGCTGTTCGCGGATATTCTGATTTATCAATCGCATTTTTTTCTAAGGTTTCGGACATTAATTTGGTTGCTTCGTCTTCCATATATGTTTGGCAGAAAGTCGCTAGGTTTTGGCGGGCGGAACCTTCATCTAAAAGTTCGTCTTTTACTAAACGATAAGCAATTCGAGGTTCGAGAGGTTCTTTCGCAAGGGTATATTTAGGAATATCACGATCCTCTGCACTTGATCCGAAAACTGGTTCTAAATAACTTTCTTTATTTTCTTTACTATATAACATGATTTTTTCCTCCTATAATTTGTCTTGCTTCATAATATGTTTATCATCAGGATTAATAATGTGTTCGCCGCGAGCTCTTGGGTGGGTGAATTTATTGATGTCGCTTGAGTCTAAGTGAGTAATATCTTTCGGTGAGATGTCTTTTTTATCGTGCACAGCATAGATGATGAATGGAATTAGTACGGTGACGATAAAGCTGATTGATAAGATCACCATGTATGTCGTGTCGCTTTTTGCGGCGATTGATGCTGGTGGAACAAATGAGATACATAAAGCGAAAATAGATGTTACTAAGCCGATTAGCGCCACAATCACTTTAATAATTTTGCCACCAGGGATTTGGTAGGTACGTTTTAAGCTCGATTTTTTGAAAATAAGTACTAAGTAACCGATGAAAAAAAGTAAATAGCCGACTAAATAAATGACCACTGTTAAGGAAATCGCAGTTAGGAATGATAAATTATTTCCGCCGCCACCGAATGTGAGAATAGCTGCCCAAATGGTAACGACGACACCTTGAACCATAATTAGTGGAACAGGGACTCCGTGTTTATTTACTTTTTTCATTTTTTCAGGAAGTAAGCCTTGTTCTGCTGCAGTATACATTCCGCGTGACGGGCCAACTACCCATGCACTGACTTCACCCATGACACCTAGCGCAATCATGATGGCAATCAGTTTTACTGCCCAACCTAAGCCGGAACCAAAATGTAAAATTAATGCTTGGAATGTTTGCACGACGCCGGAGCTAAGTGATAAATCTTTTAAAGGTAAAACAGCGGAAATTGTTAAGCCGCCGATTGTATTTAGCGCGATGGCTAAAATAACGAGCATAATCATTGCTAGTGGATAATCGCGTTTTGGATTGGTCATTTCATTTACGTGGCTCGCGGAAGCTTCAACACCCATGTAAGCGAGAATAAATGACACGAAGATGACTAATGTTGAAGCTTTTGAGAAATCCGGAATAAACGCCTCTTTGGAAAAAGTGACATGAAGTGGATTTCCGCCAGCAACATAAGCAATACCTAAGATAAATAAAATGATTGCTGGGATGAGAATACCGATAATAAAACCAAATTTCGCGATTTTAGCAGTGTTTTTCGTACCACCTAGTTGAGAAAAAGTAAGGCCCCAGAAAATGATTAAAACACCGATAAATTTAATAAAAGGGTTCGATTCGAGCGCAGGAAAATCAAATACATACGATAGCGCGCCGAGAATAAAGTAAATCATTGTCACGAATCCGACCGTTATTTGAAACCACTGAAAGAAGATTGCGGCAAAACCAAAACGTTCCCCGAGCGTGTTACCGACCCAAGAAAAAATACCGCCTTCTTGCCATCCATCAACTGTCGCCATTTCTGCTGCACATAAAGCGACAGGTAAGAACCATAAAAATCCGCCAAGAAGTAAGAAAAATACGAGATGAAAGCCGGAAGTGGCAAATGTTGGATATTCATAAACTGTCATAACCATCGAAGCCGTAATGGCAAAAAAACCGAATAAGGTTAAAGACTTTGCTTGTTTAGACATTGTGTAGTACCTCCCAATTTTTTGTTTGCGAAAATACAACTAAACGAAGCTATAAGTAATTAGAATGATGCTTAATTAATGGTAAATGTGATTTTTTTGGAACATCATCAGTTAACACGAGAAAAGCACCTCCTAAGTCATTGTTTGTTGGAACATGTATAAGATTAGCACGTTTGTTTTCGAAAATTATTCCAGTTTTTTTCTTAGCTAAGGAAAATTTTTGAGACAGTACTTGCGGTTGTTTTATTCACGGCAAACGCATTCATTAAATTTTTTTCCATTTTTAGTAAAAAACTCTTGCACTTTAAAAAAAATGGGTGTATTGTATATAGATGTTAAATGTCCATTAAGGATATTGAAAGGTAATAATGGGAAGAGGGAGGATTTTTATTATGAAGTTGAGCAAAAGTATGGATCAGGTTTTTTGTATTATGACGATGTTGTACACCCAGAAGGTAGATGTTCCCATTTCTTCCGTAACTATTCATCACCGATTGCGTGATTCGTCGCCGTCTTATATTAGTAAAATTTTGAGGAAGCTAGTCGTTAGCGGGCTGATTAATTCAGTTTCGGGTAATAACGGTGGTTTCACGCTTGCTAAAGACCCTGAAGAAATTAATTTGCTGGACATTGTAGAAGCAGTGGAAGGGAAAATCGATACATACCCAGATTCAGACTTAATCCACACTGTTTTCTCTGACTATCATGAATTTGCCGAGTCCGGTATTCACACCATTACAAGTGCTTTTAGAAACGCTGATAAAGAATACGCTAATTATTTATACTCACAAAAATTATCTGTTTTAGTAGAGCAAGTTATTGGGAAAGAACGAACCACTATCATAGATTGGAACGAAGCGTAATAAATCTTTAAAAGAAAGAAGTGCGGTAATAAAATGGATATGGTAAAAAATGAGTGGAAAAAATTATTTAAAAACAAAATACTACTTTTATCATTTGTAGTTATTCTGTTTATTCCACTTTTATATGCAAGCTTTTTCTTAAAATCCGTCTGGGATCCGTACGGCAAAACAGGGGATTTACCAGTAGCGGTAGTTAACAATGATAAACCGGTTGATTATAACGGCCAAACAATGGATGTTGGTGATCAGTTAGTAACCAAACTGAAAAGCAACAAAGAACTTGATTGGAATTTCCTTTCCAAAGAAGACGCTGAACAAGGCTTAAAAGATGGCAAATATTATATGGTTGTCACAATTCCAAAAGATTTCTCTAAAAATGCAGCATCCGTTTTAGATAAAGATCCGAAAAAAATGGAATTATCCTATAAAACAAACGGCTCGCTTAACTATTTAGGTCAAGTCGTGAGTGAACAAGGAGCCAAACAACTGAAAAGCGAGGTTTCCGCCGAAGTAACAAAATCATACGCGGAAGCAATTTTTGATAAAATTAAAGAGTCTGGTGACGGGTTCGCCCAAGCCGCTGATGGCTCTGGAAAAATTAAAGATGGTCTCGTGAAATCACAAGAAGGTAATAAAACGATTTCTACTAATTTAAAAACGCTCGCAGATAGCTCTTTAACGTTCAAAGATGGCGCTAATACGTTAGAAGTTGGTTTAAAAACTTACACAGATGGCGTGAACACTGCGGCCGCTGGTGGCGATAAACTAAATGCTGGTGTTTCAACGCTTGCTGCTGGTGTAGGACCACTTAAAGACGGTGTGGCTGCACTTGACGGTGGAGCAACAAAATTATCAAGCGGAGTTTCGACTTATACATCAGGCGTAGATACACTTTCTGGTGGAATTAACCAAGCATACAATGGTTCTACTGCCCTATCTGATGGTTTAAACAAAATGAATGGCAGCGTACCAGCTCTTGCATCTGGTGTAACGCAATTAAACAACGGTCAAAAAAGCCTGGCAACTGGCTTAAATTCACTAGTTGATGGTAGTAATAAACTTTCAGCAGGATTAAAAGAACTAGATGGTAATTTAACTAATAGCCAAGGTAAAATAGCTCAATTAAAACAAGGTATGAATGATTTACAACAAGGAATCGACCAATTAAATCAAAACGTAAACGGTGAAGATGCAGCACTCGCTAAACAACTACAAGCTCTTCAAAAAAGCTTAACTGATTTACAAAATGGTTTAACTTTTATTAAATCCAATGCGAACTTCGATGCCGAAGCAATTAAAGCAAAAATTAATGCAACAAACGGTGTGAGCGCAGAAGATAAACAAAAAATTATTGATGCAATTCAAGCTGATTTAGACAAAGAATCACAAAAATCTGCCACTCAAGTAGCGACTGTAGAAAAACTACAAAGCGGCTTATCAGGTCTTGATTTAGCGGCAATTCAAACACAAGTAACTGAATTACAAACTGGTGTAGCGAAAATTTCCGCTGGTTATCAAGCAGTTCACGGTGGAACAAACGAAGCATTTAACAGTATTCACCAAGCAATTAATGGCTCAGGTAGTCAAACTCTACTTGGCGGTGCGAACCAATTAACAGCTGGACTAAAATCAGCACAAGCCGGCAATGCAAAATTAGTTGCAGGAACAAATGAACTTAATAACCAAATCCCAACTTTAACTTCAGGCGTAGGACAACTTGCTGCCGGTAGTTCAAATATGGAAAACGGCTTAAGTCAGTTAAATGATGGAAGTAATAAACTTGCAAGCAATTCAGACGCATTACGTTCAGGTGCAAAAGAGTTACAAGGTGGAACAAACCAATTAGCTGCAAAAGTTCCAACACTTGCAGGTGGCGTAAATCAACTACAAGCTGGTTCAAGCCAATTAGCAGGCGGTTTAAACCAATTATCAGCTAACTCACCTAAACTAGTTTCAGGCGTAGGACAACTAGCAGACGGATCTTCTAAAATTGCTGATGGTTCTTCTAAACTAGCGAACGGTTCCTTCCAATTAGGTGATGGACTAACTAAATTAACAGACGGTAGCACAGAATTAACGGATAAACTTGCAGATGGTGCGCAACAAGTGAAAGATACTAAAGCAACAGACAAAACATTTAATATGATTGCTGCTCCAACAAAACTCGCACATAATGAATATACGCACGTAAGTAATTACGGTCACGCATTAGCACCATATGTATTGTCACTTGCTCTATATGTTGGCGCACTTGTATTTAACTTCATTATGCCAATTAGACGTGTTTCAATGGAAGGTCAACCAGCTTACAAATGGTGGTTAAGTAAACTATCACTTGGTTTTGTCGCAGCAGTTGCGATGGCTCTTCTAGAAGGTGGCATCATGATAGCGTTAGGATTAAGACCAGATAATATCGTTGAGTTCTTTGGAACAGCGATTATTACAGCTCTTGCTTACATGTTCCTTATCATGCTTCTTGCAATGACATTTGATAATCCAGGTCGATTTATCGCGATGGTATTACTCATTGTTCAATTAGCGGGTTCAGGCGGAACATTCCCAATGCCACTTACTGGATGGTTCTTCAATTTAATCCATCCGTTCTTACCAATGACTTATTCGATTTATGCCTTTAGAGAGTCACTGGCAGCGGGTATGGGACCAAATGTATATAGTATGTCAATGCTCGTTCTTACAATCATCATGATCGCATGTATCGGTTTACTATATCTATCCATGAGTCACTTGAAAAAACGCCATGATGCACATGAATCAGCACTTGATGATAATCAAAAATTAATGGCTTTAGAAAACTAAAATAGCGAAATCCCTATAAAGTAGCAATTACTTTATAGGGATTTTTTTGTATTAAAAAGGATTTCCTATGCTTAGGAAATAAGATTAATTGTGAGGTGTTTTTGTATGCGCTATCATGAACGTATAACAGCTTAGTGAAAGGAAATGAAAATTAATGAAAGCATTAGAACGATTTCTGTCAAAATGGCTATTACCATTTGCAAAAGTATTAGAAAGTAACACCCAGATGAAGGCAATACGTCAAGGAATGATGGCACTTGTTCCAATAACTTTAGTTGGTGCAGTCCCGGTATTGTTCCAGCAATTAGGAGGAATCCCAAAACTACCTAGTTGGATTGCTGCTGTTGCTGAATATATTAATAACATTACCTCCCCGATTCATTTTGCTACCTTTGGCTTGATGTCTGTCTATGTAGCGATTTTCGTAGCATATTATTATGCAAAAGAACGCAATTTGTGGGATATTGGGGCGATTGTAACAGCCTTAATGAGTTTTGTTGTAGTAGCAGTAAGACCACTTGAAGCTGGCGGAAGTGATGTAACTTATCTTGCCGGCGAAGGTATTTTTGTAGCTTTAGTAATTAGTTTATTATCTGTAGAAATTCTACACATTTTTAAAAATAAATTGAAATTCACGATTAATTTAGGTCAGGGTGTTCCAACGCCGATTTTACGATCTTTTGAAAATTTATGGCCGATTTTATTCTCGGTTTTAATCGTAGCGATTTTAAGCTTTGGGGTTGAATCACTTAGCGGTATTCGCGTAGTTGAGCTTATTCAAACGTTATTCTCACCACTGACTTCGCTTGTAAACACGCTACCTGGAATTATGTTGATTATCTTTATCCAACAATTATTATGGTGGTTTGGTATTCACGGATATTCTGTAATGGCGCCGGTTTGGTTAAGTGTAGCTTTCCAAAACGTAGACGCGAATGCAGCAGCACTTGCAAAAGGTGAGCCACTTTCTTCCATGCTTATTTTCACTCCAGACTTTATGTGGAGTATCGTTGGGGTAACAGGAGCAGGAGTAACAGGCGCGCTCGTTGTTATTATGATGTTCTCTAAATCTAAACGTTATAAGACGCTTGGAAGATTGGCATTAATTCCAACATTTTTCAGTATTAATGAACCTGTAATGTTTGGTGTTCCGATTGTTTTAAACCCGAGATTCTTTATTCCAATGATGGTTGCGCCACAAATTGCAGCATTAATTGGTTGGTTCTCAATCAAGCTAGGTCTTATGAATCCATTTACGATGGTTTCTCCATATGTACCAGTTCCAATCGGTGCCATTGTTGCATCTTTTGACTGGAGATACATTATTGTACTTGGCCTTATCCTGATTTGTTCAGCGCTTATTTACTATCCATTCTTTAAAATTGCTGAAAAAGAAGCGCTTGTACAAGAAAATAGCGGGGACCAAGAAGCTAGTCTAGATGATTTTGATTTTTAGTATGAAAGGACGATAGACATGAAAATTATGTTAGTATGTTTTGGCGGATTATCCACCTCCATTTTAGTGAAAAAGATGGAAGAGGCTATTGCGGCATCAGAAAAGTTTAAGAATAAAGGAATTACAATTGAAGCTTGGGGGAAAGATGAATATTCTGATCACCTAGATAACGTGTCTATTGTTTTACTCGGACCGCAATTATCAATGGCATATGAACAAGTAATAGAAGCTACAACAGAACGCGGGCTAAAAGTTCCTGTAGAAGTAATTGATAAAGAAGATTATGGCAATATGAATGCAGTACCAATTCTTATTGCTGCATTTAAAAAAATTAAAGAAGCTGGAACGAATACATTTACGACGGAGGGAAACTAATGGAAGGCACTGAATTACAATCTTTTAAAATAATATCAAGTGCAGGAGATGCGTCTTCCTTGTTTCTAAAAGCCGTTCAACACGCTGAAAAAAGTGAATTTGCAGAAGCAGAAGCATGTATCGAGCAAGCAAATCAATCTTTAAGAGAAGCACATCATGTTCAAACGTCTTTGATTCAAGAAGAAGCAAACGGTAGCTCTAAAGAACTTTCTTTACTGCTGATTCACGCACAAGATCATCTAATGAATGCTTTTGTATACTCTGACTTAGTTAAATCCGTGCTTAATCTTTATAAGCGTTTAGATGAAAAGTAAGGAGAGAAAAGCTATGAAGCTAATTATCAACGCAGATGACTTTGGGTTCACAAGAGCTATCAATTATGGAATTATTGATGCGCATAATTTAGGTGTATTAACTTCTACAACGTTAATGGTTACTATGCCAGCTTTTGAACATGCGGTAGAGTTATCTAAAAAAACACCAATGCTCGGAATTGGCTTGCATCTTAATTTGACGCTTGGTAAACCTCTAACAAATGGAGCAACTTTAGTGAATGAAGACGGCGAATTAATAAAGCCTAAATTTACTACTCCTGAATATCCTTACAACGAAGAAGAGGTTTACCAAGAGTTTAAAGCACAATATCATCGTTTTACGGAGTTTATGAAGAAAAAGCCAAGCCACTTGGATAGCCATTTATTTTCAACAGATATTTATCCAGCCGTTACGAGTGCCGCGAAAAGGCTAGCAGAAGAAATTGGGATACCACTTAGAAATCATGATACAAAAGGTTTTGAACATGTCGAATTTATGTGGGAAAAGCCGCTTGAAATCCCGTACGGTGCATATGATAACTTAGACTATATTTATGACAATGCAGCTTCTATTTTGTGTTATGATTATGTTGAAATCATGACACATCCTGGTTATCTAGATACTTTTATTCTGGAAAATTCAACATTCTCTACGCCACGCGCGAATGAATTAGAAAGTTTAATTTCACCGAGAATGCGCCAGTTTTTAAACGAAAATAATGTAGAATTAATTTCCTATCATGATATTCCAAAAAAATGAAATAGGTGATTAAAAATGCTTAATCAACGTCAAAAAAATATTTTAAGCACGCTGTATAATGAGAATAATTGGTTACTTGGGAAAAAATTAGCGGATTTATTCCAAATAAGTGACCGGACAATTAGAAATGATATACGTGTTATTAAAGAAAATATAGGAGAGGACTTTATCTTTACTTCTAAAAAGTTAGGATATGCCTATAATATGGAAAAACCTTTTCCGGTTGACGTTGAGGAAGAAGCTGGATTTGAACAAAACCGGATGGCGCAATTAATTAAGAAATTACTTGTAGATGATGGAGTAGACATATATGAATATGCAACCGAAACATACACATCAGAATCTACCATCCAACGTGATATTCAGTGGCTGCGGGGCTACTTTGAACAATTATTAGGTTTAGATGTAGTCATTCATTCTAGTGACGGTATTTATGCTATAAGTGCCACACCAACTACGAAAATGGAATTATTAAACCGTATCGCAAAGCTAGATGAGTCGCTAAAAACGATTTTAATCACCAATTGTTTTCCAGAAATTAATAATGAAAAAATCCACCAAATATTATCAAAAATAATCAATAAACATAAGATTGTTTTAAAGTATTTTGATGAAACAATCTTACTAACGCAAATAATTTATAGCAGTGGCTTCTTAAAAAAACATCCAGAACAATCAACTGTTACAGAAATCGATAACCCGTTTTTAAGAGAGCTCTTTGATGCGATAGAGCAGGAAGCGGGTTATGGGATTTCTGCTGAAATGAAACAATTTATTTTGACTGAATATGAAAAAATTGTTGCGATGAACAATTTTGAAAATCAAGTCACTACGAAAATGGTTTTAGAAGGCGAACTTTATCAAGAAATTTTACTAATTCTTGAAGAAATTAAGCACGTTTATCTCATAGATTTTACAACAGATTTAGAAGTAACTAGCGATATGACAAAACATATTTTTATCGCACTTGAGAGGGCTAAAAGAGGTATTGTCATTAAAAATCAAGTGACACATATCATCACGCAGCAGTACAGTTACTTACTAGATATTGCCATTTTCATCGGAGAAAAGTTATTAGAACGCCTAGGAGTAATTCTCAATCAAGAAGAAATTATTCTACTCGTAATGTATTTATACCAATACTACCGCAAAATAGAAGCTAAACATCAACTTAACCAAGTGGTGCGGATTGCACTCATTGTTCTAGAAGGTAAAGCTGCGATGTATTACTTACGAGAGCAATTAGCAGAAGTACTACGACCTGTAAACGTAGAAGTTATAGAGATTACCGATAATACACAGTGTCAATTACTACTATCAGAAAATGTAGATGTTGATTTGTGTATTTCTACTAAAAAAATCGATTTGCCCGCGGAAGCCCCGTGTATTGTCTTATCCAACAATATCGGTTTAATTGAAGAAGTAACAATAAAAAAACAGCTTTCGGCAACGATAGAAGCTAATAAAATGAAAAAATTTGCTTATATTAAAGAGAAATATTTACATGAAGATTTATTTTTGACCAATTATGAATATGATCAGAAATATAATGCAATTGATTTTTTAAGTGAATATTGTATAAGTAAAGGATATGTACCAACTAGTTTTACAGAAAAATTATTTAGCCGGGAACAGTTATTTTCAACGGCTATACCAACCGGGATTGCTTTACCTCATCCAATTAAAAATGTTGCGATTAAAAGTGGTATTTTTATTTGCATTATGAAAAAGCCAATTACCTGGGATAATCACAAGGTTAGTCTAATTATGATTCCAATGATTGAAGAATTAGACGGAACGGAAGCGCCATTAATCAATGATTTTTTATCGTTAATAGCTTCTAATAAATCGTATGTAGAACAAATAAGCAAATGTAGCACTTATCGTGAATGCGTGGAGTTATTACAAACTATTTATAACAATAATGAGTAAGTTTTTTAAGGAGTGAAAGGCATGCAAAAACAAATTATTACTATCGCCGGTGGTGGAAGTACTTATACGCCAGGAATTATTCAAGCAGTGCTTAATGGACAAGAAAGACTTCCAGTAAGTGAAATCCGTTTATACGATATTGAAGCATCTAGAAATGAAAACATGTTTCTAATTCTGCAATATATGCTAGAACAACAAGGCTTTTCAAGTATTAAGCTAGTTCAGACAACAAACCCAGAAGAAGCCTTTACTGGCGCTAATTTTATCTTCTCACAAATTCGTGTTGGTGGACTTAAAATGCGTGAAAAAGATGAGAAAATCCCACTTAAACATGGCTTAGTCGGCCAAGAAACATGTGGACTTGGCGGATTTTCATATGGACTTCGCAGCATTGGCCCACTTTTAGAATTAGTTGGCTTTATTCAAAAATACGCTCCAGAAGCTTGGATTTTAAATTATACGAATCCGGAAACAATTATTTCTGAAGCGGTACGTAGACAATTCCCGGGCATTCGAATGATTAATGTTTGTGATATGACAATTGGTATTGAAGACACGCTAGCGAAAAATTACGGATATGACCGCGATAATTGGGTTGCAACTTACTACGGTTTGAATCACTTTGGTTGGTATACAAAAATTTATGATAAATCATTGAAACGTGATATTATGCCAGAGCTTTTAGAGAAATTAAAAGTTCAAGAAATTAAAGAAGAAGATCCAAGTTGGAACCGCGCATTTAATATGATTCGCTTCATGGTGCAAAACTTCCCAGATAACTTACCAAATAATTATTTAGAATATTATTTGTATCCGGATATGTACGTAGATTATGCAGATCCAAACTATACGCGTGCTAACACAGTAATGGACGGTCGCGAGCAAAAAACTCAAGAAATGGCCGATAAAATCCGTAATAAAGAAAAAGAAGATGTGCTTGATTTCTACTTTGGCGTGCATGGTTTATATATTGTTGATATTGCTACGTCTCTATTAAATGACGAGAAAAGTCGCTTTATGTTGATAGTTGAAAATAAAGGTTCTATTCCAAATTTACGCAGTGATGCGGTTGTTGAAGTGCCAGCTTATGTTGGGGCGACCGGTGTAGAAGCTATTGCCTTACCTGCGATTGGAGATTTCCATAAGGGCTTAATGGAAGCACAAGTTGCAGCAGAAAAATTACTCGTAGATGCTTACTTTGAAAATTCTTATCAAAAAGCATTACAAGCATTTACACTTAATCAATCAGTTCCAAATGCAACAGTAGCTAAAAAAGTGTTGGATGAAATGATTATTGAAAACAAAGCATTTTGGCCAGTTTTAAAATAAAATAAAAAACATCGAATGGTAACAGTTTTTACTATTCGATGTTTTTTTGTTATATAATTGAACGCCTTCCTATGAAAGAAATGCTATAATTAAACTATTAACAGACGAAAAGAGGTATTACATGACGAAAAAAATAGTATTTGTAGACGTAGATGGCACACTAGTGAGTGATGATGGGCTTGTACCAGAATCGGCAAGAGAAGCAATAATAAAAGCAAGAAGTAATGGGCATCAAGTTTATTTATGTACTGGTCGGTCCAAACCAGAGCTTTATGAATCAATTTTATCCATTGGATTTGATGGAATTATTGGTGCTGGTGGGGGTTATATCGAAGTAGACAATGAAACTATTTATCATAAAAAAGTATCAGATGCTGATGTCGTTCATATGGTTGATTTTTTCCATGAAAAGAATTTAGATTTTTATTTGGAATCAAATGGTGGGTTGTTTGCTAGTGAAAACTTAGAAGCCCACTTAGATAATTTAGTTTACGGCGATGTGGAAAATGATCCAATAGCACGTGAGAAAAAAATTAATAACCCACATCCGTTTATGGAAAGTTTAACTTACGGTGAAACGAACCTTTACCGCTCAGATGTTAATAAAGCATGTTTTTTAGAAAACAAAGATGTACCATTTGAAGAAATTAAAAAAGAATTTAGTGGTAAATTTGAAGTCTTACATTGTACGGTTCCAATTTTTGGAGAAGACAGTGGGGAATTGATGGTTCCAGATATTCATAAAGCAACAGCAATTGAGTTTCTGTTAGAACATATTGGTGCGGACAAAAAAGATACTATGGCTATTGGCGATGGCATGAATGATGCAGAAATGCTTACGTATTGCGAAACAGGTATTGCGATGGGAAATGCTAAAGAAGAGTTGAAAAACCTTGCTGATGAAGTTACTAAATCGGTTGATGAAGATGGATTGTATTTAAGCTTCGAAAAACATGGTTTGATTTAGAATATATTGTTTGGGTAAGGAGTAATATGGAGGAGGATTTTTGATGAAATTAATTAAAACAAAAACATATGAAGAAATGTCACGAGAAGCTCTCAAAGTGGTAAAACAAGTAATTACTGAAAATGACAACCCAGTCATTAACACAACTACAGGAGCAAGTTTCGATGGAATGTTTGCAGGGCTTGTAAAAGAAATTAACGCTGGTGAAATCCCGATTGAAAAAGTATTTTTAATGAATCTTGATGAATATGTGGCTAAAAGAGATGCATCTTTTACCGTCTATACATATATGCATCAAAAATTTTATGATTTAATAACCAAAATGCCAAAAAGAGTAGAATTGTTAGATGGAAGTTTAGATGATTTTACGGATGAGATTGCTCGTTACAAGAAAATTTTAGAAGAAAACGAGCGGGATTTACAAATTTTAGGACTAGGAGTAAATGGACATCTTGGTGCAAACGAGCCGGGGACACCATTTGATGCCCGCTTATTTTTAGCAGATAGCGATGAATCTACTATTAAAAGTACTATCATGTATAACAATCTAACCGAAGATGAAGCGCCATCGCAAATGCTTACACTGGGACTTGCGGATATGATGGATGCAAAACAAATCTTAGTAACAGCTTCTGGTGAACGTAAAGCAGAGGCGGTTAAAGGGTTGTTAGAAGGTCCTATTAGCGTAGATTGTCCGGCTTCTATATTACGAAACCATCCAAACGTTGTCTTCATTATTGATGAGGCGGCTGGCTCTTTACTTACTAACCATTAAAAGGGAGTGTAAATATGAGGAAGTTATATACTTATTTTGTATTAATTCTCGGCATAGCAATGATTGGGCTTGGCATCTATTTAATGTTTAACCCGAGTACTTCTCTTCAAGCGCTAACTATTTTTATCGGAATTATTTTAGTGCTAAATGGAATTAATGAAGTTATTTCTTACTTTGGCGAACGTAAATATTGGAGCATTTCTAAATGGATTATGCTAGACGGGATATTATCGATCTTGGTAGGTGGTTTTGCTATTTTTGAATCGAATATGGCCGAACGTATTTTTATTATCATCTTTGCCATTTGGATATTAGCCTCAGCGATTTTACGAATTTTAACTGCTTTTGCCGTAAAAGGTTTCCCGGGCTGGACTTTACTGCTCATAATGGGGATTTTAGGAATTGTTATTGCTGTTATTTCGTTGTTCACGAATACATTAGTAGCGATTGCAATCGGAATTATTTTAGGACTGTTTTTCGTCTTCCAAGGAATTACTTGTCTATCCCTTTGGTGGGTTATTAGAAAAGGAGAACATCGGAAATAATGCTAATTTTTTATCTTGTTTTATCTGAAAATGTTAAAAATATAACATTTTTAAAAGTGGAGTGGTAATTCTGTCACAAAATAGACATAAGAAGCGAGAAGATGGTTCTTTAAGAACTTATCTCTCGCTCTTTTTTTATTATGATTAAAGAAGTTGCAATTTCGCAATGATTTTGAGGAGGCGGGATAAATGATGGGAATGTTTACTACGGAGTTAATTTTTACTTTGACTAGTAATCCGAAGTTTCAAGAAGTAGCTGAATTGGTGTATTGGAACAAGGATGATATTATTGATTGTCCTGAAAATAATGAATTTGTTTACGCGATTGATGAAGGCAGCGTAACACAATACGCAGAAAAAAATAGTTCTTGGGGGAAAGGAAGCATTCTTGGCTTTATTCGAGAAAAGACAAAAATCCACCCCTTATGTAAGACCGTTGCTTGGAAAATTCCTTTAACATATGTTGCTGATATAGTAAAAAACATGGATAAAGTGAAGCTGGAAGATCTAACTGCAATAGAAATGAACTTTTTGAAACGGGAAACAAAGGATTGTATCCAATGGTTCATTAAAAAAATGCCGGACAGACTTCATACTACTTCTTGGAAAATCGCACAAGGGTATTTTCGTCAAGAGATTATGCAAATACTTCCCAAAGAGTCCTATATTGCCCAATTAAATGAATTGAAAGAGCGACATATTCTTTTTGAATTAGGCTATTATTTTGAAATAAATGTATCTCAATTTCACTCTTATTTAAGAAACTTAGAATATGATTTAATACTAGAAAAAAATAATTAAAATATTTCTAACATTTTCACAGACAAATGACGCAATTCATAGTACACTTAGAATAACCATGATAGGGAATTATTGCCAGTCCCTTATTAGCCACCAGCAAAATTTGCTAGGTGGTTTTTTGATGAACTTTTTCTTTTCGAAAGAGCGTGGTTGTGATAACCTAAAAAAGGTTAGTTTTTAAGAAGGGAAAGTGTAGGAAATGACGAAATGGTTACCAAAGGATTTATGGATTGTTATTATTGGAATGGTGTTACTATATACAGGGCTATCATTTATTTGGCCTTTTAATATGATTTATATGACGCAAGAGTTGGGTATGTCAACCACGGATGCTTCACTGGTATTGTTGATTAACTCAGGTGTAGGAATTATTTCAAGTATTATCGGCGGACTTATTTTTGACCGTTTTTCAGGCTTTATTTCACTTACAATTGGTACGATAATATTAGTACTCTCAACAGCTTCATTATGTTTCTTCCACGGATTTCCGTTCTTTATTTGGAATTTATGGGCGGTTGGTATTGCGATGGGAATGGTATTCTCAGGGCTTTATGCAGCGGCAGGATTAACGCATCCAACTGGTGGGAGAACAGGATTTAATGCGATTTATGTTGCTCAAAATATCGGGGTTGCAGTAGGACCGCTTCTTGCAGGATTATTAGCAAAACAAGGAATGAGCCACGTATATATTGGTTCTTTTGTATTTGCAATTATATTTGCTGGCTATTTTTTCTTTTTCTTCCACAAAATTGACTGGAAATCAGAAAAAGTTAATGTAGAAACAAAGCATCGTAAAAAAGGAGCTAAACGAGAATTTCCAACGAAGCTCGCATTATGTTCTTTTGTGCTACTATTACTGACATACTTACTCTGCCAATTACCACACGTGCAGTGGCAGTCCAATCTTTCTACTTATATGACGGAAATAAAAGGCGTAACTTCTAGCGAATACGGTAATTTATGGAGTTTAAACGGCGCTCTTATTGTGCTGGGGCAATTAGTTTTAATTCCAGTTGTTAATAGATTTAAAAAATACTTACTGGCACAAATTTATATCGGTATTGTCTTATTTATTTTATCTTTTGTTGTCGCAATGAATGCAAGCGTATATAGTGGTTTTGTGTTAGGGATGATTTTCTTAACACTCGGCGAAATGTTTGCTTGGCCAGCGATTCCAACCATTGCTTATCAACTTGCACCAAAAGGAGCAGCAGGTTTATATCAAGGCTTAGTAAACGGGATGGCTACAGCCGCTCGAATGCTCGCACCATTTTTAGGAGCAATTGTAGTTCAACATTTAGGCGGCATCAAAGCTTTATTCATTGGCGCATTTATTTTACTCGGATGTGCGCTAGTTAGCATTACCTTACAACAAATTTTACAGAAAAAGGATCAACAAGAAAAAGCTGCCTTGAAAATTTCCATCAATCAGGGGGAATAGAAAATGAAATTATGGGAAAACGGCACATTTTATCAAATGACAGCAGAAGGGGAGCAAGTTTCTGCTGTATTAACAAAAAATGGTCAAATTCATGCGGTCGGTGAAGTAGCGGACCTCAAAAAACAATATGCTACTGAAATTGATGAAACAATCGATTTGGAAGGTAAAGTAGTTTTTCCGGGATTTGTTGATGCGCATATCCATTTGCTATG
This sequence comes from Listeria sp. MAN/IMW/UF555, assembly GCF_058684075.1. Classification (NCBI taxonomy): domain Bacteria; kingdom Bacillati; phylum Bacillota; class Bacilli; order Caryophanales; family Listeriaceae; genus Listeria; species Listeria sp. MAN/IMW/UF555. The sequence goes on along the minus strand of NZ_JBZWZS010000002.1, from coordinate 525,368 downwards.
GTACGGACAAGCTTTAGAACGGCTGAACTTAAACCAAACAACTACTAAAAAAGAGGCATTAGCGCTTATTCTTGAACGAACAAAGCAGCTTGCAAGTGAAGAATGGTTGTTTGTAGAAGGTTATGATGAAAATAAATGGTCAGATGAACAAACATTGATTTCTTTAGCTGATTTGGATGGGGTAAGTACAACCAATCCAATTTTAGTTAGACGGATTGATTACCATAGTGTGTCGATTAATTCGGCTTTAAAAGCGCATATCGAAAACTTTTCGGAAAACGGTTTTGATGGTGGTGGTGAAATTGTTCGTGATAAAGCTGGGAATTTTACTGGTATTTTAAGAGATAATGCGACAACGCTTGCTATAGATGCGTTTCCGGCGGCGACACCTGCTGAATTAAACGCGTGGTTAAAAATTGCGATAACCGATTTATGGTCTAAAGGTATAACCGGTGCGCATTCGGAAGACTTACATTATTTTACGGGATTTGAATCTACTTTTGCTGCTTTTCGGAATACGGTGGGAGCAAATCGATTGCCATTTCGCGCACATTTGTTAATTCACCATGCCGAACTAGCTAATTTTTCAGCATCTAAAGAAAGTTTTATGAGTGGCGACGACTTTTTAGAATTAGGGGCGATGAAAATTTTCTATGACGGTACAGTTGGTTCACGGACGGCGCTAATGAGTGCGGGATACGCTGATAATCCGAATGAAAAAGGACTACAAATTCATTCTGATGAGGCTTTTGAGGATTTAGTTCAGTCAGCAAGAAAAGCGGGTTTACCTGTTGCAATTCATATTTTAGGCGACCAAGCTTTTGCTAATGTTATTCGAACTTTACGAGCAAACCCACCCAAAGAAGGACAATATGATAGATTAATTCACACACCTTGGCTTACAAAGGAACTAATAGCAGAGGCGGAGGGCTTACCGATATTATTTGATATACAGCCACAATTTATGGCTAGTGATCTCCCGTGGGCTATCGATGTGCTTGGTGAAAATCATCCGCCACTTGCTTTTGCTTGGAATTCGCTTTTACGAGCAGGCTTTCCATTAGCTGGAGGTAGTGATGCTCCGATCGAAGTGCCTAATCCGTTTTGGGGAATCCATGCCGCTGTTACAAGAACGGCTAATGCGGATTTGGATGGTGTGAAATATTGGCCGGAAGAGTCACTTACCGTATATGAAGCAATCGAACTTTATACTAAAGGGGCAGCATTTGCAAGTTATAAAACGACTTGCCGTGGTCAAATTGCACCTGGATTTGTAGCGGATTTTACGATTTTAGCAGAAGATCCTTTCCTAATAAAACCTGCGAATCTTCGTCATCTAGAAGTTATGATGACGGTTGTAAATGAACAAGTAGTTTATAAAAAAAGTAAGTAAACGCGAAAAACTCCATACAGAGACGGATGTTCTCGAAAAATATTTTTGTTAGTATGAGAACGGATCAAATGCCTTGCTAAAGGACGAATTAGCATGGCGTGGAACCGGGAACGAGGGATGTATTAATGGAGATTTTTGAACTGATTTTATTAATGTTAAGTGCAGTTTTTTTATCAAATGTGTTAAGTCGATTTTTACCAAGTATTGCGGTACCTTTAATTCAAGTACTACTAGGGATTATTTTGGCTATTCCGCTCGGGGATCATACGATGGATATAAATCCCGAGTTGTTTTTATTACTATTTATGGCTCCGATACTTTTTAATGACGGGGCTAGGACGGATAAAAAATCGTTATGGAAAAATCGGAAAGCAATTTTATCATTATCAATTGGTCTAGTGTTTGTAACGGTTGGGGTTTTAGGAGCTTTTATTCATTACTTAATTCCAGCGATACCTTTTGCGGCTGCATTTGCACTTGCTGCAGCACTAGCGCCAACTGATGCGGTCGCGGTTGGAGCACTAGCGGAAAAAGTAAGGGTTCCACATAAAATTATGCATATTTTAGAAGGAGAATCGCTTATCAATGATGCTTCTGGACTTGTTTCCTTTCAATTCGCAGTCTTAGCGCTTGTGACGGGAACATTCTCCTTTATGTCTGCTGGAACTAGTTTTTTACTGCTTTCGCTAGGTGGGATTGCGCTTGGAGTGGTGCTTAGTTTACTGAAAATCATGCTAATGCGTGGTCTGCGCCAACTCGGTATTGAAAACATGACTTCTTTTATGTTAATGGAAATTTTGCTGCCTTTTTTAATTTTTATGGTGGCAGAAAATATTGGCGTCAATGGTATTTTGGCTGTGGTCAGTGGGGGAATGGTGCATTCGTTTAGTTATAAAAGGATCAATCCTGAAATGGCGCAACTCAATTTGCTTTCTAAAAATACTTGGTCAGTAATTATTTTTAGTCTTAATGGCCTGGTGTTTGTTTTACTTGGGACTCAGCTGCCGCAAATTATGACAGCTATTTGGGAAGATACGGGGATACATAAAAGCATGTTATTCCTATATATTTTCGGAATAACGTTTTTACTACTTGCTCTTCGGTTCTTATGGATTTTGTTTTTCCGCAATTACGAGGAAAATCCCCATGCAGATTTAGTGAGCAGGCTAAAAAATACGTTTTTGTATACTGTAGCAGGTGTGCGAGGAACCATTACGTTAGTCAGTGCGCTATCCTTACCATTTGTCTTAGGTCAGGGCAATGCTTTTCCTGAACGTGATTTATTGATTTTTATTGCTGCGGGAGTAATTATTATGACACTACTTTTAGCTAACTTCACACTGCCTCTTTTTGCGGCTAAAAAAGATGTTGTAGTAGCCGATCACACTACTGCAATTGCGCTATTACGAGATGTTGTCGGCCAATTACAACGTTATAAAACAGACAAGAATGAAGTAGAAATGAATAATGTATTAAAAATGTATAACGGCCGAATTTTTTCGTTAATGGAACATAAAGAAGTGAGTGCTACTGAGAAAGAACTTCGACGTTTAACGCAAGAATGGCAACTTGAAAATACAAGAAGACTCGTATTTGAACGGAAAATTGACACTGGGGTTGGGTTGTCGCTTATGATGCGGCTCGGGAAACGACTTTATGTCCAAACAAGAGCTCAAAAATATCGGGCGAGAATGAGATATCGTCAGCTTTTAAGTCATAGTATTCGTGATTTTCGCATAGTACCTCTTTCTTTTGAAGAACGTAGAAAAGAGCGAGCTAAACTTCAAACTGAAAATAATCAATTCGTCGTTCAAAAGCTAAATGAGCTCGATAAAAACGAATTTAACCCTGAAGTTATTTCCTTATATTTAATGAATTTTGAACGAGCATTAGGTAGCGGCAAACATAAAAAAGAAACAGATAATGAAGAACTACAAACAACAATCGATTTAGCTTCTCAAATTGAACGGGAAACAATTCAACATTATTTTGAAAAAGGGACAATTACGAGGAAGGAAATGAAAGTTTACCGAGATAATCTCCTTGCGATTGAAGCAAGTTTTCAATTAGAATTTTAACGAAAAAAGACAGTTAGACTATTTATTTAGTCTAACTGTCTTTTTTTATCATCAAAATAATAAATAATTCGATCAATAAATTCTTTCGTGGTACTATCAAAGTCTTTTTCTTTTTGATTAGTTAAAAGACCAATTGGAGGTGAAATAGGTAAGTTTTTAATTGGAATACGAACGGTTCCTTCTAGGAGCTCGGAATGTGCTGTGCTCGTAAAGATAGAAACACCAACGTTTTCACGGACAAAATACTTATGAGACATGCTACTAGTGAGTTCCATTTTTTTATAATCACTACCAATGGCACGTTTTAAATGTTGCTCAATTTGGATGCGAATCGGGCAATTTGCTGGAGTGAAAATAAAGCATTCATCGCGTAAATCAAGCAATTCTACAGACGTCCGAGAAGCTAAAGGATGGTTTTCTGACACAATCAAATCAAGCGTATCATGGAAAAATGGAAAATAAAAATTCTCCAAAATCAGCTCTGGTTCCCCGCAAATGGCAAAATCAATTTCTCCATCAATCAGTTTTTGGCTACATGTATTAGCATCATCCACAGAAACATTCACCATTAGCTTTGGAAAATCGGTTAAAAATTGTTTTAAAATTTGTGGTAAGACGAGGCTCGCGCTAGGTTCTGAGATTCCTATTTTAATAAGGCCGGCATTGCCATTTTTTAAATCAAATATTGTATGATCCAGCACTTCATATTGAGCAATTAGCTGACCCGCTCTTTCATAAAACAATCTGCCAGCGTGGGTTAGTTTTAAGGTTTTTCCCCGTTCAAATAACTGCACGTCCAAATCTTGTTCCAGCTGTTTAATTCGCATTGAAATAGTCGGCTGCGAATAATTTAATACTTCTGCGGCCCGCTGAAAACTTCCCGTATTTACTACCGTATAAAAAGTTTTAATGGTTCTAAATTCCAATATAATTCCCCCTTCATATTGGAGTTTTTTGATATTTCTAACAGTATACACCGTAAAATAGCCAGAAGCAATTTATTAATCTGATAAAATTCATAGGAATAATGCGGATTAGAGCAGAAGTATTAGTATTACTGTGGTTAGCTATTAGTTTTTTTGATTAGCCAAACAGAATCTTTTACTTTATAGTATAGCTAATATCTAAAAACCAAGTAAATTGATGGGAATTAAAAGGGGCGATTTGATGGGAAAAGTGACAATTATTGCTGGGGGAATCAAAACGGAATCTCGGCTGAACGGTTTAATTCAACTAGCAGCAAATCAATTAGCGAATAATGGTACGGAATTTAAAATTATCGAAGTGCACAAAATTCAAGCAGAAGCGTTAGTAACTGCCGACTTCACGCATCCTGATATTCATTTAGCAAATAGTGAAATTGAGTCCAGCTCTGGCGTTATTATCGCAACACCCATTTTTAAAGCCGCATATTCAGGCGTGTTAAAAGCTTATTTAGATCTTTTGCCGCTTAAGGCTTTAAAAGGGAAAGTAGTTTTACCGCTAGGGCTTGGTGGGTCAAATGGACATTTACTTGCACTGCAATACGCGCTAGATCCAGTTTTAAAAGAGCTAGGGGCTGAGATGATTTTGAAAGGTCAGTTTACGGTCGATAAGCAAATTGAACGGCTTGGTGACGGGCTTTATGAAATTGAAATTACGGCGAAAGAACGACTAGATAGTGCATTAAGCCAGTTCATTTCATTATTAAATCAAAATTCAGTGGAAGTTTAAGGAGGCGAGTAGAAAATGGCAGAAGATATTTTTAGAGTGGCGACTGTGGAAGATGCGCCAGAGTTTTTGGAATTGTTGTCGAGTGCATTTAAGTCAGTGAAAGAACTGGGAATCGATTGGCCTTCTACTAATGCAGATTTAGCGATGGTTACCGAAAATATCGTTAATTCCTCGGCTTTTGTTTTAGAGCGGAATGGTAAATTAATTTCTACAATTACTGTTCGTTTTCCATGGGAGAGTAGTTCGCCTCCTTCTAAATATCCATTTGTTTGGTGGTTTGCAACAGCGCCAGAATTAGCGGGACAAGGGATTGGTGATAAATTATTAACGTATGTAGAAGAACGGGTACTTCGCGATACACTTAAAGCTCCGGCACTTACGCTTGGTACTTCTGCAAGAAAACATCCGTGGCTACTTGATATGTACTTGCGCCGCGGCTATGAAGTTTATTTTGAACATGAAGAGGACGGCGATGTCGGCGTGATGATGCGGAAAATTTTAATTCCGGAAAAATTCGATGCCACATTACTCGGAATACCTAGCTGGACATAAAAAAGGGGGAGAAAGAATGAAAAAGAAATATGGAGTTTTGGCACTGGCTCTTGTAGCCGCGTTAACATTAAGCGCATGCGGAGCGAAAGATGAACCAGAAGCAGCTAATAAAAAAGTTCAAACGATTACGGTCGGGACAGGCACGCAGTTTCCTAATGTTTGCTTTTTAGATGAAAATGGCAAATTAACAGGTTATGACGTTGAACTAGTGAAAGAAATTGACAAACGTTTACCAGGCTATAAATTCAAGTTTAAAACGATGGATTTTTCCAATTTACTCGTTAGTCTTGGTGCTGGAAAAGTGGATATTGTAGCGCATCAAATGGAAAAAAGTAAAGAACGCGAGAAGAAATTTTTATTTAACGATGTAGCCTATAATAATTTCCCATTACAGTTAACCGTATTAGATAGTAATAACAGCATAAATGGCACAAAAGATTTAGCTGGAAAACGAGTTATTACAAGTGCGACGTCAAATGGCGCACTCGTTTTAAAGAAAATCAATGAAGAACAAGGCAATAATTTTGAAATCGCTTATGAAGGACAAGGTTCTAATGATGCAGCCAACCAACTAAAAACAGGTCGCGCTGATGCAACGATTTCCACACCATTCGCGGTAGATTTCCAAAATAAAACAAGCCCCATCAAAGAAAAAGTAGTAGGCGATGTTTTATCGAATGCGAAGGTATATTTCATGCTTGGTAAAAATAAAACTGAATTGAGTAAAGACGTAGATAAAGCACTTCAATCCATTATTGATGACGGGACATTAAAAAAATTGAGTGAAAAATGGCTTGGTGCAGATTATTCAAAAGAACAATATTAAAAAATAGGGGGTGCCATTTAAATGGATAAAGCGTTTGATGTGAAAATGATTGCTGATTTTATTCCGACGTTAGCGGGTTATTTACCAATTACGTTATATATCTTGGCACTCTCGCTTATTTTCGGTTTTATATTAGGGGTTATTTTATCATTACCAAGAATTTATCAGATTCCTGTTTTAAATCAATTTGCTCGCGTATATATTTCATTTTTTCGCGGAACACCGATTATGGTGCAATTATTTATTGTTTTTTACGGAATTCCAGCACTTTCTAGCGTATTTGGGATTGATTTATCGCAAATGGATCCACTTTACGCCGCCATTGCAACGTATGCATTAAGTAGTGCGGCGACCATTGCAGAGGTAATCCGGGCTGGTGTAAATAGTGTAGATGCTGGTCAAGCGGAGGCGGCTTATAGTGTAGGGCTGAACGGGCGCCAAACATTTTTACGTATCATTTTGCCTCAAGCACTTTATCAAGCATTGCCGAATTTTGGGAATTTAGTAATTGGGTATTTGAAAGATACTTCGCTAGCTTTTTCGATAGGTGTGATGGATATGTCAGGTAGAGGCCAAACCTTAATTACGCTGAGCAATCACGCCCTTGAAGTTTATATTTCGTTATCTATTATTTACTATATTACCGCAGTGCTACTTGAATACTCTTTCAAATGGATTGAAAAACGAGTTAAAAAAGAGAATACCAGATTTACCAGTATTTTTGATATAGAACTTTAAAGGAGAGATGATGATGCCGCTTGATGTGCCTTTTATTGGAACAGCCGTAATGGCGATGCTAAAGACGATACCATTAACACTTGCGATGACATTCTTTCCGATATTGTTCGGTTTTATAATCGCTATTTTACTTACGCTCATCCGGATGTACCATGTCCGTTTTTTGGAACCAATTGCCAAGTTTTACGTGTCTTTTTTTCGAAGCACACCAGCGATTTTACATATAATGCTGATTTATTTAGGAATTCCGCTCATTGTCGATTTTTTAAGTAAGTCGCTTGATTTAAGCATATCAGCAAATAAAATCCCGGTTGTGGTGTTTGTGATAATCGCGTTATCCTTCACGGCGGGAGCTTACCTAACGGAGATTTTACGGTCTGGTATTATTGCTGTTGATATTGGCCAAATGGAAGCCGCTTATTCTATGGGATATACGCATGGCCAAGCGATTCGTAAAGTGCTGTTACCTCAAGCGTTTATGACTTCGCTACCGAATTTTACTAATTTATGCATCGGATTTTTGCATACAACTTCGATTGCAGCTATCGTCGCGGTTCCAGAAATCACTGGAATGGCCACGATTGTAGCTTCTGATAATTACGCTTTTCTCGAAGCATTCATTGGTGCAGCACTGATTTATTGGTTCTTAACTATTCTAATAGAAGCAATTAATTATATTTTGGAAAAGAATATCGCTAAATATCAAGGAGGGACAGTATGATTACCATTAAAAATATTCAAAAAAGCTTTGGACAAAATCAAGTTTTAAAAGGAATAGATTTAACCGTAAAAAAAGGCGAAGTAGTGACGATTCTTGGTCCAAGTGGCTCAGGGAAAACCACTTTTTTACGTTGCTTAAACTTACTGGAACGTCCTGAAAACGGTGAAATTTCAATGCATGACCAAATAATTAACTGCAAGAAACCTTCCAAAAAAGAAGTATTACAATTACGAAAAAATACCGCAATGGTCTTTCAACAATACAATCTATTTTCCCATAAAACTGTCATTCAAAATGTAATGGAAGGACTCACTGTTGCTAGAAAAATTCCGAAAAAAATTGCGCGGGAGATTGCTGAGCGGGAGCTAACAAAGGTAGGGCTAGCCGATAAGTTTAGCGCATATCCTTCCCAGCTATCAGGCGGACAAAAACAGCGCGTTGGCATTGCACGTGCGCTCGCGATTAATCCAGATGTAATTTTATTTGATGAACCAACCGCAGCGCTTGACCCGGAACTTGTCGGTGAAGTTTTAGAAGTAATGTTAGAAATCGCTCGTGCCGGTGCAACGATGATTGTCGTCACACATGAAATGGAGTTCGCAAAACGCGTCGCAGATCAAGTCGTCTTTATGGACGGAGGGCTCATTGTCGAACAAGGCACGCCAGATGAAGTATTCAATCACACAAAAGAAGAACGAACAAAACGCTTTTTACACCGAGTTTCGGCCGATTACTTATATGAAATCAAAGAAGTGAAAAAGGAGCGTGTCATATGACTATTCGACTTAGCATTTTGGATCAAAGTATTATTAATCCCGGCGAACGTCCTAGTGAGGCTTTACAAAACACTGTAGAACTTGCAGAGCTTGCAGAACAACTTGGCTTTTATCGTTTTTGGGTTGCTGAACATCATAATTCAGACGAAATAGCCGGAGCTGCACCGGAAGTTCTTTTAGGATATATTGCGGCAAAAACAACTTCTATTAAGCTCGCATCTGGTGGCGTAATGCTGCAACATTATAGTCCATATAAAGTTGCTGAACAATTTCACGTGCTTGAAAACTTAGCGCCAGGACGGATTTCCCTTGGTGTCGGCAAAGCGCCCGGCGGATTTCAACCAGCGACCGATGCCCTTCAGAAAGACTTTGCAAAGCCTATTCAAACGTTTGATGCTAAATTGATAGAATTAGTCGATTTTGTTACACGGAAAAATGATTCCAAAGTCGAAGCAAAACCACTACCAGAAAATAATCCGGAAATCTTTTTACTTGGCGGAAGTGTAGCAAGTGCAAGACAAGCTGCCGAACTGGGAATTTCTTTTGTATTTGCTTATTTTATTAACGGCGAAGAGGAAGTTTTAAAAGAAGCACGGGATACATTTGAGCAGTATCAAATTAACCAACAAGCAAGTTTTCAATTAGCGCCAATTGTTGTTGTAGCTGAAACAAAAGCTGCTGCAGACCGTCATATTCCAGAGCGAGAATCAATTAAAGTACAGCTTTCGGACGGGCGGAGAGTAAATGTCGGTTCACGTGAACAAGCAGAAGCCTACGTGAAAGACATCAGCCAACCATATCGATTTATTACACAAAAAATTGGAGCAATAACTGGGACGAAACAAGACGTTGGAGAAGAAATTACTCGACTTTCAAAAAAATATAATATTCAAGATTTTGTCGTTTTAACACCTGTCAAATCCGCGGAAATCAAACGCTATTCGTACCAATTATTAAGTGAATCAATAAAGGAGGAAGTTGTCCATGGCTAATGTCGTTGTTTGGAGTAAAGTAGGGTGCCACTACTGTAAAGATGTGAAAGATTATTTAACCGAGCAAAATATTGTCTTCCAAGATATTGACGTCACAGATCATGATTACTTACGAGAAGTACTGCAAGCCAAATACGGTATCCGCCACGTTCCAGTAGTAGAAATTGGTGACATAGAAAAAGGGACTTACCAAGCAGTAACCGAAATCGGTATCGAATACTTAGAAAAAGCTTTACTACAAAAGGAGGAAGTAAAATGACTAGAAAAGATACAATCCAGTTTGGCGCAATCATTCACGGCGTTGGCGGCACAACAGATGGTTGGCGCCACCCAGATATTAACCCAGCAGCAAGTACAGATTTAGATTTTTATAAAACTCGTGCAAAAATTGCAGAACAAGGCCTATTTAGTTTTGTATTTATTGCGGATGGTCTTTTTATTTCTGAAAAATCTATTCCGCATTTTCTTAATCGTTTTGAGCCGATTACTATTTTATCCGCTTTAGCAGAGTCTACAGAAAATATCGGGCTGGTTGGAACATTTTCGACATCATTTACGGAACCATTCACGCTCGCAAGGCAACTTTCCTCATTAGATCATATTAGTGGTGGTCGAGCTGGCTGGAATTTGGTCACTTCTCCGCAAGAAGGAGCAGCACGAAATCATAGCAAGAAAAACCTCCCGACCCACAGCGACAGATATAGCATTGCGGCAGAACATTTAAAGGTAGTTCGCGGACTATGGAATTCATGGGAAGAAGACGCTTTTACTTATAATAAAGAAACCGGCGAATTTTTTAATCCAGAAAAATTACATCGTTTGAATCATCAAGGTGAGTATTTTCAAGTGGAAGGACCGTTAAATATCGGCCGCTCCAAACAAGGAGAACCAGTCGTTTTCCAAGCGGGGGCATCTAGCACAGGTCGGGATTTTGCAGCCCAAAACGCGGAAGCTATTTTTACGCATTCAGATTCGCTTGAAGAAGCTATTCAATTCTATCAAGATGTGAAAACTCGTGCTGAAAAAGCTGGCAGAAATGCAGCAGAGATCAGGATTTTCCCAGGAATTAGCCCAATTGTAGCGGATACTCTAGAAGAAGCCGAGCAGAAATACACCGAATTTGCCAATCTTATTCCGATTGAAAATGCCGTCACCTATCTCGCGCGTTATTTCGATGATTATGATTTAAGCCAATTTGAACTAGATGAACCTTTCCCCGACCTTGGCGACATCGGTAAAAATGCTTTTCAAAGTACGACGGATCGAATCAAAAAAGAAGCAAAAGAGCGCAATCTAACCCTGCGCCAAGTAGCGACCGAAGCAGCCACCCCGAAAACACCTTTTATAGGAACAAAAGAACAAGTAGCTGATTTAATCGAAATTTGGTTTCAAAATGAGGCGGCAGATGGATTTATCATCGCGTCTGACATCCCAGGTACTTTTGAAACATTTGTCGAGCAAGTTATTCCGCTTTTGCAAAGTCGAGGATTGTATCGAAACGAATATCCAGCCACAACCTTAAGAGGCAACCTAGGTCTTGAAATACCAAAAAATAAACAAGCCGTCAACATCAAATAATAGAAAGAAAACGGAGCGCCTTTAAGGATCTTCGTTTTTTTGTTACAATAAAAGAAAAAAGGAGCTAAACCATGCGCTTAGATAAATTATTGTCCCACACAGGTTTCGGGAGTCGTAAAGAAGTGAAACCACTGCTTAAATCCGGGGCAGTTGTCGTAAATGGAACGATTCAAAAAGACAGTAAAACCCAAGTGAATCCAGACAAAGATCAAGTTACTGTTCACGGAACTCCTGTCATTTACCAAGAATTCGTATATTTTATGCTTCATAAACCCCAAAATGTCGTGAGTGCAACCGAGGATAATCTGTCAGAAACCGTCATTGATTTACTCGAGCAAGAAGACACGCTCACTAATCCATTTCCGGTCGGTCGTTTGGACAAAGACACAGAAGGATTACTTATTATAACTAATGATGGCACGCTCGCTCACAATTTACTTTCACCTAAAAAGCATATTGATAAAACATATTATGCTAAAATTGATGGCGAGGTTACAGCGGAGGATGTAGAAGCCTTCAGTGCTGGCGTCACTCTCGATGACGGCTACACCTGTAAACCAGCTCATTTAGAAATTATCACTCCGAACGAAATAAAAGTAACTATCCAAGAAGGAAAATTCCACCAAGTAAAAAGAATGTTCGCTGCTCGCGGGAAAACAGTCAGCTATTTAAAACGAATTTCAATGGGGAACTTACAACTAGATGAATCTCTTGAACTCGGTGAATACCGCCCACTGACTGAAAACGAGCTGCTTATCCTTCAAAATAAATAACGATAAACGAAAATTTTCTTCCTAAAAGAAGTAGATTTTCGTTTTTTAGATTGCAAAAGAAAGCATTTACATATATAATAAACATGTGTTTGAAATTAAAACAAAAGTTTGGAATGGAGGTGCATTATATCGTGGAGAATAATAAAGCGAAAATGAACGAAAAGGAAGAGATAATTTTCAATTCCATCCGTAAAAATCCTTACATTTCTCAACAAGAACTTGCTGATATACTTGATTTATCAAGACCGACAGTAGCGAACCTTATTTCTGGCCTTATTAAAAAAGGTCGTATTTTAGGAAAAGCCTATATTTTAAATGAAGCAAAACAAATCGTTTGTATAGGTGGAGCGAACGTCGATCGGAAGTTTTACATTAAAGACAAGGCCCAGCTAGCTACATCTAATCCGGTGCGCTCAACACAAAGTGCTGGCGGAGTTGCTAGGAACGTTGGTGAAAACCTTGGTCGCCTTGGAAAAGAAGTTATATTACTCACTGCTTGTGGAACAGACTCCGACTGGGAAGCTGTCAAAAATGCCAGTAATACATATATGAACTTAGATTATGTCACTGCATTTCCAAGCATCGCAACAGGTTCTTATACAGCCGTACTCGAAAACAATGGAGATTTGCTCGTTGCACTAGCGGACATGGATGCATACGATCACTTAACCCCAGATGTACTAGCGAAAAACGAAGGCTTGCTAAGTCAAGCGAGCGCCATTATTGCCGATTTAAATTGTCCAAAAGAAACATTAGAATACCTTGGAAGTTTTGCCGAAATTAATTCCATCCCATTAGTCTTAGTTCCCGTTTCCTCACCTAAAATGTCTCATTTACCAGAACGTTTGGATCACGTGACTTGGCTAATATGCAACCGAGATGAATCAGAAACTCACCTAGAAATGACCATTGAAAACGATGAAGACTGGCGCTTAGCTGCACAAAAATGGCTAGATTTAGGCGTAAAAAATGTCATCGTTACAAATGGCAGTAAAGGTGCGGTTGCAGCAAACAACGCAGAAGGCATTATCTTTGAACCCGCTATTGTCATTGAAAACATTGTAGATGTGACAGGAGCAGGAGATGCATTTTGTTCTGCGGTAATTTATGCATGGTTAGAAGGAAAATCTTTACAAGAAATTTTAAAAGCAGGGAGCGTAAATGCTGCGCGAACACTCGAATCTGAATACACTGTTCGCCAAAATTTATCAACATCCCAACTACAAAAAGATCTGGAGGAATTCAAATGAAAAATTATCTATCATTATCCGAAGAAGTAAAACAAGCAAAAGCAGAAGGAAAAGCTATCGTAGCCTTAGAATCCACAATCATCTCTCACGGGATGCCTTACCCACAAAATGTTGAAATGGCTCGTGACGTAGAACAAATTATCCGTGATAACGGCGCGGTACCTGCAACAATCGCTTTAATCGACGGTAAAATTAAAATCGGTCTTTCTGATGAAGAACTAGAACTATTTGCAAAAAGCAGCAATGTAGCAAAAGTTTCTCGTCGTGATATTGGCTACCTTATTGCTACAAAACAACTAGGAGCAACAACAGTAGCTGCAACGATGATCTGTGCTGAATTAGCAGAAATCGGTATCTTTGTAACTGGTGGAATCGGCGGAGTTCACCGCGGTGCCGAAACAACAATGGACGTTTCTGCTGATTTAGAAGAGTTAGCGAAAACAAATGTAGCAGTAGTATGTGCTGGAGCAAAATCTATCTTAGACTTAAACTTAACAATGGAATACTTAGAAACAAAAGGCGTTCCAGTAATTGGTTACCAAACAGACGTACTTCCAGCATTCTATACTCGTTCAAGCGATGTAGAATTAACATTACGTGCAGATGCTCCAGAAGTTATCGCTGAGTCCCTTAAAGCAAAATGGGATCTAAAAATTGAAGGTGGCGCTGTAATCACAAACCCAATCCCAGAAGAATTTGCAATGGATGAAAAAGTAATTAACGATGTTATCCAAACTGCACTTAAAGAAGCAGAAGAAAACCACATCCACGGAAAAGACGTTACACCATTCCTTCTTGGCAAAGTAAAAGAACTAACAGACGGTAAGAGCTTAGAAGCAAATATCGAACTAGTAAAACACAACGCACTAATCGGTACTCAAATCGCCGTAGCTTATCAAAATATCTAATAATCAATAGAGCTGTCGCCTTTAAGTGGTGGCAGCTTTTTTATGTTAAAATAAATTTAAAAATAAAGGAGGAATATAAATGATTGCCGTAAGCGCTTGTTTGGCAGGAATTGCCTGTAGATATGACGGGAAAGATAAAGAAATTACCAAAATAAAACAAATGGTTGAAAACGGAGAGGCGATTCCTTTTTGTCCTGAAGTTTCAGGTGGTTTGGAAATACCAAGAAATCCAGCTGAAATAGTAGGTGGAGATGGTAAAGACGTCTGGCTAGGTCGCGCTAAAGTAATGGATAATCAAGGAATAGATGTAACAGAAGAATATAAAAACGGAGCGAGTTTAACTTTGACTAAAATGAAAGAACTCGGTATTACTCAAATAATTATGAAGGAAAAAAGTCCTTCTTGTGGAAGCTGTGCTATTTACGACGGCACCTTCTCTGGAAAAATAAAAGATGGTACCGGCGTAGCAGCAGCTCTTTTTCAAATGAATGGAATCAAAATCATCTCAGAATTTACAATTTAAAGTGCAAGCGAGCCCATTGGATCCCAAGGTTTTAGCGCAATTGGCTCATTACTAAATGCTTCAATCAATTCTTTAGATAAATATTTTTTATGGACAACCACTTGGAATGTAAACTCATCCATCCAAGCATCACTAGCAACAAAATATCCATTGTTACCAATCTTTTCTCCCCAACTATTTTCCACTTTCCAACGATTAACTTCATTATTAGCAATGTTAACCCCAGTTAGAACCATCGCGTGAGTGAGCATACTATGTTTATAATCGAGGCGTTCTGCTTTCGTCATAGCTGTTTTAAATCCAAAAGCCTGATTTAGCAAGAAAATATCTGTATCCATAATACCAGTAGTTCGTTCTGAAAGCTGACCTACATCACAACCGAACCAAACAGTCTCACCGTCTTTGATTTGATCTGCGGCGGCTTTTTTTAATACATTCATTTCCACATTCAAATACTTAATAGGTGTCCCATTTACAATATTTCCTAAATAATCGACTGTAAATGCTTGATTAAAGGGTTTATCTTTAGTTGGCGCATTAATAAGCGGGATATAATCCTTCAAATCCATATCTACATAGCGTTTATAAAATTCTTTAGGCGTAATTTGTAAATCTTGTTTAAACTCATTGTCTTTATTTCGATATTCAAAATCAAACACTTTCGGCGGTTCACCCAGAGTCATAACTAAAAGCTGGTAAACTTCAGCAAGCATTTCTTCCTTCAATCCAGCAGTATCTTTCTGCTCTTTAACAGCTTTTCTTAAAATAACTGCATCCGTACGAAGTTTTTCATTTAATAGGTGATTTAAATCCGCAGACTTACTACTTTGAAAAGTTTCAGGCATAGCAGATTTCGGAACAACCCCATATTTTTCAATGATCGAAACAAGCATATCCCACTGACCGCCATCTTGTTGAGGTGTATCAAGTAACCATGAAATTAATCGGCTATCCTCATCTTCATTCGCTGTTTCAATAATGTTCTCTAAAAAATAATTAGCTTTCTCTAATTTATCCCAAAAGTTAGTATAGTTCTGCGACAACTCAAAATCTTTTAGACCAAGTGTCCCATTTAATTTATGTCGAAACGTATTTAATGCTGCAAACATCCAACATCTTCCACTTTGCTGTTGGTTGGAAACTTTATCTGTATGAACCTCATGAGAAAAAACCGGTTGTACTGTTGCTTTTGATACAGGATTTTCTGTTGCTGCTTTAATCCCATTTTTCATAATGCTAGCTTGGAAAACCAACTTATCAGGATTTTCACGCCATTTTTTGGAAAAACTTTCTAATTGATCAAACGTTATTTCAGTACTCATTTTTATTCCTCCTCTATAGAACATTGCTTCTAATTAAGTATACTGCTAAAAATAAAAAGTGTATAAGAAAACAACTATCTGAACTATTTTGAAGGTTTTCGGCGGTTATCATGATATAATATGAATGAATTTGATTATAAATGAATGTTTTTGGATGAAAACGGTTGATTTTGAAAGATAAAGATGATAAACTAACTTTGGATGGAGGAGTAAGAATGTTAAATGCAGAGCGAAAACAACTTATTATGGAGAGTATTGAAAAGCTTGGTGTTATTAAATTACAAGAATTAGTTGAAGGGCTAGATACCTCGGAGTCAACTATTCGTCGTGATTTAATCGAATTAGAGGAACAAGGATTAATCGAACGTGTACACGGTGGTGCAAAACTTGTTATTTCTCATAACCAAGAACCAAGCATGAATGAGAAATCATTCAAAAACATTCAAAGTAAAAAAGAAATCGCAGCATATTGCGCTAGTTTAGTGGAAGAAAATGATTGTATCTATTTAGATGCAGGCTCCACGACACTGGAATTAATTACTCACTTAGCAAATCGAAATATTACTGTAGTTACAAATGGACTAACCCATATTGAAGAACTAGTTCGTCAAAATATTGATGCTTATCTTTTAGGTGGCAAAATGAAAGTGCATACAAAAGCAATTATTGGCGCAGTTGCCTTGGATAATATTAAAAATTATCATTTTGACAAAGCTTTTATTGGAACTAACGCTATGCATCCGGAGCATGGCTATACGACACCAGATATGGAAGAAGCATTTGTAAAACGTGCTGCCAAAGAGCGTGCTGATCGCGTTTTTGTTGTAGCAGACCATACGAAATTCAATGAAGTTAATTTTTCAAAAATGTTTTCAATAGATGAAGCTACTATTGTAACAGACTATATTCCTTCAGAAGTAAGAAAATCCTTTATCCAAAAAACTAAAATAATCGAGGTAGAAAAATGATTTATACAATTACTTTAAACCCTTCAATTGATTATATTGTGCAAATCGACCAACTAAAACTTGGCGAACTTAATCGCATGAAACAAGATTATAAATTACCTGGTGGCAAAGGTATCAACGTCAGCAGAGTTCTAAATCAATTGAATGTACCGAGCCTTGCTACAGGGTTTTTAGGCGGATTTACAGGTGGATTTATCAAAGACTGGCTTAAAAATGAAGGCATACAAACTGGCTTTGTAACAGTAAAAGATGATACTCGTATTAATATCAAACTAAAACACGGAGAAGAAACAGAAATTAATGGTTTAGGACCAGCAATCTCTGAAAAAGAAATCAAAGAATTTTTAGAAGTGATGGATAAGGTAACTGCTGGTGACATCGTTATTCTATCTGGAAGTGTACCACCTTCACTAGGAAATGATTTCTACGATAAAATAATCCAAATCTGTAAAGAAAAACAAGCTAACTTCATGATTGATACGACTGGACAAGAACTACTAGATGCATTACCAAATCGTCCAATCCTTATTAAACCAAATCACCACGAACTGGCAGAACTATTTGGTGTTAAGTTAGATAGCGTAGAAGATCTCATTCCATATGGAAAGAAATGTCTAGAATTAGGCGCACAACATGTAATCGTATCCATGGCTGGCGACGGAGCTCTACTTTTTACAGGAGAAGATGTTTATTTCGCTGATGCCTTAAAAGGAGAACTTAAAAATTCAGTTGGAGCTGGTGACTCAATGATTGCTGGATTCGTTGGAACTTTCGATAAAACTAACGATCCAGTTAAATCATTTGCTGCAGGCGTTGCAACTGGGGGCGCAACAGCATTTTCAACAGATTTAGCAGAAAAAGATTTAATTAATGAATTATTACCGCAAGTGAAGATAACTAAAATAACAGGGAGGCACTAAAATGAGAATTACAGACTTACTCAGCAAAGACGTTATGATTATGTCATTACAAGCTACAACAAAAGAAGCTGCCATTGATGAAATGATTGCTTCACTTAAAAGCAACGGGAAAATTAATGACGAGGTACTTTTTAAAGAAGCGATAATGAACCGTGAAGCCCAAAGCTCTACTGGAGTTGGCGAAGGAATTGCAATGCCACATGCAAAAACAAAAGCAGTTAATGAACCAACTGTAGTCTTTGCGAAAAGTGAAAAAGGATTAGATTATAACTCCTTAGATGGTCAACCTGCTCATTTGTTCTTTATGATTGCGGCTCCAGATGGTGCAAATGCAACTCACTTAGAGACGCTGGCAGCACTTTCAAGATTATTAGTTCATCCAGCATTTGTTCAATCGTTAAAAGATGCAAAAACACCAGACGAAGTAATCACTCTCTTCAACAACGAGCAAGGTGATGCAGAAGAAACAGTTGTTGCTCCTACATCTTCTAATGATACTGGCAAAACTGTTGTCGCGGTTACTGCTTGTCCAACTGGTATTGCACATACCTATATGGCTGCAGAAAAGTTACAAGAAACAGCAAACAAATTAGGCGTTCGAATTAAAGTAGAAACAAATGGTTCAAGAGGAGTAGAAAATCGCTTAACTGATAAAGAAATTGCTGAGGCTGATGGAGTTATCATCGCAGCTGATGTACAAGTTGATATGCCTCGTTTTGATGGAAAACATTTAATTGCAAAACCAGTTGCAGCAGGAATTCATAAACCAGAAGAGCTTATTAAAGAAGCTATCTCAGGGAATGCACCAGTTTATAAAGCAGAATCGGGTAGCGAAGCAACAGAAAGTACAGATGGCCTTTCCATTGGTCAACAAATTTATAAACATTTAATGAGCGGCGTTTCTCATATGTTACCATTTGTAATTGGTGGCGGGATCGCAATTGCAATCGCATTTATGCTTGATCAAATTCTAGGTGTACCACAAGATCAACTTGCAAAATTAGGATCATATAACGAAATTCCAGCATTATTAAAACAAATTGGTGATGTTGCATTCGGATTTATGCTTCCAGTGTTCGCGGGTTATATCGCATACAGTATATCAGATAGACCAGGTCTTGTAGCTGGTTTCGTAGCAGGTGGAGTTGCATCTGTTGGTGGAGCAGGTTTCCTTGGTGCTTTAGTAGGTGGTTTTCTTGCTGGTTATGCAGTTGAGTTAATTAAAGTTATGTTGAAAAAATTACCAAAAACTTTAGCTGGAATTAAAGTAGTACTATTTTATCCAGTGCTATCTGTACTAATTGTTGGACTATTGATGTTACTATTAAACGTGCCAATGAGTGCATTAAATACATGGTTAAATGACTTCTTAAATAGTCTAAGTGGAACAAATGCGGTTATTCTAGGATTACTTTTAGGAGCAATGATGGCTGCAGACTTAGGTGGACCAATTAACAAAGCGGCTTACATTTTTGCAACTGGAACGCTTGCAGCAAGCGTTGCAACAGGTGGTAGCGCGATTATGGCGGCTACAATGGCTGCTGGTATGGTGCCACCGCTAGCAACATTCGTAGCAACTCTTGTTTTTAGAAACAAATTTACTGCGCAAGAACGTGATGCAGGGCTAACGAACTCTATTTTAGGCGCGTCATTCATTACAGAAGGTGCCATCCCATTTGCAGCAGCAGATCCACTTCGAATGATTCCAAGTTTTATCGCAGGAAGTGCAATAACTGGGGCAATTGTTATGTTTTTAAATATTAAAGTATTAGCACCACACGGAGGCGTTTTTGTTATCTTCTTAGTATCTCAACCGTGGTTCTACCTTATCGCAATCGTGATTGGAACTATAATAAGTGCAGCATTAATCGGAGTATTACGCAAAAAACCAACAGTATAATAGAGAGGAATCGTCTTTTGAAATTAAAAAGGCGATTTCTTTTTATGTGATTTCTCGAATTCTTCCTAAAAAATTGCTATAATGAAAAGGAAGAGAGGTGGGCGTATTGGAATTTGGAGAAAAATTAATTCATTTACGAAAGAAAAATAGATTAACTCAAAAACAATTAGCGGCAAAAATTGGAACTACAGCTTCAACTATCAGTAAATATGAAAATGATAACCACCGACCGCCAATCTTTATTTTGGCTAAATTAGCAGAAATTCTTGGGACTACAACAGATTTTTTATTAGATGATGTAGCGGGTTTACGGGAAAAAAATTCAGTAAATGCTTTTCCTTTAATTGGAAACCCAGAGCTTGAGAAATGGTATCTGGAATTGCCTTATACATATTCAGAAGAAGAATTATTAATGTTAAAACGAATTGCAGATGCGATTGAGAATAAGAAATAATTTAAGAAGGAAACCAGATATACAATGTGTATATCTGGTTTTTAATTTTATTGTTCCGGGTCTTTTGAATCGTCTTTTTCAGAGAGCATAGTGTTATAATAACGCCTGGATTCAGCGGCGAGTGTAGCTGGAGGAAAAAACATATTCATAGAAGGGAAATTGCTCTCCATTGTTCGCATTTTTTGTGAGAACTTCATATGTAGCATGGAGGTTCTAGCAATTTGGTTATTAAAAGAGGCTAACGACATATCAATTTCAAAAGTCTGTAAATTAGAAAACTTTATCAACGTATGGTTATATCCAATTGCATGATAATCCTTAATATGCTGTGGAAAAATCCAAATACAATCTGTTGAACTTGGCGCGACAGTAGGGAATACATAGGTAGAAGTAACAGGGTCAATAATAATAGGCGGCTTATGAGTGACACCTATTAGATGCTTTGTTCCCTCTTTACGTCCATCATAACTCGATCCGAAAAAGTTACAGCTGGTTTTAATTAACTCAAATGGGGTAAATTTAGAAGTATAATGAGAATCAACTTCATAAATTTCTGAATAGACTATACTTCCAGATTTTTTTGGAAAAATAATCATTGTGTGGGGATTTACTTCATAAAACTGAGTACTAATTTGTTCTTTTTTCATTTCATTCAACTCCTCTATGTTTGTATTTATGTCTAAGAAGTAATCTGAAATTATTGCGTAATGCACAAAATTTCAAATAACGACGAAGCATCAAAGTAAGTTATGAGTTATTTTTTGTCATTATAGCACATGGTAATTTACAAGTCATTAGATTTTCGTAAAGTTGTATTTTCAAGCCGTTTTCTGTTTTTTCTTGCCATGTTACAGTTTTTCGAAATTGTAATAAATATGAGTGGAGGAGTGGTAGTCGTGGAAATGCGTGATTTTTCTAATTCATTGATGAATCAAGTGGGTGTCCTTAAAGGAGAAAAAGAATTAACAAATGTTTTTATCGAATGCTTCCTGACGATGCTCCTAGAAGAGAGAAAATTAGAACAACTTAGAGCTGAAATTGATAAAGCTCTCGATAATAGGAACAAAGCGAAATTTATGCAGCTAACAGAAAAAATGAATAAAATCCAACAGGAAATGCTGGCTTTTGAGTAGAATATATGAAAAACTAAGATAGTAAGAGCTATCTTAGTTTTTTTGAGCTGTTTTATAAATTTTCACGAAAAAAAAGCCTCGAAAAAAGTTATGGACAGATTGCTCAAATATGGTAAACTAAATAAAAACATATGTTCGGTGGTGAGGGTATGACACTTCAAATAATTGCTGGTAAAGCAGGAACAGGTAAAACTACTCATTTGATGGATGAAGTAGGCGAAAAAATCAAAAAAACTTCTAAGACGTATATTTTTATCGTCCCTGATCAAATGACGTTTCAAATGGAAACAAGCTTTTTAAATAAACAAAACTTGGCAGGAATGCTAGGGACACAGATTTTTAGTTTTAGTAGGCTTGCTTGGAAAATACTTCAAGAAACTGGTGGCTTATCTAAAACTTTTTTGAGTCAAACAGGTATTGAGATGGTTATTCGAAAAGCTGCTTTAGATCAAAAAGATAAGTTGAAAATTTTCTCTAGAGCTACTTCAAAAAAAGGCTTTTATTCAGAGCTGGCTAAGTTATTTAAAGAAATGAAACAAGAAGAAATTTCTGTAGATGAATTAGAGAAGAGTGCGGCAAATTTATCTACAAGTGTATCTAGCAAAGTACATGACATTTCACTTATTTATCAAAAATATGAAGAATTATTAGCAGGAAAATTCCTTGAAAATGAAGATTATTTGAGACTGTTAGCAGATAAGATTATTGAGAGTGATTATTTAAATCAAACGGAAATAATTATTGATGGATTTACTTCTTTTTCAAAACAAGAGTTAACAGTAATAGAAAAGCTTATGCAAAAATGCGATAAAGTAACAGTATCGTTAACTTTAAACGTGCCTGAAATTCATAAATGTTTGGAAGAATTCAGTATGTTTAAAGCGAGCGCTGAAGCATACTTTGCTTTATTAGAGCTGGCTAAATTAAATAAAATTCAAGTGGAACCAGAGAAAATTCTTTTAGAAAACAAACGAGCTAACTCTGACTCATTAGCCTTTTTAGCCAACGCTTGGGGAGATAATAAATACTCGTCATATGAAGGGGAAGCAAATGATTTAACCATCCATCAAGCTAATAATAGGCGTGCTGAGATGGAAGGTGTTGCCCGCGAAATTCGGCAATTAGCATTAAACGGCTATAGATACCGAGATATAGCGATTTTGACTAGAAACATCAGTGATTATGATATTTTATGTGAAACAGTAATGGAGTCATTTGACATTCCTATTTTTATAGACAAAAAACGAGCAATGGCTAAACACCCATTTATTGAATTTATTCGTTCTAGTATTGATGCAATTTTATTTAATTGGAAATATGAGCCGATTTTCCAAGCAGTTAAAACAGAATTTTTCTTTGATGTGGCTGAAAATGCGACTATTATGAGAAGAAAAGCTGATATACTTGAAAATTATGTGCTCGAAAACGGCATTCAAAATAAGTGGAAATGGGAAAAAGAAGGCGATTGGATTTACCGTAAAATTCGAGGGCTTTCTACCAATGTCTTGCCACAAACAGATGAAGAATTAGCAACCCAAAGTGTTATTAATGAAATGAGGAATCTTATTGTTGAGCCTCTTTCAACATTAGAAAATAATATAACAAAAGCAAAAACTGGCATAGAGTTCGCCATGGCTCTATATCATTATTTGGAGCAAGTTAAAGCTGTAGAACATTTAGAATCATGGAGACAAGTGGCAGAAGAAAATGGTTATTTGGAACTTGCTAGAGAACATGAACAAGCTTGGAGTTCAATATCAGAACTGCTAGATGAATTTGTAGAAGTTTTAGGTGAGGAAGAATTAGATGTTAATAGTTTTTCTGAAATAATTACGACGGGCTTGGATGCGCTAGAATTTTCTTTGCTACCACCTTCTTTAGATCAAGTAGTTTTAGCTGATATGGAAAATGCAAAGTTGCTTAACATGAAAGTTATTTTTGCGATTGGAATGAATGATGGCGTAATGCCACTACGTCAAAAAGATAAAGGGATTTTGTCAGATCAAGATCGCGATTCTTTGCGAGTAGAAAATAGCAATTTAAAGCCATCTGCTAAAAATAACATTGGTGAAGAAGATTTATTAGCCTATAAAATAATGAGTTTGCCAAGCGACAAATTATTTCTTAGTTATCCAGCTGCAGATGAAGAAGGGAAAGTTCTTAGCGAGTCGAATTATCTAAGAAAAATAAAAGGCCAATTCAAAAATTTAAATGAATCTGTTTATTTAACTGACCCAAGTTTACTGAATGATAATGAACAAAGTAGTTATATTCGTTCTAAACAAGCTACACTGGGCTTATTAACAAGCCAATTACAAATGTATAAACGTGGCTATCCTTTATCAAATGTATGGTGGGATGCTTATAATAGTTATTTTGAAGATAGCAAAGAATCCGAGGCAGCAAAACAAGTACTTTCTAGCCTTTATTATGAAAATAAAACCAAACCACTCAAAGAAACAACTGCTAAAAACCTATTTGGTGAAAATATTCATGCGAGTGTTTCGAGGATGGAGAAGTTTTTTAGTTGTGAGTTTCAACACTTTGCGCAATATGGCTTGAAATTAGAAGAAAGAGCTCATTATAAGCTACAAGCTGTAGACATGGGAGAAATTTTCCACGGGGCAATGGAATGGATTTCCGCTGAATTAAAACGAACTAACCGAGATTGGGGTAATTTAACGGAAGAAGAATGTCGGCAAATGGCTAAACTTGCGATGACATTTTTAGCTCCGAAGATTCAACATGAAATTTTATTAAGTTCAAAACGGATGGAATATATTCAATATAAACTACTCCAAATTATTACAAGAGCTACTACGGTTTTAAACGAACAAGCGAAAAGCAGTGCGTTTCGTCCAATTGGTTTAGAGGTGGATTTTGGTTTGAAAGGAGATATTCCGCCTTTAAAAATTCCATTACAATCAGATAGCGAACTTCTTTTACAAGGACGTATTGATAGAATTGATGCAGCTGAACAAGATGATCGTACTTTCCTTCGAATCATTGATTATAAATCTAGTTCACATGATTTGGCTCTTACTGAAGTATATTACGGGTTGGCTCTTCAAATGCTGACTTACTTAGACATAGTTGTAACAAATGCGCAAAAAATGATAGGTAAAACTGCTGAGCCTGCTGGGGTTCTGTACTTTCATATGCATAATCAATATGTCCAAGCAGAGAAAGAATTGAGTGATGAAGCAATTGCTCGAGAACTGCAAAAAAGTTCCAAAATGAAAGGCTTAATTTTATCGGATCCTGTGGCTGTTTCGCTTATGGATACAAACCTGGAAAAAGGAAAGGCTTCTAATATTATTCCAGCTGAAATTAAGCAAAACGGAGAGTTAAGTGCGCGTTCCAGAACTGCGACAAAAGAAGAGTTTGATAAAATGCGCCGATTTGTAAGGCAAAAATATCAGGAAGCAGGAAATAAAATACTAGATGGAGCTGTGTCCATTAATCCTTATAAATTAAAAGAAAAAACACCTTGTCAATTTTGTGGATTTCGTTCATTTTGTGGATTTGACCCATCTTTAACGAGTAATCAATATAGACATTTAACAAATGAAAAAACAGAGACGATTTTAACAAAAATGGATATAGAAGGAGGGACGCAGTAGTATGAGCTTAAATATACCAAGCAAACCAGAAGATGCTTTATGGACTGATGACCAGTGGAAAGCCATCCAAGCAAATGGGAACAATATTCTTGTAGCAGCTGCTGCGGGCTCTGGTAAGACAGCTGTTTTAGTTACAAGAATCATTGAAAAACTAATAAATGAAACAGAAAATCTAAACGTTGATGAATTGTTAATTGTAACTTTTACCAATGCTTCAGCTGCAGAAATGAAGTATAGAATAGGTAAAAGTTTAGAAGAAGCATTAGTGCAAAATCCGGAATCTGCACATTTGAAAAAACAAGTCGCCTTACTAAACTATGCCTCCATATCGACTTTGCATTCATTTTGTTTGGAAATCATTCGAAAACATTATTTTGAAGCCGACATTGATCCTAATTTCCGTTTGATTGAACCCATCGAAAGCAGTATGATTCGCGATGAAGTTTTAGAGGATCTGTTAGAAAAAGAATATAGTATAGAAAATAATGAGGACTTTTTTCATCTAGTTGAATCGTTTACTGGGGATAGATCTGATGCTGAGTTGCATACGCTAATCTCGAAACTTTATGATTTCTCTAGAGCAAATCCAAACCCTGATTTATGGTTAGAACAAATGGTAAGTTTCTACGATACACAGGCGATTACTTCTATCACAGAATTACCCTATTTTCCAATTATTAAAGAAGATATTCAACTTAGAATTAACCAAGCTAAAAGTTACCTGCTAAGTGCGATAGATTATGCAAATGAAAATAATGGACCAGCACCTTATTTAAGCACACTAGAAAATGATTTAGCACAAATTAACACTTTATCAAGTATTAGCTGGGATAATTGGCAAGATGTGAAATTTGGCTTTGAGAGCATTGATTTCAAACGAATACCTGCCCTTAAAAATAAAGCTGATTTTGACGAAGAATATGTAGAAGAAGCAAAGAAATTCCGTGATGCTGCAAAAAAAGAAGTGAAAAATGTTTTAGTAGATTGGTTTTCAAGAGAAGAAGAAAATTATTTAACTGATTTAGAAAAAATGAAACCAGATATTAAAACGTTAAGCGAATTAGTGAAAAAATTTGCTGAAAACTTTTTTGAGGAAAAGCAACAACGTGGGGTATTAGACTTTAATGACTTAGAGCATTTAGCTTTAAAAATACTCTTGAAAAATGGCGCCCCTTCTGACGTGGCAAATAGTTATAAAAAACAGTTCAAAGAAGTATTGATTGATGAATATCAAGATACTAATATGGTACAAGAAACTATTCTTTTGCTTGTCACTAATTCGAATGATACAAAAGGAAACTTGTTTATGGTTGGGGATGTAAAGCAATCGATTTATCGCTTTCGACTAGCGGAACCAACTTTGTTCATGGCAAAGTATCAAGAATATCAGCAAGACGGAGAAGGCAGCGGAATACGAATAGATTTATCTCAAAACTTTAGAAGTAGGAAAGAAGTTCTTGATGCTACTAACTTTATTTTTCATCAGTTGATGGATAAGCATATTGCTGAAATCGATTATGATGAGGCGGCTGAGTTAACTTTAGGGGCTAGTTTTCCTGAAGCTAACAATATGGCAACAGAACTTTTGTTAATTGATATGAAATCAGAAGAAAAAGAATCTGAGGATGAATTATCGCCACAAGAGTTGCAAAAAAATCAAGTTGAATCAAGAGCTATTGCGACAAAAATTAGAGAAATGATAGATAATAAGTTCCCAATTTATGATAAAAAGTTACAACAAAATAGACCCATTCAATACAGAGATATTGTTATTCTAGCAAGAGCTATGACGAGTGCTCCAGATATGGAAGAAGCAATGAAAATAAAAGATATACCTTTCTATGCCAATAATAATTCTGGTTATTTCGAAACGACAGAAGTAGCAACAATGATTGCACTAATGAAAGTAATCGATAATCCATATCAAGATATTCCACTAGCAGCAGTTCTACGTTCTCCAATAATCGGTTTAAATGAAGAAGAATTAGGACAAATTCGGATGGCGAAGAAAAAAGGCTATTTTTTTGATGCGATGCTAGCCTATAAAGATATTACGGTTTCGGATGCCGCAAATAAAATTAGTCGTTTTATAACACAATTAAACAATTGGCGTGAACTGTCTATTCGGGAAAATTTGACTGCCTTAATTTGGCAAATCTATCAAGAAACAAACTTCTATGAATTTGTAGGCGGGTTACCAGGCGGGAAACAACGTCAGGCTAATTTACGCGCTTTGTATGATCGTGCGAATCAATATGAAAAAACTTCTTTCCGAGGGTTATTCCGTTTTGTGCGTTTTGTTGAGCGATTAGAAGTTCGTGGAGATGATCTAGGTACAGCAAAAACGCTAGGTGAAAAAGAAGATGTTGTGCGTATGATGACGATTCATGCAAGTAAAGGTTTGGAGTTTCCGGTAGTTATAGTTTCAGGATTAAGTAGAAAATTTAATATGCGTGACATTTATAGTAAAACACTTTTAGACAAAGACTATGGTTTTGCTTCTAATTATCGAGATATAGAAAAGATGATTGTCTATCCAACTATCATGCAACAAGCGATTAAGCAAAAAAAATCCCGAGAAATGATTGCGGAAGAAATGCGTGTTTTATACGTTGCACTTACTCGTGCGGAAGAAAAACTAATTTTAACTGCAACTGTTCCAGATTTTGAAAAAACAAGTAAAAATTGGTTACAAGTAAGTAACCAACAAGAAACTATTTTACCCGCAGCAATTCGAGCAAAAGCGAAGTGTTATTTAGATTGGATTGGAAATGCTACAATCCGCCACAGCCATTTTAAAGAATTATTGTGCGAAGAAAAGATTAAAACACTGCCAACTAATATGAAGCTTCAAGTTGAAATTAAAACGAAAGAAATGTTCCTAACTGATGACTTGGAAAAGGAAAAATCAGATAACTGGATGGAGAATGTAAAAGCACATAAGCAAGTGCCAGTTAAAAGTCCATATAAGGATGAAATTGAGCGTTTTATGCATTACCAATATAAAGATAAGGAAGCCACTGAAATTCGTGCTAAGCAGTCTGTGACAGAGCTTAAAAGACAATTCTCTTTGCAAGATAGTTGGAGTGATACATCTATCCTAAAAGAATTCCAAAAAGTATCTTTAGACCGACCTAAATTTTTGCAACAAAATAAATTGTCTGCTACGGAAATTGGTACGGCAATGCATACATTAATGCAAGCTGTGCCCTTAGATGATAAACCGACTGAAAAAGATTTAGTCTCATTATTACAATTAATGAGAGAAAAAGATATTCTTACAGAAGCTCAAATTAAAGCTATCAATGTTAATCAAATTATTGCGTTCTTTGAATCAGCTCTAGGAAAAACCGTTTTGCAGAAAAAAGATAAAGTGAAGCGTGAAGTTCCATTCAGTTACTTACTTCCTGCAGCAAAATTATACAATCAAACAAATCTTGATGAACACGTGCTCATTCAAGGTGTTGTTGATAGCATGATTGAGGAAGAAGACTCCATTATTTTAATCGATTACAAGACAGATAAAATTGAAGGACGATATGATAACTGGGAAGCCGCTGAGAAAGTTATGAAGGAACGGTATCAAATTCAAATTAAACTTTATGCGGAAGCTATTCAAGCAATTAGTAGGAAAAAAGTTTCTCATGCATATTTATATTTTTTCGACGGACAACATATTTGCCAAATAAACATAGAGGAAGGTATTTAAATGAAATGGTTAAGCTATTCTTATAAAGGGCAACATAATTACGGTGCTTTAGTAAATGAAAATAAAATTATTCCTGCACAAGCTATCTTTCAAGATCCGCCAGCTACTTTATTAGATGTTATTAAAGAAAAGCCTGCTGTTCAGGACATAAAGATGACAAAGGAAAGTATTGACCTAGCAGATGTAGAAATCCAAATACCTTTTATGCCCCCTAACAATATTATCGCAGTGGGAAAAAATTATTATAATCATGTATTAGAAATGGGAAGTAAAGAGGATGTGCCTGAACATATTCTCGTTTTCACCAAAAGTACGAATAGCTTATTGCCACATCATGGCGAGATTGAGTTGCATCAAGATATAACAAAAAAACTAGATTACGAAGGCGAACTAGCGGTTATAATTGGAGAACAAATTAGAGATGTATCTGAAAGTGAAGCTTTATCATCTGTTTTTGGGTTTACTATTTTGAACGATATTACAGCTAGAGATTTGCAGAAAAAACATAAACAATTTTATATTGGGAAGAGCCTTGATGCTAGTTGTCCAATTGGGCCGTATGTACTTGAATATCAACCTAATGAAGAAACGATTTTCCATATTGAAACAAAAGTAAACGGTGAAGTAAGACAATCTGATTCTACAGAAAAATTCATTTTCAATTTAGCGAAAATTATCTCTGATTTATCAAAAGGTCATACTTTACTTCCAGGAGATATAATTGCAACGGGGACTCCAAGTGGTGTAGGGAGCGGGATGAATCCTCCGACCTTTTTACAAGACGGAGATACAGTGGAAATTACAATTGATAAAATTGGCACTTTAACGAATACAGTTAGAAAATCTTAATAGGGAAGAAGGAAGTATTATGTGGGGATATGTACATTTAATTTCTTGGGTAGCAATTGTTGTTTTAACCGTCACGGCGTTACTAATCTATTCAAAATCTGTTAAAGGATTTACCATGTTACAAATGATTAACCGAGTTTTTTATATTTTAGTCATATTAAGTGGAATTATGATGGTGCAGTACAGTGTGAAAGAAAGCTGGATTTTAGCTATATTTAAAATCTTAATGGGCATTATTGTAATTGGTGTGGTGGAAATGTTGCTTAGTTATAGAAAACAACAAAAGCCAACGGGAATGTTCTTAATGATTTTCATTATAGTTGTAGTAATAACCGTATCACTGGGCTTTTATTTATCAGGCGGTTATCCATTATTTAATTAAAAATCAAAAAAATAATAAAAAAGACTTCTCTTTTCTCTAGAAAGTTGGTATGTTATGTTAGGGCCAAAAAAGGAGAGAAGAAAATGAGTTCAAAATTAGTGTATAAAGAATATGCTAAAAAAACCGCTATTGCAATCATAGCAGCACTTTTAAATGCAATTGGTATGAACTTCTTTTTAATACCAGCTCAAGTTTATGCTGCTGGATTAAATGGGGTTGCGCAATTAGGATCAGACATGTTACGTGATACAATGAATATTTCGATTTCGACAGGGTTACTTGTTCTGTTGTCAAATATTCCCGTTGCTATTTTAGGTTGGTTAAAAGTAGGGAAATCCTTTACTGTTTTTAGCTTTTTAACTGTTGCTTTTATGTCTTTTTTCTTAATTGTTATTCCGGAAGTACAAGTTTCAAATGACATTTTACTTAATGCGATTTTTGGAGCATTAATTGCTTCTGTAGGTGTTGGGTTAGCATTGAAATTTGGGATTTCGACAGGCGGGCTAGATATTTTAGCTATGTATATTACAATTAAAACAGGGCGTTCATTTGGGAAGTATTTCTTACTATTAAACGGTATTATCATTATTGTGGCAGGATTTGCTTATGATTGGACTTTTGCTCTTTATACGTTAATTTCTTTATATGTACAAAGTAGAGTAATTGACATTATCCATACTAGACATCAAAAGTTAACTGTGATGATTATGACTCAGCATTCTGAAACAGTTATTAAAGCTATCCATGAAAATATGGTACGAGGAATAACAGTGGTAGATGCGATGGGTGGATATTCAAAACAGGATGTTGCTATGCTAATCATGGTTATTACGCGTTATGAGCTATATGACATTACACATATTGTTGGAGAATTTGACCCTAAAGCATTTATTAATGTCATGGAAACTTCGAGTGTATTTGGAGATTTTCGTTCAGAAGCAGACCAAAAATTAGCACTAGCTATGTATAAAAATAAAATGATGTAAAAAAAGCTGCAAAGTCATGGTTGAAACAAAAAATTAGAGATTCTAACTTTTGTAAGGCCATACTTGCAGCTTTTTATTATAGGTTTAAGTTTTCTTCTAGATATAAAGCGATTCCGTCATCCTGGTTAGATGCGGTTACAACATTTGCGACGTTTTTCACGGATTCAGCGGCATTACCCATTGCAACGCCAACGCCAGCATAATCAAGCATCTGTAAATCATTCGTTTCGTCACCGAAAGCGATAATATCTTTACGGTCGAAGCCAAGTGTTTTTGCAGCGGCTTGGACACCGATTGCTTTATGAATGCCAAACTTGATAATTTCTACAGCTGGCCAAGCAGACGCTCCCCAAGTATGGTGAGAAATAACGCCAGAAAGTGATTCATCTAAATGTTTACTAATTAAATCTAGTTGATCAAGTTGACCGAAAAATAATAGCGATGTAGCATCTGATGTAATGGCGTCGCGAATATTTCCAAATACAATATTTTCTGTTCCTAAATGGAATGTCTCTGGTACACTATTATTGCGTTCTTTCAAAAAGACATTATCCTCTACTTCAGCCGCAATATTATCTAGCGCGAAATCATTGGAGAAATCAAGCAATTCTCGAACTACTTGTAAATCAATTGCGTGATGATAGCCTTCAGCAAAAGTAGTGAGTCTTGGATGATGATAAACAGCACCGTTAAAATTTACAATAGGTGTAGTTAATTCAAGCTCATGATAATACGAGCCACTAATGCGGTAAGGGCGTCCTGTTGCGATCATTACTTCGTGACCGGCCATTCGTGCTTTTTCTAATGTGTTTTTAGTATGCGAGGAGATAGTTAAATCATCTCTAAGTGTTGTGCCATCAAGGTCTAGTACGATTAATTTTTTAGACATAGTTTGCTCCTTTAATTCATATGGTTAGTTCATAACTGCCCTTCATGCTAAAATAAGGGCACAGGTTAATGATAGACGTTTATTACCTATTTGTAAATGATTCCGTTCTTTACAATAACTCAATAAAACCTATAGAAATGAGGCTTCACAATGATTCAAGTAGAAAATGAACTAATTGCGGGAATTCCAGTTTTACATATTAGTAATCGTGAAAATGCAGAAAAAGAGTTACCGACTATTATTTTTTATCACGGATTCACTTCACAAAAAGAACTTTATTTGCACTACGGTTACTTGCTTGCACAACGAGGTTTCCGGGTGGTTTTACCTGATGCTAAGTTACACGGGGAACGTCTTCAAGGCGCGAATCCGGAAGATCAAGCTACTTATTTTTGGGATGTTATTGAAACGAATATTACTGAATTTCCGCTCATTATAGAGGAATTAATTAAAACAGGGAAAACAGATGCCAACCGTATCGGTGTTGGAGGAGTGTCGATGGGAGCAATTACATCCCTTGGTTTACTCGGACAATATGATTATATTAAAGTGGCAGTTAGTTTAATGGGAAGCGCTTATTATGTTGACTTTGCTAAAGAATTATCTAAATATGCTTTGGCGCAGGGATTAACTTTTCCTTATGATGTTGATGAACGGATTTTAGCTTTACAAAAATACGATTTAACCCAAAACATTACGAAAATTAATAACCGCCCATTGTTACTTTGGCACGGGAAAAAAGATGATGTAGTTCCCTTTGCGTACAGTGAAAAACTATATCAGACATTGGTTGAAGAGAGCTTAGCAGACAATGTCGAATTTATTATTGATGATAATGCAAAACACAAAGTTTCAGTTGAAGGAATGCTACAAGGAGTTAGCTTTTTTGAGAAATTCTTATAATGAAAATCATTCTCATATATGATACAATAAATGTACAAAATTGCAAAAAGGAGGCATATGCTTCATGGATGAGCAACTAAAAGAAAATCTAATGGGCGCGCTGGAACAAGTAATTGATCCGGAGCTTGGAATTGATATTGTAAACATTGGACTTGTATATGATGTTGAGTTAGATGAAGATGGGCTTTGTACCGTATCAATGACGCTTACGACGATGGGCTGTCCACTTGCAGGGATTTTAACAGAGCAAGTGCAAATGGCATTAAGTGATATCCCAGAAGTAAAAGATACGAATGTGAATCTTGTTTGGAATCCACCTTGGACGAAAGATCGTATGTCACGCTATGCAAAAATAGCACTTGGTATACGTTAAATTAAATAAAATTAACAGGTAGGGCGTATGTTGCGTCGTGCCTGTTATTTTTATACGAATGAATCGAGGAATTTTAAATGAACTATGAACTAATAAGTGATTATAAAGACAATAAAATGTACCGTGATAGCTTTAATAAACTTGCAGAAAGTACGTTTGATATTAATTTTGAAGAATGGTTTCAAAAAGGGTTTTGGAATGGTAAATATATTTGTTACTCTTATTTGGATAAAAATGAAATCATTGCGAATGTTTCTATCAATAAAATGGATTTGATTTATCAAGGGAAGGGTTGCAAGGCGCTTCAAATAGGCACAGTAATGACTCATCCAGAGTATCGCGGCCAAGGGCTTATGAATCAGTTATTGAATCACGTAATTACTAAGTATGAACATGACTATGATTTTCTTTATCTTTTTGCAAATGATTCTGTGCTTGATTTTTATCCGAAGTTTGGATTTGAGCGAGTGGAAGAGAGTAGTTTTACCGTGGATGCTAGTAGTCTAAAAAAGAAATTTTCCAAAATAAAAAAGCTGAATCCCGATAATAAAACCGATTTCCAGCTAATTCAGCGTATTGTATCCGAACGAGTACCACTTTCTAGTACGCTTGATGTGAAAAATAGTGAAGACTTGCTTATGTTTTATTTATTGATAGCTTTAAAAAATGATATTTATTATATAGAAGAAATAGATGCAATTGTATTATTTGAGCGAGAAGAGACGGACTTATATGTATTAGATATTCTTAGTGTCAAAAAACTAGATGTGGTGGAAGTTTTAAGTTATTTGCTTAGTGACGGAATCATGACGATACATCTCTTATTTACGCCTGAAAAAGATACGCGTATTGATGCGGCTTATATTATCGAGACGGAAGATATATTATTTGTGCGCCCGAAAATCCTTACAAGTGAATCTTATTTCTTATTTCCAGCTACGTCTCATGCTTAAGCTAGCTGATTTTCTAATTTTGTTAGGCGTTTTTCTAAGTTTTGTTGATGTTTATATTGTTCAATGATTCTTTTGGCTAGTTGTAGTTCGGCTTGGGCAGTCATTAAATGGTCTTGTCCATGAATTAATAAAAATGACGGGTGTGCTACGGTTTCAGTGTCGCGAATCGAGACTAGTTTTGTTTGCCAAACGTGACCTTCTTGAAACTGTTCTTGGGCCATTTGTAAATGCTTGTCTGCCTGATCAAATTGGTATTTTTCAGCATAATCAATTGCTTTATATGCTTCTTTACGTGTGTTTCCCCCATGTAAAATGAGTTTTACAACAGCTTCTTCTACTTGAATTTCCATTTTTCCACCCCAACAGTTGATTGTTTTCTTTTATTGTAGCAAATGGCTGAACGGTATGACAATAAATTAGCAATAAATCAGCCTATGGAAGGATGTATTTCATTTCGTTGCGCGTATAATGAGATGTAGAAAAAGGTGTGGAGGGATTAAAATGGAAGAACGTTTGTATGAACTAGAAGATAAAGTGCAGGATTTAGAGCTAGAAGTACACGATTTACGTGAAAGAATTCAACTACTCGAAGATAGACCAGCTGCTCGTCCTAGCCTGATTGGACACAATGTATGGGTTTTAATTCCATTAGTCGCTATTTTTTCATGGATGATTGTTGAAATCTTTGGTTAAAAGGAGCCTGTAATAGTCTCCTTTTTATTTATAAAAAATTATTTTATACAAAAGTATGCGATAATAGTAAAGCTTTTCTTGTTTTTTTTAAGTTCGTCACAAAAAATCTATATTTATTTACTTGCTTTTTTTGAGAAGAATAGTAAAATAAGTTATAGGATAGAGTTTTACCTCGATGAAAGTTTCATTTTATAAATGTGATTTTCATGGGGATAAGACCCTATCATGGTTATAATGACTTTTGGTGTATCCATCTTCCAATAGAATGGCAACTAGTCAGACATCTGTTTAGACACCAAAATCATTATTTGTTTTCATTCATCTCATTGGCCGTGTAGTTTATGTCTATGCCTCATCCCGTTATGCATAGACGACCGAACATGATGGCAACGCTGGAAATGTTTATTTCGAGCGTCTTTTTTTGTCTTCTTTTATAGGCGGAATAATTTAATAACAATCTAGTTATTGTTATACTATAGAAGAGGATAGGAGGAGATTTATATGACTTTAAAAGGTAAAAAAGTTATTGCACTTGTTAGTGAAGACTTTGAGGATTTAGAGCTATGGTATCCAGTGCTTAGATTACGCGAGGCAGGTGCTTCGGTACATTTAGTGGCAGAGGAAGCTAAAAAAGTTTATCACGGTAAGTACGGAGTTCCTGTTACTTCTGATTATGATTTTGATTCTGTTCGCGCAGAAGATTACGATGGAATCTTAGTTCCAGGTGGTTGGTCCCCAGATAAATTGCGTCGTTTTGACAGCGTACTTAATTTGGTTCGCGCGTTTGATAAAGCGAAAAAACCAATTGGACAAATTTGCCACGCTGGTTGGGTACTTGTTTCTGCCGGAATTTTAGAAGGTGTAAATGTAACAAGTACACCAGGAATTAAAGATGATATGACTAATGCAGGAGCTATTTGGCATAATGAGCCAGTTGTAACAGACGGGCACATTATCTCGAGTCGCCGCCCGCCAGATCTACCAGAATATTTACCGGCGTTCATTTCCGCTTTAGAAGATTAAAAAAAGAAGCATTTCCGTTTTGGGAATGCTTCTTTTTATTTTAAAAGTAAAAAGTAATAATAAAGCCGATAAAGCTAGGAATTGCTGCAACTAAAAGCAGGATACTCCAGCGTAATTGGCTTTTTCGACTTGGATTTCCACTACGCCCACCAAAGGATACGAATGCAGATAAGATAATGGAGGCAAAAACAATGATAGTTGTTACGATGGAATATAAGGTGGATACAGTGTAGTCAGGCATCAAAAAATTTGCTAGGAAAACTACAACAGCAAGTGCGACACCAGCGAGCAGTGATTTTAAAAACACGACAAGTTCAACTCATTTCTAATTAGTTTCTCTCTTCTTTATAGCAAAAGAGTGAGTTTTTGTCCAATAAAAAAGCGCCTACCTAAGTTTGGTAGACGCTAGTCGTTTATTAATGTGGTAAAAATGCAACGAGGATGAAGAATAATACGGCGATAACGATTAAGAACCAGTTAAGTTCGCGCCATTTGCCAGTAAATACTTTTAATACTGGGTAAGAAATGAAACCAAATGCTAAGCCGATAGCAATACTTGAAGTAAGTGGCATAGCTAGAATAACTAAGAAAGCAGGGAAAGCTTCATCTAGTGTATCCCAGTCGATTTCTTTTACAGCACCAATCATCATGCTACCAACAATGATTAGAGCTGGTGCAGTGATAGCAGAAATTCCAGATACAGCACCAACAAGTGGAGCGAAGAATGCCGACACCATGAACAAGATAGCTACTGTAAGTGTAGTAAGACCAGTACGTCCACCAGTTGCAACCCCAGCAGAAGATTCAATGTAGGCACTTGTTGGAGTTGTACCAAACATAGAACCAACACTTGTTGCAACCGCATCAGCCATTAATGCTTGTTTCGCATTTGGTAATGATTCACCTTTCATTAGGCCGGCTTTTTTAGCAACACCAATCATTGTTCCGGTTGTATCAAAAATCGTTATAAGTAAGAAGGACAGAACGACAGCGTAGAGCCCGTAACTCATCACATCACCAAAAGCGTGAATAGGGTTAGTGAAGACGAATTCTGGCATTGGCGGAAGTTTGACGATACCTTCTGTAAATTTAAGTTCACCTGTGATAAAAGCGATGATACCAGTTGCAATCATCCCAATGAATAAAGCACCTTTTACATTTAAAGCAAGCAAGATTAAAGTGATTAAAAGACCAACAATAGCTAAAATAGCTTCTTTGGAATGTAAGTCACCTAAACCTACTAAGTTAGAATCGTTAGAAACAATAATACCTGTCATACGGAAGCCAAGGAAAGCGATAAATAAACCAATACCAGCAGTAATCCCAGCTTTTAAATTATGTGGAATGGCTTCAATGATTTTTTCACGAAGCGGTGTTAAAGATAATAGTAAGAAAATAATACCTGCTACAAAGACCGCAGCGAATGCGACCGAATAATCTAGTTTTTGAGTTGTAACTACTGTTACGAAATAAGCATTCATACCAAGTCCTGGCGCAATTGCGATTGGATAATTAGCGAAAATCGCCATCCATAATGTACCAATGACTGCAGAGATGATAGTTGCCATAAATACGGTATTGAATGGAACACCTGCTGCGGAAAGAATGGCTGGGTTAACTACTACGATATAAACCATCGTTAGGAATGTAGTAAAACCAGAGATAACTTCAGTTTTAACATCTGTACCGTTTGCTTTTAATTGAAACATGCGTGTGTTTCACTCCTTTTTTAAAATCATGCTTAATGGTAAATAACGAACATTAAAAACCACAACTTCAATATTATTCGTTTTTTACCAAAAAAGCAACCCCTTTTGGAAGATTTCTTAAATAGTTTATCTATGTTACAATGAAAGTATCACTTATACTAGGGGGATGCATGTGAAAGCAGTTGTTTTTGATTTTGATGGAACCATGCTTGATACGGAGAATTTATGGTATACGGAGACAATGAAATATTTGAAAGATACGTACAATATTGATTTGCCAGATGAAATTTATCAGCAAATTATCGGTACAAGTGAAGAACCAATTATTAGCTATATGATGGAAGCAACGAACGGGGCTTTTGATAAAGAAGCTTTTTTAACTACCGTGGCGGAAGCTTGTCATCTTGGTCAACAATCACTTGGTTTTCGTAATGGCTTTAAAGAATTTTTTGAACAAGTAAAAGTGAATGATTATAAAATTGGGCTTGCAACGAGCTCGGGATTTGATTGGATTGAGCCTACGCTGGATCGTCTGGGCATTTTAGCTGATTTTGAGACGATACAAACGGCGGATCATGTCGATGAAATTAAACCACATCCAGCACTTTATTTACAAGCAGTGGAAGCCCTTGGTGTAAAGCCGGAAGAAGCAATCGCGATAGAAGACTCGAAAAATGGTGCGTTATCAGCTCTACAGGCGGGTTTAAAAGTTTACATCGTACCTAATGAAGCGACGAAAAATATTACTTTTCCAAAAGAAGCGACAGTTGTTTCTTCTTTTGCAGAAATCAAATTAAAATAAAAAAAGAGCAAACTTGCTGATGAAGCGAGTTTGCTCTTTTTATTAGAAGGTTAATTTGGCTAAACGGTTGAATGCTTCTTCTAGTACACTAATATCTTGCGTTGCGGCTAGGCGAACGTAATTATCACCTGATTCACCAAAAGCTAACCCTGGAATAACGAGTACTTGTGTTTCTTTTAAAACGTATTCTGTAAAGGAAACGGAATCCATTTTTGTTTTAGAAATATTAATAAATGCATAAATGGATCCTTTTAGCGGGTGTAAGGAAAGATATGGAATTTCTGCTACTCGTTTTGCGATATATTCTAGGCGTTTTTGGAAGGTTTCTGTTACTAAAGGAATTAGTGTCTCAGAATGATTCAAAGCGTAAATAGCAGCTCGTTGGGACGGTGACGGAGCTGAATAAGTAATTCCTTCGTTAATAATTTTTGCTGCTTCATTTAAATAGGTAGGGGCAATCATATACCCAAGGCGCCAACCTGTCATTGCGAAATTTTTTGACATACTTCCGAACGTGATTGTATGATCGGGCGCGAATTTGGCCATTGGTACGAAGTCTTCATAAAAACTAAAACCATCATACACTTCATCAGATAAAATAAAGAAGTCATATTTTTTCGCTAGATTGGCGATTTTTTCAAAAGTTTCTGGGGAAAAGACAGCGCCGGTTGGATTATTAGGTGAATTTAAAATTAAAGCTTTGGTTTTATTTGTAATAGCTGCTTCTAAAATATCAACATTAATGGCAAAACCATCTTTTTCGTAGGTTGGAATAATGATTGGCGTACCACCAGAGTTTAACACTTGATCTTTATAAGGTGAGAAGTATGGTTCGTGAATAATGACTTCATCACCGTCATCTAAAATCGTTTGCAAGGTCAGATACATACCATGAAGTGCGCCAACTGTGGCACGGATTTGGCTTCGTTCAAAAGACAGATCATAATTGCGACTGAAATAACCACGAATGGCATCAATTAATTCAACATCCCCACCAGATTCTGTATATTTTGTATGACCAGCGCGTACGTCTTCAAATGCCGCGTTAATAATTGATGCATCTGTGATTAAATCAGGATCGCCAATAGATAAATCTAGAATATCCGGCATTGTTTTGGCAAGCGTTCCAATATCAGCTAGGATATTAACGGGCATTTGTTGATGTTTTTTAGCAATTTTTGAGTTATTCATCATGTTTAATTAGCTCCTTTTCTCTATAAGTGCAGATAAACGCCTCACCGAGAAATAGGTGAGACGTAATCTATGTTTATGCTAACACTTTTCCTAAAAAGTCTTTAGTACGATCGTTTTGCGGGTTTCCGAATACTTCTTCGGGCGTGCCTTGTTCTTGAATCACGCCGGCATCCATGAAGACAACGCGATCGGCAACTTCTCTTGCGAAGCCCATTTCGTGTGTGACGACAACCATCGTCATGCCTTCTTTAGCAAGTGACTTCATTACGCTTAATACTTCCCCGACCATTTCGGGATCGAGTGCGGAAGTTGGTTCATCGAATAGCATTACGTCGGGGTTCATTGCAAGTGCTCTGGCAATGGCTACCCGTTGTTGTTGTCCACCAGAAAGCTGGGAAGGGTAGCTAGTTGCTTTATCAGCTAAGCCAACTTTTTCAAGTAGAGAAAGCGCATGTTCTTTAGCTGCTGTGCTATCTTCGTTTTTTACTTTCATTGGGGCTAGCATTAGGTTTTCAAGGACGTTTTTATGCGGAAATAAGTTGAAGTTTTGGAAAACCATGCCCATTTTTTGACGAAGTTCGTTGACGTTTGTTTGTTTTGCCATTAGGTCTTTGTTTTCAAAAAGAATCGTGCCGGTTGTTGGTTGTTCTAATAAGTTCAGGCAACGTAAGAAGGTACTTTTTCCGCTTCCGGAAGGGCCGATAACTACGACCACTTCTCCGGATGCGATTTCAAGGTCAATGCCTTTTAAGACTTCTAATTTACCGAAATGTTTGTGTAAGTTTTTAATATTAATCACTTGTTCTCATTCTCCTTTCAGCAACACCTAGTAGTCTTGACAAGCTAAATGTTAGTACAAAGTAAATTAATGATGTGATGATTAGTGGGATAAATGGTTTGAAGCTTGCGCCTTGGACTACACCAGTCATAAACATTAGTTCTGTTACACCAATGACGGATACGATGGAAGATTCCTTAATAACAGTAACGAACTCATTC
This sequence comes from Listeria sp. MAN/IMW/UF555, assembly GCF_058684075.1. NCBI lineage: Bacteria > Bacillati > Bacillota > Bacilli > Caryophanales > Listeriaceae > Listeria > Listeria sp. MAN/IMW/UF555. The sequence goes on along the minus strand of NZ_JBZWZS010000002.1, from coordinate 484,763 downwards.
CCAAGTGCAGGAAGAATATTTTTTACGGCTTGTGGCAAGATGATGTAACGCATGCTTGCTCCTTGTGTCATACCAAGAGAACGAGCTGCTTCCATTTGACCTTTGTTGACAGCAGAAATACCTGCGCGGATAATTTCAGCAACATAAGCGGCACTATTTAGCGATAGGGCGATACAACCAGAAACAAAGGCGGATACGTCCATACCGATAATTTGAGTTCCGAAAAAGACAATGAAAATTTGAATTAGAAGTGGCGTACCACGGACAAATTCAATATAACAAGCTGCTGGCCAGCGTAACCATCTTGTTTTTGCAAGTTTCATGAGAGCTAGTAATGAGCCGAGAATGGCACCACATAATACGCCAATTGCAGCAAGAGCAATCGTAATCAATGTACCAGTGATAAAGTAATTACCATACTTCTCGTAAAAACTACCGTCTTGGAACATTAATTTGTTGGCTTCGTTTTGATATTTCTTCAGTAAGCCAGTATCTTGTATATCTTTAATAGAAGCGTTGACTTTTTCTTGTAAAGCGGTGGAGCCTTTTGGCATTGCAATGGCTGTTTCTTTGCTACCATTAACAAATTTAATATCTGCTAATGCGAGTGTTTTATCTTGGCTAATATAAGCTTCTGCAACTGGTCCTTCTAAAACTACTGCATCGAGCTTGTTGCTTTTAAGGTTCAAAATTAAATCAGGTACTTTTTGAAGTGAAACAACGTCTGAACCAACTAGTTCATTTTTGGCTAATTCTTCTTGGGTTGTTTGTTTTTGGGCACCAACTTTAACGCCATTAAAATCATTTACACTTGTAAATTTCTCTTTATCCGTTTTTCTAATCACAACGCGCTGTTGTACAAACATATACGGGTCAGAAAAATCGACTTCTTTTTGACGTTCTGGAGTTGGTGACATACCAGAAATAATCATATCAATCTTGCCGGTTTTTAGTGAACCGAGCAAACTATCGAAGTTCATTTCTTTAATATCTAATTTAACGTCTAAATCTTTGGCAATTTTTTCAGCGATACTTACATCAAAACCGACAACCTTATCTTTACCGTCGATGGTTTGATGAAATTCATACGGCGGATAATCAGCGGAAAGTCCAACTGTTAAAACACCTTTTTCTTGGATTTTAGTTAAAGTTTCATCTTGTGTATCAGCGGCGAACACTGTTGTGAAGCCAGAAAATACAAATATAAAAATAAGTAAAATTGCTGCGAACTTTTGTAATACATGCTTCTGCATAAGTACAACTCCCTCTAGTATTTGAGTAATTTATGATAAATGAATCGTTATTATCGATGTTTATTATAATACATCAAAATGAGTAAATATGCAATAAGTTTTTAAAATAAACTTGATTTGTTCTTGTGTTTATTAGTTTTATTCAAAAAAATGTATAAAAAGAGCCTTGCTATAACAAGGCTCTAAATAAATTATAAGACGAATCTTAGTACGTAGAAGATAAGAGCTGCAATCGTTGCAGAAATAGGAAGTGTGATAACCCATGTAATAATCATGCGTTGTGCAGTATCCCATTTTACTCCTTTAACACGGTGAGCTGTTCCAACACCAAGGATAGAAGAGCTGATTACGTGTGTTGTACTAACTGGTAAATGAATGAAAGTGGCACCGAAAATGATAATAACAGAACTTAAGTCAGCTGCTACACCGTTAACGGGTTTGATTTTCATGATTTTACCGCCGACTGTTTTGATGATTTTCCAACCACCAATACTTGTACCAATCGCCATAGCTACCGCACAGGATACTTGAACCCATAATTGCACATCGTCTGTTGATTGGAAACCACTGGCAATTAAAGCCATTGTGATAATCCCCATTGATTTTTGTGCATCATTTGTTCCGTGTGTGTAAGATTGTAGCGCGGCTGTACCGACTTGAATCATCCGGAAGCGCCGATTGGTCGTGGCTAAGTTTAAGTTCTTCAAGAAAATCTTGAAGAGTGAATATATCGTGTAACCGACTACGAAAGCAAGTACAGGAGATACTAATAAACCAACAATGATTTTAGTAAATCCACTGTATTCGATAGCTGCAAATCCGGCTGATGCAATAGCTGCACCTGCAATGGAACCAATCAAGGCATGAGAGGAACTACTAGGAATCCCGAAATACCAAGTAATTAAGTTCCATGCGATTGCCGAAAGTAATGCTGCTAAAATAACAAGTTCCCCGTGATCTAAGTCAAATGGGTTAACAATGTCTTTTGTAATAGTTTTAGCAACCCCTGTGAATGAAATAGCACCCACAAAGTTCATTACTGCTGCAAGAATAATCGCATGTCGTGGTTTTAAGGCTTTTGTAGAGACACTAGTCGCAATTGCGTTGGCTGTATCATGAAACCCATTGATTAGGTCAAATGCAAGCGCAGCAAGTACGATGACAAGGGTGATTAGAAACATTCCTTCCATCTATCTAGACCCCTTACGCATTTTTCATGACAATTGATTCAAGCGTATTGGCAACGCTTTGACAACTATCAGCAATGTCTTCTAATTTTTCATAAACTTCTCTTAGACGAATAAGTTTAATTGGATCTTTTTCGTTTTGGAAAAGTTGGATTAGTGATTCGCGGTAAACATCATCACATTGGGATTCGTAATCTTTAATTTGAATCGCAAGTTTACGAACATCTTTTAATTTTTTATCAAAAACAAGGTCAACTGCTTTTTCAATTTCAACAGTGCTTGCTTGGATAGCTTGGATAAATTTAGTCATGTATTCATCGTAATGAGTGATTTGGCAGATTTCAAGTGAGAAAGCTGTCTCATCAAGTGCATCCATCACGTCATCAAGGCGGTTAGTAAGTTCTAACATATCCTCGCGTTCGATTGGTGTGATGAAAGCGTCATTTAATTCCATAATCATTTTGTGAACCATGGAGTCCCCAGCTGTTTCATATTCTTTGATTTTATTCGAGAAAGTATGTAAATCCTCCACCGAATTAATGTTGTAAGTTGCAAAGAAATTTGCACCTTCATGTAAATTTACTGCAATGTCATGCAACAACGAAGCAAAACGGTCTTTTTTATTTTTAAAAGCCATTTTCTTAATTCCCCCGATCATTTTTGGTCATTAATAATCAGCTCGCTTTTACTTTAAAAAGGGAGCTTTTTTCTTAACGATAAGTTAACAAAAACAAATAAAAAATTTGATAGATCTTTACCACAAATTAATACTAACATAGGATGGGAATAAATAGGAAACTTTTTTTTTCAGAAAGCGCAAATAAACGATCTGACAGCGTTTCCAATGGCTGTTTTTAGGTATTTAAGAAAATGAATAAAAAAAGTAGATTTTTTGCGTCTTTTTATTAGGAGAGTAAGGCGCATTTCGGTATACTGGTTTTAAAATATAAATTTGCGAAAATAGTGTATAATTCATTTAAGAGAAAAAGTTCACAATTAGTTTTCGTGAGGAGGGTTTCGTTTTGACAAAAACTTTACAAGACAGAATGATACTACCGGGGAATGAGACAATTCCTTATATTGGACTTGGAGTATTTCAAGTGACTGAGCAAGAATTTATCGCTGGTGCTGTGGAGAAAGCCATTGAAGTTGGTTATCGTTTATTTGATACAGCAGCAGTTTATAATAATGAAGCAATTGTTGGGCAAGCGATTTTGGATAGTGCAGTGCCACGAGAAGAATTATTTATAAGCTCGAAAGTGTGGAATGGGGATCTTGGTTATGATGAAACCTTATTTGCTTTTGAACGGACGCTTCGAAATTTGAAGTTGGATTATTTGGATTTATATTTAATTCACTGGCCAGTTGCAGGGAAATACCGGGATTCATGGCGGGCAATGGAGCGACTACATGATGAAAAACTTATTAAATCAATTGGGGTTGCGAATTTTAAACAACATCATTTAAGTGATTTATTGGTTGCTGCAAATGAAAAACCAGTTTTAAACCAAGTAGAAACACATCCCCTTTTACCGCAAAATGACCTTCGAAAATATTTGGCGGAACAGAATATCGCGCATGCTGCCTGGTCGCCACTTGCTAAAGGAATATTAATGCAAAATCCAGTTATTACAGAAATTGCGAAAAAACATCAAGCTTCTGTTGACCAAGTGATTTTGCAATGGCATTTGAACCGAAATACGATTATTTTTCCTAAGTCGATTACGTCTAGCCGTATTGAAGAAAATTCACGACTTTCATACTTCCAGTTGGATGCAAGTGACATGGAAAAAATCGACCGACTAGAAACAGGTAAACGAGTTGGGCCAGACCCAGATGATTTAGAATACTTTTTAAGCAGTATTGAACGAGAACGAGCTTATTTAACAGGTGGGGAAAAAGAATGACGACTATTCAAACGTTATTCCGTGCTAATCGTTCTGTAGCAGATTCGAAGCCAATGGAAGCATACATGAAAAACCAATTCCCATTTTTAGGAATTAGAGCCACTGAACGAAAAAAATTAGTAGCTGATTTTTTAAGAGAAAATGGTATGCCGGATGATTTGCTAGAGCTTGTTGTGGAATTATTTGCAGAAGAAGAGCGTGAACTTCAATACGCGGCAATTGATTTATTAAGTCGCTATGGTAAAAAACAAGCCAGTGAAGCAATTGAAATCTATGAGCAATTAGTTACGACGAAATCATGGTGGGACACGGTAGATGGCTTAGCTGGAACGGTCGTAAGTAATCATTTCAAACTATATCCCGATTTAATCCCTATCTATAACGAAGCATGGATAAACGGAGATAATATTTGGCTAGCTCGGACGGCCATTTTATTTCAATTAAAATATAAAGAAGAAACAAATGCTGAACTCTTATTTGCAAATTGTGAAAAATGGCTAGGTTCTAAAGAATTTTTCATTCAAAAGGCAATCGGTTGGGCGCTTAGACAATATGCGAAAGTAGATAGTGAGGCAGTTCGCGTTTTTGTAAACAGCCATACGCTTGCGCTACTTAGTCGTAGAGAAGCGCTTAAACATATCGGGGAGGCGTGAAATGTTACATCATGTGGAAATCTATGTAGCTAATATCGAAAAAAGCCGGCTATTTTGGTCGGAGCTGTTAGAAGAGCTTTCTTATGAATTATATCAAACGTGGAATGAAGGATTTAGCTATAAATTTGGAGAGACGTATTTAGTCTTTGTGCAAGCCGAGGAGCCATTTTTAGCAGAGGGTTATCATCGTAAGCGAATTGGACTTAATCATTTAGCTTTTCACGGTGGTACAAAGGAACGTGTGGATGACTTTCGAGCTAAATTAAAAGCAAAAGGAATCAAGCTTCTATACGAAGACAGGTTTCCTTTTGCGGGTGGTAAAAATCATTATGCTGTGTTTTTTGAAGATCCGGACGGTATGAAAGTAGAGATTTGTACAGAAGTCACAATTTAATATTGTGGCTTTTTAAAATACCCAATCATCTCCAGCTGGTGCGGAAAAATTCATTTCTTTGCCTTTGAAAGGATGATTAAGATGTAATTTCTCTGCGTGTAACATGATTCGGTTTGCACGACTTGATCCGCCGTAAAGCGTATCGCCAATGATTGGATGACCGATTCCGCTTAAGTGAACACGGATTTGGTGCGTCCGGCCAGTTTCGATTTGGCATTCTACAAGAGACGTATTATTTTCATTGTCATTTTCTAAAACTTTAACGTGAGTAACGGCAGGTTGACCATAAGGACTGATTTGGCGTCTTGAGCCGTGATGACGGTCTTCGCCAATAGGTTTATTAATCGTCTGCATCACAAGTCCCCAAGTGCCATCAACCGCAGCAAGATAAGTCCGGTGAATCGCTCTATTTTCCATTTGCCACGATAATCCAGCGATAGCTAACTTGTTTTTAGCAAAAAGAACTAATCCTGAAGTGGTTTGATCGAGCCGGTGAACAGCGAGTGCATTTGCTTCTTGTCCCGTTTTTTCTAAATAATATTGCACTGCATTTGCGCATGTATCTGTTTCGTAGCTGTCATTTGCGTGAGTTTTCATTCCAACAGGTTTATTAACTACTAGTAAAAAATCATCTTCATAAATAATTTCTAAGTCATATTCATAAACCGGGATTTTATCGTGCAAAATAATTGGTAAAGAAAGACTTGCGCCAACAAAAAGCGGAGTATTCCAGTCGTCTAGTGGTTTATTATTCAGTAAAACATCTTGAGACATTCTGATTTCATGCCGTGCTTTTTTTCCAAGGTGAAATTTTTCTTGCAAAATAGCAGTTAGAGTAAGACCTTCCCAGTCTTCTAAAATAGGTAAAGTTAAATGCGTCATATAAGTTTCATCCGTTCTAATTTATTTTTGTTCTTTTCGAAATTGGTTTGGCGATAAAGCTGTATGTCTTTTAAAAGTAGTAGAAAAATGGGAGGAATTAGGAAAACCAGACATTTTTCCAATAAGTTCAATAGATAAGGTTGTGTTTTGGAGCTGATTTTTTGCATAGTCGATTCGAATATTGTCTAAATAAGTAATAGGTGTGATGTTTGTAATCCGTTTAAAGGTTCGATGGAGATGGTAAGGGCTCCCGTGACAATCGTCGGCAATAATTTGCAAGGTTAATGGCTTTGCAAAATTTTCTTCAATGTAAGCCTTAATGTTACCTACCCATTCTGTATCGGGTAAACTTTTCCCTCCAGATTTGCATCGTTTACAAGGACGAAAACCATCCGAAATGGCTTCTTCCTTACTATGGAAGATAACAATATTTTCTTTTTTAGGTAAACGCGATTTACAAGAAGGAAAACAAAATATTTTCGTAGTCTTCACACCATAGAAAAAAGTACCATCAGCAGTGCGATCATTCGTTGAAATTGCTTGCCATCTTTTTTTAGTTAAGTAATAATCTGACAATGTAATCACCTCAACTTCTTCTTAATCATAAACGTTATAGCGTTAAATTGCGAGAAAAACTTTTCTAATCTTGCTATTACAACTAGGTATTATAGAAAAACTAATTTGTTAAGCGTATAATTAATAGTTGAAAGAGGTGAAGAAAATGGACAAGTTCTATGATGATTCAATCCGTTTTGCGGGAGAAAAAATTTATTTCGCCGCCACTGAAAAAGGGTTGTTTTATGTTGGGAAAAATAAGGAAAACTTGCAATCAGCGACACATGACCCAGAGAAAATGAGGAAATATAAAGCAGAACTAGTTGCTTATTTAAATGGAGAAAGCATTAATTTCACTTTCCCTATTGATTTATCCGGAACAACATTACAATTAGAAGTTTTTGAAGCCTTAAAAACGATTCCATATGGCGAAACTAGAACCTATACAGAAATAGCTGAACAAATTAATCGTCCAAAAGCAGTCCGTGCAGTCGGAACAGCTATTGGAAAAAATCCCTTACTTGTAATTATCCCGTGCCACCGAGTCATCGGCAAAAGCGGGAAACTAACAGGGTATAGTGGCGGAATACCAATGAAACAAGCGCTATTAACATTAGAAAAAAAGAATGTAAATCAATTTTCTTTTTAAAAGGGAATTGATTTATTTTTATATGTACTGTACTATTGTAACTAGTACAATTAGTTCTCTATAATTAAAAGTCATGAAAGTGGGGGGAGAGATGTTTACTATTAATACGAAAAGTCAACTGCCAATTTATGAACAGATCGTCCAAAAAATTAAAGAACAAGTTGTCAAAGGCATACTTCAAGAAGGCGAAAAAATTCTTTCTATACGTGAATTCGCCAGCAGAATAGGAGTGAATCCAAACACTGTGAGTAAAGCTTACCAAGAATTAGAACGTCAAGAAGTAATCGTCACGGTTAAAGGAAAAGGAACCTTTATTGCGGACCAAACAGAAAAAAACAGTTCGCCAAAAAAGTTAGCAGAAACTAAAATAAAATTAAAAGAAATAATTTTAGATTTAGTTTATCTTGGAATTAATGTGGAAGAAATACATAAATTATCTGTTGAATACAGTCAGGACATCATTGGAGGTGACAAAATTTGAGGGTTGATTCGTTAAGTAAAAAAATTGATGGGAAGCTTTTGCTTGATAAGATAACATTTGAAGTGAATCCAGGAGAGATTGTTGGCATAGTTGGACGAAACGGCATCGGGAAAACAACACTTTTTCGAACAATGATGGGTTTTTACATTCCAGATGAAGGAGATGTCTACTTAGATGAGCCGATAAGTAAAAATCCCGAACTAAAGCAAAAAATATTTATGCTACAAGATAACTTAGGTTGCTGGGATGGCTACAAAATTCCAACAATAAAAAAATTCTATCAAAAGACTTACCCATTATTTGATGGAGCTAAATTTGATTTATTAATGAATCAAGTCAACCTTGCCACGGATGTTAAGTTCCAAACGTATTCTAAAGGAATGAAAGCACTTTTCGGTTTAGTTTTGTCACTTTGTATTGGAGCAGATTTTATTTTACTTGATGAACCTATGGAAGGTATAGATGTTATCGCTCAAAAGAAAATTACTGGGATTTTATTAGAAGAAGTAGAACGACGGAAATTAGGTATTGTAATATCTTCACACCGTTTAAACGACTTAGAACCAATTGCCGATTATATCCATATTTTACAAGGAAATCGCATTGAAGAATCCTATCATCTTGAAACTTTACGTGAACAAGCAGTCAAAATCCAAATTGCTTTTGAAAACAAAAAGTTACCAACTATTTTACTTGAAAATGGCAAAGTGATTAACAAATATGGGCGGGTGTATACGATTTTATTCCGGGATATGAATACAGAATTATATGCTGCTATAAAACGAGAAAAACCGATTTTCATGGATGAACTTGCGGTTACATTAGAAGACCTGTTTGTTTATCATCTAGAGGAACAAGGGGGAGAAGAATAATGAGTACAGGGCTTCTCTTTAAAGAATGGCGTCAAAACGCATGGATATTTTTATTTATTGTTATTGCCTTTATTGGTTCAGAAGCAATGACAGCTACTAATACAGTAGATATGTTTAATCAAAATTATAAGTATTACCAGTCGGAAGAATTTCAAAAAGTGAATGTGGATGATCAACAATTGACGCCAAATGAAATTAAAATCGATTTAAGCTTAACTCCTTATGATTTTGAAGGAAATTTAGCCTTGTTCTTTTATGTATTTTTGTTTTTAGGGCTAAAGTTAACCGTATTTGAAAAAAATAAGCAAATGGATTATTTTACGTTTGGCTTACCTTATTCTAAAAACCAGATATTCTGGCATAAATTACTCATTCCTTCATTAATCATCTTTATTATAGTTCCTTTAATTATTTCCTTAAGATTTATGTATATATATCAGCAAATTCCTGCGTTATATTTACCAAATGTGTCGGATTCTAGTATGTATATTGCATCTTTTTCACTGTTATTTTTATTCTCTTTCACTTTAGCAATAGCTGTTGGTTATCTTGTTGGAGACATAATCGCTGCAGGTGTTGTTGCTATAGGGGCAGTAGTGAGCTTTTTCTACATGTTTCCAGGTGCAACAACTAATTTGATAGTTGGATTTAAAGCCTTTTTGGAAGGTAAATCATTGGCCGATGTTGATGGCGGTGCGGTTATGTTGTTTTCAGCACTACCAACCCCGCTTTTAAGTGGAAGTATGGTCATCAGCGAATTTATAGTACTTATTGCTCTATCCATTTTAATGATAATAATTGGCTGGTATGCCTTAAAAACGGCTTCCCTTGAAAATAACGGTAGATTCTTAATGAATAATAAATTCCGTATGCCGATACTTATTATTGGTTCCATTTATATCACGATATGTTTAGGCGGACATTACTCTAAATTTAATTATGAAAGTCTGATAACAACCACTCAAGCTGTAACTTTGCTCGTAAAAATGATTTTAATTTTCATTGTTACTGCTACAGCATTCTGGTTCCTAATGTACAAATGGAAAACTATAAAAAAACTATAACAAAAAAAGTATCGAGGTTGGATTTCCCCAACCTCGATACTTTTTTTAAATATGATCACGAGCAAATTTTTTCTTTCTGGCAAATACGATTAATAAAAGAGCTAACCCGAATAATGCAATACCAGCATTTAGTAGGAAAATAGCAGCAATATCAACCCTAGAAATAGCGGCAGCGATAAGTGGAATAACAAAAACAGCAATACCTTCAGCGATCGTATAAAGGCTAGTAACAAAACCTTTACCACGAGCAGAGACTTCGGCGAGAAGTGTTAAACCTAATTGGATAATACCACCAGCTGAGAAGTAACCAAGCAAGAAAGCACCAACTAGACAGACAATTTCAGTTGGGAATGCAAAAAGCGTGAAGGAAACTAACATCGTCATCGTTACATACGTTATTAAAATATGAAGTGTTTTAACCCCACGATTTCCTAAAATAAACGTTACACATACGCATAAAATAGCACCAACACTTGCATAGCTCACAAGTAGTCTAGAAGCATTATCAGTCATATGAATAACTTCAGAACCGTATTTTGCTATCCATTGACTCATAATGTATAGAAGCGTCTGTGCTACAAATCCAAAGAGAATCAAGCAAATCTCATCAATGCTAAAATGAAATGCTTTTTTCTTCTCTTCAACGATTTCTTTCTCGAAATCAAGCGGTTTTCCAACGGTCATTGGAGGGAACGTACGAGTCAACGTATACAGTAAGTTAATAAGTAGAATCGCAATTAACACGATAAAACTCCAGCCGTACCATAAGTTATTTGCTAAAATAAAAGCAATCATAAATGGTAAGAGAAACTGACCAGCTTGCACAAAAGCTTTTACAACGATGTTAGCTGATGCCGCTTTTTTAGGATAAGCTTCCATTAATGCTGGGTAAGTACCTGTATCAAGGAAAGAGTTTGCAATTCCTGCTGAAATACCGAACGCATAGGCTATGATAGTATTTGGACTTAACAAAATACCGCCTAAAAAAACAATATAGAAAAATACGCCGAGAATGACGGATAATTTACGACCGAATTTATCTGATAGTTTTCCCGATATAAAAACAGCAAGTAATTTACCAATCCCAAATGAAGACACAACGCCGGCAGCACCAGCTAAATCTGTATGCCATTTTTGAGATAAAAAATCAATATTTTGTGCAATGATGATTAACGCCATACCATGAACGAAATAGTTCATATAAAGTCCTAGTGAAGTAGATAAATACTTATTTTTCATAATCTGCTCTCCTTTATGTAGTTACTTTGGAAGACCTTTCCATGAGAAATACCCTTATTTTAAAAGCTTTTATATAGATAAAACTCATAAGTTTGTGCTTTAATTCACAAATGATATGTAAGTTCAACTGAGCAAGTGAATGCTCAGTTGAAGTGTTTCTTATTTAGTTGCAATTTTAGATTCATTTTTGTAACGCATATTGACGAAGATTGCTAGTAAGATTCCGATAACTGTGATCACTACATTGAATAATAACACATATTTCGGACCTTCGATACCACCAGCTTTAGTAATATAGCTCGCAATGTTTAAAACGATATAGTTTGCAAGGCTTGAGGAAATCATAACAATCGAAGTGATTTTCCCTTTGTTTGTAGGGAAAAATTCGTTGGCAGTTGATACAGCTAGTTGAAGAACCCCACCAGCAGCAGCGTATCCAATTACAAATCCACCAATTAAGCATATAGTCGGTGTTTGGACGATGTAAATAATTAGTAGCATTAAAGTAGCAATTGCTGGATATATAATGAGAATTCGCACTGGTAAAATGAATTTTTTCACGAGAACAGCTGTAATTAAAATAGCACACATAGTACCTAGTGAGTAGAATGATTGAATCTTACTTGGATCAGCCATGCCATATAATTTTCCGAGCTCTTGGTTACAGTTTAACCATAGTTGGAAAGTGGAGGTACATGTGAAACCTATACCTATGATTGCCCAACTAGTTGCATTGAATTTCATTTTCGCTGGTTTTGCTTTTTCGCCGCCCACATTGTTATTCATTGGTGGGAATGGCATAAATGCGATAATTAAACCGTCGATAACAATTAATGCCATCGTAATAATAAATAGTGTACGGAAAGACATATTCGCTGCTGCTACCATACCAATAGCGAAAGGTAATACGAATTGTCCGATAGAAATAGAGAATTTAGTAAACATATTGGCAATAGCGCCATTTTTAGTGAAAATTTCTAGAACGGATGGTGTTACAGCAGTGTCTAAGAATGAATTCGCGGCCCCGCCTACAAAAGCGAAAGCATAAGCAATATACATATTCGGTGCAAATGCTAATCCGATGAAATAAATGGCATATAAACCAACACCGATTAATGCGGAAGGTTTACGGCCAAATTTATCTGAAAAAGGTCCGGAAATTGGCAGTGTAAGTAAACGTCCTAGGCCGAGTGCTGCGATAACAGCAATAACCATACTGACATCAAATGTACCGTCGGAAAGCTTGTCTGCTCCCCATACTCCAGCGAAATCTTGTTTGTATTGGCCAAGAATGGATACCCCAATACCGTGAATAAAATAAGTAAAATAAAGTGCAATTGCTGTTGGATAAAATCTTTTTGCGTTCATTTTTTTCTCCTCTCGAAATCCTGATGAATTTATTAGTTAAAATATAAATCTTTTACTTCTGAAACAGGCATATCTTTACCTGTGAACAGTTTGTATGCTTCTGCGCCTTGCCATAAAAGCATGCCTAGTCCGCCTACAGTCTTTGAACCAGCAGCTTCTGCATCTAGCAACAGTCTGGTTTTCTTTGGATTGTAGACAACATCGGTGACGATTAAATCTTTTCTGAAGACCGTCGTATCTTTGACAGGCGTTTCGTTTTCATGTGGATGCATACCAACGAGTGTAGCATTTACTAAAATATCACTAGTTGCTATTTCCTCATGTAATTTTGCTGCGTCATTTAAGTCATAAATATGTACGATGCAGTCAGGAACTTCTTGTTTAATAGAAGCAATCGTTTGTTTAGCTTTTTCATAAAAATCATCTTTAATATTAAAAATGGCGATTTCCTTGGCCCCATCAAGTGCGCACTGAACTTGGATTGCTGTTGCTGCACCACCAGCGCCGATGATGGTCATTTTTTTGCCCGCCACATCTACACCAGAATCTCGTAAATTACTAGCAAAACCAAGACCGTCTGTGATATGTCCGGTTAATTTCCCATCTTCATTTATAATGGTATTTACAGCACCAATCATTCGCGCAGCAGGGGAAAGTTCATCCATGTATTTTAAAACTTCACTTTTACAAGGCATGGTTACGTTAGAGCCACGCAGGTTAAAAGTCTTGATAGCAGCTATTGCATCAGCGACTTTACTTACAGGAATATCAAATGCAAGATACGCATAATCTAAACCAGCTTTTTGAAAACTATAATTATACATGATTGGGGATTTTGAATGGTCTACGGGTGTACCAATTAAACTTAGAAGCCGAGTTGATCCTGAAATTCTTTTTTCCACGTTCATTTACCTCCAAGTAGGTTTGTACTCGCCGGCTTAACAGCGAGTACAACCATAAATTATAATTGCAATACCGCATCTAGTGCTTCTTTTGTTGCATCTAATGCTCGGCGCGCACGAACTGCATCACCGATAACATAAGTTTCTGGGACGATTTTCTTGATGGCTTCCTCCAGTGGATTGTAAGCTCTTGATCCCATTGCAAGTACGACAGAGTCAAACCCATCAATGCGGTACTCTTTTTCATCAGCTAAGGAGTACGTAACCCCGTCTGGTAAGAAACTCGTCACTTTTGCATTAGTAATACTTTTAATTTTATACTCGTCAAAATCGCGCATAAGGAATTTTCGGTGTTCAGAAATAACATCTGCTCCGACTTCATCACGAAGTTCGACGACTGTTACATCATGACCAGCTTCACCTAAAAATGCAGCAGTCTCACTACCAACCATACCTCCGCCAACAACTAGTACTTTTTTGCCACAAGATTCTTTGCCATCAAGTAAGTCGACTGCGTGGATTAAGCCGGAATCTTCAATACCTGGAATTGGTAAGACGAGTGGGGTAGCGCCAGTCGCAATAATAACAGCATCTGGGGCAATTTCTTGAATAAGTTCTGGTGTGACAGGTGTATTGGTTTTAATTTCCACATCGAATTGTTCACATTTTTTAATGTAACTGCGAACCATATTAGTTAGGTCGCCTTTTCCTGGAGGATAGGCAGCTAAACGCATTTGGCCGCCGATAATGTCTGATGCTTCGTACACTGTTACATCATGACCTCTTGAGCCAGCCATCCAACCAGCATAAAGCCCACCAACACCACCGCCGATAACAACAACTTTTTTACTAGGTGTTTTTGGCAAATAGGCTTCGGATTCGCGGCCGAGTAGAGGATTCACTAAACAAGTAATAGGTTTTCCTGCATACATGTTAGCGACACAACCTTGAAGACAAGCGATACAAGGAAGTAATTCGTCTAGTTTTCCAGCCGCCGCCTTATTCGGTGTTTCTGGATCAGCTAACGATTGTCGTCCGAAAGCAACTAAGTCAGCCCGACCTTCGCGAACCATTAGTTCAGCATAATGCGGCTCGGTGAAACGCCCAACTGTAATTACTGGGATAGAAACCGCGCGTTTAATTTGTGTTACAAGGTCAGAACTAAAACCAGCGTGTAACACGGTAGGAGCCCACATGTATTCATCGCGAATATGAACGCTACGAGAAACATGCAAACCATCTAAACCACAATCTTCCAAATAAGCAGCTACCGTCGCACTATCTTGGACACTTAGTCCGCCGTCCACGCCATCCGTACTGTTAATTCGGCATAGGATTGCGATGGAATGACCAACACGTTTTCGAATGCTTTCGATAATTAGTCTTGGTAGTCGCATTCTATTTTCAAAACAGCCGCCGAATTCATCCACACGTTTATTCGTGCGTCCAGATAGGAAACTACTTACTAAATAACCATGAGCGCAGTGAACTTCTACTGCATCAGCCCCAGCTTTTTTTGCTCGTAAAGCCGCTTCCCCGTAAAGTTCAATTAATTCATAAAGTTCTTCCCGTGAAATGGCTTCCGGTGTATTGCGTCCTTCTGCTGAAGCGATGGCGGAAGCTGCTTTTAAAGGATAACCAGAAACTTTAGAATTACCTTCAGGTCCAGCGTGTTGTAATTGCACAGAGATTTTGGCACCCGCGTCATGACAAGCATCTATCACTCGTTTAAAACTGGCAATTTGATGATCGCTATAAAGACATGCTTTATTTGCGCCGCCTTTTGCCCGAACATCTACAACGGTCGCTTCAAAAGTAATTAGACCAAAGCCACCAAGCGCACGTTCTTTATAATAGGCTAGTGAAGTATCTGTTAAAGTGCCATCTGTATTCGCATAGTTATTACACATTGGAGATACAACAAAACGATTTGGTACTCTCATAGGCCCGATATCAATCGGTGAGAACATCGAATTAAATTTCAAAAAAAACACTTCCCTTTCAAGGTAGAATCTTCTTGTTACGTTACTTTTTTCACATATTTAACTATTTTTTATTTGGGAGAAATTTCTGGCCATGCTTCGTCTAATACTTTTTTCGTGGCATTATATACTTTGATGGCAGCATATTCTAAACCAGTTTCTACCATGGAGTCTGATATAACTTCAACGCCCATAACACGGGGGTTAACGCCATGCTCTTTCAAGATTCGAGCAAAACCGACTGTATCGCCGTATCCTTCGCCAGGAGCAAGTCGGTCATGGAGAGATTCTTCCCGAAGTTCTTTGTAAGGTGTTTCGTGTACGTCACATAATTGGATGGAAACAATCCGGTCAGCGGGAACATTTTTGATTGATTCTGCTGTTTGGTTTGCCCTAGCCCAGTGCCAAGTGTCGCAAATTAGTTGTGCATTATCCCTGCCACATGCTTCAGCTACACGCCAAGCTGCTGCTAAGTCTGCTACACCACTGTATGGCATAAACTCTAAACCGATAATTAATTCTTCCGCACGGTCACACAATTCACCGAGTGCCGTAATGATTTGTTCTTCGGGGATTTTTTCAAGCAAACCGCAGTTAATATGTTTGACGCCGAATAAACGCGCCATGTGGAAAGTAGTTTGTTCTTTCTTTTGCTGTTCGGCTGTGCGGTCCTCGGCGGTTCCCCACTGAGTTATGTATTCTACTTCTGTTACTTTGATGTTATGCTCATCTAAAATCCGCAACATATCATCATCAGTTAATCCAGCGGCTAATGCATCTACATAGTTTTCTGCACGTAAGCCAATTCCATCAAAACCATTTTCTGCTGCGATTCTCACTCGTTCAGGAAAAGATACCTCCGTTCCAAGCGTGTAAGAGCTAATCGTGATTGGGCATTTTTTTAGGTCGCCATTTGCATTTGTCATAAAAATTATCTCCTCTCTAGAATAAAAATTACAAGAAACTTTGATAATATTTTCACAAACACCAGTAAAAAAATAAATTCCCGTTCATTAAATATCGCTGATGTGATAACGCCTTCAATGTTTGAAATTTCAACTGGACAGTTAACGTATTCTACCGTATATTGGTTTTTAAGGAATAGTTTGTTCTGCTGGTGTAACTACAGTCTAATTGTATTATGACTATTCCATAAAAACAAATTGGTATTATTCTATTAATTGATAGATAAATTGCATAGATAATTTTTAGTAAGGAGAGAAGCCATGAATTTACACCATTTACGTTATTTCGTCACATTGGCGCACATGGAACATTACACAAAAGCAGCTGAAAAATTACTCATCACTCAACCGAGTTTAAGTCACGCAATTTCTTCGTTAGAACAAGAATTAGGTATACCTTTATTTGAAAAAGAGGGACGAAACATTGGATTAAGCAAGGCTGGAAAAGTATTTCTGGATTATGTAGAAGAATCGTTAGACATGATTGATGCCGGAGTAGCAACTACCAAAAAAGCCGCAAACGGGGAAGGGCAGATTGATTTAGCATTTTTACAAACGCTTGGAACCTCACTTGTACCTAAGCTTGTTCAAGAATTCATACAAACAGAACCAGAAAAGAAAATTGATTTCGTTTTTCATACGGGTGTTTCGATTGATATTATTCAAGGACTAAAAGAAAAGAAATACGATATTGGGATATGCTCTAAGCTCGAGAATGAACGAAATATCCATTTTACGCCGATTGCAAAACAAGAATTAGTGCTGATTGTACCAAAAAGTCATCCATTAGCTGAAAAAGATTGGATTGATTTAATTGAAACCGTGCCATACCCGCATATTGCTTTCTCAAAGAAAAGCGGCTTACGACCAATTATTGATGATTTATTTAGAAAAATTGGCGAGGATTACAAAATTGCCTATGAAATCGAAGTAGATCAAGTGATTGCAGGAATGGTTGCGCAAAATTTTGGGATTGCCGTTGTTCCAAATATGCCGATTTTAAATTATGTGGACGTCAAAGTTTTGCCAATTAGAAGTCCAAACTGGGAACGTTTCTTTTATTTAGCGGTTGTAAAAAACCAAACGTTAACTCCAGCAGCAGAGCGATTCAAACAATTTATGCTAGAACATCGCATTTAAAAAGGTAGCTATCCAAGTGAGAGGATAGCTACCTTTATTATTAGTCATTTGTTTTTTTGATAATCTCGATATATTCAATATGATGGGGTTCGCCTTGTTTCACGCGGAAAATAAAGCCATCGTAATCGATTTCGTCCCCAACTTCTACTTCATAATTTTGTGTTAAGAACCAGCCGCCGATTGTGTCAACTTCTTCTTCCTCGATTTCAGTACCTAAAATATTATTTACTTCATCAATCAGAAGTTTTGCGTCAACAATGTAGTGACCGTCTTTGATTTTGCGGATTTCTGGAATTTCATCAGCATCAAATTCATCGCGAATATCACCAACGATTTCCTCGACAATATCTTCTACCGTAACGAGCCCGGAAGTACCGCCATATTCGTCAAGTAAAATCGCGATATGAGAACGTTCGCGCTGCATTCGGAAAAGCAATTCTTTAATTGGAATTGTCTCAATCACACGAATAATTGGTTTTACGTAAGGATCAATACTAAAACTTGGATTCGATCCGTGTTCCACATATGCTGACAAAATTTCTTTTAAATTAAGTACACCGATAACGTGGTCCTTATCTCCATCAATAACTGGATAGCGCGTATAACGCTCATTTTGCATAATGTCGGATAATTCACCGATAGTAGATCCCGTATCAACCGTTACAATCTCCGTTCGCGGAATCATAACTTCTTTCGCCATACGTTCGTCAAAATCAAAAATCTTATTCACATAACGGAATTCGGATTGATTGATTTCACCGCTCTTATAACTTTCGCCAACGATTATTTTTAACTCGTCTTCTGTATGAGCGATTTCATGTTCAGAAGCTGGTTCTAAGCCGAATAAACGCGCGATGAAAACCGCAGAACCATTTAAAATCCAAATGAACGGGAACATCACTTTATAAAAAATATGCAGTGGACGTGCTACCGCAAGAGCAACCGTTTCAGTTTTATCAATCGCAAGTGTTTTCGGTACAAGTTCCCCGACAACCACGTGTAAGAACGTGATAAAAAGAAAGGCTATAGTGAACGAAAGAATCGTAATAGCAGATTGTGGTAGTTCTAGCAAGCTGAATAATGGATGCAATGCAGCTTCAACCGTAGATTCCCCTAACCAACCAAGTCCAAGAGAACTAATCGTTATCCCGAGTTGGCAGGCTGATAAGTATGCGTTCAAATGATTGTAAATATGTCTAGCAAGAACCGCACGTTTATCTTTCTCTGCAATTAATTGGTCCAAACGGCTCGGTCGCATTTTTACAATCGCAAATTCCGTTGCCACGAAAAACGCTGATATAGCAATAAGTAAAGCTATAATTAAAAATTTAATGGTTAATATCAATAAATCGCCTTGGCAGAAACAGTTTCTGCTAAGGCAAACACCTCCTAATTTAATATAAATAAGCTTATGATAAAACTATCTATATAGAAGAAAAAAACGGCTCTGGAAGAGAACTCCTCCAATGTATTGCTGCATACTTTTCATTCTAGTTAGATAATTTAAGTGAATTAGTTTCTCTGCCCCATCGAATATTCCCTCCCAGCAAATGATACTTTAATCTAAATTATAGTTGACTTTACGATTATTGACAATGAATATTATTCAAAAAAAGGTTCAATATGGACTAACGTGAATGCACCTTCGTATTCATTACGGATTTTTTGTTCAACAATTTCAGTGATTTCATGGCTTTTTACTACATTTAACTCTGGGTCAACTGCGATAGTTGCATCAATCCAAATACGATTTCCATTCATCCGCGCCTTTATATCAATAACTTTTTTGACATCGGGGACAGAAGCGATTAAATCGTGAATTGTTTCTAATTTGGATACATCAAAGCCATCTGTTAATGTATGAGCTGCATCATAAAAGATTTTGACAGCCGTATAAACAATTAAAACACCAACTAAAAAGGCTGTCACTGAATCGAGCCACGGAACTCCAAGTACTGCTCCGATAATTCCAATGAATGCGCCAAAACTAACAAATGCATCCGAACGATTATCATAAGCAGCTGCTCGGACCGCCTGACTATCAAGTTTTTTCGCGAGTCTATGATTATATAAATAAATAGCATACATGAATACACCTGAAAAAAGTGCTACAATAGCAGTCAACATGGAAGGTGCAGTGAATTCCTTTTCAATAATATGAACAATAGAACTCCAAATGACTTGAACACCAACTAAAAACATAATAATGGATGCAATTAAGGAGCTAATTGTTTCTGTTCGCCGATGACCATAAGAATGATCGGCGTCAGGTGGAATGCGTGAAATTCTAAGGCCAATCAGAAGAGCAACGGATGCGACTATATCTGTTGTGTTATTTAATCCATCTGCAAGTAATGCATCAGAATTTCCGAAATGACCAGCTGCAATTTTTAAAACGGAAAGAAATAAGTAAGCAAATATACTTAAAAAGGCGGCTTTTTCTGCTTTTTTTAAATCATTATATCCGTCCATAGTATGTATACCCCTTTCTTTTAACATAAAAGTCCCGCCTACGAGTGGCGGGACAACGAAATCTAAGCCTCTATCAATACGTGCTCTAAATTTTTTACAGATAAGGCAATGTTATCACAGACTTCTTGATAACTCGCCCATTTTTTGGGTAACGCTATTTCTTGTTCTGGATCATCAATGTCCCAATAAATAATTTTTTCTTGTATGTTAGCAGGAAATTGTGGTGCAGTTTCATGTGCAGAATCATAAATTGTTACAATGAGATCAGCATCTGCCAGTAGTTCAGAGCTAGGGGAATAAGACAAGCTTTCAGGTGGCTCAATCGCAAACTCATTCAACGCTTCTGCAATAAATGGAGTTGCTTTGGATTTATGCCAAGAACCGCTAATGAATTTGACATTGCTAAGTGAAAGTTTCTTCGCCCAAGCTTCAGCAATGGCACTTCGAATATGCGTTTGTGATAAAAAGTAGATCAGCTTTTGCGTCATATTCCAAATCCTTTCCGGCTTATTAATGAACCCATGTAAAACTTGCTGCCATTACTAGTTGTACACAGTATATAGGCGATTATTATTACCAAAACACTAGTAATGGTAACATTAATATCTACCCTTTTTAAACTACTGGAAACATTAAAATGAAGAAATTGTAAAAAAGAAGTAAATAAATGTGTAGGAAATATGGATTATTACAAAAATATTACAAAAATCGGTCTAAAGTTGGTGGCATAAAATTGTGTTTTAACGTAAAATACGTGTATAACTGTGTTTACAGTTTTCTTTAATACCGTGTAGAAAGATAGGAGAGTTACATGGACAAATTTAAACAACAACTCATTAAATACATTAAATCATTCTTTGGATTTATTGGAAAATGGATTAGCACCTTATGGCGGAAATTTAGACGCTTCTGGAAAAACAAACATATTGGCAAGATTTTTTTACTTGCAGGACTCGTATTTTTATTAAGTTTTATTATTTATCTTGTTGTAGTAGCTAAGTCCGCAGATATAGATGCTTTGAAAAAAGGCTTAGAATCAGCCACGATTGTTTACGATAAAGACGGAGATAAAGCAGGAGAATTATCATCAACTGACGCAACCTTTGTATCAATTGATAAAATCTCTAAAAACCTCCAAAATGCAGTCGTATCCATTGAAGACCGACGTTTTTATGAACACAAGGGCTTTGACTTAAAAGGAATCGCTCGTGCTGGAGTTAACCTGATTACAAACGGGGGAATTTCGGGTGGTGGTAGTACTATCACACAACAGCTTGCCAAAAATGCCTTGCTAACCCAAGAACAGACCTTTACGCGAAAAGCGAAGGAAATTTTTATGGCTCGAGAGATTGAAAAAACCTACTCCAAAGATGAAATTATGGAAATGTACTTAAACCGCTCTTACTTTGGAAACGGGGAGTGGGGTGTTGAGAACGCTTCTTTGAAATACTTTGGAAAGCCAGCAGCTGATTTAAACATCCCGGAAGCTGCGACTATTGCGGGACTACTCCAAGCACCGAGCGCCTATGACCCGTATCAACATATTGAAAAGGCAACTAATCGACGGAACATGGTACTTAATGCTATGGTTGAAACCGGCGATATAACCAAAGCAGAAGGCGACAAATATAAAGCGACCAAAATCGTTTTAAATGACCAATCAAAAGATCCACTTGCAAACAAATATCCTTGGTATGTTGATGCAGTTATCAATGAAGCAGTAAATGAAGCTGACATCACTCAAGATGAAATTATGCAAAAAGGATATAAAATCTATACGGAATTAGATCAAAACTATCAAACCTCTTTAGAAAAAGTGTATAATAACGATTCTTTATTCCCAAGAAATGCGAACGATGGCACGCTTGTCCAATCAGGAGCTGTTCTAATGGATCCAGCAACAGGAGGAATTAGGGCGCTTGTTGGTGGACGAGGAGAGCACGTTTTCCGTGGATTTAACAGAGCTACGCAAATGAAGGCTCAGCCAGGTTCCACGATGAAACCACTCGCTGTCTATACGCCAGCACTTCAATCGGGTTATAATGTCGATTCGATGTTAAAAGATGAAAAAGTAACGTACAAAGGAAACTATACTCCAACCAACGTAGGCGGAATTTATAATGGAGAAGTCCCAATGTACAAAGCGGTGGCAAACTCAATCAATGCGCCAGCGGTCTGGTTGTTAGATCAAATCGGTATTGACAAAGGTGTTAAATCTGTAGAAAAATTTGGCATCGAAGTACCAGAAAAAGACCAAACACTTGGATTAGCACTCGGTGGTATGAGTAAAGGTGCTTCGCCAGTTGAAATGGCTACTGCTTATGCTACATTTGCCAATAACGGCGCAAAACCAGAATCGCATATCATTACTAAAATTGTTGATCCATCAGGAAATACCGTTTATGAAAATGTTCCAAAAACAAAACAAATTATCTCAAAAACTGTTTCAACAGAAATGACATCGATGTTACTTGACGTAATCAATACTGGGACTGGTCAGAGTGCAGCAGTTTCCGGTCACGAAATGGCAGGTAAAACTGGTTCGACTCAAGTTCCTTTCAATGATACTAATGGGACAAAAGATCAGTGGTTTGTAGGTTACACGCCTAATTTAGTTGGCGCTGTTTGGATGGGATTTGATAAAACAGACAAAGACCATTACCTCACTACAACAAGCTCTGCCGGGGTATCAAGCCTAGCTCATTATGTAATGAACAGTGGCTTACGTTACCAAAAATCTGCTGACTTTGATACTAAAAGTGCTGCACAAGAAACTGCTGCGAAAAAACAAGAAGAAGAATCCGACAATAATAGTGGCAGTGACTTCTGGAGTGGCGTAAAAGACAAAGCAAATGAAGCAGGCGAAACGATTAAAAAAGGTGCTGAGAAAGTAAAAGAATTTGGTGGAAAAGTTTCAGATGGCATTGGAAACTTAATTGATTCTATCGGCAACTAATAAAAAGCACATTTTACTTTATTCTAAGTAAAATGTGCTTTTTTATATTGCTTTAATATTATAACTGTTATACAATGAGTATAACAAATAAATGAGGTGAATACATTGGATAAAACGCAAATAGCATTACTAATTCCCGTAATAATTCTTTATTTAGCCTTACTTTTAACAGCGATTATAGATTTAGCTAAAAATTGGCAAACACGTAAAAACCCTATTATTTGGTTAATTGTCATTATATTTATTAATATCTTTGGTCCAATTGCGTATTTTATTTTTGGGCGAAAAGAGGATGAAAGCTAATGAAAAAATTAGAAATCGAAGGACTAAAGAAAAAATATAACGGAAAATGGGTTATTAAAGGAATCGATCTAACTATAAATAATAAAGAATGTGTAGCTTTAATCGGACCAAATGGCGCGGGTAAGTCGACAATGATTAACATGATTGTCCAAATCTTAGCGCAAGACGAGGGTCAAATTAAACTAGATGGCCAAGAAGCAAAGTTAGTGCGTGAGAAAATTGGTTTTTTACCACAATATCCAGAATTTTATGGTTGGATGAGCGCATTAGAATGTCTTCGTTTTATGGGAAAACTGTCTAACATGAAAAAACAAGATTTAGAAGAGCGAATCAAAGAAGTCTTACTACTAGTTGGATTAGCAGATAGTACTAACAAAAAAATTAGCACCTATTCAGGAGGAATGCGGCAACGTCTTGGGATCGCTCAGGCAATTTTACATCGACCGGAATTGCTTGTTTTGGACGAACCGGTATCCGCACTTGATCCAATTGGTCGCCGGGAAATTATCGTGCTTTTAGAAAAACTGAAAAGTGAAATGACAATTTTGTTTTCAACTCATATTTTAAAAGATGCGGAAGAGGTTTGTGACCGCATTGCAATTATCAAAAACGGTGAATTAGTTGCGGATAAAACAGTTGAACAGCTTATGCAAGAAGAAAGTTCCCCGGTATTTGATGTTGAATTTATTGGAGATGAGGAAGCTTGGTTAGCGCTTCTTAATCAAAATCAGCATATTGAAAAAATCGAAAAGGTAGGAATGGTTTATCAAGTGTATGCTATAGATAAAAAAGCTGGCTCAGAAGCTATTCTAGAAGCACTATTAAAAACGAAAGGTGAGCTGATTCGCGTAGAAAACAGACACCAAAGCCTAGAAGAAATTTTTATGGAGAAGGTGAGATAATGACGCATTTTAGTGCTTTACTCGGAAAAGAATGGTTAGAACAGCGGCGGAGTTTGAGAATCATTTGGATGCCAACTGTCTTTGCACTTCTTGGACTCACCCAACCATTAATGCTTTATTTTTTACCAGAAATACTTAAAGCGGTCGGAACTGGCGCAGAAGCGGAGCAAGTTGTCGCTTTGATGGGAAATCAATCAGCGCAAGAAGTAATGTCGCAAACACTTGGCTCTCAGTTTGATCAAATTGGAGTTATCATTATGATTGTCGTGGCGATGGCTTGCATTCAAAATGACCGTTCTAGAGGGATGCTTGCTTTTATTATGACTAGACCAGTATCAGCCGTAGAATATGTCCTATCCAAGTGGGTTATGCAGTGTATTGTTGGCTTAAGTTCATTATTCATTGGTTATGTTTTAGCAGCATATTACACGTATTTTTTATTTGGCGATTTAGATATGAATTCTTTGATCGAAGGATTTTTTGTCTACGCACTTTGGTTTGTTTTTGTTATTAGTTTGGTCGTTTTCGCCAGTGCTGTATTTGATAGCAATGCCGTAGTTGCAATGATTAGCGTATTTACAGCCATTCTCTTAGGTGTCATTAGCGGTTTTGGCGGTTGGATACAAATGTTTAATCCTGCTTACTTAAGCAAAAATGCAACTATGCTAATAATGTCAGAAAAAACAATGGACTACTTTATACCAACACTGTTCATTTCAATAGCTTGGATCGCTTTATTAATAATTCTCACCATTGTAATGATTAAAATAAAACCACTTCAAAAAACAGAATAGCGAACATTATTTGTTGGTTTTGCGTAAACATCCGGAATATAATAAAATAGAATAAAAAGGGGTGGCAAAATGGAACGAATTGAACGTGATACACTTGGAGAAATTTCAGTTGATGCAACTAAGTACTGGGGAGCCCAAACAGAGCGAAGTAGAAGAAACTTTGCTATTGGTGATAATTCTATGCCGAAAGAAATTATCTACGCTTTTGCTCAGTTGAAAAAAGCTGCGGCTAAAGTGAATGCCTTAGAAGGAAAGTTATCCGAAGCGAAATCGGTAGCAATCGGAAACGTTTGTGATCAAATCATTCAAGGCGAACTAGATGAACATTTTCCTTTAGTCGTTTGGCAAACGGGAAGCGGAACGCAAAGCAATATGAACGTTAATGAAGTTATTGCCCACGTTGCCAATTTAACTTTAGGTGAGGAAAAAGTTCATCCAAATGATGATGTTAACATGTCGCAAAGCTCGAATGATACATTTCCGACAGCGATGCATATAGCTGCTTATCAAGCTTTAGTAACGAAACTTTTACCAGAAATAACTAAAATGGAAGAAGTTTTAACGACGAAGAAAAATCAATATATGCAGCTCGTTAAAATTGGTAGAACACATTTACAAGATGCAACTCCACTCACGCTTGGGCAAGAAATTAGTGGCTGGGAAGCGTGTCTGACAAATAATAAAAACTACCTTGAGTCTAGTATGAAAGCAATTTTACCACTTGCAATTGGCGGGACAGCAGTTGGAACGGGATTAAATGCCTCCAAAGATTTTGGTGATAAAGTTGCAGAAGAATTAATGAAACAAACTGGGTATTCTTTTACTTCCGATTCTAATAAATATTTCGCTTTAACGAGTCATAGCCCGATTAATTTTGTCCATGGAGCCATTCGCAGCCTTGCTTCTGATTTAATGAAAATTGCTAACGATATTCGTCTACTAGCAAGTGGTCCTCGTAGTGGCATTGGTGAACTAACAATCCCGGCTAACGAACCAGGCAGCTCCATCATGCCAGGAAAAGTGAACCCTACACAGTGTGAGGCAATTACGATGGTGGCCGCTCAAGTAATGGGAAATGATACAACGATTAATATTGCAGCAAGCCAAGGTAATTTTGAATTAAATGTTTATAAGCCTGTAATTATTTTTAATTTCTTAGAATCTATCACATTACTTTCTGATAGTATGCGCTCCTTCCGAATTCATTGTTTAGAAGGACTAACTGCCAATGAAAGTGTGATTGAAGCTAAAGTAAATGATTCGCTGATGCTTGTTACAGCCTTGAATCCACATATAGGTTACGAAAAAGCTGCCAAAATTGCCAAGTTAGCCTTCGATGAAAATACGACTTTAAAAGAAGCAGCAATTAAAACTGGTTTTGTAACAGAAAAAGAATTCGATTTATGGATAGACCCACTAAAAATGACTAATTTGTAATCTCATACTTTAGAATGAACTTCCCTAGAAACAATTGTTGTCTAGGGATTTTTCACGTATAATAAAACCACTTTTACTAGACAAATATTAGGAGATGCAAAACATGTCAGTATTATTTACGATACTTTTAATGGCAGTGATTGGCGGATTTATTGGGGCGATGACGAATTATATCGCTATCCGAATGCTCTTTCGTCCGTACAAAGCCGTTTACCTATTTAATAAACGTTTACCATTTACACCAGGTCTAATTCCGAAAAGACGCGATGAACTTGCAGAACATATTGGAAAAGTAGTGGTAAGTCATTTACTAACAGAGGATGCCATTCGCGCGAGACTATTGGATGAGAATTTACAAAAAGAAGTAACAGAAACCATCACAAAAATGTTTCATGAAAAAATGAAATTAGAAACAACGACGAACGAATTACTGCACCACTTAGGATACGAAAATGCAGAAGTTCGCTCTATTTCATGGTTAGAAAGAACGCTAGAGATTGAAATTAGTCGCTTTTTAACAACAAAACAATCAACACAAATGAGCGAGTTAATTCCTTCTATGCTAGAAAACGAACTAACCAAAAAACTCCCTCATGTAACAGAAAGAATAACGAGTAAAATGAGTGTTTTTATAGCGAGTGAAGCAGGCAAAATTCAGATTAAACAAATGCTTCAAAAATTCTTTGAAGAACATGGGAAAATGGGCAGCATGGCGAGAATGTTCATCAATATCGATAGTTTCTCAGAAAAAATTCAACAAGAGGGCTTAAAACTTATTAACCAAGAAGACACTAAAAATATCATCAACCAATTGCTAACAACTGAATGGCATAATTTTGAAGCAAAAGAGCTACAAGAACTTATCCCAACAGAAAAACAAGCACATTTGGCAGGGCAGCTTACTTCAGAAATTATTCAAGCTGTTCCACATGAAAAACTATTTAACCAACCCATTCAAGGCATACTACGCAATTATGAAGCCGCCATTACAGAAAAAATGATTCCTTTTGCAGTAGAGCGAATGCTTGATTTTGTAGCGACTCATAGTGCAGGAATAGTGGAGCGAATGGACTTAGCAAAACTTGTGGAAACACAAATAGCGACTTTTTCATTACCTGAAATTGAAAAGCTTGTTGTAGAGATTTCCGGTAGAGAATTAAAAATGATAACCTATTTAGGCGGGATTTTAGGAGGATTTATCGGAATCATTCAAGGAATACTCGCGATGTGGATTTAGTTCTTTTATACTGGAATAACATGCGACTTTTTGTTATAGTGAAACAGAAGTGACAAATACAGATATTTGGAGGATTTATCAATGGCAGTTAATATTTATGATGTAGCACATGATTTAGACAAAGGAATTCGTGAAACACCTGAATTCATCAGCTTACAAGATGCATACCGTGAAGTGAACGAAAATGCGGATGCAAAAGCAAAATTCGAACGTTTCCGTGATGTTCAAGTAACAATCCAAGAAAAACAAATGACTGGTCAAGAAATTGACGACGAAACAGTAAATGTTGCACAACAAGTAGCGCAAGAAGTTCAAGAAAATGAACTAATCGTTAAATTAATGGAAAAAGAGCAAGCAATGAGCACAATTATTAATGATCTAAATCGCATTATTATGACGCCATTACAAGACCTATATAACGTAGCAAACGACTAATTTTCATTAATCGAAGTGGTTCTATTATTTGTTATTTATTTAGCAAATAGTAGAACCATTTTTTTATTTGAAATGCTTGTACGTAAAAAGATAGTAAGGTATAATAAGAACGTATATTCGGTTTTTTAAGGAGGCGAAAGTCATGAAAGAAATCAAATTTTTACACATAGCAGATTTGCATCTGGATAGTCCTTTCATTGGGCTTTCGACATTACCACAACCACTTTTTTCTGCCGTACAAGAAAGCACATTTCAATCGTTGGAACGCATTATAACTGTAGCAATAAAAGAAGCGGTGGAATTTGTATTAATTGCAGGAGATATTTATGATAGTGAAGATCAAAGTGTCCGTGCTCAAGCTCGTTTTTCAAAAGAAATGAAGCGATTAGAGCAAGCTGGGATAAAAGCATTCATTATTCACGGAAATCATGATTTTATAGAGAAACATAAGGAAAAACTTCAATTACCTGGAAATGTCCATGTTTTTTCAGAACAAGTTGAAATGGCTGCCATAGAAACAAAGAATGGAGCAATTGTTCATATTTATGGATTTAGTTACGGAGAACGTCACATTCGTGCTAGCCGTGTAAACGAATATAATAAACAAGGAGAGGCAGATTTTCATATCGGGCTTTTACATGGTTCTGAACTATCCAGCAGTGAAGACCATGACGTTTATGCACCATTTCGTATTCAGGAAATCACTAAAAAAGGATTTGATTACTGGGCGCTCGGACACATCCATAAACGCCAATTGTTAGCAGAATCACCAAGCGTTTATTACCCGGGAAATATTCAAGGACGGAACCGCAAAGAGTCAGGCGAAAAAGGAGCGAGTATTGTCACATTATCGGCGTCAAATACGACCATTGATTTCATAGCAACCAGCCCTATTATTTGGGAAGAAGTAATCATTACCTTGCCTGAAAATAGCGAACTCAATACTTTTTACCGGGAAGTCACAAAACTTTTAGCTACATACCAAGGTCAGAGTAATTCCTTTTTTCTGCATGTTATTGTTCAAATGGCCAATAAACAAAAAATAAATACAACTGACTGGCTACAAATGCTTCAAGAAGAAACAGACTTAACGGGAAGCACCTTTGTTTGGGTTCATAAACTCACAATAGAACTGACAAACCAAAGCGATTTAAAGAACTGGCATGAGCAACATTTAGCGAGCAAAGAAATAACTCAAGTTTTCGAAAAGTTACAAGATGAATCAGCTTTTTATCAAACTGTGGAGGCTCTATATTTTGAAAGTGGTGTGAGTAGATATTTAGACGATTTATCAGAAGAAGATCGGCAGTTAATGTTAGACGCAGCTTTGACAGAACTAGGAACGGTGCTTAAAGAAGTGGAAGGTGATGAGAAATGAGAATAACGTCCATTGATATAGTTGGTTATGGCAAATGGTCCGATGCTCATTTTAATCATATTTCGGATTTTCAAGTTATTTTTGGAGAAAATGAAGCTGGAAAATCGACTATTATGGCTTTTATACATAGTATTTTATTTGGTTTCCCAACTAGACAACAATCTATTCCACGTATGGAACCTAAAAACGGCGGACCTTATGGTGGGAGATTGACGCTCGAGGATACACCTATGGGTAAAGTGATTGTCGAACGTTTAAAAGGAAAAGCTACTGGAGATGTACGTATTTATTACGGAGATGGCCAGGTAGCTGGAGAAGAAAAATTAACGGAAATTATTGGAGAAATCGACCGTAATACGTTTGAAGCTATTTTCTCTTTTGATATTCATGGATTACAAAATATTCATCAATGGAAGAAAAAAGAATTTGAGCGATATTTGCTTGCCACAGGTACAACAGGATCAGATGCACTTTTAAAAACGGCTGAAATATTACAAAAAAAATTGGAAGCTCTTTTTAAACCAAGCGGAAGAAATCCTGCAATCAATCAACAACTCAAAAAAGTAAAAGATAGCCAATTAGCGTTTCAAGAAGCAAAAAAACAAAATGCAAAATATGAGTTGCTTTTGGTTGGAAAAGAAGAAGAAAAAGCAAGACAAACTGAATTACAAGAAGAAAAAACCGCTATTCGTGTCGAACTAGATACACTAAATACCTTGCTAGATTTATGGCCCATTTACCAAGAATGGAAGGCACTAAGCGAAAAAGCAGTACCTTTAACCGAAGCTACTTTTCCACCAGATGGTATTATCCGTTTGGAACATTTGCAACTAAGAGAAAAAGAATGGCAAAATCAATTAATTCAATTAGAAGAACGCCAAAAAAACTTGATTAACAAAAATAATTTCGAACATACTGCTTTTTTTGCTGAAAACGAAGCAGAAATAACCTATTTAATCGAAACTTATGGTGCTTATAATGAGCGCGAATTACAACAAAAAAGTTTAGAAAAAGAGATCAAGTACTATCAAACAGATGCTAAACAAACACCAATGAAATGGACAAAAGAGCTAGATCAAAAAGTACTTCGAATAAAAGAACTCGAGCAATTAAACAAACAACAACAGCATGATATTCAATTAGAATTAAAGCTTACTCAAGAATCAGAAGAAAAATTGCAACAAAAGATCGATAAAATAGAAACAAATATGTGGGACAATAAAAGATTCCAACAAGAAAAAGAAAAAATAAATTCAAAAGAAAAAACACCCGTAACTAAATCGATTGTAGCTGTTGCTATTTTTCTTGCAGCTTTAGTAGTTTTAGTGATTTTCCAATCGATTTGGAGCGTTGCTGTTGTTTTTCTAGCGGCTCTTATATCTGTTTATTTATTAGTTCTTACTAAAACACCCGCGCCAACTAGCAATCAACAAATTTTAGCGTTTTTAGAACAGCAAAAAATCAGGCAAGAATGGCAACAATTACTGAGCGAAATGGACATTATTGCTTCACAAATAGCACAATTAGAAGAACGCCAAAGCAGAATAATCAAATCACAATACGACTATCAATCAGAACTAAACCATTTATTTGATACGTTAGCGATTAATGAACTTCCAGATGAAAACTGGGAGGCTATAGTTCAAACCTACAAAGAACATAGCGAAAAAAATCAATTAGCTGCAGAACTGACATTGAAATTAGAACCATTAGCAGAAAAACAACACTCATACCAGCTCAGATTAGAAAAACTAGATGCACCTATAGAATCGGCTAATATTGAAGAAAAAATATCTTTCTTACGCCAAGGTTTGCTATATTACCGAAATAATTTGACCGAAAACGCCAAACTCGCAGAAAAAATGGAACAAGTTACAATGCAATTAAATTTAGTAAAACAAGATCTACTACTTGTTAAAAAGGAAAAAGCGGACTTATTAGAACAAGCCAAAGTAAATAATGAAGACGAATTCCGTGTAGCAGCAATGCGAGTAAAACAAGAACAGCAATGGCGCGAACGTTTAATTCTACTAGAAGCGCAACTTGAACCAGATAAGCGACTAGCATTAAGTCATTTTTCAGCGCAAGAAGTCATTAAAGAAAAAGAGCTTCAACTAGAAGAAAAACTGCGAAAAATAGAATTAGAGCAAGAAAATATTCATGCCTCATTGGCTGCAAAAAATCATGAAATAGCAACACTTGAAGAGGGTGGAACGTTTGCTGTACTCATGCAAGACTTCTATTCAGAAAAAAGCAAATTACAACAAATGACTCGGGAATGGACAGAAACTAAACTAGCACTTCAAATACTTCAAGAAACTATGCGGAGTTTGCAAGAAGGAAAATTACCAAAAACATTAGCTTTAGCAACTGACTATTTCAACCATTTAACGAATGGGAATTACACAAAAGTGTACTTACAAGAGAACCGGATTCAAGTCGAGAGTAAAGAAGTCATTTCATTTTTCCCAGAAGAATTGAGTCAAGCAACAAAAGAACAACTGTATTTGGCAATCCGTTTTGCCTTAATTGATGTTATTCATAAAGATTTTCCATTACCTATAATTATTGATGATGGTTTTGTTCATTTTGACTCGGCTAGAATGGTGCAAATGATGCAGTTGCTCCAAAAAAGAAAAAGCACAAATCAGGTAATTTTTTTCACATGTCATCAAGAAACTCGCAAATATTTTTCCAGTGAAGACATACGCGTGCTATAATGGTTGGAGAAACTTCTTACTACAGAAAGAAAGAAGGCGATACAATGGAAAAAAGATTATTAGACTATGAAGTTGGAGAAACAGTTGAGCTATTCTTGCTAATTAAATCAAGTGTAAAAGGAACAGCAAGTAATGGAAAACCATTTTTAAGCCTTGTTTTACAAGATAAATCAGGTGAATTAGAAGCAAAACTTTGGGATGTAAAAGAAAGCGATGAAGTCAATTACGGGGTGCAGCAAATTGTTCACCTTATGGGAGATATTCAAAATTATCGTGGAAGAAAGCAATTGAAAATCCGCCAAATCAGACAAGCATCACCACTTGATGGCGTTAGCGCTAGTGAATTTATGGAGACAGCACCTATTAATAAAGACGAAATGGCTGACGAAATAACCCAATATATTTTCGAAATGAAAAATGCAAACTTGCAACGAATTACGCGAGCTTTACTAAAAAAATATCAAGATGATTTTTATGATTATCCAGCTGCGATGCGCCATCACCATGAATTTGTTTCGGGATTAAGTTTCCACGTGGTTTCCATGTTGCGTTTAGCTAAATCAGTGGCTGATTTATATCCGACAGTTAATCGCGACCTACTTTATGCTGGTGTTATTTTACATGATTTAGGAAAAGTAATTGAACTTTCTGGACCAGTTTCGACCACTTATACACTTGAAGGTAATTTGATTGGACATATTTCTATCGTCGTTGAGGAAGTAAGTAAAATTGCTGAAGAGCTATCGATTGATGGAGAAGAAGTAGTTGTCTTAAAACACGTACTGTTGTCTCATCATGGTAAAGGCGAGTGGGGAAGTCCGAAACCTCCACTAGTTCGTGAAGCTGAAATTTTACATCAAATTGATTTAATGGATGCTTCGCTAAATATGATGGACAAAGTATTAAAACATACCAAACCAGGCGAATTTAGTGAAAGAGTATTTGGGTTAGATAATCGTTCCTTTTATAATCCAACTTTTGAATAACAGAAAAGCTGTTCAGGTAGCGTAACTGAACAGCTTTTCTATATAAAAAAACACGATTGGAAACTAGTTCCAATCGTGTTTTTATTTACTTATTTAGATGAATCTTTTGAAGCAGAACCGTCAAAATCTTTGAAAGCATCTTTCAAGTCTTTGTCTTCAACTTTTACGTTAGCATCTTTGTATTCTTTTTTAAGCGTTTTTTGCATGTTTTCTGTAGTTAATTGGGATGCAAGGTAAGCTTCTTTAACAGCTTTTTTATCTTTATCAAAAGTTGTTTTTGTAGCTGGTTTGTCCATTTGGATGATGTGGTATCCATATTGAGTTTTTACTGGAGCGCTGATGTCGCCTTTGTTTTTAAGGGCATAAGCTGCTTTTTCAAATGCAGGATCCATTTTACCAGAACCAAATGGTGCTAATTGGCCACCGTTTTCTTTAGTAGCAGTATCTGTAGAATATTCTTTTGCTAAATCAGCAAATTTTGCGCCGTCTTTAAGTTTTTGTTCAACTTCTTTGGCTTTGTTTTCATCAGCTACTAGAATATGGCTTACAGTAATATCTGGTTGCCAAGTTTTGTAGTACTCTTTAAGTGCTTTATCGCTAGTATCAGCATTAGCTTCAGTTGCTTTTTGAACTAACAAGTTGTACTTAAGTTGGCTTTTGAATGATTTCTCAGTTAAGCCACTTTGAGCTAAAACTGCAGAGAATTGATCGCCGTATTGGGATTTGTACTCTTTGAATTTTTTATCAACATCTTCGTCGCTTACTTTGTATTTATCACCAAGGATTTTTTCGAAAGTAAGTTGTTGTACAAACTCAGAACCATATTTATCTTTCATTGCGTCGTAAAGCTCATCTTGCGTTACGTCGCCAGAATCAGTCTTAACGACATTACCGCCGCCACCACACGCTGCTAGACTGAACAATGCCATCATCATGACAAGTCCAAGAATTAATTTCTTCTTCATTAAATAAAACACACTCCTTAGTTGTTGGAATAATTCCCGCTTAACACAATAACTATCATAACATAAATTAAAGATAAAAAGAAAAGATGAAAGAAATTTAATGATATTCTTATGGTTTAGTCAGAAATTAAAATCGAAAAGCCACGTTCTGCACTTTCTACAAAACAATTCTTTGGCATTTTCCATAGTTTTTTAATGTGAGTAAAATCAGAAAAGCTCATTCCAAAGTGGACAGATAATAAAATTAGGAACATTCCCGAGTGCCCAATTGGAGTTATAAGCATTAAAGTGATTAGAATAGTAGTGATAACGACAAAAGGCAAAATTAATGAAAAGATGTAATGCCATTTTGGAATTATCCGTTTAATATTTAATTTTATACAGGGAAGAATAAAGAAATGGATACGCCACTGAATGACTGTACCTTCGCGATATTTAAAGCACCCAATAATATGAAGCAACTTATGAATCGGATAAATTAAAACAATACCCAAAAAGCTCATGAATTGATAATCATTTGTAAGTTGGCCGGGGTACATTAAATGTTGTGTTAAAAAACAAATACATACGGCAGCTAGCCAAACAAGGATACCTTTTAGGAAAAGTCGATTAAACTCATCTCGTCGCTCTGTGTTGATTGATTTTAAGCAGCGCATTGTAAACTTTCCTCCAGTTAAAGCTAAAATAGTGCTCCGTCAGAAGGCACCATAGTATTGTATGCTCAATTGGAATAAAATTCAACCCTTTTTTTAATAAATAATTGCCTAATTTTGACGTTTTTATGAAGGTGATTTTAAGCACAGAAAAAAACTGAGCAAGCGCCCAGTTTTTATACTTATTTATTATCTTTTTTGAGTGTTTTTTCTAAATCAGAAATTGTTTTTTGCATATCTTTAATTTCGTCTTTTAAGCGTTTCTTTTCAGGTTCCATTTCCTCGTTCCACTTAGAAACAGATTCCATAATGTCTGAAGAAACATCTTTAAGTAGTGTTGAGCCTTCTGTGCCAAGAACTTGAACGGATTGAATAAGTTCATTTGCATTGTATGCTAGTTCTTTTAAAATGACACTTGCTTCACCTGATTTAGCAACAATATCTTTTCGAAGTTCATTGCCGGATTTTGGAGCAAATAATACCGAGGCTGCGGCTCCAATTGCCCCACCAGCTAAAATACCAAAAATAAGTGATTTTTTATTCATTTATACTCCACTCCATCCATAAAGTCATTTTAGTCTACTTTTGCTGCGATAAGTTCAGCAATTTCTTGGTAACGTTCTTGTGTATACCAGTCTGCGTTATCTTTCCATTTTAACCCAAAGTCGTCTGATTTGCTATACCTTGGTATTAAATGGATATGACAATGAAAAACAGATTGGTAAGCTACTTCTTCATTATTATTTAAAATATTTAATCCCTGTAGCGGTAAAGCTTCTTTTAAAGCTCGCGCGATTTTTGGCACGCGGCGGAATAATTCAGCAGCCGTCTCTTCAGGTAAATCGAATGTGTTCCTAGCATGTTTTTTAGGAATTACGAGTGTATGACCTTCTGTGACTTGTCCTAAATCAAGGAATGCGTATACTTCATCATCTTCATACACTTTGGCAGAAGGGATTTCACCGCGAACTATCTTGCAGAAAATGCAATCGTCCATTAAGTATGACCACCTTTCACAACATATTAATTATGTACTACTTTAATTTAACATAAAAACGAGTCAAAAGCATGTATGAGATAGTGAACAATGGATTATTTTGACAGTTCAAGGGATGAATATGCTATTATTAACTAAAGATACGTAAGGAGGTATGGAAATGGCTTTAGTAGAAGTAGAACACCTGACGGGCGGGTATACAAAGCGACCAGTCCTAAAAGATATTTCATTTGCGATTGAAGAAAAACAAATTGTTGGATTAATCGGCCTAAATGGAGCAGGAAAAAGTACAACCATTAAACACATAACTGGCTTAATGCATCCAAAACAAGGGACAATTAAAATCAACGGTCACCAATTAGTGGAAGATACAGAAACATATAGAAAGCAATTTTCTTATATCCCAGAAACCCCGGTATTATATGAAGAATTAACATTAAAAGAACATCTAGAATTAACCGGAATGGCTTATGGTCTTTCACAAGAAGAATTACAAGAAAGAATGCCCCCACTTTTAAAAGAATTTCGCTTAGAGAAAAAATTGAATTGGTTTCCAGCGCATTTTTCTAAAGGGATGAAACAGAAAGTAATGATTATGTCGGCTTTTTTAATTGAGCCTAAATTATATATTATTGACGAACCTTTTGTTGGGCTTGATCCACTTGGAATCCAGTCACTACTTAATTGGATGGATGAAATGCGAAGTGAGGGAGCAAGTATTTTAATGTCAACGCATATTTTGGCGACAGCTGAAAAATATTGCGATACTTTTATCATTATTCATCAAGGTGAAATTCGCGCAGAAGGTACTTTGAAAGATTTACAAACGAACTTTGAAATGCCAGGAGCTTCACTTGATGAAATTTACATCCAGTTGACAAAGGAAGAGGAAGCTGATGAAGATGATATTTGACAGTAAAGCGCTCTGGAAGGAACGTTTTAGCGCTTATACTACAGAAGTAATGCGCTATCTCCGTTATATGTTTAATGATCATCTGCTGTTTGTTCTTATCATTGGGCTTGGTGCCGGTATTTTTTATTACGCAGGTTGGGTGAAAACGCTTGAGCCGAGTTTCCCAGTTATTCCGCTGATGGTTATTTTACTTACAGCTTCTATTGCAATTAGCCCAGTCGCAACGCTCCTACAAAAACCGGACGTAGTTTACTTAATCGTTCAAGAAAAAGCAATGGATGCTTATTTTTCTCAAGCAAAAATAGCCAGTTTCTTTATGCAATTGTATGTATTCGTAATCGTTCTCGGTATTTGTATGCCTATGTATGTAGAAGTGACAGGAATACCTTATAGCCAGTTCTTTACATTATTTATCGTGCTTGCTTTACTTAAAGCTTGGAATATTTATTTTGGCTTTGAAAGTATGAAATTGGAAGATGCTGATACGACATGGATGTTTGTTCGCGTTATTGTAAATGCTATTTTAATTTATATTTCGTTAATTTCTGCGCCTTTTATTTCGATTCCGCTTGTTCTAGTTGTAATTTTAGCGAGTTATTACTGGATTAAGAAGAAAACTTCTAAAGTGACGCTTAGATGGGAATATTTAGTAGATAAAGAAGAAGCGCGAATGAATCGTTTCTATCGTTTGGTTAATTTATTTACGGATGTACCACACTTACGAGGGACGGTTCGTAGACGGAACTATCTTGATTTCTTATATCAGCCAATTCCTTATGCGAAAAGAAAAACGTTTGCTTATTTGTTTAGCCGCACTTTTGTAAGAACGAATGAATACATCGGACTTTACGTTAGGCTCACTGTAATTGCTGTTATTCTGCTCGTTTTTGTGCAAGGATTTTATTTGAATATTATTTTTTCATTGTTATTCTTATATTTAACTGGCTTTCAATTTATCCCGATGCTAAAACATTATGATGCACAAATTATGTTACGTCTTTATCCGATTGATGATGCTTATCGCCACCGTAGTTTTATTCACTTTTTACGAATTTTACTACTTGGCCAAGCAATACTCTTTAGCCTTATTGGAATTGCCCAAAATGGAACAATCGGCGGGATGGTGATATTAGGAATAAATTTAGCTTTTGTAGCGATTTTTACTTTCCTTTATGCTCCAATCAGAATGAAAAAAATGTACGAATAAAAAAAGCGATTTGGATTTTTGGTCCAAATCGCTTTTTCCTATTTAGCATCATGTGAGAATTCTGGATAATGATAAATATCTTCATGTGAGAAACCAACTTGCGTATTATTTTTTTTCATGATGTTTGTAATTTCTTTGTGTAAAGGAGTTTTTTTCCATTCTTGAAAGAAAACTTCAGAATCCCAAAAAGAAACAATTAAAAACTGATTTGTATTCATCGCTTTGGTAAGTTTGGTGCTTTGTAACCCAGGTGTTTCACTAAAATGTAAGCTAGCATGTTGATACATTTGTAAGAAAATCGGAATCTCTTCATCGCGAAGTTGAATATATTCAAACACAACAATTCCAAAACCTTTTAAAGAACCACTACTTTGTAAAACTCGATACTCTTTACCTTCTTGGAAAAGTTTTTCTCCAGTTGACTCTTGATACAAAAGAGATTGCGAAAAGTTTTGCAGAAGTGTCACATTCTCGCCAATATAGTTTTCCATTAGTTGACGAAGATAATGTTCTGTTCCAGTTGTGATAAATACTTTTTTCATGATAAGTCCTTCTTTCAGTTTTATTCAATTAAGATAAATGATTACACCTTTGTTTTCCACGTTTTTCATAATTGAAACAGTAGATAGGCAATTTGTTTGGTTTTATACAAGATTTCTAGTATCCTTTTATCTGGAGAAGTTATTTATTGTTCTGTTGCCTATTGTGTGTAAATGAACAAAGAAGGGAAGCGACTCAATGACAAAAATAACGAACGATTTATTTTTAAAAGCAGCGCGAAAAGAACAAGTGGACCGAATTCCGGTTTGGTACATGAGACAAGCAGGGAGATCTCAACCAGAATATCGTAAATTAAAAGAAAAATATTCGCTATTTGAAATTACTCATCAGCCAGAAATATGTGCTTATGTTACTAAATTACCAGTAGATCAATACGGAGTCGATGCAGCAATTTTATATAAAGATATTATGACACCACTTCCGGGGATGGGAGTAGATGTAGAGATTAAGTCAGGCGTTGGTCCAGTCATACATAATCCAATTAGAACTTTCCAAGATGTCGAGAAACTGACGATTTTTAAACCGGAAATTGAAGTGCCTTATGTGCTTGATACGATAAAATTACTAGCTGATGATATGTTAGATGTACCTTTAATTGGATTTGCTGGAGCACCTTTCACGCTTGCAAGTTATATGATAGAAGGTGGTCCATCGAAAAATTATCACCAAACAAAAAGTTTTATGTACCGTGAACCAGAAGTTTGGGCAATTTTAATGGAAAAACTTGGACGAATGACTGCGAATTATTTAATAGCGCAAATTAATGCCGGGGCTTCTGCTGTTCAATTGTTTGATTCTTGGGTAGGAGCACTTAGCCGTGCGGATTATGCGCAGTACATCCGACCTGTCATTGAAATGATCGTTAAAGAAGTGAAAGCTGTTCATCCAACAACACCGATTATTATGCAAGCGGTTGGGGCAAGTCATCTTTTAGCAGAGTGGGAAACAATGCCACTAGATGTAGTCGGTGTAGATTGGCGTGAAACGATTACAACTGCTAGACAAAAAGTACCAACAAAAGCAATTCAAGGAAATCTAGACCCATCCACACTTCTTGCACCAGAAAAATGTCTAGCAGAAACGGAACGAATTTTGCAAGAAGGTATACTAGAACCAGGATACATTTTCAACTTAGGACACGGTGTTTTTCCAGAAGTACCACCAGAAATGCTAAAAAAATTAACTAAGTACATCCACGAAAGAAGCGAAATTCTATTAAAAAAAGGATGATGAAAAATGACTAAAAAAGTAGGTTTACTTGTAATGGCATACGGGACTCCGTATAAAGACGAAGATATTGAACGTTACTACACAGATATTCGTCACGGACATAAGCCAAGTGAAGAAATGATTGCAGATTTGCGCGGAAGATACCACGCTATCGGAGGTCTTTCACCACTAGCGAAAATCACCGAAGCACAAGCCTATGGACTAGAAAAAGCATTAAACGACGCACAAGATGAAGTAGAATTTAAAGCGTATATCGGTTTAAAACACATCGAACCATTCATTGAGGACGCGGTTGAAGCAATGCATAAAGATGGTATAGAAGAAGCTATTTCCATCGTTTTAGCGCCTCATTATTCCAGTTTTAGTGTAGAAGCATATAACAAAAGAGCAAAAGATGCTGCTGATAAAATGGGCGGTATTCATATTCAAGCAATTAATGATTGGTATAAACAACCAAAATTCATTCAAATGTGGGCTGATAGAATTAATGAAACAGCTAAACAAATTCCAGCAGACGAATTAATAGACACTGTGTTAATTGTTTCCGCACACAGTTTACCAGAGAAAATTAAACAACATAACGATCCGTATCCAGACCAACTTCAAGAAACAGCGGATTTAATTTTTGATAAAGTAGCAGTACCTCATTATGCGCTAGGTTGGCAAAGTGAAGGGAAAACCGGGGAACCTTGGCTTGGACCTGATGTACAAGATTTAACAAGAGAACTTCATGGCCGAGAAAAATACAAACATTTTATTTATACGCCAGTTGGTTTTGTCGCAGAACATTTAGAAGTACTTTATGATAATGATTATGAATGTAAAGTAGTAACAGATGAAGTTGGTGCAGCTTACCACCGACCTCCAATGCCAAATGCTGACCCTGAATTTTTAGAAGTCTTAAGAACAGTCGTTTGGGATGCATACACAAAATAAAAAGATGCGCCGGGATACTCGTTATTCCGGCACTTTTTTTACAAAGAAAGAAAACGGTTTCAATATTTTTAGCTAAATACTATGAAGTTTTAATCAGATTCTCATCTTTGCCGGGCATAATGATAATTATAGAAAGACAGGAGGTTCACCCAAATGAAAAACAAGGCAGAAAAACAAAGAATTGCCACTAATTTGTCACTTTATATGAAAATAAATGGATATACTCATAGAACATTCGCGCTTGCAGTCGGGATTTCCCAAAACACTTTGAAAGCATTAATGATTGGGAAAATGAGAAACGAAAATAAATTCCAAAAATACATAACACAAATTACAGAAAGTTTGACATTAGACGAAAAATTCTTTGAACAACCAAAAGAAGCGATTACAGCAGCACCTATCACTTTTCAAGATACAAACAAAATGCATCTTGGAGACGAGAAATTCAATGCTATTAGCTTAATGTTAAAAATTGGCGAAATTCATTACGAATCATAAAAAGCTTGGGACTAATCATCCCGAGCTTTTTTATATGGCATAAAACAGAAAGATTCAGGGCTTGACGAACCTCACTAACTCACGTAAAATGAAGACAATTTTCAAAATAGGAGTGTGACACATGATTAGAAAACTAACTGTATCTGATAATGAAGAAGTAATGGCACTTTTAAAACCCGAAGCAACCCAAAATTTATTTATTATTGGGGACATCGAAAATTTTGGTTATGAGAGTGATGTGCAAGATCTTTGGGGCGAATTCGATTCTGCAGGTA
Source organism: Listeria sp. MAN/IMW/UF555 (assembly GCF_058684075.1). NCBI lineage: Bacteria > Bacillati > Bacillota > Bacilli > Caryophanales > Listeriaceae > Listeria > Listeria sp. MAN/IMW/UF555. The sequence continues at coordinate 443,415 of NZ_JBZWZS010000002.1, read as the reverse complement.
AATTACATGCATTGTTACTTCGATTCGATACGTTTTTCTTACCCTATTCAAAAGACGCTAATTTTAATGCAAAAGCTTTTTCGGAAATTATTGCTACACATGACAAGTATGAAGTTAGCGGGATGTCTCGTGTCACAAAAGAACTAGAACCATTTTTACCAGGACTTGCCGAGAAAAGACAAGATACTTATTTTTGCGAATGCGAACATGTAAATCGTATTCCAGTGAATCAAGATGTTATCGTTAGAACGGCGGTAGCGGAAGACGTGGCACCAATTATTAAAATGCGCAAACACATTAAAGAATTTGGTTCACGCGACGAAAACGAAGAATTAATTATTCGCCAAATTGAAAAAGGCGTTAAACGAATTTATTATATTGAACAAGACCAAGAAGTAGTTGCCGTAGCAGAAACATCGGCAGAAAATTCCTTTTCAGCTATGATTACAGGTGTAGCGACAAGTGATGGATATCGACAACGCGGTTTTGCAAGTACGCTTCTAAAAAAATTATGTTGCGATGTATTAGCAGAAGGAAAGAAACCATGTTTGTTTTATGATAACCCAGTTGCTGGTGAAATATATCACCGCCTTGGTTTTGAGCACACAGGAGATTTTGTTATGTATAAATAACCTTTACTTTGCATCCGTAAGATTGGTATGATGGATATATTATGTTAGTAAAGGATGAATAATGTGAAACCACGTGGAATTTGTTTTTTTGATATGGATGGAACACTGTTGAATAGTGAATCCAAAGTACTTGATACCTCACTTCAAGCACTTGATAAACTTCGAGAAAATAATGTTATTCCTGTCATTGCTACTGGTCGGACACTTATAGAAATCAGTCATCAAATGAAAATTACCGGCATTGAATCCGCAGTAATGATGAACGGACAAATGGCTATTTTTGAAGGAGAAAAAGTGTACGAAGATGTGCTTGATGCTGATTTGCTTGCTCGTTTGACGGAAGAAGCTAAATCACAAAATGTAGAGGTTTGCTATTATAATGATAAAAGAATTGGCGCAACTGCAAGTACACCAGTTGTAAAAGCGCATTATGATTTTTTAGGCGAGCCAATGCCAGAAGTAAGACCGAATATGTATAAAGAAGAAACTATCAATATGGCGCTTCTTTTACTCGAGTCAGGTGATGACTATTTTCCAGAACGTTTTCCAGAATTACAATTCGTTCGCAATACACCATTTAGTAATGACGTCTTAAGAAATGGCGGATCTAAAGCTGTCGGTATTTCGAAACTACTTGAAGTTATGGGCTATCAAGATGTTCCAACCTATGCTTTTGGAGATGGCATGAACGACTTAGAGATGTTTGGCGCTGTGGATTATGCGATTGCAATGGAAAACGCCGTACCTTTATTAAAAGAAAAAGCTGACTTTGTAACGAAAGACAACAACAGCGATGGAATAATGCTTGGCTTGAAACAATTTGATTTAATTTAGAGAAGTGCCTCGTGCGCTTCTTTTTTTATGAAATTTCCAACGCAAGACCGATAGAATTGTAATAATTATTTTGATATAATAAAACTAATCAATTGAAGAGGAGAAATGTTCATGAACGAAATCAATCCAACATCCGAGCGAGTAAACACAGAGAAAAGAACAAATAAACAAATTATAATGCAAAAAATACTTAATTGGTTTGTATTTTCTTTGCTACTTGCATCTATCGGTGCTGCGATTGGGAGTAAATTAAGTCCAGAACTTTATTTGCCTCTTGTCGTGTTAGAAGTCGCGTTACTTATCACAGCAATGGTAGTGCGTCGAAGTAAAACAATTAATAAAGTGGTGGGGTACCCAGTAGTACTAGCATTTGCGTTTGTCACAGGCTTAACGCTTGGACCAACTTTGACATATTATTTTGGTGCAGGACAAGGTGCCGCCGTTCTGATGGCATTTGTTACAGCAACCATTACATTCACAACACTAGCTTTTATTGGCGCAAAAATGAAAAGAGACTTATCTTTCTTAAGTAGCGCATTATTCGCGGCGATTATTATTCTTATCATCTTTAGTTTTGCAGGAGTATTTTTACCATTAGGTTCTATGCTGACAACAATTATTTCAGCAGGTGGGACAATTATTTTCTCATTATACATTTTGTATGATTTTAACCAAATTATGAAGCGTGATGTGGAACTTGCAGATGTGCCAATGCTTGCGCTAAATTTATACCTTGATTTCCTTAACTTATTCATGTTCTTACTCCGCCTATTTACAGGTCGTGATTAAGAAATTCTGAAGATCTGCCAACCTAAAAATTGGTAGGTCTTTTTCTATAAAAAAAGATGGTTTTTGTTAGACAAAAGCAAGATAAAAAACTATAATAAAGTTAAGGTCAAAAAAGGTCAGACTTATCTTTTATAAGGAGGACAAAAAATGGATTTACAAAAATTTACCCAACAAGTCCAGCAAACAATTGCGGACGCACAAAATCTAGCTATTGCATCAGAACATCAAGAAATTGACGTTATACATGTTTTTAAAGTGTTATTAACGGAGAGTGACTTTGCAAAACGTGTATATGATGTAGCAGAAGTTAATGTTGAGGCACTTCAAAAAGTAGTAGACGAATCTTTAAGAAAAATTCCTGTTGTTTCAGGAAGCGGAGTGAACTATGGCCAAGCAATGAGTCAAGCACTTTTCCAACTAATGAGAGATGCAGAAAAAGAACAGAAACAATTAGACGATGATTTTGTATCGACAGAACATCTTATCTTAGCTGTAATGGACCAAAAGTCAAACCCCATCACAGCCGAATTAAAAAAGCAAAATAAATCTAAAAAACAAATTAACGAAGCAATTTTAAAAATCAGAGGAGGGAAAAAAGTGACTTCTCAAAATGCAGAGGAAAACTATGAAGCTTTAACAAAATATGGACGAGATTTAGTCGCGGAAGTAAGAAGCGGGAAACTTGATCCAGTGATTGGACGCGACGCAGAAATTCGTAATGTCATCCGAATTTTATCAAGAAAAACAAAAAATAATCCAGTTCTAATTGGTGAACCAGGTGTTGGTAAAACAGCAATTGTGGAAGGTTTAGCACAACGTATTGTCAGAAAAGACGTTCCAGAAGGATTGAAAGATAAAACAATTATTTCCCTTGATATTGGTTCCCTTATTGCTGGGGCTAAGTATCGTGGTGAATTTGAAGAACGTTTAAAAGCAGTACTCCAAGAAGTAAAACAAAGTGATGGTCAAATTTTACTATTTATAGATGAAATTCATACAATTGTCGGCGCAGGTAAAACAGATGGAGCTATGGATGCTGGAAACATGTTAAAACCTATGCTTGCAAGAGGTGAACTTCACTGTATCGGCGCAACAACTTTAGACGAATACCGCCAATATATCGAAAAAGATGCGGCACTAGAAAGACGTTTCCAAAAAGTACTTGTTCCAGAGCCAACAGTGGAAGATACAGTTTCCATTTTACGTGGTTTAAAAGAACGTTTTGAAATCCATCATGGGGTAAATATTCATGATAATGCCTTAGTTGCCGCAGCTAGCCTTTCCAATCGTTACATTACGGATCGTTTTTTACCAGATAAAGCAATTGATTTAGTAGATGAAGCGTGTGCAACTATTCGCGTCGAAATTGACTCTATGCCAAGTGAACTTGATGAAGTAACAAGAAAAGTCATGCAGCTAGAAATTGAAGAAGCGGCATTAAAAGAAGAAAAAGACCCAGCAAGTGAACGGCGCTTAGAGATGTTACAGCGAGAACTAGCTGACTATAAAGAAGAAGCAAATAAAATGAAGTCTAAATGGGAATCCGAAAAAAGCGAAATCAGTAAAATTCGTGAAGTTCGTGAACAAATCGATCATCTGCGTCATGAATTAGAAGAAGCAGAGAACAACTACGATTTAAATAAAGCTGCTGAACTTCGCCACGGTAAAATTCCAGCAGTAGAAAAAGAATTATTAGCATTAGAAACGGAAAATCGCGAAAAAACAGCCCAAGAAGATCGAATTTTACAAGAAGAAGTAACAGAAAATGAAATCGCTGAAATTGTTGGACGATGGACTGGAATACCAGTGACTAAGTTAGTAGAAGGAGAACGCGAAAAACTGCTTAAATTAGCCGATGTCCTTCATCAAAAAGTAATTGGTCAAGACGACGCGGTTCAATTAGTTAGTGATGCAGTATTACGTGCTCGTGCGGGGATTAAAGATCCAAAACGACCAATTGGATCCTTTATTTTCTTAGGCCCAACCGGTGTTGGTAAAACGGAACTAGCCAAAGCATTAGCCTATAATATGTTTGATTCTGAAGATCATATGATTCGAATTGATATGTCTGAATATATGGAGAAACATTCCGTATCAAGACTTGTCGGGGCTCCTCCAGGTTATGTTGGATATGAAGAAGGCGGACAACTTACCGAAGCTGTAAGACGCAACCCATATTCGATTGTCTTACTTGATGAAATCGAAAAAGCCCATCCAGACGTATTTAATATCCTTTTACAAGTACTTGACGATGGTCGGATTACGGATTCACAAGGGCGCTTAATTGACTTTAAAAACACCGTAATCATTATGACGTCTAATATCGGCTCTAATTTATTACTTGAAAGAACCGAAGAAGGTGAAATCTCGCCTGAACTAGAATCAGACGTAATGCAAATTTTGCAAAGTGAATTTAAACCAGAATTCTTAAACCGGGTAGATGATATTATTCTATTTAAACCACTTACACTCGCTGATATTAAAGGCATTGTAGAAAAATTAGTAGAAGAACTTCAAATTCGCCTTGCTGATCAAGAAATTACGATTACTATTTCAGATAACGCAAAAGCCTTTATTGCAGAAGAAGCTTATGACCCAGTATACGGTGCGCGTCCACTGAAACGATATATTGTGCGTCATGTCGAAACGCCGCTTGCAAGAGAAATTGTATCTGGTAAAATTATGCCGCATTCTTCCGTTGAAATTGATTTACAAGATAAAGAATTTACTTTTAAAGTCACAGAATAACATGGAAAATGTTTGATTCACGACTCGAAAGGGAAAACTTTTGTTGGATTAGTCGTTTAGAAAATAAACGAAAATGGAAGGATGAGGAAGATGAAATTAGTATTAATTCGTCATGGTCAAAGTGAATGGAACAAATTGAATTTATTTACTGGTTGGCATGATGTTGACTTATCAGAAGAAGGCGTTGTAGAAGCAATGACAGCAGGAAAACGGATTAAAGAAGCTGGCTTGGAATTTGATGTAGCTTTTACTTCCGTTTTAACTAGAGCTATTAAAACGCTTAATTATGTTTTAGAAGAATCTGATCAAATGTGGGTTCCAGTCCATAAATCATGGCGTTTAAACGAACGACATTACGGAGCGCTTCAAGGACTTAATAAACAAGAAACTGCTGAAAAATACGGCGCAGACCAAGTACAAAAATGGCGCAGAAGCTACGATACTCTTCCACCATTATTAGAAGAAAACGACGAAAGACAAGCGAAAAATGATCGCCGTTATCAACTTCTTGATACCCATGCAATTCCATCAGGTGAAAACTTGAAAGTAACCTTAGAACGAGTTATTCCTTACTGGATGGATACAATTGCACCAGAAATTAAAGCAGGACGTCGTGTAGTTATTGCAGCTCATGGTAATAGTTTACGCGCCTTGGTAAAATTCTTAGAAGGTATTAGTGATGACGAAATTATGGAACTTGAAATCCCAACAGGTGTACCGCTTGTATATGAATTAAACGATGATTTAAAACCAGTTAATAAATATTACTTGGATAAATAAAAAAAGAACCTCTTTCCAACATGTGGAAAGAGGTTCTTTTTTTGAGCTGCACTCGAAAAGTGAGTTCTCGCTATCAGAAAGTTGGATGTTTACTTAAAGTCATAAACTTCGCTATCTTTAGGCATCAAGAAAGTGATTAAAATAATGAAGAAGGATAACCCTACTGTTAAAATAATAGCCCGCGTCATATCAAATGATACATATAACATGGAAGAAAGAACGAATTCAGCCATTAAAGAAAGTAAGAATACCCAAAACACAGTCACCACGTAACGCATCCTTACACCCCATTTCATCTATTTCATTATACATTTTAGCACATAAAACTTGATTATCCAATCATATATCTTTTGAAAATACGATTATCGAAAAACAGGGAGGAATAATTCACCAAACGGAGAATAGTAGTGTAAAGAGGGTTAAATGGAATGACATAATATTGTCAAAAGTAAACAGGTGTGCTCAAATCCTTTGAACTAGCCATTTACTAACTTTTATGATAAACCTTTCATCAAAAAGTTAGTAAGTTCTCAGAATGAAAATGCTAGAATGAAGAAGGTTAACAGAGACAGAGCCATTTAAATTGGGGAATTAACTAATTTGGATAGGAAGTGCCAACTGATAATGAAAAAGAAATTCACGCAGATTTTACTAGCAAGTGCTATCGTAAGTTCCACTTTGTTACCTTTTGCTAACGTAGGAGCGGCAGAAGCAAGCCAAACCGCAGTGAGTCAGGCAGGAATGACTTTATCACAACAGCAATTTATACAATCAATTGCTAGCGATGCACAAGATTTACAAAAAGAAGAAAAAATATTAACGAGTGTTACTTTAGCTCAAGCCATCTTAGAATCCAATTGGGGTGAAAGTGGCTTATCAACTTCTGCTAACAACTTGTTTGGAATTAAAGGCAGCTATGAAGGAAGTTCAGTTTCAATGGGTACACAAGAATTTAGCAATGGAAAAGCTTATCATACACAAGCTGATTTCAGAAAATACCCTGATAAAAAATCATCATTAGTCGATCATGCACAACTTTTTATTAATGGAGTATCTGGAAATCCAGATTTATATTCTGCGGTTATCGGAGAAACAGACTATAAAAAAGCAGCCCATGCGATTCAAGATGCTGGATATGCAACTGACCCGACTTATGCAGAAAAACTAATTTCTACTATAGAAACATATAATTTAGATGATTATGATCAAATTTACGATACAGTAACCTCATCAGAGAGCCAATTGGCTTATGCTGAAATAACAAAACCCGCTAACGAAATTATTTGGACAAAACCTTATAATACAAAAGGCGCAGAACAAGTAGGAAGTGCCAAAGATTACCAAAATAAAACGCTACGAATAACTCAAAAAGCAGTTACCGAAAAAGGCACTTGGTATCAACTTCAAGATCAAGGCAAATCAATTGGATGGATAAATAGTAATACAGTGACTATTTTTTACACCCCTAAAAATGAAACAAATATGAAACTAGATAAATATGTAACTGACTCAGATCAAAAAATCTATGCATACCCTGTAGAAGATAATTCTAAAGTCGTAGCAGATTTAAATGATTATTTAGGTCAAGAACTAGATATTGACCGCCGAGCAGATGTGAAAAATGAGTATTGGTACCGTATCAAATCAGATGATGGTAAAATAATTGGCTGGTCTAAAGCCGGTGGGTTTGCTGAAAATAATCCAAATAAAGCACTTGAAGTAAAATAAAAAGTAGCAATCCAATTGCGTAATTGAAGTTTCTCTGTTAAAATTAGCACCAGGTCATAAAAATATCCAGGAGAAGAACTTTTATCCTGATGTAGTTTGATATGGAGGAGAACACATGAACGCAGGAATTTTAGGAGTAGGTAAATACGTACCTGAAAAAATATTAACAAACTTTGATTTAGAAAAAATGATGGAAACGTCTGATGAGTGGATTCGTACTCGTACTGGAATTGAAGAGAGAAGAATTGCTCGTGACGATGAGTATACACATGATTTAGCATACGAAGCAGCAAAAGTAGCAATTGAAAATGCTGGTCTTACTCCAGATGATATTGATTTGTTTATCGTTGCAACAGTGACACAAGAAGCAACATTTCCATCCGTTGCCAATATTATCCAAGATCGCTTAGGAGCAAAAAATGCTGCGGGAATGGATGTTGAAGCAGCGTGTGCTGGATTTACATTTGGGGTTGTTACTGCAGCTCAATTCATTAAAACTGGCGCGTATAAAAATATTGTTGTAGTTGGTGCAGATAAATTATCTAAAATTACTAACTGGGACGACCGCGCAACAGCAGTATTATTCGGTGATGGAGCAGGGGCAGTTGTTATGGGCCCTGTATCAGATGACCACGGTTTACTTTCCTTTGACTTGGGTTCGGACGGTTCTGGAGGTAAATACTTGAACTTAGACGAAAACAAAAAAATCTATATGAACGGACGTGAAGTGTTCCGTTTCGCAGTTCGTCAAATGGGTGAGGCTTCATTACGAGTACTAGAAAGTGCTGGACTTGAAAAAGAAGACTTAGATTTACTAATTCCGCACCAAGCTAACATTCGTATTATGGAAGCTTCTCGTGAGCGTTTAAATCTTCCAGAAGAAAAACTAATGAAAACAGTTCATAAATACGGAAATACATCATCATCTTCTATTGCGCTTGCTTTAGTGGATGCAGTTGAAGAAGGTCGTATTAAAGATAATGATAACGTGTTACTTGTCGGCTTTGGTGGCGGCTTAACATGGGGCGCCCTAATCATTCGTTGGGGTAAATAAAAAAATACGTCAAAAGGAAAGTTGCCCTAACGTTTATTTTAGTTAGGGCAACTCTTCTTTATTTATGTTATAATAGAGCAGGCTTTTGGTTTATTTTGTTTGTGCAATATTTTTATTTTAAATAAAGCCTTAATTTTATACTAGCTGCTGTCGCATAGACAGAAGTTGTTTTTTATGAATTGCAAAATAAGGAGATGAGTAAATGGATAGAAGAAGAGTAGTTGTTACTGGTATTGGAGCAGTTACACCAATAGGGAATGATGCAGAAACTTCGTGGGAAAACGCAAAAAAAGGTGTCAATGGTGTTGCAGAAATGACAAGACTTAATCCGGATGACTTTCCGGTTAAAATTGCAGCAGAATTAAAAGACTTTGATGTAGAAAAATATTTAGAGAAAAAAGAAGCTCGTAAAATGGACCGTTTCACCCATTATGCCATTGCAAGTGCTGAAATGGCTGTACAAGATTCTGGCTTAATTATTGATGATTCCAATGCTACTCGTGTTGGTGTATGGATTGGATCCGGTATCGGTGGAATGGAAACATTCGAAACACAATATGAAGTTTTCCTAAATCGTGGACATCGTCGTGTTAGTCCGTTTTTTGTACCAATGATGATTCCAGATATGGGTTCAGGACAAGTTTCGATTCGTTTTGGAGCAAAAGGAATTAACTCTACTACAGTAACGGCATGTGCAACTGCAACCAACTCTATCGGTGACGCATTTAAAGTTATCGAACGCGGGGATGCAGATGCAATGATTACTGGTGGAGCAGAGGCACCAATTACAAAAATGTCACTAGCAGGATTTACAGCAAATAAAGCTTTATCATTAAATCCAGACCCAGAAACAGCATGTCGTCCATTTGATAAAGACCGTGATGGTTTTATTATTGGTGAAGGTGCTGGGGTTGTAATTTTAGAAGAATATGAACATGCAAAAGCTCGTGGTGCTAAAATTTATGCAGAAGTTGTTGGTTACGGTGCAACAGGTGATGCATATCATATTACTGCACCAGCGCCAAATGGTGAAGGCGCTGCACGTGCAATGAAAATGGCGATTGACGATGCGGGACTTACTCCTGACAAAGTTGACTACATTAACGCGCACGGAACAAGTACTCCTTACAATGATGAATACGAAACACAAGCGATTAAAACTGTGTTCGGTGAGCATGCGAAGAAATTGGCTATTAGCTCTACTAAATCAATGACAGGACATACTTTAGGTGCATCAGGTGGTATTGAAGCTATTTTTGCTTTATTAAGTATTCGTGATAATATTATCGCGCCAACAATCCACTTGGAAAATCAAGATGAAGTTTGTGACTTGGACTATGTTCCAAACAAAGCTCGTGAAGCAGAAGTAAATGTCGTAATGTCTAACTCTTTTGGCTTCGGTGGCCACAATGCGACACTAGTATTCAAAAGAATAGAAGACTAATATAACTAAAGCCTTGTTTCCTAAAATGGAATCAAGGCTTTTTTTGAGCAAAAAACTAGCTTTAATTAATAAAGTTGTATAAAATTAAATTGTACACAACTTAAAAGGAGGAGAACATGTTGGACACGAACACGCGTATATTAGAGGAACAGCTTTGTTTTTCTGTTTACAATGCATCCAAACAATTTACCAAACTCTACCGCGAAGCACTAGATCCGTTCCAACTTACCTATCCACAATATATTACGTTACTTGTTTTATGGGAAGGTGAAAAACAAACGGTTACTGATCTTGGGAAAAGATTAGCTTTAGACAGCGGGACATTAACACCAATGTTAAAACGAATGGAGAATTTGGAATATGTAACACGGAGTCGTCATCCGGAAGATGAACGCCGTGTCTATATTGAACTAACAGAAAAAGCAATAGAAATACAACCCGCTGTGTTAAAAAGCGTGGACACTTGCCTTCAATTACTAGGTTTCGAGGAACAAGATTACACACAATTACTTACTAAATTACAAGCACTTACTAATCAATTAGGAGGAATAGGAAATGAAAAAACTTTATGAAACAACGGTTATTAACACTGGTGGAAGAAGCGGTGAAGTACATTCTCCAGATAACGTATTTTATTTTGACATCTCAGCACCAACAGAACTTGGTGGAGACGGCGGCGGTGGAACAAACCCTGAGCAATTATTTGCAGCAGGATATGGAGCTTGTTTCAATAGTGCATTAGAATTAGTACTTGGAAAAGCTGGAATTGAAGCTAAAAGTACTGTAACAGCGACTGTTAGCTTGTATAGCGACCCAGAAGACAATGGTTTCAAAATCGGAGTATTATTAGAAGGAACTATTGAAGGACAAGATAAAGAAAAAACAGAAGAACTTCTTAAAAAAGCACATGAAGTTTGCCCTTACTCTAAAGCTACTCGCGGTAACATTGATGTGGAAATTAAAGTAGGTTAATTAATAGTAAAAAGGCGAATACTTGGTTATCCAAGTATTCGCCTTTTATTTATTTTCTGCGTTTGCGTCCTAGTCCGACACCATTTTCCATTTTCTTCAATGTTTTATTAGCAACACGAGCCGCTTTTTCTGCCCCTGCATCTAAAATATTATCCAGTTCTTCAGATTCTAAGTAAGCGTAATATCGTTCTTGGATTGGCTCAAGTTCAGCAACAACTAACTCTGCTAAATCTGTTTTAAAGTCACCATAGCCTTTACCAACATATTTTTCTTCTATATTAGCGATTGTTTCACCAGTAATAACGGAATAGATCGTTAGTAAGTTAGAGACACCAGGTTTTTCTTCTTTGTTATATTCAATGATACCACTAGAGTCAGTAACAGCGCTTTTGATTTTTTTTCTGATTGTAGCAGGTGGATCTAATAAGAAAATCGCATTTTTTAAGTTTGCATCAGATTTACTCATTTTTTTCGTTGGGTCTTGAAGCGACATAACTCTAGCTCCTTGTTTAGGGATAAATACTTCTGGCATCGTGAAAATATCAGCATGCTTTTTATTGAATCTTTCTGCTAAATCACGAGTTAACTCAATATGTTGTTTTTGGTCTTCACCAACAGGTACTAAGTTTGTTTGATAAAGTAGAATATCCGCAGCCATTAATGGAGGGTAAGTTAACAGTCCAGCACTCACACCAGCTTTACCGTCTGACTTATCTTTAAACTGTGTCATACGTTCTAATTCGCCAATATAAACGTTACATTGTAAAATCCAAGCAGCTTGTGCGTGAGCTGCAACCTCAGATTGAATAAATAACGTTGCTTTTTCAGGATCAAGTCCAACGGCTAAATAAAGAGCGGCAAGGCTTCTTGTTTGTTCGCGTAGTTTTAGTCGATCTTGAGGTACCGTAATAGCGTGTTCGTCTACGATACAATAAAAACATTCATATTCATCTTGAAACTGTCCAAACTGTTTTAAAGCGCCAATATAATTTCCTAAAGTTAGTTGTCCACTAGGTTGAATGCCGGAAAATATTACTTTTTTCATTTTGTATTCCTCCAATTTTTTCACTGATTGCGAAAATAAAAAACCGTCCATCCCAACATATAAATGTTTAGGGACGAACGGTTATCCGCGGTGCCACCCTAAGTACCTCTTAAAGGCTCTTAGTAATAGAAAAACTCTATTAAAGAAGATAACGGTCTTTAGCCGCTGCTTGCTACTTTTCTTTCACAAACAGTCCTCAGAAGTCCATTCGATTTTGCGCTTTATCTGTTTTCACCAACCACAGACTCTCTATTACAAAGCAACAAAATGTACTATTCTTCTTATTAACGCATCAGTTATATTAAGTTCATTTTATCAGTTTATAAAACGGCTTGTCAATCATAAAAACATACAGAGAATACTGGAGAGCATAACAAGCAGTGCGCTAATTAAAATCCCAGCATACTGTAGCCCAACAAGTTCTGAAAGGAGCATATCCGAGAACTCATTTTCTTCTTCACGTTTGATTTTACGAGAAATACTTCGGAAGCCGTTATGAACTCGGTCTAAAAAACCGCTCCTCATAATATAAACTAGCAAACCAATTAATAATGTAATGAGTGAGACGAGAAACGCGACGTCTATATAACCGCTTAAACTTACACCATTTTTTCCAAAAAGCAGGATCCCAAATACAATAGCTTCTTGAATAAGTGTATAAATAGTAATTCGTAAAAACATAACTTCACCTCTAATTAAAATTCATAATTCACTTTATCACAATTCTAACAGAAACACTATATGATAGAAGGAAGCTATCATGCAATGTTAGAAATTAGACCTTTTCCGCAAAAAAATCGTTAAACTGTCTTTACATATTATTAACAAAAAAATCCCACTATACCAACGTTTTTCGAATTTATTACAAAATTTAATTAAATTTTTGATATTTTTATCTAGACAACAGCTCAAAAAAAGTATATAAATATAATAATCCTTTAAATTTTAAAGGGGTTCGATATTTTTTCTTATACAGAAAAAGACGGCTTCGTTGGATTTATACATAACTGGCCAAGTCGATTGTAAATTTATCAATTTAAATGGTTATGTTTTCTGAAAACTTAATCAAAAGGTTTAGCAAAGTATACATAATTAATTCTAGTTATTGCAAAATAATGGATAGCGTAACAATCTCTGTTCAGATTTTTCGCGCAATTTCAATTTTGCCTTAATATTTTAATAACTTGTATCTTTCATCCTTGTTTTCATTTATCTTGTAAAAATAATTTACAAAGCCAGAATTCTTAGAGTATAATAGGTATCGAAACAATTTTTCAGAAAAATAAAAAAGGGAGGTCTACTTAGTGAAAAAATCTAAATTATTTCTTACACTTGGATTAACACTATTACTAAGCTTAGTCTTGGTAGCATGTGGAGGCGGATCAGATTCCAAATCCGACGACAAAAAAGGCTCAAACTCAGGAAAAGCTTCAGGAGAGCAAGTACTTAACTTGACAGAAAGTGCATTAATTCCTTCTGCAGACAGCACAAAAGCGGATGACCAAGTTGGTTTAAACGTTGTAAACCAAACAAACGAAGGTCTATATGCGCTTAACAAAGATGGTATTCCTGCCATTGCCGGTGCTGCTGAAGAGCCAAAAATTAGCGATGACAAAACAGTTTATACTATCAAACTTCGTGAAGATGCAAAATGGTCTAACGGAGATCCTGTAACTGCAAATGACTATGTTTACTCATGGCGTCGTGCGGTTGACCCTAACACTGCAGCAACATATTCTTACCTATTTGATGCAATCAAAAACGGTGGCGATATCGTAGCTGGCAAGAAAAAACCTGAAGAATTAGGAATTAAAGCAGTAGATGATTATACTTTAGAAGTTACTCTTTCTAAACCAACTGCTTACATTAACTCACTATTCGCATTCCCAACTTTCTTCCCACTTAACGAAAAATTCGTTACGGAAAAAGGCGAAAAATATGCACAAAATAGTGACAACATGTTATTCAACGGACCTTTCCAACTTAAAGATTGGACTGGAACAAACAAAAAATGGACTTACGTAAAAAATGATAAATATTGGGATAAAGATAAAGTTAAGTTGAAACAAATCAACGTACAAGTTGTTCAAGACTCCGGTACTGGACTTAACTTATACAACACTGACAAAGTTGACCGCACAGTATTAAGTGCTGATTATGCAGCTCAAAACAAAAACAATAAAGACTATGTAACAGTGAACGATTCTTCAACTTTCTACATTAAATTTAACCAAAAACGTGCTGGCAAAGACACAGTATTTGCTAACAAAAACATCCGTAAAGCTATTGCACTTGCGATTGACAAACAATCGTACACTGACACAGTTCTTAAAAACGGATCTAAACCTGCAAACAATCTTGTACCAGAAGGATTCACTTTTGATCCAGGTAACAAAGAAGATTATACAAAAGAATCTGGTGCACATTTAGAATATGATGTAAAAGAAGCACAAAAAGCATGGAAAGCTGGTTTGAAAGAATTAGGAGTTAACGAAATTACAGTTGAATTCACAAGTGATGATACTGAAAATGCGAGAAAATCTTCTGAATTCATTCAAGACCAACTACAAAAGAACTTAGATGGTCTTACAGTTAAACTTAAAAACGTACCATTTAAAGTTCGTTTACAAAATGACCAAAACCAAGATTACGACTTCTCTATGAGCGGCTGGGGTCCTGACTATCAAGATCCATCCACTTTCTTAGATCTATTCGTAACTGATGGTGCACAAAACAGAATGAGTTATTCTAACAAAGACTATGACAAGATTTTAAATGATGCGTCTGTAACTTATGCAGCTGACGAACAAAAACGTTGGGATGAAATGGTTAAAGCAGAAAAAATCCTTCTTACGGATGATGTAGCTGTTCAACCACTTTATCAACGTTCTACTGCATACCTACAAAAAGACTACATTAAAAACTTGCAAAAAAATCCATTTGGTCCAGACTACACTTACAAAGAAACATACTTGACTAAATAAAATATTAGTCTTTAAGAAATGCTTGACGGAAAGAGAGAGTATATTTCGATATGCTCTCTCCTTTTGCTGATGATTTTGATGTGTTATAATAAAAAATTAAAGTATCCTTTTCTAGTTTATCTAGAACCTAACATTCGAAAAATGAAGTTTTTTTCCTAACTAATTTGCACTTTTGCAATAAAAGTTTAGAAACGAAGAAAAAGGCTCACTAAACTTGCGAATTTGGTTAGGAATAACTTTTTTATATATTTATTAAAACTGGGAGGTGTAGAGATAGATGGTTAAATATACGTTAAAAAGAGTATTATATATGCTTATAACGTTATTCATCATTGCTTCGGTTACGTTTGTTCTTATGAAATTCTTGCCTGGTACGCCTTACCGTAATCAGGAGAAACTATCTGACGAACAAATTCACATGATGAATGAAAAATATGGACTAAATGATTCAATTCCAGTCCAATACTTAAATTATATGACAGGTTTGGTAAAAGGAGATCTTGGTGTTTCCTTCCAACTTGATAATAGACCAGTGTCTGAGATTTTAGGTGCACTGATTGGTCCATCTGTCCAATTAGCACTTGAGGCAATGGTTTTTGGTGTTATCTTTGGTATTTTACTTGGGGTCGTAGCGGCCATGTATCAAAATAGGTGGCCGGATTATACGAGTACATTTATAGCAATACTAGGTAAATCAGTTCCATCATTTGTATTTGCGACTGTGTTGCAATACTGGTTAGGAGCTAAATTACAAATTTTCCCAGTGGCAGGATGGGGTTCGTTTGCAGATACAATTTTGCCAGCGTTCGCACTTGCTATGTTCCCACTTGCAACAGCAGCTCGTTTTATGAGAACAGAATTAATCGATGTATTTGCATCTGATTATGTTCTACTTGCAAAAGCAAAAGGGAATAGCAGAACTGAAGTAGCAGTAAAACATGCGATTCGTAATGCACTTATTCCTTTAATTACTGTTTTAGGACCATTATCGGTTGCACTGATGACTGGTTCCCTTGTTATTGAAAACATTTATAGTATCCCAGGTATCGGAAGTCAGTTCGTTTCTTCTATTCAAATGAATGACTATCCAGTAATTATGGGAACTACATTATTATTTGCTGCTATGCTTGTATTTGTTATCTTGGTAGTAGATATTCTTTACGGATTGATTGATCCACGAATCCGTGTGTCTGGAGGTAGAAAATAATGGCAGAACATAAAATTGCAAAAGAAAGATTCCAGCCAGCACACATCCTTGATGCAGAAGCGGAAAAAATTAATCGTCCAAGTTTAACATTTATGCAAGATTCTTGGCTTCGTATTCGTAAAAATAAAGCGGCTTTAGTTTCACTTATTGTATTAGCCCTTGTTATTATCATGGCGATTGTTGGCCCTTATTTATCACAAAATCTAGGACCAAAAAATGATATTAATAGACAAATTACTGAAAATGCAAGTCTTCCACCGAAAGTTCAAGGATTTGAAAATATGCCATTTTGGAATGGTCATCAGTCTATTGGTGGAGAAGACGTTGATATTTATAAACAAAATAACATTAAAGAGGGTACTTACTACTGGTTAGGTAGTGATACACTCGGACGTGACCAATTTGCTCGTATTTGGGCTGGTACACGTGTATCACTTATTATTGCTGTTGTTGCAGCACTATGTGATTTAATCATTGGTGTAACTTACGGATTGATTTCCGGTTATGTTGGTGGTCGAGTAGATAACGTTATGCAACGTATTCTAGAAGTTATTGGTGCAATTCCAAACTTAGTTGTTGTTATCTTAATGATGCTGATACTTGATCCAGGGATTGTTTCCATTATCATAGCAATTGCCATGACCAGTTGGATAACGATGGCTCGGGTAGTCAGGGGACAAGTCTTAAAACTTAAAAACCAAGAATTTGTTATGGCTTCCATGACTCTAGGAGAATCTACTCCGAAAATTCTTGTAAAACATTTAATACCAAATATTTCTGGGATTATTATCATTAACATTATGTTTAGTATTCCTAGTGCGATTTTCTTTGAAGCCTTCCTAAGCTTTATTGGGTTAGGTCTTCCAGCGCCAGCAGCATCTCTTGGTGTCTTGGTAAATGATGGATATAAAACATTACAAGTATTACCTTATATGATTCTTTATCCATGTATTGTACTTTGTATCATCATGATTGCATTTAACTTAATTGCAGATGGCTTGCGTGATGCCTTTGATCCTAAAATGCGCGATTAAAAGAGAGGTGAGGAAAAATGGAAAAGCTATTAGAAGTTAAAGATTTAAATATTTCATTCCACACATATGCCGGAGAAGTAAAGGCAATTCGTGGAGTTAATTTTGACTTATATAAAGGGGAAACCTTAGCGATTGTTGGCGAATCTGGTTCTGGTAAATCAGTAACGACAAAATCGATTATGCGTTTACTTCCAGAAGGTAACTCAGAAATTAAAAGTGGCCAAATTTTATTTAACGGAATGGATATCGCTAAAGCTCACGAAAAACAAATGCAAAAAATTCGTGGGAAAGATATAGCTATGATTTTCCAAGATCCAATGACATCCTTGAATCCAACGATGACAATTGGAAAACAAATTTCTGAACCACTTATTAAACACCAAAAAATTAGTAAACATGAAGCTCATAAAACAGCTCTCCGTTTACTTCAATTAGTTGGTATTGCAAATGCAGAAGAAAGAATTAAACAATATCCTCACCAATTTTCTGGTGGGATGCGTCAACGGGTTGTTATCGCGATTTCACTTGCATGTAACCCGCAAATTCTAATTGCTGATGAACCAACAACAGCATTAGACGTTACAATCCAAGCGCAAATTTTGGATTTAATGAAAGACTTACAGAAAAAAATTGATACATCGATTATCTTCATTACCCATGACCTTGGCGTGGTTGCGAATGTTGCAGACCGTGTTGCTGTTATGTATGGTGGTAAAATTGTAGAAATCGGTACAGTCGATGAAATTTTCTATAATCCACAACATCCTTATACATGGGGATTAATTAGTTCTATGCCTACTTTGGATACAGACGATGAAGAATTATTTGTTATTCCAGGTACGCCACCAGACTTACTTCATCCTCCAAAAGGGGACGCATTTGCTGCGCGTAATAAATACGCAATGCAAATTGACCTTGAAGAAGAGCCACCACTATTTAAGGTGTCAGATACACATTATGCGGCTACATGGTTGCTTCATCCTGATGCACCTGAAGTAACGCCTCCTGATGCTGTATTACGTCGCCAAGAACAGTTTGCGGAACTTCATCCTGGCATGCAAGCTGTCCATGCGAAAGGGGTAGAAGTAGAATGACTGAACAAAAAGAAAAATTATTAGAGATTCATAATCTAAAGCAATACTTTAACAAAGGTACTGCAAGCGAAGTACGTGCTGTTGATGATATTTCTTTTGATATTTATAAAGGTGAAACACTTGGTTTAGTAGGTGAATCTGGTTGTGGTAAATCTACAACTGGACGTACGATTATTCGTTTGTATGATGCAACTGGTGGAGAAGTTATTTATAACGGTAAAGATGTGCATGCACGTAAAAGCCGTAAAGAAATGCTTGAATTCCGTCGTAAAATGCAAATGATTTTCCAAGATCCATATGCGTCTTTAAATCCGCGTATGAAAGTTAAAGATATCATTGCTGAAGGTATTCGTATTCATGGCCTTGCTAAAACGCCTGAAGAAACGAACCAACAAGTATATGAGCTACTTGAAACAGTTGGACTAAGCAAAGAACATGCAGGTCGTTATCCACATGAATTTTCCGGTGGTCAACGTCAACGTATCGGTATTGCTCGTGCGCTTGCAGTTCAACCAGAATTTATTATTGCCGATGAGCCTATTTCTGCACTGGATGTATCTATCCAAGCACAAGTAGTTAACTTATTACGTCAATTACAAAAAGAAAAAAATCTAACTTACCTATTCATTGCCCACGATTTATCAATGGTTAAATACATTAGTGATCGTATTGGTGTAATGTACTTCGGTAAATTAGTAGAGCTAGCGCCTGCAAATGATTTATATCATGCACCGCTACATCCTTATACTGAGTCACTTCTATCCGCTATTCCACTGCCAGATCCAAATTATGAACGTACTCGTGTGCGTAAAGCATATGATCCAACTATCCATAATTACAAAGATGGCGATGAAATTAAAATGCGCGAAATTGCTCCTGGACACTTTGTTTATTGTTCAGAAGAAGAAGAAGTTATGTATAAAGAAAAGCATGCTAAACTAACTGCTGAAGCCGCTGTTAAGTAAAAATAAAAACATCAATCAGGGTAAAATCTGATTGGTGTTTTTTTACAAAATTAAAATTCTCATGAAATTCTCATAAAAAAGCTCTTTTTTTCATGTGATTTTAGTTTAAACAAGTTATAGTAGGGGTATCATATACATAACGGCTTGCTAACAATGGTTTTACATATTTGGAAAGAAAAATTTTAAAATTAGTATATAGAATTTCACAAAATTAGTGTATAATGAAGTGTAAGTTCTTTAATGAATTTTCCAAATAGAGATATTGCTAGAATTTCGTTATATGAATGAAACAATACCCGATAAGGAGTGTGAATGTCTAATGGTAACGTTATACACTTCACCTAGTTGCACATCTTGCCGAAAAGCTCGTGCATGGTTGGAAGAACATGATATCCCTTATAAGGAAAGAAACATTTTTTCTGAACCACTTAGTTTGGATGAAATTAAAGAAATTCTTCGTATGACTGAGGATGGTACAGATGAAATTATCTCCACTCGTTCAAAAACTTTCCAAAAGTTGAATGTGGATTTAGATAGTCTTCCTTTACAACAACTATTTGAATTAATCCAGAAAAATCCTGGCTTATTAAGACGTCCTATCATTATTGATGAAAAACGTTTGCAAGTTGGGTACAATGAAGATGAAATTCGCCGTTTCTTACCGCGTCGTGTACGTACGTATCAACTACGTGAAGCGCAAAAAATGGTTAACTAAGATTGATAAAAGTGGTTGCCGAGAATTCCATTCAATTGGATTCTTGGCACTTTTTTTGTAATTTAAGTAATTGTTCTTGAATTTTTTTCGTTTTTCAGCTAAGATAATAATCCACCAAGGAAAAATGGTGGTACTATTTTGTAATATGAGCTACAATGAATTTAACCAATTAAGTTTCACCCTTCATTGTCAATGACTAAGAAGGAAGGGAGAGTGTGACGATGGAAATTGAACGAATTAATGAGGATACTATCAAGTTTTATATCTCTTATCTGGATTTGGAAGAGCGTGGTTTTAATCAAGAAGATGTTTGGTATGACCGCGAGAAAAGTGAAGAACTTTTCTGGGATATGATGGATGAGCTGAAATATGAAGAAGAGTTCTCTCCTGAAGGTCCGCTCTGGATACAAGTCCAAGCCTTAAAACATGGCTTAGAAGTATTCGTAACAAAAGCTACAATTGGTGGAAAAGGCGAGGACGGTTTTGACGTCACGCTTAGCTCCCCAGATGAGCTTGCAGAAGAAAAAATCGAAAAACTACTCGAAGAAAACTTCAATCCAGTGAAGAAAGAATCACTTGGAGAAGATGATACGCTAGAGTTTATTTTAGAGTTCCGTGATTTTGAAGATCTCATTTCACTTTCACGTGCAACAGGACTGGAAAATTTAGTAACTAAGCTATATTCGTATCAAGGGAAGTATTATTTGAACGTAGAATTTCCTGAGAATAAGTATGATGAATCTAACATTGACAATGCCGTTAGTATTTTGCTTGAGTACGGTTTAGAGTCGAATTTAACTGGTTATATGCTAGCTGAGTACGGAAAAGTAATCTTTGACGTTCCTGCATTAAAGCAAGTAAGAAAATATTTCTAAAACTTCATTTAGAGGACCCATTTGAGTTGGAAAATCAGCCAAATGGGTCTTTTTTGCGATTTTAAAAATAAAGCAGGAATAAAGCTGTAAGATGTCGAATATTAGTATTAAAGAGCTAATAGGAGAGTGATATTTATTTTTACAGCTAAGAACAACAATGGAGATACTTTTACTATTACAAAGATGAATGTAGAGCGAATCAAGCAAGAAGAAAGATTGTTTTGTAAATCATGTGATAGTCCTGTAATGATAAAAGCCGGCGAGATTAAAATACCGCATTTCGATCATGAGAAGGCGACTAAGTGTGCATTTGCTTCTGAAGGAGAGAGTGAGGAGCATTTATTAGCTAAGAGGCAAATTATGGCTTGGTTTGGCTTTCAAGGCATTCCTGTTGAATTAGAGCATTATTTTCCTGCAATTAGCCGGCAAGCGGATATTTATGTGAGTGATGCTATTGTAATCGAATTTCAAAGATCATCGGTCCCAATTAGTGAAATGATTCAGCGGACGATGGACTACTTATCAATTGGCTTAGAAGTTCATTGGATACTCGGTCAGACAATAAAAAAAGAAAAAGGACGTATTAGTCTCACTATTTTTCAACAAGCGTTTATTCAATTTGAGCAGAAGTTGGGTTATCATTTTTGGCATTATTCTGCAAGCGACAAGGTAACTACTCTTTATTATCATCTGACATTCGAAAAAGGAAATCGCTTTTTTGCTAGTGAGATGAAATTTTCTAGCAAAGCACCGATGAATGAATGGAAGCAGAAAATAGCTCGAATTATTACACGCCATGCATATGTAAAGCGAGATAGAGAATTAGAAAGACAGAAAATATGCTTTTACTACGCGAAGTTCAAAAAACATGGACAATTCATGCAAAAATTATATAGTGCAGGTTATTATTTGCATTATTTACCGAAAGAAATTGGTGTGGATTTAGAAGAACAATTTTTAGTCATAACTCCTGCTGTAGAATGGCAATTCGATTTATGGGAAACGTTTTTTAATATGTTGGAAAAAGGCGATACTTTTAGTGAAGAATGTTTTTTAGAGAAGTTTCAATCAGTAGTAACACAAATAATGACAATTTGGCTTTCTCCAAATGAATGCTTGAAATTAGGAAAATCATATATTGCTTACTTAATAAGCGTAGGAGTATTATCAGCAGTACCAGAAAAACGATACCGAGTGAAGCGAGTTATGACTTTTTCTGGTAATCGCGTGAGTCGGGTGTAAACATCTGTTTTGCATTTTTAGTTATTTTGGCTCATAATAAAAACAAAATGACTATGGTTGGGGGTTTTTATATTGAGTAAAACGAATGCATTACCTTTAAGAGAAGAAGTTCCAGAAAATTTAAATTGGGATTTGACTACTATTTATCCAAATGATGAGGCTTGGGAAAAAGCCTTTACAGAATTACAAAAAATCACAGAAGAAAGCGATCAATTTAAAGGTCGTCTAGCGGAAAGTAGCCAAACGCTTTATGAAGCATTACAATTTCGTGATAAAGCTTATGATTTAATTAGTAATTTATATGTATATGCTCATTTGAAAATGGACCAGGACACAGCTAATGCGAAATACCAAGGATTACATAGTCGGGCAGGAAGTTTAGTTACAAAACTAATGTCTGCATTATCTTATTATGATCCTGAAATTTTAGCGATGGATGAGAGTGTTTTAAAACAATTTTTAAATGAAAATAAAGATTTGCAACTATATGCACACTTATTAGAGGAATTAAACTTAAGCCGACCTTATATTTTAAGTGAAAAAGAAGAGGCATTATTAGCGAATGCTGGCGAAGTTTTGGGTAGTTCTTCTAATACGTTTAACACATTAAATAATGCGGACATGAAGTTCCCTACAATTAAAGATGAAAATGGCGAAGAGATTGAAATCACGCATGGTCGTTATGGTAAGTTGTTAGAAAGTAATGACCCGCGTGTTCGTAAAGACGCGTTTCTTGGTGTGTATTCTGTTTATGAAGGATTAAAGAATACCTTAGCATCTACTTTAAACGGGCAAGTGAAAAAATCTAATTTTTATGCTTCTACACGTGGATATAAGTCCGCTCGTGAGGCAGCACTTTCAGGAAATCATATTCCGGAGACAGTTTATGACTCTTTATTAAAATCAGTAAACAATAATGCTAGTTTACTTCATCGCTATGTAAAATTACGTAAAGAATTGCTTGGATTAGAAGAACTTCATATGTATGATCTTTATACACCGCTTTCTGATGATGTTAATTTGGAATTCACTTATGAGGAAGCAAAAGAGATTGTCCTTGAAGCCTTGAAGCCACTTGGGGATGAATATCAATCGATTTTAAAAGAAGCTTTTGATAGCCGCTGGATTGATGTGATGGAAAATAAAGGTAAACGAAGCGGGGCATACTCTTCTGGTTCATATAGCACAAATCCATATATTTTATTGAATTGGCAAGATAATATTAATAATGTTTATACGCTAGCTCATGAACTTGGACATAGTGTTCACAGTTACTATACAAGGAAGAATCAACCATTTGTTTATGGAGATTATTCGATTTTCTTAGCAGAAGTTGCTTCTACGACTAATGAAAATTTACTGACGGACTATCTTTTGAAAAAATATGATGATCCGAAAGTACGCGCTTATTTGTTAAATCATTATTTAGATGGATTTAAAGGAACTGTATTCCGTCAAACGCAATTTGCTGAGTTTGAGCATGCTATTCATCAAGCAGATCAAGAAGGAGTTGCTTTAACAGCTGATTATTTAACAGAAACTTACTTTGATATTAATAAGAAATATTATGGTGATGCAATTGTTTATGATGCTGAAATTGGTTATGAGTGGTCTCGTATTCCACATTTTTACATGAACTATTATGTTTTCCAATATGCGACTGGATTTTCGGCAGCATCAGCTTTAAGTGCGAAAATTTTAACTGAAGGTCAAGAGGCGGTAACAGCTTATATTGACTTTTTGAAAGCAGGAAGTTCTGATTATCCAATTGATGTGTTGAAAAAAGCAGGAGTTGATATGGCAACACCGAACCCTGTGGATGACGCGTTAAAAGTTTTTGAACAAAGATTAGATGAATTAGAAAAACTAGTCAAATAATACATTGTGAAAATTACTAAAAAAAGACACGGTTGCAGATGATATGCATCGTGTCTTTTTATTATGTTTTTGGGTAGTAGTAGCATTCAAGTGGTAGGGTAAAGAATAAGTATAAAAAACGGTATGTGAACTATTGAATTATGTGAGGTTATATGGTATATTATAACCGTGAAATAAATCACAAACAAATACCCCCTTTATTTGATTGTGTGAATTTCTCCTTTTGATTGCGCTGTAAGAAGCCGTGGCATTTAGCTACGGCTTTTTACGTTATTTATGTTTACTAACTTAGAATTAAAGGAGGATTAAAAATGGAATTTGAAGATGAAAAGTTGTTACGAGAAGTCCTTCTTTTTGCTAGAAGTGTAGATACAAAAATTAATGATATGTCGCTTGAAGTGATTGATTTTGGGGATCTTCGCAATTATACAAAGAATGAAGTATTACTTACACTGTACTGGTTGGAAGAAAATGGATATTTAACGAGAAACAACAATATTACAGAAAAAAGATATACAATAACTTTAAAAGGTGAATTGTTATATGAACATTTTCTCAAGATAAGTGAGAATGAGTAGAACAGTAAATATTTATTAATCCGTGGACAAACGTTGCCGTCCATGGATTTTTTTGTTGTGAAGGCTGTTGAAAAATAAAATGTGGTTGACAATGATAATCATTATCAATTAAAATGATAGTTGACGTATGAATTTTACATAATCTTTTACTCCACAAATGTCTGTGGGGGTTTTTTATAAATAGATGTTTTTTAATAAAGAAGGGAGAGTTAAGAGTGAAAAAAGTATTAGCCTTAGTTGCTTTTGTAGTTTTGTTTAGTTTTTCTTTTCTTTCAGCTGGTGTAACGGCACAAGCTGCTCTTAAAGACGGAACTTATTCGGTTGATTATACAGTGCTTCAAGGGGATAGTGATTCAGTATCAATGGCGAATGACTATTTTGACAAGCCTGCAACAGTGACAGTAAATGGAGGGAAATCTACTGTTAGTTTGCAAGTAAATCATAGTAAGTGGATTACTGGTCTGTGGGTTGAGGGAAATGCGGTTAGTGTAACTTCAAAAAACACAGCGAGTGATACTAGAAAAGTGTCATTCCCAGTATCAACTTTGAGTAGTCCTGTTAATGCAAAAATTAAAGTGGATATTGATGATGACGGGTTAAATTATCATCATGAATATCAAATCCAGTTACGTTTTGATGAAGGTGCAGTTAAATCATCGGGTGCAGCTGTGAAATCTTCAGATAATAATGGTACAACAACGCCAGCAACTGCAAGTGATTCAAATAATAAAGTAGCAAATCCAAAGTCTAGTGATTCTAGCAAAATGTTTTTATATGGAATTATTTTTGTGGCAGCGGGGACAGGGTTAGTTTTACTTAAAAGACGTGCGATTTTTAAATAAAGGGGGATTATTATGAAGAAATTATGGAAAAAAGGTTTAGTAGCATTTTTAACTTTGACACTTATTTTTCAATTGATACCTGGATTTGCCAGTGCGGCTGATTCTCGTTTAAAAGATGGCGGGGAGTATCAGGTTCAAGTGAATTTTTATAAAGATAACACTGGTAAGACAACGAAAGAATCTTCAGAAGCGGATAAATATATTGACCATACTGCTACAATTAAAGTTGAAAATGGTCAACCATATATGTACTTAACTATTACAAACAGTAACTATTGGCAAACAATGGCGGTTTCAAAAGATGGAACTCGTCCTGCAAAACCAGCACAAGCAGAAGTTTATCAAGATAGCTACCAAGATGTTCAAACTGTTAGTACGGACGCAGCGAATAATACGCGTGTAGAGAAATTCAAGCTTAGTTCTTTAGATGATATTATTTATTCTTATATGCACATTAAAGTAGATGCAATTAGTTATGATCATTGGTATCAAGTGGACTTAACAATTGATCCGAGTACGTTCAAAGTTATTTCTGAACCGGCTGTTACTACACCGGTAACTCTGGCAGATGGAATTTATACGATTCCGTTTGTAGCGAAAAAAGCAAATGATGACAGTAATTCAAGTATGCAAAATTATTTTGATAATCCTGCATGGTTGAAAGTGAAAAATGGTAAGAAAACTGTTGCAATGACAGTTAATGATAATAAAACAGTAACAGCTTTAAAAACACAAATTTCTGGAGCTTTGCAAGATGTAAAAGTGGTTTCAGAAGATAAAGACGCTAACACACGAATTGTTGAATTTGAAGTGGAGGACTTAAATCAACCACTTGCGGCTCATGTAAATTATGAAGCACCATTCAATGGTTCTGTATATAAAGGGCAAGCTGATTTCCGATATGTTTTTGATACAACGAAAGCACAAGCGGCGAGTTCTTACCCGGGTAGTGATGTAACAACTCCAGTAGATCCAGGTGAAACAAATCCACCAGTAACAAAACCAGATCCAGATCCAGGAACTACTAATCCTCCAGTGACAACACCGCCTACGACACCAAGCAAACCAGTAGTAGTTGACCCTGAAAATTTACTAAACAATCATACGTATTCGATAGATTTTGATGTTTTTAAAGACGGAACAAACGAAACTTCCATGATGGAAAGTTACGTGATGAAACCAGCTTTAATCAAAGTAGAAAATAATCAACCATATGTTTATTTAACTTTAACAAATAGTAGTTGGATTAAGACTTTCCAGTATAAACAAAATGGCGTTTGGAAGGATATGGAAGTTGTTTCTGGTGATATTAACAAAAATACCAGAACTGTAAAATATCCTGTGAAAGATGGTACGGCTAATACGGATGTAAAAACACATGTATTAATTGAAAATATGCCAGGCTTCTCTTATGACCATGAATATACTGTTCAAGTTAAATTAGATCCTGCATCAATCAAAGATATTACAGGGAAGGATGTAACGTTACAAGAACCTGTGAAAAATGATGACCTGAATACTAGCAATTTAGCGAACAATAATAATGCTGGACCAAAATTAGCAAAACCAGATTTTGATGATACAAATTCAGTTCAAAAAACAGCGACAACAAATAACAAAGCTGAAAAAAATGCGAAAACTAGTGATTCATCGAGTATGGCATGGTACATTACATTATTTGGGGCTTCCTTCCTTTATTTAGCATATCGATTAAAACGTAAAAGATTGAGTTAATAAAACTGGTAAAAGCGAGTTAGGTTGGGGTTATCCTTTGCTTAACTCGCTTTACCGATTTTATTTTATAAATGGGGGAATAAGTGATGAAAAAAATAGCTGTCCTATTATTGGTGTTATTACTTTTTTTAGTTGGTTGCGGGAATGAAGAAGCGGTTCAAAAGTCCGAACAAAAACCGGAGAATAATCCCAAAATTGTCGCGACTACTGTAGCAATTACGGAAATTATGGATAAACTGGACTTGCCGCTTGTTGGAATTCCAACTAGTTCTAAAAAACTTCCGGAACGGTATGCTGATGTAAAGGAAACAGGGTCGCCTATGGGGCCAGATTTAGAAGTTATTCGGATGTTAAAGCCAGATATGGTTCTTTCCACAAAAACGCTAGAAGCCGACTTAAAAGCGGGTTTTGAGGGTGCTAATTTAAACGCGGACTTTTTAGATTTTACAAGTATTGATTCTATGCAGGCTGAAATTAAGAAACTTGGTACAGAATTTGATCGCACCAAGGAAGCGAGTAAACTAAATAACGATTTAACAAGTGAGATTGACAAGGTGAAGGCGAATGTAGCTAAAAAGAAAAAGCCAACTGTACTAATACTTATGGGCGTTCCGGGAAGTTATTTGGTTGTAACTGAACATGCTTATATTGGTGACTTGGTTAAACTTGCTGGTGGTGAAAATGTGATTACGAACCAAAAGGTAGAATACTTGGCTTCTAATACAGAATACTTACAAAGCGCTAATCCAGATATTATTTTACGAGCTGCACATGGTATGCCCGCAGAAGTAGTAAAAATGTTCGATGAGGAATTTAAAACAAATGATATTTGGAAACATTTTGATGCTGTGAAAAATAATCGTGTATATGACTTGGATGAAAATTTATTTGGAATGACGGCTAGTTTAAACGCTCCAGAAGCACTGCGCGAAATGGAAAAGATGCTTTATGACAATTAAACAAAAAAGTTATTTTGGTGCAGTTGTTGTTTTGCTCTTTGGGACAATTTTATGGGCTGTTCAGGCGGGAAGTTTGCAGATGTCTATTCCGACTTTTTTAAGAGGCCTTTTTAGTGGTGGAAATGAGATGGTGGATGTTGTAATTGATTTGCGTTTTCCGCGGATTATTATTGCCCTGCTCGCTGGGGCGGCGCTTTCGGTTTCTGGCTTGTTGCTTCAAGCTGTGATGAGAAATCCGCTTGCTGATGCTGGTGTGATTGGTATTTCAGCGGGGGCGAAGTTTTTTAGTTTTGTTATCATTTTATTTTTACCGGAATTGTATTTTTGGTTGCCACTTTTTTCTTTTATTGGTGGGGCTCTTGCTTGTTTTTTAGTCTTTTTATTTAGTTATCGTTCTGATTTTAATCCACTTCGCTTCATTATCATAGGTATTGCAATTAACGCGGTTTTTACGGGGTTGAGTGATGCGTTATCATCTCAAGTAGCCCTTGTTTCTAGCCAATCTGCGAGCAGTGCAGCTAGCCTTGCAATGAAAAAATGGTCTGATGTTGAGACATTGGTAATCTATGTAACGATTGGGCTTATTTGCGCGCTGGTACTTGCTAAATGGTGTAATGTATTAGGTCTTGAGAATAAAATGGCTAGAGGTTTTGGCGTTCCAGTTAATAAAACGAGGATATGGCTTGCGCTGATTGCTGTCCTACTTGCTTCAATTACAACAGCAGTCGTCGGTGTTATAGCGTTTGTAGGTTTACTCGTACCTCATATTGCTAGAAAATTAGTTGGTGGAAATTATCAAATTTTAGTTCCATTTTCGATTTTATTTGGCGCTTTATTGCTATTATTTGCTGATACACTTGGCAGAACGTTATTTCAACAAATGGAAATTCCAGCTTCAGTGATTATGCATATTATCGGCGGTCCATTCTTAATCTTTTTAATGCGAAAGGGTGATTTTTATGGAAGTAAGGGACGTTAGTTTTAGTTATAATGGAACAGATGCGATTTTGAAAAATGTCTCATTTACTATCCAAAAAAATAAAATCAATACGATTGTTGGGCCAAATGGTAGTGGGAAATCTACTTTGTTAGAAATTTTGGCTAGACTTCTTTCTCCTAATTCTGGCAAAGTTTTATTAGAAGGAAAATCGATTTTTGAATGGAAAGCGAAAGAATTTGCGCAAAATGTAGCAATTGTTCATCAAAATAATATTCTTCCGAGTGAATTAACGGTCAAAGAATTGCTTTATTTTGGACGGCTACCTTATAAAAATTGGCGAATGACACGAACAAAAGCGGATGACTTAGCTGTAGAAAAAGCTTTGAAGCAAACGGAGCTAAGTGAAAAAGCAGAGAAATTTGTTGATAGTTTGTCTGGTGGGGAACGACAACGTGTTTTCATTGCGACTGCGTTAGCGCAAGATACGCCTATTTTGCTTTTGGATGAGCCGACGACATTTCTTGATATGTACTTTCAGCTGGAAATTTTAGAGTTGGTAAAGCGTTTAAATCAAGAGGAGAAATTGACTATTGTAATGATTTTACATGATTTGAACCAAGCGCTTACGTATAGCGATCAATTAGTTGTTATGAAAAACGGAGAAGTGGTAGCGAAAGGGAATCCTGAGACTTTACTAACAACAGAGTTAATAGCAGAAACGTATGGAGTTGTTGCAGAGGTGCTTTGTGACGTGAAAACAGGGAAATACATTGTTCCTCAGAAGCGAAAGGAGTTTTAGAACGTGAAAATGAAGTCGTTTTTGGGGAAAATCCTGACTTTAGTTGTATTAGCTGTGTTTCTTTTTTCTGGTTGGAAAATCGGTGCAGAACTTTATGAAAATAACCATAACCGTACAATTTTAGATGATGCGAAGGCAGTCTACACGAAAGAAGTGACTACGACTAATGTGAACGGCGAAGTAAGAGATGAACTTAAAGCTTTGCAAAAATTGAACAAGGATATGGCTGGTTGGCTAACGATTGCTGATACAGAAATTGATTATCCGATTTTGCAAAGTACGGACAATGACTATTATTTGCATCATAATTACAAAAATGAAAAAGCAAGAGCGGGAAGTATTTTTAAAGATTATCGGAATACGAATGAGTTTTTGGACAAGAATACGATTATTTACGGGCATAATATGAAGGATGGCTCGATGTTTGCGGATTTACGAAAATACTTGGACAAAGATTTCTTGGCGGCACATCCAACATTTTCGTATGAATCAGGCCTTGCGAATTATGAAGTAGAAATTTTTGCTGTATATGAAACGACGACTGATTTCTATTATATTGAAACGGAATTTCCAGAACCAAAAGACTTTGACAATTATTTGCAAAAAGTGAAGCAACAATCTATTTATCAATCAGATGTCAAAGTAAGCGGCAAGGACCGAATTATTACACTTTCTACTTGCGATACAGAAAAAGATTATGAAAAAGGACGCATGGTTATTCAAGGAAAACTAGTAGCAAAATGAAAAAGCGCCAAAATAGGATGATTTTTGGGGCTTTTTTATTTTTTGAAAGGGTGCGAACGATGAAATTATATCAATTAACCAATAATTATTTACGGGTGCAAGAACTTTTGGAAGAAAATAAAACCGAGGCTGTGGAAGATACGTTAGATGCGCTCACAGATGGTTTTCATGATAAAGCAGAAAATATCGTTAAAATAATTAAATCATTAGCAGCAGATGCCGAAATGGCAGGAAAAGAAGCAAAACGGCTTTTAAAACGAAAACAAGCATTAGAAAATAATGTTCAGAAATTAAAAAACTATTTACAAACAGAAATGGAACGAATGGAAATTAGAAAAATAAATAGTACACTTTTCACGATTCAAATACAGAAGAATCCAGCGAGTGTCGAAATAGTGGATGAAGCTTTGCTAAAACCGTTCTTTTTACTACAAGAACCTAAAATTGATAAAAAGCGAATTGCAGAAATACTAAAATCTGGTGAAGAAGTAGAAGGTGCTAGATTAGTAGAAAGCGAATCGATTCGAATAAGATAAATAAAACAACCAAAATCGTTAAAGTTTTTAATGATTTTGGTTGTTTTTGTTAATAATAACTATTTAAATAAGTAAAAACGTAAGATAGTTCACATTTTTGTAACAAACTGTCCCTTTTTTTGCATCTTGGGAACATTTCACGGTTTCCTCCTATGAAATAATTAATGTTAAGTAAACAAAGGAGGAGCGGATGTGAATCGTTTGAAAAAATTAGTAACTATATTAATTTGTACTTTGCTTATAGTGTCACTTCTTCCATTTTCTGTTTGGGCAGAAGACAAAGAAGGGGTTGAAACGAACGTAGGGGAAGCAGCTACGGAAGAAAAGGTTACGCAGGAAACGACTTCAAATGAAACTACAACAGAGCCTTTGAAAGAAACGACAGTAAATGAACCAATAAGCACAAAATCATTTCCAACTGGGAATTATTCTGGGGACTTTAGTATTAATTCTCAAAAAGACGTGATTGAGTCTGGTCAGACAGTGAACTATAACATCTATTTAAAAATAACTGGACCAAACACAAGTTATAAAAATGCTAAATTGGTAATCAATTTACCGAAAAATGGGGAATTCACTCAATCATTAAGTGAACTTAAGATTGCCGGAGTAGCACCAAGTTATAACAAAACAACTCGTCAGCTTGTATACAAATACCAAACACTAAATAGTGGTGTGGTTGATAAAGTCATTCTCAAGCTGTCTACGAAAAATGGTTATACGCCAAATGGAACGAAATTAGAAGTAACAGGGGAATTTAGCGCGGATAATTTATCAGAAAAAGTAACGGAGCAAGCTGAAACAACCGTGAATGCAACAGCCACAACAGCTTTGTCAAATGAATTTACGAAAGTGGAAAATAGTATCAATAATAATCCAAGCCAAGGAGATATTGGGATTTGGTCTTTCAACTTAAATATACCGAAAAAGTCTACAGGGAGCCTTTTTATTGAAGAAGGAAAGAAAATTATTATTGAATATACGTTAGCGGATAAGCTAGATTATTTGGGAGTAGCAGGGGATACACCGGAGCCAACAAAAATCGAAGGGCAAAAACTAACTTGGGAAATTGCAGCACCTACATATTTGGAACAAGAAAAAGCAACTAGTTTACTTAATAAGACTTTCCAAATTAGAGCGTTCTTCCAAACAAGCATACCGAATTTTGCGACTGTAGAAAACAAAGCGGTTGCAACAACGAACTTTATTACTTTAACTGATAGCATTGTGGATACTTCAAAAGCATCAGTTTCAGTTTCTGCAAGTGATCCAGCGACAATTCCTCCAACTATCGGAAGCGTCTATGCTCCAGCACACAGAGGGCCAGTCGATGAAAATTGGGGAATTGCTACTGTGACTGGAAATCCAGATATAAAAGCATATGATAGTGCGAAATTAGGTTTTAGTTTGATGCTAAATTCGGCAATGAATGACTCACCTTCCTATGACTTCATCTACTATGATGTTTACTACAATATTGATGATAATTTAAATCTGGATTATTTCCGAAGTGGCGATTTTTATTTTAAACCAAATGTTAATTATCCTGGTTGGCCGCAGCTGAAAAAATCACCTAAATATAATTTACTCGTAAAATATGATGGTGATAATGACTGGACTACGTTAAAAGAAGATATAGAGCTGAGCAAAATGTATTCAAGAAAAGATCTTGGAATTCCAGATGATAAACATGTGAGTAAAGTATGGCTTCATTTCACATATGCACCAGCTGGCATGTACAGCGCAGATTTATCTTTCTTTACAACAGTCAAAGAAGGCTATGTGGGAGAAGTTAGAAATACCACGAAAATTAATATGTACGGCGCAGATAGTCAAGGTTATATCCATTACTTCGATGATACAAATCCTTGGCCGGAAAATTGGCAAAAATATGCTGGAGACCGGACGGCTCAAATTATACCGCAACCAATTGGGAAAAATAAATTTGTCCAAGGATCGGTGGCATTTGATGATACCGATGGAAATTTGATTAACGTTGGCGATAATTCAGTTTCAGTTAATTTAGAAAGCAATAAAGCTTCTATTTCACGATTAACAGGTCCTTTTGAAGCGATGGTTCTTTTACCTTCTGGCGTAAAAATGAAAAACACGGATCAACAAGGCTTTAATGTTAGCGTGTTAAATAGTAATTACCAAAATTCAGGACGTCAATTACTAAAAGTTAAATGGGACAAAAAGACGCTTTTACCAGCAGAAAAATTAACTGCAAAAATTAATGTGAGCGTATCAAAAGACACTCCAAGTAATATGTCTGTTGAAATGTTTGGATTCTTGCAGGATACAGATTTTAATGTGCCGGAAGTGACTGGGACTCCAACAACTTCTGATACAAAAATGGAAATTGACTCAAATGACATTAATCAAAATGGGAATTCGGAAGAGTCTAGAATCACATCAGGAAACCATTACATTTTAAATACGAGTAATCATTTGAAAATTAGTAAAAAAGCTAAGGGTAATCTCGATAAAGGATACAGTGGCCTGGCAAATGCCACAACAAATTCCATCGTATCGTATCAATTATTACTAGAAAATGATTCGGACGAAAAAATAGCCAACATGGTATTAATGGATGTTTTACCAAGTGAAAATGATTTAGGAATTACAGATAACAGCGAACGCGGTAGTAAATTCAATTTGGAGCTAACGAAAGTAGTAGCAATTCCAAATGAATGGAAGGATAAGGTCGAAGTAACTTATAGTACTGCCAAAAACCCTAAACGTGCGGGCGTTCTCGATAAGCATACGATTTATCCAACTGGTTCAGAACCTCTAGTTGATAACCGAGAAGCAACAGAAGCAGATTGGTTAACCGCTTCAGAAGTACAAGATTGGTCTAAAATTCACTCTTTTAAAATGGAGCTAAAAGAAGGTATTGAGTGGATTCCTGGGAACTCCATGAAAATTCAATTTGATTTAAAAACACCAAAGAAAAACCAAATAGATAAGGAACTTTTAAATCAGCAAACAAAAAAAGAAGACCGAGCTGCATGGAATTCTTTTGCTGTGGCTGTAAATAATTCTCAAGTAATTGAGCCGGCCCAAGTAGGAGTGGCTTTAGATGATAGTGTTGCGCCAGTTACGGTGCAATATGTTGATCAAAACCACAAACAAATTGCCAGCCCAGAAACACTAACAGGAGCTTACGGAGAAAAATTCACTGCAAAACAGAAGAAAATTACTAACTACACCCTTGTAAAAACACCCGCGAATGTAAGTGGAACATTTAACGAAAAAGCACAGACAGTTACTTTTGTTTATCAAAAAGTGACAGCCGGAAACATCATTGTCGATTATGTCGATAAAAATGGTGAAAAAATAGCTGATTCGATTGTTTTAACTGGAAAATTAAATTCAAGTTATCGAACTTCAGCAAAAAAAATCTCGGGATATAAATTGTATCAAACACCTAAAAATGCATCGGGGAAATTTTCGAACACCTCACAAAGAGTAACTTATGTGTATGAAAAAGCCAGCACGTTTTCAATATCCTCTAATAAAGGGGCTGACAACGTGGAAAAATCGGCAAAACTACCACAAACGGGAGATTCTAAGAAAACTAATTTATGGTTTATTCTTGGAATGCTATTGCTATCAAGCACTTTTGTGATTATGAAGAAAAAATGATTTCACCAGTGTTTTAAACGTTTTTTATGTGTTTATGATTAGTTTTGTTCACTAAAAAGACACATATTATTTTATATTTTCGCAAAAAGTGATTCTTGGGTGCATTTGTTTGTTACAATTCAACAAGTCTATAAGGGATTTAACAACAGTTAGAAATAGATTATAGGAGGACAAAACGCAGTGAAAAATATCAGACAATGGAAAAAACTAGTTATTGCAATGGTTATTGGATTACTAGTATTCCAAAATGTTTCACCTGTACTTGCAACAATGACAGACGATGAAACGGCAAACACTACATTAAAAATCATCAAAGAAGATAAAGATACAAAAGAAAAAATCAATGGTTCAACGTTTGAGATAAAGAATAAAGAAACAAGTGAAACAACAGACTTAACCATCAGTGCAAATGGCGAGGCAAAAATGGATTCTCTTTTACCTGGTGATTATCTGGTTAAAGAAAAAGCTGCAGCAAAAGGCTACACACTAGATGAAAAGGAATATAGTGTAACTTTAGCAGAAAAAGAAGAAGTGATTACTTCGGTTTCAGCAAAAGAGCAAGAAGAAACAACGAAAGAAGCAGCAACACCAACACCGGTTAAAAAAGCAACACAAAATGCAAATCAAAAAGCTGCTATTACAGAAAATATTTTTAACAAAGTAACGCTTAAAGATGGTAATGGCGATGAAATTAACACATCAGACCGAATTCAAAATGGTAGCGGTGTTGTGCTTAACATGAATTTTGCATTCTCTGGAAAAAATTATAAAGCGGGGGATACGTTTACAACCGTTTTACCAGATGCTTTCAACTTTGGGAATAAAAACCTAAGTGGGAACTTCTTACCTTCCACAGAAGCAGAATGGACGCTTGACGTTACAACGCGTGAACTTACGATTACTTTCTTAAAAGATGGTATTCAAGAAGGCGATTATGATGTGAATATCAGTACAGCCTTTAAAGTATTTACATCAACAGAAGAAACGATACAAGAAGTTGTTTTCAAGACAGCTGGGAAAGATACTATTTATCAAATCGAAGTTGTACCAGTAGTTAACTACCCAACAACTGTAGGAATTACGGCGAATCCAGGGGTAGTAAATCCGACAAAAGGTCAAGTAGATGCCAAGTTCAACTTAACCAAAGAAAAAGATGCTAAGGGTGAGCTGAAACTTAATGATTATGCTTCCGGTGGAACAACAACTATTGATAAAGATAGCATCAAAGTATATTCGAGTGATGTTAGTGCTGGGGGAACCTTCATTGGTACGAAAAAATTACTTGTTGAAGGCACAGATTATACGCTAACTTATTCCGCAACTTCTCTAACTGTTACGTTAAACGGTGGGCTTGCTGGGAAAGGCTACCAAGTAACATATGACCGCACAATCAACAAACCAAGTGATTCACTTTCTTATATGTCTACACAAGCTTATACAGTAGGCGATTCAGGAACACTATCGAGCAACTCCGCTTATGTTTACCTGACGATGACAAATTATAAGCATATCGAGAAAAAAGCTACTTATAACGGCTCAACACAAAGTATTGATTGGAAAATTAACTTTAACTTTGATCAAGACGAAATATCTCCTTCAACAGTGCTTACCGATGTTTTAGCAGATAACGACGTCGAATATGTAGCAGATTCACTTAAAATTAAACGAGTAACTTTTAACGCAACGAATGGGTCGCCAATCGTTGGAGGTGACGCTTCAAGTGACTGGACCACTTCAGCAATCTCGGCAAATGGAAATTTTAATTTAACGTATAAGGACACAAACACAAACGCATATGAAATCACTTATTCCACGAAAATCACGGACTTTAGTGATCGTAAAATTAAAAATGAAATTACAGATGAAAATGGTGTTTCCGCTGACGCAACGATCGCGATTCAACCAGATTTACTGAAAAAAGAAGCTGGAACAATTGACTATTTTAATAACACGATGACATGGAAAATCACTGCCAACTCTGACAGAATTAAGATGGGGAATCTTAATATCACAGATGAATTTTCTACTGGTGTAAAAGCCCTTAAGAGCTACACTGTCCGGGCCTATACAGATAATATCAATAGCGTCTTATTAACAGAAGGCAAAGATTATACGATTGATAAAGATGTGACACCAGCTGGTTTTTATATCCAACTTATCGGCGATTATGCTACAACAGACAAAAAAATTGTGGTTGATTTCGTCACAGAAATTGACCTTTCTGATGTAACAAAAACGATTGATAATAAAGCATCCATTTCTTATTACGATGGCGGAATTATCAAGTATGTTGATGATGTAAAAGCTTCCATGACGCCAGATCCAGCTATGATGACAAATGGTGGTAAATACGGATCATACAACTCCACTACGGGGAATATCGATTGGATCGTATCTGTAAATGCTATGGCGAAAAACTATGACAACTTGATTTTTGATGATGCTATTCCAACTGGATTAACATACGTAGAAGGCTCACTACAATATCGTAATGTGGCTTCCACAAGTGAGATGATGAATTTATACATCCCGCTTAACTCTGTTGGAACAGTAGCTAAAACAGGTGATAAAAACTATCCAACAAAAGTCGATACTACTGGGAATAAATTACATTTAGAATTTGCTAACTTGGAGAATTCACGAGTATTTATTAAATACAGTACCAAACCAAACGAAAACTGGTATTTCTACTCCTACGTACAAAACACTGCGAAGGTGAGCGATAATGGAGTAGGCGAAAAATCTTATAGTTACCAAGCTTACGCAAGCAAACTTTTTAATGCGATGACAAAAACAGCTACTATTGATCCATCTTTTGATAATAAAGTTAACTGGGTTGTTACACTGAACAATATCTCAGCAGATCGTCCTATTAACAATCCAACAATTACAGATACAATGAAAACAGGAACGACTGGAGCGCAAGTAGTAAAAAGTAGCTTTAAAGTAATCAATGAAACGACGGGTGAAGATATTGACTCAAAATATTATGACATCACATACACAGACAATAATTTCACTATCCAGTTCAAAGACTATAAAGCAACTGCGCCAATTAAAGTAACCTATAGTACAATCAGCTTGATGTCTGGTCTTGTTAGTAACACAGCGACAACTGCTTCTCCTGACTACGGTAGTTTACCAATGACATATAAATCAAGAACAACAAGCATCTCTCCAGCCTTCACTATTGGTAGTGGTAGCGGGACGGCGACAATTGGTTCACTTGAAATTATCAAAGTGGATAAAAAGGATAATACGAAAAAACTAGCAGGAGCTAAATTCCAGCTTTATACGCTTGAAGGTGATAAAGCAGGACAAGAGGCTACAACTGATTCAGATGGTAAAATCGTGATGGACGGCCTTCAATCAGGAAAATATAAACTAGTTGAAACTGAAGCACCAACAGGATATACAATTAGTGATGAATACAAAGATGGTAAAGAAATCACGATTACTGCTGATGTAGCGACGAGCGTTACAATTGAAAACACAGAACAAACTGGTAGCGCAGTTCTTTTAAAAGAAGATAGTGTAACAAAAGATGCTATTTCTGGCGCAGAATTCGAATTACAAACAGCAGACGGAACAAAAGTATCGGAAAACTTAGTAACAGATGCAGACGGTAAAATCGAAGTAACTGACTTAGCACCAGGAGACTATCAATTTGTAGAAACAAAAGCGCCAACGGGCTACGTTTTGGATGGGGCACCAACGAAATTCACAGTTGAATTTAACCAAGAAGTGGCTGTAATTGTAACAAAAGAAAACACAGCCAAAACTGGTAGCGTAGTTCTAACAAAACAAGATAGCATAACAAAAGCTACGATAGCCGGAGCTGAATTTGAATTACAAAAAGCAGACGGAACCAAAGTATCGGAAAACTTAGTAACAGACGCTGACGGTAAAATCGAAGTAAACGATTTAGCACCAGGGGATTATCAATTTGTAGAAAAAAAAGCTGCGGCAGGCTATGTATTAGATGCAACCCCAAGCGAATTCACCATTGAATTTAACCAAGACAAGGCAGCAGTTGTAACAAAAGAAAACACAGCCAAAGCTGGTAGCGTAGTTCTAACAAAACAAGACAGCGCAACAAAAGCTGCGTTATCTGATGCGGAATTTGAACTACAAACTGCTACTGGAACTAAAGTAAAAGATAATCTTACTACGAATGCAAGTGGTGAGATAGAAGTAGCTGATTTAGCACCAGGCGATTACAAGTTTGTAGAAACAAAAGCACCAACGGGCTACGAATTAGATGCTACACCAGTTACATTTACTATCGAATTTAACCAAGCGACTGCAGTCAAAGTAACGAAAGAAAATGTTGCGAAAACTGGTAGTGTAGTTCTTACTAAACTAGATAGTAAATCAAAAAGTAATTTAGCTGGGGCAGAGTTTGAATTACAAACAAAACTTGGTGTAAGTTTGAAAGATAAAGTAGTGACAGAAGCAAATGGTCAGTTGCAAATTGATAACTTAGCACCAGGCGACTACCAATTAGTAGAAACAAAAGCACCAACAGGTTATGAACTTGATGCAACACCAGTTGAATTCACCATTGAATT
The DNA here is from genome assembly GCF_058684075.1 of Listeria sp. MAN/IMW/UF555. Lineage (NCBI taxonomy): Bacteria > Bacillati > Bacillota > Bacilli > Caryophanales > Listeriaceae > Listeria > Listeria sp. MAN/IMW/UF555. The sequence continues at coordinate 404,044 of NZ_JBZWZS010000002.1, read as the reverse complement.
TAACCAAAAAGATGCAGTTCAAGTGACTAAAACGAATAAAATGTCTACTGGATCAGTTGTGTTAACTAAAACTGATGGGCAAACAAAAGCCCCTCTTGCAGATGCAACATTCAAATTAGTAGACGCAGATAATAACGTCACAGAAAATCTAACAACAGATGCTTCTGGTAAACTGGAAATAACTAATTTAGCCCCTGGTGATTATCAATTAATTGAAATGAAAGCACCAAAAGGTTATGAATTAGATACCGTTCCAGTCGATGTGAAAATCGATTTTGATCAAAATCAAGTGCTTCAAGTAACTAAAACAAATATTAAAACTGTTGTAAGCGGCAAGGTAATAGCTGAATTTGTTGATACAAAAGGAAATGTATTAGCAGAACAAGAGATTCATACAGGTTTAGTCGGGGAGAAATATATAACTAAAGCGAAATCTATCGCGGGTTATAAACTAACGAAAGACCCTACGAATAAAGTTGGCCTATACAAAGAAACAGATCAAAAAGTAACCTTTGTATATGATAAAAATAAATCACCACTCGTTGTCGACCCTACCAAACCAATTAATCCTTCTAAACCAACAAAACCAGCAAAACCAGCAAAACCATCAGTAAGCCCTTCAAAACCAGCTACAGTGAAAAAAGCACAAAGTCTCCCTTCAACAGGAGATAATTCACTAGCTAATCTAATCATTACAGGATTATTCGCTAGTGCACTTGGACTTTTCTTACTAAGAAAATCAAAAAAAGTAAATGATTAATAATTGTAGTCGCTATTCTTAACAGGATAGCGACTTTTTTATCTATTATATATAGAAAAAAATTCCATCTTATAATGCAGAAAAAGAGGGTTTAGTATTGAAAAAGTATATTTTTAATAAAAAGTATACTATTTTTGTTCACCAAAAAGACATAATAAATTTACTTTTTCGTTCTTTAAGAACATTTTCGACTCCTCGTCTTTTGTTATAATTCAACGAGTCATAGGTCTTATACAACAGACGTAGCTTGCATAGGAGGAAAACAGCTTAATGAAATATATGGTAAAATGGAGAAATTTTTTTATCGCTGCAATTATTGGTTTACTCGTTTTTCAAAATGTTTCGCCAGTATTAGCAGCCATTGTTGATGAAAAAACAAAAGTGAAAACGCTTAAAATAATTAAAGAAGATAAAGATACAAAAGAAAAAATCAATGGTTCTTCTTTTGAAATTAAAAATAAAAAAACTGGAGAAACAAAAGAAGTTTCTATAACAGATTACGGGACAATTGTAGATAATTCACTTTCAGAAGGAGAATATATTGTTAAGGAAAAGAAGGCAGCCCCTGGGTATACTTTAGACGAACAAACTTATAACGTCACCTTAGCTGATAAAGAAGAGGTTATAACTTCTATTTCAAGCAAAAACGAAGCAGAAAAAATTCCATCTGTTACAGAACAGCCCTCTAAAAAAGGGAATCTGAAAGCAGTTATAACAGATAATATTTTTACTGCAGTAAAGGTAGAAAATGGAACTGGAAATGAACTTAGTGCGACTACCCGTATAAAAAATGGTGGAGCAGTAGTCCTGAAAATGAATTTTACTTTCTCAGGGAAAAACTACAAAGCTGGAGATACATTTAAAACGGTTTTACCAGATACATTCAACTTTGGAACGACTAATTTAACAGGAGATTTCTTGCCTTCAACTGAAGCGAAATGGGATTTGAATGCAAGCACTCGGGAATTAACTATTACTTTTTTGAAAGATGGTGTGCAAGAAGGTAATTATGATATTGAGCTTAGTACGGCGCTAAAAAGTTTCTCTGAGACAGATAAAACAAGTCAGGAAGCAGTGTTTAATACGGCGGGTGGTAATACAAATTATCAGTTAGAAATTATTCCTGAAGTAGACAAGGCTACACAGGTAATACTCGAAGCAACGCCGAGTAAACTTAATCCGGATAAAGCTACTGTGGACGCAAGATTTAATTTAACAAAAGAAACTAATGAGTTAGGGGAACTTAGACTATCGGACACTGCTTATGGGGGTTCAACTATTATTAATAGAAGTAGTATTAAGGTTTACTCAACAGATATTAGTGCTAAAGGAACTTTCATTGGCTCAAAGCAATTACTTACCGAGGGTACAGATTATGAATTGATTTATGCACCTTCAGGATTAACAATTAAATTAAAAGAAGGTCTAAAAGCAAAAGGATATCAAGTTACCTATGAGCGTTCCATTGATAAGACAAATACGTCTTTGACTACTTTAGGGACTTCAGCAACAACAGTTGGAAGCTCTGGCATGTTATCAAATGGAAGTATGACCATTTCAGTAACAATAAAAGCATATGATCATTTAACTAAAAAAGCAGTTTATAACCCTGTAACTCAATGTATTGATTGGACAATTAATGTTAATTATGATTTAGCAAATTTGACACCTGATACGGTTTTAAAAGATGTATTAACAGACGATAATGTTAGTTATGTCGCAGATTCTTTGAAAATCAAGCAAGTCACTTTTAATGAAGAATCAGGAGAAGTAGTAATAGGCGAGGATGCGTCTAATGATTGGACTGTTTCGACTATATCAGATAACGGTAGTTTTAATATGAACTACAAGAAAACAGATAAAAAAGCGTATCAAGTAACGTATTCTACAAAACTAACCGATTTTAGTCCACGAAAAATTAAAAATGAAGTAACGGATGAAAAAGGTGTTAAAGCAACAGAAAACTTTGATTTCAAGCCAGACTTACTAAAAAAAGAAGCTGGAGAGATTGATTATTATAATAATACAATGGATTGGACTATTACAGTTAATTCGGAAGGTATTAATATGCAAAATATTAATATCGTTGACGAGTTTTCTACAGGTGTAAAAAGTTTAATCAGCTACAGTGTGTACGCTTATCCTTCTGATTCAGGCTATAACATATTAACTGAAGGTAGAGACTTCACCATCCAAAAAGACGTCACGCCAGATGGTTTTAAAATTAAACTTATCGGTAACTATGCGACAACAGATAATAAAATTGTTGTGAAAATGAAAACAAAAATTGATTTAACTGATGGAGCAAACACGCTAAATAATAAAGCCTCGTTTTCATATTTTGACGGTAGTTTAACCCAGTATTCAGAAACAATAAAGGCAGAAGCAACACCGGAAACTAGTATTTTAGCTAACGGTGGGAAGGTCGGCAAATGGAACCCGGCAACTGGTGAAATAAATTGGATTGTATCTGTCAATGCAATGGGGAAAAAATATAATAAATTAGTTTTAGATGATGAATTTCTGGATGGTACAACCTTTGTAGAGGGATCTTTACAGTATCGTAATGTAGTTAATTCATCCGAGCTGACCGACTTGAGTATTCCTCTAGAGATAAAAGGGACTTTAGCACAAGTTGGGGATGCTAATTATCCAACCAAAATAGACACATCAGCCAATAAAATACATTTAGAATTTGGTAATTTAGATACTAATCGTGTATTTGTTAAATATAAAACAAAACCAAAAGATAATTGGTTTTTCTCACAGTGGGTAAACAATAAAGCTATCGTTTCAGATAATGGAGCAGATGAACAAATATACGAAACGAAAGAGTTTGCTTTTTTGCAAAATGAAGTTATTAAGGTAGCTGGAAACATAGATAGTACATTTGGAAATAAAGTGAATTGGAATATGGAACTTTTGAATATTACTCCAGAAAGAACACTGTCTAATCCAGTTATTACCAATCGATTGGAACAAGGAAATACGGGTGCTCAGTTTATTAAAAATAGTTTTCAAGTAATTAATACAAAAACGAACGAACCGATAAACGAAGAAAATTATGATATTACTTTTGAAGGAAATACCTTTACCATTCAATTTAAAAACTATACTGCAATGGCGCCAATCAAAGTAAACTACAGCACAATAAGTTTACTTTCAGGACCAATTTCTAACGAAACTACGGTAGAAGCAGAAGATTTTAGTAATGTCCCAATGTTTTTTAAAAAGAGAAATGTGGCAGTATCACCAGTCTTTACTGTGGGAACTGGATCAGGTATTGCAACGATTGGTACGATTAAAATCACAAAAGTGGATGAAGACGATACTACGAAGAAATTAGAAGGCGCAAAATTTCAGCTTTACACACTAGATGGTGAAAAATCTGGACAAGAAATAACAACTAATTCAGAAGGTGAAATTTTACTAGATGGTATTCAATCTGGAAAGTATAAATTAGTTGAAACCAAAGCACCAGAAGGTTACAACATTAGCGATGAATACAAAGAAGGAAAAGAAATTACTGTAAGTTCATCTGGTGAGGAACTTCTTTTAACCATCAAGAATGCAATGAAAAAAGGCAATGTTATTTTAACGAAAAAGGACAGTGCATCACATGAAGTATTAGCAGATGCCGAGTTTGAATTACAAAACGCCACTGGGTCAAAACTAAAAGAAAAACTAACAACAGATGCGAGCGGTAATATAGAAATAACCGATTTAGCACCCGGTGACTATAAGCTAATTGAAACTAAAGCACCAACCGGTTACCAATTAGACGCGACACCCGTTAATTTCACAATTGATTTTAACCAGTCAGAAGCAGCGAAAGTAAGCAAAACAAATACACCAAAAACAGGCACGGTAGTGCTAATGAAAAAAGATAGCGCAACAAATACCGAGCTAGCAGACGCAACATTTGAGTTGCGAAACGAGGACGAAACGCTAGTCCGTGAGAATCTCGTAACAGACGACAACGGAGAAATTAGTGTAGCTGATTTAGCACCCGGTGACTATAAGTTAATTGAAACCAAAGCGCCAACTGGTTACCAATTAGACGCGACACCAGTTAATTTCACGATTGATTTTAACCAGTCAGAAGCAGCGAAAGTAAGCAAAACAAATACACCAAAAACAGGCACGGTAGTGCTAACGAAAAAAGATAGTGCAACAAATGCCAAGCTAGCTGACGCCACATTTGAGTTGCGAAACGAGGACGAAACGCTAGTCCGTGAGAATCTCGTAACAGACGATAATGGAGAAATTAGTGTAGCTGATTTAGCACCCGGTGACTATAAGCTAATTGAAACTAAAGCACCAACCGGTTACCAATTAGACGCGACACCCGTTAATTTCACAATTGATTTTAACCAATCAGAAGTAGAGAAAGTAAGCAAAACCAACAAGAAAAAAATTGGTACAATTATAGTTAACTTTATAGATGTAGACGGCAATCAATTAAATGACAAGGAAGTGCATACTGGAAATGTTGGTGAAGAATACAGTGTGAAAGCTAAAGAAATCGTTGGCCATACATTGGTTAAAGATCCCGCTAACAAAAAAGGTATGTATAAAGAAACTTCACAAGAAATAACCTTTGTCTATGAGAAAAAGGCAATGCCGATTACTGTGGAACCTACTGAACCATCAAAACCAACAGAACAGCTAACAGAATCAGCTACAGTAGCAGAGCCAAAACCTATAAAACAAAACATTAAAACAACCAACAAATCACCAAATAATAAGAGAAAACTTCCTTCTACAGGAGATGAGTTCCCTTATACAATGCTATTCACTGGATTGTTTGTTAGTGTTGCTGGAGTATTCTTCTTAAGAAAACCTAAACAAATAAAATAGCAAAAAAAGCTATCCTAAGAAATTTAGGATAGCTTTTTCATTTAAATCCAAGCATCTTCTTCATTTTTTGTTAAAAGCATTTGAATACCTCGAACAATATTAAAGATAAACAGTCCAACAATAGCTATTAGTGTAAATATAAATAAGCTACCAGTAACGAAAAATGATACATTTGCGAGTAAGCCGCCATTTGTCAAAGCTGTAACGAAAACACTGGAGAAACATAGAACACCAGCGATAGTCGGAATAATGTGAGTTAGTAATGCAACTTTAGCATGATGAGTAACATCCTCTGATTTAGCAAAAATCCAAATCAATACGGGCACAATAACTGGTGCAAAGAGGATACTAAAATAACTTAAAGCATTTAAAATACGATGATCATTCATAATCAACACACCTTTCTAAGATGTCTTTATTATAGCAAGGCTAGGATTATGAAGCCCTCGTTTCAAGTTACAAAGAAGGAAAATAATATAACAAATATGTAAGAATTATACGACTTTGTTTTTAGCCTGAATAATATGAAGAAGTTGCTCTGACATAAACGCCGGCGAATGAGCAAAATTTTCTTCGGCCCAAAAAACAATCATGCCGAAAATCGCATGTGCTTGATAAGACGCAAGTAACATGGGCTCTATACTCGAACTGTCAACTGAGTAGTCAAAGTCATTTAAAATCAGTTCCCGAATAACGTCACAAACTTGATTTTGAAAACTGGGACGGATTGTCGATTTTATAACTTGTGTATAAAAAGCTTGATGACCATAAACATGATCAAAAATTTTTATCATGGAAGGCGTAAGTGTTTGAATGGAAAAAGGCGTCTTATGTGTATAAGGGTCTTGATACGCCTTTTGTAAATCAGCCAGCACTTCATCAATGATGCTATCTAAAAGTTCTTCTTTGTCACGGTAATGTTTATAGAACGTGCCTCGGTTAACATCTGCTACTGTAACAATATCCGTAATCGTAATCTGTTGAAAAGGTTTTTCATCAAGAAGAGTAAATAAAGCTTGGTTTAAGGCTTGCTTTGTTTTTTTAATCCTTCTATCCATCATTTGAAACTCCCATCCGAGAAAAATTTCCTATTACTATACATATAACGCAAAAGTGTTGCTTAATCAACAAAACAGGCTTTCTTTACATATTGAAAGCGCTTTATATCGGAGCTATAATTGAAATAAGAAGGAGTGAAATTTTATCCTTTTTAGCGTATCAAAAGTGAAGGAGGAAGTAATAATGGGGAAATTAGCTGGAAAAGTAGCAGTTGTAACAGGGGCAGCTTCTGGAATGGGGCAACAAATTGCGGTTCTTTTTGCGAAAGAAGGGGCGAAGGTTGTTGTTGCGGATTTAAATTTAGAAGCGGCACAAAAAACAGTCGCATTAATTGAAGACGAACAAGGGACAGCACTTGCGGTTGTTGCGAATGTCACGAAACAAGATGATATTGAAAGCATGATTAACAAAGCTACTGAGACATACGGAACGTTAGATATTTTAGTAAACAATGCGGGCATCATGGATAATTTTGTCCCAGCCGGTGAATTAACAGATGAGCTTTGGGATAAAGTGTTTGCGATAAATACAACTGGAGTAATGCGAGCAACTAGAAAAGCACTTCATATCTTTGAAGAAAAAGGACAGGGAGTTATCGTTAATATCGCATCTGCTGGAGGATTGTTTGGTTCAAGAGCAGGGGCAGCTTATACAGCTTCTAAGCATGCTGTCGTTGGTTTTACAAAAAATGTTGGATTCCAGTATGCTAATAAAAATATTCGCTGTAATGCTATAGCACCTGGAGCTGTAAATACAAATATTGGTACTACTATTTATGCTCCAGATCAATTTGGGCAAGAACGAGCTATGATTGGAATGGGAACAAATCCACGAGCTGGTGATGCTTCTGAAATCGCCAAAGTAGCTTTATTTTTAGCTTCGGATGATGCTAGTTTTGTAAACGGAACGGTAATTACAGCAGACGCTGGTTGGACAGCTTACTAAAAAATAACAAATCCGCATGAGAGAATTATTTTCTTTTGCGGATTTTTTATGAGAAAATAGAAAGATGGATATTTTTTAACAACTTCGCGTTTAGAGGTTGTTTCTTTGTGTAGAGAGCATGAATGAATAGTTGTGAGCATAATGGGGTATTAAATAACAAAGTGAAAGGCGGGGATGCTTTTTGGTTGAACAGTTGGTAAGTAATGCAGCGATATTACTCGCAGGATTTTATATTATTTCTTTAGTCTATAAAGAGCCAATTACGAAAGAATTATCGATAAATAGAAAAATGGTGATAGGTGTATGGGCAGGGCTGCTAGGATTTGCGCTAATGATTTTTGGGATACCGATTTCAAATAATGTAATTGTTGATTTGCGTCATATTCCTATTATTATGGTGGGCTTTTACGGCGGGCCCATTCCGGCAATTGTTTCGGCGGTCATTATTACAGCTTCACGCTTTTTAATTTCAGTGAATTCTGCAGCAGTGATGGCTGGTGTAATCATGATGTTGATTGGCATTATAACAGCTCTTTTTAGCAAACGCTTAGAAAAATATAATATTTGGGGCGTTTTTATTTTGAATATTATTGCGTGCGGTTTTGTAGTCATTAACTTACATTTGATTTTAGCAAAAGAGCCCGACTTCTGGGTTAATATGTTTACATTTGTATCGATTGCGCTTGTAATTGGCGCTGTTTCCGCAGGTTTAATGAAGAATATGATTAAATCAAAGCAATTGTTTCAAAAATACGAACAAGACTCTACACTCGATTATCTGACGAGGTTATCGAATGTAAGGCAATTTGATGAAAAAATCAACCATGTGATGGACGCCGGAAGTAGACAAGTGACATTAATGTTAATTGATATAGATTACTTTAAAAATATTAACGATACATACGGCCATGACGCTGGTGATGCCATTTTGAAACAATTAGCTATTATTTTAAAACGAAACACATCAGATGGTTCTGAGGCATTTAGAAATGGCGGGGAAGAATTTTCCATTGTCTTATTAGATTGTCCGATTGAAAAAGGTAATTTTTTTGCTGAACAAGTGCGAAAAGAAACGGAAGAGCACGATTTTATGATACCGAGTGGAAAACTAGTGAAAATTACGATTTCAGTTGGGGTTAGCAGTAGTAAAGATGGTGCTAATACAAGTGAAGGTTTGTTTAAATCTGCCGATGAAGCCCTGTATAAAGCAAAATTAACCGGACGAAATCGTGTTTGTATTGCAGATGGAAATTAGCTTGTCGCAAAAAAACGAGTACTTCTAGCAGACGTCTTATGTTATAATAGATTGTGTAATGATGAGCAAATAACTAGGAAACTAGTCCAAAAGGATGAGCTTTTAATGTTTGACTTAATGGATAACTTGCTGGGAGTACAGTCATTTGGTGAATTAAATAAGGACATGCCGACGACGCTTTTTGTCACAGATGCAGACGGTAATATTTTAATTTCTAATAAATTCACTGCGCTTACGGTCGGAATGTCGCTTGAAGAATTACTTCGTTGTAATGTAAGGGACTTAGTGGAAGACGGTGTGTACAATGATTCTGTCACGCTAGAAGCAATCCGAACCAAACAAAAGAAAACAAAAGTTATCAATACGAAGAAAGGTTTTAGTATTCGTTCGACTTCTACGCCAATTCTCTATCCAGATGGCACCGTGCATTTAGTTGTTACGATGTCAGATGAAACGCAACCAGATAGTTTTAAAACATGGCGTGGTGAGGCAATTTCGGGCAATAAAGAGTCACTTCTTCTTGAAGATTATAAAGAAAATGATGGCACCGTGATAGTAGCGGAGAGCGTCGCGATGAAACAGATAGTTCGAGTATGCAATCAAATAGCCCCGTTTGACAGTAAAGTCTTATTATACGGGGAGTCTGGTACTGGTAAAGAAGTCTTATCGCGCTATATTCATGAAAAAAGTGAACAAGCTGCTGGACCATTTATCTCGATTAACTGTGCGGCAATCCCAAAAGCATTATTTGAATCTGAGCTTTTCGGACATGAAAAAGGTTCATTTACCGGTGCGGATATTGAAAAACCTGGAATGCTTGAACTAGCTGATGGCGGCACATTATTTTTAGATGAAATTTCTGAAATGCCACTAGAGCTTCAAGCAAAAATGCTCCGAGTGCTTGAAACTGGTGAAGTAAGAAGACTGGGCTCAACAACTGAGACGAAACGGCGCTTTAGACTTATTTCAGCGACAAATCGAAACCTTGGTGAAATGGTTGAAAAAGGAACGTTTAGGCGTGATTTATATTATCGTATTAATGTAGTGCCTGTTCACATTCCAGCACTCAGAGAGCGACCGCAAGATATTATTGGCCTTGCACGTCAGTTCATTCAAAAATTTAATCAAAAGTATCAAAAAGATTTTCAGTTAAGCGGCGATAAAACGAAAGAATTACTTTCTCATAACTGGCCAGGAAATGTACGTGAACTTAGAAATCAGATTGAACGCTTAGTTGTTATGTCTGGTAATAAAGCAGTGACAGTTTCTGAAACAGATGATTTTGCGCTAGACTTACATTTTAAAGAGCAAACGAAAAAAGAATCACTTCATTTAAAAGATTATTTACAAGACGTAGAAAAACACTTTATATTGCGAGTGCTCGAAGAAAGTGATGGAAACGTGACAAAAGCGGCTAGTGTGCTTGGGATTCATCGCTCTGTTTTATATCGAAAACTAAAAACACTTCATTAATTTAGAAAACCTAATCAGATATGTCGATTAGGTTTTTTTGTTGCGTTTTCGCGACTGTTATTTGTAACAGTGCTAATTTTTATGTCGCTTTTTTGCGACGATTAATAATGCTTAAATTTATAAAGGTTGATATAAAGCCATTTTAAATGTTGGCATGAAAGTTGCTTTATAAGTAAGTGCGTATCATTACAAATATATGTGAATAATTGAACAATAAGGAGTGAGGAATTTGTCAAAAGTAATAAAAGCAAGTGAAGCAGCAAAATTAATAAAAGATGGCGATACTGTAGCTTTTAGTGGTTTCGGTTTAGCTTGTGTTAATGAAGAAATGGCTATCGCGGTTGAAAAGCGTTTTTTAGAAGAAGGGGCTCCGCGTAATCTAACCGTTATGCATGCTAGTGCGCTTGGTGATCGCAGGGAAAAAGGAATGAGTCATTGGGGACATGAAGGATTAATTAAACGCTGGATTGGCGGAATTGCGATTGCTTCTCCTAAAATGGCGAAACTAATTGAAGAAGACAAATGTGAAGCATACAATTTACCACAAGGTGTAATTACGCAACTTTACCGGGAAATCGCAGCTAAGCGACCAGGCGTTATTACAAAAATTGGTATGGGAACATTTGTAGACCCGCGTATTGAAGGGGCAAAAATGTCCGCGAGTTCTAAAGATAACTTAGTAGAGCTATTGACGATTCACGACGAAGAATGGCTATTTTATCCAAGTTTCCCAATTCAAGTTGCACTCATTCGCGGAACTGTGGCAGATGAATTTGGGAACTTAACTTTAGAAAAAGAAGGCTTACATATGGAAGTCTTGCCAATTGCGCAGGCAGTTCGAAATTCAGGTGGAATTGTTATCGCTCAAGTAGAATCTGTTGCGAAAAAAGGATCGCTTAACCCTAAAGATGTAAGAGTTCCAGGAATTTTAGTTGATCATATTGTTATTTCAGAACCAGAAAATCATTTCCAAACTGAAAATACACAGTATAATCCAGCTTTCTCTGGACACATTCAAGTTCCTCTTGGCGATATTGAGCCACTTGCGTTAGATGACCGTAAAGTGATTGCGCGTCGTTCTGCAGCAGAACTAGAACCACAAACCATTCTAAATTTAGGTGTAGGAATTCCAGTAAATGTTTCTACTGTTGCAGCGGAAGAAGGCGTGAGTGACCAATTAATACTAACAACCGAAGCAGGATCTGTTGGCGGTGTTCCAGCTGGTTTAGCAGATTTCGGTCATGCGTATAACAGTGAAGCTATTGTTGATCATCATTCGCAGTTCGATTTTTACGATGGTGGTGGACTTGATTTATCCGTACTTGGTTTGGCGCAAACCGACGAATCTGGTAATGTGAATGTCAGCAAATTTGGCTCAAGAGTTGCTGGCTGTGGTGGATTTATTAACATCTCCCAATCAGCGAAAAAATTAATTTTTGCTGGAACTTTTACTGCAGGTGGATTAAAGACGCGTGTAGCTGACGGCAAACTAGAGATTTTACAAGAAGGAAAAGCTAAAAAGTTTATCAAACAAGTTCAACAAATCACATTTAGTGGTGAATATGCTTCAACGACCGACCAAATAATTCTCTATGTGACAGAGCGAGCTGTATTCCGTTTAGAAAATGGCAAAATGGTTCTAACAGAAATCGCACCAGGTGTTGATTTAGAAAAAGATATTCTTGGACAAATGGAATTCGAACCCGTTATTGCAAGTGATTTAAAAGTAATGGATAGCGGTATGTTTAGCGAACAATGGGGTGGCTTAAAAGCTATTATTGAAAAACAAACAAGAGAGGGAGTATCTATATGACAAAAGAAATAAACCGTTGGGGAGTCTTGATTGGCTCTGTTGGTGTTCTGCTTTGTACCGGTGCGGTATATGCATTTAGTGTTTTTGCTGGACCGCTTAGTGCTGCTCATGGTTGGACAATTCCACAGGTTATGATGGCATTTACAATTAATGCGGCGATTGGGCCGATTCCAACTATTTTAGGTGGAATTTTAACGGATAAAGGGAAAGCAAAATGGGCCATTTTAATTGGGGGAATCCTCTTTGGACTTGGTTTTGCACTGACAGGTTTTGCTACTTCAACGACGATGCTTTACTTGTCTTATGGTGTTCTTGCTGGGCTTGGACAAGGTTTTGCGTATTCAGGATGTCTTAGTAACACGATTCGTCTTTTCCCAGATAAACGTGGTCTTGCTTCTGGACTTATTACTGCAGGAATGGGTGGAGCGACAATTATTGCTGCACCGATTGCGAACCACTTAATTGAAACATATAACGTAATGACAGCATTTAAAATTATGGGAGCTGTTTATATCGCAGTTGTCATTGGATGTAGTTTCCTTATTCGCGTCGCACCAGCTGGTTATGCACCAAAAGGTTGGACACCACCTGCTGGAAATGCAGCTGGTATGGTAAATGTACCTTGGACTGGAATGGTTCGAACAGTTACTTTTTATCTGATTCTTTTAATGCTAGGTATTGGCGCATTCTCAGGTTTGATGATTGCTTCTAATGCATCTTTAATTGGTCAAAATATGTTTGGCTTAACGGCTGCATCGGCTGCTGCTTACGTTAGTATTTATTCACTAAGCAACTGTTTAGGCCGAGTAGTTTGGGGCGCTGTATCTGACCGTCTAGGTAGATCTAATACATTAATGATTATCTATACAGTTATTGCTTTATCTTTACTAGCACTTGCAACGCTTCAATCGGTTGTTGGGTTTGTTATCGGGATTATTGGACTTGGACTTTGCTTTGGTGGAACAATGGGCGTTTTCCCATCCATCGTTATGGAAAATTATGGTCCGAAAAATCAAGGTGTCAACTACGGAATCGTCTTCATTGGTTATTCCACAGCAGCCTTCTTTGCACCAAAAATGGCAGCTCAAATCGCCGGTCAAAACGGTGGCGACTTCACACAAGCTTTCTATATAGCTATCGCACTTGCTGCTGTAGGACTTTGTATTAATATTGTTTATAAATTACGTGAGAAAAAACAACCAACGAAAGAATTAGCGTAAAAATAGAGAGGAGAAAAGAAAATGAGTTTAACTGAAATGCTACAAATCAAATATCCAATTTTACAAGGGGCAATGGCACAAATTGCCACATATGAATTAGCTTCCGCGGTATCAAATGCAGGTGGGCTAGGAATTATCGCATCTGGTGGAATGTCAGCAGATACATTACGAGAACAAATTCGCCTTTGTAAAGAAAAAACAACGAAACCGTTCGCTGTAAATATCATGCTGATGATGCCAAATTGTCCAGAACTTGTCGATGTCATTATTGAAGAAGATGTGCGAGTTGTTACAACTGGGGCAGGAACACCTAAACCATTTATGGAAAAATTTAAAGCAGCTGGAATTAAAGTTATCGCCGTTATCCCATCTGTAAAAATTGCACAAAAAATGGAAGAAATCGGTGTCGATGCAGTTGTTGCAGAGGGTACAGAAGCAGGAGGACATGTTGGAGAAACAACAACGATGGCGCTAGTTCGTCAAGTCGTTTCAGCAGTAAATATCCCCGTCATTGCGGCAGGCGGTATTGCAGATGGCCACGGGATGGCAGCTGTTTATGCGTTAGGCGCAAGCGGTGTCCAAATCGGCACACTTTTCCTTGTTGCTGAGGAATGTCCTGTTCCTGCTAGCTTCAAACAAGCTGTACTTGATGCCACTGATACGAGCACAACTGTAACAGGCCGCCGAAATGGTGCGCCAGTTAGAAGTATTAAAAACCCAATGATTAAGAAATATGTAGAACTAGAAAACGAAAATGCTTCTAGAGATAAATTAGAAGAATTAACACTTGGCTCTCTTAGAAAAGCAGTCCATGAAGGTGACGTTGAAAATGGTTCCGTTATGGCTGGACAAATTTGTGGAATGTTAACTGAAATTCGTTCCACAAGTGATATTATCGAAAACCTGATGAAAGAGTCAAAACAAGTCGCAAGTAACCTAGTCATTCAATAATAAAAAAGAGCCAGCAAAATCTATTAGATTTTGCTGGCTCTTTTTCATTTGCGTCGATACATTTTGGTTAAATCTACCATTAAATAAACGAGCAATACTGCTGTAATGATAACAGCGATAAGATTAGCTACATCATTATGGAATAGAAAACTAATCCCATTTATGGCTAATGCAATTAAAATAATTATGAAATATTTTATCATTAGAAGTCTCCAGTTCTCTTCCTAATTATAAAGCGCCATCTTGAATGATTTCTGTTTTATAACCATCTGGATCTGTTAAGAAGTAATAGAATGGATCTTCACCTGGAAGTCCTTTTAAGTCTGTGACAGTGTAGCCAGCTTCTCTATGTTCCTCAAGTAAAGCACGTACATCAGGAACACCAACAGCTAAATGACCATAGCCGTTTCCTAAATCGTAAGCTTCTTTTTGATCATAGTTGTAAGTTAATTCTAGTTCAAAACCGCCTTCTTCAAACGCCATATAAACTAAAGTAAATTCGAAATCAGGGAAATCTTTACGACGAACTTCTTTTAACCCTAATGCTTTTTCATAAAAAGCAATGGATTCAGTCAGATTTTTTACGCGGATACACGTATGTAACATTTTTGCAGTCATTTTTTCTTCCTCCTTTTAAACTTCTTTCTTCATTGTAGTATATCTCGGAAGTGAATACAAACAAGGAATATTGATGGAAGTAAAGCCAGTTTTTCGGTATAATGATGAATGTGAAGAAAGGCGGAAGTGAAATGACAAAAATCAAACGAATTATGACAGGAATAATCCAAGAAAATTGTTATATCATTTATCAAGATAATTTAGCTTTAATTGTTGATCCGGGCGATGAAGCTAATAAAATTGAAGCGGAAATTGCTAGTTTAGGAGTGAAACCAATTGCTGTTTTACTGACGCATTGTCATTATGATCATATTGGCGCTTTAGAAGAAATTCGCTCGACTTATCAAATTCCGGTATATGTTAGCCCATTAGAACAAGAATGGCTTTCAAATCCAGATTTAAACCTATCTGCGCATATCGCGGGAAAAGCAATTGTTGCACAACCTGCTGAATACGAATTTACATTAGGTGACTATAATATAGAAGGTTTTCGTTTTAAAGTGGTGCCAACACCGGGACATTCTATCGGTAGCGTAAGTTTTATTTTCGATGATTTTGCAGTGGTTGGGGACGCGCTCTTCAAAGGAAGCATTGGCCGAACTGACTTATATACAGGTGACTTTGACACGTTAATCAATAGTATTAAAACAGAGTTATTTGTACTGCCAGACGATTTGCCAGCGTATTCAGGACACGGAGATGCAACTACAATCGGTCATGAAAAGAAAACAAACCCATATTTCAACTAAAAAGAACTTGCAGAAGCACCTAGTCTGCAGTTTTTTTGTAATTTAATAGAGAGGATGTTAGAACATGCATTCAGATGAAGAAATTTTCAAAGATACAACAACTAAAGCCCTACTCCAATTACTAAAAAAAGATATAGACTTTCATGAATATTGCTACCAAGAAATTTTCCCAAGAGGCAAAGAAATCAAAATGAACGACAACAAAAACTTCAAGATTTACTTAGTTGAAAGTGGATATTTTGCCTATTGTCTCAAAAATGAATATGGCGACTTTGGCATTATTAGTTTTGTTGGTGGTGAGATTGCCATCAATTTAATTCCGCTAATCAAAGAGGAACCGGAAGACGCTTTTTTACGGTGTTTAACGCAAGTTCGTTGCTGGGTGCTTGATCCTGATTTTGTAGGACGAGTGTTAGACGAAAATAATCAAAAAGCTAAATTTTTATTATCGAATTTACTTTATACAAGAAAAGTTTATTTTAAAGCGAGCAAACGTACTTTTATGAAAAAAGAACTTCGCATTAGAGCTTGTCTGAAAGAAATTGGTTTGTACATGGGACGAGTAACAAAAGATAAAGATTTTATTTTGCCAGATGAAATTAATAATTCTATTTTGGCTCAATACGCAAATACGACAAGAGAGTACACGAATATTATCGTACTCAAACTAAGAAAAGAAGGAATTTTAGACGATAGCCATAAACCGTGGGTAATAAAAAAAATCGATGAACTATAATTTATAAAACTTAATATTTATTGATTTTCTGTGCATAAAAGGTGGAAAATTTAAAAAAACATCTAAAAAAACGTGAGAAAAACTGTCACAAAAAGTACTTATTTGGCTGTTTTTCGCCTAAAAAATGTTTATTTTTAATGCGTAATAGTAAAAAAAATCTTGTTTTTTGATAATAACGTTATTTTATTTGGTTTAAGCCTTCTCTAGGGTGTTTTCATTCTGTGATATTATACTTTAGAGGAGGAATTTGCAATGAACACATTAGAAAAAAGACAACATGAAATCTTGACCAATCCGCTTCATTTTTGTAAGAAGTCTGGAGATTTTGCTAAACATAGTATGAGTATTAAGCTTTCTAAAAACGAGCTGTTTGATGTTGATTTTGTAACAGGGATCTATTTTGTTGAAAAAGGGATTGTTATGAAAGGAACACAAATAGATGATTATATAGGATACGATCAATTACTGAAACATGGTGATGTATGCAATTTTTCATCTTTTATGTCCTCAGATTTAAAACGTAATATTAGCGCAAAATTATTATCGCCTAGTTCTAGTGTGATTACTGCAGTTGATAGAGATTTTTTTATTTTTATGGTGGAAAAACATGTGAGCATTGAAGAATTTATGCTTTTTCAATCTAAAAAAGAAATTATGATCCTGCAACGTCGCTGTTTACTTAACACACTCAAAGTAAAAGATCGCGTCAAGCACGTGATTGCTGCGATTGGCTATGAATATGGCATTTCAAACGGTGACAATATTCAAATACCACAAGAATTATCAACTACATTTTTATCTAAATTTATGGGAATCACAAGAGAATATCTTAGTCTAACTCTTAGCGAACTCAAAAAAGAAGGATATTTATTAAATACTAAAATTCCTGTAATTATCAATGTAGAAAAACTATTCAATGAAATTCCATATGAATCTTTAATTTTATAAATAAAAGAAGATAGTCTACCGGCTGTCTTCTTTTTTATGCTAAAATGAAAGAAAAAAGGAGTTCCGCAATGAGTGAATACTTGGAAATTCCAGAATTAAATAAAGCATTTCCGTTTCGATCTTTTGTTAATGAAGGAGAAGTTCTTGTTTATCCTCATTGGCATAAAGAAATTGAGATTATTTATGCACTAAAAGGCAGCCTAAACCTTGGAGTAAATGATATGCCCATCCAACTTAATGAGGGTGAAATACAAATCATTAACGGCGGAGATGTACATTATTTTTTAGCTTCACCAAATAGTGAGCGTATTGTTATTCAATTTGATTTAAGCCTATTTCAAGAAGAAATGCAAATGGACGGACAAAATGGCACCCTTCGAGAAATGCTCACGGAGATGGCTCATTTAAGCCGAGAATGGCCAGAAGAAACGACGGCGAAGGTCCAATCGCTTATTAGAAATATCCATTTAGAATCGAGTAATGATTCCCCGGGCAAACATTATATACTTAAAGCCGATCTGCTAGCGATTATTGGTTTAATTTACCGCGAAATACCACAGAAAAAAACGCAACCTGATAGCGTCATTTCCGAACAAGCTGTACTTAAATCAAAAGAAACACTGCAAAAGCTAGATCAGATTTTTTCATATGTAGAAAAACATTATCAAGAACCAGTTAGCTTACAAGAAGTTGCGGATTATACTGGATTTAGTACGTATTATTTCACGAAATTTTTCAAGCGAAATACTGGTATGACGTTTGTGACTTTTTTAAATGATTACCGTTTAAATAAAGCGAAATGGATGTTGTTAAATGAAGCGTTCCCTGTAACCGAAGTAGCTGAACTTGCTGGGTTTAGTAGCGTTAAAACATTCCACCATGCTTTCAAAAGAGCGATGGGGGTAGCGCCTCTTAAATACAGGAAGACAATATACGGGAATAATTAAGCAATAAAATAGGAAGAATTACCTTCAGTAGTTTTGTATGATGTAACTATCAAAACTATTGGAGGTTTTTTATTATGACATTAAAAGTTGGAATTATTGGTTGTGGAGGCATTGCAAACGGGAAGCATATGCCAAGTTTATTAAAAGCTGAGAAAGCAGAAATGGTTGCTTTTTGTGATATTGTTCTAGAAAAAGCGGAAGCGGCAGCAAAAGAATTTGGTAGCGAAAATGCAAGCGTATACACAAACTATGTAGAATTACTCCAAGATAAATCCATTGATGTCATCCATGTTTGTACACCAAATATTTCTCATGCAGAAATTTCTATTGCGGCTATGGAAGCTGGAAAACATGTTATGTGTGAGAAACCAATGGCAAAAACAACAGCAGAAGCGAAAAGCATGATTGAAGCTGCTAATCGAACAGGAAAAAAACTAACAATTGGTTACCAAAATAGATTCCGTAAAGACTCTGATTACTTGCACCAAGTTTGCGAAAATGGTGAATTAGGCGATATTTATTATGCAAAAGCTAAAGCGATTCGTCGCCGGGCAGTACCAACTTGGGGCGTGTTCTTGGACGAAGAAGCTCAAGGTGGCGGACCACTTATTGATATTGGCACACACGCACTTGATTTAACACTTTGGATGATGGACAACTATAAACCAAAATATGTCGTAGGAAATAGCTACCATAAACTTGCGAAAAAAGAAAATGCAGCAAATGCGTGGGGTTCATGGGATCCAAGTAAATTTACAGTAGAAGATTCTGCATTTGGTTTTATCACTATGGAAAATGGCGCAACGATTGTTTTAGAAGCTAGCTGGGCGCTAAACACATTAGATGTTGGTGAAGCGAGAACATCGCTTTCGGGAACAGAAGGTGGCGCTGATATGGAAGATGGATTACGAATTAACGGTGAGGCACACAGCCAAATGTATGAAAAGAAAATCCAATTAGAAGCAGGCGGCGTTGATTTTTACGATGGAACAGGTGATGATCCAGCATTAATCGAAGCAGAACAATGGTTAGAGGCAATTTTAAATGATACTGATCCAGTTGTAAAACCTGAGCAAGCTCTTGTCGTAACACAAATTTTAGAAGCTATCTATGAATCCTCAAAAACAGGACAACCAGTTTATTTTAATTAAGGAGGAAGTGCTTTTATGAAAGCAAAAATAGCTTTGCAGTTATGGAGTGTTAAGGAAGCTTGTGAAGACGATTTCTTTCGGACTTTAGAAAAAGTGGCGGAAATGGGTTATGACGGCGTGGAATTTGCTGGCTATTATGGTAAATCCGCGAGTGAAATCAAAGCGAAATTAGCCGAACTTGGACTAGAAGTAGCGGGATCACATATTAGTAAAGAAGAGCTTCAAGCCAATTTAGAAAACGTCATTCTTTTCGAACGGGATTTAGGTAATAAATACATTATTTGTCCATATGCCGATTTTGACTCGAAAGAAGGATGGCTTGAATTCAGCGTAGAGCTAAGTAACATCGGAAAAGCAATCCGACAATCCGGAATGGCGTTTGGCTATCATAATCACGCTCACGAATTAGAAAAATTAGATGGCAAAATCATTTTGGACAATTTGCTTGAGAATGTTCCTGAAATGGTTGCAGAATTAGATACTTACTGGATAGAGTACGCTGGTGTAGGAGTCATTCCTTTTATCGAAAAATATCGTAATCGAGTACCGTTAATCCATATTAAAGATAAAGCGAAAACGAATAAAGAAAGCACCATTATCGGCGAAGGAATTCTCGATGTTCCAGGATACGTGAAAACAGCGCTTAATGCAGGAACAGAATGGCTAGTTATTGAGCAAGAAGCATTTGTTGAAGATCCGTTAACAAGTGTTGCAAAAGGTTATACGTATTTAGCGAATGTATTGGAGGAGAAATAATATGACGCGTGTGACAGTGTGGAACGAATTTTTACACGAAAAAGAAGATGATGCTGTGCTTGCAATTTATCCAGATGGAATTCATGGACAAATTGCTAGTTTCCTAGAAAAAGCAGGAATTGATACGAAAACAGCTACGTTGGAAGAACCGGAACATGGGCTTACAGAAGAAGTTTTAGCGAATACAGATGTCCTAATCTGGTGGGGACATATGGGGCACGACCGCGTAGAAGATAAAATTGTCGATCGTGTACAAAAACGTGTTTTAGAAGGTATGGGGCTTATCGTACTTCATTCTGGGCATATGTCAAAAATCTTTATGCATTTAATGGGTACGAGTTGTGATTTAAAATGGCGTGAAGCAAATGAAAGGGAGCTTCTTTGGGTAGTTGATCCGACGCATCCAATCGCAAAAGGTATTGGTGAATTTATTGAATTAGATGAAGAAGAAATGTACGGCGAGCATTTTGATATACCAGCACCTGATGAACTCATTTTCTTAGGCTGGTTTGAAGGCGGAGAAGTTTTCCGAAGCGGTATCACATACAAAAGAGGCAATGGGCGGATTTTCTACTTCCAACCAGGTCATGAATCTTATCCAACGTATCATCACCCGGATATTCAACAAGTAATTATTAACGGCGTTCACTGGTGTGCAGAAGGTCGAAAAACATATCCAAAATATGGAAATCATCAACCACTTGAAAAAATAGGGAGGAAATAAACATGAAATTAGGCGTATTTACACCATTATTTGCAAATTTATCATTAGATGAAATGTTAGATAAAGTAAAAGCGGCAGGACTTGATGCTGTCGAAATCGGGACTGGCGGGAACCCTGGAAATCATCACTGTCCAACCGATGAACTTTTAGCGAGTGAAGCAGCTCGTAAGGAATATTTAGAAAAATTTACTAGTCGAGGATTAACAATTAGTGCTTTTAGCTGCCACGATAACCCGATTTCTCCCAATAAAGAAGAAGCGGCTGCATCTGATGAAATTTTGCGCAAATCAATCAAACTAGCTTCTTTAATGAATGTTCCGGTTGTTAATACATTTTCTGGAACAGCGGGAGATAGTGACGATGCCAAAGCGCCGAACTGGCCGGTAATTCCTTGGCCGACTGTTTATAGCGATATTAAAACATGGCAATGGGAAACTAAGCTAATTCCTTATTGGAAAGAAATTGGCGAACTTGCAGCGGCTTCTGGTGTTAAAATTGGTATCGAATTGCACGGTGGTTTCTTATGTCATACTCCATATACCATTTTAAAACTGCGTGAAGAAACAAATGATGCAATCGGTGTTAATTTAGATCCAAGTCATTTATGGTGGCAAGGAATTGACCCAGTTGGCGCTATCAAAATCTTAGGGAAAGCTGGAGCAATCCATCATTTCCATGCCAAAGATACGTATTTAGATCAAGATAATATCAATATGTACGGTTTGACTGATATGCAACCATATGGCGACGTTCAAACAAGAAGTTGGACATTCCGTTCGGTTGGTTGTGGTCATAGTTTGACAGAATGGTCGGATATTATGAGCGCGCTTCGAACATATGGTTATGATTATGTAGTCAGTATCGAACACGAAGACCCATTAATGTCGATTGACGAAGGCTTCGACCGTGCTGTTACAAACTTACAATCGATCTTAATTAAAGACAAACCACTGGATATGTGGTGGGCGTAACAATAAGAAAGGATGTCTTGGAATGAAAAAATATCAATTAGTAATTGTTGGTTACGGCGGAATGGGAAGCTATCATGTAACGCTTGCATCGGCTGCTGATAATTTAGAAGTTCATGGCGTATTCGACATTCTAGCAGAAAAACGCGAAGCCGCCGCTCAAAAAGGCTTGAAAATCTATGAAAGTTATGAAGCTGTTTTAGCAGACGAAAAAGTAGATGCTGTTCTCATTGCAACGCCAAACGATAGCCATAAAGAGCTTGCAATTAGCGCACTTGAAGCAGGGAAACACGTTGTTTGTGAAAAGCCAGTAACAATGACAAGTGAAGATTTACTAGCAATTATGGACGTGGCTAAAAGAGTAAATAAACATTTTATGGTTCATCAAAATAGACGTTGGGACGAAGATTTCCTTATTATTAAAGAAATGTTCGAACAAAAAACGATTGGTGAAATGTTCCACCTAGAATCACGTGTCCACGGAGCAAATGGTATTCCTGGAGATTGGCGTCATTTGAAAGCACACGGTGGCGGGATGGTACTTGATTGGGGTGTACATTTACTTGACCAATTGTTATTCCTAGTGGATAGCAATGTGAAGTCCGTATCTGCTAATCTAAGTTTTGCGCTTGGGGATGAAGTCGATGATGGCTTCGTAACGTTCATTACTTTTGAAAATGGTATTACTGCTCAAATCGAAGTAGGCACAACGAACTTCATTAAACTACCTCGCTGGTATGTCAAAGGCACAGAAGGAACCGGAATTATCCACGATTGGGATCTAAGCGGAGAAATCGTCAAACCAACCGCACTCGCTAAAACTTCAGAGCCAACGCCAATTAAGGCAGGGCAAGGACTGACAAAAACAATGGCACCACCAAGCGAAGAAGCAACCAATACATTATCACTTCCGGCACCTGCCAAATTAGCTCCATCTTTCTATAATAACTTTGTCGATGTTTTAAATAATACGAGTGAACCAATCGTTCAAAACGAAGAAGTTTATCAAGTTTTAAAATTGATTGAAGCCATATTTGAAGCGGCTGAGACCAATCGAACCGTTCATTCTATTTAAAAAAGATGTTTTAGCTTTCTATAATGTGGAAAACACTACTATGGAGATAAAGATTCTTCATTAGAAAATAAATTCTAATTAGGAGGCAATATCAATGAGCGAAGATAAAGGTATGAAAGACAAAGCAAAAGGACTTAAAGACAAAGTAGTAGGTGACGCAAAAGACAAGTTCGGTAAAGCAACAGATGATAAAGGCAAACAAGTAGAAGGTAAAGCTCAAAAAGCTAAAGGTGAAGTAGAAGATAAAACGGGCGACGCTAAAAAGAAATTATCCGAATAAGTTAAAAAACAGGCTTGAAATTTTCAAGCCTGTTTTTTTGTCAATTAATGGCAAAAGGTTTTGTTCCAAACGAGATAGGTTTACGCGGAGTCGGATTCAGCCTTCAATAAAAAAACACTTTGTTTAGCCTGTTAATTAGGCTAGAACAAAGTGTTTTTATTTTTCAGCTAGGTATTTAATTTTATCAGGGACGTTTTTGATTTTTTTATAGTTAACAACCATTTTGTTTTCGCCGATTAATACTTTAAACTGGTCATCTTTAGCTAATTTCTTTTCAGAATAGAATGTAATGTTTTTTTGTTTTCCTTTATCATCATAGACTTTGGAAACATATTTATAACCTTTAAATTGATTTTTTGTTACAGCTTTACCAGTTTCTTCTACTTTAAGGTAATAGGATTTGACTGCGGCATCGGTTGGCATCGCATACTCCCAAATAGCACAGACAGCTAGAAGAACTGCCGCTAACACCATCAAAACTCTTTTTTTAGTAAACATTTCTCCCTCATCCTTCCTTTGCTTTATTACATTAAGTTTACAATGAATACAGAATAATATCCTGTTTGTTAACTAACAATATCCTCATGTAACCTTACAATTTTGTCAGAATGGTGACGAAATCGAATCATAAGTTTGTGAAGTTATAAAAAACAGTTTTTTTACCTACTAAATGTAGAAATGAAGAAAAAAATAGACACTATAAGTAGTGGCTTTTTAAGAGAATAAATGTGCAAGAAAACACATGAATTCACTCGAAAAATTTTTTTATTTGCTAAAAACCTTGTTGTAATCGTCGTTTTGGAGATTTCACAGATAAAATCAAAGCACTATATCTTGCATTCACAATGAAAAAGTTATACTATATATAGTATCGAAAGCGAAATATTGCTTCATCGCCTTTTAACTTTTATTGAGGGGAATTTGCTCCTTTAAAAGTTAATTTTTTTGCTCCATGGAACGACCATAAATAGTTCAGCGGACGAATGAAAAAGCGCAAAATGAATCAGATATTTTTACAACGAGGAAAAAAGGATGAAATGGGGATTGCAAATGACAACTTACATAGTAAAAGACGGGGGAAACAGAAAGCTACCTTTTGACAAAAGCCGATTGGATGGATATTTAGAGAAAATCCATGAAGAATTTCCAAAACTTGATTTAGAAGATTACAAACGTAAGGTTTTTAATTTTGTTGAGAAGAAGGAAGATTATGCGGCTGACGAATTAGTTGATTATCTAATTAGGGAAGCAGAAGCTCGTACAGATATTCATATTCCTGAATGGGAACATTTCGCGGCACGTCTTTATTTAAATAAATTATATAAAAAAGCGAGTAAAAATCGTTTTTATAATGACGATGATAAATATGGTTCATACGTTGGACTTCAAGAAAGTTTAGGCGAGCGTGGTATTTATTCTGGTAATATCCTAAAAAATTATTCTAAAGAAGATTTAATTGCTGCAGGGAAATTAATTGACCCTGAAAAAGATAAATTATTTACTTATAATGGTTTGTATTTACTTGCGACACGTTATTTGGCAACTGACTCCGAACGTAATGTGTATGAGTTGCCACAAGAACGCTGGTTAACTATCGCACTTTATTTAATGCAAAACGAACCAAAAGAAAAGCGTATGAAGTTAGTTGAAGAAGCTTACTGGGCGCTAAGTAATCTATATATGACAGTTGCGACTCCGACACTTGCAAACGCTGGAAAAGTTGGCGGACAATTGTCTAGTTGCTTCATTGATACAGTAGATGATAGCTTACAAGGGATTTACGATAGTAATACAGACGTTGCTCGCGTTTCTAAGCACGGCGGTGGTGTTGGAGCATATCTTGGTTATGTTCGTTCAACAGGAGCTGCTATCCGCGGCGTAAAAGGCGCAAGTGGTGGCGTTATTCCTTGGATTAAACAATTAAACAATACCGCAGTTAGCGTAGATCAATTAGGTCAACGTAAAGGCGCGATTGCAGTTTATTTAGATGTTTTCCATAAAGACATTGAATCTTTCCTTGATTTGCGATTAAACAATGGTGACCAACGTTTGCGCGCACATGATGTGTTCACTGCGGTTTGTATTCCTGATATTTTCATGGAAGCTGTAGAACGTCGCGGCGAATGGTATTTATTCGATCCACATGAAGTAAAAGCGAAAAAAGGCTGGTACCTACAAGATTTCTACGATGAATCAAAAGGCGAAGGTACTTTCCGTGAAAAATACGACGAATTAGTAGCTGATGAAACAATCAGTAAAAAAATCGTTAAAGCAATTGATATCATGAAACGTGTCATGATGAGTCAATTAGAAACAGGGAATCCATTCATGTTTTACCGTGATGAAGTAAATAGAATGAATCCTAACAAACATGAAGGCATGGTATATTCTAGTAACTTGTGTACTGAAATCATGCAAAATATGAGCCCAACAAAAATGATTCAAGAAATTATTTCTGGAGATCAAATCGTCATTACAAAACAAGCGGGAGATTTTGTTGTATGTAACTTATCTTCTGTTAACCTAGGTCGTGCGGTTGTTGCTGAAGAAGGTAC
Source organism: Listeria sp. MAN/IMW/UF555 (assembly GCF_058684075.1). Taxonomy (NCBI): domain Bacteria; kingdom Bacillati; phylum Bacillota; class Bacilli; order Caryophanales; family Listeriaceae; genus Listeria; species Listeria sp. MAN/IMW/UF555. The sequence continues at coordinate 378,201 of NZ_JBZWZS010000002.1, read as the reverse complement.
TTTAGAACGTTTAATCGAAGTAGAAGTACGCATGCTAGATAACGTTATCGATTTAAACGAACTACCAGTACCGCAAGCTACTATTACAAACCAAAAATACCGTTCTATCGGACTTGGAACATTTGGTTGGCATCACTTACTTGCTCTTAAAAATATCGCTTGGGACTCCGAAGAAGCTGAGAAATATGCCGATGAATTATATGAACAAATTAACTATTTAGCTATTCGCGCTAGTAACAAATTAGCTCAAGAAAAAGGTGCTTATAAAGTCTTCAAAGGCAGCGACTGGAACACTGGAGAATATTTCGCACGTCGTAACTATAACTCACCTGAATGGCAAGAATTAGCGAAAGAAGTAGCAGAAAAAGGCTTGCGTAATGCTTACCTTGTAGCTGTTGCGCCAAATATGAGTACTGCGCAAATTGCTGGTTCAACTGCTTCGATTGATCCAATTTACAGCGCATTCTATTATGAAGAGAAAAAAGACTACCGTCGTCCAGTAATTGCACCGGACTTAAACCTAAGCACATACCCATACTACGAAAAAGGTGCTTACAAAGTTGACCAATTCGCAAGTGTACGTCAAAATGGTCGTCGTCAACGTCACGTAGACCAATCACTAAGCTTTAACTTCTATGTACCAAGTGGTATTAAAGCAAGTAAACTACTTGAACTACACATGACTGCTTGGAATGAAGGACTGAAAACAACTTACTATGTTCGCTCTAACGATATTGATGTTGAAGAGTGTGAATGGTGCTCAAGCTGATACATCTCTAAAATACTTTACACTTAGTACAAAATGAAAGGGAGGGCTTGCCTAGATGGCTAACCAAAAAGAACAACTGACACGTATTAAAATTTTAGAACCTTTATTTCCTAATCGTTCTACTTCAATCATAAACGGAGAAACTAGCGGGATTTTGAATTGGAATGACATCCCGTATCCATCTTTCTACCGTGCTTATAAAGAACTTTCTACTAACTACTGGATTCCAGATGAAGTAGATATGAAAAGCGATGCAAAACAATATCCCGCTCTTTCAGAACAAGAAAAATATGCTTTTGATGCAATCATTGGTTTGCTAGCAACACTTGATTCGCCGCAAACACGTTTTATTTATAATATTGCGGAATACATTACAGATCCAGCAGTTCATGCGAATGCAGCGATTATCGCGCAACAAGAAGTTATCCATAATGAAAGTTATTCTTATGTACTTGCTTCTATTACAAATTTACAAGAACAAAATCGTGTTTTTGAACTTGCGAGAACACATCCAACCATTATTAAACGTAACGAGCCAATCATGGACGCATATGATGATTTCATGAATAATAAAACCGGCGAAACACTTGTAAAAGCTTTAATTCAATCGTCTATTTTAGAAGGAATTAATTTCTACAGTGGTTTTGCTTACTTCTACAATCTTGTTCGTCAAAATAAAATGACAGGAACAGGGAAAATCATTAGCTTTATTAATCGTGATGAACTAGCTCACTCGAAGTTCATTTCAGAAGTAATCCGGGCAATCCTTGGTGAAAACCCAGAATTACAAACAGAAGAGCTAGTAGAATATACGCATGATGCTTTCCGCCACGCTGTTGAACTTGAAACAGAATGGTCTGAAGAAGTGTTACAAGGTATTGAAGGTATTGATGTGGAAGAAATGGTTGACTACGTGAAATATCGTGCCAACAAAATGCTAGGAATGCTTGGTATTCCAGAACTTTATCCAGGACATAGTGATAATACAATGACATGGATTAAAGCTTACGCAGATAACTTTACAGAAACAAAAACCGACTTTTTCGAAATGCGCAATTCAAGCTATAAAAAAACGAATATGGATAACGGATTCGACGATTTATGAGAATTTTGTTAGCCTATGATTCTCTAAGCGGCAATACGAAAATGGTGGCTGACGAAATTGAAGAGATTTTACAAAGCGAAGGACATGAAGTTGTGTCCTTTCGCGTATCTCCTCTAGCCGAGTATCCGCTTGATGAGGATTTTGACTTGTACGTGTTGGGGGCATGGACAGTCGACTACGGAAGAACGCCGCCGGATATGAAAGATTTTATCGCGGAACTAGCCGTTAAGCCCAAGAATGTAGCCATTTTTGGCACTGGGGAAACACAATGGGGTATGGAGTTTTATTGCGGAGCTGTTGACCGAATGGCAAAATACTTCGGCACAAGCTACCCAACTTTAAAAATAGAACAAATGCCGCACACAGAACAAGATGTGGCTGATATAGACAATTGGGTCAAGAAAATTTTAGCGTTAAGGAGTGGAATCAAATGACAAGTATTGAAATTAAATCACCTGAAGAGTTCCAAGCTCATATTAATGGGGAAGAATTAGTATATGTAGATTATTGGAAAGATAATTGTCCTAATTGTAAAATGCTTGATCTTTCGTTTGCTGAATTCAAAAACTCTGAAATCGCAAGCAAAGTGAAAGTATTAAAAGTAAAATTAGAAGAAATGGGCGAAAACTTCTTTTTTGATCGTGATGTACAACAAACGCCAACACTTGTACTATACAAAGGCGGCGAAGAAATCCACCGTTTAAACGGATTTATCCCACCAAACAAAATTGAAGAAGCAGTTTCATTAAACGCATAATTTAATGAGTAGCAAGTCTCCTTATAAATAGGCGGCTTGGTGCTCATTTTTTTTATAAGAGTTTGCAATATTTTTCACAAATAAATTCTTCTAAAGGAGCTAAACTAGTGAGACAACTACAAGATGAAATTACTGCTTTTCTAAAAGAACGTGATTGGCTAGATCAATACAATCATCCAAAAGATTTAGCAATTTCGTTGTCACTTGAAGCAGCAGAATTACTTGAATGCTTTCAGTGGAAAACAGATGAAATAGCGCTAAAAGAAAATCGTGAAGAACTTTTAAAAGAAGTAGCTGATGTGCTTATCTATGCTCTTCAAATTGCAGAGAGTATGGGAGCGGACGGCGAGGAACTTGTTCGAATGAAGTTAGCAGAAAATCGTATGAGAACTTGGCCGAAAAAATAGAAAAAAAGCTGCTTTACCAAATAATGATAAAGCAGCTTTTTATTTTAATAGGAATAAGAACGTTTACGGCGTTTTTTGGAACGAATCATTGTAAAAATTCCTGCTATAACTAAGATAATAGAAATGATACATACACCAAAACCGATAAGTCCGGTAATGCTAAACGAAAAGCCAAAACCAATCAAACCAATCAGAAGTAATACTAAGCCAGCTAGTTTCATTTGAAAACTCCTTTCAGAAATCTTATCTCTATTATATAGGAATTATCTGAAAAAAATAAGACTTTAAAGATAAAAAATTTTTAAAGATGAAATGCATTGATAGAGCACCAGTTCGCATAAGTTGGAAATAGTCAAGACTGCAAAGGAAAAAATTTATCTGTTATAGTAAGAAAGTGAGAGAAGCAAGGAGGAAAACATATGGATTTTAAAGAGTATCAAATTTTAGCAAATAGAACTGCTGCAACACACGAACAGGCACTAACAAATTACGGACTTGGTATTACTGGAGAGGCCGGTGAAGTTGCCGATTTGATTAAGAAATATGCTTTTCATGGACATGATTTAGATAAGGAGTCTCTAACAAAAGAGCTAGGAGATGTACTTTGGTACGTATCGCAAATTGCTAAATGGGCAGATATAAGCATGGAAACAGTAGCAGAATTAAATATCGAGAAACTAAAGCGTCGTTATCCTCAAGGTTTTTCAAAAGAGCGAAGTAAGCTCCATATCGATTAAAAAAACGTTTGTATTTAAGAAAATTAATTTTCCTAAAATACAAACGTTTTTAGTTTTTTAGTGAGCTAGAAAACCTGCTAAATAGCGTATAAATTACATATTGGATAATCGAAAAGTAAAAGACAAAATTCCAAAATGGCCAGTGAAAAACACTTAACATAATTTGCAATGAATCAATTGGCTGCGTAAGTAAATGGATGGAATGTAAACGAGAGAACCGTCCAATGTATATCGCATAACTAGATAATAAAATTAACCCAATCAAAAGTAATTGATAACTTAGTAAACTAGTCCAATTAAATCGTCTTCTTATTTCAGCAAGCATTTTTGCGAAAGACCAGAATCCAATAAATAATCCAAAGAACACACCGACGATAATATAAGTGAAATGTCGCCATAACCAAGGTGCTGTTGAAAGTATTCCTTCTGCCCCGTAAATTTCTAAACGTTGTAAATGAAGTAAATCAGTTAAAAGATACGGTGCATTTGGGAAAAATACTAGCCAAACAACTCCTAGTGGCCAAAAAATCCACCAGACGCGAGGTTTTTTTGTGAGAAATACAGCTATTTCGAAAGGTATATAAGCAAGCCCGACATTTAAAATTAGAAAAGTGTAAGTATCTGCAGTGAAATGCAGCACAAGAAAGTATCCGAGTAAGAACGCTCGGCAAGTCCAAATTGCTTTCGTCATGAAATAGTCACCTCGTGTTTGCTATTGTATCACAAATCGAGGTGACGAGGACATCTTAACCTGCTAAATGAAACAAAAGTACTAAAGCTAGACCAAATGCTGAAAGGAAAACAGAACCGATTAACGCCGCAGCAAAAGGTTTTCCACCCATTTTTCCGAACGATGGCAAGTGGACATTTAAACCAAGTCCGCCCATTGACATAGCAATGAGGAAATATGCACAGATGACAAGAAAATCGGTTACAGATGTTGGAATAATTCCAAAGCTATTAATTGCACTAGTTGCTAAAAAGCCGAAAATAAACCATGGTACAGGAAGTTCAGCCCATGAAAAGCGATTTTTAGTCCCAGCATTAACCATTTTTGCGACAACAAAGCAGACTGGAACAAGTAAGGCTACACGTGTTAATTTAACGATAACCGCCATATCGACAGCAGATGAGCCGCCTGGATCTGCAGCTGCAATAACGTGGGCAATTTCATGAAGTGTAGCACCTGCAAAAATCCCATAACCATCTGGTCCAAGTGGCAGAATTGGATAAATCAACGTATAGATAACGGTGAAAATAGTTCCAAGTAATGCAATAATCGTAGCAGCGACAGCCGTTTGGTTGTTATCAGCTTTTACTTGTGGAGAAATCGCAACTACTGCAGCCGCACCACAAATCCCCGTACCACAAGCGACCAAAATAGCTAGTTTTTTATCCACTCCAAAAAGTTTAGCTAAGAAATAAACAATAGTAATACCAAAGCTTAGGCATAAGGCAGCAATTAGAAACACGCGCCAGCCAGCATGATAAATATCAACTAAGTTCAAGCGAAAACCAAGTAAAATAATCCCGGCACGAAGAATGACCTTGTTGGAAAACTGAATACCAGTAAACCATTTTTCCGGAACTGGGAAAAGTGCACGAATGATAATACCAATTAAAATAGCAGTTACAAGTTGTCCGAGAATCATTAAAAATGGCAACTTCGCTAAAAAATAAGATAAGGTAGCAATACAGAAAGTAAGCGCAATACCATACCAAAAAGTCTTCGTTTTAAATAAAATTTGACTCATATTCATCCCCCTTTCGTTTATACTTTTACTTTACCATTCTTGATTTTATTAGTAAAATTTATATTAATTATATTATTGATAAGTTATTTTTATGGAGGTGTTACGATGGATGAGGCATTAAGAACATATATCCGAGTAGTAGAATTGCAAAGTTTTACAAAAGCAGCTGAAGAATTACACATTTCGCAACCTGCAGTATCGTTGCAATTAAAGAAATTGGAAGAGCTTTACGAAACAGAACTTATTTACAGACAGGCTAAAAAGTTTATTTTAACAGCAACAGGAGAAATTTTATACCACCGTGCCAAGCAATTAGAAGGACTATATAAACAAGTGGAAGATGAAATAAGTTTATATCACCATCATTTAAAAGGTCGACTTCGAATTGGTGCTAGTTTTACGATAGGAGAGTATTATCTGCCAGAAGTGATTGCGAAATTTCATGCCCTTTATCCGGATATTACCATAGAACTTATCATTGAAAATACGGCGAAAATTGCTGACAAAGTGGAACTTCTTCAAGTGGACACAGGGCTGATTGAAGGCCAGGTTAGTAAGAAAGATTTAGAGATAAGTGCTTTTTCGGATGATGAGATGTGTATTGTTGGTCGAGCAGACGGTTCGCTTACAGAAATCGAGCAAGGGGCGACTTGGATTGCACGAGAAGAAGGTTCAGGAACGCGTGAATATTTGGATCATGTATTAAGTACCAATGGCTGGAATGTTGCTGAAAAGGTTGTTGCCTGGAGTAATATGGCGGTCAAACAAATGGTTCTTGAAGGGATGGGCTACACCGTTATTTCTAAGTGTGTTGTTCAAGCAGAAATTACAGCAGGAAAACTGCAAACGTTTAATGAGGCTGGGAGCTTAATGCGGAAGTTTTCGGTACTAAAAAACAGACAAAGACTTGAAAATCGAATTGCTGAAACTTTTTTAACATTTTTAAAGGAAAATCGGTAAATAAAACTAGCTTTTTAATTAACTTGTGATTACAATGAGAAAGAATACATTTTAGAAAGGGAGAAGCAATGAAAGAATATTTTATAGATCGTTCCTATAAGGCTTCTATGGGAATTGCGAATGCGGTTCTTGTAACGCTTGGAATTGGACTTCTTTTGCAGACAATTGGGCAGATGACAGGAATTTCGTTTCTTGTAACGGTTGGCGCAATTGGTAAAACGATGTTAATTCCAGGAATTGGTGTTGGTATTGCGATGTGCTTGCACGCAAATACGCTTGTGACGATAAGTGCGGCAGCCTCTGCTGTTATTGGCGGCGGGGCAGTGGCGACGTTAGCTGGTGGCGGAGTTGCTATTACTAGCGGAGAACCAGTCGGAGCTATTTTAGCTGTTATTGTTGCAGTTTGGACTGGGAAAAGAGTAACTGGGAAAACAAAATTTGATATGATTTTAATTCCTGGTGTTTCACTTCTCGCGGGCGGACTAAGCGGTATTTTATTTGCAAAGATTATGGCGCCGATTTTGGCTTCTGTAAGTCTTGGAATTAGCTCATTAATTGGTGGCTCACCGCTGATTTCATCAATGGCTATCGCTTTTGTGTTTGGATTACTTATTCTTAGTCCGGCTTCCTCTGCTGCGCTCGCGATTGCGCTTCAACTGGATCCAACAGCAAGTGCTGCGGCGTTAATTGGTTGTTCGGTTCAATTCGTGTCATTTGCGGTATTAAGTTACCGAGATAATAACTGGGGTGCATTTTTTGCCCAACTTATCTGTACACCAAAATTACAAACACCCAATATCATTAGAAAACCTAGCCTCATGTTAGTACCACTCTTAACAACTCTGATTGCTGGACCTCTTGGCGTGATGGTGTTCCATATCCAAGCCGCAAGTGAAGTCGCTGGTCTCGGATTATGTGCCTTTGTTGCACCACTTTATTTAATAGCAAATTACGGATTCAGCACACTGGCTGCTTTTATTTTGGTAGCAGTTGTCTTGCCAGGTGTTATTGCACTTATTGTCAGACCGTTTCTTATTAAAAAGGAACGCTTGAAAACAGGTGATTTAACGATTGAATTGCAGTAAATTCAGGTAAAAAGTAGGGCTGTATAGTCCTACTTTTTATGTTGCAAAGATAACTATACATATTGTCGTTATTTTTTCAACATGTCAGCTAATTTCTTCTGTTACAACTATCTTTCTTGTAACAGAATGTACACATTTTTTTCGGAAAAATCATATCTAAATGGAATTTTTTCGTGTAAAATATAACATTGTAAGCAATCAAAATTAAAGAGGTTCAAATTATGGAAAAAAGTGGATTTGTTGCAGATCCTATATACGCAGAAATCAAGAATGAGATTATGACTAACACTTTGGAAAATGGCGATAAAGTGGACATAGAAGACATCATGAAACGATTTCAAGTCAGCAAACGAGTAGCTTTTGGTGCACTCCAATGTTTACATAAAAGTGGTATTATTTGCAAAAACTCTGGAGAAAAAGGTTTTTCAGTGGCAATTCATAGTGAAGCTGAGCATCGCGAAAAATCTCGTTTAAAGTTAGCTTTTTTTCATCTCAATTATGCGGTACAAAAACTTCAAGAAAAAAACGCAGAAGTATGCGCAACGTGTCTTCGTAACGAGTTAGTTTATATTAAGTTAGCTGCTAGGGAGCAAGATATAAGTGTATTTAGTAATCACGTGAAAAACTTTTATGGTTGTATGATTCACTATACTGGAATGCCAGCACTTGAAAAAAATATCGATATTCTTAACCAGACAATTTTAAATATGAAGGATAACAATGAAAAATTGTGTTTTGAAGCTTTTATGATAGATTTAGCAGACTCACTAGAACAGTTAGTGCTCTCTTTAGAAGCGAAAGATTTTGAAAAATGCCACTTAGTCATTCAAAAATTCTACGATAAAAATATCTCAATCTTATTTTCCTAATCGAAAAACCCCGTATGGCAAATTCGCCACACGGGGTTTTTCTTTTCGGATGAGCTTGTCTTGCCACTCATCTGATGGGCCGGACCATGTCTGGATGTTTCTGAATAAACATACAACATTCGGAAAACGGTGAGGCATTTTCAAACAAGTAGGCGAATTCTTTGTCTTGCTACTTACTTCTCAAGATATTCTAACTTACGAATAAATGAGCGCCCGTAACTTGCTTAAATAGTGGCCATGAATGATACGATACTTTATTCGCTTATTTACCAATGTAGTGAGGATAAAAAATATTGATAAACGAGCGACGTAACGAAATTCCGTCTTCCTACAACTAAGTTAGCGTAAAGTCCTTGACGCGGCGTATACTCCTCGCCTTCCTCCTGTAAACTAACCGTAGTTGCTTGACACTAAAATCCTTCACCAGACGTTTTGCCGGCATATGACAAAGCTGAGAAAAAAATCAGCTTGTACACCAAGTTTTTGTCATTCGCATCACCTTTTTTTGTTCGTTGTACTCTATATATAACCGTTCTAAAAAAATGTAAACGCTTTAATCTAAAAATGATTATAAAGTCATAGTTGTAGTCTTAAATAGGGTCTTTTGTCAGAGGAAATAAGCCATTAAAATATCGTCTACATATTTATCTTGAATAATAAACTCTTTTTCGAGTCGACCTTCTTGTTTAAAACCATTTTTTTCATAAAAACGAATCGCCTTTTGGTTAATTGACAGCACCCGTAGCGAGATTTTTATAAAACCTTTTTCGCGTGCGACTTCTTTCATTTTGTCCATTAAAAGTTGACCGATGCCTTCGCGTTGATAATCTGGGTGAACGGCAATATCTATCTCTACTACATGTTTATTGGAGGGCAGTGGGATAGGCGATTTATAGCCGAGAATGCCAATTATTTTCTCATCTTTTTCAACGACTATTTTGGAGCCAGGTGGATTCTTTAATAAAAATTCAGCTTCACTATCGAAATGGACATCACCAGGCGTCGTCCCGGGCGTCCAAACTAAATGTTCTAATTCAATCATTGAAGCCGAGTCTTTTCTTTTAGATAGTCTGATTTGCATAATTTACCAACTCTCTTTATTTTCTTTTCGCGTAGGAAAGGGAGGTTTTCCAAGTTTTCCATAGGCCGTCATTACTGTAAAGCAGCACATTTCCTTGATAAAGACGAACAGTTAAGAAAAATGCCCCAACGACACTTGCGACTAAAATTGCTAATGAACTAAAAATACCTATCGTTGAAACAGATAATAAGTCCATCCGCGCTAACATCATCATCGGTGAAAAAGTTGGAATATACGAGCCGATAATAACAAGTAAATTATCCGGCGCATTAGCAGCTGCAATGGAACCCCAGTAACCAATAATAGCGAGAATTGTCATTGGATAAATAAATTGAGCTACTGTTTCTACATTTGGCACCATCGATCCGATCATTGCTGCGAGTAAAATGTATAACAGTAAACCTAAAATAACAAATACTAAGTTTAAAACAAGATAGTAAGCTGGAAAAACAGCAATTTGATCTAAAACATTTTGGACCATATCCGTATTTCGTCCAGCAATAAGAACGACAGCTCCGCAAACGACATAAAAGCCAATTTGGGTAAGAAGCATAAAGATAATGGCTGTTAGTTTAGCAAATAAGTGCGTTCTAGCAGATACACTTGATAAAATAACTTCCATTATTCGTGTGCCTTTCTCTGTCGCGATTTCAGAAGCAACAATATTTGCATAACTCATAACGAAAATAAAAATAACAAGTGTTAAAATCAATACTGCTGCGCTCATAACGTCTTTTTCATGGTTAGTCAATTGATTATTTGATTCTAAATCATTTGTCACAGAAACAGGAGAAGTAATTGATTGTAATTGCTCATTGGTGATTTTATAGGCGGCCGCTTTTTCAGCAATCTTTGTTGCGGTGAGGTCTTCTGTTAAACGGGTTAAAACATCTTGGCCTGCTGTTTCTTGCGTGGTATAAACTGCGCTAACCGTGTCATTTTTTTGTGTAATAGAGACGAATCCGTCAATTTTACCGTTTTTTAGAGCGGACTGGGCGGATTTTTTGTCTTTAATGTCAGTATTTACTTTAAAATGGCTCTTGTCTTTAGCGAGCGACTGGGCGAAAACCGGATCATCAGAGAGTACAGCAATTTTTGTAATAGTTTTAGTAGAGTCGAAATAGTCTACCATTTTTGGAATACCAGCAATTAATGCGGCGATTAAAACAGGAAACAAAAGTGAAATTAAAAATGATTTGGTTTTGACACGTCTTTTGTAAACTTGCTTTGTTATCACCCAAAATTTACTCATTAGATTCCCCCGCTTTCCATTTGAAAATTTCTTCAAGCGTTGGAGCTTGGAGGCTGAAAGTTTGGATGAAGCCATCCTTTGTCACATATTCAAAAATCTTTTCTGCATCTGTTTCGTTAGCAATTTCAAGTTGGAGAACGCCGTCACGATGCTGTTGGACATTTAGCACACCAGGCAAAATAGCTAGTTCTTCTGCCGTATGAGTAGATTCAATTAAAATACGTTTGCGACCAAAAACAGATTTCACGGATTCAGTCGTACCTTGAAGCACCGTACTTCCTTTTTTCAGCATTAAAAGAGAATCACAAAGTTCTTCCACATTTTCCATCCGATGACTCGAGAATATAATGGCTGCTCCGGATGCGCGCAGGTCGAATACAAACTTTTTCAAAATCTCTGCATTAACAGGATCCAGCCCGCTGAATGGTTCATCTAAAATAACTAGTTTAGGTTGATGAATGATCGTGCTTAGAAGTTGTATTTTTTGTTGATTTCCTTTGGACAATGTTTTAATTAAATCCGTTTTTTTACCAACAATTTCTGCACGTTCCAACCAGTTATCGATTTCTGCTTTTATTTTTTGCTTCGGATAACCTTTTAGTTCAGCAAAAAAGATTAGTTGTTCTTCAATCGTAACGTTAGGATATAAACCACGTTCTTCTGGTAAGTAGCCGATGATATTTGGATCAATTCTGCTTACTTCCTTACCATCCCAAGTGATTTTTCCTGAAGTTGCTTCTAAAAAATGTAAAATTAGCCGGAAAGTAGTTGTTTTTCCAGCACCATTTTGACCAATTATTCCGAGTATTTTCCCTGGTTCTACCCGAAACGATAAATCATTAACTGCGATTTTTTCCCCAAACTTCTTCGTAACATTATGTAGTTCAAGTGTCACAAAAGCACCCCTTTCTGAGTCTTCTCAAATTTCATTATACGGTTTTACTAGAAGATTGTCTTCTTAAAAGGGAAGTTTATTTCTAAAGCTACATTCACAATCTTTGTCAAAAAATTGTCTAGTGTAGTGGACATAACTTGTTGTAACCGTTTTCTTTTATTTGTGTATAATAGACCGTAGAGGGAGGTGATGAAATGCTTCTAACCAAAACGGAGCGTGCATTAATTAACTTATTTTTAACGAAAAATGATTTTTTAACAGCGAATCAACTTGCTCTAATGCTCGAAGTTTCCTCTAAAACTATTTACCGTAAAATTAAAAATATCAATAGTGCCACTGATGAAAAAGAGATTATTATTTCGGAAAAAGGCCGTGGTTACAAACTGAATTATAAAGCATATATTCAGGCGAAATTAGAAACAACCAGTGATATTTTCGGTTATACACCATCCGAGCGTCGTGAAAAGATTTTACTTCAAGTATTGTTTAAATCACCTAAGTACTTAAATATTGCCAAACTATATGAAGGTTATTACGTTGGTTATAATTCGATAAAAAATGATTTTGCGCTATTAAATCAATCTATCGAGAAATACCATTTAGCTCTTGAAAAAAAGCAAAAAGAGATCCGCGTTGTTGGTACAGAAGAAAACATTCGTATCGCAATCAATGAAGTCATCAACAACTTAGACTTATCTAGTTACGACGATTTAAAGACAGAATACAGTAATCTCAATAATGCCGATGTACAGTTTATCGTTAGGCAAATGGAAATTATTGAAAATAAGTTAATGATTAGCATTCCGTATCCGTATGATATTAATATTTTTTCCCATTTGTACATTCTAATTAATCGTTTTCGCCAAGGAGAAGTGGAAGATTTTGACGAAACAAACGAGATTTACTTAGTGACAAATGAAAAACTGCATACTATTGCTGTAGAAGCCATTGAATCAATCGAACAATACTTAAAAATGAAATTACCGAAACGCGAAACATTCAACTTTTTACAATACTTAATTTCTTCTCGGTTTAATCATGAAATTGAATTAATCTCGAGTAATGTTTTACCAATCGTGGAGGAAATGACTGATTTTTATATTAATCAAGTTGCCGCGAAAATCGATATGCCTATTAATAAAAAGCAATTAAAAATCGAATTACTTAGTCATATGAAGCCAATGGTGAACCGAATGAATCATCAAATAAACATAAAAAACAACTTATTAAGCGATATTAAATTAGAGTACGGACAGCTGTTTGACATTATTAAAGAAACCGCTCGGGATGTGGCGGAGACCTTTAAGTTAAATACCATATCAGATGATGAAGTCGGTTATATAACGATCTATTTCGCCAAACACATAGAAGAGTCACCTCTTGTAAAACGAATTATTATTATGTGTTCAAGCGGTATCGGAACGTCAGAACTTTTAAAAGTAAAGGTCCAAAAAGCTTTTCCAGATGTCGAAATAGTAGACGTTTTATCATCTACTAGATTCAAAAATAGCTTGCAAGACTATCAGAATATTGACTTTATTCTAACAACAATCAACGCAGAAAGTACAAAAGAAATCCCTTCATTACTTGTAAGCGCGATGTTTACAGAAAAAGATAAAATGATGGTGAAAAAATTGATGGAAAGTTTATAGGAGGCGAATCGATGGATATTCAAGAATTAGATATAAGCAAAGTAATAAGTCCAGCACTTGTAAATTTAGAGTTACAAGCAACGACAAAATTAGAAGTAATTGAAGAATTAACAGATTTACTTGTCGAAACAGGTGCAGTAGTGGACAAAAAAGCTTTTATAGCGGATGTGTTGTACCGCGAAGAAGAAGGTAAAACGGGGCTCGGGGAAGGAGTAGCAATTCCACACGGGAAATCAGCAAGCGTCATAAATACGTCCATTGCTGTCGGTAGAACAAAAACCCCGGTAGAGTGGGAGTCGCTTGATGATAAACCAGTCAATATTATTATCCTTTTCGCTGTGAAAAATTCAGATGCTACGACAACACACATTAAGCTGCTTCAAAAAGTAGCGATTTTACTCGCAGATGATGAGGTGATAAGCCAGTTTCAAACTGTCCCAACAAAAGAAGCTTTTATTAAATTGTTAGCAAAAAACCAAGATTAGGAGGAGTCTGACATGAATATTATTGGAATTGCTGCTTGTACATCAGGAATTGCGCATACGTATATCGCAAAAGAAAAACTAACGAAAGCTGGTATTGCACTTGGACATACTATTCATATTGAAACACAAGGAACAATTGGGATTGAAGACGAACTTTCAGCAGAACAAGTGAAAAATGCGGATGTCGTTATTATCGCAGCTGACATTAAAATTAACGGCAAAGATCGTTTTAAAGGGAAGCGTATTGTTGAAATACCCACAGACTTAGCGATTAAAGCACCAAAACAAATTATTAACAAAATAGACAACGAAATAAATAACTAGGGAGTGAACTGGCATGATGAAAAAACTGCAAATCAAAAAACATGCACTTACAGCGATTTCGTATATGTTACCGTTAGTTGTTGCCTCGGGGTTACTTATTGCCATTGGAAATTTAACAAATGGGCAAGTGATTGAAAACTATAAAGCACCGTATTCTATTCCTGATGCACTCGTTTCTCTCGGGGTTCTAGGTATGGGTTTACTTGCGCCAGTTATTGCAGGGGCGATCGCCTATTCGATAGCAGATAGGCCAGGGATTGCTCCTGGATTGTTAATGGGACTTATCGCCAACTCAATTGGTGCAGGGTTCTTGGGTGGAATGCTCGGCGGGTACTTAGTAGGTTATTTTGTACTAATACTAGTGAAATATTTAAAAGTACCAAAGTGGGCACAAGGTTTAATGCCAATGATGATTATTCCGCTTATTAGTAGTTTAGTTATCGGGTTGCTAATGTATTTTGTTGTAGGTGTACCAATCGTTTGGGCCACGGAGGCGATGACAAGCTTCTTACAAGGAATGCAAGGAAGCATGCGATTTGTTTTCGGAGCAGTGCTCGGTGCTATGGCGGCATTTGATTTTGGTGGACCGGTAAATAAAGTAGCTTCTTTATTCGCGGATGGATTACTGCTGGAGGGAGTCAAAGAACCAGAAGCCGTAAAAATTCTAGCTTCGATGGTACCGCCATTTGGAGTAACTCTATCTTGGGTAATCTCGAAATTAATTAAAAAGAGAAAATATACAAAATCAGAAGAAGACAATATCAAAATCGCTTTTCCAATGGGAATTTGTATGATTACAGAAGGAGTTATCCCAATTGCTGCCGTTGATCCGATACGCGTTATTATTTCTTGTACGCTTGGGGCTGCAGTTGGTGGAGGTCTTAGTATGACATGGGGTATTGGCTCACCAGTACCATCAGGCGGAATGTTCATCGTCCCGGCAATGAACGAACCAATTTTATTCTGTTTGGCACTATTGATTGGAACTTGTGTGACCGCAGCAATGCTACTAATCTTAAAACGAGAACCAACAAAAGAAGAAGAGTTAATTGCAGATCAAGCTATAGAAGAGGAAGAAGTCGATTTGTCTGGAATTAAAATTTCATAAGGCGAGGAGATATAAAAATGTATGTTTCGATGAAAGGGATTTTAAAGCGTGCAAACGAAGGGCGTTACGCTGTCATGGCAATTAATTGTTTTAATTTAGAAACAGCGCGTGCGGTCATTGATGCCGCTCAAGAACTCCGTGCACCAATTATTATTGACTTGCTCCAAGATCATTTAACAAGCCACTTAGGAAGCCGTTTTTTAACGAGACCTATTATAAAAATGGCAGAAGAAGCAAGTGTAGAAGTAGCGATTAACTTAGATCACGGGCAGGATGTTGCCATCGTAAAGCAATGTTTAGAAGATGGTTTTTCAAGCGTGATGATGGATGCTTCCAGTTATCCTTATGAAGAAAACGTTGCAATTACGAAAAAAATGGTCGAATTTGCAGAAACTTATAACGCTAGTGTTGAAGCCGAAGTTGGAAATATTGGCGCGGTGACAGGAGAAAATTATACAAATCAAGCTATGTATACGGATCCTAAAATAGCTATCGATTTTGCTAACCAGACTGGAATTGATGCGCTCGCAATTTCTTATGGCTCTTCGCACGGTGATTATCCAGAAGGGTTTACGCCCGCTTTTCAGTTTGACATTGTTCGAGAAATTAAAGCCGCGACTAATATGCCACTTGTTTTACACGGAGGTTCTGGTTGTGGTGAGGAAAACATTTTGGAATCCATTCGGCTTGGTATTAATAAAATCAACGTTGGCTCAGACTTCATGAAGGCTCAAGTCGATAAAATAAAAACTAATTTAGAAGAAACGCCAACGATTAATTATGTCGACTTAATTAGCGATACGATTACAGCTGGCAAAGAAGTTGTGCAATATTATATTCAATTATCCGGTTCTACTGGAAAATCACTTTAAAAGGAGAAATGAAACCATGTTAGTAAATATGAAGCAATTATTAGAAGTAGCCAAAGAAAATAAATTCGCGGTAGGAGCATTTAATGTAGCCGATAGTAATTTTTTACGCGTAGTGGTAGAAGAAGCTGAAAAAAACAATGCTCCAGCGATTATCGCCGTGCACCCAACAGAACTTGATTTTACAAAAGATGATTTTTTCCAGTATGTTTTAGCACGAATTAAAAATAGCCCTGTACCATTTGTCCTTCATTTGGATCACGGTGATAATATGAGTGATGTGATGCGAGCTGTTCGCTGTGGTTTTAGTTCTGTCATGATTGATGGCTCACTATTACCATTTGAAGAAAATATTCGCGTAACAAAAGAAGTCGTGGATGTTTGCCACCGTTTAGGCGTTTCCGTAGAAGGAGAGCTTGGAACTATTGGGAAAACTGGTAATAGTATTGAAGGTGGCGTTAGTGAAATTATTTATACGAAACCGGAAGAAGCGGAAGAATATATTTCGCGAACAGGTGTCGATACGCTCGCTGTAGCTATTGGAACGGCTCATGGGATTTATCCAAAAGACAAAGAGCCTAAATTACGCCTCGATATTTTACAAGAAATCAAAGACCTAGTTAATATACCGCTCGTGCTCCATGGTGGCTCGGCAAATCCTGATGCTGAAATTGCTGCAGCAGTTAAAATTGGAATTCAAAAAGTCAACATTTCCAGTGACTATAAATATGCTTTCTATAAAAAATGTCGCGAAATTTTAAGTACAACGGAATTATGGGATGCTAACGCGATTTATCCAGACTGTATTGATGCTGCAAAAGCAGTGGTAAAATATAAAATGGAACTATTCCAGTCTGTTAATCAAGTGCAAAAGTACCAATTAGCAGGTACAGAAGCTTGGCGGAGTGACGAAATCTAAACAGAAAAAAACTAAGAGTAGCTACTACTCTTAGTTTTTTTCTATAATATTGCGAGTAAAGCTTCTGCATCAATCAATTCTTGTAGCTTTTGGACATCATTAATGCGCCAAGGCTTTTTTTGTGATTCTAAAATCCCTTTTTCACGTAGATTACTAAGCACTTTGGATGTGTAACTTTTTGAAGTGTTCGAGTTGTCAGCAAGGATTTGATAGGTTAAAAATTTAGGCAACTCGACTGCTTTTTCAGAAACACGTAAGCCGTAATCAATCATCGTATTTAAAGAAAAATAAATACTTTCGCGGGAACTTAATTTTTCTTGGACAGCAATGATATAAAGCCTTCTTCGCGTTTCAGCAAGTTGATGTAGCATTATGTAATTTCTAGGGTCTTCTAATTCCATCATTTCCTTGAAAAATTGAAATTCGATTTTCCACCAAACTACATCTGTTAGCGCTATTAGCATCATGTGTTTAGGAATATCCTCGGTATATACAGGGAGATGGGGAAAGGCTCCTTTTTGTAAGATATAAGAGAAGTTATGTTTATTCGTCCCTTCAAAAACAAGTTTCATAAAGCCATCTTCTATTATGTAGATATATTTTCTTCTTTTGTCAGATGTAATAACGGTTTCTTTCGGGAGGCGTTCTTGGATACAATATTTATTAAAGCCAGGACTTTTTTTTAGTAATTTAAGTATATTATTAATAGAAGTAAATTGATCCAACGTTTCTTTCAAATACATATGACTTCCCCCTTTTTACCTTAAATTCCCTTATTATTCTACAGTAAACGTAATCACAAATATTCTTGTAGGAGCATATTTTCCACAGAATAACCTTCATAAAAGAACAATTAGGCTAGCTACAAATATTCATAAAAGGTTCATAATTAGCTGGAAAAACAGGTGAAAACTACAATATTAGTCAAAAATAGTATTCAGTTAAATACTATTTTTGGCTTAAATATCAAAGTAATAATTTTGAACAAATTTAGGCGTTATCTAACAAGGAATATAATATAAATATCAAGAAAAACAGAGAAAATAATTTACTTAGTGAATAAGTTTTAAATGTGACGAAAAAGTCAAAAATAGTTGCTAAAAGGTGGAAGTTTGGTTTTGTTGTTGGGTTTCTTTTAAAAGTGTTTGGTAGTATCATCACTTGTAAGAAGCCACTCATCGCATTGTAAAACTATTTGCTTAAGACACAAAATAGAAATGAGATGACAAGACATGCAATCGCTATTTGAAGATTTATATAGTAAAAAAGTATTAGAAGAAGAATTTGGTTATAAACGATTTTTACAAACTTTAATTGATAACAGGATCCCGTATAAAAAAACAAAAATTTCAACCAATACAATTTTATTAACAGAAGATATTATAAATACAAAGGTTTACTTTATTGAAAAAGGGATTGTTTCATTAGAAAAGGAGAAAAATATAGTAAGCTTTCTAGGCTCCAACCAAATTGCTGGGTTAAATGACTATTTTATGGCGGAAGCTAATGTCTATACAGCAAAAGTCATCGAAACGGTTACAGCGTATGAATTCGATAAGGAGGATATCTTTTGTTCGATTATTGGGATGCAAGAGGGGTGGCTCTATTTATATCTTAATAATCGTAATCATGAAAATGTTTTAATCGCGAAATGCAACTTAATGCGTGGGAATGGAGAAAGTCGATTAAGGGAGTCTTTAGAACAATTAGGGAGTTTTTTTGGAACAGAAAAAGAAGGCGTGGTTCGTATTCCAAAGTGTTTTACAAGGAAGTTAATTGCTAATTACGCCAACCTTTCAGTACGCTCGGTTACACATTTGTGTGGAAAACTGATAGAAACTGGTTTTTTAGCAGAAAATTCGAAGTCTTTTATTTTGTTAAAAAATTACGAAGGCAGCTGCAGTAGAATTCGAACTAAAGCAACATCTACGTAGTGAAACGAAAAAGTCATTTAGCATTGTTTAAATGCTAAATGATTTTTTTGTATAAAAAAACAAGAAAAGAATTCTTTTCTTGTTCATTAAGGATGAGCCGTGCTGGGTTCGAACCAGCGACCCTCTGATTAAAAGTCAGATGCTCTACCAACTGAGCTAACGGCTCTAAATATGACTGGGCTAGCTGGATTCGAACCAGCGCATGACGGAATCAAAATCCGTTGCCTTACCGCTTGGCTATAGCCCAATAATAGAAAATGGTGGAGGGGAGTGGATTCGAACCACCGAACCCGAAGGAGCGGATTTACAGTCCGCCGCGTTTAGCCACTTCGCTACCCCTCCGCTATAAAATGCCGACTGCAGGAATTGAACCCGCAACCTACTGATTACGATTCAGTTGCTCTACCAGATTGAGCTAAGTCGGCGAAGAATCGCTCTCTACTGGCAAATCGAAATCTCTTGCATAATTAATTCTTTAAAACAGATACTAATACATGATATAACATTTTTAGTATTTTTACCAGCTTTTTTTTCAAAAAAATGAAATTTATTTTTCAAGCTGCTTTTTTTAATTAAAAGTGACCCGTACGGGATTCGAACCCGTGTTACCGCCGTGAAAGGGCGGTGTCTTAACCGCTTGACCAACGGGCCATTTAAATAAAAGTTTTTTACCGCTAGAAACTATTATATAAAAAAAGGTTATCATTTGTAAATACCCAAATTAAATTCTTTTTTTTCTGAAAATAAAAGTATGAATTACGGGTTATTTATCTTATTAATGGGTATGTATATTGAAAGGCATATGAAAAAAATATTTAGCTGGAATAAACGAAAAAGGAAGCTCTATGAACGACTATTCGAGTAGGGAATGATTAGGTGTATAAAATAATACAAATTAGTATTACAATCTAAAATCAGCTGTGCTATAATGTGTCTGGTCAACTTGGAGTTAGCTAAAAAATCACATAAAAAAGGTAGGGAATATAATGGCATCGCCGCTAAAAAGATTATTAATCGGCCGCCCTCTGAAAACATCAGAAGCTGGAGACCAAAAATTGGGGAAATTAAAAGCTTTAGCCGTTCTGTCGTCAGATGCACTTTCTTCTATTGCATATGGTACGGAACAGATTTTGTTGGTACTTGTGACTGTGAGTGCTGCAGCTATGTGGTATTCATTACCAATCGCACTTTGTGTCCTTGTTCTTTTGTTTGCACTGAATTTATCTTATAAACAAATTATTTACTCTTATCCGCATGGTGGTGGAGCCTATATTGTTTCAAGAGAAAATTTAGGAAATAACGCTGGATTAATTGCCGGAGGATCTTTACTAGTAGATTATATGCTTACAGTTGCTGTAAGTGTATCTTCAGGTACAGATGCAATTGTCTCAGCAGTGCCATCATTATATCCTTTTGCAGTACCGATAGCCGTATTACTTGTTGTTGGTGTAACAATCATTAATCTTAGAGGAATCACTGAATCAGCTAGTTTGCTTGCCATTCCAGTCTATTTATTCGTTTTTTCTATTATCGCTCTTATTTTTACAGGTTTATTTAAAGTATTAACTGGTATGGATGCAAGTCATGAAACAGCCGCAGTAGGAACTCACGTACAAGGTGTAACAATCTTTCTACTATTAAGAGCATTTGCTTCCGGATCGGCTTCTTTGACTGGTATTGAAGCTATTTCAAATGCTGTGCCTTTGTTTAAAGAACCGCGACCTAAAAATGCGGCTAAGACATTAACCTTAATGGCCGGACTACTAGGTTTCTTCTTTGTAGGGATTACGGTTTTAGCCTTTGTTTATGGAACTGTACCCGAATTGAAAGTAACGGTGCTATCACAAATTGCTGAAAATGTATTCGGCAGAAACTTTATGTTTTATTTCATTCAAGCTACAACGGCACTTATCTTAGTTTTAGCAGCTAATACAGGATTTTCAGCATTCCCAATGTTAGCTTTTAACTTAGCTAAAGATAAATTTATGCCGAGAATGTATTTAGCTAGAGGGGATCGGTTAGGCTATTCCAATGGAATTATTACTCTAGCAGTGGGATCTATCTTGCTAATTATATTATTTAAAGGGAAAACAGAGTTACTAATTCCGTTATATTCTGTAGGGGTTTTCATACCATTCACTCTGTCGCAAACAGGCATGATTGTAAAATGGTGGAAACAGCGCCCGAAAGGCTGGAAGAAGTCTTTATCAGCTAACTTACTTGGTGCGTCTATTTCATTTACCGTGCTTCTAGTATTATTCTTAACGAGAATTGAATCTGTATGGCCTGTATTTGTATTTATGCCGATTATGATTTATGTTTTCCATCGTACTAGACACCACTATCGTAAAGTAGGACCACAACTTAGAATTGACGAAACAATGGACTTGCCTGACTTCAAAGGAAATGCCGTTATCATTTGTGTGTCGGATACCACCAAAGTTGTAGAAGGAGCATTACAGTATGCTAAGTCTATTGGTGATACAGTCATTGCTGTTCATATTTCTATTGATAAAAAGCAGGAAAAAGAATTTGTTGAGAGATGGAATAGAGTTCATCCGGAAGTGCGTATGGCTAATCTTTATTCTCCGTATCGATCGATTTCAGATCCATTAATGAAATTTATTGATACAGCAAAACAAAAAGCAGATCAAGACAACTACTCACTTACGGTGTTAATTCCACAATTTATCCCTAGAAAAGGTTGGCAAAATGTCCTTCATAATCAAACAAGCCTACTGATTCGTACAAGGCTTCTAATGAAAAGAGATGTCGTTGTTTCGACATATCCATATCATTTAAAAGAATAACAAGAGAAAAACGGAAGAGACCTTCGGGGGAAGAGGGGGGATGCTCTTCCGTTTTTATAATGGAACAATATAAGCATAGCCGTATGAAATGGATTTGTAAAAAGTGGAAAATAAGATTTTAAGAGCACAAAAAGAAAGAAAATACTTTTTTTCCTAAACAAAAATCTTCTTTTGCCAGTAGAAAACGAAAATAAATTCCATTTTAAGCCATAAAAAGATTTTTTCATGAAAAACAAAAAAAGTTACTCGCTGTAAAAGAGGGGGACTTTTTTTGTATATATTATAAAAAATACGAAGCTATAAATGAATCTATCATTAAATAAAAAGTAATACTTATATATAAAAATGAATAAATATTAGCTGTATGCAAAATAAGTAAAAGGGCTTAATTAATGTTACAAAGTGGTAACAAATTTTTCTTTTTGATGAATTCAGATTGAGTGGATTTTTAGTGGGTAGTAAAAGCCCTACATAGAGCCATTCTCACTTTTTTGAGCTAACTTTGAAATTCCTTCCAAGCCTTGAAAAAAGCCGGTTTTCGCGTTATAATTTCAGTAGTTGATAGGAGTCATTAATTTAGTAAAGGAGCGCTTGGGATGCAGGAACAGGACATTAGGTATTATGTACTACCTACTATTATCGTTTTTATATTGGGAATCGCTGCTATGAATACATCTAGTTTTCCATTTATTAGTTTTCTGACAACTACGCTCGTGGCTATCGCTATTGGAGTTTTAATCGGCGGAGCACATCAATTATGTCGCGTTATTATTAAAGCTTATCAACAAACAAAGGAACGCAGAGTTTCTCAAAAAAAGTGGCAAACACTTTAAAATGAGTCATTACATAATTATAATAAACCAAGCATTTTCGCGTTTTTGGGGAGAATGCTTTTTTTGTGGGTTAATTCTTATTTTTTTTTGTGTAAAAGATGGTACAATAAGGAAGATTATGAATGGAGGAGGTTGGAGATGGCGACTTTAGCAGATGTTGCGAAACGGGCAAATGTCTCCAAAATGACAGTTTCACGAGTTATTAATCATCCAGATCAAGTCTCAGATGAACTGAAAATGCTTGTTTATAGTGCAATGGAAGCTCTAGAGTATGTACCAAACTATGCTGCTAGGGCGCTTGTTCAAAATAGGACACAAGTTATTAAATTTTTGATTTTAGAAGAAATTGATACAGTTGAACCTTATTATATGAATTTATTAACAGGAATTAGTCGAGAGTTAGATAAGTATTATTATTCGCTTCAACTCGTTACACAAAGATCCAGGAATATTGGAGCTTATGACGGGCTTATTGTCACGGGAATACGTGATAAAGATTATGAATTAGGACTTTTAGATATTGATAAACCAGTTATTTTTTATGGTGAGAATAAACGCGGCTATGATTCTATAGATGTAGATAATAAAAAAGGAACGGCGCTTGCAACGGAACACGTGGTAGAAATTGGCTTTTCGCGCATTGTTTTTTTAGGGATTGATTTACTTGATGAACAATTTATGAAATCACGTTTAGAAGGTTACGAAGAAGTGGTGCGAAAACATGGACTTGAGCCGGAAAGTTATTTTATTGCAAATAGCTCGAGTGTTGCCGAAGAAAAAGCATTTGAATTATTACGTTATAACTCAGAAAAAATTGCGATTGTGTGCGCATCGGATCGAATCGCGATAGGTGTTGTTCGTGCAGCAGCAGCTTTTGGTCGTCGCTTTGGTGAAAATATTGCTGTAACAGGCTTTGATGGTGTTTTCTTAGACCGAATTTCTTCGCCAAAAATCACTACCGTTCGATCACCCGTTGTTGAAATGGGGGAAGAGCTTGCAAAGATGTTACTTGCTAAAATTAATGATCACGGAAAACCTCAAGGAAACCTATTATTTACTCCAGAATTACTGATACGAGCTTCTACAACTGGAAAAGAAGAGTAATAAAAACGCTAGGAATCTTTATTCCTAGCGTCTTTTTTATTTGAGTAAAACTGGTAGAAATGCAATGAAATCAAAAATGAAATGCACGATGAAAGTAACCCAAATGGAGTTGGTTTTTTTGAATAGGTAGTTCAAAATGAGTCTAGCAGGTGCTAATGTAATGATGCATTGTAGGAAATTAAAATCATAAGAAGTTAAGTGCCAGGTTGCAAAAAGCAAGGCACATAATAAGGAAGCTTGCCAAAATTTCCAATTCCATTTTTTCCAAGCGGCGTAGAGTAAACTAATCGATAGCAATTCTTCGCCAAGCAACATGAACGGAATACTTGTAAAAACATAAGACCATGTAAGCACACTGTTGATACCATTTTCAGTAGTACTTCCTGCAAAGTAAGCCCAGGCAATGTTGAAAATAGAGCTGATAATAATTAATGCTGGAGCACCAATAATTATCCATTTGAAACTAAAATGTTTAAACCAATCGAGAAATTCTGCTTTAAGTATGATAAAAGCAATAATTCCCATGCATAGTGCATTGAAAAACGCGCCTATGAATTCTAACACTCCAATATTGGAAATGATGTGTGGCAAAAGAAGAAAAAGAACACCAATAATGATTGCGCTGGAAAATAACCAATACCCTTGTTTTTTAAAGCTTAGAGTATTTTCCATTTTATCCTCCTTTTAGACCTTAATAATGACTCTCATTAGTCCATGAGTTATTATAGCTCTTTACTTTAAATCAGTAAAGTTACTAATTTGTCACTTTAAAGGAGGAGAGAGAATTGGCTTTCTTCTATAATATGTTAGAGTACCGAAAAATCTTGTTACCGTTAACGAGCGAGAAAAGGTTGCAAACGCTTTAATGGAAATGCTAATTTGAAATAGAACGATAGGTGATATAGGAGGAGAAAAAATGGAAAAAGCAGGGATTTATCATCAACCAGCGAGTAGCTATGCTTATAGTTATGACGCTAAAACACTACATATTAGAATTAGAACGAAACGCTTAGATATTAGCAAAGTTACTTTAATTGCTGCCGACCCTTACTTATGGAAAAACGAAAAATGGCAAAGTGAATCCTATTCGATGCGCAAAATTGCAGAGACCGAAGAGCATGATTATTGGTTTTTCGCGATAACACCAGAACATAGACGCCTTCAATACGGCTTTTTACTAACAGATACAGAAGGAGAAACAACATTTTACGGCGGACGTGGTTTTTTTGAGCCGACTGAAGCGAATTTAGCTACGATGGATTATTACTTTAAATTTCCGTTTATCCATGCAGTAGATACTTTTGAAGCGCCTGAATGGGTTGGAAATACCATTTGGTACCAGATTTTCCCAGAACGTTTTGCAAATGGTAACCCGGCTATTTCCCCTGAAAATGCCTTGCCGTGGGGAAGTAAAGATCCGAATACAACAGACTTTTTCGGTGGAGATCTTGAAGGAATCATTCAGCACTTAGATTATTTAGCAGAGCTTGGCATCAATGGGGTATATTTAACGCCTGTTTTTGAAGCACCGACCAACCATAAATACGACACAATTGATTATAAAAAGATTGATCCGCATTTTGGTGATAAAGAAACCTTTAGAAAATTAGTTCAAGAAGCGCATAAACGCGGTATTCGTATTATGCTTGATGCGGTGTTCAATCATATTGGGGACACTTCTCTAGAGTGGCAAGATGTTGTCGAGAAAGAAGAAAAATCCGCATATCGCGACTGGTTCCATATTCATAGTTTCCCAGTTCGTCAAAATGAAAATGGGAATATCGAAGGACAACCAACGCTTTCCTACGATACATTTGCATTCACGACACATATGCCAAAATTAAATACTGCCAACCCGGAAGTTCAAAAGTATCTTCTTGATATTGCAACTTACTGGATTCGCGAATTTGATATTGATGGCTGGCGTTTAGATGTTGCTAATGAAGTAGATCATGCTTTCTGGAAAGAATTCAAAAAGGCTGTCCAAGCGGAAAAAGAAGATATTTACATTCTTGGTGAAATTTGGCATGATTCCTGGATTTGGTTGCTAGGAGATGAATTCCACGCGGTTATGAACTATCCATTTACACAAACGATTATCGAAAACTTTATTGAAGAAAAAATCACGCCGGAGCAAATGGTTTCTGGTATTAATGAACAATATATGCGCTATCCTAATCAAGTGAATGAAGTAATGTTCAATATGCTTGATAGCCATGATACAGCGCGCATTTTAACACGTGCTAATAATGATGAGGATAAGGTGAAACAAGCGCTTGCCTTCATGTTCGCGCACACTGGTTCGCCGTGTATTTATTACGGAACTGAAATCGGCATGGACGGCGGAAATGACCCAGGTTGTCGTAAATGTATGGAATGGGACGAAGCAAAACAAAACCAAGATATGTTAGCATTTACGAAAAAATTAATTGCGCTTAGAAAAGATAACCAAGCGATTATTACATCCGGCGAATTAACTTGGCTAGGTGCAAGTAGCGAAACGGGCATTACAGCATTTTCTAAAGAATTAAATGGTGAAAAACTGCATTTCCTTTTCAACCAAGCAAAAGAAGATAAGGATTTCACAATTTCATTTAAAAATACAGCGACAGATATTTGGAACAACCGAGCTGTAACAGAAAATCTTGTCGTCCCAGCAAAAGGATTTCTTGTTATTAAAGAAAACAGCTAAATCAATGGCGTAAAGGAATTTTTCACATGTTTACCGAAAAAATGTTGTTATCGGTAACATGTGAAATCTCCTTGTAAACGCTTTCGGAATCAGCATATAATAAATGCATAGGTTAACCTAATTCACAAACTTTAAAAAAGAATTGAAAAAAGATGGGGACTTAGAAATCAGACATTAAAGAGCGGCTTTTTTCATAAAGAGGAGGAAAAGTAAATGAAGCGTTTCAAAAAAGTGGGAATAGTTTCGGCGGTTTTAGTAATGGCTTTAAGCTTAGCAGCATGTGGTGGTGGAAAAGACACTAGTAAATCGGGCTCATCTGATGAAAAAACATTAACCGTTTCCGTTGACGCAGGCTACAAAGACTACGTGAACAAAATAAAAGGTGATTTTGAAAAAGACAATGACGTGAAAGTAAAAGTAGTCGAAAAAGACATGTTCGAAACATTAGAAGCTCTTCCACTTGATGGACCTGCTGGAACTGCTCCAGACGTAATGATGTCCGCATTTGATAGAATTGGAAGCTTAGGCCAACAAGGACATTTAGCTGAAGTAAAACTTGGTAATAAAGACGATTACGATGAAAAAGACCAAAAACAAGTAACAATTGACGATAAAATTTACGGCGCTCCAGCAATTATTGAAACACTAGTACTTTACTACAATAAAGATTTACTCGACAAAGCTCCAGCAACATTTAAAGATTTAGAAACACTTTCAAAAGATTCTCGTTTTGCCTTCACTTCTGAAAAAGGAAAAAATACTGGTTTCTTAGCAAAATGGACTGATTTCTACTTCTCTTACGGACTACTTGCAGGATACGGCGGTTATGTATTCGGCGATGAAGGTACAAATCCAAAAGACATCGGTTTAAACAATAAAGGTTCTGTTGAAGGAATTACTTACGCAACAAAATGGTTCCAAGATGTATGGCCAAAAGGTATGCAAGACAATAAGAGTGCAGATGACTTTATCCAAGATCAATTTGTTAAAGGTAAAGCAGCAGCAATTCTAGGCGGCCCTTGGTCAGCAGCAAACTACAAAGAAGCAAAAATTAATTACGGCGTAGCAAAAATCCCAACACTAAACAATGGTAAAGAGTATTCTCCATTTGCAGGTGGTAAAGGTTGGGTTGTAAGTAACTATTCTAAAAACAAAGATGTAGCTCAAAAATGGTTG
Organism: Listeria sp. MAN/IMW/UF555; assembly: GCF_058684075.1. NCBI lineage: Bacteria > Bacillati > Bacillota > Bacilli > Caryophanales > Listeriaceae > Listeria > Listeria sp. MAN/IMW/UF555. The sequence goes on along the minus strand of NZ_JBZWZS010000002.1, from coordinate 350,624 downwards.
GATTATGTGACTAACCAAAAAAATCAAGAAACTTTATATGATATGACAAATGAAGTACCAGCTAACTTAAAAGCACGTGATACAGCGAAATCGAAAAATGACGAATTAACTAATGCCGTTATTGAACAATACAAAAATGCGCAACCAATGCCAAATATTCCAGAAATGTCGGAAGTTTGGACTGGTGCTGAAAACTTAATGTTTGATGCAGCTTCTGGTTCGAAAACTCCGCAACAATCAGCTGACGATGCAGTAAAAGTAATTGAAGATAACGTAACGCAAAAATATACTAAATAATAATGATTTGGCGGGGCAAAGATAGCGCGCTCCGCCATTTTTTTCAACTTAGCTAGTGAATCTATATCTAGAATTGAGGGTAACAAAATGAAACTAGAACAAAAACAAATTAAAAATGTTCGTCAAGCGACTTTGTTATCAATCATTCCGGGACTTGGTCAATTTTATAATAAGCAAAATTTTAAAGGGATTGTCTTTTTCGCACTATTTGCTTTGTTTATCATAGAATTTTTTGCAGTTGGGCTGAATGCACTGATTGGCCTTGTAACACTTGGATCTGTACCAGGTGTAGACCATTCCTTATTTTTAATGATTGAAGGTACTTTACAATTAATTGTGACATTACTATTTATAGGCTTTTGGTTTATAAATATTTTCGATGCAAGACGCGTGGCTATGCAGTGGAACCTAGGTGAAACTGTTAACCGTTCCGCTCTTGCTATTATAAAAAATATGCTCGACAAAGGTTTCCCGTACTTACTTACATTACCTGCATACTTAGTCATGACTTTTGTTATTATTTTCCCAGTTCTTGTTACTCTTTTCATGGCATTTACCAACTACGATTTTTACCATATTCCGCCAGCGAACTTAATTGACTGGGTTGGATTTAAGAACTTCTTTAATATTTTCTTCCTAAGTTCGTATCGCGACACGTTCCTAAGTGTATTTTCTTGGACACTTGTTTGGACGATTTGTGCGACATCCTTGCAAATTGTTGTCGGGGTGTTCACAGCGATTGTTGCGAACCAAAGCTTTATTAAAGGGAAACGTCTTTTCGGAGTAGTTTTCTTACTTCCTTGGGCGGTTCCAGCTTTTATTACAATTATGAGTTTTTCCAATATGTTTAACGACAGTATTGGTGCAATCAACTCACAAGTCATTCCGTTACTGAATCATCTTCCATTTGTTGATATCAATGCGATTGCTTGGAAAACAGATCCTTTCTGGACAAAAGTGGCGCTAATTAGCATTCAAGGTTGGCTTGGTTTCCCGTATATTTATGTCATGGTAACAGGTGTTCTTCAAGCGATTCCAGGCGAACTTTACGAAGCAGCTAGAATCGACGGAGCGAGCGCAATACAACGTTTCCGTAAAATTACGTTACCGATGATTTTATTTGTAACAGCTCCGGTATTTATTACACAATATACGTTTAACTTTAATAACTTTTCGATTATTTACTTATTCAATGAAGGTGGTCCCGGAAGTGTCGGAGCAGGCGCTGGATCGACCGATATTTTAATTTCATGGATTTATAAACTAACAACTGGTACTTCGCCGCAATACGCTGTAGCCGCTGCTGTGACGTTACTTATCTCAATTATCGTTATCACGGTTTCGATGATTGCCTTTAAGAAAACGAATGCCTTTGGGAACGAGGAGATGATGTAAATGAGAGACTTTATGAAAGATCAGCGGACAACAAAGTTTTTAACACAGTTTTTCACGTATTTATTTTTAACCGTGCTAACGATTATTATTTTGTATCCGATTCTAATCACAGCATCTTCTGCCTTCAAACCAGGGAATATCGCAGCATTTACGCTTGAGTGGTCGGATAGCTGGACGCTGAATAACTTTACTAGACTATTTAATGAAACATTGTATCTTGATTGGTATAAAAATACACTGATTATCGCGGTTGTAACGATGATTATGCAAGTAACGATTGTGACGCTTGCTGGTTATACATATAGCCGTTACCGTTTTAAAGGACGTAAAAATAGTTTGGTGTTTTTCTTGATTATCCAAATGGTGCCAACAATGGCGGCTTTAACAGCTTTCTACGTGTTAGCAATGCTACTTGGCGCACTTGATCAATATTGGTTCTTAACATTGATTTACATCGGCGGTGGTATCCCGATGAACACGTGGCTGATGAAGGGATATTTCGATACAGTACCACGGGATTTAGATGAATCAGCAAAACTTGATGGTGCAGGGCATTTCCGGATTTTTGCTCAAATCATCTTGCCACTCGTAAGACCGATGATTGCGGTTCAAGCTCTTTGGGCATTTATGGGACCATTCGGAGATTTCTTACTTGCTAAATTCCTACTAAGAACTCCAGAAAACTTGACGATAGCTGTTGGACTTCAAACATTTATCGCTAACCCGCAACAACAAAAAGTAGCATTATTCGCAGCAGGAGCAATCTTAGCCGCGCTACCAATTTGTTTACTGTTCTTCTTCTTACAAAAGAATTTTGTTTCTGGCTTAACTGCTGGTGGAACAAAAGGATAATTGATTTTTAAAAAGGCTGTGATACCAATGAAAAAAGTTCCGTTTATCATTCAATATGTAAAAAGTACACTTGGACCAAATGCGATTTTTGAAGGTCGGAAAGTACTGAAGTTCTGGCAAATGGTTATCGTGTTTATTTTCTTAAATGCGCTCCTATTACTACCTGTATCAGCACATTTTGCTAATCAGTCGAGTTTTGATTTACCAAGTTTAATGCCGGAAATGGCGACTCTTGGTACAAATCAATTCGCGACGGAACTTAGTGGTCTTTCGCTCGAAAACGGAGAATTAACTGACAAAAATGCGCATATCGTCGAAAAATCGGCTAATGGCGTGGCTGGTGTAAATTTAACGAAGGCAGAACTTGCCGGAGCTAAAAATATCATTAATTTCAAAGACCGAGAAATGACGCTTACAGATGCAAGTGGCTACACATTTGAAGTGAGCTATCCAAAAGATGCCACATTAAGTGAGATCACTTCTGGTGAATCGCTAGTAGACTGGGTTTCGGCGCAGTGGTACTTAGAGAATCAAGCATTTGTTTTCTTATCAATGGTGCTGATGATTGGCTCAATTATTTTCGTTAGCTCGCTGATGTTAGCTATTTTCACGACACTTTTCATTTGGATGACAAAACGGAGCAGTTTTTCTCGTATTGCTTCCTTTAAAGAATCATTTAATTTAACGCTAAATGCACTTGGTATTCCAGTGATTGCGGCTTGTATTATCGGTTTTATCTACTTTGATATTACGATTATTATGGCTGTTCAGTCGCTCGGAATGGTGTTAATGATAGCATGGACATTTTTAAAGACAAGATTTTATAAGACTAGTGAAAAAAGTATGGCTGCTAGTCGCTAATTAGGAGGTTTTAGTATGGCACAGAAGCAATTATTTGAAATCGAACCATGGACATTACGGACAACCAAACTAGATAAAGAAAATAAACGTTTGCAAGAAAGCCTAACTTCACTCGGTAATGGATACATGGGGATGCGCGGGAATTTTGAAGAAGGATACTCCGGCGACGGCCATATTGGAACTTATTATGCAGGCGTGTGGTTTCCAGATAAAACAAGAGTTGGTTGGTGGAAAAATGGCTACCCAGATTATTTTGGAAAAGTCATAAATGGACTTAATTTTATCGGGATTGAAGTACGTCTTGACGGTGAAAAACTCGATTTATTTGTAGATGAAGTAAGCGATTTTGAACTTGTGCTAGATATGGAAAAAGGCGTGTTAAGACGCCAGTTCACAGTAGTTAAAAATAATAAGACGTTTCGAATTTCAGCGGAACGATTTCTAAGTGTAGCTACGAAAGAACTTGCAGTAATTCGCTATCATGTGGAAGCTTTAAATGCGGCAAAAGTAGAATTAACGTCCTTTTTAGATGGTAATGTGCAAAATGAAGATGCCAACTACGAAGAAATGTTTTGGCAAGAAGTTGCAGAATCTTCCTCAGAAAGTTGCGGCTCACTTGTAACCAAAACAATTCCAAATAACTTTGGGACACCGCGCTTCACCGTTTCTGCAGTAATGGAAAATAAGACTAATACGGCAAATGAAACAAACCAAACAAAAACACTTTATGCGGAAAATCGCTATCAATTTGATTTAAAAGAAAATGAAGTAGCGCAAATTGAAAAACGCGTAGTAATCACAACTTCTCGTGATTTTGAGGAAAGTGAACTCCTTCAAGCTGGAGAGGAAATCTTAAAAAATATAGCAACAAAAACATATGAAGAACTTTTAGAAGCGCATATCGCAGGATGGCGCGAACGCTGGGATAAAGCAGATGTGGAAATAGCAGGAGATGATTCCGCTCAACAAGGCATTCGCTTTAACATTTTCCAATTATTTGCGACTTACTACGGGGAAGATGCTAGATTAAATATTGGTCCTAAAGGTTTCACTGGAGAAAAATACGGCGGGGCGACTTACTGGGATACAGAAGCATTTGCTCTACCAATGTATTTATCACTAACAGATAAGTCGGTTAGCCATAACTTACTTAAATATCGCCATAATCAATTAGATGGTGCCAAAATCAATGCGGAGAAAATTGGTCTAGGTGGCGCACTTTATCCGATGGTTACTTTTACAGGAGTAGAGTGCCACAATGAATGGGAAATTACCTTTGAAGAGATTCACCGAAATGGCGCGATTGCCTACGCGATTTATAACTATACGAACTACACTGGTGATGACTCTTATTTAAAAACAGATGGTATCGAAGTGTTAACTGAAATTACTCGTTTTTGGGCTGATCGAGTGCATTTATCGGATCGCTTAGATAAATATATGATTCACGGTGTTACTGGACCAAATGAATACGATAATAATGTTAGCAATAACTGGTATACCAACTATATTGCAGCTTGGACTATTCGATATACGCTAGAGAATTTAGATGTAGAAGCGAAAAAACGTTTAGGTGTGACCGAGTACGAAATCGCCAAATGGGAAGACATCGAGCACCGCATGTACTATCCTTTTGATGAAAAATGGCAGATTTTTGTGCAACACGATACATTTTTAGACAAAGAGTTACGTTCCACTGATACGTTAAAACCAGAGGATATGCCAATTAATCAAAACTGGTCTTGGGATAAAATTTTACGTTCTTGCTTCATTAAACAAGCAGATGTACTTCAAGGTTTATATTTATTCTATGATGACTTTGATTTTGATACAAAACAACGCAACTTTGAATTTTATGAACCGTTAACTGTACATGAATCAAGTTTGTCACCAGCTGTTCATGCGGTTTTAGCTGCGGAACTTGGTAAATATGATAAAGCTGTAGAACTTTATAAGCGCACAGCAAGACTTGACCTAGATAATATTAACAATGATACAGAAGATGGCCTCCACATTACATCAATGGCAGGAAGCTGGTTATCCATTGTACAAGGTTTTGCCGGAATGCGAGTAACATCAGGTGAGTTAAGTTTTGCCCCATTTTTACCTAATGGATGGGACAACTACCGTTTCAAAATTAACTTCCGCGACCGCTTATTAGAAGTGAAAGTAGAAGTAGGACAAGTAACTGTTAAATTATGTCACGGAGAACCAATTCATTTAGAAATGTATAAGAAAAAATATTTGCTGGAAACGGCTGTAACAGTAGAAATATAACCAAAAATAAACTTGTCAAAAACAATGAAAACTGTTTTTGGCAAGTTTTTTCTTTAACAAATCTTTCCAATTTTTAGCGGGATGATTGCTTTTTCCGCCTGCACTCTTATGCTATAATAAAGAAAGTGAACCATGTGATCATAAATGGTTTTCAAGAGGCACGGAGGTGAAGTGATGGATTTTTCCAATATGTCGATATTGCATTATCTAGCAAATATTGTAGATATTCTTGTCGTATGGTTTGTAATTTATAAAGTGATCATGTTAATCCGAGGTACGAAAGCAGTACAATTATTAAAAGGTATTTTTATTATCATTGCAGTTAAATTATTAAGCGGATTTTTTGGTCTCCAAACAGTAGAATGGATTACGGATCAGATGCTTACTTGGGGATTCCTTGCAATTATAATTATCTTCCAACCGGAATTACGCCGTGCTTTAGAGACACTTGGTCGAGGCAATATTTTTACTCGTTACGGTTCTAGAATTGAGCGAGAGCAACACCATCTGATTGAATCTATTGAAAAATCTACCCAATATATGGCGAAACGTCGTATTGGTGCGCTAATTTCAGTAGCACGCGATACCGGAATGGATGATTATATCGAAACCGGAATTCCACTCAATGCAAAAATTTCCTCTCAATTATTAATTAATATTTTTATTCCAAATACGCCGCTTCATGATGGTGCGGTAATTATCAAAGGAAATGAGATTGCATCAGCAGCAAGTTATTTACCACTTTCTGACAGTCCATTTTTATCCAAAGAACTTGGGACGCGTCACCGGGCTGCTCTAGGGATTAGTGAAGTGACAGACAGTATTACAATTGTTGTCTCCGAAGAAACAGGCGGAATTTCCCTTACTAAAGGCGGAGAACTTTTCCGTGATGTTTCAGAAGAAGAGTTACATAAAATTCTTCTAAAAGAGCTTGTCACAGTAACGCAAAAGAAACCTTCTATCTTTTCTAAATTGAAAGGAGGCAAAAGCGAATGATGGATCGAATTTTAAATAATAAATGGTCGATTCGGATTATAGCCTTGTTACTCGCAGCCATCCTTTTTACGTCAGTTAATGCAAATAATAATAACGCCACCACTTTTTCAACGACTTCTTCAAGTGATTCTGAGGTCATTGAGAATGTTCCTGTCAAAGTATATTATGATAAAACGAATTTATACATTTCAGGCATTCCAGAAACAGTCACTGTTACGCTTTCAGGGCCAAGAAGTATCGTTCAATCTGCTAAAGCACAACAAGATTTCACCGTATACGCAGATTTGAAAAATGCATCGATTGGAACGCAGGAAGTTAAACTCCAAGTAAAAGACGTATCTGACCGACTTAAAGTTAAAGTCAATCCAGCTACTGTTAACGTAAATGTTCAAGAAAAAGTAACGAAGAAATTCTCTGTAGATGTAGAGTTAAGTAAATCTGTTATTGCAGATGGTTATCAAGCAGGAACGCCGATTATCGATCCTAAAAAAGTTTCCATTACAGGTGCAAAAGACACGATCGAACAAATCGCTTATGTTAAAGCGACCCTCGAAAGTGATGGAAAACATAAATCGGAATTTACCGACAAGGCGACAGTATCCGTTTTTGATAGTAACTTGAACAAGCTGGATGTAGAGGTCAGTCCGCAAGAGGTTGAAGTGACTGTGCCGGTTGAGAAAGTCGGGAAATCAGTACCGGTTAAAATCAAGCAAGAAGGAACACCAGAAAGCGATATAGAGATTTCAAGCATGACACCTGATAAATCAGAAGTGGTTGTCGTAGGTGACGATGCGGTCCTTGACAAGATTAAAGAGATTGAAATCCCGATTGATGTTACAAAAATAAAAGCAGATACGGTCAAAGAAATTACTGTACCAGTTCCAACAGGCGCTAAATCAGTACAACCTACGACCATTGAGGTTAAAATAAAAACCGTAAAAAAGTCTGAAGCAAATAATGGAGCGAACACATCAAATAATAATCAAAACACAGAAGCAAATAATAACGATGCGACGGATGATTCTGAAACGAATGATTCCAAAACATCAAAATCTTTTTCTAATATGCAAGTATATATGAGTGGTCTGAAAAATACTTTCGATGCCCAGATGTTAACGCCAGCAAATGGCAAAGTTTCTGTAACTATCACCGGGGAGAAAAAAGTATTAGATGACATAACCGCGAAAGATTTAAGCGTTATTGCTAACCTTAGTAAAAGTAAAGCTGGCAGTTACAGCATTCCACTAGAACTAAACGGTTTACCCGATAACGTGGCTTATGTCATCAATCCTAAAAAAGCTGATTTTATTATTACTGAAAAAGAAGCACAAAATACAGTGCCTTCCAAAAACACATAAACCTGAGGAGTGTGGGGCCAGCGTGTCTCATACTCCTGCTTTTTTACAAAAGCTTCATATACATAGAATAGTTTGAAAAGTTACTAATGCCAACGTTTTATTATAGAGAGATGAAATTTTTTCTTAAAAAAGGTATAATAACAAATGTATGGTTGAGACTTAACAAAAAATAGAACCAGCATTTGAAAAAAAGTAAAACTAAAACGACAAACAAAAATCATTTAGATAATGAATGACTTAGAAGGAGAGTAATAAAATGGGTAAATATTTTGGTACGGATGGAGTTAGAGGGGTTGCAAACTCAGAATTAACACCAGAACTTGCATTCAGATTAGGTCGAATGGGTGGGTATGTTTTAACTCGTCACGTTGGTGAACACCCGCGCGTTCTTGTTGCTCGTGATACACGTATATCTGGAGAAATGCTTGAATCCGCTTTAATTGCAGGACTTGTATCTGTAGGAATTGAAGTTATGCGTTTAGGCGTCATTTCAACTCCTGGTGTCGCTTATTTAACAAAAGCGCAAGGAGCTTCTGCCAGCGTCATGATTTCTGCAAGCCATAATCCAGTAGATGATAATGGAATTAAGTTCTTCGGTTCAGACGGCTTTAAACTGTCAGACGATCAAGAAGAAGAAATTGAACAATTACTTGATACAGCAGAGGATACACTACCTCGTCCAAGCGGTGAAGGTCTAGGAACAGTTAGCGATTACTTTGAAGGTAAACAAAAATATATTCAATACTTAAAACAAACAATCGAGAATGACTTCAATGGTTATCATATTGCATTAGACTGTGCAAATGGAGCAACTTCTGGCTTAGCAACACATTTATTTGCTGACTTAGATGCCGATATTAGCTCAATGGGTGCTTCTCCAAACGGCTTAAATATTAATGATGGTGTTGGTTCTACACATCCAGAAGCCTTAGCTGCATTTGTATTAGACAAAAAAGCAGATGTTGGTTTAGCCTTTGATGGTGACGGAGACCGCGTGATTGCAATTGATGAAATCGGTCAAATTGTCGATGGCGATAAAATTATGTTTATTTGCGCGAAATACTTACGTGAACAAGGTCTATTAAATAGTAATACAATCGTTTCCACTGTTATGAGTAACTTAGGCTTCTATAAAGGCTTAAGAGAACTTGAAATTGAAGATGTTCAAACAGCTGTTGGTGACCGTTATGTTGTAGAAGCAATGCGAGAAGGTAATTATAACCTTGGCGGAGAACAATCTGGTCATATTATTTTCCTAGATCATAATACAACTGGTGATGGCCTGCTTTCCGGAATTCAATTAATTAACGTTATGAAAGCAACTGGGAAAAAATTATCTGAACTTGCTTCAGAAATGAAAACATTCCCGCAAAAACTGGAAAATATCCGTGTAAGTGATAAAAATCATGTAACAGATAATCCAAAAGTAAGTAAAGTAATTAGTGAAGTTGAAGCTGAAATGGCTGGAAATGGTCGCGTGCTTGTTCGTCCATCTGGTACAGAACCATTAGTAAGAGTCATGGTGGAAGCTGCGACAAAAGAAGCAACAGACGAATATTGTGAACGTATTTCAGCGGTTGTTCGTTCAGAAATGGCACTTAACGATTAAAACTACAAACAAAAAATCCTGATGATATAAACTTCATCAGGATTTTATTTCTTTCGAAAGAATGATTTGGTCTACGCAAGCAATACCGTTTTCGACAATGGTTTGCCCTTTATAATGTTCTATAAAATAATTTGGAACAATTTGTTGCATCCGAAAGCCGTTTTTTTGATAAAAAGCAAGTTGGTCAATACTTGAATTACCTGTTTTAACAATGATTTCAGTGAAGTTGTTTTGTAAAGCAAAATCAAACGCTTTTTCAAGGAGTTTTTTACCAATTCCTTGATTTCTCTGGGTAGGTAGAACAGCAATATTCATAATTTCAAGTTGCTTATTATTTAATGGAAGCAAGCAAACGACGCCAATTGTTTTATCGGTATCATTTAGTTGGAAAACGCGTGATTTATCAAGGTATTTCGCAATTTGGTCTTCACTCGGATCAGCTTCTAGTAATAGTTCTAGTGGGGCAGGTTGTGTTTTATCCCAAATGGTCCAGTTCATTTTTATCACCTCGGTTTTAGAGTAACATGGGAAAACTTAAATAGGAAGGGAAGTGGGCAAATTGCCTGAAAAATTAAGAGGAATATGTGGTAGTTTGCTAATTGCGCTAGGTGTGACTCAACTTTACAGCTTTGTGAGCGCCATGGTTGGATATTTTAGTGCAGAGAAAGATAGCTTTACATTTGTTTGGAATTATTGGATGTTACTTATTTTTGGTTTAGCATTATTTATTATTGGTTTTGGTCTTATTAAAAGAGAAAAGCTTCGATTAGTAAGTATTATTTTAATCAGTTGTTTTGCTTTATTTCAAGCGTTTTCGGTGTATTATTACCAACTAAGAATTTTTGCGAAATTGGAATATGCGCAGCCGTTTGAGTGGTCAGGAACGTTACTAGTTATCAGTAGTATTTTAGTGTTAATCGCGTTATTAATTGGCCCGAAATTCTCTTTAAAAGAGATAAGCGAAGATCAGTCTTGGAAAAACAAATGGCGTTACGCAGCTGGCTTTTTCGCGATTATTGGTGCTGTTACGGCAATTTTTGCAGCTGTAACGATTTTTAAACAACTACATTCGGATAGTATTAAAGAAGGCTATTTATTTACAACTTCACTTGATGCTTACTTTGCTTGTTTTGTAGCCGTGATTTTCTTGACAGTAGCAGTACTGGCATGGCGCAAAGTCTCGCTTTTATTAATTGGAATTCTTATGGGAGCAGCTTTCATTTTGCTTACAAATTATTTATCTGTAACAAACTGGATTGATTTTGCAAAAGAAAATTTGTCAATTACGTTTGGTAGTAATGAAAGACAAGTATTTGGAATGCAATTTTTAATGGGAGCATCCGCTTTTCTCTCTAGTATCTTTGCTTATATCGCAAAAAAGTCCTCTAAATAATTAGAGGACTTTTTTTATTATTTTTTACCGAAAACAATGTTCGTATAGCTATTTAGAGTGACAAAGTAATACACAATGTACATTAATGTGTAGACACCGGTAGAAATCACAACTGGTAGTGTTAAATCTAGTGCCAGCATATGTGAAAGTCCAACAAGTGCAAAACTACTGTGCGCAATTCCGATAACTAATGGAATCAAGAATACAACGAGTAATTGTTTAGCAAGAATTTTGCGGATGTCTTTTTTAGTAAGACCAATTTTCTTCAAGATGTCAAATGTACCGATGTCGTTATATGCTTCTGTAAGCTGTTTGAAGTAGATAATACTTCCTGTCGCTGCTAGGAAAACAAAACCGATAAACATACCGATAAATAGAAGTACACCGGTTACTGTGATGATTTGTTGATAAGTAGCTGCGTAAGAAATGAGATTGCTATCTTTTGGAACTAGTGACTGCATTTTTTTATCTAAATCTTGCGCTTGTTTTGCATCTTTTACAGTAATAGATTCAACTGTTTGAGATGGGATATTCTTATCAGTCCCTATCATGGCAACTCTTTCATCAGGAAGAACGAGTAAGCCCATAACGGAAGCAATTGGTGAATTCTGAACAACTGATTTAATTTCAACATTTGGTTTGCTTGGTGAAGCTAATGTATATTTTTCGCCAATCATTTGTTTTTGCGCTTTTTCATCATAAGTGACTGAAAGTACCATTTGTGCTTCATTAGCTTTTAAATTAGCCGCATTTTCGGGATTGCCTTGTTTTTTAACAAGTGAATTATATTCAGATTGAGAAATAACTGGGAAACCTTCATTTATATTGTATTCTACAAAGTCTGGTCGAGTTCCTTCTGCCTTGACAGTGTAGTAAGTGCTCTTTTGTTCGTACTCAACTGGGTGATCAGAGTCACTTTCAGCTGTTTTCACGATTTTATCATTTAGTGCTTTGTCTGATGGAACTTGATACTCAAAACTTGATGGTGCAGAAGTGTTTGCTGATGTATTTGCTTGATAGTATATACTGCTTATCGTTCCAATAGCAGACAAGGTCGTTGCACTTAAAATAGAAATAATAATTAACGTTTTTGCATTGGATGAAATTCTAAAGTTCAACTGAGAGGTAGAAATGATATTACTACCTTTATAAAAAATCCGTTTGTTGTTTCTTAGCTTTGTAAGTAAATATGGTAAGAAAAAGGTAATAAACAAAGACGTACCAACAATTACTGAAGCTAAAATAACAAGTGCTCCGATAGAAAAACCTAATTGCGCCCATAATGAATTTTTAGAATCAAGCGGTTGCCCAGCGATGAAGTAACCAAGTGCGATTAATACGATGGAAAGTAGCGCCAAAATAAAAGAAGGTTTTGGGCTTTTTTCGCGTTTTGATTCGGAGTGGAATAGGTCTAACAATGTTGTGCGATAGATAATTCGGTAACCTGTGAAAGATGTAAACAAAGTAATGATAATAAAAACAATACTTGTTTGTAAAACAGCTCCCCATGAAAAGGCAAAACCGCCAATGCTATCGAGATTAATTAAGTTAAGTAAGATCGTTACGAAAATTTTCGAAAGCAGTGTACCAGCCAAAATACCAATTACTAATGCGCCAAGACCCATAATGAAATTTTCATAAAATAACATCCGACCAATTTCTTTTTTACGAAGGCCGAGTAAAGAATAAAGACCGATTTCTTTTTTCCGTTTTCTTGTGAAGAAGTTGTTGGAATAAAGAATGAAAATTGCTACGAATATAAGCAAAATGACAGAGGAGCTAGAAAACGCGGTTGATAACTTAGAAGATTGGTCAATTCTAGCTACGACTGATGGATCCTTCGAAAGAACAAGGAAGGTAAAATAAATCATAATACTGAAAATCATCGATGCGAAATATAAAAAGTAATGTACAAAATTATGTCTAATATTTTTCTTCGCTAAATCAAATAACGTCATCTGTGTCGCCCCCCAGTTTTGCAAGGACGTCTAGAATTTTTTGGAAGAACTCCTTACGCGTTTTTGTTCCACGATAGATTTCTGTATATAATTCTCCGTCTTTAATAAATAAAATTCGTTTGCAGAAACTTGCTGCAAATGCATCGTGTGTAACCATCATAATAGTAGCTTTATCTTGTTCATTTAAGTCACGTAAGCTTTCAAGTAAGTTGGTTGCAGATTTGGAATCAAGTGCTCCAGTTGGCTCATCGGCAAAAATCAAACTAGGTGAAGTAATAATTGCACGTGAGGCAGCTGTACGTTGTTTTTGACCACCAGAGATTTCACTTGGGTATTTATCAAGAATTTCTGTAATACCGAATTTTTCACTAATAATTGCTAATTTCTCTTCCATTTCTTTGACCGGGCGTTTTGCTAGTGCAAGTGGAAGGATAATATTTTCACGGATTGTGAGTGTATCTAGTAAGTTGTAATCTTGGAAAATAAAACCTAGTTTATCGCGGCGGAAAGTAGACATTTGTTGTTCATTCATATTTTCAAGTTCTTGTCCAGAAATCATAATCTCACCAGAAGTTGGCTTATCAATAGTAGATAAAACGTTAAGTAAAGTAGATTTACCGGCCCCAGAAGGTCCCATGATACCAGTGAATTCCCCTTCTTTAATATCAATACTGATATTTTCAAGTGCAGTATACACATTTCCTTTGCTTCCATAAATTTTTCTTACATTTTTTGCTTGTAGAACTGTCTCCATTATTTTCTCTCCTTAAAACTAGATTCATTTAGTATATGTATCATTCTATCGTTTAATAAGAAGTCGTTCCATCGTATCAAATGACAATTACGGAAGATATCCTTACAAAATTGTTAGTTTTGTGAAATAAAAAACTGGAATTCGTTTCAATAAATCTTTGAAAAAAGAGTTATTAAAGGGAATTCCAGCTTGTATTTCTTTAAATTGTGAATAATTTGGAGAGATTTTCGGATGGTAGAAGGTTTCCGATGAAGAAGGAACCAAACTCAGCATAACGCGCACTTGCTTCATCAAAACGCATTTCTGTCACGATTCGTTTGAATTCTAGTGCATCGTCTGAAAATAAGGTCACACCCCATTCGTAGTCATCAAAACCGATGGAGCCACCGATAATCTGTTGTACTTTTCCAGCATAGCTTCTGCCAATAAGACCGTGATCGCGGATAAGTTTTTGGCGTTCTTCCATTGGAAGCATATACCAATTATCGGCGCCGTCACGTTTTTTACTCATAGGATAGAAACAAATGTGTTTTTTAGGCGGAAGAGCTGGGTAAAGCCTCGCACGAACGCCTTTATTTTGGTAAGGATCTTCGCCGCCAGCCATATGAGATGCTAGATAGTTACTTAATTCCACAACAGATATGTAGGAATACGTTGGTAATAAGTAGTCGGCAATGGCTAATTTATTAAAACGGTTCTCGACTTCATTTAAAGCCTCTAAGGAATCACGTAAAGTGAAGAATACTAAATCCGCTTTTTGACCAAGAATGCTGTAAATGGTATGTTCACCTTCACCGATATTTTTTGTGATTTCCATATCGCTTAAAAAGTGGCTTAGCTCATTTAACATAAGTTCTTGATTTCCTGGATTTAATTCACGCCACGCTGCCCAGTCAATCGAACGAAAATCATGTAGACAAAACCATCCATCTAAAGTTTTTACTGCTTCATTCATTATGTATCACTCCTTGTTTAGAATATCACTAACTAGAGTGTAACATATCAGAAGTGGTTCGTCCGTTTCGCTGTTTGTGAAATTAGGTTTCAAAAGGGCGGTATTTTTTGCGTAAACTTTGCTGGCTTTCTAATCGAAGTTCAATATCTATTCGGTGAAAAAGAACCATATTTCCTTTTTTTGTAAACGGGAGTACATCGCGTTTTGCTAAGGAAAGGAGAGCTTGCTTAGATATGCCTAAGTAAGTCGCGGCTTCATTTGTAGTCAGGAAGTTTTCTTCTAGCCATTTAAAATCTATTTGTTGTTGGCGCACATCTTTTCACCTCTTTTTCTTTAAGTGTAGAAAATATCTGATAGAAATACAAGAGAAAACATTAACAATTGCTGAAAAACAAGCTATACTTTAACTAAATGATAAATCTAGGAGGTACAAATATGAATGACGTATTAACTTTACTCAGAAATCATCGTTCTTTTCGGAAATATAAACAGGGTATCGAAATTCCGGAAGAAAAACTCGATGCTATTATTCGAGCAGCTCAAGCAGCCCCGTCATGGATTAATGGACAGCATTATTCCATTATTGCGATTAAAGACCAAGATCGTAAAAACAAAATGGCAGAACTTTGCGGGAATCAACCATACATAGCTGAATGTTCGGTATTTCTTTGTTTTGTAGCAGATTTCCACCGTGTAAAAGTAGCAAGTGAGCTGCACGGCAAAAGTTTCCAAATTGCTAGTGAAGAAGATTTGTTGATGGTTGCAGCAACGGATATAGGTTTGTGTATGCAAAATGCTTTAACAGCCGCTGAGTCGCTTGATTATGGGACAATTTGTATTGGTGGTTTACGGAGAAATATTACAGCTACTTCTGAGTTTCTTGCTTTACCAAAATACGTCATGCCGGTCGTTGGGCTTTGTATCGGGGTTCCGGATGTAGAAGCTCCCGTAAAACCTCGCTTGCCGAAAGAAGCCGTTTATTTTGAAGAAACGTACCAAACTGATGTTATGCCTTTACTTGAAGCTTATGACCAAGAAATCATTCCTTTTTCTGAGCGGGAAGGTTTTGTGTCTTATACCGAACGTTTAGCAAAATTTTATGATAAGCCGTATTATCCGAATTTAACAGAACAAATAAAAGAAAGAGGCTTTTTAGGCGGAAAATAACTAGCATCTTAGCGGTTATTAGTATATACTTTTAAGTGACAAAACCCAGCAAAATCGCTGGAATGGAGGTAAGTGTATAATGAAAGAAGCATTATTTTTAAACCCTGTTTTTCAAGATCGAATTTGGGGTGGAACGAAATTACATGATTACTTTGGTTACGATATTCCGTCCAAAACGACTGGAGAAGACTGGGCGATTTCCGCTCATCCAAATGGTCCTTCTGTCATCAAAAACGGGGAATATAAAGGAAAAACTTTAGCTGAATTATGGCAAGAAAAACCAGAACTTTTTGGCAATCCGAAAGAAGCTGTTTTTCCATTACTTACAAAAATCTTGGATGCAAATACGGATCTTTCTGTACAAGTTCATCCAAATGATGAATATGCCAAAGTACATGAAAACGGGGAACTTGGTAAAACGGAATGCTGGTATATTATTGACTGCGCTCCGGGTGCGGAATTAATTTATGGACATAAAGCAGCAAGCAGAGAAGAATTCGCTAGCTGGGCAAAAAATGGCGAATGGGATAAATTGCTTCGTAAAGTAGCGATTAAACCGGGTGAATTTTATTACGTTCCAAGTGGCACGATTCATGCACTAGGTACTGGCACTTTAGTACTTGAAACGCAACAAAGCTCTGACACAACTTACCGTGTATATGACTACGACCGTAAAGACGCAGAAGGAAACTTGCGCGAACTTCATTTAGATAAAGCAATTGACGTTACAACTGCGCCACATGTGGATGCGAAGTTAGATATTAAAACAGAAACACGCGATGATTTAACCGAAACTACTTTTGTATCGAATGACTTCTTTAGCGTTTATAAGTGGGAAGTGGATGGCACGGCTGAATTTGTGGCCAAAGCGCCTTACACGTTAGTGAGTATTTTGGACGGAGAAGCGGTACTTACGATTGATGATAACGAACAGGCTATTAAAAAAGGAGATCATTTCGTTTTACCAAATGAAGTGAAATCTTGGGAAATAACTGGTAAAATCACAGCAATTGTTTCTACACCTCCTGTAAAATAACAAATAAGCAGAAATCTTTGTATAAAAACTATACAAGATTTCTGCTTTTTTTATTTCTATGGAATTGCGGGCTACTTTTTTGAGTTACTTAAGATGAATGTATTAATATAGGTATCTATTTCGAGTTTATGTTTTTCTGCATCAACAGTCTTAGGCGTGAGTTCATAATACTTTGCGTTTTCTATATTACGTGCATAAAGTAAACTGTATTCCAACGGGTGAATCACATCATAGTTATTTGCAAGTATCAGTGTGGGCATCGTCACATTAGTTAATTCATTTTTGCTTTTTATTGGCCTATCTCTAGGTATATCAATAAATTTTTTATAGTAATTAACAGAGGCGTCGTCTTCAAAATATCGCTTAAAAGTATCAATTGCTTTAGGGTAGGTATCTTTTATCGATGGAAATAGCGGGTCTTGCTCAAATAACTGTGAACCATTTTTTTTAGGTAAATATATACTTACGGTATTAAACCATTCTATCACTTGTTTTTTCATGGGCTCATCTGTCGCAGAGCTCCTAAGTAATATAAGCCCCATCACTTTATTTGCTGCATGGATTGCTAAATTCACCGCAACGCCAGCCCCCATAGATAATCCGCCGACATAAAAATGCTGTATGCCTAAATAATCCATTAACGCTAGTGCATCACTCGCCAAGCTATCGTAGCTAAGTTTTCTGGAATCATGTCCACTTTTCCCATGACCTCTTTGATCCAATGAAATTAATTGGATTTTTTCATCATTGTTAAATGTGTCAAAAGCAAATTTTAAATTATCACCTAGTCCATGAAGAAACAAAAAGGGGATACCTTCTCCTTGTATTTCATAGTTAAAGTAAGTTCCTTCGTGTTTAAATAATGGCATCGTTTATAAACCACTCCTTTGATGGTATTAATCCAGCGCGTTTAGTATTTTTCACCATTAATCCATGTAGTTAGAACCTCGAATTTCTCATCGAGTAAAACTAAGTCAGCGATATAGCCTTTTTCAATGCGACCGAATTTTTTCATACCGAGGATTTCTGCGGGTGTACTTGTGGCCATTTGTATCGAGTCTTGTAAGCTAATACCAAATTCATTACTTAACCTTAACGATTTATTCATTGTCACGGTGCTTGAAGCTAGCGTTCCGTCTTGTAAGCGTGCGATTCCTTCCTTAACAGTTACTTGGTGACCGCCAAAAATATACTCGCCGTCGCCAACTCCCATAGCTTGAAGGGCATCAGTCGTGAGAACAATCTTATCTGGCCCTTTAATTTTATGGATGAGACGCACAATTCCAGGATGAAGATGGACCCCGTCTACGATAGTTTGAACGCTTACCGCATCATTTTCCAAAGCCGCTGTAACAAGTCCTGGTGCGCGGTGATGGATTGCTGGCATAGCATTGAAGCAATGAGTTATATGTGTTGCTCCTTTTTCAAAAGCATCTTGCGCCTCTTCATAAGTTGCATTGGAATGCGCAATTGCAATAACAACTCCTCTTTTTTTCAAGAAGTCAATGAGTTCGATACCACCGGGCAATTCTGGCGCAATCGTTACCATTTTAATCAGACCATCTGCTTCATCAAAAATTTGTTTCATTTCTTTTAAGTCAGGGTGTCTTAAATAAGCTGGATTTTGCATGCCCTTTTTTTCTATATTGAGGTAGGGGCCTTCTAAGTGAATTCCTGCAATTTTAGCACCTTGCTCTTTTCCAACCACTTTTTTTGTTTGCTTAATCATTTGAATCAAATCTTCCAAAGAAGAACTAACAGATGTGACTAAAAAACTAGTACATCCTGTTTCCGCACAAGCCATAGATACAGCTTGGATGCTTTCTGTTGAACCATCCATCATATCGTAATTCTTTGCACCGTGGATATGAACGTCAATCATTCCGGGTATGAGCAACTGACCATTTCCATCAAAAATTTGCTCTGTTGAATATTTTTCGGGAATAATTTTACTGGTTGGAAAAACTTCTGCTATCAGATTGCCTTCTGTAATAACTGTTGCATTGATTAACTCGTTTTCTTTGTAAACTTTTACGTTTTTGATAATCGCCATTATTTTCACAATCCTTTCAAAGATATAACTTCTACTTCTTTAGAAATAAGGTGTTGCATCAAATCTTTTGGCAGGGGCTCATTTGTTATGACGGCATCAATTCCAGAAAAATCAAGCTTGAATGCAGTCTTTGTATTCACTTTCGTATGATCAATTAACAGGTATACTTTTTCGGAATTTCTGATAATCTCTTGTTTTAGGTAGACATCTGTAAGCTCTGAATAAAAGATACCTTCATCCGTTAACCCAGCACCACCAATAAAAGCAACATCAAAGTTAAATTGTTTGAGTTGGCCTAAAACAGGCTCGCCGGATAATACACGTGAATGGAAGTTGAAAAAACCGCCAAGCAAGTATACTTTATTAGCTTCATTCTGAGATGCTGCGATTGCATTATCCATAGAATTAGTCACAACCAATAAATCATTTTGCTCAAGGTCTGAAGCCAAAAAATGAACTGTGGTAGAAACATCTAAATAGATAGTCATATGGTCTTTTATTACTTCGCCAGCAGCTGAGGCAATTGCTTGTTTCTGTTCACTCTGCTTCACTAATCTACTTGTATAACTTTCTATTTGAGGTTTTAAAATTGGTAGTGAAACTCCACCTGGATAGCGTTCTGCGAGTCCGCTTTCGACTAATTTTAAAATATCACGCCTTGCCGTATCTTTTGAAATGGAAAAAATTCGCATGAGTTCTTCTTGAGAAATAGTTTTCTTGTTCTCTAGTAGCTTCAGTGCTTCCACTATTCTTTCTTTTTGATTCATGATTTCCGCCACCTTTTATAATTTATTTTAAGTTTATTTTTAATTTAAATAAGTTTTTATAAGTTAATTATATACCTAATTATGTTTATGTCAAATTATAATTTTTGACTTAAGGGAGAAACTAGTTCTAGCAGTTTTTTCTTCGTGTGTTTTGAAATCTAGGTTATAATGGTAGTAATTGTGTAAAAGCATCAAAAACAGCAACATAGAGGTGAAAAAATGGCTATAAAGATGAAATGGGTTACTTTAGTTAGTATTATTATCGTGCTTTTAGTGGTGGGCTGGTTTCTAGGAACTAGGCTGACGGTGAAAAAATATGAAGTGAGCTCTACTAAAATTGAAAAAGAGATTAAACTAGTGCAATTATCGGATTTGCATTTTAGTGAATTTGGCGATAAAAATGAAAAATTGTTAGATAAAGTGGCAAATTTAAATCCAGATGTGATTGCGATTACAGGGGATCTTTTTGATAAACAAGGGGATAGTGTTCCTAAAGAACTTATTAAAAAGCTTACGAAGATTGCGCCTGTGTATTATTCGCCCGGAAACCACGAATACGATGTTAAAAATGCCTATGAGGACGATTACAAGCCTTTTTTAGAAAAAATGGGTGTAGTTAACTTAGAAGACAAAACAGCTACTATCGATGTGGGCGGGCAGAAATTTCAGATGTCTGGTTTGCGGAGTAGTGCGAATTTAGATTATGATTATCCTTATTATAAAGAAGGTATAGCGGAGATAAAAACGCAGCAAGATTCGCAGTACTATCAAATTCTTTTGTCACATATGCCGGATTATTTTGAGCTTTATGTGGAAAATGGCTTTGATTTAACCTTAAGTGGTCATACGCATGGCGGGATTGTGCGGATTCCTTATACAAATATTGGCGCGATTGCTCCTGGACCACAGCGAACACTGTTGCCGGAGTATGTATACGGTGAGCATTCAAAAGATGGGAAGACGATGATAATTTCTGCTGGACTTGGCGCGGGTAGTTTTCATCAAAAAGCTTTTCCGAGGTTGGGGAATCCATATGAAATTGTTGCGGTTACGATAAAACCGGAGACGAAATAAAAAAAGAGCCTTGATGAAGGCTCTTTTTTGCTATTTAAATATATGATCCAAATTCGTATGTTCGTCTGACTCGCAATTACAAGCTTTTTCGAGTTCGCAGCCGCCGCATTTTCCTTCTTTGCTACGTTTTACAAATTTTATAATCGCGTAAATAGTATAACCAAAAATTGCTCCGCCAAGTAATAAATTAACGATAATACTCACGAAAAACACCCTCTCTTAAACGAATAGACTGCCGATTTGATAAACAAGAAATACTAACACGTAAGCTGTAACAAGTGGATAAGCTACAGAGAATGCGGTCCATTTCCACGAACTAGTTTCTTTTCGAATCGCCGCAACCGTTGCTAAACACGGAATATAAAGTAAGATGAACAACATAAAGCAATAAGCCGAAAGTGGCGTATAGAAGGTGCTAACGATGCTGCCAAGGGAACTTTCTCCAACTGCATAAATAATCGCCATTGTAGAAACGACTACTTCTTTTGCTAGAAAACCAGGAATCAGTGTCGCGCCAGCTTGCCAAGTACCAAATCCTAAAGGAACGAGCAGTGGTGCTAGCATTCCACCAATGATTGCTAAGAAACTTTCGCCCATTGGTACATCGAGTCCGGATGGTCCTGCGTAGTTTAACAACCAAATAATAACCGAACCTGCAAAAATAAATGTGCCTGCTTTACGCAAGAATCCTTTTCCTTTTTCCCAAGTGCTGCGCCATAATGTTTTGAGTGAAGGTAAACGATACGGAGGTAGCTCAACGACGAATACGGAATTATCTTTTTTAAGCAATGTTTTTGAAAGAATTTTAGTAACTATCAGCGCCATTAAAATACCAATAACGTAAAGAGAAAGGACAACAAGCGCTTGATGTTTCTCGAAAAACACGCCTACAAAAAGAGCATAAACAGGAAGACGGGCTGAACAAGACATAAATGGTGAAACAAGAATCGTGAGTGTACGCTCTTTGGATTCTTCAATTGACCGTGCAGCCATAATCCCGGGTACGTTACAACCAAAACCAATAATCATTGGTATAAAAGCTTTCCCATTTAAGCCGAAAATTTCCATTACTCGGTCCATAACAACTGCTATTCTGGCCATATATCCAGAATCCTCTAAGACGGAAATAAAGAAGAAAATAACCAAGATTTGAGGAACGAAGACAAGAACCCCGCCAACGCCAGCGATGATGCCATCCGCGACCAAATCAATGATAAACCCAGACGCACCAATAGTTGTTAAGAAAGATGTCACCCAGTCCGTGAGCGACCCGCCGATAAAACCATCAAGCATGTCTGAGAGCGGGGCGCCAACCCAAGTAAAGGTTATTTGGAAAATCAACCACATAATTCCTAAGAAAATCGGAATTCCTAATAATTTATGTGTAAAAATTTTATCGAGTTTGTCTGATAGTGGAATATCCGAATTGCGCGTGTATTCGACTGAGGTCAAACAAATATCATGAATATAACTCGCGCGCACTTGGTGGAAATGGTTTTCTAGTTTGCCGTTGAGTTCACTTTCTAACTCAGCACGGATTTGTTGCAACTGTTCAAACGCTGAATTAGATGCTAAAAATGCTTCCGTTACTTCATTTTTGGAAAGAAATTGAATTGCTAACCAGCGCGATTGTTTAGCAGGAATCAGTTCTTTTGTTAAAGCCTGAATTTCTTTGATTGCTTTCTCAGCTGGTTCGCCGTATTGTAAAACAAGCGGAATCGCTGGTGCCACGTGCTTTTCAGATAAAGTAGATAAAATATCCTCGGTTCCTTTTCCGGAGCGCGCAACTACTGGCAAAATCGGAATGCGTAGTTTTTTTGCTAAGTTTTGGATGTTTAAATGAATGCCGCGTCCAGCAGCTACATCTATCATGTTAAGTCCCATCACAACAGGCGCGCCGTACTCAAGCAGTTGAACAGTTAAATTTAAATTGCGTTCAATTTGTGAGGAATCGACAATGTTTAACATGCAATCGAATTTTTCTTCAAGTAAAAATCTAGTGACAACTGTTTCATCACGAGAGATAGGGTTTAAGTCATAAATACCGGGTAAATCAATTAATTTTCCTGTTTTAGAACGTAAAGTACCAACTTTCTTTTCAACGGTTACTCCGCTCCAGTTTCCTACATATTCATAAGAGCCAGTTAGTGCATTAAATAAAGAAGTTTTACCAGTGTTCGGGTTTCCGAGTATGCAATATGTATTTTGACTCATCTGCGTTCCACCATAATGGCACAAGCATCACATTGTCTAATACTAATATATTGTCCTTTTGTTTCAAAAGTGCATGGACCACCAAATAGTCCTTTTTGTTTGATACAAATATCACAACCTTCATCGCAACCAAGCGCAAGTAAGCGGCGTTTAAGCATCGCATTCTCGATTTTTAACTCTGAGATGCGAACTTTTTCGCCGACAGCAGTTTCATTTAATTGCATAAGCTCGTAGGCCTCCTTTTATGTTATGTAGTGAACATGATAATCATTATCAACTATGTTCATTTTAT
This sequence comes from Listeria sp. MAN/IMW/UF555, assembly GCF_058684075.1. NCBI lineage: Bacteria > Bacillati > Bacillota > Bacilli > Caryophanales > Listeriaceae > Listeria > Listeria sp. MAN/IMW/UF555. Next base: position 327,316 of record NZ_JBZWZS010000002.1, on the reverse strand, counting down.
CACGAATGCAATTTAATATGAAGTATTTTCTTGAATTTGTTCGGAAAGTAGCAAAATAGTAGGGTATAACAGCAAAAAAGTTTCCTAATGGGACAGTGCTCTTCTAACTGAATAGCATGCCTTTTTACCTCTGTATTGATACACGGAAATAAGTGCTGGAGCTGTTTTTAATCGCTTTTTTTCTATCAAGTTAGTTGTTTTTATAGTAAAATGGTAACTATAACATTTATATTAATGGAGGAAAATAGTACATGAGTGAATTATTTACTACTATCAAAGGACAAGTTACTGGGAAAAACGTGCGCATTGTATTGCCAGAAGGAACTGACGAACGTATTGTCGGAGCAGCTGCACGTCTGCAAAAGGAAAATATCGTAACACCAATTTTACTTGGAAACAAAGCTGAAATTGAAGCAAAAGCAAAAGAAATTGGCGTTTCTGTTGAAGGGATTACTATTCATGACCCTGCGACTGATCCACTTTTTGATGAATTAGTGGCTGCATTTGTAGAGCGTCGTAAAGGGAAAGCAACGGAAGAAGCTGCTCGTAAAATGCTCGTTGATCCAAACTATTTTGGAACAATGCTTGTATACACTGGAAAAGCAGAAGGTCTTGTAAGTGGCGCGGCTCACTCTACTGGTGACACTGTTCGTCCAGCACTACAAATTATTAAAACAAAACCAGGCGTAAGTAAAGTTGCCGGTGCGATGATTATGGTTCGCGGTGAGGAACGTTACTTATTCAGTGATGTAGCTATCAATATTGCACCAGTTGCAGCGGACTTAGCGGAAAATGCGATTGTAAGTGCGGAAACAGCAGAAATCTTCGGCATTGACCCACGTGTTGCAATGTTAAGTTTCTCTACAAAAGGTTCTGCAAAATCCGATGAAACGGAAAAAGTGGTTGAAGCAACTGCTATTGCAAAAGAAAAAGCACCTGAATTAACGCTTGATGGTGAATTCCAATTTGACGCGGCATTTGTTCCAACTGTTGCTGAGAAAAAAGCGCCAGGTTCCGTTATTAAAGGGGATGCAAATGTATTTATCTTCCCAAGTCTAGAGGCAGGAAACATTGGTTACAAAATTGCGCAACGTTTAGGTAATTTTGAAGCAGTTGGACCAATTCTACAAGGCTTAAATGCGCCAGTAAACGATTTATCTCGTGGTTGTAATACTGATGACGTTTATAACTTAACATTAATTACAGCAGCGCAAGCAGTGAATAAATAAATTTTTTCGAATCATATGTAAGAGAAGACAAATATTGTCTTCTCTTTTTTTGTACCTAACATTGGCACTGTTTAACATCCTACATAATTTTGTCATAATCAAGCGAAAAAAAGTCTATTTTTAAAACTCCATTAAAATTTGCGCATGCTATACTGAAATAATGGACAAAATCTACAGTTGCAATCTGCCTAAAATAACACTTTATTTACTCGCATAGAAGAAAGGGTTGGATAAGATGGATCAGAATCTAATCAGGTGGTTGTCGCTTATCGGTGTAATTATCTTTGTTGGGTCGGTAGTATTATTTTCAGCAAAAGTAAGTGGGCAGCGAAAAAAGAAACTCCAACAAGAATTTGAGCGTAATTTTCCAATGTATAAAGTTTTTTTTAATCGTTCTAACGAAATTATCGAGGAATTGAACTACCCGATACTTACATTGAAAAGAAGTAATAGTGGACGTTTTATTCTACCTGTTTTTATATGTTTTATTACTTTTATTATTGGCTTTTTTTATAGAGGTGGCTCTTTTAATATAAAACTAATTATTTTGGCGATTTTAGGATTGTGGTTTGTTTGGTCCGTCCTGAATGCTACCAATTATGTGAAAATATATGAAAATGCTTTGGTACATGGGAACTTGCTTAAGAAGAAAATTATATGGTATCATGCTATCGATTCTATTGAAGCAAGGCTATATGATTACAATGGGGTTATGGATGCACGGCAAGCTGAGGTATATCGTGTGTATGAAGTAATGCGAAATGGCAAAGTTATTTGCGGGATTTGGGAAACGGAATTTTCCGGTTCCAGAAAAATCGAAAACTGCTTTAACTTGAGTAATCCACTTGTAACGGAGATTCGACACAGTTTTGATTCAGCAAGTTTCGTTTCTAAGGAGGAAGAACAATGATACAAAATACTGGTGAGTTAATGATGTATATCGGGGTTGCGCTATGCTTGGTGTATCCGATTGGTTTAATTGTAATTCATACTCTACGCCGGTCAACTAGAGGGAAATTTCGAATTACTAGCACAATGGGACTGGTGTTAGGTCTTATTTTTGTCGCAGGAATTGTACTTTTTTTTGTTGGAGATTCATACCGAAAAGATGTCAGTAAGGACGTTATGATTAGCTATTACGAAAAAAATATGGCTTATGATGATTTGACATCCGCACAAAAAAAGAATATAGAAGTATCAATTGTAGAAGTGAAAAAGATGCACGAATCTGGGGAGGATATATCTAAGTATCTCCCTGCTCTAAACAAATTCGTAATTGAAGAATATGCTTCAAAGGGACTCCCAAAAGAAAATGCAGAAATTTATATAAATTCTTTATCTAAGTAATTAATTCTGGCTAGACTAAAAACACCTCGGAAATCTTATTTCAGATTTCCGAGGTGTTTTCTTATAACATTTTTTCTAAGAAATACCGCATCCAACGATTGTCATTTGTAAGCTCAGGATGAAAAGCAGTTACGAGAATATTCGCTTGTTTAGCAGCAACGATTTTTTCGTCAATTGTTGCTAATACAGTTACTTCATCACTTGGTTCTATTAAGTAGGGTGCACGTATGAAAATGGCTTCAAAAGTAGGGGCATCAAAAACATCTACGCTTAACTCAGCTTCAAAACTTTCTTTCTGACGACCAAAACCGTTACGAATTGCTGTAGCCTCAAGTAATCCAAGGCTTTCTTCGCCACCTTCAATTTCTTTTGACAAAAGCACAAGCCCCGCACAAGTCCCAAAGATAGCTTTACCTTCCTTGGCAAATGCTTTAACAGGTTCCATTAAATCATAACGTTTCATAATCTTGCGCATCGTTGTACTTTCACCACCTGGTAAAACAAGCCCGTCAAGCCCAGCTAAATCATTTGAATGCTTTACTTTAAAAGGAAGAGCACCGGCTGATTCAATCATTTGGATATGTTCATCAACTGCACCTTGAAGCGCAAGGACACCAATTTTTTTCATATTAAAAACTCCGATCTTGCATTCTGTCTTCTGGATTAAGACGAGACATTTCGATTCCTTTCATCGGGGAACCTAGCTCTTTGGACAGTTTTCCGATTAATTCATAGTCTGTATAGTAGGTAGTAGCTTGAACAATCGCACTGGCAAATTTGGCAGGGTTATCGGATTTGAAAATACCTGATCCAACGAAAACACCGTCTGCTCCGAGTTCCATCATTAAAGCTGCATCAGCTGGAGTCGCAACACCACCAGCGGCAAAGTTAACGACCGGAAGTTTACCTAGCGTTTTAATTTCTTTTACAAGTTCATATGGAGCACCGAAATTTTTAGCGGCAACCATTAATTCATCATCTGTCATGCCTGCAATTTGGCGGATTTGGCCATTTACTTGGCGCATATGGCGGACTGCTTCGACGATATTTCCTGTTCCGGGTTCACCTTTCGTACGGAGCATGGCAGCACCTTCACCAATACGGCGGAGCGCTTCACCTATATCACGGCAACCACATACGAAAGGAACTGTGAAGTCTGATTTAAGTAAATGGAATTCATCGTCGGCCGGGGTTAATACTTCGCTTTCATCAATATAGTCGACACCCATTGCTTCGAGGACACGTGCTTCTGTAATATGACCAATTCGAGCTTTTGCCATAACAGGGATAGAAACAGCATTCATTACTTCTTCCACAATACGAGGATCAGCCATACGAGCGACGCCACCAGCTGCACGAATGTCAGAAGGAACACGTTCAAGTGCCATAACTGCTACTGCACCAGCTTCTTCGGCGATTTTTGCCTGTTCAGCATTTACAACATCCATAATGACGCCGCCTTTTTGCATTTGCGCCATTCCACGTTTTACACGGTCTGTACCAACTTTTTTCTCCATACTAATAACCTCCATCAAAGTTAATTGAAAATACCTGATTATTATGATAAGCTAAAAGCCATTTCGTAAAAACAGCCAATTGGATGTTTTTTTCTCCATCCAATTTTAAAAGAGGTGTAGTAGATGTGGAAACTTACTGGAAATTCTAATTTACCGATTTATTTACAAATTGTTGATTTAATAGAAACAAAAATTATGAACGGCGAACTTTTACCAGAAGAAAAATTACCTCCAGAAAGACAGTTGGCAGAACTTTTTGGTGTGAATCGCTCGACAGTCGTTCGGGCACTTGATGAGCTTACTGCCCGGGCTGTTATCGTCCGGAAGCAAGGTAGCGGAACAATAGTGAATGCGGAAAAGTGGGGGCTTTTTACGGGGCAGTCAACGAATTGGCGCCACTATTTAACGCAAGGTGGTTTTACACCAGCTGTTCCTTATATTAGGCAAACAGGTGTAATGGAACGCGCTGATTTGGAACAAGTGATTGATGCTTCGACAGGGGAGCTTCCACTTGAAATGACTCCTAAAATGGAAACGCCAAGTCTTTCGTGGCAGTCGTTTATTGCTGAAGAACAACTGGAAGACGAAGCTGGCTACAGACCGCTACGTGAAACGGTTCAAAAGCAAATGCATGATGCCTATGGTTTAAATGCACGCCCGGAACAAATTTTTATTACATCGGGAGCGCAGCAAGCGTTATTTTTAATTACACAATGTTTATTAAAACCGGGAGATGCCGTGGCGATTGAGTCGCCGTCTTACTTTTATTCGCTATCGTTATTTCAATCTGCGGGCTTGCGGATTTTTGCCTTGCCAATGGATGATGATGGTGTGATTATTTCTGAATTACGCGATTTATATCATAAGCATCGAGTTAAAATGGTTTTTGTTAATCCAACTTTTCAAAATCCAACTGGACTTGTAATGAGTTTAAAACGGCGCAAGGAACTCGTGAAAGTTTGCGCTCATTTGCAAATCCCGCTTGTAGAGGATGATCCATTTTCAGAACTGGCAGCACTTGATAGTGAAATTCCCGCTCCTTTAAAACAACTAGATTCAGATAATGTTTTATATATTGGCTCACTCTCTAAAATAATGGGATCAACTACACGGATTGGGTGGCTAATCGGACCGACAGCAGTGATTGAACGACTAGCTCTCGCAAGACAAGAGATGGATTTTGGACTAAGTATTTTCCCGCAAGTATTAGCAAATAGCGTTTTAAATACGGCTGGATATAGAGAACATTTAAAGCAATTACATCAAGTTTTAGAAGTGCGTAGAGATAATTTGATTGCGGCGCTAGAGGAAATTTTACCAAACGAACTAGAATTCATCAGGCCAAAAGGGGGCTTTCATTTATGGGTGAAATTACCGGTAGAATTTCGCTCCATTCGTGAGTTTGATATTTTTTTAGCGAACGATTTACTAGTGATGCCCGGGTTTTTATTCGGGATAAAAGGGGCGGTTATTCGCGTAACATATGCCCGACTTGAGAAGGACGATTCAAGACAAGTAGCAAACATAATAAAACAAATATTAATAGAAAAAAGTGCGATGAAGCTTGATTGAAGGCTAATTCGCACTTTTTCATATTCCCCTTGAAAACCTTCTAATCTATAATAGAAAGTAACCCTAAAATATCATTCATCACAATAAATCTTTCTGCCAAAAGAGAAGTTGTGATGAATCATCATTTTTATGTAAGGGTTATCATTTACTATTAATATAAGGGAGGGAAAGTAGATGGAACAGGATTGTAAGGAATTAATTACTTATCTGCTCTTGAATCGGCAAGTGAATCTTAGAAATGTTTCCAAGAATTTTAAAGTATCCAAAGAAGCAATTGGCGCACAGATTACACAAATAAACCATCTACTAAAGTCAGAACCAATTTTAATTGACCATGACATGATTTTTGTTACAGATGTATGTAGGGAAGCTTGTTACCGGCTTTTAACTGCGGAAGAACAACAGCTATTTTCGTTTTATGAGGTGAATATTCGTCGCAAACTCATCATGATTAAATTACTGCTTCATAATCATTACATGTCACTCGGCGCACTTGCAGATTATGTTTATGTAAGTAAAAACACGATGTTAACCGATGTAAAAAGCATTAAAGAAAGCTTGCATGAGTTTGAAATTCAACTTGATTATTCACGAAAAGATGGTTATGCGGTTTCGGGTTCGGAATTTCTGATTCGTAATTTACTGGCAGAACTTATTCGCGAAGTCGTTCAAACCCCATACGGAAAATTCGTGCTGGATGAAAAAAAACTCATTACCGTAAGCGAAGTCTTTTTACTAAAGAAACGGCTGGAAAAAGTCGAAAGTAAGCTCCAAATTACATTCACCGATGAGCAAATGGAAGAATTGCCCTATATTCTCCACGGCATCATCAAGCGGGCCAAAGTAACGAATAGGAAATGGACTTTTAAAATTGAAATGTACGACATCAAAAACACCCGTGAGTTCCCGATAATGAAAGAAATGTTTTGGGGTTATGACTTTTTAAGTGAAAATGATTTGCTTTACCTATCGCTACAAGTACTTGCTTCGAACTTAGTCGAGTCGGCACTTCATTTCTCAGACAGTGAAGAAATCGCCTATGCAGTTGATGAGTTCATCGGATTACTTGAAATGTATTTTGCAACTGAAATCATGAAGAAAAATGAGTTTAAAGAAAAAGTGATTTTACATGTTAGACCAGCAATTTACCGGACGATTTTAGGTTTTCAAATCAATAATCCACTTAAAAAACAATTTATTAAAGAATATACTCCAACATTTAACATCGTAGAAAAAGCCTCGAAACCATTTGAAAAGCTCGTTGGTCATAAGTGGTCAGAGGAGGAAATCGTGTATCTTTCTATGATTGTTCTTGGATGGATGTATCAAATTGAAGAAACAGAGCAGCCAATTTTCCGCGCCGTCGTTCTGTGCAAAAGCGGTACATCCATCTCCAAACTACTCTTAGAAAACTTGAAAATGATGTTCCCAAATATTGATTTTCAAGGAGCTTATGCGGTTCGGCAATTAAATTCAGTAGCACGTGATATTGATTTTGTTTTTACAACTGTGCCCGTTCAAAGCAGCGCGACCATTTTTGTTATTCCGTCGATTTTAAGTAAAGATAGTCGGCAAATCCTCAGAGAACAAGTTGATAAAGCCATTGAAATGGACAGCCATAAAAAAACCAAAGAACTGCTCGCTATGTTAAAAGATGATATTCCTGAAGAAAATATCCATTTGGTTCAAGAAAAAGTAGAATCATTTTTTAGTAAAAAAGAGCAACCTGCTGAGAAAAAAGAGCCAGAAAAGATGCAGATTACCCCAGAACAAATTCATTTTTTAGAAACGCCACTCAAGTGGGAAGAACTTGTTTTTGCAGCATTTTCACCAATGTTAGAACGAGGGACAGTGGCGGCTAGCTACATTAGCACTTGTGAAGAGATATTCTATCAAAACTATGAGCAGATGATGATCGGACCGAATATTTATTTGCCCCACGCCAAGCCAGTAAATGGTGTAATAAAGCAGGATATTCAGTTGATGATAATGAAAGCGGACACAAGAACACCAATGAATGAAGCAGTTAAAATTATGATCGCACTAGCACCGTCCGAACAAAACAAACACATACCATTATTACTAAAATTGAACGAAATTTTCTTACAACCAGAGAAATTAGCGGAACTTCTCGCTTCTACTAACAAAAAGAAAATCGTTGAAATCCTTGAAAGGGGGTGAGCGTCACGTGGATTACCATGATTTGTTTCAAAAAGAGTTAACCCTGATAAATTCAAGCTACGAGAGTCAGGCAGAACTTTTTGAATGTACTAGCAATATTTTAGAAAAAGAGCAGTATGTAGAGGCGACTTTTAGAGAAGCAGTAACAAACCGAGAAGTTATTTTCCCTACTGGACTTGAGATGAATGGTATCAAAATCGCAATTCCTCATACCGATACGATTTATGTAAAACGACCTTTTGTACTCGTAAACAAGCTTTCTACACCAATTCCTTTTATTCAAATGGGATCAAGTGAGAAATGGATTGATGTTGAAGTAATTTTCATGTTAGGTATTAAAAATCCAAAAGATCAAGTTCCACTGCTTTCAAGTATCATGGAAAAATTTATGGAAGCAGACTTTGTGGAACAAATAAAGGAAATAAATGATAGCAGCGCATTATGTGATTTTCTAAAAAAACAATTTGGAGAGTGATTACAGTGAAAAAAGTTATCGTAGCGTGTGGATCAGGAGTGGCAACAAGTCAAACAGTTGCCTCTAAAGTAGAACGTATTTTAAAAGAAAAAGGAGTTCGCGCAACAGTAGAAGCAGTAGACATTAAATCATTAGACCAACATATTAAAACGAGTGATGTATATGTGGCGATTACTAAAGCGAACAAGGAATTTGATATTCCAACATTAAATGGTATTGCGTTCTTAACTGGCATGGGCATGGACGAAGAAACAGAAAAATTACTTAACGCCTTAAAATAAACAAGACAAAACAGGGAGCGTGAAAAAATGGAGTCATTACAATCAGTTATACAGTTTATTTTGAATCTTGGAGCTGCCGTTTTTGTTCCAGCACTGATGATTATTATTGGGCTTATTGTACGAATGAAAGTAAGAGATGCGGTAAGTGCGGGGATTATCCTCGGGGTTGCTTTCCTTGGGATGAATATCGTTATTGGCTTTATGATTGAAGCTTTAACGCCTGCAGCACAAGGTCTTGCAGAACGAACAGGAATTAATTTAAGCATTTTAGATGGTGGATGGACTTCAATGGCGACACTAGCTTGGGCATGGCCATTTGCCTTCCTAATGTTCCCTCTACAACTGGGGATTAATGCTATTATGCTTGTCATTAATAAAACAAAAACCTTGAACGTCGATTTATGGAATGTTTGGGGTAAAATTTTGACAGCTGTACTTATTATTGGCGTAACGCAAAATGTTTATTTAGCATTTATCGTTGCTGGAATTCAAATTGTTACTGAACTTATTCTATGTGATGCCAACCAACGTCAAATTCAAGAATTAAACGGCATTCCGGGTGTAACAGTTTCCCACGGTATGATGATTTTCTGTATTTTCTTAATGCCAATTGACTGGTTACTGAAGAAAATCCCAGCACTACGTAAAGACATGGATGCCAACGCGTTAAAAGACAAAATTGGTATTTTTGCAGAAAACCATGTGATGGGCTTTATTATCGGTGGACTTTTAGGGATTGCTGCAGGATATGATGTAGCAAAAACGTTGATGTTAGCCATGCAAGCAGCAGCGGCATTAACACTTTTCCCAATGGTTGCGAAACTATTTATGCAAGCTTTATCACCATTATCTGATGGTATTTCTGAATTTATGAAACGTAAATTTAAAAATCGTGAACTTTTTATTGGGCTAGATTGGCCAATTTTGGCAGGGTGTAGTGAAGTATGGGTGGCAATCGTCCTTATGGTACCAGTTACACTTATCTTCGCGCTTATTCTACCAGGAAATGGCGTATTACCGTTCGCTGGGATTTTAAATATTTCCTTGTGCGCGCCGGCTCTGATTGTAACAGGTGGGAACTTGATTCGTATGATTATTCTTGGAACGATTACAACACCTATCTTCTTGTATGTATCTACATTTTTCGCAGGAACAATCACGGATTTAGCGCATTCTACAGGCGCGATTTCCCTAAAAGCTGGACAACAAATTACTTGGAGTACGCTTGAATATCCAGTATTCCGTTATATTTTTGCAGAAGCAAGTCAGTTCACTATTTTAGGATTTATTTTTGTCGCAATTTGGGTAGTATTACTAGTATTTTACGTGAAAATGATGAAAAAACGAACAATTGAACTAGAAAAAGCTAGCTCTTAAGAAATAGGAGTGATGAGATGATCTACACGATAACATTAAATCCAGCTATTGACCGGTTGCTTTTCATTCGTGGGGAGTTAGAAAAAAGGAAGACAAATCGAGTCATAAAAACAGAATTTGATTGCGGGGGAAAGGGGCTTCATGTTTCAGGAGTGTTATCCAAATTTGGAATTAAAAATGAAGCACTTGGAATTGCGGGATCAGACAATCTCGACAAACTATATGCCATTCTAAAAGAAAAACATATCAACCATGATTTCCTTGTAGAAGCTGGAACTTCGACAAGAGAATGCTTCGTCGTCTTAAGTGATGACACGAATGGCAGCACGATGATACCTGAAGCTGGTTTTACCGTAAGTCAGACCAACAAAGACAATCTTTTAAAACAAATCGCTAAAAAAGTTAAAAAAGAGGATATGGTGGTGATTGCTGGATCCCCGCCTCCTCATTATACATTATCTGATTTTAAAGAACTACTAAGAACTGTCAAAGCAACAGGGGCTTTTCTCGGATGTGATAACTCTGGTGAATATTTAAATTTAGCTGTCGAAATGGGCGTCGATTTCATTAAACCAAATGAAGATGAAGTAATCGCCATTTTAGATGAAAAAACGAATTCACTCGAAGAAAATATCCGCACTTTAGCCGAAAAGATCCCTTACCTGGTCGTTTCACTTGGAGCAAAAGGGTCCATTTGCGCACATAATGGCAAATTGTATCAAGTTATTCCACCGAAAGTGCAGGAACGAAATGATACTGGGGCTGGCGACGTGTTTGTCGGGGCATTTATTGCAGGACTTGCGATGAACATGCCAATTACTGAAACATTAAAAGTTGCGACAGGTTGTTCAGCCAGTAAAGTCATGCAACAAGACAGTTCGAGCTTTGATTTAGAAGCCGCTGGAAAACTCAAGAATCAAGTAAGTATTATACAATTGGAGGAGAGATAATATGTTATACCAAAAAGAACGTGAAGATTTAGCCAAAATAGTGAAGACGATGTTTGACCGGTTTGAAACAAATGCGGCTGGAGGAAATGTTAGTGTGCGCATGAATAATGAGCATATTATTATGACACCAACGCTGATGAGCCAAGCAAAACTTTGCGATCTTTCCCCATATGAAATCCTTGTAGTAGATAACAATAATGAAGTCGTAGAAGGAGACGGAAGAGTTACTCGAGAAATTAACTTACACCGCGCTTGTTACGTAGAAAATCCAAAAATCGGCTGTGTACTCCATGCTCATCCAAAAGAATCCATGCTATTTGCCACACTTGGGATGGAATTACCGAATTTAACAGAAGCAACGCAAAAAATTGGCCAAATTCCAACACTTGAATTTGCGCCAGCGACTAGTCCAGAACTTGCGGAAATCGTTCGTAAACACGTTATCGAACTAGGGGAAAAAGCTGTTCCTAGTGCAAGTTTATTAAATAAACACGGTATTGTCGTATTAGATACATCGCTTCATAAAGCATACGACATGCTAGAGCGTATTGAATACAATGCCTATATTGCAGAAAAAGCGTTAGTATTTGATGCTTTAGGTATTAAAAAATTAGCTCATGACCGCGAATTAAATTATAATTTGGAGGAGTAACTAATGGAAAAATTCCTTTTTAATGCAACCTTATTTGCCAGTGCTTTATTACTAATGGTCGGTATTTTTAGAAGTTCTATTCCAATTACTGCCATATCGCTTGTTTTAGCAGTAGTATCGCAACATTTCTTTCGGAAAAAATATCCTAAAAAAACACGTAGCTATCGTGAAATAATCGCGGCAAAGCAGAAAAAAGGATGAAAAAAGGGATGAAAATCTAGTTTTAGATTTTCATCCCTTTTTATTATAGTTTGGAACGTTGTGATTTTTTCGGTCGGACATACAGGCCGAGTTTTTCTTGTTCTTTTGTTAAAGAAACAAACAGTGAAACTATCATTAAGATAATCACTATCGAAAATGGAAAAGCGGCAATAATTGATGCGTTTTGTAGCGCTGTTAGACCACCTGCATAAAGAAGTACACTCGCTATTCCAGACTGTAAAAGCCCCCATGTTACTTTTACCGAGTTTGGTGGGTTTAAAGAGCCACCAGTCGTTTGCATACCTAAAACAAAGGTCGCAGAATCGGCAGAAGTAATGAAGAACACGGCAATTAAAATCATCGCAACAATAGATAATACGATGCCAAATGGAAATTGATCAAATACCCCAAAAAGGACTTGTTCGGTCGCTAAAGTGGAAAGGGCCGTATCTTTGTATTGATCGACAAAAATCGCTGAACCACCAAACACTGCAAACCAGAAAATGCTAACTAACGCAGGAAGCACGATAACACCTAATAAAAATTGACGAATCGTCCGACCGCGCGAAATTCTGGCAATAAAGATACCGACAAATGGAGACCACGATAGCCACCATGCCCAGTAAAAAATGGTCCATGAATCAATCCATTTTCTAGCATCAGGCGCATTTGGTGCAGTTTGGAAACTCATTTGGATAATGTTCTGTAAATAATCACCAAACGAATTAGTGAAGTTATTCATAATAAAAAGCGTAGGTCCTAGAATTAACGTTAGAATAAGTAATACGCCAGCGACATAAATATTCACATTACTTAATAACTGAATTCCTTTATCTAAGCCAGACATTGCTGATAATAAAAATAAAACAGTGACAATGACAATGATGATTAGTTGCACTGTAAAGTTGTTAGGGACATGAAATAAATATGTAAGACCGCCATTGATTTGCTGAGCTCCAAGTCCAAGCGTGGTTGCTACTCCGATAACCGTAGCGAAAACAGCGATAATATCGATTAATTGTCCAAGTGGTCCTTTCGCATGTTTACCTAATATCGGATAAAGTGTGGCGCTTATTAGACCAGGAGTATCCTTTCGAAACTTAAAGTAAGCTAGCGCTAAGGCAACTATTGCATAAATGGACCAAGCGGAAATTCCCCAATGAAAAAAAGAATAACGAAGCGCATCTTTCATCGCAGCTTGAGAGCCAACTTCACCACCAGGGGCTTGAACGGCAAAATGGGATAGCGGTTCAGCAGCTCCCCAGAATACAAGTCCAATTCCCATGCCGGCACTAAACAACATTGCGAACCATGACTTATTACTATATCCTGGTTTCTCGCCGGGTTTCCCGAGTCGAATAGAGCCAATCGGGCTTAATATTAAAAATATGCAAAAAATGATAATGATTGCGACTACAAAAAGGTAGTACCAACCGAAATTACTTGTTAAAAATCTTTGGACATTTGTTGTAAGAGTTTCAAATTGTTCTGGCAAAAAAGCACCAAACAAAACTGCTATGAGAACTAATAGACTAGCTCCCCAAAAGACGTTCGTTAATTTTTTCATTGCATCACTTCCCTTTATAGTCTAAGTATGTATTTCCCCATGTTAGCACAAAGGTAACATCTATTTTATAGTAACAAAAAAAGTACTGCTCTGACAAATCAAACCACAAAGTCTGCTGGAATTAAAAAGCTGGAACGCATCTATGCATTCCAGCCAACTTTATAATGTTTTTTTCGCATTGGCGAGTGCAACGTGGATTTGATCAAACCCCGTACCGCCATATGAATTTCTCTTTTGAACCGCTGTTTTTGAAGCAAGAACAGTATAAATGTCTTCCTCAATAAGCGGATGGATTTCTTGGTAGTGGCTAAGTGCGACGTCTTGCAAATAAATCCCATTTTGCGTACATTCAAGCACCAATTTCCCAACAATCTCATGCGCTTCTCTAAATGGAACGCCTTTTTTCGCGAGATAATCCGCTAGTTCGGTCGCATTGGAAAAATCTTTTTGCGTCGATTCTTCCATTATATCTGCATTGATCTTCATCGTTTCAATCATTCCCGCGAAAATATCTAAGCTTGTCTGAACCGTCTCCAATGTATCAAACATGCCTTCTTTATCTTCTTGTAAATCTTTATTATAAGCGAGCGGCAGCCCCTTTAAAACTGTTAACATGCCGAAAAGGTTTCCGTAAACACGACCAGTTTTCCCACGAATTAATTCGGCCATATCGGGGTTTTTCTTTTGCGGCATAATCGAACTTCCCGTTGAAAAAGCATCCGTTAATTCCACAAATTTAAACTCATGGCTCGTCCAAAGTATCAATTCTTCACAAAAACGCGATAAATGCATCATTAAAATAGAACTGTTACTAAGAAACTCGATAATAAAATCACGATCGCTCACGCCGTCCAAGCTATTTTCATAAACAGCGGAAAAACCAAGAAGTTCAGCGCTATAGGCCCGATCAATTGGAAAAGTCGTTCCAGCGAGCGCCGCAGACCCAAGTGGCGAAATATCAATCCGTTTGACGTTTTCTTCTAAACGCTCTAAATCACGTGTAAACATACCAAAATAAGCTAATAAATGATGCGCAAAAGAGATGGGTTGGGCGTGTTGCAAGTGTGTATAGCCAGGCATAATCGTTTCGACGTTCGCCTCCGCTTTTTGGACAAGCACCGCGCGCAAATGTTTTAACGATTGAATAATTTCTGCGACTGCTTCTTTTAAATACAAATGCATGTCTGTTGCAACTTGGTCATTCCGACTACGCGCCGTATGAAGTTTTCCCGCGACAGGCCCGATTTCCTCGTGTAACAGTTTTTCGATATTTAAATGAATATCTTCGTTTACAGTACTAAATTCCAGTTCCCCAAGCGCTAATTTTTCTTGGAGGATTTTTAGCCCAGCTGTAATTTCACTCGCCTCAGAATCAGAAATAATACCACATTTTGCTAGCATTGCGACATGTGCCAAGCTTCCCGCCAAGTCTTCTTTTGCCATTTTTTGATCAAAAGAAATCGAAGCACCAAAGTCATCAATCCATGCTTCACTTTTCCCTTGAAAACGTCCGCCCCATAGTTTTTCCATTTTTTACACCTCAGTTGTTATTGTAACTTTTGAATTGACTTCTGCGCTCACTTTCGTTGGTAGTCCAAATAGCTTGATGAAACCAACAGCTGCATCTTGATCGAATGTATCGGAAGAAGTATAGGTTGCTAAATTTTCATCATAAAGCGAATTCGGTGATTTTCTTCCTTCGACGATGGCATGACCTTTAAATAGTTTTACGCGAATCGTACCGTTCACGAATTTTTGCGTGGATTTTAAGAAGGCAATTAATGCTTCTGTTAAAGGCGAAAACCATAAGCCATTGTAAATTGTTTCGCTGATTTTTTGTTCAATAATAGGTTTGAAATGTGCCACTTCACGAACAAAAGTTAAATCTTCTAATTCTTTATGTGCAGTAATCAAAGTGACTGCGGCGGGACATTCGTATACTTCACGTGATTTAATACCAACTAAACGATTTTCGATATGGTCAATTCTACCAACGCCATGTTTTCCAGCAATTTCGTTTAAAGTAAGAATTAAATTTGCTAGGCTCATATTTTCGCCATTAAGAGAAATAGGAATACCGGCATCAAATGTAATTTCGACAATATCCGCCGTGTCAGGTGCATCTTCTAAGCTAACTGTTAAGTCGTAAGCCGCTTCTGGTGGCGTTGTCCATGGGTTTTCAAGCACACCACATTCGTTACTTCTGCCCCAAAGGTTTTGGTCAATCGAGAAAGGATTATCTAAATCAATTGGAACGGGGATGTTATGTTCTTTGGCGTAATTGATTTCTTCTTCTCTAGACCATTTCCAGTCCCGGACAGGGGAAACGACTTTTAAATCAGGAGCAAGAGCATGAATCGCAACTTCAAACCGAACTTGGTCATTTCCTTTACCAGTACAACCATGAGCGATAGCAGATGCGCCTTCTTGACGAGCTACTTCTACTAATTTTTTCGCGATTAAAGGACGACTTAAAGCAGAAATAAGTGGATATTTTCCTTCATAATAGGCATGAGCTTGAAGGGCGATTAAAGCAAAGTTTTCGGCAAATTCTTCCTTGGCATCAATTGTATAAGATGCACTTGCGCCGACAGTAATCGCTTTTTCTTTAATAAAATCCAAATTTTTCCCTTCACCAACGTCTAAACAACATGCGATAACTTCATAACCTGATTCCACTAGCCACTGAATTGCAACAGAAGTATCTAACCCACCAGAGTAAGCTAATACGATTTTTTCTTTCGTCATTGTAAACATCCCCTATTCATAAATATACAAACATTTGTATTTATATTAACACCTATACTTTCATATATCAACATTTTTATTTTAAAATATTCATCATTATGATTAAAAATACATTTTACAAGAAAAATAGCCATTTCAAATAGTAATAAATTGGTTCCTGTTCGTAAAACTGCTATACTTGATATTGAAGTTATATTGAAGGAGTTGAACGAATATGAAAAATGCAATAAAATGGATTGCCATTGGTTTTGCAGGAATTATTCTACTTCCGTTAGTAATCGTTTTCTTTATTTACAAAAAAGCGGTTGGGAAAAAAGAATATGATCCCGAGGTACTTGAGAATTTAGATGAGGCTTCCCAGGAATTTGTAAAAAATACTTCACCATTGTCAGATGTAGACTCGCGATATAAATATATGAGACTTGCGACAAAAGCATTGCCTTCTGCTAAAGATATTGAAATAGGCGATGTCGAAAATAAAAAAATTGACGGTCCAGCTGGTAAAATTCCGATTCGGATTTATACGCCAAAAGAGGACGGACCATTCGAGATTATCGTTTATTATCATGGTGGCGGATTTGTGTTAGGTGGTTTGCAAACACATGATGCGATTGCAAGAAAACTTGTACAAACAACAGGTGCTCGCGTTGTCACAGTTGACTACCGACTAGCACCAGAAAATCCTTTCCCGGCAGCAGTGGAAGATGCTTATGCTGCATTACTTTGGGTACAAAACCATCGTACTAGTTTACGCGCTAAATCCTCCGATATTATTGTCGCAGGGGATAGCGTAGGCGGAAACTTAGCAACAGTAGTGACCCAAATTGCCAAAGCCAAAGGAAAACCAAATGTTACGGCACAAATTTTACTTTATCCAGCAACGGATATTTTCAGTCGTGATGCTTCAGTGCTTTATCCGTCAATGGATGAATTTGCGGAAGGATATGTACTTACAAAAGAATCGCTAGACAAATTCTTTAAATTATATATTGCAAATTCAAGCGACCGTAAATATGATCCGCTAATTGCACCAATTCGTAGCAAAGACTTAGCTGGTCTTCCAAAAACCTTCATCGCAACTGCTGAATTTGATCCACTAAGAGATCAAGGAGAAGCATATGCGAAGAAATTAAAAGATGCTGGTGTAGAAGTATTTGCGAAACGTTTTGAAAAAGTTCCGCACGGCTTTATGACAACAACATCTGAAGCAACTGATGAGACTTACGAATTGATTAGCGAGTTTTTAGAAGAAAAATAAATCTTTGAATCCACTCTTTCACGAGAGTGGATTTTTTTATTGACAAAGAATTTTATTCATGAGAGAATGACTTACGAACGGTCGTCAGTTTTTTGAAAGGGGTGAAAAGATGAGAAAAGAAGAAATAAAGCAAGCAGCACTGACACTTTTTGCAAATAATGGTTTTGAAGGGACATCCCTTGCTGATATTGCAGGCGTTGTAGGGCTAAAGAAACAATCCATCTATTCTCATTTTAAAGATAAGGATGATTTGTTTTTATCTATTATGAAGGACGCGAAATCTACGGAAATTGATTACTACCGAGCGAAACTTCGAGATAGTGATTTATCTAGGCCCGACTTGGTGTTATCTAGTTTACTTTTTGGTGTGAAGGAATTATATGATACCGATGAAGCTTACCAATTTTGGTTGCGATACGGGTTTTATCCACCGAAACATTTGTATGATATTGTTCAGGCAGATATTACCGAGAATATTTTGCAAATGGAACAAGATTTCACTGATTTATTTAGCGATTGGATTGAACAAAAGTTGATTCCAATGCAAGATGTCGAAACGATGAAAGAAGCGTACATGGGAATTCTTGACGCGGTTATCGTGGACATTGTTTATGTGAACGACCCCGAACGAACTAAAAAGAAAATCACAGCTTTATGGCAAATTTTCTGGAGAGGAATTACGCTAAAAGCTTAATTTAGAGGTGTAACATGGCAAAGAATATAGAAATATTAGAAACAGATTCAGTTAAAAAGATTTATTTTAGATATTTAGTTCCTTCCTTGGTCGGAATGTTATTAATGTCTTTGAATATTGTAATTGATGGAATTTTTGTTGGGCATAAGCTCGGCGGAGTGGCGCTTGCAGGGATAAATATTGCTGTACCCGTATTTACGATTTTTACAGCCATTTCGATTTGGATTGGGATTGGAGCCGCGACCCAGTTTTCGTTTGCTATTGGAGAAAAAAATGTTCCTAAAGCGCAATCAATTTTTACGAATGCGATTTTAGCAGTTGTTTCGATTACGGTGGTTATTGCAATCCTCGCTTTTATTTTTAAAGTACCACTGGCATATTTTTTAGGCGCGAATGATGAAACGATTGGTTACGTACTGGAGTATATGAATATATTACTTATTTTCGGTTTTGCACTTACACTTGAAAATATTTTAAGTATTTTTGTTCGTAATGACGGTGATCCGAATTTATCAATGATTGCCCTTATTGTTACAGCAATCAGTAATGTTATTTTGAATTATTTATTCTTATTTGTATTTGAATGGGGCGTAACCGGATCTGCACTTGCTACGATGATTGCTATTATTATCGGTGTGCTTATCCTAACTACCCATTTCTTTAAAAAATCCAGTCGCTTGAAATTTGTAAAAGTGAATTGGAATAAAGCTTTTTTCAAAAAAACACTGGGCATCGGCTTGCCAAGTTTTTTAGCAGAAGTTGGCGTGTCGGTATTTACTTTCGGATATAATATTTCCATCGCAGCCATTGCTGGTACTGCAGGAGTTGCAGCATTCTCGGTTTTAAATTATACCCATAGTGTGATTTTAATGTTGTTCCTTGGCATGGGTTCAGCGATTCAGCCACTTATAAGTTATTACCGCGGGGCAAGGGCGAGAGAAAAAGAAATTGAAACATTGAAAATTGCGATTGTCGTAGCATTTGGTACCGGGGTTGCTTTCTTATTAGTTGGGTTATTTGGTTCTAATCTGCTCGTTTCGATGTTCGGAAACTTTAGTGCAGAAATTCGAGAACTTGCAAGCAACGGAATTAAGTTATTCTATTCAGCTTACTTATTTATGGGCTTTAACTTTGTTATGATGACTTACTTCCAAACTTCTGATAAAGTCAAAATGGCAACATGGATTACGATTTCACGAGAAATTATTTTCATGGTAATCTTCTTGCTTATTTTACCACCAATTATTGGCATTCCAGGTGTTTGGTTAGCAATTCCAATTTCAGAAATGATTGTAGCTATATCAATTGTATTTTACATGAAGAAGAAACATATCTTATTTAAATAAAACAAAGACGGAGATCTAGTATCTTCGTCTTTTTAGGATGATTTGGCAAAAAAATAAGATTAAAAAGAGTATATTTCCATTTGTTTCCTTTTTCCTCAGTATGGCGATTTAAATGGTAAAATATTGTTCTACGTTTCCGTTTACGTAGGAATGCTTTAAAAAGGGAATGAATAGTTACTATTTTATGGACTCCTGAGTGTTTTAGGAATCCTGTTTTACTTTGCTGTTTTATAGTTGCATGTGGGAGCAATGGAAACTCTGTAGGGAAATGTATGAGGGATAATTTTACAGATAATGCAAAATAAAATAATAGCGATTCAAGGAATTTTTTAATGTCTTTACTTTGCCATTGGTGTAAAAAGCTAATGGCGAACGTAAAGAAAAACATTAAATATGGCAAATTAGTGAAGCGTGTAAAGATGCTTGAAATCAAGTCTAGTACTGAATTTAAGCCTTGTGTAAGACTGGATAATTATAACCGAAAAAACATTCGTTATGAAAAGAAGCTAAAACTATTAAATAAGGTATTTGTTTTCTAAAAATAAATGTATATAATTAAAAGAAAAGTTTTCTAAGTAATGGCGGTGACATCATGGATTTAATCGGTTTACGAATTAGAAATATCCGTAAAATAAAACAACTTACTTTAAAAGAGGCGGCTAAAGGAATCATTTCCGTCCCTTATTTAGCTAATATAGAGAATGGTGTGAAAGTGGCTTCTTTTGAAACGTTAATGCATATAGCGAAACGTCTGGAAATACCGGAAGAAGCTCTTTTAATAGGCAATGAGGATTTAAATAAAGAATTATTACAAGAACTCAAGCAGATATTTGAGTTACTTGTTTTTTCGAATACAAAAGAAGTGGAAAATAGACTTGATAAAATAGCTGTGAATGTCGATTTACTGTGTGAATCTCCTGTTATAGAACTAAGTTTTTACTGGCTTCAAGCAGGTTTTTACTATAAAACATGGGAATTTTCTAAAGCTCGAGAAATAGAAAGAAAGTATTTAAATAGTAATGAAAAGCGTGTAGTAGACTCATTCCCACCGGATTTGCTTAGTTATTATTACTATGGTCAAGCTGTGAAACATTCTCATGCTACTTGCGACTATCAATTGGCAGTGAAGTACTGGAAAAAAAGTATTGATTTAACTGATAAAGCTGCGTTTCAAGTGGTTTTTCAAGTGGGGCTTTGTATTAATTACATTTGTCTAAATAACTATGAACCTGCCTTAAAACACATTGAATGTGCCTGGAACTTAATTAAGAGATTCCCAAGCAAAGACCAAGAAAGAATTACGGCCATTTTATATTTGTATGGTTATATAAACTTTCAAATTGGCTTTATGACTGAAGCAAAGCGGAAATTTGAAGAAGTGCTAGTATTTTTTAACATGTATCCAGAAGCTAAAACAATGTATTATTTTCTTGTTGGCTTTAAGCTGGCAGAAATAGAAAGAGTTGAAGGTAATCATGAGTTGTTTGATGAGAAGATAGTTTGTTTATACGAGGAATTAATGGCGCATGAGGCTTCCGAGATAGGTTTTAATAACAATGACTACCTTGTAATTACAGAACTGATGGTTATTTTTGCTGAACAAGGGTCAGTATTAGAAGCAAGTAATTTACTGGCTATTATTAACAAAGTAACTGAGCAAGTAATGGAAATCAATTTTTTTGTAACCTATACGGAAACATTACTGCTGTACCAACAAAACAAGCAATCTAGCTATGAAAAGAAAATGTTAGACTTGCTTAAAAAAATTGATGAATCCAATGATCCAGCATTAATTGAACGCGTAAAAAAACACGCAAGTAAGCACTTCGCTGACTCAACGAAATATAAAATGGCATATAATATTTTAGCTTAGTATAAAAAAGGAAGACCAGTTCAGTAGTTAACGTGGTTTTCCTTTTTTCATTGAGGTGTCATTTGTTCTATCAAAAAAGGTTTCGTAACTGTATGAACAATTACGAAACCTACTTGTAGTTCTCTATGCGGCCGAGAGGACTTGAACCTCCACGGGTTTTACCCCACTAGGCCCTCAACCTAGCGCGTCTGCCGATTCCGCCACGACCGCGTATGCGTAGCAAAACTAATTATAATATTGATTCTATTATTTTGTCAATAAATTCTGCATAGATAATTGGAAAAAAGTAAGCGTATTCTTGTATAATGGAGAATAGCGAATTTATTGGAGGGAGAGCTAATTATGGATGTGACCCAATTGAAAATGTTGCGTAATGCGAAAGTGGTTTCAGAAATAAAAAAGGGTTTTTCTATCGATAAGAAATATCAGGTGGATGAAACCTATCTTGTACGTGTTTTTCCAAAAGAGTTACTCCAAACACGAAAGCAAGAATTTGAAATAATCCAAGCGTTAGGTTCTCAAACTCCATTTGTTCCACGAGCATATGATTTTGGCTGTACCGGCGGAGAATGCTATATGATTATTGGTTATGTGCGCGGTGAAGATGCGGAAAATGGCATGTTTAGATTATCACATTCCGAACAGTTTAAGGCTGGTTTTTCAGCAGGGGAAATTTTACGAGAAGTTCATAAAATACCGCTAGATACACCAAAAATGAACTGGTTGGATTTTCAAACGGCTAAATTTAAACGAAAAGTGGAGGAATTAAAAGAATTAGAAATAACAGCTTCTTTTTTAACAGAAACCGAACAGTTTGTTTATGAGAATATAGCTAGATTAAAAAATAGACCGGTTTGTTTACAACATGGAGATTTTCATCCAGCGAATATTATTTTAAAGAACAAAAAGTTTGCGGGGCTAATTGATTTTAATCGGCTAGAGTTCGGGGATCCTTTATTTGATTTAGCTAAAATCGGCTTTTTTACAACAGAGGTCAGTATACCTTTTGCAAGAGGAAATATTTTAGGCTATCTTGATAAAGAAGAAGTTCCAGATTTTTGGAATCTTTATGCGCTTTACACGGCGATGCATATTACTTCGGCCGTTAATTGGGCGGCAAAAAATGAATCTCGTAATTTTAATAGGTTAATGAATTATGCAGCAAAGACGGCAGCTAGTCATGATAATTTTCAGAAGCTGATGCCAGACTGGATGAACGAGGAGGAATTCAAATGACTGAAAAGAAAATTGATTTTAAAAAAGAGGAAAAGAAATTCTATGCGCCTAAAAGAAAACCAGAGCGTATTTTTGTTCCGGAAATGAATTTTTTGATGGTCGATGGGAAAGGCGATCCGGACGGTGAGGAGTATCAAAAGGCAGTGCAGTCACTTTATGCGATTGCGTACACGATTAAAATGAGCAAGATGGGCGAGACACGTCTGGATGGTTACTCGGATTTTGTTGTACCGCCGCTGGAAGGTTTTTGGTGGTCTGAAGGGAAGTTTGATTTAAAGGACAGAGATGCGTGGCTTTGGACATCAATTCTTAGACAACCTGACTTTGTTACCGAAGAAGTGTTGGAGTGGGCGAAAGAGGTTGCAAGGAAGAAAAAGCCTGACGTTGATACGAGTCGCGTGAAATTGGTTCGTTTTGAGGAAGGGGAATGTGTGCAAATGATGCATGTGGGGCCATTCAGCGAGGAAGTGCATACTGTGGCGGAAATGCATCAATTTATGGAAATAGAAGGGCTTCGGAACGACACCGGAGCTATTCGGAAACATCATGAAATCTATTTGAGCGATCCGCGAAAAGCAAATCCAGAAAAAATGAAGACCATCCTTCGACTTCCAGTGAGTTGAATAATTGGAATGTTTTGCGTTATAGTATAGAAGAAATAGGACAAAGGCGACTGCCCGGAATGTAAATATTTCAGGGCAGTTTTTTTGTGAAGTGGGGTCTTTAAAGATGTATTTTTTATATGTGGGAATTTTTGGTGCGTTAGGCGGAATGTGCCGGTATGCGATGAATTTATGGCTTGGCGGCGGAGATTTTCCTTCTGCGACTTTAGCAGTTAATCTAATAGGTTGTTTTTTATTAGCTTTCATAATGCCTTTTTTGGCGGAAAAATCGCGTATTTCATTGGTGCTCTTAAACGGAATTGGGACTGGGTTTATTGGGGCTTTCACGACTTTTTCGGCATTTAGTGTGGATACGATTGAATTGTTTCAACAAGGTGAAGTGGTGTTAGCTATTAGTTATATTTTGGTGAGCTTAATTGGCGGCCTTGTGATGGTGAAGTTTGGTAGAAGATTTAGTAATAAGCTCTTGAGGCGAGGTGCGCATCATGTTGATTAATTTCTTGCTTGTCGGTTTTGGTGCAAGCCTTGGTGCGATGTTGCGTTATGGTATTTCTGTATTTGTCAAAAGTAAATGGAAAACGGATTTTCCTTATGCGACTTTTTTTATTAATATCACAGGTTCATTTTTGCTAGGATTTCTTGTTTCTTCTGCGCTTGGGCCAATATGGCAACTTTTTTTAGGCACGGGATTTATGGGCGGATACACGACATTTTCGACTTTTAAAGTAGAGAGTATGGAATTAAAGTGGAAGGCAAATTTTCAGGTGTTATTTTCATATGTTGGTTTGACTTATTTATGTGGTTTAATCGCAGCTTTTATCGGAATCATGCTTGGTGTATAAGAATTGTTTAAGAAAATAAGAAAACGATTGCCTGTATTTACGCAAGATGCTATGCTAGAAAGAACGAAAAGCTTCAGAGAGGACGAGAACAAGAGATGACAGGTTTTAAGAAGGTAATCTGGTCGGTTTTACTAGTCGTAATATTTTTGGCAGGCTGTAATCAGGAAGTAGTTCCTGCTTTAGTCCTTGATGGAACAGTGACAGATGCTAGTTTATTAGAAAATAATAAACAATTAACTGTAAATGGCACGTTAACATGGAGTGGCGAAAAAAATAATTATGCGAGCGAACTAATTGTAACGGTTAATAGCAATACGGCGGTAACAAACGCCACCACTGGTAAGACGATGAAACTTTCGGATATTAAAGATGGTGATACGATTAAAGCTACATTCCCACAAGGCACAAATGTAACTTCACCGGCACCAGGGAAAATTTCTGAAAATGCAACTTCATTAAAAGTAACACCAAAATAAAACGTTCCCTTTTTAGGGGCGTTTTTTTATTAACTAAGTGAAAAGTTAAGTTAATTGTGACTAACTAGTGAATAATCTATAAATCTCCTTGTTTTCTGTACTTAAATTGTGTTAGTTTAAATGTATTAACGATACAGGGGGAGAACTATGAAAAAAGGGATATTATTTTCAATTTTGTTAGCTTTAGCGTTAGTAGTCAGTGCTTGTGGTGGGAATTCAGCAGCGAAAACACCACAAGAAAAATTTGTTAAAACCATGAAAAATGCAACTAATGTACCGGATCAATCTACATATACAACTTCTTTTGCCGTAACCGATATAGATGTTGCGAGTGCTGATTCCAGCGCTCAAACGATGGGGATTTTAAAAGATATTAAGCTTTCAATGACAACTTCAACAGATAAGACAGCAAAAAAATCAGAAACTAAATTAAACTTAACTTCCACGAATAATTTACTTCCAGTTTCCATTAATTTGGACTTCTTATTAGACAGCAAAACAGGTAATGTCTTTATTCCACTTAAAACTATTGTTCAGCCAGATGCTTCATTACTAAGTTATTTAGACCAATCAACTGGTGGCATGTGGTCACAAATTAATACCGAATACCCAGATTTAAAAAACAAATATCTTAGCACGGAAGAATTAACCAGTTCATTAACAGGCAAATCAGAAGCTAAGACTGCTGCTAACACAAAAGAAATGGAAGCAGCTTCCAAAGATTTAAATAAAAAAACGACTAAATTAATTGATAGTTATTTCAGTGGTTTAGAAAAAGATCGTTTTAAAGAAGCGGATGATGGCACACTTACAATCACACTTACAAACGCTGATCTTGCTAATATGATGAATCAAGTAGCAAAAATGATGGACGATGAAAAAGTAAAAGCAGACTTTAAAGTTATTGTAGAAAGCCAAGGTTCAGAAGCGGTAACAGATTTTGATACGACTTATACAGAAATGCAATCAAGCATAAAAGACGCAGCTAAATCTTTAAAAGACAATAAAGATACGAGCATTCATATTAAAGTTTCTGTAAAACCTGGCAAAGACAATTCATTTGATGCAATCACCCTTAAAACCAAAATCGATGACAAATCCGATGCTAATGCAGAGCAATCAATTAGTTTTACTGTGAAAACAAAAGCGGAGAAATTTGTTCCAATAGCAGATTTCCCAACCAAAGACCAACTTATATCGAGCGAAGAATTAAATAAAATTATTACTGAAGTTACCATGAAAATGTACGGTGGAATGGATTTAACTGGAACAGGTTATTAATTCATCCGAAAGACGCAGCGACTTAGGTTGTTGCGTTTTTTTGATTTTTATTTTGGCGCGGCTTTGTGGTATGATATGTAGAGAAAATGATGGACGGGTGAGGTAATGGAATTCGAATTAATAATGACAAATGAAAGAGAGACAAGGCTTCTCGCAAAACAACTCGGTGAACAATTAGCAGCCGGAGATGTGATTTTACTTGAAGGCGATCTCGGCGCGGGGAAAACTACTTTTACAAAAGGTCTTGGGGAAGGCCTTTTAATTCCGCAAATGATTAAAAGCCCGACATTTACGATTATCCGCGAATATAAAAAAGGGCGCTTGCCACTTTATCATATGGATGTATACCGCTTGGAGGATGCTTCAACTGATGAGCTCGGTTTGGAAGAATATTTCTACGGAGCGGGTGTGAGTGTGGTTGAATGGGCGCAGTTTGTTCGGGAGGATTTACCGGAAGAATACTTGGAAATTAAGCTTTTTCATATAGATGAGAATACGCGCAAGATGATAGTGAAGCCAGTTGGAGAACGATATGAGCAACTGGCGATGGAGGTTTTTGGGAAATGATGCTTGGAATGGATACGTCTTCAGATACGATGACGATAGCACTTTTTAATGAAGGTGTTGTTCTTGGTGAATATACGACGAATTTGAAAAAAAATCATAGCGTGCGATTACTTCCGGCGATTGCTGCTTTAATGGAAGAATGTGCCGTAAAACCAACTGATATAGAAAAAATCGCTGTTGCTAAAGGTCCCGGTTCTTATACAGGGCTTCGGATTGGTGTAACCGTTGCGAAAACAATGGCGTGGGATGCTGGAATTCCAATTGTCGGGATTTCTTCCTTAGCACTTTTAGCAGAAAATGGTTTATACTTCCTTGGAAAAGTCGTTGCTTTGATGGATGCTCGTCGTATGAATGTGTATGCGGGTGTTTATCGTGCAAGTGACGGTGTAATGAAAAACGTTGTAGCCGATAGCCACATTGCGCTTACTGATTTACTTGAACAATTAACGGCGGAGAAGGAAGCGATTTTATTTGTTGGCACGTTAACGGAGCAAATTCGCCTTACTGTGACGGAAGTTTTAGGGGAACGAGCGGTATTTGGTCAAGCTGATTATACTTATGCGCGGGCCAGCTCGCTTGTAAAACTGGCGGAAAACTTGGACGGTGAACCAGCAGACAATTTTGTTCCAGATTATTTAAAACTGGCAGAAGCGGAAAGCAAATGGTTGGAATCGAGGGGTTCTGAGTGAGTTTGGACGCGGCCTTAGTATTTCGAGAGGCAACTGTTGCGGATTTAAAAAGTATTATGAATGTAGAAAATGCTGCATTTACAGTACCTTGGACAGAAGCGGCTTTTCGAAATGAATTTATTATTAATCAATATGCCTACTATTTACTTGCGACTTATAAGGATCAAGTTGTCGGGTACGCGGGTGTATGGCTGGTGCTAGATGAAGGGCACATTACGAATATTGCGATTCATCCCGATTTTCAAGGTAATCACTACGGCGAGGCACTTTTACGGGAAATGATTCGTGTTGCAAAAGAGCGCGGTGTTGTTCGGATGACATTAGAAGTTCGCGTTTCAAACGATGTAGCACAAGGGCTTTACAAGAAATTAGGATTTCAAGACGGCGCCATTCGGAAAAACTATTATCCGGATACGAAAGAAGATGCGCTAGTGATGTGGGTGGACTTATGAAAAAAAATACATTAATTCTTGGGATAGAATCGAGCTGTGATGAAACAGCTGCTTCTGTTGTGAAAAATGGTTGTGAAATAGTATCTAGCGTTGTGGCTTCGCAAATTGAAAGTCATAAGCGATTCGGTGGTGTGGTTCCAGAAATTGCATCTCGTCATCATGTGGAACAAATTACGCTTGTGATTGAAGAAGCTTTAAAACAAGCCAATGTAACGATGGATGATTTAGACGGGGTGGCGGTAACTGAAGGACCTGGTTTAGTCGGTGCACTTCTAATTGGCGTCAATGCTGCAAAAACACTTGCTTTTATGCATAATTTGCCTTTAGTTGGTGTGCATCATATTGCTGGACATATTTATGCGAATCGCTTTGAAACAGAATTTCAATTTCCGCTTTTATCGTTAGTTGTCAGTGGTGGGCATACAGAACTTGTTTTAATGAAAGCAGATAATGAATTTGAAATTATCGGGGAAACAAGAGATGATGCGGCCGGCGAAGCATACGATAAAGTGGCGCGTACACTTGGTTTAGCTTATCCAGGTGGTGTTCAAATTGATAAACTTGCAAAAGATGGTGAAGACACGTTCCATTTTCCGCGGGCGATGATGGATGATGGTTCGTTTGACTTTAGTTTTAGCGGGTTGAAATCTTCTTTTATTAATACGTTGCATAATTTAAGACAGCGCGGGGAAGAACCAAATCCTAATGATATGGCAGCTAGTTTTCAAGCTAGTGTAGTCGATGTTTTAGTAAGTAAGACGATTCGCGCAGCTAAACAACATGGCGTGAAACAATTGCTTCTTGCTGGAGGAGTGGCGGCAAATCAAGGTTTGAGAGAGCGACTTATTCAAGAAGTAAAATTAGAACTTCCGGATACCGAGCTGATTATTCCGCCGTTATCGTTATGTGGTGATAATGCGGCTATGATTGCCGCTGCAGGGACAGTGAGTTTCTTACAAGGAAAACGAAGCAATTATGATATGAATGCAAATCCAGGTTTATTGCTGGAAGACATTTAAAAAAGCATGCGGAGTTAAATTCCGCATGCCCGGGACTGCAAGCAAAGTAATTTCTCACTTTGCTTGCAGTCTTTTTTTACATTGTTTTACTTAAAAATTGTCGTACTTTTTCTTCGTAAGTTTCTGGCTCAACAGTGAATGCTTGACCATGTTCAGCGCCTTTTACAACCCATTTTTCCTTGTAGCTTTTGGTGGCGTCATATAGTTCTTCTACCATAGAAGTAGGGACAAATGCATCTGAATCACCGTGAATATAGAAAATAGGTAAATCAGTTTCAGCTACGGCATTAATCGCACTTGCTTCACTGAAAAAGAAACCTTCTTTTACTTTATTGATAAGGCTAGCTGTTGGAATAATTGGGAATTTTGGTAAATGAAACATGGTTTTTAATTGATAAGATAGTTCGGCGTCCATGGAAGTATAGCCGCAATCCGCGATAATACTTTTTACTTGTTTCGGCAGCTTTTCGGCACTGGTCATGAGGACGGTGGAACTCCCCATGGAAACACCGTGAAGGACAATTTCTGTATCATCGCCATTTTTATCAAGTACTTGGTTTGTCCACTGAACATAATCTTTACGTTCTGGCCAACCAAAGCCTATATTTTTCCCTTCACTTTCGCCGTGTGCTCTTGCGTCAGGCATTAATACATTGTAGCCGAATTTTTGATTATACATCCTCGCTAGACCAGCCATTTCGACTTTGCCGCTTTTCCCTCGATAACCATGTGCCAAAATAATGGTTGTATTGGAAGGTGAGGGTGCTTCTAAATAATTAGCGACTAGTTTCAAGCCATCTGCTGAGGTTTCTGTCCATTTTGTTAGACGTTGTTGCTCCATCCAAGCGGTATTTTCTTGGCGATTTTTCTTCGCAAGTTTGGCTGTTTCTGTAGTTTGATCTGCAGTCGGTTTATCATTCATACTTGAATTATCACGAGATAGCGCATAGCTATATAAGTAAAAACTTGCGCAAATACTAATAATTACAAGTAACCCAACGATAATTGAACCAGAAATAATTAAAATCTTTTTCATTGTTAGCTCCTTTTTTTATGTAGATTACATAGATTCTAGTTCTTCGCTTACTTTTTCCCATTCCTCCATCAATTTTTCACCACGTGCTTTTACCACATCAAGTTCCTGCGTAATTTCAAAAGCTTTCTCATGGTCTTGAAAAATTTCCGGTTTGGTTAATTGAAGTTCTAGTTCGGCGATTTTTTCATCTGTTTCTTCCATAGACTTTTCTACTTCTTCTAGTTTGCGTTTTCTTTGACGAAGTAGTTTTTGCTGTTCTTTTTCTTCTTGATAATTTAGTTTTCTAACCGAGGCAGTTGCTTCGACAGGTTCCCCTTTTTTACGACGATCTTCTGCATCAAGGCGCGCTAGTTCTTTTGCTTCGGCGATTTTTTCCTGATAATAATCATAATCGCCAAGAAAAACGGTCGCTTTTTCTGGGGCTAGTTCTACTACTTTTGAAGCGATGCGATTAATAAAGTAACGGTCATGAGAAACAAATAGAATCGTTCCTTCAAAATCGATCAAAGCAGCTTCTAAAACTTCTTTACTTTCAATGTCTAAATGGTTGGTAGGTTCATCGAGAATTAGCACGTTGGCTTCAAGTAAAGTAAGTTTTGCAAGAGCGAGTCTGGCTTTTTCACCGCCACTAAGGGATTGAACGTTTTTTAGGACGTCATCATCTGAAAATAAGAAATTACCCAGTGTTGTTCGAACGTTCACTTCATTTAATTCTGGATAATCATCCCAAAGTTCCATCAAAACAGTTTTGTTGGATGTTAGTTTTGCTTGTTCTTGGTCATAGTAACCGATTTTGACACCTGCTCCAAAATGAAATTCACCGCTAAGAGCTGGAATATCACGAATAAGCGTTTTAAGAAGGGTAGATTTACCGATTCCGTTTGGACCAACGAGCGCTAGACTATCTTGACGTTTCATTTCGAACGTTAGATTGGAAGCAATGCGCTTGTCTTTGGCGTAACCAATACTTAATTCATCTACCATTAAAACATCTTTACCAGTTTGCTTTTCAAATTGGAAGCCGAAATGAGCAGATTTTTCGTCGCCTTGAGGTCGAGCGAGTACATCCATTTTTTCTAATTGTTTTCTTCTGCTCTGAGCTCGCTTAGTTGTAGAAGCGCGAACGATATTTCTAGCGACAAAATCTTCTAGCTTGGAAATTTGTTTTTGTTGTTTATCGAATTCTTTCCACATTTGTTCAAGTTTAGCTTGTTTTTGACTAACAAATGAACTGTAATTTCCTTTGTAGTGATCAATTCTTGTGCGGCTAATTTCGTATACTTGGTTAACGACTTTATCTAGGAAATAGCGGTCATGAGAAACGATAAGTAAAGAACCATGATAGTTTTGCAAATAGGTTTCTAACCATGCTAGTGTTTCAATGTCTAAATGGTTTGTCGGTTCATCGAGAACAAGAATATCCTGTTTCGCGAGTAATAACTTAGCCAGTGCAAGTCTTGTTTTTTGCCCACCGCTGAGTGAGGCGATTTCTACTTCATAATCTTCTGGATAAAAGCGTAAACCGTTTAAAACGGAACGGATTTCTGCTTCATACGTATACCCACCAACTTCTTTAAAAGTATGTTGCAAGGTATCGTAATCGGTCATCAATGCTTGATATTTTTCCGGATTATTATAAAGCTCAGGTTCCCCAAGACGAAGCTCCATTTTGCGTAAATCTGCTTCCATTTTTCTAAGTGAATCAAAAACACTTAACATTTCATCCCAAATTGTTTTCGTGGATTCAAGGCCAGTATTTTGAGCCAAATAGCCAATTTCGACACTTTTAGGTTTAGAAATTGTTCCGCCGTCATAACTCATTTTTCCAGCGATAATTTTAAGTAAAGTAGATTTACCAGCGCCATTTCGACCAACTAGGGCAATTCGGTCGCCTGTTTTTACTTCTAATTTAATATTATCTAAAATAACTTCTGCACCGAAGAATTTAGAAATTTGCTGAACTTGTAATAATATCATAATCTCTCTCCTCGAACGTTCTCCTTACTAGTTTATCTTAAAAGCCAAGTAATCGCAATGAGAGAAGAAGGGCTTCACGTATAAGGTAGATTGTGAAAACACTCGCATTATTTGTGATTTTAGCGTAGAATGGAAAAGAAGGAAAACACTAGATATTTTGCGGGACAAACTATTGCTTGAAAATCATGAGCAAAAAGTTTGTGCATTCCTTGTGAAATGTTTATAGTATATAAGCAAGCATGTGAAAGGAAGTACAGTTCACAAAAGCTTCAACTTCAGAAAAAATTTAAAAGAAGAAGGGACAGAAGGCATGATGGAGGAAACAACAAAAATTCCACAAGCGACAGCAAAACGCTTACCATTATATCATCGTTACTTGAAATACCTAGATGAATCAGGTAAGGAACGAGTATCATCTGCGGAATTAAGTGAAGCGGTGAAAGTTGATTCAGCGACTATTCGACGTGATTTTTCGTACTTTGGCGCATTAGGTAAGAAAGGATACGGGTATAACGTTTCTTACATACTCGACTTTTTCAGTAAAACACTTAGTCAGGACAAACAGACAAATGTTGCACTAATCGGTGTAGGTAACCTAGGTACAGCATTATTACATTATAATTTCATGAAAAACAATAATATCAAAATCGTTGCTGCATTTGATGTAGACCCAGCGAAAGTTGGTAGTGTTCAACAAGACATTCCAATTTATCACTTAAATGATATGGAAGAAATTGTTCGTGAAAATGGTGTGGAAGTAGTTATTCTGACAGTTCCAGCTGATGAAGCGCAAGTAACTGTAGATCGTTTAATTGAAGCAGATGTTAAAGGTATTCTAAACTTTACGCCAGCTCGTATTAGCGTTCCAAAACAAGTTCGTGTGCACCATATCGATCTTACAACGGAATTACAAACGTTAATCTATTTCCTGGAAAACTATCCAGCGAAAACAGAATAAAAAAACCTGTAGAAGGTAAGCAACACTTACTTTCTACAGGTTTTTTTTACGTCTTTTAAGCCCAGTGATAATAAGGCCAATACCAATACCAAAATCAATTAACATCATGAGTATAAGTATATAGGCAACAAGATCATAACCATATTCAGCCACTCGAACAATAACAAAATAGACAAATACAAGACCAAGCGCAAAATAAAGAAAACTTTGCTTTATTAATGAATTTTTCATATTATCCTCCAATGATTCCAAGACTCACGAGCAAAACAATGGTATTCATTAAAATATGTGCGCCCATCGAAACAGCAATTCGTTTCGTTTTCGTATAAAGAAAACAAAGAATTAATCCGATGACAAAATAAGTAAGTAAAAAGGAAATATCCCCGTGAAGTAGCCCAAAGAAGAGCGAACTAATAACTGCCGCCACATGAATGTTCATCACATTACTCAGCCCACCAAAAACCACTTTTCTAAAAACAAGCTCTTCTAAAATTGGCCCGAGAACTGAAATGAAAATCAAGAAAATCGGCGCAGATCTAGTTAAATCAACAAGTAATTCTGTGTTTGCCGATTCACCAATATTCCCAGAAATTAGCGTTAGAATAATGCTACAAATAAATTGTGCTACGTATAACCCAATCACTCCACCAATAATCCACACAATACTCAGAAATGGCGTAGTTTTTTCACCGAGTTCGATTTTATTTTCTTTTGGTTTTCTATAAAGCATTGGAATAATAATGGCGAGTGATAATAAATTAGAAAAAATCGACCATGTAATTACCCCATAAGTTTGAGCATCCGCTGTAGAAATCGAAGTCATACTAAGTAAAATATGTTGAACAACGGGAATCCCAATAGATGCAGAAAATAGTAATAATAAATAAACTAATACAATCGTAATATAACGTTTAGCCAAAAAATACGCATCCCTTCTAAAAACAAGCTCCAGCTAAATGCTTAAAAATAGCGGAAATAGCTCTTCTTATTGTACTAGTTATCACGCTTTACCGCAAATAAGAATTCTTTAATTTTTAAACGTTTTTGCTTGCAATTTTTATTTAGTTTGGTATCATAATAACTGTATTAGCACTCTAATGTGTCGAGTGCTAAAATGAAAAATGTAATTATATCAGAGGAGGTCATTTACATTGTTAAAACCATTAGGAGATCGTGTTGTAATTGAAGTACTTGAAGCAGAGGAAAAAACAGCGAGTGGGATTGTATTACCAGACTCTGCCAAAGAAAAACCGCAATCAGGGAAAATTGTTGCAGTCGGTTCAGGTCGTGTGCTAGATAACGGCACAAAAGAACCACTTGAAGTTGCAGAAGGTGACACGGTTATCTTCGCAAAATACTCTGGAACAGAAGTGACGTATGAAGGAACTGACTATCTGATTTTACGTGAAAGTGATATTTTAGCAATTACTAAATAATAAAAAAAGAAATAATCGGAGGGAAATATAAAATGGCAAAAGATATTAAATTTAGTGAAGATGCTCGTCGTGCCATGTTACGTGGTGTCGACCAACTAGCAAACGCAGTAAAAGTAACGCTTGGCCCAAAAGGTCGTAATGTTGTTTTAGAAAAAAAATTCGGTTCTCCGTTAATTACAAATGATGGTGTAACGATTGCAAAAGAAATCGAATTAGAAGACCCATTTGAAAACATGGGCGCAAAACTTGTATCTGAAGTTGCTTCTAAAACCAATGATGTTGCTGGGGACGGAACTACAACTGCTACCGTTTTAGCGCAAGCAATGATTCAAGAAGGCTTGAAAAACGTAACAGCTGGAGCAAATCCAGTAGGCGTACGTCGTGGTATCGAAAAAGCCGTAGCAACTGCTATTGAAGAATTAAAAGCTATCTCTAAACCAATTGAAAGCAAAGAGTCTATCGCTCAAGTTGCTGCTATTTCTTCTGGTGATGAAGAAGTTGGTAAATTAATCGCAGAAGCAATGGAACGTGTTGGTAACGATGGCGTTATTACTATTGAAGAATCCAAAGGCTTTGCAACAGAATTAGACGTAGTAGAAGGTATGCAATTTGACCGTGGCTACACTAGCCCTTACATGGTAACTGATTCCGACAAAATGGAAGCAGTCCTTGAAAAACCATACATTTTAATTACAGATAAAAAAATCAACAACATCCAAGAAATCTTACCAGTTTTAGAACAAGTTGTTCAACAAGGTCGTCCAATGCTAATTATCGCGGAAGATGTTGAAGGAGAAGCTCAAGCAACTCTAGTACTAAACAAACTTCGCGGAACATTTAACGTAGTTGCAGTGAAAGCTCCTGGTTTCGGTGACCGCCGTAAAGCAATGCTAGAAGATATTGCTGTTTTAACTGGTGGACAAGTCATCACAGAAGACCTAGGTTTAGAGCTGAAAACAGCAACAGTTGATCAACTTGGAACAGCTAACAAAGTAGTTGTAACAAAAGATGATACAACAATCGTAGAAGGAGCAGGCGATTCCACACAAATCAGCGCTCGCGTAAACCAAATCCGTGCGCAAATGGAAGAAACTACTTCTGAATTTGATAGAGAAAAATTACAAGAACGCTTAGCAAAACTTGCAGGTGGAGTAGCTGTTGTTAAAGTCGGAGCTGCAACTGAAACAGAGCTAAAAGAACGTAAATTACGTATTGAAGATGCCCTTAACTCTACTCGTGCAGCAGTAGAAGAAGGTATCGTAGCTGGTGGTGGTACTGCCCTTGTAAGTATTTACAATAAAGTAGCAGCACTAGAAGCAGAAGGCGATGTAGAAACAGGTATCAACATCGTGCTTCGTTCCCTAGAAGAACCAGTTCGTCAAATCGCGCATAACGCTGGACTTGAAGGTTCCGTTATCGTAGAACGCTTGAAACACGAAGCAGTTGGCGTTGGTTTCAACGCAGCTAATGGCGAATGGGTAAACATGATTGACGCTGGTATTGTCGATCCAACAAAAGTTACTCGTTCCGCATTACAAAACGCTTCATCTGTTGCTGCTCTTCTATTAACTACAGAAGCTGTTGTAGCAGATCAACCAGATGAAAACGGTCCAGCAGCAGGCCCAGATATGGGAATGGGCGGCATGGGCGGTATGATGTAATTCATATCAACCGAACAATAAAAAGATCTCTGAATTTTTTCAGGGGTCTTTTTTTGTATTAAATAGAAGTCAGCTGCCACATTTTTATAACAACAAACCAAAACTTGTCACGGGGCATACAATTTTGGGACCTAAAAAGTAATCAGTTCTCTCCTAACCATTGTTATAATAAAAGAAAAGGAGATGCACTTGCTATGAGAGAAAATTCCATTATTGGTCGAATTATTGCATTTTGTGCGATTTGCTTTGCATTTTTTAATCCGAAAACGGTGACTTATTGGCTTGGAGTACGCGCGGAATCTGGGCCGGCTTGGTATCTTACAACAGTTGTCGCATGCGGAATTGCTGTTTTCGTACTGATCGATTTAATCAAAAAAATAAAACGAAGAAAAGCGGCAGAATGATAATTTTCGTGGTATACTACTAGAAAAACGACTAGGAGAACGCCATGAACTGGACACGTATAAGTAGTATTTTAATAGTTGGTTTTACAGCATTTGGAGCAATTTATGGGGGATTATCGATGGTTTTTAAGCCTAGTGGTAGTCTTTTATCACTTTCAACCGGATTGCTTGATGGTTCACCGTTTGTCGATTATTTAATCCCAGGCATATTTTTATTCATATTTGTTGGGTTATTCCATTTAGCAGCACTAATTTATTTACTAAAAAAATTACCACGAACAAAAGAAGTCATGTTTGCAGCCGCCGCCGTACTCGCAGTCTGGATGGTTGTTCAAATACTCATTATCGGTTATGTATTTATTTTACAAATTATCTTTTTAGTAGTCGCTGTGGTGGAAATGTTCTTAGCGGTACAATTAAAGAAACAACAACAATAAAAAAACAGGAACCTTTAGTCAGAAATAATGACTTAGGTTCCTGTTTTTTTATGTGCTTATTTTTGTTGTTCTTTTAATAAATCGCGAATTTCTTTTAAGTATTCTTCTGTTGGAGGTACTGGTGTCTCTTCGGTTGGTTGTTCTTTTTTCTTGATAAAGCTAGTAAGTATTTTGACAAAAATAAAAATGGCAAAAGCGATGATGACAAAGTCCACGATGGATTGAATAAAAGC
The DNA here is from genome assembly GCF_058684075.1 of Listeria sp. MAN/IMW/UF555. Taxonomy (NCBI): domain Bacteria; kingdom Bacillati; phylum Bacillota; class Bacilli; order Caryophanales; family Listeriaceae; genus Listeria; species Listeria sp. MAN/IMW/UF555. The sequence goes on along the minus strand of NZ_JBZWZS010000002.1, from coordinate 290,721 downwards.
ACCGTACTGAATGACTGATTTTCCAACTTTGAAGCTTAAATCTGTGAAATCAAGGCCACCGAGGAGTACACCAACGAATGGCATGATGATGTTATCTACTAAAGATGAAACGATTTTTCCGAAAGCAGCCCCAATAACAACGGCCACCGCAAGATCTAGTACATTCCCTTTTAACGCGAAGTCTCTAAATTCAACTAACATTTTTTTCATAAAATTCACCTCCCACATCTCAGTATAAAACATCTAACTGCGATGTGAAAGCAACTGAACTTATTTTAGTAATAAACTGCCGATGTATAGTGTCGGGGCCATTAAAGCATAACCAATAATAATAAAAGTAAGTGTTCGAAGCCAGAAAGAGCCCAGAATATTTGGTTTCCATTTAGCTAAGAGTGCTTGAAGCCACATCGTGATGAGTGTAACAAATGCAAACATAAAAAATAATTCAATATAACGAAGCATAGAAAAATCCCCCTTTTCCTTTTCTTTCACTATGCCATAATCGCTATATCTTTTGCAATAGCGAGTGAGCCAATTATTTCCATTCAATTCTTGCACGTGATAAGTTAAAAAGAGTAAAACCGTTCGTTCGAAAAAGGAGCAGCAAATGAAATTATTTAAAAGGATCAGTTTTATTTTAATCGTGTTATACATATTAATTGTGCCAGTTCAGCATGTTTCTGCGCATGCTTATTTGGAAAATTCAAACCCAGCCGATCAATCGCATATAAAAACAGCGCCAGAAAAAGTAACGCTCGTGTTTAATGAAGAAATTGAAGCGGATTTTCCTTTAATAGAAGTAAAAGATTCAAGTGGAAAGCGGGTTGAGACAGGGAAGACAGCTGTTTCTAAGAAGAATGATCATATGGTGGAAGCTTCCTTGCCAGCTGAATTAAAAGCAGACGTCTATTCCGTATCGTGGCGAGTTGTTTCTGCTGACGGCCACACGGTAAGTGGCGTCATATCATTTAAATTAGGTGATACAAAAGCGACATTCCAAAGCACCGAAGTACCATCAAATGCTTTCGATCTGCAAATTAGTTCCGTTCAAAAAGCAATACTTTATATAGGATTTTCATTGTTTATCGGGATGCTAGTTTTTGGACTAGGACTTTATCCGCGAAAAGAGCAATTAACAGCAAAAATTACGACGCGTTTAAAGAAAATTATCTGGTTTGCGCTCGCCTTTCTTGGCACGGCGCTACTAATGCAACTTTTTGTACAAACGAGCATTACAACAGGTGTTTCTATTAGCGAAAGTTTCCAGCCGGATAAATTAGCGGCTTTCTTAACGACGAAAACAGGCTATATTTGGCTTAGTGAGCTTATCTCATGGCTCGTGCTTGTTATTTTTACTGTTATTATGGTTCGTAAAAATAAACAATGGAGCTGGTTCGCGCTTCTGACAGAGAGTGCATTAATTGGTTATTTGATTTTTGCGAAGGCTCAGAATGGACATGCTGCAGCGAGTGCCGATAAAATAGTAAGTATCACAGCAGATATGCTTCATATGATTGCAGCAAGTGTTTGGGTTGGTGGCATTTTAGTACTATTATTCGTATTACCGAAAACCGGAAAAGCGCGTGAAGTTTGGAGCAGATTTGCCATTGTTGCAATCATCGCGGTAGCTTCAATACTAGTTAGTGGCTTACTTATGGCAGTGATGAACATTGGTCAAATGGCAAACTTATTTACAACCAACTACGGTAAAATTCTTCTTTTCAAAATCGGTTTATTTTTACTAATGGCATTATTAGGTTTAGGACATTACATCTATCTTAAACTCAAAAACAAAAAGTTGCCATTTAAAACGATTTTAATTGAGCTTATCATTGGGACGATCATTCTTATCGTCGCAAGTGTTTTAACAAACGTACAAACCCCGCCACCACCTGCCCCAAAAGCATTTGATGAAACAATTGCAGCAGAAGGCGAAAATGCAAAAATCAATTTACGAGTAGAGCCAGCGACAGTCGGACAAAACCAATTTATCATCACTTTCACTTCCGCAGATGGAGCCACCAAAACAGATTTCGAACAAGTGACTATCACAACAAAATCTACTAAAACTGATGAAAAAGCCACTTTCCAAGCAAAACTTGCAAATGAGAACCAATATTTTGCAGAAGGACTTTATATTAACCAAACTGGAAAATGGGAAATTACGGTCCATGGCCTAACGAAAGATTTTACCGATATTAATCAAACATTTACAACCAATATTACACAGTAAAGGGGAAAAACAATGAAAAAAATTATTAGTTCGCTCGTCGTTTTATTAGCAGTTTTTATTATTCCATTTGAGGCAAGTGCGCATGTGTCAGTTTTACCAAGTGAGTCCACTGTTGACTCTTGGGAAACTTATACAATGAAAGTACCTTCCGAAAAAGACGCTGCATCAAAGAAAATCGTTTTAAAAGTAGCGAAAGGTGTTTCATTCGAATCATATGAACCCGTTCCCGGCTGGACGACTACAGTAGATAAGAAAAACAGTACAGTGACATGGCAAACGGAAGGCAGCGGGATTGAAAAAGGTCAATTCCAACGTTTTAGTTTTATCGCCAAAAATCCAAGTGAAGAAGGAGAAGTTGCTTGGAATGCCTACCAATATTATGAAGATGGCTCTATTGTCGAGTGGGTTGGCGCAGAAGATTCCGAAACCCCTCATGCAACAACGAAAATTTTGAAAGACTCATCCAAACAAACAACTGGCTCACACGGAGAAATGGTTGCAGGAGCCGAGAATACTGCTGGGGATACAAGCGAGTCTAATGACAATACCATTTTGCTATGGACGGCGCTTGCCATTGGTGTGCTCGCATTAATTACAAGCATTCTTGCTATCTTAAGCCGAAAAAAATAACATCAAAGGAGTAAACAGATGAAACCGAAAATCATCCATTTAGCAGTTGGAAAACCAAAAAATTTAACCCTTCCAAATAATAAACGAATGATGACTGGAATTGAAAAAAAGCTCGTTAAAAAAGCCCAATTAACTATGAATGGCTTTGAAAACGATGCACCTCATAATTTGAAATATCACGGTGGTGTGGATCGAACTGTATGCATTTATCCATATGAGCATTACGCAAAATGGGCTGAAATGTTTGGGGAAGAATTACAAGTAACCGCATTTGGTGAGAATCTCATTGTCACTAATATGTTAGAAAGTACGGTCCAAATCGGTGATAAATTTCAAATTGGCGAAACCGTAATACAAGTAACAGAAGCACGAAATCCGTGTAGCACGATTGAGAAATTTAATGGAATACCAGATCTCTATAAAGCAATTCGCGAAACGGGTTTAACAGGTTATCTGTGCCGAACAATTACCCCAGGGGAAATTAGTGAATCAGCTGAAATGAAACAAATTCACCAAGAGTCGCACGGAGTAACAGTTGCCTTTTGTCATGAAAAAGTATTGCATAAAAAAGGCACACAAGAAGACTTTGAGCGGATTTTAGCTGTTCAAGCTTTATCTGAACGTTACCGGAATCAAGTCGAAAAGCTAATAAAAAAGTGATAGCGTCATTCGCTATCACTTTTTTTGGTCTCGTTTATTAATTCATTTTTTCTCAGTGTTAAAAATTGCTCAACTACTGCAATTTCTTCTTTCGTTAAATCAGGTGTATCGGCAATTAATTGGGTGATCTTACTTGCGCGTTGTGTGCTAGAAGTAGACGTTTTTTTAGCGCGGAAAAAGTTGGTTAAAGTACTAGTTATCATCCCAATAAACGCTATCCCAAATAGCATCATTATCGATGCCAAAATTCGCCCAATTGGTGTGACTGGAACAATATCGCCATAGCCTACTGTAGTCGCCGTAACGATTGCCCACCAAAGTGCATCAGGATAGTTGTTTATTTCAGGTTCAATAAAAACCATTGGAACAGGAATAATAATTACAAGCAATACAAAAATCATTAAAAATCGATTCAATCCATTGGAACGGAAAAAGCCATATATCGGCATAATATAACGTCTTCCCATCGCAGTAATACTCAGAAGATGGACAAAACTTACGATCCGAGCCGCTCTGAACCCACCGTAAAAAGGAATAATTGCAATCAGCTGGAAAGGATGCGTTTTTACATAATGCCACTTATCATCTGCTCGGTGAAACCTAACAAAATAATCTAATGTAAATATCACCCAAATAATCCAATTTAAAATAAAAGTAAAGTTGTTTCTGTACGGCAATAGGGCAAGGGAAAGTAGTATGAGACCAAGCATAAAAATCTCATAAATCATTTTTCTCTTTGTTTTATCCAAGTTATTCACCTCGTTTGACTTATACTCTCACTTATTTTAGCATAAAAACGACTGAAAACTGTAGATAAAACAAAAACAGCTGATGATTTTTGGTCATCAGCTGCTTTCTTTATTTAATTCGTAGCCGATTACTTTTACTTCTTGATGCGAGTAAGCATAGGTAGCAAAGTAAGGCGAAGAGCATTGTAATAATTAAGCTATGTGCCAGTGCGATATATAAGTTCACTCCTGTATAAACAGAAAGCGCACCAGTAACCGCTTGAAGAGCGATAAACACAAGCGACAATACCATACTAAAAGTTAACACGCGGTATCTTCTATAATCACGGAACACAAGCCAAGTTACATAAAGCAACCAAACAATTAAAATAAATGCGGCTAATCTGTGGAAATACTGAACATAATCTTGTACGGAAGTAGGCATAATAAAGTGCCCATTTTCAAACGGCCAAACCGGAACGGCCATACTTGCTTTTTCGTGGCGTACAAGTGCACCAGTATAAACGGCTAAATACGTGTAAATCGTTAGCGCGTAAATATTAATTCGTAATTTTGTCCCCATTACAAGGTTTCTAGCATCAAATTTCCTGTCCACCTCAAAAATCATTAAGGCAAGTAACACGATCGACGCATAACAAATGATGGAAATACCAAAGTGGAGCGCCATGATGTACGGATTTTGTCCCCATACAACTGCTGCCATTCCCATTAACGCTTGAATAATTAAAAATAACACAGCGATAATTGCAAGCGGTTTTGTTTCGCGACGATTTTTCATATAAATCCAAGCACAAATCGCTAATACAATAACAAAAATCGAGCTGATTCCCGTTGTCATTCGGTGCATGAATTCAATGAGTTTTTCAGGGGTAACATCTGTTAAACGAACTAATTGTCCATTACAAAGTGGCCAACTATTACCACAACCATCTGCTGAACCAGTTTTCGTCACCAGCGCCCCGCCAAACACAACGACTGTCATACAAATAATCGTTAGTACGGACCAAACTTTTAAGAATTTTTTCATTATCTACCAATCTCTCCTTTAGATGCGTGTGAGATTTTACTAAAATTTGTTTATATGTATAAGTTCATGAGTACACATCAAACTAATTGTAGCGTGTTTATTTAAAGAAGTAAAGCGTACAAGACTAAAGCCGATTTATTGACAAAGGGTGCGTATTTTTCACATAATAAGGGTATAGGATATGTATCAGTTCGCAATCACTGGTTTATATCAGCAAGTGTTAGGGGGAGAAAAATTGAATCAGATAGAAAAGACTGGGGAGTTAACTTCGAGTAGATTTACTGTCCGTGATTTTACCGAGCTTGTGAAAATCGGAATCGTTAATTCTAATACGATTACTGCTTTTACAGGTATGTGGCTAGCCTTTCAGTTAAATGGAATTTCTTTTATTCAAAATGTAGATGTAATATTTTTTACTATCGTCGGTTCGGCACTTATTGTCGCTGCTTCGGGCGCTTTTAACAATGTCATTGACCGTGATATTGACGGAATTATGGAAAGAACGAAAAACAGACCAACGATGACCGGGAAAATTTCTGGTAAACGTGCACTAATGGTTGCACTTGTGCTAGGTGTCGTCGGAACAATTATGTTATTTATGACGACTTGGCAAGCAGGGGTTCTTGGTGTTATTGGGGTCTTTTTGTATGTAGTCGTTTATTCACTTTATGCGAAAAGAAAATTAGTTAGTAATACCGTAATTGGTAGTTTTTCAGGAGCTGTACCGCCGTTAATTGGTTGGTTTGCAGTTGAACCATCATTTAGTATTGTGCCAATTATGCTATTTCTTGTGATGTTTTGCTGGCAACCACCGCATTTTTATGCGATTGCTATTAAACGGAAAGAAGAATATGCTGCGGCTGGAATCCCAATGTTACCTGTTGTAAAAGGGATTGAACGCACGAAAAAAAGTATGTTTTTCTGGGTGATTTTATTAACCGTATTGCCATTCTTTATGTTTGATTTAGGGCTTGTATATGTTATTTTAGCAACCTTACTTAATATCGGTTGGCTTGCACTAAGCATTTACGGATTTAAAATGGACGACAGCATCAAATGGGCAAAATGGATGTTTGTTTACTCGCTAAACTACATGACAATTTTATTTGTTGCGATGGTCGTTATTTCGATTTTCTTATAAAAATAACTGCAATTACGGAGAACCGCATTTTGTCGCGGATTTTCGTAATTGTTTTTTTATGGTTTTTAAAGCTTTTCAAATGATACTAGAATTGGTAAAATGAAAGTTACATCAAGATAAACCAAATACTGCCGAGGAGGGCAAAATGTGAAGTTTATTATGCGAGTAGCTGTGCTATTAATCATTTGCCTGTTCATTGGATATAACACAGATCTTTTTTTTAGTAAATCAGTTGAAAAAAATACGGCCGAAGATACTGCTACAAAATCCGATTTTCCTGATGATAAAAAAACAACAAATGAAAATCCGAAACAAGTGCAAGATAGTTCTAGCTTGGCGAGGTTTATAAATAAAAACGTAAGCGAGTTGAAAAAAGAATTTGGCGACCCGGTGCGTGTTGATAAAACAGCATACGGTTATGATAATTACGTTTACAGTCAACCAGGAACTAGTTACATGTTAGTTGGAGTGACAAATAATGTCGTTCAAACTATTTATGCGCTCGGACAAGATTTAAATGTTATGCCTTATTCAATCGGAATGTCGACAGAAAAAGTATTTACTGACGCGAATTTACAATCAGAAATATCTTTTAATTACAAAGATAGCTATTATAAATTTGAACTTTCCGAAGAAGATTTAAATGCTCGACCAATTGTTAATATCGGAAGTGGCGTGTATGCGCAACTAAATTTTGATAAATTTAAGTCAAAACTAGTTAGTGTCCGCTACTTGAATAAATTAGCTTTCATAAAAATGCGACCTTATGAATTATCTTATCAAGGCGAAATTTATGAAGAGAAATTATCCCAAGAAGATTGGAATGCGATTGACCAAGCTTCTAGCAAACAAGTGTTAGAAATTACAAACGTCATTCGCGACCGCTACGGTATAGAAGAAGTGGCGTGGGATGAGGAAGTCGCAAAAGTCGCCTATGGTCATAGTGTCGATATGAAGAAAAATGATTATTTTGATCATACTTCACCAACGCAAGGAGATTTAAGCAAACGATTAAGTGCCGGTAATGTAAAATATACTAAAGCGGGCGAAAACATCGCTTACAACTATATAGACAGTGCCGCAGCTGTTGAAGGTTGGCTTAACTCTAAAGGGCATAGAGAAAACTTACTAGATGGTTCTTATACTTATATGGGTGCGGGAACTTATCAGAAGTACTATACGCAAAATTTTATTATTAAATAATCGTTCTATGGTATAATGAAAAAGTAAGTAAGATGGAGGTGGCTAGATTGCTCGCTACAATGGAAAATATGGCGCTACTCGATTTATCAGATGAGCTTGCTAGCATGATTCTAGACTCCGAAGAAGCACAGAATTATAAGCATACTAGACAAGTATTACTAGATGACGCCAATTCACAAAAAAATATTCGTCAGTTTATACGAATAAAAGAACAATATGAGGAAGTACAACGGTTCGGCCGGTATCATCCTGATTATAAAGAAGTAACCAGAAAGACTCGTGCTTATAAACGCGAAGTCGATATGGATCAAAATGTGGCAGCTTTTCGCCGGGCAGAGATGGATTTGCAATCTCTCTTGGACGAAATCAGTTTGCTTCTCGCAAGTGCAGTTTCAGAAAATATCAAAGTACCAACCGGTAATCCGTTTTTTGAAACAAAATCTGCTTGTTCTACAGGTGGATGTGGCAGCGGGGGAGGCTGCGGTTGTTCAGCGTAAAGCTTATCCTAAAAAGAAGGGGCTTAAACAATGGAAAATGATAGACAAGCTATCGTCGTTTGGATGAATCATCTTAAACAAGTTAGATCTTTGAAGCGATTTGGAAATGTTCATTATGTATCGCGCAAGTTGAAATATGCGGTATTATATTGTGATATGGCCGAAGTAGAAGATATCTCTAACAAAGTTTCTCGTTTTCATTATGTGAAACGCGTGGAAATGTCTTTCCGTCCGTTCTTAAAAACAGAATACGAATCCAAAAAAGAAATGATGTACGAACATAAAAACGAAGATGTGCAAATCAGTATTTAATCAAAACGGCGAGACTATTTCAACTAGTCTTGCTGTTTTTTTGCACCTATTTATGATAAAGTAAAAAAGACATTGAAGTAAAGGTTGTGCAAAAACATGAGAGTCATTGCAGGAGAACGAAAAGGACACGCTTTAAAAGCTGTTCCAGGAAACAATACAAGACCAACTACAGATAAAGTAAAAGAATCCTTATTTTCGATTATCGGTCCATTCTTTGATGGCGATATTGTTCTCGACTTATTTGCCGGAAGCGGCGGACTTGGAATCGAAGCGCTAAGTCGAGGTGCGGAGCGCGCAGTTTTTATTGACCAAGCGACACTAGCAATTAAAACAATCCGTCAAAATATTGAAGGTTGCCATTTCACAGAGCGCGCAGAAGTATACCGAAATGACGCCGAACGAGCACTCAAATTGCTTCATAAAAACGAGTGGAAATTTGACCTAGTATTCTTAGATCCGCCCTATAAAAAACAACAACTAGAAAAATTACTTATAGCCTTAGAAAAATTAGAGCTAGTTAGTGAAAATGGAAGAATTGTTTGCGAGCATGATAAAGAAGCAGTAATGCCAGATACAATTGGTAAATTTGAGAAAATCAAATCGGTTTCTTACGGAATTACTGTTTTATCCATATTTGAATTTCAGGAGGCGTAGAAATGGGAAACAAAATTGCTGTTATTCCCGGAACATTTGACCCAATTACAAATGGACATTTAGATATTATTGAACGTGCAGCGAAAATATTCGATGTACTTTACGTATCCGTTTTAAATAATTCGTCTAAAAAACCACTTTTTACCGTAGAAGAGCGAATGGAAATGATTAAACAAGTAACGGCTCATTTACCAAATGTTCACGTGGAAAGTGCGAGTGGATTAACAGTTGATTATGCTGCTAAACGCGGGGCTACTGCTATTGTCAGAGGACTCAGAGCAGTAAGTGATTTTGAGTACGAGATGCAAATAGCTTCGATGAACCGCACACTTAATGCAGACATTGAAACTTTTTTTGTTATGACTAATACGAAATACTCGTTTTTAAGTTCAAGTATGGTAAAAGAAGTGGCGCAGTATCAAGGTGATATTCGTGAACTTGTACCTGAAGTCGTAAACAAAGCGGTAAAAGCAAAATTCAATAAGTAGGAGATGGACAGATAATGCGTAAAGAGTGGAAAAAAATAACGGCGATAGTGCTGTTAATCATTATTATAGCGGGCTTTTTTATTCCGGTTCCGTATTATATTTCAAAACCTGGTGGAACGGAAGAACTTGCACCACTCGTTACGGTAGATGACCATCCAAATAAAAAAGACGGTTCACTCAGCCTAGTTACGATTGCAATGGGAAAAGCTAATATTTATACATATATGACAGCTAAATTCCTGCCATATCATGAATTAGAAAAAGACAGTGATATTAAATACGACAACGAAACAGATGAAGAATACAACGTTCGCCAAATGCAAATGATGAACGAATCAAAAAACAATGCCATCCAAGTCGCATATAAAGCAGCGGACCAAAAAGTCAAAGTTACTTATGATGGTGTATACGTATTAAGTGTAAAAGAGGACGTCCCAGCAGCAGGTATCCTTCATGCGGGAGATTTAATTACTGAAATTGACGGACAATCTTTTAAATCAAGCCAAGAATTTATTGACTACATCCACAGCAAAAAAGTGGGTGACACTGTCAAAATCAAATACAAACATGGCAATAAAAATGAAGAAGCAAGTATTAAACTAACAGCTATCGATAAAAAAGGCACGCCAGGAATTGGTATCACACTAGTGGATGATGAAAAAATCACTGCAGACCCAACTGTGAAAATCGACTCTGAAAAAATCGGCGGACCATCTGCTGGTTTAATGTTCAGTCTAGAAATTTACAGTCGCTTCCAAAAAAATGATTTAACAGATGGCAAAAAAATTGCTGGAACCGGAACGATTGATCCTGATGGAACTGTAGGAAGAATTGGTGGAATTGACCAAAAAGTTGTCGCAGCAGATAAAAGTGGCGCGAAAATCTTCTTTGCTCCGAAAGATCCAATTACAAAAGAAATGAAAAAAAGCGATCCAAGCATTGAAAGCAATTACGATACAGCAGTTAAAACAGCGAAAGACATTGACTCTAAAATGAAAATTGTCCCAGTGAAAACATTCCAAGATGCTGTTGATTATTTAGAAAAACTACAATAAAAAAAGCCGTTTTGTCTGAGTATAGACAAAACGGCTTTTTTCATATTAAAGATATTTCGCAGTTAACGATTGTTTGTTTTTTAATAAATCGAGTGGCGCGCCTTCAAATAGAATTTGCCCACCTGAACTTCCGCCTTCTGGACCAAGGTCGATAATCCAGTCAGCATTTCGAATAATATCAACATTATGTTCAATCACAATCACCGTATTTCCCTTATTTACAAGAGAGTGAATAATAGACAGAATGTGTTCAATGTCTGACATATGAAGCCCAGTTGTTGGTTCATCCATAATGTAAATGGATCCTTTTTTATGGAGCTCATTGGCGAGTTTTAAGCGTTGGCATTCTCCGCCAGAAAGTGTGCTGAGTGCTTGGCCCAGTGTAACATAGCCAATTCCAACTTCTTCCATTGCCGTAATTTTCTTCAAGATTTTTTTATCTGTAAAGAATTCAAGGGCTTCTGAAACGGTTAATTCTAATACATCACTAATCGATTTTCCATCAAGCTTATACTGTAAAACGGAATCTTGGAATCGTTTGCCATGACAGACTTCACAAGGTGTACGAATCGAGTCCATAAAAGCTAAATCCATTGTTGTAAAGCCAAGTCCCTTACAGTTTTCGCAGGCACCTTTCGAATTATAACTAAATAGTGAAGGGCTCACATCATTTTCTTTTCCGAATGCTTTTCTAATTGGATCCATAATGCCCGTATATGTTGCTGGATTGGAGCGGATATTCGCATGAGCAGCGGACTGGTCAATAACAATGGCATCTGGATATTCTTTTAGGAAAACAGAATGAATTAATGTACTCTTCCCAGAACCTGCCACACCAGTTATCACTGTAAGTACTTCTTTTGGAATAGTAGCTTGAATATCTTTTAAGTTAAAACGACTGCTTTTTTCAGTAGATAAAAAGCCTTTTGGTGCGCGCGGTTTATCATTAATTGGCAAGTGGCGATTGAGGAACCGGCCTGTTAAAGTATCCGACTTGAGTAAATCTGGGTAACTTCCAACGAACTGAATCTCACCGCCATGTTTTCCAGCGTGAGGACCTACGTCGACAATATGATCGGCAATTTTGATTACATCCGGATCATGTTCGACGACGAGAATCGTATTTCCTTTATCACGTAATTTAACGAGTAAGTCATTTAAACGATGAACATCACGAGGATGGAGCCCAATACTTGGTTCATCGAAAATGTAAAGCAAATCAGTTAAGCTACTGTTTAAATGACGAATCATCTTGACGCGTTGTGACTCCCCGCCAGAAAGAGAAGCTGTTTGCCGGTCTAGTGTCATATAACCAAGACCAATATCAATTAAATGTTGCACCCGTTCTGTTACACTTTTGACCATCGGAGCTGCTACTTGGTCATTTATGCTAGTAAGTGTTTCTTTGAGTTCATCTAACTGCATCGCGGTATAGTCAGCAATATTCGCGCCGTTTATTTTACAAGATAGTGCTTCTTTCGAAAGTCTCGTACCTTCGCAAGTTGTGCACGGGGCAATATGAGTGAATTTATCTACTCGTTTTTTAGTAGAAGCAGACATTTCGCCTTCTTTTTGAATGTAAAGCCGATTGAATTTAGGGATTAAGCCCTCGTATGTTGCGTTCATGCTACCCATTGGTGTTTCTAAAAAGACTTTCACATCTTTCCCGTTTAAAAGCATGTCATATTCTTCATCGGTATAATCTTTTATTTTTTTGTTCACATCAAAAAAGCCGGAATAAGCATAGGAATTCCAGTACCATGAGTCTACTGAAAACGTCGGAAATAAGATGGCGCCTTCTTTAAGTGATTTATTTGGATCGAGTAATTTGACTAGATCAACGGATACTTTTTGACCAACACCATGGCAGTCAGGGCACATGCCAGCAGGATCATTAAATGAAAATAGATTTGCTGTACCGATACTAGGTTTTCCAACACGCGAGAAAAGTAAGCGTAAAATGGAATTAATATCTGTGATGGTACCAAGGGTGGAGCGGGAATTACCGCCAAGTCGTTTTTGATCAATAATAACAGAGGTGGAGAGGTTCTCAATTGAATCTGCGTCCGGTTGCGTATACTTCGGTAGAAAATTACGAAGATAAGCGCTGTATGTTTCGTTTAGCTGTCTTTGCGATTCTGTGGCAATAGTTTCAAATACAATAGAAGATTTTCCAGAGCCAGATACGCCTGTAAAAATAGTGATTTTTCGTTTCGGTATATCTAGGGAAATATTTTGGAGATTGTTTTCACGAGCTCCTCTTAATCGAATATATTCTTGTACCATACACATACCTCCTGTTTTTTGAGTCGGACAAACATCTTAGCAAAATAGAACGATGAAAGTCAACCAAAAACCTTGTAAAGTTTTACAAGGTTAGAATTGGTGGAGTATGAAAGTCGCCTGCTTGATAATCTTCTAATCCATTTATTAGCGTATAAATGTCTGTCGCCCGTAAATCTTCTTTTAAAAGACTTGGTTCTGCTTTAGAAACAGTCGTAACAATAGGCAGCGAAATATTTTTTTTATGGAGCGATAAATATTTTTGACCAGTTTTACTCATTCCGAGTACTCGGATATAGGGCTCTGCTGGAGGCGTATTTTGGGCATTTAATAAAATTTGTAACGCCGTTCGTTGTAATCGTGCGTTGCTGTAACGTTTTGTTTTCATTATTTCAATAAAATCTGAAAAACTGTGTGCTTTTTTTGCCGCAAGTTGCATTCGATTTTGAATTCCTTCACTAACCCCGCGAATCCCTTCAAGCTCATCCGAATTAGCTTGGATTAAACGAAACTTTAGAAGCGGCCAATAATCTTCAAACGATAAAAATGGTCCGCGATAATTATTTAAAACTTCTATAGAGGAATCGGGAAGGTAGCGACTAGCTTCTTCTAAATTCCCAGCAAGGAGTAACTTTCGAATCGCGGTTGCACTAGCAATATAATCATGGCTTGCTTCCGCATCGTGATAGCCTGAATGTTCACGCGGCATCGTTTGAAGTGCAATCGAAGGATTTTGTTTTTGAATAGCGAGTGCGTAGTGGAAACCGAGAATGTTATTAGGCTTAGTGAGATCCAGTAGTTCTTTTCCAAATAAACGTGTAAAAGCTTCTGTATAAGCTCTCGCATACGATGTTTTCTTATCACCTAAAGCAAGCTGAATGGCTTCATTAAAAGCGGCTTCATTTTCAACAACGGTTTTAGCAGCGGTAGAAAAATCTTCACTAACCCCGTGCTCACTTCCGAAAAAAAGTGTATCTATATGAAGTGCATCTAATAGTCGAATAGACTCTTCCGCAAAAATAGTCGCATGTTGTGTCGCAAACGAAACAGGGAGCTCGATAACCATATCGACGCCAGCTGCAAGGGCCATTTTCGTTCGTTCCCATTTAGGTATAATTGCTGGCTCGCCGCGCTGTACAAAAGAACCACTCATTACCGCAATTACCACATCGCTTTTTGTAAGTTCACGTGCCTTATTTAAATGTAACTGGTGGCCATTATGAAAAGGGTTATATTCGACCACAATTCCAGTTGCTTTCATTTCGGTTCCCTCCTTTAGATAATCTATTTTAGCATAAAATTCAGCCGGTAGTTTCGGTCCCTGAAAAACCATTGACAAAAGCCTTTAAAAAAGCTATAATATTTTGTGTTGCGCTTGGAGTGATGTAGGATGAAATGGTCTATCAGTCAATTGAAAAAATATCGTGACAGCAACTTCACGATTAATGAAAAAGCTGACCTAAAAAAGTTCTTTCAAGAGAACAATATAGACGTTCGTGATGCAAGCCCCGTACAAGTAACTGGGGAACTAATTGTACACCCAGAAGAAGTTACCGCTAACCTTACAATGAAAGGCGAGTGGACACTTCCATGTGCTCGTACACTTGAGGATGTTATTTATCCTTATGAAGTGCATGCGACGGAAACCTTTGTGAAATCCAAAGAACAAGTTCTAGATGAATCTTGGCATGTGATGGAACAGGATATGGTCGATTTAACCCCTGTAGTAGAAGAACTTTTACTAGTTGAAATTCCGATGCAAGTTTTCAGTGAAGACGCACTCGAAATGAGTAAGCTTCCACGAGGCAAAGAATGGGAAATGAAAACAGAAGAAGGTAACCTACTAGAACAAATAGCAAAAGAACCAAAAGTGGATCCTCGTCTTGCGGGATTAGCCGATTTTTTCGATGAGAAAAAAGAAGACTAAACTTCCCCGTGAAGCTGGAATATATTAAGGAATTTATTTTTCTTAGATTAACGATACAAGTACTTAGTTATCGTCAAGGAGGTGTAAGGAAATGGCAGTACCTTTTAGAAGAACTTCAAAAGCCAAAAAGCGTAAGCGTCGTACACACGTTAAACTTCAACTTCCGGGCATGAACGAATGCTCGAATTGCGGCGAATACAGACTTTCCCATCACGTATGTCCAGAATGTGGACAATATGATGGCAAAGATGTAGCAAACAGCTAATATTGTTAAAAACAAGTGACGTTTCACTTGTTGAAGACGAACCTCGAAAGACGCCATGGGTCTTTCGAGGTTTTTGTTTGCGCGCAAAAGTGCAAAGAATCGCCACTTCTGATAAAATAAAAGCATCAACCAATATGGAGCTGAAATCAATGGAAAACCAAATAAATGTTGGGATTATTGGCGCGGGAGCAATGGGACTGTTATACGCAGCTAATTTCGCTGATAAATCTAAGCTCACCCTTTTTACACATCGAAAAGAACAAGCGGATTTATTAAATCAAAAAGGAATTTCATTAATAGACAATGAAACAACAAAAAATATACATATTCATGCAGCACAGATTACCGAAGAAGAACAGTTAACTAAACAACAGTTACTAATTATCGCCGTAAAGCAGTATTCCTTAAATGAAATAATACCAATACTTCAAAAACTACCGACAAAAATCCCGATTTTATTCATTCAAAATGGCGCCGGACATCTAGAACGCTTAAGTGAGCTTGGGACAACACGTACAATTTTATTAGGCATTAGCGAGCACGGGGCAGGTCGCGAGGATGATACGACCGTTATTTGGCGCGGACACGGCCGAACAAAATATAGCATTTTCCAAGGAGAACTGAATGACGACCTAAAAGAATTATTAACGTCTAGCCCAGCTTTTCCGATTGAAAAACATGCGAATTATCAAGCAATTATCCAAGAAAAATTATTTATCAATGCAGTTATAAACCCTTTAACAGCAGTACTTGGTGTTCAAAATGGGAAACTTTTAGAAAATCAAGAATGGCATCGTTTGTTAATAAGGCTAGTAAATGAAGTTGAAACTGTCTTACCGATAGAAAATGCATTAGAGAAAGTCGAGACGATTTGCCGAACGACTGCGCTTAACTTTTCTTCGATGGCACTTGACTGTATGAATGAACGTATGACAGAAATTGATGGGATTGTGCTACCAATTTTAGAAAAAGGGGACCAAACAGAAACTTCCCTTCCTACACTTCGGACACTTTACCAGATTATTAAAGGATTGGAAGGAGAACGTCATGTTTGATTGGTTAACTAATTCAACTGCTATTATTATTATTTTACCCTTAGTGGTATTTGTACTTACTTTGTTTTTAGCGCGTTTTAAATTTCGGAAACCGCAACGGAGAATTATGTTGGCAGCGGATTTATCGACAATTTTCTTAATTATCGCGGTGCACTTTTTTATGATTGTTATCTTTAACCGTTCGTTTTTACTTTATATTTTGTTGTTTTTATTTATCTTAGGCATCGTTATTGTGGTGTTAGCTGCAAAAAAAGAAGGCGAGATTCAGTTTCGCAAAATCCTTCGTGGTTACTGGAGACTTTGTTTCTTCATCTTCGCCTTACTATATGTCGTTCTTTATTTATATGGCATTATTTATAGTTTGATTTTACTTTTTTAAGCGGTTTTGTTTCAATCCATACTTTACTTAAATCAAAGTAGCCATATGGATTTTCTGCAATTCCTTTTATCATGGAATGGAGCGATTGGCTTTTTTCTGGATGATGTAAATAAATTAAATAGTTATTTTCGGTTAGATAACGATCGATATTCGTTTGCAAAGCGTCTCTTTTGGAGGCGCTTTTTTCTAATTTCATTGCATCTAATTTTTTCGAAAGTTCGAGGAGAATACTTGGATTAAGTAGCTGTTGTGGTAAAAGGTAAGGGTTATTTAAGAAATCCAAATAAGCCATCTCGTTATCAGAAGCTGGAATTTCTCCCATCATCATCAAGTCCGTTTCCTCTTTTGGTACATTTGAATAAGAAGCTTCATGATGAGTTATGATTTTTTGCTCAAGCGTAATTCCGAATTGTGCCGCCCGGTCGCGGATCCATTTCGATTCTTTTAAAGCGGTAGGATGCTGTGTTGTCGCAAAAATAACTTTTTCTCCTTGGTAATTTGCTTCTTTTAATAAGTCGGCAATTTTGTCAGGGTTTTTAATGGGAGCAATCGATTTTTCTGGAAAGTAATTCGAAGCGATTGTGCCGTAATTTTCGAAACCTTGCTCACTAGCTATTTGGCAGTCTATTAGTTGATAAATTGCTTCGCGAAAAGCTGGATGTTGCGGGACGCCTTGCCGATGGGTATTAAAGCAAATAAAGTTGACACCGACACCTAGTTTGCGACGTTCAACATAAGCTTTATTTTCCTCGTAATCAACGGAAGTAAACTGCATCGGAATGTTTGTTAAAGTGTCTCCAGTTTGAGCTGTCCAAAATTCTACTCGGTCAAGAAGAGGGCGCTCTAAGAAATA
Source organism: Listeria sp. MAN/IMW/UF555 (assembly GCF_058684075.1). NCBI lineage: Bacteria > Bacillati > Bacillota > Bacilli > Caryophanales > Listeriaceae > Listeria > Listeria sp. MAN/IMW/UF555. The sequence goes on along the minus strand of NZ_JBZWZS010000002.1, from coordinate 273,310 downwards.
AGCCTCAAATGCTTCTAAAACTAGACGTTCGTCATTTCGCTCTACTATCCGAAAAGGCCCCGTTGAAATCCATTTGTATTCATCGAAAACCACGTCGCGCGGCAAAATCGCCATATTGGCAGTACATAAATAGCGAATAAAAAAAGGATCTGGCTTGTTTAAATAAATCGTAATGGTAAATTTATTTCCACATTGAATTGCTTTAATTGATTTTAGTTGCCAGGCGCTTACCGAATTTGTTTCCTTCGAACGGAGTAGGGTGTGCTTGACGTCTTCACTATCAAGCATACGCCCATGATGAAATAAAACACTTTTTCGTAAATAAAAAGTCCATTCTGTGTAATCATCGGAAACTTTCCAATTATGGGCAATATGGGGAATGATAGTCTTTTTTTGTTCATCATATTTTATAAGAGTATCACTGATTTGTGTAATTAAAAAAGCTTCCATCGAAACAGAGGTTTGCAGCGGATCGAGCGTAGTAAGTTTACGCCGGACAATAGAGCGGAGTATTTCTTGCTGATTTTCTGTTACTTGTAAACCAAACATGTGCTGAATTTCGGTAGATATGCTCGAAAACCAACTTTTTGGTATTGGTAATTGTAGTAGAAATAATATATCGCTAAATGCATCTTTTGCTAAACTTTGCTCCAAAACTTCCAGAACTTCATCTTCTAATTGTTTCGAAAAAATAAGCCGTGAAACATTTCCTCGACCAAGCCCCGGTAAATAAGTGAGCATGTCCTTTGATTGGTATTGCTGCAATTTTCGCTTGGCATTTTTAGTAGTACAAAACCAAATATCTGCTAAATTATTTAGTTTAAAAGGTACTTCTAAATCTGTAGTTTGTTCATATAAATGCGCGCGCATAGTGAAATAATCTTTGTCCATAAGCCAGCTCCAATCTAAAAGGGGACAATTTCTGTTTTTAAATACCCTTTTTATCTTTCTGTTTCCCTTTTATACTAACAGAGAAGTCAGAAAAATTGCAATGGAGGGGATTCCATGTTTAAAGAGTTACATCCAAATATTCGTGCGCGGATATTGATTCAATTTTTAAGTAAAATAATCGGGTCAATGATTTTTCCTTTTATGGCAATTTATTTTTCAATGGAAATTAATAGTAAGGTCGCGGGAATTCTCTTGATGATTAATGTATTGGCGCAGTTTCTTGCGGGTATGTATGGCGGGCATTTGGCGGATATTATTGGTCGTAAAAAACTGATGGTGGCAGGGGAACTTCTTAAAGTATTTGCCTTTCTAGGAATGGTGCTTTGTAATTCGCCGATTTTCCATTCACCATGGATAACGTTTGTGATGCTACTTCTAATTGGTGTGGCGCAAGGACTCATAAATCCTGCTGGAGAAGCGATGTTGATTGATGTAAGTACGCCGGAAAATCGTTCTTTTATGTATTCGGTTAGTTACTGGGCAAATAATTTATCTATGATGATAGGGATTATTGTAGGTGGTTGGTTTTTCGTCGATTACTTATTTCCGTTACTCGTTGCGCTCTTCATTATGTCATTCGTCACTGCATGGCTTACTATAAGCTTGATTTCAGAAACATTAAAGCAAAAAGCAGTGTTAGAAAAAGGATCTTACGGGTTAGTAGGAATGCTTAAAAATTATGGGCAAGTGTTACATGATTACCGTTTTCTTCTATATACTATTGGTGGAATTGCAGTTATGTCGATTGAATTTCAACGGAGCAATTATATTTCCGTACGTTTAGCTGAAGATTTTCAGGCTTTGCTCGTTCATTTCGGTCCACTCGGAAACATTACTCTAAATGGCGTACAAATAGTCAGCGTTTTAACGGCAGTGAATACTTTGTTTATCGTTCTTTTCACAGTTCCGGTTGCAAGGTTCGTAACAAAAAGAGCGCAACAACCTATTATGTACATTGGGTTTACTTTATTTGCTATAGGTTTTGCGGTGTGTGCTTTTGCGAATAATCTAGCCGTTTTACTACTAGCGACGGCAGTTCTTTCTATTGGAGAGTTGCTTTACGTGCCTACGCGTCAAACGATTTTAGCAGCAATTGTGGACGATGACAGACGCGGGGCATATATGGCGTTTAACGGTATTATTTTCCAAATTGGTAAAATGATTGGTTCGGTGAGCCTTGTATTTGCACCTTTTATTGGCAAATATGGTATGGCGACTTTTACGATTTTACTTGGGGTTCTAAGTATTGTTTTTTCCGCAACTGCATTAAAATCGGGCTGGAAAAAAGTATTAGCAAAATAGTTTTTGGGTGAGAAGTGGGGAATCCCTCCACCCGGCCCCACAATCATTTTTAAAAAGGAATTGTAGTTAAAATGGCTTTAAATAAGGGTTTGATCATTCTGCTTAAATAGTAGAGTGATTTTTTTTTACACTTTTTTAGGTTTTGGGTGGTGCGAAGTGGGGAGATGTGGTAAAGTGGTATTTAGGAAAGTGGGTGAAGTCTAATGTTCATGGGAGAATATCAACATAACATCGATATAAAGGGCAGATTAATTGTGCCAGCTAAATTCCGTGAGCTTTTGGGGGATAATTTTGTTATAACCCGAGGACTTGATAAGTGTTTATTTGCTTATCCACAAGAGGAATGGAAAAAGCTTGAAGAAAAGCTCCAAACCTTACCACTAACTAAAAAAGATGCTCGTTCCTTTACACGTTTCTTCTTTTCCGGTGCGTCTGAATGCGAACTAGACAAACAAGGCCGGATAAATATTCCATCCAACTTACTACAGTATGCGGATTTGGAAAAAGAAACAGTAATTATCGGGGTTTCAAGTCGTATTGAAATTTGGAGTAAATCAGAGTGGGATAATGTCTTTAACGAGGCAGAAGAGTCCTTTGCTGATTTAGCTGAAAATATGATTGGCTTTGATATTTAAGGGGGAATTTGCATGTTTAAGCACGAAACCGTATTACTACATGAAACAGTCGATATGCTTGAAGTAAAACCAGACGGAATCTATGTCGATGCAACACTTGGCGGCGCAGGTCACTCAGAGTATTTACTAAATAAGCTTAATGAACAAGGGCACTTATTTGCTTTTGACCAAGATCAAACAGCAATTGATAATGCAAAAATTAAACTAGCAGAATATAGCGATAGAGTAACTTTTATTAAATCAAATTTCCGCTATATGAAAGAAGCTTTGAACGAGCGCGGAATTGAAGCAGTTGATGGGATTTTATATGATTTAGGTGTTTCTTCCCCTCAATTAGACGAAAGAGAACGCGGCTTTAGTTATCACCAAGATGCAGCGCTTGATATGCGTATGGATCAAGAGCAAGAACTGACGGCGAAAAAAGTTGTTAACGAATGGTCTTACCAAGACTTGATTCGCATCTTTTTCCAATACGGCGAAGAAAAATTCTCTAAACAAATTGCTCGTGAAATCGAACGTCGTCGTGAAGTAAAACCTATTGAAACAACCGGCGAACTAGTAGACATCATCAAAACAGCTATCCCGGCGCCAGCAAGAAGAAAAGGCGGACATCCAGGGAAACGTACTTTTCAAGCAATCCGAATTGCCGTTAACGATGAACTTGGTGCGGTAGAAGATTCTCTTGAAAATGCCTTAACATTATTAAAACCAGGCGGCAGAATTAGCGTAATCACGTTTCATTCATTAGAAGACCGCATAACAAAACACTTATTCCAAGAAGCGACAAAAGGACCAGATTTACCACCAGGTCTTCCAGTCATTCCAGATGAATATAAACCAGATTTCAAACTTGCTACAAGAAAGCCAATCGTACCAAGTGAAGAGGAACTGGAACAAAACAACCGAGCACGTTCTGCAAAATTACGTGTAATCGAAAAAATTATTAAATAGCAGGAGTTGAAAAAATGTGAGCAATGTCGCCTATAAATCAAATCTCGAGCCAAATAGAGTACATAGAGAAGCGGAACAGCCTAAAAAACAAATCCTAAAACGTGGTCAAATGACACTTGGAGAAAAAGTAATCATCACGATTGCGCTTGCGATTGTTTTAGTTGTTGCTTTTCGAATCATCAGTGTACAAGCTCAAATTTATACAGTGAACCAAGAAATTCAAACAAAAGAAACAAAAATTCTCGAACAACAAAAATCAAATGAAGATTTAAAAGTAGAAGTAAAAGATTTAGGAAGATATGAACGTATTTTGAAAATCGCTAAAGAAAAAGGGTTAAAACTTGATGGCGATAATGTGAAAGTGGTAGATGGTCAATGAAACGGCGTATAGGTAACATGAGAAGGGGAGCTCTTGTGCTTTTTATCTTTTTCACAATTCTCTTTCTCTTAGTTTCTGGCCGTTTTCTTTATTTGCAAATTACGGGAGAAGCAAATGGGGTTCCGCTAGCAGCTAAAGCATCTAAACAACATTTAAAAAGCAGTGTTCTCGAAGCAAAACGCGGCTCCATTTTAGATCGAAAAGGAGAAGTGCTAGCAGAGGATACGGCTTCTTACACGATTGCAGCGGTAGTTAGTGATAAATTATCCAAAACAACGAAAAATCCGATGCGAGTAGTTGATGAAGAAAAAACAGCTCGTATTCTTGCAAAATATATTCCTATGGACGAATCTGATATTCTAGATAAACTCAATGAAAAAGGTAAATACCAAGTTGAATTTGGCTCTGCGGGAAAAAATATTTCTACAGAAACAAAAGCTAAAATCGACAAAGAAAATTTACCAGGCATTGAATTTACTCGTCAATCAGAACGTTTCTATCCTAATGGTACTTTCGCGACACAATTAATCGGCTTTGCGCAACAAGAAGAAGAAAAAAACACTACCAAATTAGAAGGTAAAATGGGAATTGAATCCAGCTATAATGATATACTAACAGGCAAAAATGGGAAAATCGATTATAGCACCGACCGAATGGGCTATATTTTGCCTGATTCAAAAAACAAAGTAACAGAAGCAAAAGACGGTAAGGATATTACCTTAACATTGGATAAAAAAATCCAAACCTTTTTAGAAGATACAATGACAACTGTCGATGCAAAATATAAACCGAAAAATATGATGGCCGTAGTTGCAGATCCGAAAACAGGAGAGATTTTGGCAATTAGTCAACGTCCTTCATTTAATCCGGCTGACAGGTCGACAATTACTGGAAACAGTTCGAGCATTTGGCAAGATTTACCAGTGGAATATGCTTATGAACCAGGTTCCGTAATGAAAATCATCTCACTAGCATCTGCTATTGATAAAAACGTTTATAATCCAAACGAATACTATCAATCAGGTTCCTATAAAGTTGGCGATATCGCAATTCATGACCATAATAATGGGAATGGATGGGGCTCGATTCCATACCGCGAAGGCGTAGAACGTTCTAGTAACGTTGCGTTTGCTAAACTGCTAAACAAAATGGGCACTGATACATTTAAAACCTATTTAGATAAATTTGGTTTTGGCAAGAAAACAGGCATTGCTTTACCAAATGAAACAAAAGGAAAAATTCTTTATAACTACCCGATTGAAAAAGTAACAACTGTCTTCGGTCAAGGGACAACAGTTTCGATGATGCAAATGATTCAAGCCGCATCTGCTATTGCAAGTGACGGCACGATGAAAGAGCCTTATGTGGTTTCAAGCGTCAAAGATACGAATACTGGAGAAGAGACAGAAACAAAAACCAAAATCGCTGGAAAACCAATCAGCGCCGAAACAGCTAAGAAAACTCGAGATGAACTAAAAAATGTTATTAGCGGTCGAAACGGAACAGGTAAACTATATGCGATTCCTGGTTATGATGTAGCTGGTAAAACAGGAACATCACAAATTCCAGATTCAAAAACAGGTAAATACATGACTGGGGCAGAAAATTATATTTTTTCTTTCTTAGGAATGGCACCTGCTGATAATCCTGAACTCGTGATATATGTGACCATGCAACAACCGCAATTATCTGGTAGCCAAACAGGTGGGGAAGCAGTTTCCGAAGTATTTAATCCTGTAATGAAAAACAGCTTACAATACATGAACATTAAACCGGGCGATGTTGAAAAACTAGCTAGTGAAAAAGTTCCTGTTGTAGCAGAAAAAACAGTAGACGAAGCTAAAAAAGCTGTACAAGACAAAGGGCTTGAACCAGTAGTTGTTGGTAATGGTAAAAAAATTGTTCAACAACTTCCACTAGCAAATAGCGAAATCATGCAAGGACAAAAAGTAATTCTGATGACTGATGGAGATATGACTGCTCCAGATATGGTGAATTGGTCGAAAGTTGACGCTCTAAAAGTCTCAGAAATCACTGGTATTCCTTTTGAGTTTAGTGGAAATGGTTATGTGAAAAGTCAAAGCGTTTCGGCAGGTAGCGTAATCAATAGTGAAACGAAAATGAAAATAACGCTCGCCTCACCAGAACAAATTGGTGACTTCAACCAAAATCATGACCAAGATACAGCGGAACAAAATAAAAAAGCGACAGACATCCGAGAAAATGCAGGTATAGGTGATTTACTGAATGAATAATAGGAAGATAGAAGTATGTCAGCTGAGTAAAGTGGCATACTTCTAACTTTAAAAGCAATCTATGTCTTTAGTCGTGGTAGATATACTTTGTTGTTTTTGCTAAGATAGAAAAGGATTCTTTTTGATTTTAGCAAAACTAACAGAAAGAATAAGTTTGAGGAGATGGCAAGAATGAAGTTAAAAGAACTAATGCAAGCTATCCCGGTCTATACTGGAGAAGCAAGTGCAGCAATTGAAGTTAACCAAATTGCGCAAGATAGTAGAAAAGTACAACCGGATACCTTATTTATTTGTATAGATGGAGAAATAGTGGACGGACATCAGTTCGCTGACCGCGCCGTTCAGCTTGGTGCAGTAGCAATTATCGCTGAAAAACAATTAGATGTTTCCGTGCCAGTTCTTTATGTTAGAGATTCTAAACGAGCAATGGCAATGCTAGCGGATTACTTTTATGGTTCTCCAACCCAAGCGTTAAAACTAGTTGGGATTACAGGGACAAATGGTAAAACAACCGTTAGCCATTTAGTAGAACAAATTGTTCGCGAAAACGGCGAGCAAACTGGCTTGATTGGTACGATGTATCGTAAAATTGGCGATGAAATTTTAGAAACAAAAAATACGACGCCAGACAGCCTAACCTTGCAAGAAACTTTTCGTGATATGCTTCTGAGTGGTGTGAGTACAGCAGTAATGGAAGTCTCTTCTCACGCATTAGTTCAAGGCCGCGTATACGGTTCAGATTATGACGTAGCAGTATTTATGAATTTATCTCAAGATCATTTAGATTATCACCATACAATGGAAGAATATGCTTACGCTAAGAGCTTATTGTTCGCGCAGCTTGGTAACAGCTATAACTTGAGTAATCCAAAAATTGCTGTTTTAAATGCAGATGATAAAGAAAGCGTTCGAATGCAAACAGCAACAGCCGCGCACATTATAACTTTTGGGATAAAAGAACCGGCTGATTTTAGCGCATCTAACATTCAAATTACAAGCCATGGCTCAACTTTTGATTTAAAAACACCAGTTGGAGATTTCTCATTAAAAATAAAAATGATTGGAAATTTCAGCGTATATAATGTATTAGCCGCGATTGCTACAAGTTTTGCGCTACGTATTCCAGTTATAAATGCAATTGCAACGGTTGAGAGCATTCCAGGGGTAAAAGGACGTTTTGAGCTCGTAAATGCAGGACAAGATTTTCCAGTAATAGTGGATTATTCTCATACACCTGACAGCTTGTTAAATGTTCTACAAACGATTGATGAATTTGCCGAAAAACGTGTCTTTGTTGTTGTAGGATGTGGTGGCGACCGTGATAAAGGAAAACGACCACAAATGGCAAAAATTGCTGTTGACTATGCGACAAATCCAATTTTCACATCAGATAATCCGCGTAGTGAAGACCCACATGCGATTATTGAAGATATGATTCAAGGTGTCCCAGGGAGCGATTCATACGTTGTTCATGAGAACCGTCGCGATGCCATTCGTTATGCAGTAAATATGGCAGAAGCAGGGGATGTTATTCTGATTGCTGGTAAAGGGCATGAAGATTATCAAGTGATTGGTGATGAGGTTATCGATTTCGATGATCGCGTAGAAGCTCGAATAGCTATTGAAAAAAAACTCGGACTCGCATAAAATATGAAGTGAAGTGCTTTGACAAACAGATTGGGGAGAATTTATTGTGTCTTTATACATGTTAGTATCAACTTTTGCAGTGGCTTTTATCATTACGGTGATAGGTGTCCCACTATTTATACCTTTCTTGGTGAAATTAAAATTCGGCCAAAGTATTCGGGATGAAGGCCCGAAAATGCACGAAAAGAAATCAGGAACACCAACTATGGGTGCGGTTATTTTTATTACTGCCATGCTCATTAGCTTTTTGATTTTTTCATTCATCAGTGGTGAAGTTAGTGCGGCTACTTGGCTACTATTCATTACGCTGGCATTATTTGGCGCATTAGGTTTTCTAGACGACTATATCAAAGTAGTTCAAAAACGTAACTTAGGCCTCACTTCGAAGCAGAAGTTTTTAGGTCAAGTTGCGATTTCGATTTTATTCTATCTGGTATATCATTTTAGTGATTTTGCAGAAACGCTTAAGATTCCATTTACGAATACGGAAATTGATCTCGGTTGGTTCTTCGTTATCTTTATCTTGTTCTGGTTAGTTGGTTTCTCCAATGCAGTTAATTTAACAGATGGTTTAGACGGACTTGTTTCTGGTCTATCTGTTATTGCATTCTCTGCTTTTGGTGTGATTGCTTTTTACCAAGAACAAATGGATGTAGCGATTTTCTGTTTCGCGATTGTAGGCGGAATGCTTGGATTTCTTCTATTTAATAAAAACCCAGCGAAAATTTTCATGGGAGATACTGGTTCACTTGCTCTAGGTGGGAGTATCGCAGCTGTTTCCATTTTAGTACATCAAGAATGGTTACTACTTTTAATCGGAATTATTTTCGTTATTGAAACTGCTTCTGTTATTTTACAAGTATTTTACTTTAAGGCAACGGGAGGAAAACGAATTTTCCGTATGACACCAATTCATCATCACTTCGAACTTGGTGGTTGGTCCGAGTGGCGTGTTGTTTTAACGTTCTGGGGAATCGGATTAATCGGAGCAATTATTTCAGTCTGTGTTGTTATCTTTTAAATAAAGCGCCGTAATTTTTGCGGCAAAAGCGTCTCTAGTTGGCTGTTTTTTACAGAATCTGGTTGGCGCTTTCCGTCGTTTTTGTGAATCTCATAGAATCGACCGTCAATTTTGATATAAATGGGGGAACCAAAGGAAATGAAAAAAATTGAAATGTACCATCACAAAAAAGTGCTTGTTTTAGGTCTTGCAAGAAGTGGTGTTAGCGCGGCAACAATTATGCATAAATTAGGAGCATTCGTCACAGTAAACGATCAAAAACCTTTTAGTGAAAATCCAGAAGCACAAGGATTACTTGAACAAGGGATTAAAGTTATTTGTGGATCGCATCCGATTGAATTGTTAGATGAAGGATTCGAACTCGTGATTAAAAACCCGGGGATCCCGTATAACAACCCGATGATTGAAAAAGCTTTAAAACTCAAAATTCCAGTTATTACAGAAGTAGAGTTAGCTTACCAAATTTCTGAAGCGCCGATAGTTGGTATTACTGGAACTAACGGGAAAACTACTACAACAACGATTATTCACCATATGTTAAATGCACACAAAGAAAATAGCTCTTTGCTTGCAGGAAACATTGGTTTTCCGGCATCAGCTGTTGCAGAAAACGCAACAAGCGATCAATATATTTCGATGGAATTATCTTCCTTCCAATTAATGGGTGTACAAACATTTAAGCCACATATTTCTGTAATTACAAATATCTATGAAGCGCATCTAGACTACCATACAGACCGCAGTGAATATGTACAAGCAAAATGGCACATTCAACAAAATCAAACAGCAGACGATTTCTTAGTAATTAATTGGGATCAAGAAGAATTGAAAAATTTAACTAAACAAACAAAAGCACAAGTTATTCCTTTCTCAACAACGCAGCGCTTAGAACAAGGAAGCTACGTCCAAAATGGCAATATTATGTTTGACGATGAAGTAATCGGATCCCGTGATAGCATTTTACTTCCGGGAGAGCATAATTTAGAAAACATTTTAGCATCTGTAGCAGTAGCCAAAACATTAGGTGTGACAAATGAAGAAATTATGTATGTCCTTGAAACATTTAAAGGCGTAGAGCACCGAACTCAATTTGTAGTGGAATGGCAAGGACGTAAATTTTATAACGATTCTAAAGCAACTAATATTTTAGCAACTCAAAGCGCATTGAAAGGTTTTAAAAATCCAGTAGTATTACTTGCTGGAGGACTGGACCGCGGAAACTCGTTCGACGAATTGCTACCATTTTTCAAAAATGTGAAATCACTTATTGTTTTTGGTGAAACGGCAGATAAAATTGGTCGAGTAGGGAAAATTGCAGGAATTGAAGTGCATTATGTGGATGATGTAGAGGCAGCTGTTCCGGTTGCATATCGCGAGTCAGCACCAGGAGATATAATCTTACTTTCACCGGCTTGTGCAAGTTGGGATCAATACCGGACATTCGAAGTTCGCGGAAATGCCTACATGGACGCAATCAGTGAACTAATAGAAGAGGTGGAAAAATGAAAGTAGCAATAAGCGGTGGTGGTACTGGAGGTCACGTTTATCCAGCACTTGCTTTCATCCGAGAATTAAAAAAAGTACATCCAGAAGCGGAATTTTTATACATTGGAACAGAAAAAGGCTTAGAAGCAGGAATCGTTAAACGAGAAGGTATTCCTTTTGAATCAATAGAAATTACCGGGTTTAAACGTTCATTATCTCTTGAAAATATCAAAACAGTCATGCGTTTTCTAAGTGGAGCTAAAAAAAGCAAGCAAATTCTACGCGAATTTAAACCAGATGTCGTAATTGGAACTGGGGGTTATGTTTGCGGTCCTGTGGTTTATGCAGCCGCTAAACTTAAAATACCAACTTTAATCCATGAACAGAATAGTATTGCTGGTTTAACAAATAAATTTTTAAGCCGTTACACAGATAAAGTCGCGATTTGTTTTGAAGAAGTAAGTGATTCGTTTGCTTCTGAGAAAATTGTTTTCACTGGAAATCCACGAGCTTCAGAAGTAGTGGGTGTGGACGGTGAAGGCGCACTAGAAGCATATGGTTTAGTTTCAGGAAAACCTACTGTACTTGTTTTTGGAGGTAGTAGAGGTGCTCGAGGTATAAATGAAGCTGTGGAAGCAATCTTGCCGGAATGGAATAAACGAGATTTTCAATTGTTGTATGTGACAGGTGATGTCCATTTTGAAAAGATAAAAGATTCTTTAGGAGAGATGAATTTAGGGAATCATATTAGTGTTCAACCATTTATTTATGATATGCCTAAGATTTTAAATGCTGTGACACTTGTTGTTTCAAGAGCAGGAGCGACCACTTTAGCTGAACTTACAGCGCTTGGGGTGCCAAGTGTTTTAATACCGAGCCCTTATGTCACCGCGAATCATCAAGAATATAATGCACGCGCGTTAGAAAAAAATAATGCGGCTGTGGTTATTACCGAGTCTGAATTAAAAGAGACGGATTTAATGGCGACAGTAGATGCTATTTTAACAGATGAAGCAAAATTAAATAGTATGAAATTAAGTGCTAAACAAATGGGGCGCCCAGATGCAGCTCAAAAACTGGTAGAAACAGTCCTTAGTATTATGAAATAAATTGCAGAAGGGGGCGAATAAAATGGCTGAAAACAAACGAGTAGTTTCCATCGAAAACCGTATACCTGAATTAAAAAAATACCGCAAAAAAAAGTTAATAAGACATTTAGCCATTTTAATCGGAATTTTTGCGATTTTAATCTTAATTACACTTTATTTCCTTTCCCCACTGAGTAAGTTAGATAAAATTGCTGTAAGTGGAAATAAACAACTAACTGAAAATGAAGTTCGTAAAGAAAGCGGGCTTACTGCCGGTGAATTTGTTCTTGGAATAAGAAACGGCAAAACCGAAGAAACGCTCGAAAAAAACACGTTAATAAAAAGCGCAACCGTTTCTAAAGATGGCCTAAATGATGTGAAAATTAACATTACAGAATATAAAACGATTGGTTACCAACAAAATGACGGTAAATACTATGACGTCCTTGAAAATGGCACGATGCTAACAGACCAACCGAGACAATTTCCAATAGGGAACGACCTACTATTCCAAAATTTTAAAAATGGTAAAACGCTCGAAAAAATGGTAGCGCAAATTAACAAATTACCAAAAGATGTAGTGAATTCTATTTCCGAAGTGATTTATAGTCCTACGAAAACCGATCAAAATCATATTGAATTATATATGAATGATGGCAATCAAGTTTCAGCTGATATAAGTAGTTTTGCAGAAAAGATGCAGCATTATCCAGCAATTGTCGCTCAACTAGCGAAAGGACAAAAAGGCGTGATTGATATTGAAGTAGGTTCTTATTTCCAAAGTTATTATCAACAAAACGCCGAAAAAAAAGCTGCCGAAGAAAAAGCCGCGGAGAAGAAAAAAGAAAACGAATAAAGACTTGTTTCTTCTCTCGCATTTTTGGCGAACTAGCACTTAACAGATATGTCAAAAAGGTGACAAAATGATGACCTGCAAGCTTGCGATACCAACACTTGTTCGCTTTTTTAATAAAATGAAAAAAATATCTTAAGAATTTGCCAAAAATTGTTCTTTGTGCTTTTATTACCTTCTTTCTTAGTGTAGACTGTAAATAAGTGATTTTGTATGTTAGGCAGAATGGGGAATCATTCTACACTGACGCCATATAAATAAAGAAGTAACACCGCTTTTTCAAGCAAGTTAAAAAAACCGGCTTTGCTCGGTATAAAAAATGAAATATTATACTTTAAATGACTAGAATAAAAGGAGGTGCCGATAAATGGGTGATAGCGAAATTTATGTAAGTTTGGACATTGGAACAGCTTCTGTGAAAGTAATCATCGCGGAAATGGCTGACGATAGACTCAATATTATCGGTGTTGGGAATGTCGAGTCATCCGGAATTAAAAAAGGGATTATTATCGACATAGACAAGACTGTAGAATCCATTAAAAAGGCAATTGAACAAGCAGAAAGAATGGTTGGCGTTGAAATTTCTCAAGTAATCGTTGGGGTAGTATCGAGTCAGGTACATTTAGAAGCTTGCCGAGGAATTGTGGCAGTAGGTAGCGAAAACCGGGAAATTACAGATGAAGATGTCTGGAATGTGATGGATGCCGCTCAAGTCGTTCCTCTATCTCCTGAACGAGAAATTATTAATACTATTCCTGATCAATTTGTTGTGGATGGTTTAACTGGGATTACCGATCCACGTGGAATGATTGGTGTTCGTTTAGAAATGGAAGGCACACTAATCACTGGCTCAAAAACAATTTTACATAATACGTTACGTTGTGTGGAACGTGCTGGTCTAGAGATTTCTGATATTGCTTTACAACCACTTGCTGAGGCATCTATCTCTTTATCTGAAGACGATAAAGAATTCGGTACTGCTCTTGTGAATATTGGTGCAGGAACGACAACTGTTAGCGTGTTTGAGCAAGGAAGGTTAACTTACACTGGTGTTATTCCAGTGGGTGGAGATAATATCACTAAAGACTTATCGCTTGGACTAAATACATCTACAGCCAATGCAGATCGTGTTAAATTAGAGCACGGTTACGCATTTTATGATGATGCTTCTCCGGATGAAGTTTTTGCAATTGATGTTATCGGTAGTGACCAAAAACAACATTTTACACAAGTAGAAGTAGCGGATATCATCGAAGCTCGTATGGAAGAAATTTTCCAATTAGTTGTAGAAGAATTGAACCGCGTAGGTAAAACGCATCTTCCAGGAGGCTATGTATTAACTGGTGGCTCAATGGCGATTCCAGGAGCTATTGATTTAGCAGGGAAAACATTGGCAGCACATGTTAGACTGGCGATTCCTGATTATATCGGTGTTCGCGAACCATCCTTCACAACAGCGGTAGGTTTGATTAAATATGCTTACCAAATGGCTGAATTAGAAGGTCGCGATGTAAGTAGCACCGCAAGTGAGCCTCGTTATGATGACGAAGCACCAAAACCAAAACAACCTAAACAAAAACCAAAAAAATCAGATGACGAAAAAGTATCAACAAAAATGAAGAATTTTTTCGGCGCATTTTTTGAATAAAAGCGAATAGCTGGTAAGGCAGCAAGAAAAACAAATCGTATAAATCGGCAAATAGGAGGCAATAATATGTTAGAATTTGACACTAGTTCAGAAAGTTTGGCAACAATTAAAGTAATCGGTGTTGGCGGCGGCGGTAACAACGCTGTAAACCGTATGATTGAGCATGGTGTTCAAGGAGTAGAATTTATCTCCGTTAATACAGACGCTCAAGCACTTAATTTAGCAAAAGCAGAAACAAAATTACAAATCGGTACAAAATTAACGCGTGGTTTAGGCGCAGGAGCTGTACCTGAAATTGGTAAAAAAGCAGCAGAAGAAAGTCGCGAACAAATTGAAGAAGCTTTAAAAGGCTCTGATATGGTATTCGTAACTGCTGGAATGGGCGGCGGAACTGGAACTGGTGCTGCACCTGTTATCGCTCAAATCGCTAAAGAAATGGGCGCTTTAACTGTAGGTGTTGTTACACGACCATTTGGTTTTGAAGGACCAAAACGTACGAAACAAGCCCTAACTGGAACAGAAGCAATGAAAGAAGCGGTGGATACTTTAATTGTTATCCCTAACGACCGTTTACTTCAAATTGTTGATAAAAATACGCCAATGCTTGAAGCTTTCCGTGAAGCAGATAATGTTTTACGTCAAGGGGTACAAGGGATTTCTGATTTGATTGCCGTTCCTGGTTTAATTAACTTAGACTTTGCCGATGTAAAAACAATTATGACTAATCGTGGTTCTGCACTTATGGGTATCGGTATTGCAACTGGTGAAAACCGTGCCGCAGAAGCTGCTAAAAAAGCCATTTCTTCGCCACTTCTTGAAACTTCCGTTGATGGAGCTAAAGGCGTTCTAATGAACATTACTGGTGGATCTAACCTTAGTCTTTATGAAGTACAAGAAGCAGCAGAAATCGTTTCTAGCGCTTCTGATGAAGATGTAAACATGATCTTCGGTTCTGTTATTAACGATGAATTAAAAGATGAATTGATTGTAACTGTTATTGCAACAGGTTTTGATGAAGAAAAACAAGCGCAACAACAAGCGCAAGCGAATCGTCGTCCTAACCAATCCATTCAAGTGAATCGTCCAAGCTATGCTGTGCAAGATGAGCCGCAAAATGATTACGCGCAAAATGCACCGCAACAAGGAAATAATCCGGTACACGAACAACCACAAGCTGAACCACAACAAAACAGTTCAGACGTTGATGTACCTGCATTTATCCGTAACCGTAACCGTCGCGGATAATACTTATAACACAATTTCACCCGGCCACTGTTAATGCGTGATTAAGTGACCGGGTATCTGATTATAACAAGAAGCGTTTTAAATGAAGCGCTTCGGGAATTATATAAGGTGATTAAACAAATGACAAAACAAGCTAATTTAGAAAAAGTAACAGCACAAATAAAACAATCTTGTGAAAAAAGCAATCGTCAACAGGCAGATGTAACTTTAGTAGCTGTTACAAAAACAATTGATGTAGCTGGAATCACAGAACTTTATGATTTAGGAATTCGTCACTTTGGTGAAAATCGGGCAGATGTATTTCTAGACAAAACTAGAGAACTTGCGGATAAAGATGACATTTGTTGGCACTACATCGGCTCTTTACAAACACGTAAAGTAAAAGATGTTTTACCAGAAATCGATTATTTGCATTCGCTTGACCGATCTTCTCTTGCAAAAGAAATTGAAAAGCGGGCAACAAAACCAATTAAATGTTTCTTACAAGTAAATATTTCTGGGGAAGAAAGCAAACATGGCTTTTCAAAAGAAGAGGCGTTGTCGTTTTTACAAGAAGCAGATTTCAATTTTATTGAGATTGTTGGTTTAATGACAATGGCACCTATTACAAATAGTGACAAAGAGCTGCATCACGTATTTCATGAGTTAAAGCAATTGCAGCAAGAGATTCATGCGCTTCAGTTAAAAAATATTCCGTGTACTGAGTTATCTATGGGGATGACAAACGACTACGGAATTGCGATTACAGAAGGTGCTACATTTATACGAGTAGGAAGAGCTTTGGTGAGTGACGATAATATGGAGGTGTAACAAATGGGACTATCGAATAAATTTAAGTCATTCTTTTTCTTAGATGAAGAGGAAGAATATTATGAAGAAGAAGTAGCGAGGGAACCAGAACCTATGCAAAAGAAAACGAAGAAAGAAAAACCTAGTAAAAATCGTTTTTATGCCGTTGAAGAAGAAGATGCGAAGGTGGTTAGTATGCAGGGAGCACAGTTTTCTAGTCGTATGGTACTCGCAGAACCGCGAGTATATGCAGAAGCCCAAGAACTTGCGG
Organism: Listeria sp. MAN/IMW/UF555; assembly: GCF_058684075.1. Taxonomy (NCBI): domain Bacteria; kingdom Bacillati; phylum Bacillota; class Bacilli; order Caryophanales; family Listeriaceae; genus Listeria; species Listeria sp. MAN/IMW/UF555. The sequence continues at coordinate 256,790 of NZ_JBZWZS010000002.1, read as the reverse complement.
ATTACTTAAAAGATTATAAAACGGTTGTTGTAAACTTACAACGCATTAGCCATGACCAAGCGACACGTATTGTTGATTTCTTAAGCGGTACTGTTTATGCGTTAGGTGGAGATATTCAACGTGTTGGAAATAATATTTTCTTATGTACTCCAGATAACGTTGAAGTAAATGGCTCTATTTCCGAAATGCTTGATGAACAAAACTTTATGTAATGAATTAGAGGTGTAAACTAGATTGCAAAGTATTTTATATCAAGTGGTGGAAGTCATTTTATTTGTTATTAGATGGTTGCCAACACTAATGTTTATTTATTTCTTGATGAGCTGGTTTCCAGGTGCAAGAGAATCGAAAATCGGTCAATTTTTAGCACGTATTTTTGAACCGATTTTAGAGCCTTTTAGAAGAATTATTCCGCCGATTGGTATGTTTGATATTTCGTCCCTTGTGGCTTATTTCATTTTCCAATATGCGATGAGAGTTTTAACTGGACTAATTCAAGTGTACGTTATTCCAATGCTATTTTAAAAAGCACACCCGTTTTCTAATGGGTGGCTTTTTTTGAATAATGAAGCAAGATTAGCAGAGGAGCAGCTTTTTTCATGGTATAATAGGGCTAAAGACTCGGAATGGATTGAAAGGGAGAAAAGATGATGGATGGAATATATCAGCATTTTCGTGCGGAAGAATACGCATTTATTGATAAGATATTAGGAATTACGATGCAAGTTGAAAATGAATATACACCGCAACTAACGGATTTTTTGGACCCGAGGCAACGTTATATTACCGAGACAGTAATTGGTGGTTATGAGCATATTGGCGTCCAGTTTTTTGGTGGGGTTCCGCATGCAGAACGTCGGCGCGCACTGATTTATCCTGATTATTATACCCCAACAGAAGCTGATTTTGAGGTGGCTTTGTTCCATATTCGCTACCCGGTGAAATTCACGACACTCACGCATCAAAAAATTCTCGGTACATTAATGTCGCTTGGAATGAAACGCGATATTTTTGGTGATATTTTAAATAATGGTAGTGAATGGCAGTTATTAGTAGAAAGTACGATGAAGGATTATTTAACATTACAGCTTGAAAAAATCGGTAAAGTAAATGTGATGTTAGAAGAGACTGATTTGGCGAATGCTGTCTATGCGCCAGTCGTTTGGGAAGAAATGGGCTTAACTGTTTCTAGTATGCGACTCGATGTTATTATTAGTAATGCGCACCATATTTCTAGGCAGAAGGCGAAACAATTAGTCACCGCGGGCCTTGTAAAAGTAAACTGGAAAACAGTGGAAAATCCGGATTTTGAATGCGAGGAAGAAGACGTATTATCAGCTCGTGGATACGGAAGAGTGAAGGTATTATCGACTGGTGGTAGGACGAAAAAAGATAAAATTCGAATTGAAATTGGTTATTTAAAATAAAAAACGAAAGCAGCCACTGCTTTCGTTTTTTTATTAGCTTAATTGCAGCATTCTTTCTAATGCTTTTAACGCAAATTTGGTTGTATGTTCATCCACTTTGATTTGATTTCTTTGTTCGCCGTTTTGAATAGCCTCGAGTGTCCAAAGTAAATGAGGTAAGTCGATTCGGTTCATTGTCATACACGGACACATAAAAGGGTTGAGCGAGACGATTTTTTTATCGGGATTTTCTTGAATAATGCGACCGACCAGATTGGCTTCTGTGCCGACAGCCCATTCGGTGCCAGGTGCTGCGTTACTTATTTCTGTCACAATTTTTTTCGTTGATCCAGAGTCATCTGCTAGTGAAACGACTTCATGCGTACATTCAGGATGAACAATAATTCGCATGTTAGGATGATTTTTACGAATGTTTTCGATATTTTTAACTGTAAAATGTTGGTGGACGGAGCAGTAGCCTTTCCATAAAATTACTTTACAATCATCTAGGTTACCGTCGTATTCCAGTTCGTTTTTTATCGGATTCCAAATGGCCATATGTTCTAACGGGATGCCTAGTTCAAAAGCTGTATTCCGACCTAGATGCTGGTCTGGAAGAAAGAAAATCCGCTCTTTTTGCTGAAGTGCCCATGAGACAATCTTGGTTGCATTACTGGATGTAACTGTTGTACCGCCGTGCTCGCCGACGAAAGATTTAATCGCAGCCGTGGAATTAATATAAGTGACAGGTAAAATCGTATCGCCAAAAAGGGTTTGGAGCTTTGGCCAAGCGTTGGTTAATTGGTGAATATCCGCCATATCCGCCATCGAACAACCAGCGCGCATATCCGGTAACGTCACAATCTGCTCATTTGTCGTAAGCATATCTGCCGTTTCAGCCATAAAATGAACACCACAAAAAACGATATGTTTTGCTTTTTTATTATTTGCAGCAATTTGTGCTAACTGTAAAGAGTCGCCAATTGCATCTGCAAAAGGAACGACTTCATCTTTTTGATAATGGTGGCAAGGAATAAAAAGATCTTCGCCGAGTTGTGCTTTGATTTCCGTGACACGAGCTATCATTTCTTGCGAGGTCATATGTTTATATCGAGCAGGCATCGTATCTTGTTCCACTGTTTCAAGTAAATTCATGCTTTTATACCTCCTTTACTATTAAAACTAATATCAAGAGCGCGAACCGAATGCGTTAGTGATCCTAAAGAAATATAATTCGCACCAGAGCCTTTATAATGATTAATATTATCTAAAGTGATATTGCCAGAAATCTCCGTAGTAATGTGGTCTGGCACTAGTTTAACAAGTTGTTGGATTTCTTCTGGTGTGCGGTTATCAAACATAATGATGTCTGCACCAGCTTGAACGGCTTCTTTTACTTGTGAGGCAGTTTCTGTTTCGACTTCGATTTTTACCATATGTCCCAGTTTTTCACGAACGGTAGAAACAGCTTCGGTTATACCACCAGAGAAGGCGATATGGTTATCTTTTAGCATGACTCCATCGTACAGACCATTTCGGTGGTTAAAGCCGCCACCGCTCTGTACGGCGTATTTATCGAAGGCACGGAGACCGGGGGCTGTTTTTCTTGTATCACAAATTCGAATAGTCGAATCGTCTAACTGTTTTACGGCAATATGGGTTTGGGTAGCAATGCCACTCATTCGTTGCATTAAATTTAAAATAACACGCTCACCGGAAAGTAAAGTGCGAACAGGGGCCGAGACAGTCGCGATAATGTCTCCTTTTTTAATTGTGTCACCATCTTTTTTTACGGCTTCAAAATGCACGTTTCCACCAAGGATTTCATATACTTTGGGCGGGATAGCGATGCCACAAAGAATACCTGTTTCCTTCGCAATAAAAACGCCTTCTCCCATTGTTTCACTGGAGAAAATACTATCTGAGCTTAAATCATGCTGACCAATATCTTCTAATAAAAATGCTTGAATTGCTTGATTCATAAGTATTGAGTTCATTTTGTTACTCCTTTTAAAATTCTATGTGCGCCAAGGCTTTCAGTTCGTTTTAAGGCGCTTTCGGCAATTAATTTTGAGGTAATAATCATATGACTTAATTCAGCTGTTTCTCTCGTGTGGTTAGCGTAATCAAATGTTTCTAACCAATGGAGAAATTCAGTGATTTTCTCAGGTTTTCGTGTGATTCCTAATGTTTCCCAGATTTTTTCTTGGAGTATATGTTTTTCAGGTAAATGGGGCATTGTTGTTTGATAAGTGGGGGAATTCTCTGGAGCTATTATTCGGTTGGTTTTTTGCGTGTGAATATATTCAGCTACTTTTTCACCAAAAACAAGTGTTTCAAGAAGGGAGTTGCTGGCGAGACGATTGGCGCCGTGTACACCTGCATTTGCCACTTCACCAATGGCATAAAGATGAGGGATATTCGTTTTACCGTTCAAATCCGTTCGAACACCACCCATTAAAAAATGCGCACCTGGATGAACTGGAATTCGTTTTGTTTCGCGAAATGGTACTTGGTGCTCGTCTAAGCTGGCTGTAATTGCAGGAAATCGCTTCTCAAAATGAGCGACCTTAGTAATATCAAGAAACACTTGGTTACCACGCTCAATTTCTTCAAAAAGTGTGGCTGCAACGACATCACGTGGAGCGAGATCTGCCAGTGGATGCACGGTTTCCATAATAGCAGAACCATCCGCGCGAATAAGTGTAGCTCCTTCGCCGCGGACTGCCTCAGAAATTAAGCCATGACAACGCCCGTTTAGAAAAAGTAAGGTTGGGTGGAACTGAATAAATTCCATGTCGGATAGTGTCGCGCCAGCTCGGTAAGCAAGTGCCAAGCCGTCTCCAGAAATAGTTGCAGCATTAGTGGTTACAGGAAAAAGTTGTCCAAGTCCGCCACTTGCTAAAATAATATGTTCGCCGTAATAAGTATGTAGCTGGTTTTCTTTATCTAAACAGTGAACGCCAATTGCTCTACCGTCATGTTTAATAATCTCTATAGCCATTTTTTGCTCTTGCCAGTTAACCTTCAATTTTTCTTGTAAAAATGTAGTAAGGAATTTGCCGGTTTGATCTCCTCCTGAATGCAAAATACGAGGCAGTTGGTGCGCGCCTTCTAATCCAAGCGAAAGTTCGCCATCTTTTTCGTCAAAAGTCATTCCTTCATTTATTAATTTTTGGATCACAATCGGGCCACAAGTCACAAGTTGGTTTACAGCGCGAACTTTATTATGAAAACAGCCAGCTTGAAAGGTATCGCTAAAATGTTTTTTTGGTGTATCGCTTTTTGATATAGCCGCGGCGACACCACCTTGAGCAAGCATAGAGTTACTTTGTTCTTTATGAGATTTTGTGATTATTGTCACATCATAGTCCTGCATTAATCTGAGGGCAGCAGTGCAACCTGCGATACCGCTCCCAATGATAATAACTCGTTCTTTTGTCATCATTTCCACCTCTTGCATAGTAGGTTCGATTAATTGTATACTTCTTAATGAATATACAGTTGTCTTGTCATCTATAATCACACAAAATCAAACTAAATTCAAGTATAAAATTTTAAGGGAGAGATAAAGAGATGATTTACTTTGACCATGCAGCAACTACGAAAATGAGTGAAACATCCTTACAAGTTTTTATGGCTGCTTCGCGAGAATTCTTCGCTAATTCGGAAAGTTTACACGATGCCGGGACGAAATCAGCAGCCCTTTTAGAAAAATGTCGGGAAAGCTTTGCTGAGTTATTACAAGTTCCAAACCGCGGGATTTTATTTACGAGTGGTGGAACAGAAAGTAATCAAATCGCGATCCAAACGCTACTCCATACAACTGAGAAGAAAGAAGTGCTCGTAAGTCCGCTGGAACACGCTTCTGTTTGGCAGCAACTAATGGCACTCGAACAAGCGGGGAAGTGTCGTATGAAAGCATTACCAGTTGATTCGTTTGGGCAAGTAAACCCAGCTACTTTAGAAAAAATGATTTCTGCTGAGACGGGGCTTATTATTATTCAACATGTTAATTCGGAAATCGGAACCATCCAACCAATCGCCGAACTAGCTCACATTGCTAAAAAAGCAGGTGTCTTTTTTCATACCGATATTGTTCAATCTTTTGGAAAACTTGATTTAGATTTAAGTGATGTCACTAGTTTTAGTATTTCATCGCATAAAATTTATGGGCCAAAAGGGGCGGGACTACTTTTTATGAAACCAGATTCTCCTTTGCAGGCAGTTTTGCCAGATGTACATCATGAATTTGGCTTTAGACCGGGGACGGTAAATGTTCCAGCTATTGCTGCCTTTACAACTGCCGCCTATGATATAATGGAAAATAGAGAGCAAGAAGCGATTAGAGCTTTGAAACTAAAAGCTGCGATTTGCGACACATTAGAAACGCGGGTGAAAGTCGAAGGTGGACCAAATACATCGCCGTTTATTTTAGGACTTACTTTGCCAAATATGCAAGGTCAGGAGGCTTTACTTGCTTTAAACGAAGCAGATATTCAAATCTCGACGACGAGCGCATGTAGTTTACGTGATTTAGCCCCGTCCAGAACATTAATCGCTACTGGAAAAACAACAGAAGAAGCAAACCGTTTTATCCGGCTATCTTTTGGAAAAGAAAATGAATTAAACGATAGTATTATTTTTAAAGCGGAAATCGATAAATTACTACGAAAAAGGTGATAAGATGAAAAAAATATTAGGTGATACGCGTAGGCAAATGATTTTAAAATGGCTGAAAGAAGCTGAGGCTCCAATTTCTGGAAATCAATTAGCACAGAAAACAAATGTTAGCCGCCAAGTGATTGTTCAAGATATTTCTTTGTTAAAAGCTGGCAATGAACCAATTATGGCTACCCCACAAGGTTATATTTATGCGAAAGAAACGAGTTATACAGGTGAAAGACGCGTTATCGCTGTAAAACATACGAAAGAACAAGCTGCCGAGGAACTAAATATTTTGGTGGATCACGGTGTTTCCATTATTGATGTAATTGTGGATCATCCAATCTACGGCGAAATCACCGCTTCACTACATTTAAAAAGCCGTTTTGATGTAGAAAAATTTGTGCGGAAATTGCAAACAACAGGAGCAACGATGCTTTCTGGTTTAACGGACGGAACCCACTTACATACGATTGAAGCAGATACGAAAGAACAATTAGAGCAAGCGATTAAGGCGCTAGATAAAGCTGGATTTTTAATCTAACCATTTTTCAATATAAATTCTAGGAAAAAGCTAGTAACTATGGTAGAATGTATGTTAGGTATTTATAAACAATAGTCGTATGGAGGTGCTAGATATGCCATTATCGCCGCTGGATATACATAACAAAGAGTTTACCCGTGGTTTTAGAGGTTATGACGAAGACGAAGTAAATGACTTCCTCGATCAAATCATTAAAGATTATGAACAAGTTATCAAAGAGAAAAAGCGTATTGAGGACACTTTAAATAATAGTGAAGAACGTTTAGGTCATTTTACAAACATTGAAGAAACATTAAACAAATCATTAATCGTGGCACAAACAGCTGCCGAAGAAGTGAAAGCTTCCGCTGAAAAAGAAGCAAAACTTATTATCCGTGAAGCTGAAAAAAATGCAGACCGAATTTTAAGCGACTCACTTTCTAAAGCTCGTAAAATCGCGATTGAAATTGAAGACCTAAAACGCCAATCTAAAGTATTCCGCGAGCGTCTTCGTATGTTAGTAGAAGCGCAAATGGATTTAATTAAAAGTGAAGACTGGCAGCAAATGATGGCTTACGATGTAGATGCAACAGAACTAGCGTCTATTAAAGAAGTCGAAGCTGCTGAATCTGAAGAACGTTAAAAACGATTATAAGAGACAAGTAAATTTTTTAGATATAGGATACAAAGCGAGTTGGTGCAAGGTGTGAGACCAGCTATCCTCTAAAAAATCGAAATCACTCTTTAGTTCTAACCCGAAAAAGCAACTGCTTGAGTAAGTGTTAGCGCGAGCCGGCGTTATGGCATTAATGAAGTGGGCAAGCAATTAACATGCATGTCAACAAGGGTGGTACCGCGAATCTCGTCCCTTTTTTGGGAGAGATTTTTTTGTGTTTAAAAATAAAGTTTTAAAGGAGAAGAGAGTATGGAATATAAAGATACGTTATTAATGCCAAAAACAGATTTTCCAATGCGTGGAAATTTGCCAAACAAAGAACCTGAATGGCAAGCAAAATGGGAAGAAGAAAAGCTATATGAGAAAATTCAAGAAAAAAATGCTGGACGCAAGACGTATATTTTACATGATGGCCCTCCCTACGCAAACGGAGAGCTTCATATGGGGCATGCGTTAAATAAAACAATCAAAGATATTATCGTTCGTTATAAATCAATGGCTGGTTTCAGTTCCCCGTATGTTCCTGGTTGGGATACACACGGACTACCAATCGAGACAGCTATCGCCAAAAAAGGTGTTAAACGGAAAGAAATGTCGATCGCTGAATTCCGCAAACTGTGTGCCGAATATGCAATGACGCAAGTAGACGGCCAACGTACAGGTTTCAAACGCCTTGGAATTAACGGCGATTGGGAAAATCCTTACATCACTCTTTTACCAGAATACGAAGCAGAGCAAATCAAAGTATTCGGTGAAATGGCGAAAAAAGGTTACATTTACAAAGGTAAAAAACCTGTTTATTGGTCTCCTTCTAGTGAATCTGCACTTGCGGAAGCAGAAATCGAATATCAAGATAAAACATCTGCTTCGATTTTCGTGGCTTTCAAAGTAACAGACGGAAAAGGCGTACTAGACGAAGGAACGAATATCGTTATCTGGACAACAACTCCTTGGACAATTCCTGCAAACATGGGTATTACTGTTAACCCTGATTTGGACTATGTAGTAATTGAATCTGCGGGTGAAAAATATGTTGTAGCAGAAGCACTTTTACCAAGCTTACGTGAAAAACTAGGCTTTGAAGATGCGACAGTTGTTAAAACAGTTCGTGGTTCTGAACTTGACCGCGTTGTAACTAAACACCCATTCTATGACCGTGACTCTTTAGTAATGAACGGCGAACATGCCACTGCTGAAGCCGGTACTGGTGCGGTTCATACGGCTCCTGGACACGGGGAAGATGACTTTTTAATCGGGAAAAAATACGATTTAGAAATTCTTGCTCCGCTAGATGATCGTGGTGTGTTTACAGAAGAAGCTCCAGGATTTGAAGGCGTATTTTACGATACAGCGAATAAAATGGTGACAGAAAAACTAGAAGAAGTGGGCGCATTACTAAAAATGGAATTCATCACTCACTCTTATCCACATGATTGGCGTACGAAAAAACCAGTTATTTTCCGTGCTACAGCGCAGTGGTTTGCTTCAATTGACGCATTCCGTGATGATTTACTCGCTGCTGTTAAAGGTGTTAACTGGACTCCTGCTTGGGGTGAAACACGTCTATTCAATATGGTTCGCGACCGCGGCGACTGGGTTATTTCTCGTCAACGTGCGTGGGGCGTTCCGCTACCTATTTTCTATGCGGAAAACGGGGAAGCGATTATCACAGACGAAACAATCAATCATATTTCAGAACTGTTCCGTGAGCATGGTTCGAACGTTTGGTTTGAGCGTGATGTGAAAGACTTATTACCAGCTGGGTTTACACATCCAGGTAGCCCAAATGGCGAATTTACAAAAGAAACGGATATTATGGATGTTTGGTTTGATTCTGGTTCAAGTCATCAAGCCGTGCTGAATGCTCGACCTGAATTAAGTCGTCCAGCTGATTTGTACATGGAAGGCTCTGACCAATATCGTGGTTGGTTTAACTCCTCTTTAACAACAGCTGTAGCTATCACTGGCGAAGCACCTTATCGTAATGTGCTAAGTCATGGTTTTGCACTTGATGGTGAAGGTCGTAAAATGAGTAAATCACTTGGAAATACTTTACTTCCAGGCAAAGTAATTAAACAACTTGGTGCGGATATTGTTCGTCTTTGGGTTGCTTCTGTAGATTATCAAGCTGATGTTCGTGTTAGTGATGAAATCTTAAAACAAGTATCCGAAGTGTACCGTAAAATCCGTAACACAATGCGTTTCTTACTTGGAAATATCAATGACTTCAATCCAACTACTAATGGTGTTTCTTATGAAAACTTACGTGAAGTAGATAAATACATGCTGATTAAATTAAACGATTTAGTGAAAAATGTGAAGGATAGCTATGAAGCGTTTGAATTCTCTACTATTTATCACCAAATCAATAATTTCTGTACAGTAGAATTAAGCCAATTTTATATGGACTTTGCCAAAGATGTTGTTTACATTGAAGCAGCGGATAGTCATGATCGTCGCGCTATGCAAACGGTCTTTTATGAAGCAGTTGTTACTTTGACAAAACTACTTGCTCCAATTTTACCGCATACGACGGAAGAAGTTTGGAATAGCTTGATTGGTGAAGGCGCGGAAAGTATTCATTTACAAGATTTACCAGATGTAAAAGTATTAGCTGATAGTGAAGAAATTACTGCGAAATGGGACGCATTCATGCAAATCCGTGATAACGTCCAAAAAGCGCTAGAATTCGCTCGTAATGAAAAACTTATCGGTAAATCAATGCTTGCAAAAGTAACTTTATATGTAGACGGTGAAGCGAAAACATTGTTTGATTCATTAGAAGGCGATTTTGCACAACTATTCATCGTTTCTGATTTTGAACTAGTGGAAGGTTTAGAAAACGCACCAGAATCCGCATTTAAATCGAATCAAGTAGCTGTTCAAATTACTGTAGCAGAAGGCGAAACTTGTGAACGTTGCCGTGTAGTGAAAAAAGATGTAGGCGTAAATCCAAAACATCCAACACTTTGTGGCCGCTGTGCTGATATTGTTGTAAAACACTACGAAGCTTAATGCTCGCTTGGGGAAAATCCTAGTAGTTTAAAAAGGAGGTTCCCCAAGCTTTTTTAATTTAAGATGTGGTATTATAGACGTAATTCCAAATAAAGGAGGTTGCTTGAAGGAATGGCAACAATTCACTTTACAAAAGTACATGGTTCGCAAAATGATTTTTTCTTAGTTGATGAAGAAGAAAATCAAATCATGGATTGGTCGGATGCGAAACGTGCTGATTTTGCAATAAAGCTTTGCGATAGAGAGCATTCGCTTGGTGGGGCAGATGGTATTTTATATGTCACAAAAAGTAATGAAGCTGGACCAATTGGCCAAATGCGCGTCGTTAATTCGGATGGATCAATTGCGTCGATGTGCGGGAACGGCCTAAGAACGGTAGCTCGTTATTTACTTGAAAAGCACGCATTAACAGAAGCAAAAGTCGAAACAATGAAAGCGATACTGGATGTCAAAAAAGCAACTTCACTTGGTTTTGATATACCAACGTACCAAGTTGAAATTTCTCCAGTTAAATTTAATGCAGAAAGTTTACCAATGAATGTCGGTGTGGAAAAATTATTTAATCAAGTCGTTCCTGAACTAGATTCGGAACTAGCTTTTTCTGCTGTGTCTGTTCCAAATCCACACTTGATTACGTTTGTGGACCAAACCGTGTTAGATTCGGATAAACAAGAAACTTTAGCGAGTTATTTAAACAGCGAAAATCCTTATTTTCCAGATGGTGTCAATGTTAGTTTTGTGAAACGATTAAGCGATGATGCGATTTATGTGCGGACATTTGAACGCGGTGTAGGTTTTACGAATGCATGCGGGACAGCGATGTCAGCTTGTAGTTTAATTAAAAAAATGTTAGATAAGGATACTTTTGAAACACCACTTAATGTTTATAATGATGGTGGCCGAGTACAAGTGACTGCCAAAAAAGACGAAGCTGGTGAAATTTCGCTACAATTAATTGGTAATGCAACATTTGTTAGCACGGGGGCAGTTAGCTACGAAAGAGACGCTGTAACTGAACTTACAAATGAAGCGACACCAGAACAAGCGCAGTATCAAGAACTTGTAAAAGAAGTAAAGCAATTTTTAAAAACAACCGAATGAAAAGGAGTTAACCATGAATACAAATCGAAAAAAAGCGACACCGTTATTCGTTATTGGCGGATTTTGTCTGATTTTATTTATTACAATCGCCGCAGCCATTGCGACAGAAAGTAACTGGGTAGCACGTTTTGATCTAAGCTGGATTGAAAAGATTCGCGGCGGGATTCAACCTGATAAAACAGCTATCGTTAAACTAGTGACCAATTTAGGTAGTGCAGAAACAACTATTATTTTAACTATTGTTGTTGTTCTTATCCTATTCTTTTTAAGAAAATTTGTTGTTGGACTATGGTTTGGAGGAACGATGCTTGCTTGTGGTGTTGTCCTAAATCTAGTCTTGAAAACATTAGTTGCTCGTACACGTCCAGATAGCGTTAACTGGTTAATAGATGAGTCAGGTTTTAGTTTTCCTAGTGGACATGCGACTGCTACGGCGGTATTCTACGGACTTGCAGCGATGTTCTTAATTTTCACAGTGCCAAAAATGTGGCAAAAAATCGTTATCGGAATTATCGGCTATGGATTTATCTTGTTTGTAATGTATACACGTGTTTATTTAGGCGTGCATTTCCCAACAGATGTACTGGGCGGATTTTTACTTGGTACGGCTTCTGTACTCATTTCTTTAGGCGTTTATTTCTTAGTGCGTAAACCGTTACATAATTTACTTGTGAAATGGCGTATTAAAGATAAAAGTATTGTCGATTAATAGAAAACCTTGTTATAAGAATTGACTTATAGCAGGGTTTTTTAGTTAATAAACTGAATACTCTATTTTGTAACCGTGCGACTTTTTCACTTGATTTATTTGTCCGTTGGCGTTAATATATAAGTGTTGCAGGAAGTCTATTTATGTATTAGCAAGGATATTGATGTAAATGAGTATCTTTGCTAATATGTGAATTTTGTAATTGAAAAAATGATTAGCTTGTTGTTAACATCTTTTTCGTTAGTAAAAGAAACATATTAAGAAAATTTTTGGAGGTTTGTGAAATATGCAAACAGGTACAGTTAAATGGTTTAATAGTGAAAAAGGTTTCGGTTTCATCGAAGTAGAAGGCGGAGATGATGTATTCGTACACTTCAGCGCTATCGAAGGTGAAGGATTCAAAACTTTAGACGAAGGTCAAAGCGTTGAATTTGAAATCGTTGAAGGCCAACGTGGCCCACAAGCAGAAAAAGTTACTAAACTTTAATCTGATCACGTTAAACTAATAAAACACGCAGCGGACTTCTTAGGGAGAAGCCTTGCTGCGTGTTTTTTTATTGCAGATAAATTCGGTAAGTTTTAATTTCAAAAGGAGTAATGGCAAATGTTGCTGTTTCAAGTGTTGTTTCGTTTTCCTCCAGTAAGTTACATTCTGTGATGGAAGTAATTGCATAATCGCTAGTTAGCGTCACTTCGCCGTGTGTGCCTGCGAATTCATGCAGCCGGATGATAAGGCCATTACCGTCCTCAGCTTGTTTGACGCTATCAATCATCACATAAGGATTAGTAACTTTGAAAAGCGAGAATGGTTCGATTTCTCCTTTAGATGTGAAAATCGGGTTGTTTAATTCCCAAGCAGTTTGGACTGTTTCTCCGTCTAAGAAATCTCCTTGATGCGGAAAAAGGGAATACGTGAACTGGTGAAGACCTAAATCTGCTTCTGGGTCAGGGTAGCCAGCTGCTTTGAGTAAGGTTAGTCGAATCGTCGAGTCTTTAATATCATAGCCATATTTGGAATCATTTAGCAAACTAACCCCGTAATTTTTCTCGGAAAGATCGGCCCACTGATGTCCAACTGTTTCAAAACGGGCATAATCCCAGCTTGTGTTCCAGTGCGTTGGTCGTTTTACATTACCAAATTGAATATCATAACTAGCTTCACTGGCATGAACGGAAACAGGAAAAGCAACTTTCAGCAACTGGTTACGGTCACGCCAATCCACTTCTGTTTCAAATCTGATTTCAGGGCTCTCGTGGTAAAAATGAATCCACTGCGTAATTTGTGATTTCTCTGAGTGAAGCACCTGTTTAATAGTGAGTTCAAGTGGTCCATTATTGATTACTTCAAAAGAGTCTAATGTGGTTATTTCCTTCTGTTTTTCTTGATAAAATAAATCAATATCCCAAGCATCATGCCACATAGGCTTATCTTCAAATAATTGAAATACATTCCCCCTCGCGTTTTCTGCTAATACTTGGCGGTTATTTTTTTTGTCAAAAATGGAAGTGAATTGACCGTTTTCGTTCCAAGTTATTTGATAATAGGGTGTTTCTAATTGCTTGTCTTTGTAAGTGAAAGGCGATTTTGCTAGCTCACTAGTTGTTTCTTTAACGGAAATACTTGTGGCACCGAGCGCTGGCAAGTTATGGTGCTGGATGAGCCACGCGCCATTTGCTAATTTTTGTGCAGGGAGTGGCTTATTTTTTTGATCATAAAAGGCTAAGTTGCTAGCAGGATTATCGGCTTTGATTTCGATATAGCGTGGACGATTCCAAGTGGAACTATTCCATAGCGTTATTTTCTCAGAAGCTTGCTGGGTTAGTTTTTCTAGTTGTTTAGAGATAATCGCATTGTTTTCGGTGAGTGCTTCAGTGTACTCAATTAGCGCATCATCATATACTTCTTTGATGGAAGAGCCAGGGATAATATCGTGAAACTGATTTCGAAGTAATATTTGCCAAATGTTCGCTAATTTTTCGGTCGGATAAGTAGTTCCTTCTTTTAAGTTCGCTAAAACAGAAAGCCATTCGCTATTTCTTAAACCAAGCTCGATTTTACGGTTCATTTTTTTCGTGAAGGCTTGGCTGGTATAAGTTCCGCGGTGGTATTCAAAGTAAAGTTCCCCGTTCCAGGTGTGGACATATTGATCAGTGCTCTGAATCGTTTCATGTAAATCATCGAAATAATCGGTAGCGCTTTTTGGTTTTACTTCAGGGATTCCTGGCATTTTATCATAGCGACGACGCATCTCGAGCATTTCGCGATTTACCCCGCCACCTCCATCGCCGTAACCATAAGCAAGTAATAATTCTTGGTTTATTTCTTTATCTTGATATTTATCCCAAAGTCCCACCAGTTCACGCGCGGTCATTTTACCGTTATAAGTAGAAATTCGGCTGTTTTTTTCTGGTGCAGTGATGAAGTGAGTTAGGATTTCCGTTCCGTCAATACCGCGCCACTGGAACGTATCATGCGGCATTCGATTATATTGATTCCAACTAATTTTAGTCGTCATAAAAGTTTTGATGCCTGATTTACGGAGAATTTGCGGCAAGGCCCAGCTATAACCAAATACATCAGGTAACCATAGAAAACTAGAAGGTTTGCCAAACTCTTCGCGTAAAAATTTCTGACCGTAGAGCATTTGTCTGACAAGTGATTCTCCGCTAGGGATATTACAATCGGCTTCAAGCCACATTCCGCCATCAGCTTCCCAGTTGCCTTCCTCGATTTTAGCTTTTATTTTGGCATAAATTTCTGGATAATCTTCTTTGATGTAGGCGTAGAGTTGGGGCTGTGATTGCAAAAATAAGTATTCAGGATAATCTTCCATTAAATGGAGCACGGTCGAGAATGATCGTGCTGCTTTTTCGCGGGTATGTTTTAAACGCCATAGCCATGCTACATCGATGTGGGTATGCCCAACTGCTGCTACTTTGATAGGAAAGTTTTTCGGCATTTCTTTTATTGCTGCTTGCAAGATTTGGTTGGCGTTTTCCATGGAGGAAAGATTTTGGTTAGAGCCTGGTGTTCCCCAATCAATCGCTAGGTAAGCTCGGTTAATAGCTTGAAGCAGGGGAGCATGCGTCGGATTATTTTCTTCCAGTTGATCGAGTGTTTTTAAGGTAGCTTTACTCGTAAAATATAAATCGTCAATCACGAGGTTTAAATAACCAATAAATGCTTCTTTTAACTGATGTGTTTGGATGGAAGGAGCGCCACCACCTTCAAGACCAGACCATAAACGAAAGACAAGTTCGGTCGTTTTTCCAGCAAAACTATCAGGGAAAAGAACTTCTTGGTGATTTTGATCGACGCCTTGGAATGGTTCGCCGTTTACGAATAATAAGGATTCAAAGCCAGAATTATGACCATCGCCAGTATTACCAAAATCAAAGTAACCGATTAAGCGAGTACCTTCTTTGGCACTGGGGAAGGTAATCGTTGTTTTTAACCAGACGTAGCGATCGCGGCCGGCCCAGTTTTCTCCAATAGTTAATTCGTTATCATAAATGACAGTTTGAGGGCGCGCTGCAATGTTTCCGTCCATATCCTCAGCTGCTTGGAACTTCTGAATTGGATGCGTTTTCTCATAGCGGTAAAGGGCGACTTCATCTAGTCTACCGCGTAGTTTATCTTTTGTGAAAAACATCTATATACTCAAATCCTTTCTTTTTTGTCTAGAACGGTTTCAATATATCATAGCGGGAAAAGAAGTCAATTTGGCTTTTGAAGTGAATTTGGTAGGGTCGTTTTTCTCATCTTTAGAGCGGTAAGGAATAAGCTTTTTTGAAATGGACAAATCAAGGGAAAATGGATTATTCATAGTAGTTTTTGGCGTAGCATTGCAATTCGCTTTAGCCCTTACTATACTTAGCTTGAAAGCGAATACAAAAAGGATATTTGGAGGGGCAAAATGACTAGAAAGAAAGCGCATATTATATCGCATTCTCATTGGGACAGAGAATGGTTTTTACCACTGGAAAGCTTAAGATTTAGGCTCGTTACACTTATGGATGAAGTAGAAGATTTACTTGATAAAGAAGCTGGTTTTAATCATTTTCATATGGATGGACAAATGATTATGTTAGAAGATTATTTAGCTGTAAAACCTGCTAAAAGAGAAAAAATGAAACAATTGGTTGCTGATGGAAAATTACGAATCGGACCTTGGTATATGTTACAAGATGCTTTTTTGACGAGTGGAGAAGCGAATATTCGTAATTTGCAATATGGCTTAGAAATGGCAGAAGAATTCGGTCAAGCGGAAAAAATTGGTTATTTTCCGGATACGTTTGGTTTATATGGTCAAGTGCCGCAATTAATGCGTCAAGCTGGTTTTGACACGGTTGTTTTTGGGCGAGGTGTTAACCCAACTGGCTTTAATAACCAAGTATTTGATAGTGCTTTTGCCTCGAAATATTCAGAGATGTTCTGGGAAAGCCCGGACGGTTCGAAAGTTTTAGGAATTTTACTCGCTAATTGGTATTCCAATGGTAATGAAATTCCAACTGATAAAGAAGCAGCAAAAATTTTCTGGGATAAAAAATTGGCAGACGTGGAACGATTTGCATCAACAGATGAATGGTTATTTATGAACGGTTGCGATCACCAGCCTGTCCAAACAAATTTAGCGGAAGCTCTTGAAGTAGCACGGGAACTGTATCCAGAGGTTGATTTTATTCATAGTCATTTTGAAAAATACCAAGATGCTGTCAAAGCCGGGCTTGAACCTGAAAAATTACAAACAGTTCACGGAGAATTAACAAGCCAACAATCGGATGGTTGGTCAACGCTTGCTAACACGGCTTCCTCGCGTATTTATTTGAAACAAGCCAATGCTAAAATTGAACGTTTATTAGAGCGTTTAGCTGAACCGATTTCTGTAATGGCAACAGAAGCTGGTGTTAGTTATCCGCATGAATATCTGGCTTTTGCTTGGAAATTACTCATGGAAAATCAAATCCATGACAGCATTACAGGATGTAGTTTGGATGAAGTGCACCGCGAAATGGAAGCTCGTTTTGAAAAAGTGGAACAAACAACTATGGCGATTATTCAAAACGCCGCACGTAAAATAACGGAACAAATCGTAACGAATGATGCGGGTATTCCAATTACGGTTTTCCATGCAGGTGGGGTAGAAGCAACTAGAACTGTCGAACTTGAACTTGAAACAGACGCGATTCATTTTTCTGAGATGCATTTTGAATTGATACCAGATGAATTAGCAAAACTTCCCGAACAAAGTTTTCGGATGGAAACAAGTAATGGGGAGGAAATTCCGGTTGTAGTTGAGCCACTTGGTATTCATTTTAACTATGATTTACCAGAACGAAAATTCCGCGATTCTTATTTTGCAAGAAAGTATAAACTAACCTTTACTGTGGAACATTTACCAGCAGTTGGGTACCAAACAATCTATGCGTATCCGGTCGCAGTTTCGGATGACGAAAAAGAGCTAACAGGGGACTTACAGTTAGAAAATCAATATTTAAAAGTGGAAATCGCGCCGAACGGAACTTACTCCATTTTGGATAAAGAGACGGCTGTAGAAGTCGCGGGACTTGGGGCATATGAGGATGTTGGCGATATTGGTAATGAGTATATGTTTAAAGAAACAGGCGATAATTTACGTATAAATACCTTTAATTCAAAACCAGCAGTTCGCGTGTTGCGTGAAGATAAGCTTGGAAAGACAATCGAAATTAAACATGAAATAGAAATTCCAGTAAGCGCAAGTGCGACTTTTGCTGAAGAAAAACGCCGACTAGTATGGCATCCGGCCCGGACGTCACATCGTTCAGAGAACCGTACTACTTTTAAAATCACTACAGAACTGACGCTGAATAAACATGATAAGCAACTAACTGTTCGCGTTAAACTAGATAACCAGGTGGATGATCATCGCCTTCGCGTACTTTTACCAACTGGGAAACAAACAGAAACACATCAAGCGGGCAGTGTTTTTGAAGTAGTAACGCGCGCGAATAAACAAGTGGAAGAATGGACAAATCCTGCTAATGATAACCGGAAACAAGGTTTTGTTACTAGTGGAAATATCGTTGTTGCAAGCCTCGACTTACCGGAATATGAAGTAAGCGAGCAAGGGGACAGATTGGAACTAACACTGTTACGCGCAGTATCAGAAATTGGCGATTGGGGTGATTTCCCAGCATATGAAGCAGAATGCCACCGCGAAATCACAGCCGAGTTCCATGTATTCCTAACAGACGAATCAAGCGTCAACGTCCCTGCACAAGTTAACGCACTCTTAACACCTACTTTTGCCATTCAACACCCGTCATCATCAAAAGAAAAAATTCTTGCAGAAACAAAAGATTTTGCGAAATGGAAAGTAACAGACGGACTTGTTTTTTCCGCATTTAAACTAGCGAAAGACAATCAACCAATTATTCGTTTCTATCAAACCGCATCCGAGCCAAAACTATTAAACACGGTTAATCTGTGGAGAAAATCGACCATTTTAGAAGAAACAGCAGGAGATGCAAAAAATCAATTTACCGTTAAACCAAACGAAATTATCACATTAAAAGGAGTGTAATTCATGACAAAGAAAGTACCAACAAGTTTTAACAAATGGATTGATATAGTAAAAACGACTTTTCCAGAAAATGAAAAATTACATCGCATGTTTGAAAAATGTTTTACTAACACCTATACAACTACTTTGCAGGAAACAGAAGAAGGGCTTCCGTTTGTTATTACAGGCGATATTCCAGCAATGTGGTTACGCGATTCAACGAGCCAAATCCGCCCTTATTTAATTGTTGCAGAAGAAGATGAAGAGATGGCGACATTAATTGAAAATCTCGTAAAACTGCAAACAAAATATATTCTTCATGATCCTTATGCGAATGCTTTTAATAAAACTGCGAATGGTGCCGGTTTTCAACAAGATAAAACAGAGATGTCAGACCTTGTTTGGGAGCGTAAATACGAAATTGATTCACTTTGCTACCCAGTCCAGTTAGCTTATCTATTATGGAAAAGTACTAATCACACGGGTCATTTTACCGAGGAATTCAGACAGGCTTTGCACCAGATTATCGACGTATTTAAAACGGAACAAAAGCATACGGAGCAAAGTCCATATCGTTTTGAACGAGAAAATGTGCGTCAATCAGATACTTTAAATAATAATGGCAAAGGAACAGATGTAAGTTATACGGGGATGTCTTGGAGTGGATTTAGACCGAGTGATGATGCGTGTGTGTACGGTTATCTTGTGCCAAGTAATATGTTTTTGGTCGTAGTGATGGATTACGCTCAAGAAATAGCGGCACAGTTTTACCCGGACGATAAGGAATTAATCCAAGCTAGTTCGGAGTTAAGAGAAGAAGTCGCAACTGGAATTGAAACATACGCTAAACAAGCGCACCCGTATTACGGCGATGTTTATGCTTATGAAGTTGACGGAACTGGGCGCAAGTTATTTATGGATGATGCCAATGTACCGAGCTTACTCGCTGCGCCGTATCTAGGTTTTTGTGAGAAAAATGATCCAGCATATCAAGCAACTAGAAAACTCATTTTAAGCCGAGAAAATCCTTATTTTGTAGAAGGTAGCGTCCTTACTGGAATTGGTAGCCCTCATACGCCGGATCATTATGTATGGCCGATTGCGCTCAGTATTGAAGGTTTAACCGCAGAAACAGAAAGCGAGAAACAAGCTATTTTAGAGATGTTAATAGCTGGTGATGGTGGCACGGATTACATGCATGAAGGAGTTAATGCTTCAAACCCAGCTGAATTCACTCGCGACTGGTTTGCTTGGTCGAATGCGATGTTTAGCGAATTTGTTCTAAGTTTATGTGGTGTATATGTAAAAGGAAGCCCATTAAGTAAATAAAAAAGAAAAGTCTGGGCGAAAAACTCAGGCTTTCTCTTACTATCAAAGGAGAAAAAAGAATGAAACTTATTGATAAATTCTCAGTTATTAGTGATTGGATAATACGGCTTGTTTGGACGAATTTAGTATGGCTTTTCCTTGTATTAATAGGCGGGATTGTGCTTGGATTTATGCCAGCGACAGTTGCTCTTTTTACGATTACGAGAAAATGGGCGAGAGGTGATTTAGACACGCCTGTTTGGAAATCAGCTTGGCAAACTTATAAGCAAGTATTTGTTTCTGCTAATTTAGCAGGTGGGATTTTTGCAGCCATTGGGATATTTCTTTATGCTGATTTACGGATTGTTTTTGAACTGATGCAAGGATTTTGGTCGACCATTTTATACTTTTTCTTGATGTTCTTACTTTTTCTCGTTGGTATCGCCTTTTTGCAGTATTTTACCGTATTTGTTCACTTCCAAATGAAAAATGTTCGCGCTTATGTTGGGCAAGCATTCTTACTTGCCATTACTAGTTTTAAAAATACCTTTATGATTGTGATTGGCCTTGTTTTTTGTGCTTGGTTAATTTCTAAAATGCCAGCTTTTATTTTGTTTATTTCGGGCGTTTTACCAAGTTATTGGATAATGAAAATCAACTTGCAACGTTTTAAACAGATGGAGCCAAAGTAACCCCTTACATTATTTTTGATAGTATGCAATAATCAGAAAGGAAAAGGGGGCAATGAATTAGAATGACACAAGAATTACCACGTAAGCGCGTTTTTAAAAGGATGTTATTAATTTTTTCTTTAACAAGTCTTTTTACCGTGAGCTTGTTACTTTTTTTCATTTATAAGTACTATACCAATATTCAGCTAGATACAAATCTTCAGCGCGCAGAAACCATCGCCAGCAAGCAGTTGGAAGCTTTAACTGAAAAGCAAAAGGCGTTAATTAGTTTAACCCAAGATATTTACCGCAATAGTGATTTGATGCAAGATGTTCAAATCGCGATGACGAATGATTACGGTAGCTACACTGAGCAAAATATCGACAACTATTTTAAAAGTAAAAATTTTTATTCTGTAGATATGCAAACCTATTTACAGTCTTATTTTTCGTATGATGAAGATATTATTGCATTGCAGCTTATTTCAGATGACGGGAGCTACTCCTATACATTCCCGAGTCGTTACCGTGAATGGAAAGAAACTGTTGATACATATGGTGAAGAAAATATTGCCAGTCAAGCATCGAAACAAGGAAATTTTTATACGATAGAAAATAAAATTGTCGTGAAACAGCCGATTAACGATCCGAGTACATTAAAACAAATGGGCTATCTATTACTTTATATTGATCCAACCTTTTTAAACAAATGGATTACGAAAGATTATAAAAACTCGATTTTCCAAATAAATAATACAAAAGGGGCCGAGTTATATTCCAATCATCCTGCAAAACAAATAACCCCACCCGAAAAACAAGGCTGGATGAATGTAGATAATAAGAAAATATACTTTCAAAAAACAGAGGATGAAACTACTGGCTTAAAAAATAATACATTTTTATATCGTGTCACGGATGATAGCGCGCCATTAATCGAGTTAACTTTATTTGGGATTGGTTTGTTACTCGTTATTTTTTCTATTAGCGTTAATTTTGTAATAAGCAGGCGCTACTCCAAGCGGATTTTGACAATTATTGGTGGGATGAACCGAGTGGAAAATGGAACGCTTGATGCAAAACTACCTGTCGATAATAACGGGGATGAACTGACGATGATTAGTGAGCGATTTAACCATATGACTGAAAATCTCGACGCTTATGTGAAGAAGGTCTATAGCCTTGAAATGGAAGAACAAAAAGCAAGGTTGAAAGCGCTTCAAGGACAAATGCAACCTCATTTTCTTTATAATTCTTTAGAAGCAATTAGAATGAATGCGCGCGTAGAAGGAGCAAAAGAAACAAGTGATATGATTTACCAACTTGCGACGTTACTACGCTATACTGCTAACCACCGCGAAATCACGACTTTAGGCGAAGAAATCAATTATGTAAAACAATATGTTCGTTTTATGGAAATGCGCCATGAACAGCCGATTAAGCTAGAATTCTATATTGAAAAACGTTTTAATCATACCCATATTCCACGATTTGCCTTGCAGCCGCTCATTGAGAATTTTTTCAAATATGCCTATAAAGAAAACCAACATCCAGTAGTTACTATTACGGTCACGGCGGAAAATAACAATTTACAATTTCAAATAAAAGATAATGGCAAAGGAATGGACGAGGAAAGATTAAATGAAGTGCAAGCGACGATTGAAAGTAAAGCCGAAACAAGCCACATCGGCCTAGCTAATTTAAACAAACGACTGCAACTTTTATATGGTGAAGCTTACTCATTAACGATTACAAGTAAGCCAAATGAAGGTACGATCATTCTATTTCAAGTACCTCAAAATACGGGAGGAGAAAAGTGATGCTAAAAATAGTACTAGTAGACGACGAACCCCTTATCCTTAAAGGTTTAGAAAGCATTATTCCAGAGTTTGAGCAAAACATTGAAATTGTCGGGACAGCCAAAAATGGCGCACTAGCCTTAGAGTTATTTGCGGATCAAGAAGTGGATGTCCTTTTAACAGATATAGAAATGCCTGTGATGAATGGTTTAGAATTAATCGATGCATGGAAAAAACGCCAACCGACTACTAAAACCGTCGTTCTTTCTGGGTTTGAAGATTTTCATTATATAAAACGTGGACTTTCAGCGGGAATCGAAAATTATTTATTAAAACCTTTAAACGAACAAGAATTAAAAGAAACATTCGTACAAATAGAGAAAAAACAAGTGACAGATAATGTCGTACCAAGGGAAGAAGCGTACTACATTTTACGGGACAATACGATTTGGCGCTGGCTAAATTTACGAATTAATAAAGAAGAATGGGAAGAGCGACTTGCGTTATACGATATGACTTTAAATCAAAACGAGAGCGCCGTCCTCATCCGGATTCAACCAACGAAAGAAACCGACATGGCTGAATGGAAAAAGCTTTCTGAACACTACCGGCGCACCTATCCATTTATGCTACTTACTCCAGAAAATGAAATCATCTTAGGAATAACCGAACAAACCTCTATATCCGAACAAATTTTAGCGATCCATCAAGATGTAAAGCAAAGTATTTCAAACGAAGCTTTTTATATCTTTGTTAGCGAAAAAGTACAAGGGGAAATGATGTATCCGCAAGCATTCCGACAACTGACAAGATTACTTCCAGAACGGCTTGTAAAAGAGTCTGGTAGCTTGATTGCCTACCAAAAACGAACGAAACACACTTGGCGACCAAAAAGAAAACAACATCAACTTGCAAAACTACTCGTAATGAATAATGAAAAAGAAATCAAAGCATGGATTAACAACTTTTTTAAAGAATGGAACGATCATAAATTAGAAAGCGATCCGCATCAAATGCTCCATATTTTGAATGAAATGCTCGTGATGATGGCGGAATCAGACCCTAAAGAATTAAGCGAGTCAATGGGACGAATCGCAGGAGAAACAAGTATTGAGGGGCTTGAAGAAGCAACACTCACCTATGCGATTCGTTATTACAATCGTAAAAAACAAACCGATGAATCGAAAAGTCCTATTATCCAAAATGTATTGTCGTATATTACCGAACATTTTTCAGAAGGCATGTCCTTAAAAACGCTTGGCAACGATTTCCACATTAATGCAGTCTATCTTGGGCAACTTTTCCAAAAAGAAATGGGTGAGCATTTTACGGATTATTTAAATCGCTACCGAGTAAACTATGCGAAAGAAGAGTTGCTGCAAACAAAAGATAATTTAACGATTATTGCTGGGAAATCCGGCTATACAGATATGGCCTATTTCTATAGACAGTTTAAAAAACATACTGGCGAAACACCAAATCGTTACCGGAAAATCCATCAATAAAATTATTTCTAATATTTGTCTATAAATCTAAACATCCGCAACTATTTTAACACCCTTAAAAACGATAAACTAAAGATGTTGAAAGCACTTACAAAAAAGAGGGGTGGATGGATTGAAAAAAGTTTTATCACAAATTCGAGCTAATCGGATTTGGCTATTAATGGTACTTCCGGGCCTTCTATGGTTTCTGGTTTTCTCATACTTACCAATGTTTGGTACAGTTATTGCGTTCAAAGATTACAAGATTGATGGGAAAGGATTTTTATCCAGTATTATGAATAGCGACTGGGTGGGGCTTGAAAATTTTAAATTCCTATTCCAAACAAACGACGCTTTTATTATTACCCGAAACACCGTCCTTTATAATTTAGTATTTATTATTGTTGGGCTGTTTCTTGGCGTGGCACTTGCGATTGTCTTTAACAGCTTACTAAATAAACGAGGAGCAAAAATTTATCAAACAGGAATGCTTTTCCCGCATTTCTTATCATGGGTTGTTGTGAGTTATTTCTTATTCAGCTTTTTAAGTGAAGATAGCGGACTGATGAACAATATTTTACTCGCATTCGGGCAAGATCCTGTTTCATGGTATAACGATCCGAAGTATTGGCCGTTTATTTTAATCATGATGAATGTCTGGAAAGGGCTTGGCTATGGAAGTATTGTCTACCTTGCTGCAATAGCTGGAATTGACCGAACTTACTACGAGGCCGCAATGATTGACGGCGCTGGTAAATGGCAACAAATTAGACATGTAACGATTCCAGCACTAACACCACTGATGGTTATTTTAACGATTTTGAATGTCGGGAAGATTTTTAATTCGGATTTCGGGTTATTTTATCAATTACCGCGAAATTCAGGGCCACTTTATCCGGTGACGGATGTTATTGATACATATGTATACCGAGGCTTAACGTCGCTCGGTGATATGAGTATGAGTGCGGCAGCTGGTTTCTATCAGTCGATTGTCGGCTTTATTCTAGTGTTACTCACTAACTACATCGTGAAAAAAATAAACCCAGAATATGGCTTATTTTAAAAAAGGAGGCGAGTCGCTTTGGCAGAACAGCTTGAAGCAGTGAGTGAAATAGAACAAGTGCGAGGCGAAATGGAAAAACCAGCAAAAAACAAGCCGGCAAAAGATATTATCGGTTTTGGCAAAAAGATGAATGTGGCGATGAATGTTATGCTCGCTTTCTTAGCGCTCATCTGTATTTTTCCATTTTTATATATTATTGTTATTTCTTTTTCGAGTGAAACATCTCTGGCGGCAAATGGCTTTCAACTAATACCGAAAGAGTGGAGCATGGAAGCGTACGAATATTTATGGAAGATGAAAGGTCAGCTTTTACAATCATATGGCATCACGATTTTAGTTACAGTTATAGGTACTGTGTGTAGTGTTGCAATGATTGCTCTTTATTCTTATGCAATATCCAGACCACAATTTAAGTATCGCCGTCAATTTACATTTATTGCCTTCTTCACGATGCTATTTAGTGGCGGGATGGTGCCAGCATATATCGTTATGACACAATTCTTGCACTTACGAAATAGTATTTGGGCAATGATTTTACCACTAGCAATGAATGCTTTTTACATTATGATTATGCGTACATTTTTCTTACGGTCGATTCCGGAACCAATCCTTGAAGCGGCGCGGATTGAGGGCGCTGGGGAACTAAGGATCTTTTTACAAATGGTTGTGCCACTTTCCTTACCAGGACTTGCGACAATCGCGCTTTTCTCTACGCTCGGTTACTGGAATGACTGGTTCCAAGCATCACTTTATATTGATAATCCAAATTTAGTTCCATTACAATCTCTGCTTATGAAAATTGAAAACAATTTAGAATTTATGCGGCAAAACTCAGAAATTGCTTATACTGCCGGCGCATTTAAGTCCATTCCTCAAGACGGGGCAAAAATGGCGATGGTTGTTATTTCAACTTTACCAATCGCGATTACCTATCCGTTTTTCCAAAAATACTTCATTAGTGGACTCACAATTGGCGGCGTAAAAGAATAAAAAGATGGAGGGAATTTAATGAAAAAGAAATGGGGAGTAATCATCGCATCACTTTGCTTGCTACTAGTTTTAGGTGCGTGCGGAAGCGATGAGAAAGCTGATGCAAATGAAGTTCCGACACTGAAATGGTACATGATTGGGACACCACAAAAAGACACGGAAGAAGTAATGAAAGAAGTAAATAAATATACTGAAGAAAAAATTGGCGTCAAAGTAGAAATGACACAAATTGACTGGGGTGACTACGGCAAACGGATGCAAACAGTTATTAACTCCGGAGAAAACTTTGATATTGCTTATTCAGCAGCAGGAGAATTCGTTTCTTATTCGCAAAAAGGCGCATTCTTGCCACTAAATAAATACCTAGATAAAGAAGGCAAGAAAATGAAAGCTGAATTAAATGAAGTTCTTTGGGAAGGAGCAACGATTGACGGGAATATTTACGGTGTACCTTCCAACAAAGAAGTCGGCGAACAACAAGTCTATGTTTTCAATAAAAATCTAGTAGATAAATATAAAATGGACATATCGAAAGTAAAAAACTTCAGCGATTTAGAACCAATGCTAAAAACCATTAAAGAAAACGAACCTAGCATCACACCAATTGGCGGGAACAAAGATTTTAAACCAGCATTTTCATATGATTATTTAATCGATAACGCTGTGCCGCTTCCTTTTGCCGTGAATCAATACGAAGATACTGGTAAAATCGTTAACTTCTATGAACAACCAGATACATTAGAAACCTTAAAATCGCTTCATAGCTTCTACCAAAAAGGTTATGTTACTAAAGATATTGCCACTTCAACTGATCCATGGTCTTACGATAAAGAAAACTGGTTTGTGCGTATTGAGAAATACCAACCATACGCAGAAAACATTTGGGATAAAAATACAGGCGGGAAATATAAAGTAGTCACACAACCAATTGCAGAAACACCAATCATTAAAAATAACTCTGTTACAGGTGCAATTCAAGCTGTATCCGTGACAAGTCAACATCCTGAAGAAGCAGTGAAATTCCTTGATTTACTGAACACAGATGAATATTTACGTAATTTGGTTGATAAAGGAATTGAAGGCACTCATTATAAAGAGTTAGATGATGGCAAAATTCAAGATTTACCAGCACGTGTGGAACGTTATAGCATGCCAACTTATGCACTAGGAAATCACTTTATCCTTAAATTATATGAAGATGAACCAGCCGATAAATGGGATCAATTTAAAACATTTAATAAAAAATCAGTAGCATCACCGGGCTTAGGTTTCTATTTTGACTCATCAAAAGTAAGAACAGAAATCGCTTCAATTACAAATGTTTGTAATGAATTTGCTCCAGCGCTTCTAACCGGAACAGTCGATCCAGTAGAATACACCGAGAAATTCAAAGCTAAATTAAATGATGCAGGTATGAAAAAAGTAATGAAAGAAATGCAAAAACAATACGACGAATACCGCGCCTCGCAAGAATAAGAAACGGAAAGGGCTTAGTTTGACTAAGTTCTTTCATTTTTATATAACAGTTTTTATGTAATTATATAACAGTTTTTGAGTCAGTAATCTTGCAATAATTCTTTTGAGTAGTATAATTAGTCTTGTGAATGAGATTTTATTATAATCTGTACTACTTAAATATAAATAATTTATATAACAAAAGGATGATAAAGATGGAAAAGCATGAAAAAGACCAAACAAAAGGTAAATCAGGGGCAGACTTAGTTGTTGATAGTTTAATTAATCAAGGAGTGACGCATGTTTTCGGTATTCCGGGTGCGAAAATTGATAAAGTTTTCGATGTAATGGAAGAGCGCGGGCCAGAATTAATCGTTAGCCGTCATGAGCAAAATGCTGCTTTTATGGCTGCAGCTATCGGTCGTTTAACTGGTAAACCTGGTGTTGTGCTTGTAACTAGTGGACCTGGAGCTTCGAACCTTGCAACAGGACTTGCAACCGCAACAGCAGAAGGGGATCCTGTAGTCGCGATTGCGGGGAACGTAACTAGACAAGATCGTCTAAAAAGAACCCACCAATCGATGGATAACGCTGCACTTTTCCGTCCGATTACAAAATATAGCGAAGAAGTAGTTCAC
This sequence comes from Listeria sp. MAN/IMW/UF555, assembly GCF_058684075.1. Lineage (NCBI taxonomy): Bacteria > Bacillati > Bacillota > Bacilli > Caryophanales > Listeriaceae > Listeria > Listeria sp. MAN/IMW/UF555. The sequence goes on along the minus strand of NZ_JBZWZS010000002.1, from coordinate 228,745 downwards.
GCTGAAAGTATTCCAGAAGCAATCACTAACGCATTTCGTTCAGCGGCAGAACCGAACCAAGGCGCGGCTTTCGTAAGTTTACCACAAGATATTGTGAACGAACCAAACGTACCTGTAAAAGCAATTCGTCCACTTGCTAAACCAGAAAATGGACCAGCTTCTAAAGAACAAGTCGCTAAATTAGTTGCTCGTTTGAAAAAAGCGAAATTACCAGTATTGTTATTAGGTATGCGTGCCTCAAGTCCAGAAGTAACAGGCGCCATTCGTCGTTTACTGCAAAAAACAAGTATCCCAGTAGTAGAAACTTTCCAAGCAGCAGGAGTAATTTCACGTGATTTAGAAGATAACTTCTTTGGACGTGTCGGTCTCTTCCGCAATCAACCAGGTGATATTTTGCTAAATAAAGCCGATTTAGTTATTACAGTAGGTTACGATCCAATTGAATACGATCCGAAAGCTTGGAATGCTTCAGGCGATAGAACGATTGTACATTTAGATGACATCCGTGCTGATATTGACCATTATTATCAACCAGTGACCGAATTAGTCGGAAACATTGCTCTTACATTAGATCGTGTTAATGCGAAATTTAGTGGTTTGGAATTAGCTGATAAAGAACTTGAAACTTTAAAAGAACTTCATGCGCAATTAGAAGAAAGAGATGTACCACCAGAAAGTGATGAAACAAATCGGGTGCATCCGTTATCTGTCATTCAAACGCTTCGTTCGGCGATTGATGATAATGTAACTGTGACAGTCGATGTTGGCTCGCACTACATTTGGATGGCGCGTCACTTCCGTTCTTATGAACCACGCCGTTTATTATTTAGTAATGGTATGCAAACGCTTGGTGTCGCTCTTCCTTGGGGGATTGCAGCTACACTTGTGCATCCAGGCGAAAAAGTCGTATCTATTTCAGGCGATGGTGGCTTCCTGTTTTCAGCAATGGAATTAGAAACAGCTGTCCGCTTGCGTGCTCCATTAGTGCATCTTGTGTGGAATGACGGAAGCTATGACATGGTCGCTTTCCAACAAAAAATGAAATACGGCAAAGAAGCAGCTGTTCGTTTTGGCGACGTCGATATTGTTAAATTCGCCGAAAGCTTCGGTGCAAAAGGACTTCGTGTAACTAAACCATCAGAACTTAGTGACGTATTAAAAGAAGCGCTTGAAACAGAAGGCCCAGTCGTTGTAGATATTCCAATTGATTACCGCGACAACATTAAACTCGGTGAAACATTACTACCAGACCAATTTTATTAAAAAGCAAAAAATCTCTCGGACTTTCCGGGAGATTTTTTTAGTTAAAGGTTGACTTGGAGTGAGCTTCAAGGTATATGCTGTAATAGTACTAGAAATTAACTAGGAGGGTTTTCAATGGAATATGTGAAATTTGGCAATACTGGGATGGATGTTTCGAAAATTTGTTTAGGAACAATGGGCTTTGGCGACAAAGATAAATGGATCCACAAATGGGTTTTGGATGAAGCGAATAGCCGACCAATTATAAAAAAAGCGCTTGATCTGGGCATTAACTTCTTTGATACTGCAAATATTTATTCTTACGGCGAAAGTGAAAAAATTGTTGGCCGAGCACTCAAAGATTATGCTAACCGAGATGATATTGTCTTAGCCACAAAAGTACACCAAACGATGCGCCCTGATCGTCCGAATAGTGGCGGTTTATCTAGAAAAACAATTTTAAGTGAAATTGACCATAGTTTAAAACGCTTAGAAACAGATTATGTTGATTTATATATCATTCACCGCTTTGATGAAAATACCCCAATCGAGGAAACAATGGAAGCTTTACATGATGTCGTTAAGTCGGGTAAAGCACGCTATATCGGTGCAAGTGCGATGTACGCTTGGCAGTTCCAAAAAGCACAACGCGTCGCAGAAAGAAATGGGTGGACAAAATTCGTTTCCATGCAGAACCATTACAACATGATTTACCGAGAAGAAGAACGAGAAATGATTCCATTTTGCCGGGATGAAAAAATCGCGATTACACCTTACAGCCCACTAGCATCAGGTCGGTTAACGCGTGATTTTGCAGAAACAACTAATCGTTCAGAAACAGACCCAATTCAAAAATCTAAATACGACGGCATGATGAATTCGGATAAAGGAATTATTGAACGCGTAGCTGAACTTGCTCTAGAACATGAAGTATCACGAGATAAAATTGCTTTAGCGTGGTTGTTAAATAAAGATGAAATCACTTCACCAATTATCGGTGCTCAAAAAGAAAGTCATTTGGAAAGCGCAATTGGAGCGCTGGATATTAAATTAACGGAAGCGGAAGTTAATTATTTAGAAGAACTATATATCCCGCATCCAGTCGTTGGCGCCCTCCCTACAAGCAAATAAAAATATGGAGCATGAGTTAGAAACAACTAACTCGTGCTTTTTTATGGAAAAGGCTATTGACAAATAATTTGCAACCGTTTACAATAAAGTGGTATTAAAAATAGTTAAAGCTGTATCTTTTATAAACTTAAATGTTATAGACGATTTTAAAATAAGAGGTGGAGACATGGAGTATAAGGACTTATCGCCAGCTGTGCAAAGTGAAGAACAATTAAGACAGCTTATTCAAGAAAAAGTAGCAGTAGGAGAAACAAGCTTCCCATCAGAACGAGCCCTTGAGAATGAACTAGGTGTCAGCCGAACCACACTTAGAAGATCACTTGATACGCTCGAAAAAGAAGCAGTAATCCAAAAAAGAAACCGTAAAGGCATCGAAATTAACCAAAAGCAAACAATCAACATTTTGAAAATGAATTCCATGAGTAGTCAACTTCCTGGCGAGCAAAGAGTCGAGGTATTATCTCAAGAAGTAGTTGAAGGGGTAGATAAAGTAAATCGCTTTTTGACACTTGATGAAGATAAGCCTGTATTTAAACTAGTTCGGCGAAGAATCGTTGCAGAAAAGCCGTTTTCTTATGAGATTTCATTTGTAGACTGCGCTAGATTTTCTGGAATTGAGAAAATTGATTTAAATAATTCCTCGCTCTACAATGTTTTAGAAGGAAAATTTGGTATTAAACCTACTTATGGCCGCGAAGAATTACGTTTTGTATCCGCAAACGAAAAACTGGCAGAAGCTTTGAAGGTACCCCTAAACACCCCGCTTTTTGAAGTTGTGAGTAAAGCATTTGACCAAAATGATGAACCGTTTGAGTACAGCAAACAATATCTAATCGGTAATCAAATCAAATACAAAATTAATGCGAAAAATATATTTGATTACTTGGAGGACGAGTGAACATGGCAGCTAAAAAACCACTATTTGAAGTAATTGCTTCGAAAATAAAAGATAGTATTAATCGTGATGAATATAAAACGGGAATGCTTATGCCAAACGAAACTGCGCTGCAAGAAATTTATTCCAGTAGCCGAACCACAATCCGTCGCGCGGTAGATTTATTAGTGGAGGAAGGTCTCGTCGTGCGTAAAAATGGAGTAGGACTTTACGTGCAACCGAAATTAACCGCGCAAAATATTTTAGAAATGACAGGTGTTATGAAAAATGATACCAATGAAAATTTAAAGAAAGACATTAAAGACTTTTACATTCGTAAAGCTGGGAAATTTTACGCAGAAATATTCGGAATGAAAGAAAATGAGTTAGTTTACTCCATTAAGTTTGTACAAAAAAGCGAGCACGGTGTCACACTAGATCGCTTAATTTTACCACTAAGTTTATACCCTGATTTACAAGCAAAGGATTTTCAAATTATTAATATTATAGAGCTTGTTAATTCAGGTAAATATAAATTATTTGAGCTTGAGCAGGAACTTCAACTTATTTTAGCTGGGAATGAGCAAATCAAAAATATGCATTTAAATGAAAATGATCCTGTTTTTAAATTAAGCAGCGTTTTTTATGCGGAAAATGACATGCCAATTGCCATCCAATATCATTATGAAGATGCTGAGTCAACCAAATATGTAGTTGATTTTAACTAACAATAAGGAGGAAGAAAAAATGATTCAATTTCTAAGAGTAGACCATCGTTTACTACATGGGCAAGTTGCGGTATCTTGGTTCAATGCTTTAGATGTAAATACAATTTTAGTGGCAAATGATGGGGTAGCAGCGGACGATTTTCGCAAGTCGGCAATCCGTTTAGCTAAACCCGAGGCCGCAAAACTAGTAATGAAAAGTATCGCTGAAAGTATTGACTCAATTAATTCAGGAGTGACTGATAAGTATAATTTACTTATTGTCGTGGAATCTGTTGAAGACGCTTACAAACTAATTCAAGGCACAAACGGAAAAATCCCGATGCTAAATCTCGGCGGAACTAAACAACGAGAAGGGACATCTAATTATTCGAAAGCAGTCAATTTAACCCCTGAAGAAGTAGAAAAACTAACAGAGCTTCAAAAAGAAAAAATTGATGTATTTATGCAACAAGTGCCAAATGAGAAAAAAGTAACCTTTGAAGCATAAAAGACGAAAGAAGGGATAAATTATGGAACAGTTTGGAACAGCGATTTTGCTTGCACTTGCAGCAATGCTTGCAAATGGAGAATATTTATTTGGTTCATCGATGCTATCAAGACCACTTGTGACTTGTACGCTCGCCGGCCTCATCATGGGCGATGTACAAATGGGGATTATTATGGGAGCAACTTTGGAATTAGCTTTTGTAGGATCTTTTTCTATCGGAGCATCTATTCCTCCAGAGATTATTTCAGGAAGTATTTTAGGGACTGCCTTTGCAATTGCAACTGGTGAAAGTACAGCCGTAGCATTAGCACTTGGTATTCCAATCGCCTCTTTAGTACTTGTCGTAAAAAATCTATGCTTTATTTTCGTACTACCATACTTTGTTCATAAAGCAGATAAATACGCACTCGAGGGAAATTCAAGAGGGATTAGCCGAATGCAATTACTAGGTGGGTTTTTATCAATTAACTTACCAATCGGTATCATTGTTGCAACGTCCTATTTAGTTGGAAGTCCAGTGATTCAAAACGTACTTGATGCCATTCCAGCCTTTGTTATAGCCGGCCTAGGTATCGCGACAGGTTTACTACCAGCATACGGTTTTGCTTTGCTACTAAAATTAATGGTCAACAAGAAGAATGCAGTATTTTTCGTATTTGGATTTGCTTTAGCTGTTTACTTGAAAGTACCTGTAACTGGAGTAGCGATTTTCGGAGCTTGTTTAGCACTAATTTTAACAGGTTATGCAACATTAAAAAACGACAATGGACCAACGAACAATAATACAGAGCCAGCACTTGCGAATGATGGAGGTATTAACTATGAAGATGAAGAATTCTGATGTATTAACAAAAAAAGACTTAATGAAAGTTTTCTGGCGTTCGTTCACAATGGAATGGTCATGGAACTATGAACGGCAATCCAACTTAGGTTACGGCTTTTCCATGTTACCAGCTTTAAATAAAATTTTTAAAAATGATAAAGACAAACGAATTTCTTCTTATCAGAGACATTTAGAATTTTATAATGTAACACCTTGGCTTTCCACTTTTCCACTCGGAATTTCGATTGCGATGGAAGAACAATCAGCGAAAGATAATGATTTTGACACTGATTCTATCAATAATATAAAAGTAGCTTTAATGGGACCGTTAAGCGGAATTGGTGATTCGTTTTTCTGGGGAACTTTACGCGTAATTGCAACAGGTATTGGGACCTCACTTGCGCTTCAAGGTAATATATTAGGACCGATTTTGTTCCTTCTTATTTTCAATATTCCAGCTATTCTGACACGTTATTATGGATTATTCATCGGTTATAACATTGGAGCTAATTTTATTGAAAAAATTCAAAAGACTGGTTTGATGGATAAACTGTCATACGGCGCTTCTATCATAGGTCTTGGTGTAGTGGGAGCTATGGTCGCCACGATGGTAACAATTAATATGCCAATGAAATTCGGTTCTGGCGATGAGGCTGTTACAATCCAAAGCGTTTTTGATGGAATTGTTCCAGGCATACTCGCACTCGGCTTCACTTTCTTTATCTTTTGGTTAGATAAAAAAGGTCTAAAAGCGCATTGGATTCTGCTTTTAATTGCTGGTATTGGTATTTTAGGAGCATTTACAGGTTTATTAAAATAAGTAGGTGAAAAAATGAAAAATATGGATTACTATATCCGGTCAGAACAAGAAGTTTATGAAAATATAATCCGAAATCGGAAGGAACTTTTACAAGACATCATTCAAATGAAGCATGCGAATTATGAAGCTATCGTAATTTTCGCAACAGGCTCAAGTTCTAATGCAGCATTTGCGGCACAGTTATATATGTCGGCGAAACTAGCTATACCGGTTTATGTAGAAGAACCATCTACAGCAGCTAACTACATGCTTCATTTAAACAAAAACACATTATATATCGCCATATCACAAGGTGGACATAGTTATTCTACCATCCATCTTGTAGAAGAAATCGAGCGTCAGGGTGGCAATGTTTTCACATTAACGAGTGATTTAACAAGCCCAATTGCAAAAGCAGGAACGCATACGATTGACCTTGGAATGGGCATAGAAGAGATGCCTTATGTCACCCTTGGATACAGCGCCACGATCTTAATGCTAAATTTAATCGCACTCGAAATGGCCTTATTGCAAACAAAAATTACAGAAACAACCTATCAATCGGAAATAGCGGAATTACAAAAAATCACCGCTCATTTACCAAAAGCTATCGCGCAATCAGAAAAATGGATTGAAGCCCATTTTAATGAATTAATGGAAGCGGAACGAATCTTTTTCATTGGATATGGTGCTACTTATGGCGTGGCGCGTGAGGGAGAAACAAAAGTAACGGAAACCATCCGAATTACCTCTTTTGGAAAAGAATTAGAGGAATACATGCATGGCCCTTACATTGGATTATCCGCCCGTGACTATATTATTTTCATTGAGCCGCATGGTTTGTTAGAAAATCGTGCGGACAAACTTAAACAATTTTTAAAAGGACATGTTGGGAAAATCCGAACAATCTATGCGAACACTGGCGGCGAAAGTACGGATGATTTATTACTCGGCTTAAATACAGCTGAACTGCTAACACCGCTATTTATGACGATCCCAGTTCACTTATTATCTTTTAAAATTTCTAAGGAAAAAGGCATTAATTTAGAAGTATCAGCTTTCCCGGAATTTGACCAAATAACTAAATCTAAAATTTAATCAAAGAAAGTAGGAATGAGCAGTGCTAAAATTTGATGAACAAAAAGTAAGAGAAAATATGGAAGGGGCGTTAAAATTACGCCCGCAAATTAATGAAGTAGTTGACCAAATTCACAACCGAGGCTTTAGCAATATTTGCTGGCTTGGCATTGGGGGAACCTACGCATCTGCAATGCAAGCTGTTGTGCATATGAAAGAAAAAACAGCATTAGAAACGTTTTATGAGAATGCTGCTGTATTTTTAACAACTGGCAATAAACGCGTCACGAAAGATACGCTTGTTGTCATTTCGTCAGTAACAGGAAGCACGCAAGAAGTAGTTGATGCAGTGAAAAAATGTAATGAAATTGGCGCGACTGTTTTTGGATTTATTGATAAAGCAGAAGCAGAACTAGCTACTTTAGTGGACCACCTAATTTCATATCCGTTAAACGAGCAATTGAAATTCTTCATGGTAGCAGATCGTTTTATGTACTTAGCAGGTGAATTTGATGATTACGATGCGTTTTATCAAGAAATGGATCAACATTTTGCTAAAGGCATTGTTGAAGTAGAAAAAGCTGCTGATAAATTTGGACAAGAATTTGCTCTTAAACACCACGAAGATGACATTCATTATTTTGTTGGCGCGGGGAACCAGTGGGGCGCAACCTATTCTTACGCAATGTGCTACTGGGAAGAACAACACTGGATTAAAACGAAATCGATTGAATCACATGAGTTTTTCCACGGGATGTTTGAAATTGTAGAACGCGATACACCAGTTACTATTTATGTGACGGAAGATAGCCAGCGTTCTTTAAGTGAGCGAGTGGTTGATTTTATTCCACAAATTTGCGCTAATTATACAGTTATTGATGCAAAAGATTACGATATGCCAGGCATTTCCGCTAAATTCAGAGGGGCTTTATCGCCATTTATTATCCACGCGGTTAATAACCGAATCGATGTCCACGTGGAAAAAATTAACTGCCACCCAATGGAAATCAGAAGATATTATCGTCAGTTAGACTATTAAAAAGGCGGTTTAGAAAATGAAAGCAATTTTTGTTTGTACCCATGGAAACGCCGCAAAAGAGCTCATTCAATCTGCTGAGATGATTTGTGGTAAACAAGAAAATACAAGTTTTGTTCCTTTTGAAGTAAATGAATCTGCGGAAAATTTGCAGATGAAAATAGTTAACGAGGTAGCTAAACTTGATGTATCAGAAGGGCTTTTATTTCTAACTGATTTAAAAGGCGGAACCCCGTTTAATGTCCTCGTTCGATTACTTGAAAACTTTAATGAAGTGGAACTAGTTGCAGGTGTGAATATACCGCTTTTATTAGAAGCATTCCTAAGTCGGGAAATGCTACCTTTAAAAGAACTAGCGAATCAAGTTGCCGAAACTGGCCGGCTAGGGATTTATGAATATGCCGCGCCGCTTGAAGAAACAGAAGAAGACTTTTAAGGGAAAAAGACAGCCGCGGCTGTCTTTTTTTATCTTCCCTCTCGAACTATCCTCCTTCATACGTTATACTAAAAAGAAAAAGATGGAGGGATGAAATGGATAAACAAAAAGAACAACTGAGTATTGAGGTTGCGAGACTTTATTATCAATCCGATCTCGGTCAACAAGAAATTGCCACGCGTCTAGGTGTGTCTAGACCAACTGTTTCCAGGTTACTCCAAAACGCGAAACTAAAAGGATATGTCAAAATCGAAGTCCAAGATCCATTTTCTAACCTTACCGAACTAGCAAACGCATTAAAGGAAAAATACCACCTTAAAAATGTAACAGTCGCTTTCAGTCAAACCAATGACTATAGCGAAATCTCGAAACAAATTAGCCAGAGTGCAGCAGAATATTTAGAAGAAATTATCCATGATGGCGATATTCTAGGTGTGAGCTGGGGAACAACCATGTACAAGATTGCCCAAAAACTTCCTCCACTAAAAGCAGAAATCAAAGTCGTCCAGCTAAAAGGCGGCGTGAGTCATTCAGATGTCAATACCTATGCTGCCGAAACGCTCGCTCTTTTCGGTGCAGCTTATGATACAGCACCAGTATCGCTCCCGCTTCCCGTCGTCCTTGATAACCCGCTTGCGAAACAAATGGTAGAAGCCGACCGTCATATAAAAAATATCATCGAACTCGGCAAAAAAGCTAATATCGCCATTTTTACAGTAGGAACAGTACGCGAAGAGGCACTACTTTTCCGACTAGGATACTTTTCAGACGAAGAGAAAATACGCTTAAAAGAAAAAGCTGTTGGCGATATTTGTTCTCGATTTTTCACTATCGACGGCGAAATTGCTGACGAAAAAATGAACGAGCGGACTATCGGCATTGACTTACAAGATTTAAAACAAAAAGAAACAGCTATTCTTGTCGCAGGCGGAGAACGGAAAATAAAAGCAATTCATGGCGCGCTCCGTGGCGGTTATGCCAACCATTTTATTACCGACCAATTTACAGCAAAACAACTACTTGAACAAAATTTCAGCAATTAGTTTACAAATGTTCTGTAGTGCGATATGATAAAGTCAAATCCAATTTTAAAGGAGTTTTTATAATGACAATTGCCAAAATGATCGATCACACTGCTTTAAAACCAGACACAACGAAAGAACAAATTTTAACATTAACAAAAGAAGCAAGAGAATATGGTTTTGCTTCCGTATGCGTGAACCCGACTTGGGTAAAACTATCCGCTGAACAGCTTTCAGGAGCAGAATCCGTTGTATGTACAGTTATCGGTTTCCCACTTGGAGCAAATACACCAGAAGTAAAAGCTTTTGAAGTGAAAAATGCCATCGAAAACGGCGCTAAAGAAGTGGATATGGTTATTAATATCGGCGCATTAAAAGACAAAGATGATGAATTAGTAGAACGTGATATTCGTGCTGTAGTTGATGCTGCTAAAGGGAAAGCCTTAGTAAAAGTAATTATTGAAACTTGCCTATTAACAGACGAAGAAAAAGTTCGCGCATGTGAAATCGCTGTAAAAGCAGGAACAGACTTCGTTAAAACATCCACTGGATTCTCCACAGGTGGCGCAACTGCCGAAGATATTGCTTTAATGCGTAAAACTGTTGGACCAAACATCGGCGTAAAAGCATCTGGCGGAGTTCGTACAAAAGAAGACGTGGAAAAAATGATTGAAGCAGGTGCAACTCGTATCGGCGCAAGTGCAGGTGTCGCAATTGTTTCCGGCGAAAAACCAGCTAAACCAGATAATTACTAATTTTGGATGAAACCCCTTTATTATTATTCTTAAATGTGGCAAAATAAGGAGAATAGATAATCTGACTGGGGGAGTTTAAATGGCTGCAACCATCCGCGAAATAGCAGAAAAGACAGGCGTTTCAATTACGACGATTTCTCAAATTTTGAATGGTAAAGGGGAACGATTTAGCGATTTAACCCGTGAAAAAGTCCTGAAAACAGCAAAAGAGATGTCTTACAAACCAAACTTTTTCGCAAAAAACATGATTGTTAGTCACACGAACACAATTGGAATGATTGTCCCAGAAGTAACCGATCCATTTTTTTCCCAAATGGTCAAAGGGGCAGAAGATTACTTAAATAAAGAAGGTTATATGATTATGCTCTGTAACTCTTCTAATGATAAAGAACGAGAAGATTTATACGTAGAAGAATTATTACACCGGGCTGTCGATGGCTTAATTATCGCCAGCCCTAATATTCTGCTCTCTGGTGTTATTAAACGCATGGAAGAGAAGCGGTCGCCGTATATTTTACTCGACCGGCAGCGCAATCCTAGACAAGAAGGTAATATCGCAATTGATGATTTCAAAGGCGGCTATATGGCAACAGAACATTTAATTGAACTGGGTCATACGAATATCGGAATCATCATTTCTGATACATCTTTTTATAACGTACATGAACGCTATGAAGGTTATTTGGCTTGTATGAAAGATTATCAACTTACTGTAGAAGATGGCTGGATTGTGAGCGGGGACCAAACGATGCACGGTGGCTATATCGCCTCGCAAAAATTACTCCAAGAAAATATTAGCGCCATTTTTGCTACCAATGATCTAATGGCAATGGGGACTTACCGCGCGGCATTAGAAAACAATATTCACATCCCTAAAGAACTAAGCGTTATCGGGTTTGATGATATAGAACTTTCCGAATACATGACCCCTCCACTTACAACCATTCGCCAACCAGTCTATGGTATTGGCGAAATTGCCGCAGAACTTTTACTAAAAAATCTCCAAAATCCAACCGAGAAATTAGAGAACCGCTTACTTGATATTTCTCTAATCGAACGCAGTAGTACAAAAAGTATTGACAAGAAGTGAGCGAGTACGATATAGTGAGCATGTTAAGCACATGTTCTTGTTTAGTAAAACGGTTTACTTAAAAAGTGTAACCGTTCTCAATAAAGGTACATAAAATGCTAAAGTGGACAAAAAGAAAGGGTGAAGAGAAATGAGAATGGTGGATATTATTTCCAAGAAGAGGGACGGCAAAGCTTTATCAACAGAAGAAATTCAGTTTTTCATTGATGGCTATACAAATGGGGAAATTCCAGATTATCAAGCAAGTGCTCTAGCCATGGCAATCTTTTTCCAAGATATGAACGATCAAGAACGCGCAGATTTAACAATGGCAATGGTAGGATCTGGCGACACGATTGATCTATCTGCAATCGAGGGTATCAAAGTCGACAAACATAGTACTGGTGGCGTTGGTGATACAACAACACTTGTCCTTGCTCCACTTGTAGCAGCAGTAGGTGTACCAGTTGCAAAAATGTCTGGGCGCGGCCTAGGTCACACTGGAGGCACTATTGATAAATTAGAATCCATCGAAGGTTTCCATATTGAACTAGATAAAAAAGATTTCATTAACTTAGTAAATCGCGACAAAGTAGCTGTTATCGGTCAATCAGGTAACCTTACTCCAGCTGATAAAAAAATGTACGCGCTTCGTGATGTAACAGGAACCGTGAACTCTATTCCACTCATTGCAAGCTCCATTATGAGTAAAAAAATCGCAGCCGGTGCAGATGCAATCGTACTTGATGTAAAAACCGGTGCTGGTGCGTTTATGAAAACCGACGAAGATGCAGAAAACCTAGCGCATGCAATGGTTCGCATCGGTAATAACGTTGGTAGAAATACAATGGCAGTTATTTCTGATATGTCTCAACCACTTGGTGAAGCAATCGGAAACGCTTTAGAAGTAAAAGAAGCTATTGATACATTAAAAGGTCAAGGTCCAGAAGACTTAACTGAATTAGTTCTCGTACTCGGAAGCCAAATGGTCGTACTTGCTAAACAAGCTGAAACCTTAGATGAAGCTCGCGCCAAACTAATCGAAGTAATCGAAAACGGAGCAGCACTAGAGAAATTCAAAACCTTCCTTTCCAATCAAGGCGGCGATGCAAGTATTGTTGACCACCCAGAAAAACTCCCACAAGCAAAATATCAAATCGAAGTACCCGCTAAAACATCCGGTTTCGTAAGCCAAATCGTTGCTGATGAAATTGGAATCGCAGCAATGATTCTAGGCGCCGGTCGTGCAACAAAAGAAGACGAAATCAACCTAGCAGTAGGTTTAATGCTACGCAAAAAAGTAGGCGATCAAGTCAAAGAAGGCGATTCACTCGTAACGATTTTTGCCGACCAAGAAGACGTAGAAAATGTAAAAGCAAAAATCTACGAAAACATCAAAATCGCTGACCAAGCAACAGCACCAACACTTATTCATAAAATTATTACAGAATAAAAATTTCAACTGTAAAATTTCTTTAGCTTTTCCTAAAGAAATTTTTACAGTTTTTTTGTTGAAGAAATTTTTAATAATGATACTTTTTTCACAAACCTTTGTGATATAATTATTTTTCAAGATGAAAACGATTGCAGAACTCGATCGTTTTTACTTTGAAACATAAATAAAGGGAGATGGAAAAATGAAAAGAATTATATCTGTATTGTGCATTTTTGCTATTGTACTGGGATTGTTTAGCCCTTTCACAATTAAAGCAAGTGCTGCAACCAATACAAATAAAACATTTGAAGAGCTTTATGCAGAAGCTAAAAAACATTTAGGTAAACCATATTCGCAAGACCAGGACAAGAGAAGAGGGCCAAATTACTTCGACTGCTCAGGTTACACACAATATGTTTATGAAAAAGTAACAGGAGTAAGAATTCCTAATACTTCAGCTCCTCAATATTCAGCTGCTGATAAAGTGAAAAATGGTAATCAAAAACCTGGCGATTTAGTATATTTCAAAGGTCATGTAGGAATATACATAGGTAATGGTAAAATGATTAATGCTCAAAATGATGGAGTCAAAATAGACAACATTAATAGTAGTTATTGGCAGAGTATTTTTGTTGGATACGGAAGATTTTTCAATTTCTCCGAGAAAAAAGGATCTAAATCCGCCTATGCTGTGTCAGATTTAAATTTACGTTCTAGCAATAACTGGGATAGTTCAATAGCTGGAAAAGTTCCACAAGGCGCTAAAGTATCTATTGACCTAGACAGTGATAAAAATGGTTGGTGTATGGTAACTTATAATAATACTAAAGGTTATATGTTAAATACAACTAATTATTTCTCCGATACACCTGTGATAAAAACATACTATGCCAAGGATAATATAAACTTAAGAACGAAAGCAACATGGGATAGCGATGTAGCTCAAAAGGTACAAAAAGGTGAAAAAGTTACTGTGAACCTTAAAACTAATGTGAATGGTTGGTATCAAGTAACATACGGCGGAAAAACAGGCTATATGATTTTAAATAATAATTACTTAGTAGAAAATCCCTTGAATATGGAAACGTATTATGCGGTTGGTACCTTAAATCTGCGTAGTGCAGCAAACTGGGATAGTAGCATTAGCTTAGTTGTACCAGAAGGCAGAGCTGTAAAAGTAGAAATGGATACAAATAGTGGTCCTTGGTATAAAGTAACATATCAAAACCAAACAGGTTACATCCCGCTAACAGATGATTACTTATCCAAAACTACTGTTCTAAAAACGTATTATGCTAAAGATAATTTAAACCTAAGAACAAAAGCAACTTGGGATAGCGACGTTGCTCAAAAAGTACAAAAAGGTGAAAAAGTAACTGTTAATTTAAAAACAAGTGTAAATGGTTGGTATCAAGTAACTTATGGTGGTAAAAAAGGTTATATGATCTTAAATGATAACTATTTAGTCGAAAAAGCGCTTAATATGAAAACCTATTATGCGGTGAGTAGCTTAAATTTACGTAGTGAGGCGAAATGGGATAGTAGCATAAGCCAAGTGGTTCCAGAAGGTAGAGCTGTAAAAGTCGAAATGGACACGAATGTTGGCAATTGGTTTAAAGTAACCTATGACAATAAAACAGGTTATATGCCACTAAATGATTTATATTTATCTGAAACTGCTGTGTTAAAAACCTATTATGCAAAAGACAATTTAAATCTACGTAGTGAAGCAAAATGGGATAGTGAAGTTACTCAAAAAGTAGAAAAAGGTGAAAAAGTAACAGTCAATTCGAAAACAAGTATCGATGGCTGGTATGAAGTAACATACGGTGGTAAGAAAGGCTATATGATTTTAAATAATAATTATCTTGTAGCAGAACCACTAGATTTGAAAACATATTACGCTGTTGACACATTAAATTTACGTAGTGAATCTAAATGGGACAGCAGCATAAGCCAAGTGGTACCTGAAGGCGCTAAAGTAAAAGTTGAAATGAACACAAGTGATGGTCCTTGGTACAAAGTAACTTATCAAAATAAAACAGGTTATATGCCGCTAAATGATTTATATTTATCTGAAACCGCTGTGTTAAAAACTTATTATGCAAAAGATAATTTAAACTTACGCAGTGAAGCAAAATGGGATAGTGAAATTTCTCAAGTAGTAGAAAAAGGTGAGAAAGTAACTATTAATTCGAAAACAAGTATCAATGGTTGGTATGAAGTAACTTACGGTGGTAAAAAAGGTTATATGATTTTAAGTGATAACTATTTAGTCGAAAAACCATTGAACTTGAAAACGTATTATGCAGTAGGAGATTTAAATTTACGTGGTGAATCTAAATGGGATAGCGACATAGTTCAAGTTATTCCTGCGGGTACTCCGGTAAAAGTAGAAATGGATACAAATGATGGTATTTGGTACAAAGTAACGTATCAAAGTAAAACTGGCTATATGCCACTAACAGATGATTATTTAACTTTAACAGCAAATTAAAAAAAGAACTCCTCTAAAACTTTTTAGAGGAGTTCTTTTTTTAATTTTCCGCTGCTTCAATCTGTTCTAACATATCCGGTGTGCTTAAATCGCTTCTAAGAAATTCTGTTGTTTGTGGTAACTGAAGTTCGAATTCGGTTTGTTGTGCAACCTCAACAGTACCTTCAAGCATTTCGTAATCAAATACGTGACCACCGATTTTGCGCATATCATCAATAAAATGTACGTGATAGCCGGAAACCCCAATACCACTAATATAAGCAGGTGTCCAAAAACCAACAATTGTACCAGTAATATACTCAAAATGATACGTTGGCTGTTCCTTCACCGCTTCAATAAGTGGCGGATACGGTCTTTGTTGTTTCGGAACAACACGAGTGTCCACATAACGGAAATTCCCAGTCATTTTCACCGCGTAAAAAACGTTCGGTCCTTGCACTAATTCCGCGATTTTTTCTTCCACGGTTTGTTTAGAAGTAGGTTCTGAAACAGTAAAAGACGTATCGGCTTCAAAAAAAGTAGTGCTCGCATAAGGTGTTGTGTCTTCCGGTTTTACTTTATACGCTTGACCGTCCGAGCGTATTTGAAAAGCTTCCCCATCCAAAATAATCAGTTCGCCATCAAATTGGTCAAGCGTTCCTATGCCGAGGTCACCGTGTTGTAGTAATTCTTTAAAACTTGTCGTTCCGCTGAAAAGACCACCAACAAGTGCTGCCATTGTAGAATGCTGAAATAATCGATTTTTTCTTACTGTGTCCATCATTGCCACTCCTTGAATTGTTATATATAAAAAGTTGCTTTTAAATAATACAGTCTAATTTCTATATGTTCATTATACTACTTTATATCCTTAAACAAAAGATTTTAAACCGGTTTTCAAAATAAACTGTTACTATAACAGACAGATAAACTGTAATATAAATAGGCTCCCGCTTCATGCGAGAACCCATTTTAAACAAGTAATGTGTAAAGTGTTTGGTTATCATTAATCGGTATATAACTCGGATCAAAAGCAGCAACCCGCTCAAGCAAACCTTCATAATCATTCTTATCTTGTAAAAGTACACCGATGATAACAGGTCCATTGCCTCGATTTACTTTTTTCGTATATTCGAATTTAGTAATATCATCATGCGGTCCAAGAACATCATTTACAAATTCTTTTAGAGCACCAGGGCGTTGAGAGAAGTTGACGATGAAATAATGTTTTAATCCTTCATGAAGTAGGGAACGCTCTTCAATTTCTTGCATTCGATTAATATCGTTATTTCCGCCACTAACGATACAGACTACTGTTTTATCTTTGATTTCCTCACGATAAGTTTCGAGAGCAGCAACGGAAAGAGCACCAGCTGGTTCGGCGACAATCGCTTGCTTCGTATACATATCTAAAATCGTTGAACAAACTGCTCCTTCAGAAACGGTTGTCACTTCATCAACTAAGACTTTTGCATGCTGAAATGTTAAGCTTCCAACTTCTTTTACTGCAGCTCCGTCGACAAATTTATCGATTCTATCTAAAGTCACGACTTGATTTTGTTTTAATGCTTCTGTCATCGAAGGCGCGCCAGCTGGTTCTACACCGATAATTTTTGTGATTGGACTTTTCGCTTTTAGATAAGATGCCACACCGCTAATTAAGCCGCCGCCACCAATACCTGCAAAAACATAATCCGCTTGCTCATGTGCTTTATTTAAATCTTTTACCATTTCAACCGCGAGCGATCCTTGGCCTGCGATAATATCTGGATCATCAAACGGCGGGATAAATGTCTGGCCATGTTCTGCTGCGAATTCTTTTGCGGCAGTAGCAGATGCATCAAACGTGTCACCAACTAAAACAACCTCCACATTACTTCCACCGAAAAATTTCACTTGCGATACTTTTTGTTGAGGGGTCGTAGTTGGCATGAAAATCGTTGCCGGAACCGTCATACGTTTACAAGTATAGGCGACTCCTTGAGCATGATTTCCAGCGCTTGCACAGGCAACTCCTTTTTCTAACTGTTCTGCTGACAGTCGAGAAATGGCATAAAAAGCACCACGTAATTTAAAAGAACGCACCCGCTGTAAATCTTCACGTTTCAAATATACATTGCAATGATATTTTTCTGATAGGTAAAAATCGTATTCAAGCGGGGTATGCTTGACAACTGGTTTTAATACATCATAGGCTTTTTCGACATCTTCTTCTGTCACTAATAAATCAACTAACTCCATCATCCTCACTACCTTTTCTTATATGGAATCCACTTTTTGTTCATAGGCTTTAATCGCGTCAATATGTTCAAAAGTAATCGCAATATCATCCAGCCCATTAATAAATTTATTTTTCCATGTAGCATCAATCTCAAATGGGTAGGTACCAACTGAACTAATGACTTGTTGTTTTGGCAAGTCAATCGTCACTTTTTCCTCGGCAGTGATTTTCGCTAATTTTTCACGGGCTTCTCTAGGAAGAACAATAGGAAGAACGCCATTTTTCGTACAATTCATATAAAAAATATCACTATAACTTCCAGCGATAATCACTCGGAAACGGTAATCAAGTAGCGCCCATGCGGCATGTTCACGAGAAGAGCCGCAACCAAAATTATCTCCTGTAATTAATATCGTTGCTTCTTGACGGTCAGGAGCATTGAGCGGAAAATCCGGGTTTGGTTTCCGATTCGGAAGGTAGCGCCAACTATCAAATAGAAATTCGCCAAAACCAGTCCGTTCAATTCGCTTTAGGAAACTTTTTGGAATAATTTGATCGGTATCAATATTATCATTCATTAGTGCAACTGTTTTACCAATGTGTACTTTAATTGCCTCCACTAATAACCGCCTCCTTTCGAATATCGATAAAGTGTCCGTTAATTGCCGCCGCTGCAGCCATTGCTGGTGAAACGAGATGGGTACGTGCTCCTTTACCTTGGCGCCCTTCAAAATTACGATTCGAAGTAGAAGCGCAGTGGACCCCGTCTGGAACTTGGTCGGGATTCATTCCGAGACACATCGAACAACCAGGTTCACGCCATTCAAAACCGGCATCTTTAAATATCTTATCAAGGCCGATTGCTTCTGCTGCATTACGAACTTGGCGAGAACCAGGAACGACTAGTGCCCGAATATTATTTTTTACTTTATTTCCTTTAACGATACGAGCTGCTTCTTCTAAATCAGACAGCCGAGCATTCGTACAAGAACCGATAAACACATAACCAAGTTCAATTTGCTCTGCTGTTTGACCGGGTTTTAGCCCCATATATTCGTAAGCACGCTCATAGTTCATATCTTTAATTTCCGGAAATGCTTTTGAAAAAGGGACACCCATCTCTGGATTTGTTCCCCAAGTGACGTATGGTTCTAAAATGCTAGCATCCATTTCGATATGAAGGTCATATTCCGCATCAGGATCAGTTTTAAGCGTTTCCCAATCACGAATGGCTTTTTCCATGTCAGAAGGAGCATATTCACGACCACGAACATATTCAAAAGTAGTTTGGTCTGGCGCCATCATGCCCATTTTTGCGCCACCTTCAATAGCCATATTACAAATCGTCATACGTTCTTCCATCGACATATTGCGAATCGTTTCGCCGTAATATTCAACCGCATAACCTGTTCCAAAAGCGACGCCATATGTGGCAATTAAATGCAAAATTATATCTTTTGCATAAACGCCTTTGGGAAGTTTTCCATTAATTTCAATACCCATAGATTTTGGTTTTTGTTGCCAAATAGTTTGGGTCGCAAAAACATGCTCTACTTCACTGGAACCAATCCCAAAGCCAATCGCGCCAAAAGCACCATGTGTCGCAGTATGCGAATCACCACATACAATCACTTTTCCAGGCTGAGTAAGACCAGTTTCAGGTCCAACCATATGCACGATTCCTTGGCGATCGCTACCCATATCAGCTAATGTTACCCCGAATTCTTCGCAGTTAGTTTGTAGTGCTTCAATTTGTTTTTTAGCAACTAAATCTTGAATGTTGAAAATGTCTTCAGTAGGAACATTATGATCCATTGTAGCAAATGTTTTATCTGGTCTCCGTAGTGGTCGATTTTCCATTCTAAGTCCTTCAAACGCTTGAGGAGAAGTAACTTCATGAATCAAATGAAGGTCAACATATAATAATTGCGGTTCACCTTCTTTACCATAAATGACATGGCGGTTCCAAAGTTTATCAAAAAGTGTTTTCCCCATTTTATTCTCCTCCTTCAATTTGTTTTAGAACTTCATTTGTAAAATCGGTTGTGGAAGTATTACCTCCAAGATCAGCAGTTAAAAATCCAGCTTGCATCGTTCTTGCTGTAGCCGCATCAATCGCATCTGCCTCTTTAAAAAGTGAAAAAGATTGACGGAGCATCATTGAAACAGAAGAAATCATCGACATTGGATTGGCAATATTTTGATTAGCAATGTCTGGTGCAGATCCGTGAATTGGTTCGTATAAAGAAGGTCCATTTTGAGCATGACTAGCAGAAGGGAGCATCCCAAGTGAGCCAGTAATAACAGACGCTTCATCACTTAAAATATCACCGAATAAATTTTCGGTTACGATAACATCGAATGTCGTTGGACGCTGAATCATTAGCATGGCAGCCGCATCAACATACAGATGCTCTAGTGTAATATCTGGATGGCGACTTGCCACTTCTTCCGCAATTTTGCGCCATAACTTACTTGAGGCGAGCACATTTGCTTTATCAACAGAAGTTACTTTTTTATTTCTTGTCGATGCAATTTCGAATGCTTTTTCAATAATTCGTTCGATTTCCACGCGAGTATAGGTTAAAGAATCAACAGCAGCTACATCATCCCAATGTTTTGGTTCCCCAAAGTAAAGTCCACCAGTTAACTCACGAACAACAACAAAATCAGTATTTTCAACAATTTCCTTTTTTAAAGGAGAAAGATGTGTTATCGAACTAGGGACTTGAATAGGGCGGATGTTAGCGAAAAGACCAAGCGCTTTTCTAAGTGCAAGTAAGCCGTCTTCAGGCCGTTTAGGCGCATTATCCCACTTAGGACCACCGATTGCCCCAAGTAAAATTGCGTCGGCATCTTGGCATGCTTTTAAAGTTTCAGGCGGGATTGGATCGCCAGCTGCATCAATTCCGGCTCCTCCAAAAGGGTGTGATTCAATTTCAAACGTATGATTGTATTTGGCAGCGATAGCTTCTAGTATTTTGATTCCGGAAGCCATAATTTCCGGACCAATTCCGTCGCCAGCTAAGGAAGTAATTTTATATGCCACGTTACTTTACCTCCTCGAAATCAGCTTGCTTACTTGTAGATTTGCTTTTTCCAGATGCTTGCAAATAAGCTTTAGCACTAGCTGTTAAAACATCAAAATCGATACCGATACCATGGAATTCAGTGCCATTATCATCTTTAATGACGACATGGACTTCTGCTTGGGCATCTTGGCCTGCTGTAATCGCTTGAATACGATAATCGGTTAATTCAATATCTTGTTTCATTAGTCGGTTAATAGTATTATAAATGGCTTCAATGCTTCCTGAGCCAGTTGCTGCATCTTCTATTAACGCGCCATCACGTTCTTCAATCCGCACGATGGCACCTTGGACACCGCCAGTAACGTACTGTACTTGTAAATGTTTTAATTCGAAAGCATCATGAGATTCAGAAGATTGACCAAGAATTAGCGCATGCAAGTCTTCTTCGGTCACGTCTTTTTTTGCATCTGCAAGCTGTTTGAAACGTTTAAAAGCATCTTTTTGTTCTTGTTCACTCAGCGTATAACCCATTTCTTCCATTCGTGTATTGAAGGCATGTTTTCCAGAAAGTTTGCCAAGAGGGAGGGAATTTTTATCAACACCAACAAGAGCAGGGGTGATGATTTCATACGTATCTGGATTTTTTAGAACGCCATCTTGATGAATACCGGATTCATGTGCGTATGCATTTCCACCTATTACGGCTTTATTACGAGGAACTGGCATACCAGACAAACGACTAATTAGATCACTTGAGTTTTTAAATTGATTCAAGACAATATTTGTTTCTGCTTGATAAAAATCTTTGCGGATGTGAAGTGCGACGGCAACTTCTTCTAGCGCCGTATTTCCAGCACGTTCACCGATGCCGTTAATTGTACCTTCAACGCGTCTCGCACCGTTTTCAATTGCAGCGAGTGCGTTAGCCGTAGCCATTCCAAGGTCATCATGACAGTGGGATGCGAAAATAATATCATCAAACTGTTTTATTTCCCGGCGCAAATCTTGAAACAATTGTCCGAATTCAGTTGGATTAGTGTATCCGACTGTATCTGGAATGTTAATAACGGTAGCTCCAGCATCAATCGCGGTTTGAACTGCTTCAATAAGAAAAGCACGATCTGAGCGCGTTGCATCTTCTGGTGAAAACTGTACAACGTCAAATTTTTGTCTAGCATAACTAATGTGGTGTTTAATGGAAGCAAGAACTTCCGCCCGACTCATTTTTAATTTGTATTCCATATGCACATCGCTCGTTGCTAAGAAGATATGTATTTGCGGGGAAACTGCGTCTTTAAGCGCTTCTTCCGCGCGGTCAATATCCGCTTCAACACAGCGTGCTAGCCCTGTTACAGAACAATGTTTAATCGCTTTTGCAATTGCCTTGACGCATTCAAAATCTCCAGGAGAAGAAATCGGAAAGCCGGCTTCAATCACATCAATTCCAAGTTTTTCGAGTTGTAAGGCAATCTGGATTTTCTCCTTTACGTCAAAATTAACTCCAGGGGTTTGTTCGCCATCTCTAAGTGTAGTATCAAAAAACTGGATTTTCTTCATTCGATTTCACCTCTTGTTTTATATTAGATAGGGAAGCGTGGATTTTTCCTGCTTTCAGTATCAGTTTAGGGAAGAAACACGTTCTTGCTTAAACTCATATTGAAAAAGGATAAACGGTTGCTAGGCGAGAAACTCGCCTAGCAATCCGCGGTAAGTATTAATGTTGTGGTTTTACAAATGGCATCATTTCGCGAAGTTCTGCACCAACTTTTTCGATTTGATGACCTTGTTGTTCTTTGCGCATTCTATGGAATTCTTTAAAACCATTTTTATTGTCGTCAATGAATGATTTAGCAAAGTTACCATTTTGAATGTCGGTAAGTACTTCTTTCATGGCTTTTTTCGTATCAGCTGTAACAACACGAGGGCCAGAAACATAGTCGCCGTATTCTGCTGTATTAGAGATCGAGTGGCGCATTTTTTCCATACCGCCTTCATACATCAAATCAACAATTAGCTTCATTTCGTGTAGTACTTCAAAATAAGCAAGTTCCGGTTGGTAGCCAGCCTCAACTAGTGTTTCAAATCCAGCTTGGATAAGATGAGTAGCGCCTCCACATAGAACTGCTTGTTCACCAAATAGATCCGTTTCTGTTTCTTCTTTGAAAGTAGTTTCAATAACGCCAGCACGAGTTGCACCGATGCCTTTTGCGTAAGATAGAGCTGTATCACGTGCATTTCCAGTTGCATCTTGGTAAATAGCGAATAGGGAAGGGACAGCGCCACCTTCAACAAAAGTACGGCGAACCAAGTGACCAGGACCTTTTGGAGCTACTAGGAAAACATCCACATCGCTTGGAGGATTAATTACGTCAAAATGAATATTAAAACCATGAGCGAAAACAAGTGCATTGCCAGCTTTTAGGTTAGGCTTGATTTCATTTTCATACGTTTCACCTTGTGTTTCATCTGGCAAAAGAATCATAATAACGTCTGCTTTTTCAGCCGCTTCACTAACAGAATAAACATCAAAGCCATCATTTCTCGCAGATTCGGCAGATTTACCTTCGCGAATTCCGATAATAACGTTATTGCCATTGTCACGTAGGTTTTGAGAATGCGCATGGCCTTGTGAACCGTACCCGATTACTGCTACTGTTTTACCTTCTAGTGCGTTATTTTTTACTGCATCTTCATAATAAACTTTTGTCATTTTTCCTAACCTCCAACTAGTTTCTTTTTATATTTCAGAAGAGCGAGATGCTATTCTGATGCTAGCAAAGCAACGAATTGCTCTGTAGTTAATGATTTCAGCCCATTTTTTTAGGACTTCTTGTAAAGCCAGTTACACCTGTTCTAGCCATTTGTTTAATGCCGTATGGTCGAACTGTATCAACGAAAGCATCAATTTTTTCACTTGTTCCAGTTACTTGAATGACGACATTTTTAGTACCGACATCAATGACGGTGGCGCGAAATGGTTCGATTACTGCGTTTAGCTCAGAACGTAAAGCAGCAGGGGAGTTGATTTTAAGTAAAGCGAGTTCTCGTTCTATGTGCGCGTCATCAGTAATATCACTTACTTTAAGCACATCGATTTGTTTGTTAAGCTGTTTGGTTACTTGTTCAATTTCGTATAGTGAGTCGACATGGACGACGATGGTAATCCGAGAAACATTCGGGGTTTCGGTCCAGCCAACAGAGATGCTATCGATATTATATTGGCGTCTGGAGATAACCCCAGTAATACGATTTAGTACGCCAGATGAGTTATTCACTGTAGCAGTAATGATTCGGCGCATTTATTCCACTCCTTCCATTTGGTGATTTGGTTTACCGCTTGGAACCATTGGAAGTACTAGTTCATCTTTTGCAACATGAACGTCAATGACAATTGGGCCAGGGTGCGCGAACGCTTTTCTTAAATCTTTTTCAAGCGTTTCAGGATTTGTCAAACGAACGCCTTTAACCCCATATGCTTCAGACAGTTTCACAAAATCAGGTTGACTCGTGAAAATCGAATGGGAATATCTTTCACCGTGGAATTTTTCTTGCCACTGACGAACCATTCCAAGAGACCCGTTATTGATAATGACTGTTTTTACATTAATCTGATAATCGTTTAAAATTGCTAGTTCTTGGTTAGTCATTTGGAAACCACCATCACCAACAACCGCGACTACTGTTTTGTCAGGGAAAGCAAGTTGTGCACCGACAGCTGCTGGAAAGCCAAAGCCCATCGTGCCAAGACCACCACTTGTAATAATTTGGTGATCAAATTGGAACGGATAGAACTGAGCTGTCCACATTTGATGCTGTCCAACATCGGTAGAAACAAGCGCCTCACCTTGCGTAATTTCACCAATGAGTTCAATTACACGCTGTGGTTTAATTTCCGCTTTTTTCGTTCTATCAAAATTAAATGGATGACGGTTTTTACGAGTCATATTTAATTTGTACCAATGAGATGTATCTGGATGAACCGGAAGTTCCATTTGTAGTAGTTGTGTGAGTGTTTCATTGATGTCGGCAACAATTGGAATTTGGGTTTCGATAATTTTGCCGATTTCAGCGGGATCAATGTCGATATGAGCAATGGTTGCTTTCGTAGCAAAATCTTTTGGCGCGCTAGCAAGGCGATCATCAAATCTTGAACCAAAGTTAATGAGTAAATCGCAGTCAGTTAACGCCATATTTGCTGCGTAAGAACCGTGCATTCCTCCCATACCAAGAAATAAATCATGGTTTTGCGGGAAACTGCCTAGACCGAGCAGTGTATTAACAACAGGAATTTGATAACGTTCAGCAAATTCGAGTAATTCAGCCGTAGCTCTAGCATGGTTCACACCAGCTCCTGCAAGAATAAGAGGCTTACTCCGAGCAGAAAGAGCTTGCATTAATTTTTCGAGTTGCAGTGGATTAGGTGAATAAGTCGGTTGATAACCTGGCAAGTCAATCGTATCAGGACGAACCGTGTCCGTTTGAGTAATACCCATATCTTTTGGAATATCAACAACAACAGGACCTTTACGACCAGTATTTGCGATATGAAAAGCTTCGTTGACAATTTTTGGTAAGTCACGAACATCACGAACTTGGTAGTTGTATTTAGTAATTGGGATGGTGAGTCCAATCATATCTGCTTCTTGGAAAGCGTCTTTTCCGATACCAGGCGTATGAACTTGGCCTGTAAAAATAACTAAAGGAATAGAATCACTCATCGCATCTGCAATACCAGTTAATACATTTGTTGCCCCAGGTCCACTCGTTACAACAACGACACCAGGTTTACCGGTTACGCGGGCATAACCTTCAGCAGCATGAATCGCTCCTTGTTCATGCCTCGTTAAAATATGCGGAATATCACAGTCATAAAAGGCATCATAAAGAGGTAAAACAGCGCCACCTGGATACCCAAAAATCATTTCGACTTGTTGTTTTTTCAAGGAGTCAATTAAAAGTTCAGCTCCACTTTTATTTAGCTTTTTTGTCGCTTTTTCATTTGTCTTCGTCGTATCAATCACGCTTATCACCTCATTTTTTTAGTCGATTAAATCTTCTGGAATTTGCAAAATACCACCAGTGTGAGCACTTGTTACGAGTGCAGTATATCTTGCAAGATAACCAGTTTTTACTTTGGCTTTAAATTTCGGTAATTCTTTTCTTCTTTCTTCTAAAACTTCATCTGGAACATCTACATTTAACGTCCGATTTGGTAAATCAATTGTGATAATATCTCCGTCGTGAACAAGTGCGATTGGACCGCCAGCAGCAGCTTCAGGAGAAATGTGACCTACTGCAATCCCGCGTGTTGCTCCGGAGAAACGGCCATCTGTAATGAGTGCGACGTCTTTACCTAAACCGCGGCCAACAATACTAGATGTTGGAGCTAGCATTTCTGGCATTCCTGGTCCGCCTTTTGGACCTTCATAGCGAATAACTACTACATGACCTTCGCGAACCGTATGATTATCAATGGCTTCAACCGCCTCATCATGAGAGCTAAAGCAAATAGCTTCTCCTTTGAAAACTTGTACAGAAGGATCTACACCACCAACTTTAATAGTGGCTCCTTTTGGTGCGATATTTCCAAATAACATCGAAAGTCCACCAACCGGGCTATAAGGATTTTCTTTTGGATGGATAACGTCTGTATTGTTAATTTTTGCATCAGCAACATTTTCTCTAATTGTCTTTCCAGTAACCGTTATGCGGTCTGGATGAATAGCGCCGCCAAGATCAACAAGTTCTTTAATAATGGCAGAAACGCCACCAGCTTCATGAACATCATGCATCGAGTAAGAAGAAGAAGGGGCGATTTTGGAAAGATAAGGGACGCGTTTAGCGATGTCATTGATACGTTCTAAATCGTAATCTTCAATCCCAGCTTCATTTGCAAGGGCGAGTGTATGTAAAACAGTATTTGTAGAGCCACCCATTGCCATGTCTAGAGCAAATGCGTCATCTATCGCATCTTTAGTAATAATGTCACGAGGACGAATATCTTTTTTCACTAAATCCATTAAATGGAATGCTGACTCTCTAATAAGTTCTCGGCGTGCATCAGAAACAGCAAGCGTTGTACCATTTCCTGGAACAGCCATACCGAGGATTTCCATTAAACAGTTCATTGAGTTTGCAGTGAACATTCCTGCACACGAGCCGCAAGTCGGGCACGCGTTTGCTTCCATATCAAGGAAATCTTCTTGTGACATACTGCCTTCTTTAAAAGCACCAACCGCTTCAAAAACGGAAGAAAGAGTAAGGGCTTTTCCGTGAGCAGATAATCCAGCTTTCATAGGACCACCAGAACAGAAGATAGCAGGTACATTTGTACGGACAGAAGCAAGTAGCATACCGGGTGTGATTTTGTCACAGTTTGGAATGTAGAAAACACCATCGAACCAGTGTGCATTAATGACAGTTTCAGCCGCATCAGCAATAACTTCACGAGAAGGGAGGGAGTAACGCATACCGATATGCCCCATAGCAATGCCGTCATCTACACCAATCGTATTAAATTCAAATGGGATACCGCCAGCTTCTCTAATAGCTTCTTTAGCCACATCCGCAAGTTCTCGCAAATGAACGTGACCTGGCACAATATCAATGTAAGAGTTACAAATAGCGATAAATGGTTTATCCATATCACCTGGACTTTTGATTTGACCTGTGGCATGCAGCAAACTTCTTGCTGGTGCCTGTTCAACACCTTTTTTAATTTTGTCACTACGCATATGACTTTACCCCATTTCTAATTAAGAATTATTTGCCGACGCTGAATTTTTAGAATTTGCAAAATAGCGTGGCATTAATATATATGAATAAGTAGTTGCTTGCTTGATAGTTACTTTTCTATGCTTAAACCTCGAAATCTAGCTAAAGAAAAAGCACCCCAATGATGAAAACAATGGGATGCTTTGCCAGAATCCCATTTAACGTAAACAGGACTCAAACTACTGTAAATTTCTACAGTGCTCAAAGTCCTTTTAGAGTAATAAAATTGTAATGACTGATTTGGTCGTTTTCATAAGTCATTATCCCCTTCGTTAAATGGTTTTAGATTTCCGATTAGTCGCACATTTTTGAAAAAAATTAATATCAAGAAATGTTATGTTATTATTTAATATATATGGTTGCCATGCGATTGTCAATTGTTATTTTGAAAGTTTTCCGTCAGTTTGCACAATTCAAGCAACTTACTCTTTTATACTAAATTAGTACCTGGTCTTATATTTGACTTATAACTTAAATGGAAGCGCATTCAAAAATGAAAGGTCAAGTATATAGTCAGAATAGTTTTATTTTTATAGTTTTACTCGAATTAATTAATATTTTGGATAAAAAATCACACATTAGTTGCGTTTTTATAGCAAATTCTGCTAAATTGAAAGTAATAAATTAGTAGGAAAGTCAGGTTTTTGCTGTGGATAATTTGGAAACAGATCGATTAATTTTAATAAACTACACATTAGAAATGATTCAAGCAACGATAAATGGGACAGAAGCTTTAGAAAAAACAAGCGGCTACCACGTGTCGCCTGACTGGCCCGGAATTGATTTCTTTTTTTATTTGCCATATGTATTAGAAAATGTAAAAAAAGACGATAAAATGATTAAATGGACACGTTTAGTCGTTTTAAAAACAGAAAATAAAATTATCGGTGAAATTGGCGGACAAGGAAACCCAGATAAAACAGGAGAAATCGAAATTGGCTATAGTATTGTTCCAGATTATCAAAATAAAGGATATATGTCAGAAGCGCTCATTAGTATGATTGATTGGCTAGAAAACCAACCCGTCATTAACCGCATATTTGCTAGATGTTATGAGCAAAACGAAGCTTCTATCCAAGTACTAAAGCATAATCATTTTGTACATATTAAAGAAAAAGATACTGAAGAGAAACAAGGAAGAGTGATGATGTGGGAATATCCAATAAAACAAACCTGATTATTATCGCCTCAGGAAAACCGAAAATTTGGGATAAGTTTCCAGATGTTGGTCCAGTTAAGGCAAGTGAAGTGTATACCGGAACGTTTCATCGTTTAAGTAAAGCTTATGCGGAACAGTTTGCGGATAATTATTTGATTTTATCCCCAAAATATGGATTTTTAAAACCAGATGATATTGTTGCAAAAAACTATGATGTCCGTTTTACGATGAAAGGGGTAGGGGAAGACACAATTCAGCTTGATGAACTGAAAGAACAGTGGAAGCAACTACAAATAAACCCTTCTGAACCAATCCCGATGTTAGGCGGCAAAAAATTCAGAGGGTTACTAATGAGTATTACTGACGGTAAACAGCCATTCAGTTTTCCACTTGAAGGTGCGACTGGAATTGGTATTATGCAACAGGAGTTAAAGCAAGCTGTCGCGACGAATGTTCCACTAAATTGTGCTAAGTAGAAGAAGGGCGGCAGTTATTAGTAAAAACATAACTCCCATATTGACGTTTTTCCGAATGAAGAAATATATGGTTTGTAGTGCCATTAAAATAGCGAGTGATACAGTAATAAGGTGTAGCATAGATCGACCTCCTATATGTTTACACGGAAAAACTTAATTAAATAGTTTACGAACCTTCTCGAGTAACGAGGTAGGTTCTTCTTCGGCGTTTTCTTGTTCTTCCTTATACAAATGAATATCTTCTTTATTGACCGCTTTTTGACAGGCAAGGACGAGATAAATATCTGTTTCACCTTCTAAACGACTGACGATAGAAAATTCATGTTTACATTTTTCCGCTAGCTTAATGTAAGGGCGCAGAGAATTATAGTGCAGTAATCCATTTAACAAAAGCTTCGAGTCACTGTTTTCTAGTATTGCTTTTTCTAGTTCTGGAAGATATTCTTGGGTTAAAACTTCTTCTTTTGTGAGCGCAACTAATACTCGTTCGCGGTAAGTTCCTAAGTATTTCTTCTTCTCAGCGGGATTAATTTCTTTTGCCCCATACATGCCTTTTTCTAGGTAGTCATCAATATTTTCAGCCATTATATGAGCTCCTTTAACTAGTTAGTTTTCCTCTCTATTCTAACATGCATAGGGGTTTTTGCAAGTAAACAAAGAAAACCAGAAACAGGCTAAAATAGCCATATTTCTGGTTTTTTGATTAATCGATTGGGAACCACTGGAATCCGTCGCGTTGAATGAGGTCATCTGCTTCTTTTGGCCCCATCGAACCGGATTTGTAGTTCGGAAAATGATCTTTCGTATTTGTCCAAACGTCTGCTACATGGTCGATAAAGTTCCATGATAGCGATACTTCATCCCAGTGAGAGAAGTAAGTCGCATCACCGCGAAGACAATCTAGAATTAGTTTTTCGTATGCTTCTGGCGTATTCATGCCATCTGGAGAGGAATGAATATAATTTAAGTTAACTGGCATCGTAACCATACCTTGACCAGGTTCTTTTACGTTCAAATGAAGTGTAATACCTTCGTCTGGTTGGATATGAATAACAAGCACATTACCACCAAGCGATTGTTGTTGACCAAATAAATTCAGTGGGACATCTTTAAACTGAATCGCAATTTGCGTTGTTTTCTTCGCAAGACGTTTACCAGTACGAATGTAAAATGGTACGCCTGCCCAGCGGAAATTATCGATTTCAAGCTTGGCTGCAACAAATGTTTCTGTATTGGAATGAGGATCCACATTATCTTCTTGACGATAACCTTTTAACTCTTTACCATCGACTTCACCGGGACCATATTGACCACGGATAAAGCTTTGATGCACTTCTTTTCCTTCAAAAACGCGTAAAGAACGAAGCGCGCGAACTTTTTCATGACGAATCTCGCGAGTAGATAAGTTAATCGGTGGCTCCATTGCAAGTAAAGAAACGATTTGTAAGATATGATTTTGAACCATGTCTCGAAGTGCGCCACTTTCATCGTAATAGCGTCCACGATCTTCGACTCCAAGTACCTCTGTCAAAGTAACTTGAATATTATCGATGTAACGATTATTCCAAAGCGATTCAATGATAGAATTTGCAAAACGAATAACCGAGATATTTTGGATCATTTCTTTTCCTAAATAATGGTCAATACGATAAATTTCATCTTCCTTGAAAGCTTGACGAAGCGAATTATTTAATTCTTCCGCACTAGCTAAATCATGACCAAATGGTTTTTCGATAATTAAACGATGGAAACCGTCTGTGTCTACAAAACCTTCAGATTTAATGCGGCTAGCAATCGTTCCAAAGAAGTTCGGTGCCATTGCAAGATAGAAAAGGCGATTACCACCTAATTCATATTTAGCGTCTAATTCATCAGACAAATCTTTTAAAGTTACATAAGATTCTTTATTTGTTACATCATGGGATTGATAGTAGAAATGAGAAGCAAATGCATCCGCGTCTTTTTCGGAACCGTCAATGTCTTTGATAGACTCTTTTACTTTATCACGGAAGAAATCGTTACTCCATTCACGACGAGCCGTTCCAATTACAGCAAAATTGTCGCCAAGAGATCCCTTACTGTACAAATGATATAGCGAAGGGTAAAGTTTGCGATTTGCCAAATCTCCCGTACCGCCAAAAATAGTAATCAGTGCTTTTTGTTCTAACTCATCTGTCATACGTCATTTACCCTCTTTCTTATTCTCTTAATGGCAAAAAATTAACTGCTAAGAAAAAGATTTCTTAGTTTGAAAAGAACCCCACAAAAAAAGGCCTTATTAAATGAGCTATTAATTTTCCTCATTAGTCCATACTATTTTATCCATAAAGAAGCATTTGTGCAACTGTTTGGTTCGAATATTTTTTTAATTTGACAGTTATTTCTGAATTATAAGGGTTTTTAGCATGAAAATGTTTATTTCCTGTTCGATTAAGAATGTGATAAAATAAGACACGAACTGGGAAGGGAATGGAACAAAATGGAACTTGTTTTTTTAGGAACTGGAGCAGGCGTACCGTCGCGAGGCCGTAATGTCACATCCATCGCACTTTCAATGTTAAATGAACGAAACGCAATTTGGCTTTTTGATTGCGGGGAAGCAACCCAACATCAAGTTTTGCGAAGCCATATCAAACTTAGCAAGCTAGAAAAAATATTTATTACTCACATGCACGGAGACCATATTTTTGGACTGCCAGGCTTATTAAGTAGCCGTTCTTTTCAAGGGGGAGACTCCGATTTGACTATTTATGGCCCAGCTGGAATAGCTGAATATGTCGAAACTTCCTTAAGACTCAGTGGAACAAGGCTTACATATAAAATCAATTTTGAAGAAATAGAGCCAGGTGTGATTTTTGAAGATGAGATGTTTCTAGTTACAGCTGACGATCTTGACCACGGCGTACGCAGTTTTGGTTACCGCATTGTTGAAAAAGATAAACAGGGCGCACTTAATGCTGAAAAACTAAAGGCGGACGGCGTCGAAGCGGGACCAGTTTTTCAAAAGCTAAAAAACGGCGAAATCGTAACATTAGCTGATGGGCGCGTAATCGATGGTAAAAATTATATCGGTGAGCCACAAAAAGGGAAGATTATTAGTATTTTTGGTGATACAAAAGAAACTATTAGCGAACTAGAATTGGCAATGAACGCCGATATTTTGGTTCATGAAGCAACATTTGAAGGTGATAAAGCAAAAATGGCAGGAGAATATATGCATTCGACAACGCTTCAAGCGGCAACCCTTGCTAAAGCTGCCAATGTCAAAAAATTAATTTTAACCCATATCAGCTCAAGATATGATCGAGATGCAAGTAAAGAGTTATTAATAGAAGCAAAAACTGTTTTTGAAAATACTGAAATAGCTTATGACTTAGCTGTTTTTCAAGTAGGAGAGTGACAAAATGAACCCTTTTTTGAAGAATAAAACGGTATTAATTACCGGGGCTTCTAACGGTCTTGGCGCTGAAATTGCAAGACAAGTTGCTGCGTCCGGTGGCAATGTTATTATAACAGCCAGAAGTACGGAAAAATTACTAGAGTTACAAAAAGATATACATGATAATTTTTCAGTAGAAGCGACTTATTTTACTTTAGATATGACGGATTTCGAGCAAGTGAAACAAGTCAGCGCAGAGATAAATGCTTCGTATCAAATCGACGTATTAGTCAACTGTGCAGGTTTTGGTTTATTTGAAAACGCGGTAGATATTCCATTTGAGACAATTGAAAAAATGTTTGATACGAATGTACTGGGCTTAATTCAACTCACACAACTGATTTTACCGCAAATGCAAGCACGCAAAGCAGGACATATTATTAATATTGCTTCCCAAGCTGCTAAAATAGCTACACCAAAATCAACTGTTTACTCAGCAACGAAATATGCGGTTTTAGGTTTTTCTAATGCACTTCGTTTAGAACTAATGCCAGACAAAATCCATGTTACAACAATCAATCCTGGCCCAATTGCCACAAACTTTTTCGATGTAGCGGATAAATCAGGAAACTATTTAGAAACAGTTGGCAAATTAGTGTTACAGCCAGAAAAGGTTGCACGTAAAACAGTGCAAATTATGGGAACTAAGCGCCGCGAAATCAATTTACCTTTTGTAATGAATATTGCGACACGACTTTATCAAGTAATGCCACAAGTTATCGAATTCTTCGGTAAAGGGGCATTTTTAAAGAAATAAATCAGAAGAAAATACCTTATGAAAATAGGGTATTTTTTTTCTTGTAATTAATGAGTTTAACCTTTATAATTGAATAAGAACGCTTGTTCGTTTTAAGGGAGATGCAGTTATGGATACGAGTAGAAAAATTATTCATATTGATATGGACGCTTTTTATGCATCTGTAGAACAACGCGACCATCCTGAGTTCCGAGGAAAGCCGCTTATTATTGGTGGGGATCCTAATAAACGTGGAGTTGTTGCGACTTGTTCTTATGAAGCGCGCAAATTCGGTGTGCATTCAGCTATGCCCACCAGACAAGCCGCTAAACTTTGCCCGAACGGTATTTTTATTCACGGCAATATGGCTCATTATGTAGAGGTTTCTAATCAAATCCGCGAAATCTTTTCCAGATATACGGATATTATCGAACCACTCTCTTTAGATGAAGCTTATTTGGATGTAACTGAAAATAAAAAAGGAATGAAATCCGCCACAATGGTTGCACGTGAAATCCAGCAGACGATTTACCGCGAGCTTGGTCTAACTGCTTCTGCCGGCGTATCATTTAATAAATTTATCGCAAAAATCGCTTCTGATTTTAAGAAACCTGCTGGCATTACGGTAGTTACACCCGAAGAAGCAGAAGCCTTTTTAGAACAAATACCAGTCACTAAATTTTATGGGGTAGGAAAAGTAACCGCTGAAAAATTGCACCGTTTAGGAATTGAAACGGGAGCGGATTTGAAGAAGTGGAGCGAGTGGGACCTTATTCGCGAATTACACAAACATGGCTATCATTTATATCGACATGTTCGAGGTCGTTCGAACAACATTGTGAATCCGCATCGTGATCGCAAATCTGTCGGCAAAGAAACCACTTTTGAATTTAATGTCTTAGATAGTCGAATTCTCGAACAAAGCCTCATGCAATTTGCCAAAAAAGTAGAAGAACGGCTTATCAAATTACAAAAACATGGCAAGACGGTAGTACTAAAACTACGCTACAGTGACTTTACAACCATTACTAAGCGCCTTACTTTAAACGAATATACCAATGATGCAAACCAAATTTATCAAGCGGCAGCCCTTCTTTTAAGAGAAAGCTATACTGGTCAGGATAGTATTCGTTTGATTGGACTTACCGTAACCAATTTAAAACCTGTTTACTTTGAAAATTTACGTTTAGAAGGACTTTAAAAAAGAAAAGGACATCCAACCTTTTCTTTTTTTATGCATATAGATTATAACCTTTAAAAAAATCTTGACTAATTCATCATGATGTTATACACTGAAAACGACGAAAGGTTATAATGTTTCTTGATTATATTATTGCAAATGTTATAATGAATCAAAAGATAACTTTTCGGGAGGAATGAAACTAATATGAAAAAATTAAATAAATCATCTTCTACACCACTTTATATGCAACTGAAAAATCAACTACAAGAGAAAATTGAACAAGATATGTCTGTTGGAGATTTACTTTTGACAGAAACAGAAATTGAAAAGATGTATCATGTTAGCAGGATGACAGTTCGAAAAGCGATAGAAGAGCTGGTAAATGAGGGGATTGTAAGTAAACAGCAAGGCAAAGGAACATTTGTGAGTCAAACAAAGACTACACAAGGACTTGGACGGATTTTTAGTTGGTCAGAGGAAATGAAACTACAACATAAGGAATCTAAGACTATCAGTGTAGAAATTTCTGCAGCAATCCCATCAAAAAAAATCCGTACAGCGCTTCAATTAGGCAAGAATGAAGAAGTAACTTGTATTAGACGCGTGAGAGAAATTGATGGTGAACCTGTTGCAATTATGATTAATTATTTACGAGCCAAATATGTTCCTGGTTTACTAGAAAATGGTTTGAAATCAGATTCCCTTTACCATGATTTGGAAGAAATTTATCATATTAGTTTAGTACATGCAGATGAAATTATTACAGCAAGATTATCTACGCCCATTGAATCTGCCTTGCTCGCAGTTCCAGAAGACTCTGCGGTGCTTCATGTTCGACGTACTTCCTATATGAAAGGCAATACCCCAGTGGAAGTGGTAGATATGGTAGCTCGCGGAGATAGGTACCAATATTTGGCTGAATTAGAAGGTAGAACTAAAAAACATATCATATAGAAAAGGAGGGAGACGTATTGTTACCAATTACTTTAGAACAAATTGAATTGGATGTGGAGGTAGAAAGTCCGGTAGATGCTATCAGAGCTGCTGGAAACCTCTTGGTGAAAACTGAAAGCGCTTTATCTAGTTATGTAGATGCGATGGTTGCTAGTTATGAAAAATTAGGACCCTATATAGTCTTAGCACCACATATTGCAATTCCGCATGCACGGCCCGAACACGGAGTAAGAAAACAATGTATGTCAATTGTTCGTTTGAAAAAACCAATCAAATTTGGGCATCCAGCCAATGACGATGTGACTCTTGTTATCGCAATTGGTGGTGTAGATACAAATTTTCACATCAAAATGCTCCAAGCCCTTAGTGTATTATTAACCGATGAAGATAAGCTGAAAATATTAAAAACAAGTACCGATAAAGCGAAAATCTTATGTACCATAAATAAGGAGGAAAAGTAGTGGAAATTTTAACGGTTTGCGGAATGGGATTTGGAACTAGCTTGATGTTACTCATGGAAATTCAAGATATGGCAAAAAAACATGGCTTTACCGTTGGAGGGGAAGCAACGGATTTAAGTAGTGCGAAGGGAAGAAAGTGCGACATTATTGTTGCTTCCAGTGAAATAGCCAAAGAATTAGCAGAGGAAGAAGTCAAAGTTGTCCCAATCATTAATATTCTCGATAAGAAAGAAATAGAAGAAAAAGTTCTGCCAGCTATCAAACAATACTTTGTTTCATAAAAAAGGAGGATGGAGATGCTTACTTTCATCACAGAAATTTTTTCTACGCCCGCTTTTATTTTAGGAATTATAGCAGCTATTGGGTTAATTGCCTTAAGGAAAACCGGTTCTGATATTGTAAAAGGAACATTAAAAACGATTTTTGGTTTTATTATGTTACAGCAAGGGTCCGCGATTATTGTTGGAAGTCTAATTCCATTTAGCACAATGTTTGAAAATGCTTTTCAACTTAAAGGGGTAGTTGCAGAAGATAATGCTATTGCAGCTGCTGTTCAGCAAATTTTAGGAACGGAAACGTCTTTAATTCTTGTGTTTGGTTTTATTATTAATGTTATTCTTGCTAGAACGACCAGATGGAAATATATCTTCTTAACTGGGCATATGATGTTTTCCTTCGCAGCAACAATGGCCATTGTATTTGATCAAATGGGCTTTAGTAGCTGGCAAATTATTTTGTTTGGTTCTATCGCACAAGGTATTTCGAGTATTGTTTTTCCAGCTCTCGCACAACCTTTTGTACGTAAAGTGACAGGAAATGATCAAGTCGGTTTTGGCTTTTGGGGCAGCTCCCTTGTCTGGGCAACCGGTTGGCTTGGAGGGAAATTAGGAAATAAAGCTAATTCTACAGAGGACTTAAAAGTTCCTAAAAAACTAGATTTTTTGAAAGAAATGTCTGTTTTAATGGGGATTGTCATGGCAGTGATTTATATCTTTACATCTTTCTTTGTGGATGAACCGGTGATGAAAGAACTAGCTGGCACACAAAGTAATGTACTATTCGCAATATTGCAAGCATTCACTTTTGTTGTCGGAATATTAATACTACTTCAAGGAGTACGGATGTTTTTAGGTGAATTAGTTCCTGCTTTTAAGGGTATTAGCGAAAAAATTGTTCCCGGCGCAATTCCAGCTCTTGATGTTCCCATTTTCTATTCATTCGCACCTACTGCAACGACCATTGGTTTTTTATGTGCAGTAGTCGGAGGGCTTGGAGCGACACTAGTTTCTACCATGCTTCCAGTTGTCGTGCTCCCATCTGTTATTGGATTGTTTTTTATGGGCGGAGCAGCTGGTGTATTCGGAAATGCAATGGGTGGTAGACGAGGAGCCATTATTGCTGGTTTATTATTAGGATTTATTTTTCAAATGATTGTAGCAATTGCTTATCCAATTTTAGGATTAGATGGCTATGGTATTCAAGGCTTATGGTTCGCTTCGACGGATGCAATTATTGTTATCGTCATTATTCGATTAATTGGAACACTATTTGGGATAGCACTTTAAAAAATATAGGAGATGGTTTTAAATGGAAAAGAAAATTAGAACGGTTCTTGGTGACATTTCGAAAGAAAGCCTTGGTTTCACATACTCTCATGAACATTTGTGGTGTTGTCCTCCACCAGTTCAGAAAGATCGTGATTTTGAATTAACCGATTATGAGTCCTCCTTAGAAGAATTAAAAACATTTCAATCTATTGGAGGTCAAACACTCGTAGATGCTTCGACGCTGGATTATGGTCGTGATGGAAATAAACTAAAAGCTATGTCTGAAGAATCTGGTGTGCATGTTCTTGGGGTTACAGGATTTAATAAACATATTTATTTCCCGGAGTGGGTGCAGGAGGAAAGCATCGAACAAATTACAGATCGATTAATTTATGATATTGAAAATGGAATGGATGGGTCCGATGCTCGCGCAGGCATTTTGAAGTCAGGTTCATGGTACAACCTCATTCATCCATTAGAGGATAAAGTAACACGAGCTGTTGCATGGGCTCAAAAAGAAACAGGTGCACCAATTTGGTTGCATACAGAAGCAGGCACTATGGGACAAGAAATGCTTGCTATATTAGAAGAAGAAGGCGTGGATATGGAACTTGTAGCTGTTGGACATAGCGACCGTAATGCAGATCCATACTATCATCTGAAATTAGCTGAAAAAGGAGCGTATGTTCAGTTTGATGGCTGTGGAAAAGTAAAATACTATCCAGATAGCACACGAGTTGAACTAGTGAAAAATATGCTTGAAAATGGTTTTGGGGATAAATTACTCATCTCAGGAGATATGGGAAGAAAAAGTTATCTGCACGCATATGGTGGTGGTCCAGGATTCCGTTTTATAAAAACAAAATTTATTCCAAGGCTTTTAGAAGAAGGCGTAACGGAGCAACAAATACAAGCTATATTTTATGATAATCCAGCAAACTGGCTAGCCAAATTTTAATAAAGGAGTGCGTGTGATTTGTTAACCATGGAGAAAGACCAAATGATGGCAATTATTCGGGATGTAGCAAAAGAAGATGTTATTCCGATTGCAGAATTACTTTTAGAAGAAGGGATTACAACGCTAGAAGTCTCGTTGAGTAATGAAACAAAAGGATTAGCTTGTTTAGAAGCCTTAAGTCAGCATTTTTCAGCTAAGCAATTGACAATTGGAGCTGGTACAGTAGTAGAAAAAAAGCAAATTCAAAAGGTGAAACAAGCAGGAGCAACGTTTATTATTACTCCAGGTTTTGAAAAAAGTATTGTAGAAGAATGCATAAAACAAGACATAGCTATTTTTCCAGGAGTATTTTCTCCAGGCGAAATTATGGAAGGAATACAATTAGGTGTAGAAATTTTTAAAGTTTTTCCGGCTGGAACACTTGGACCGACTTACATTAAAAATTTAAGAGGTCCATTCCCTAATATTCATCTAATGGCAGTTGGTGGGGTAGATTCAGGAAATATCGCAGAATTTAAAGCGGCCGGGTGTGATTCTTACGCTATTGGAAGTGAGCTTGTTCCACGTGGTGCCACAAAGGCTATGCTCAATCAAATAAGAGAAAATGCAAAAGCTTTTCAAAGATAGGATGGATGTAAAATGGTGCAATCAGCCAACAAAATAATAAATATGACACGAGATGAAGTGGAAAAAGCGATAACTGATTTTCCAGTCGCAATTTTACCACTCGGAGCAACAGAGCAACATGGACATCATTTACCACTTGGGGTCGATATATTTTTAGCAGAGCAGTTAGCTGAATTGGTATCGGAAAAAACAAGAGCAATAGTGATTCCGCCAATGCCCTTTGGCTATTCTTGGGTATGGCGTGATATTCCAGGAACGATTTCTATTCAACAACATCATGTCGAAGCAATTATTAAGGATGTTGCACACAGTGTTTCTCGCTATGGTGTCAAAATGCTTGTCTTAATAAATGGACATGATTCTAACAATAACTCGATGAAATATGCTGTTAGAGAATTAGCAGATGAGTTAGAAATGCCTGTTATGTATTTATTCTATCCGTCTCTTTCTGAAGTAATGGAAAAGAATTGTGAGTCTGGCACATGGCACGGAATGATTCATGCCTGTGAATTTGAAACCTCTTTAATGCTTGCGACTAAAAAAGAATTAGTGCAGATGAAAAAAGCGGTTAGAGAATATCCTGAAAAACCAACCCTTTACGGAAAATCAACTATTTCGCTAGGTGATTTAAGCAAAAGTGGTGTATATGGGGATGCTAGCCTTGCCACAGAGGAGAAAGGGGAACAGATGATACAACTATTTGCAGAGAAGATGGCTGCACTTCTTTTAGAAGGTTATAGTTATTTAACTAAATAAAAAGGTATTAAAAAAACCACTCTTTTTCGGAAGAGTGGTTTTTCATTTATTTCATTTCCAGTAAACGTTCTTTCAGTTCTTGCTCCATTGTAACTAGTTCTTTCTCTGCTACGGCACGTTTAGCACGGCCTTCTTGTTGGATTTTAAGTGTTTCTTGCAAGGTTTCAATTAAGCTGGACTGTGTTTCTTTAAGTGTTTCGATGTCCACGATACCTCTTTCATTTTCACGCGCTGTTTCGATCGCGTTTGTTTTTAGCATATCGGCATTTCGTTTTAGAAGTTCGTTCGTTGTTTCAGAAACTTGGCGTTGAGCGGCTACGGCTTGTTGTTGACGAAGCAACGTAAGCGCGATGGCTACTTGGTTTTTCCAAAGCGGAATTGCAGTCATAATGGAAGACTGGATTTTTTCAGCGAGTGCTTGGTTTGTATTTTGGATTAAACGTATTTGCGGCGCTTGTTGGATAGTGATTTGGCGACTTAAGCGTAAGTCATATACACGCTTATCAAGTCGATCCGCAAATTGTGTTAAATCATTTACTTCTTGATAATCCATTTGATCGCCAGTTTGTTCTGCTTTTTTGCGAAGTTCTGGGAGCATTTTTGTATTAATTTCTTCTAATTTTAATTCTCCAGCAGCAATGTAAATGTTAAGTGCTTGGAAGTAATCTTTATTTTTATCATAAAGCTGTTCTAGGAAAGAGTTATCTTCCATTAAACGCTTTTTGGAATGTTCCAGTTTCAACGCGATGCGGTCAATTTGGGTACCAATTTTTTGATATTTAGAAGTAATTTCATTGATGGATTGTTTAACTCGGTGGAACATTTTTGTGAAGACGTTTTTGTTGCGAGCAGCTAGTTCATCTGGATCCGCTTCTTGCAAGCGGAACATTAAATCACTAATAATATCGCCAATTGGTCCAACATCTTGCTTTTGCACATGAGCTAACATCGAGTGAGAAAAGTCATGCAATTTAGCTTGGGCAGGTGCTCCGTAACCAAGAATCGCTGCTTGATTTCCAGGTTCGATTTGTTTGGATAACTCTAACGCTTGTTTTTTGTTTGTTTCAGTAAGCATATCAACTAGGCGGGGAGCCACATCTGTTTCGTTATTTACGATACTTGCAGCTGATTCGCCGTCTGATCCGAATGGGTTAGCTAGAAGATCATCTAATGTTTGGTTAAACTCTTTCTCCACTACTAAATCTTTTAATTCATTTGTTTCTTCACTTGGCTTGTTCTCGGTCATCTTTTGTACCCCTTTCGAATTTCTTTTTCTGTTTGGAAATGGAGTTTTTCGCTACTTCTAATTCAAAATCGAGATTGTTTACATCTTGATTCAAAAGTGTAAATAAATCCTTTTCAATAACACGACTTAAATCATTTAAAAGCGTGCGTGTATCAGAAAGAGTTTGATAAATTTTCTTGTCTTTTACAGGTTGTTTTTCTAAGAAAGCATATTTTTCGGTGAGCTCTACTAAAGAGTCAAGATGAGAGAAAAAGAAATCTTCTGCTTCATAAAAACGTTTAGGTTCTTCTTTTACGATGCCGTATATTCTTTTAGTAAGTAAAAGTGTTTTGTTGCGCTCTTGGAAAGAATATAGCGCTTTGTTTTGTGTCATGATTTTTTGAAGGCGGATAATTTTCACACGAGCTTCTTCTAAGTTAGTACGAATATATTTATATTCTTTCTTGGTTAATCCAGTTGCAATCATTTGCGCCCGGTCTCCAGCTTTAGATGAAAAGAAAAATAGGATAGCTGCAACAGCGATAACAATTGTTGCAATTACCAAGCCACTATGGATAAGTGAAGTAAGAATACCACCCAAAATAATGACAAGTAAAATAGAACCTGTGAATGCTAATATCTTTTTAAAAACGGTCATTATACATCTTCTCCTTTAAGTACCTGTTTAAAAGGTCCGTTTTTTCTTAATAGTATATTTTTCTAAAAATAAAGATTGATGGAATGTAACTACCATTTAAGTATATTTAGTATGTGAGCACTAAGCAAGTAGCATGGTTTTTATATTTTAGAAAGTGTCCTTTATTTGTTCTTATCATACCATATTTAGAAAACAGATGTTATCAGTCGTGCGATGTAAATTAAACTCGGACTTAGTTATGTTATAATGAAAAAAAACGAGAAGTAGGTGGCAGAAATGGACTCACTAGAGGAAAAAACGCTTCATACAGAAAAGATTTTTAGTGGAAATGTTATTGAATTGCAAGTAGATGATGTGGAGTTGCCGAATGGGGAAAAGAGCAAGCGCGAAATCGTCAAGCATCCCGGAGCTGTGGCAATTATACCTTTTTCAGCAGATGGAAGAATGTACTTAGTAGAACAATTCCGAAAGCCACTCGAAAAAAACATTATCGAAATTCCTGCTGGTAAAATGGAGCCGGGGGAAGATCCGCTCGTGACCGCAAAACGGGAACTAGAAGAAGAAACTGGTTTTCAGTCCGATGATTTAACGTATCTCACTTCTTTTTATACATCACCTGGGTTTGCTAGTGAACTTTTACATATTTATGTAGCACGGGATCTTCGGAAAATGGAACACCCTCTAGCGCAAGATGCAGATGAATTTATTAATTTAGTCAAAGTAACGATGGAAGAAGCAGAACAGTTAATAGCACAACAATTCATTCATGACGCAAAAACAATTTACGCGATACAGTACTGGAAATTACAACTATTAA
This sequence comes from Listeria sp. MAN/IMW/UF555, assembly GCF_058684075.1. Classification (NCBI taxonomy): domain Bacteria; kingdom Bacillati; phylum Bacillota; class Bacilli; order Caryophanales; family Listeriaceae; genus Listeria; species Listeria sp. MAN/IMW/UF555. Next base: position 186,332 of record NZ_JBZWZS010000002.1, on the reverse strand, counting down.
TAGAAGAAAACGAATAAACCGGATGAAAAACTTCTTTGGGAATACTTGGCATAAAGAATGGAAATATGTTATCATAAACATGAAAAGAGAGCCATGCAAGAACATGACCCTCAAATGTAAGCCCCATTTAAGGTGGCAGCTAGTCTAATATGGTATAAAAATAACCACTAAACTCGCCAAAGTTTATAAGTGGTTATTTTTTTGTGTTATTTTGACTGTTTAGTAACAACACTAAAGTTGTAAAAGCAACTGCAAAAGAGAGTGCTTCATAAACGGTCATGGGTTATCCTTTCCAGGAGTTCCTAACAAAAAAGTCATAGGCATCCCCCTTTCTTGTTGAAAGAGTTAGCCATCACCATAAACTTGCTATATCACCTGGAACCTAGTTATTCTATCCGTAATAAAGCGATTATTGAAATTAGTATTATCAAGCTGAAATTGGAATTTTAAAGACTTTAGATAGCATAAAAAAATAGTAATTTGGATACTATTATTGATTATAGTTTTTGATTGACTACCTGGTCAAAAGTGGTTATACTCAAGTTGACTAAGTGGTCAATAAAAAGGTGGAGGAGAGAACATGGAAGCAATTAAGGTGGAATCACTCACAAAAAATTATCATAAAAAACGAGCAATTGAAAATGTGAATTTGTCGGTAAATGAAGGCGAATTATACGGTTTTATCGGTCCGAATGGAGCTGGGAAATCAACAACTATCAAAGTCTTATTGAATTTTATTTATGCAACGAGCGGAAGTGCCACGGTTCTCGGAAAAGATGTAGTGAAACAGTCAGCAGAGATTAAGAAAATGGTCGGATATGTCCCTAGTGAAGTTCGTTATTATCCACAAATGACTGCAAATGATATTATCCACTATGCTGCTAAATTCCATCAAATCAAAAATGCAACACAAAAAATGAATAGATATTATGAAATGTTTTCGATTGATCCGAAAAAACGCTTTGGTGAAATGTCACTTGGAAATAAGAAGAAAGTAGCGATTGTGGCTGGACTTATTACCGAACCGCAATTATTTATTTTGGATGAACCAACGAACGGCCTTGATCCTTTGATGCAACATTATTTATTTAAAGAAATGACCGAGCGAAATAAAGAAGGGATGACGATTTTTCTTTCAAGTCATAATTTACGTGAGGTTCAAGAATACTGCACGAGAGCGGCTTTTATTCGAAACGGGAACATTATCGCGGTGGAAGACATCGCCAATCAGCAAATGACCGGCAAAGTGATTGCGCTCAAAGGGACGAATTTGCCCCTAGAAAAATTAACGAATGCGGGTGCAAGAATTATCGAAAATGAAACAGGCAAAGCACGACTAATTTTTGATGATGATATTAAAACAATTTTGCCATTATTACAGGAAAAAGAAATTACGGATTTAACGATTACAAATCAAGAATTAGAAGATAAATTTATGACACTATATGAAGGGGGAGAAATCAAGTGAACATCTTACACATTGAATGGAAAACAAGAATAAAAAGCCTCGTTGTTTGGTCCGTTGTAGTGATTGTGATTTTAGGTGTGTTTATGGCTTTCTTCCCTAGTATGCAAAGTAGCGGTATGCAAGATTTAGTGAATACGAAGATGAATGCACTTCCGCAAGATATGATGAAAATTTTGCATATGGATTCGATGGCGGATTTAACGAATATTGATGCTTATTTTGCGTATGTTTTTCAGTATATTTTTATTGCGGCATGCGTATATGCAGCATTGATTGGTGCACAGGCCTTAATAAAAGAAGAAACAGATGGCACAATTGAATTTTTATATGCCCAGCCGATTACTCGGGCTAGTCTTGTGTTTTGGAAAATGGTTGGGAATTTATTATCTTTCGTGGCTTTTTGGTTGATTACGTTTGTGGCTTCTGTTGTGCTCGTTCTTGTTTTAAAACCAAGTGGGGTAGATAGCGGGAATTTAGTGATGGAGCTTGTTCGAGTATTTTCGAGTGAGTTACTTGTTGCAGCTGTTTTTATGAGTGTTGGCTTCATGGTATCTGCAGTGTTACGTTCCGCTAAACAAGCTTCTCCTGTCGCGCTTGCTCTTGTTTTCTTAACTTATATTTTAGGTATAATGGCCGGATTAAATGATAATGTTGACTTTTTCAAATACTTTTCGCCAATCAATTATGCGATTCCATCAGAAATTATGGATAAAGGGATTACTGGAACGAATGCACTAATTTCCTGCGCGGTGATTATTGTGGCGGTAGCAGCTACTTTTGTTCTTTATAAGAAAAAGGATTTGAAAGTATAATGGATGAAAAACGGCTGAAAATTTTAGAAGCGGCGATGGAAGAATTTACAGAAAAAGGCTATCAGGCAGCTAGTACTAATAAAATTTGTGCAAAAGCGGGCGTTTCCAAAGGGCTTATTTTTCATTATTTTGGCTCTAAAGAAAAACTTTATATTGCGGCAGTGTCTTACGCGGTTGATTTTGCGACGAATGAGGTTAGTTTGGAAGAGAAACGATGGAGTGATTTTGTCGAGATGGCGATTTGGTCGACGAAAATGAAACTGGATTTTAATCGTAAATATCCTGCGATTTTTGGTTTGATTATGCAAGCTTACGGAAATCCACCGCCAGAATTGAAAGGTAAATTAGATGGCTTTTTCGATAAGGCAATTGAGCGGTCTGAAGCGCAAATGAATCAAGTCTTAAACGAAATGCAGTTAAAAAAAGATGTGAACATGGATGCGGCGCGAAAAGTGATGGAAGCACTTTTTCAGCATATTACAGAGAAAAGTACGGTGTTTTTGCAAAGACATCCGAATGCGACGATGGAAGATTTTATTCCACTTGCCAATGATTTTACGGAAATGATGCGAATTGTCGAATTTGGTATATGTGAAGAAAAAAAGGATTCGGGCGAGTGAGCCCGAATCCTTTTTTAACCAATAAAGCTTTCGTGATGGGTACTAATCATTGCTTCGTCTCTTGCGGTAGGTTCTAAATATTTTTTTGCGCTATTAATCGCAATAGGACCTTCATGTAATCCAGCTGCGATAATGCGTATTTTTCGTGAATAGGTCGCGCTATCTCCACAAGCAAAAATACCTGGTACAGTCGTTTTCATTTCGTCATCAACAACAATACCGAAATCTGCTAGTTCAAAGCCCCATTCAGCCATCGTTCCAAGGTCAACTTTGACACCGTGATTAATAAAAAGTGCTTCTGTTTCAATCGTTTTAGTAACTTGTGTCTGGTTACAGCAAATGTTTATACTTGCTAGTTGATTATTTGCTCCGATTAATTCCTTGATTTCATGATGGATATGAATTTCGACGCGGGAATTTTTGAGCTCACGAACGCTTTCTTCATGCGCTTTAAAATCTTCACCACGATATATTAGATGTACTTTTTTTGCAATTGGTTCAAGTGTTTGCGCCCAGTCTATAGCGGAATTTCCACCACCAGAAACTGCAACGATTTTGTCGCGAAATTGCTCAAGGTTTTTAACGTCATAATTAATTGCTAACGGAAAATCGTCCACATGCATCGCTTCTAGTTTATTGACTTCAAAAGTGCCGCTCCCCGTTGCGATAACAACCGTTTTAGAAAAATGAATACTGCCATTATGTGAAGTTAATTGAAACACGCCATCAGTTAATTTAGTTACATCAACTACTCGTTCATTACATACAATAGTAGGGTGAAAGGTTTCTGCTTGCTCTTTTAAATTGGCAACGAGATTAGCTCCAGTAATAGCTGGAATTCCACCAATATCACGAATAATTTTTTCCGGGAAAAAGTAGCGGACTTTGCCACCAACATCTGGTTCAGCATCAATAATTTTTGTTTTCATGGAACGTAAACCACTATAAAATGCGGAAAATAGCCCAATTGGACCGCCGCCAATAATCGTTACATCATACACTTCATTTGGCAATGGAATCAAGCTCCTTTACAATTTCGCATCCGTTGCAAGTTTCGTATGGGAGACAAAGAGGGACACCGCTGCGTGGGTCAATTAAAATATCGGCTTTAATATTAAATACGTCTTCTAACGTTTCTTCAGTCATTACGTTAACTGGCGAACCTTCTGCAACTACTTTTCCTTCTTTAATAGCAATCATATGATGAGCGTAACGAGATGCGTGATTTAAATCATGAACAACCATCACGATTGTACGGTTTTCTGATTGATTTAATTGTTTGAGTAGGTTAAGGACGTCTAGTTGATGGGTCATGTCTAAAAAGGTTGTCGGTTCATCGAGGAATAATACGTCTGTTTCTTGCGCGAGCGACATTGCTATCCAAGCACGTTGGCGTTGTCCACCTGATAAACTGTCAATTGGTCGGTCCGCAAATTCAGTTAAATTCGTTACACGCAATGACCAGAAAATAATTTCCCGATCTTTTGCGGTAATTGATTTAAAACTGCTTTGATGCGGAGAGCGGCCATAAGAAATTAATTCAAACACCGTCAAACCATCAGGTGCTGAAGGATTTTGTGGCAAAATAGCTAATTGTTTGGCAATTTCTCGTGTCGGTTCATTATGAATTTTCTTGCCGTCTAAATAAACAGCGCCTTTGCTAGGTTTCATCAAGCGGGACATCGTCTTTAAAATAGTTGATTTCCCGGAACCATTTGCCCCAACTAAGGCAGTTATCTTATTAGCAGGAATGGCTATATCTAAACCATCAACAATGATTCGTTTGTCGTATGAAATTTGTAAGTTATCTGTATGAAGGTCTTTCATTTTCATCGCTCCAATTTAAAGTTAAGGTGATAATCATTCTCAATGGTTAAGTATAGAGTTTTTACGTTAAAGATGCAAGTGATACTTTGTCAGAGAGGATTTGCACTTTAAGAACAAAGTTGCTATACTAACTGAGAATTGTTATCAGTTACAGGAGGGGTTCATTTGAAAAAAGGTTTAAGTTTACTCGTATTAATGCTTTTAACTACAGTAGTTTTAGCTGCTTGTGGAGATGATAAAACGGCAGGAAATGACAAGGTTGAAATGCGTACATATACAATGGCAAATGGGAAGAAAGTAGAAATTCCGGCACATCCAAAACGCATTGTAGCATCGGAATATCTAGGAAATATTGTTTTGCTTGGGATAAAGCCAGTTGGGGCTAGAGCGAAACAAATCGAAAATCCGTTTTTGAAAGGAAAAGTGGAAGGAATTACAGATATTGGTGATCCAGTTTCAGCAGAAAAAGTGGCAGAATTAAAACCAGATTTAATTGTTGTTTCCAAAGAAGATGAATATGAAAAAATGTCCAAAATTGCGCCAACTGTGTTAATCCCGTACGCGACTTCTAAAAATGTGGAAGAAGATGTGCGCCAAATTGCAGATTTAGTTGGTGAAAAGAAAGCTGGAGAAGCTTGGCTAGATAAATTTCATCAAAAAGCGAAGGAAAGTAGAGAAAAATTAGCAGGAAAATTAAAGCCGAATGAAACGGTGGGCATTTATGAAGTTCAAGATAAAGATTTTTATGTAATGGGGCAAAATATGGGGCGCGGAGGTCAAGCGATTTATAATGCCTTACAACTGAAAGCACCAGCTAAAATTCAAACGGATGTATTGGACGGACAAGACTGGCAAAAAATTTCATTAGAAGTATTACCTGAGTTTGCAGCGGATAGAATGTTTGTGACAAATACTTCTTCTGGAAGTGCTAAAGACGGAGAGAAAACTTTAAAAGATTTAACCAACTCACCAATTTGGAAAAATTTACCGACATTTAAAGCGGGAAATGTCTATCAAATGGATTTTGACACGATGTTTTATTATGATCCTTTAGCAGTAGAAGGGCAGTTGGATATTGTTGTCGAGAAGTTACTTGAATCCAACTAAAGATTGCGCTTAGTGAATGATATTGATATAATTTTCTTTGCGATTGATAATTATTATCACTAAAAATGAGCGGATAATTTAGATGGAAGGAACATGTACAGATGGATAAGTCAAAACAGATAAAAATGAATACAAGACCGACTGTTGCTATATTCATACTTTCGGGTGGGATTTTGTTGCTTCTTATTCTAGCGTTATTCGGGATTGCGGTAGGGGCGGCTAATATTAATTTGAGCACGGTTTGGGACGCGCTTTTTCATTATAATAGTTCGGACACACAGCATCAGATTATTCGGAGTTTGCGAGTTCCTCGTGTGATAGCTGATATGGCGATTGGAGCAGCTTTTGCGGTGGCAGGAGCAATTATGCAAGGGATTACGCGCAATCCACTGGCTGATTCTGGTTTGCTTGGACTGAATGCTGGATCGACGTTTATGGTAGCTGTGTGTTTTGCTTTTATGCCATGGCTTAGTTATAACTCGCTAATTATATTTTCTTTTGTTGGTGCAGCGATTGGAGCGTTCTTGGTTTTTGGAGTAAGTTCCATTGCTGGAAGTGCGATGTCTCCTACACGATTAGTACTTGCGGGGGCAGCGGTGAGTTCGCTTCTTACGGCGCTTAGTGAAGGGCTTGCGATCTATTTTCAGCTGAGTCAAGATTTGGCGTTTTGGTATGCGGGAGGCGTCGCTGGTGTGAAATGGAGTCAGCTTGCGGCAATTTGGCCGTGGTTACTCGGTGCGCTTATTGCGGCAATTTTATTAAGCAAATCAATTACGATTTTAAGTTTAGGTGATGATATTGCAGTTGGCCTTGGTGAAAAAACGACTTTTGTTAAAATAGCTTCGATGGTAGTTGTTTTAATTTTAGCAGGACTTGCAGTTTCAGTTGTTGGTCCGGTTGGCTTTATCGGATTGATTGTGCCACATTTGGTACGTTTTTTAGTCGGGGTGGATTATCGCTTTATTATTCCTTGTTCGGCTGTAGTTGGGGCGTTTTTGACTTTAGCAGCAGATATTGTTGCCCGAACAATTAATCCTCCATATGAAACGCCAATTAGTGTTATTTTTGCATTAATTGGGGTTCCTTTCTTCCTATATGTAGCTCGTAAAGAAAGGAGGAACTTATAATGTATATGACTGTTGCTGAAAAACGAAAGAAATCGCGGCGTATTTGGACTTTAATTATTTTAAGTGTGCTTATATTTTGTACATTTACATATAGTGTCAATGCTGGGTATTCGAAATTACCTTTTATAGAAGTGATTAAGTCTTTCTTTGGAATGGCGGATGGGGGAACGCAACTGATTGTGTCAGAATTTCGGTTGCCGCGTATTGTTATTGCGCTTTTAGTGGGTGCAGGACTTGCGGTTTCGGGAACGATTTTACAAGGTATTTCTGGAAATGGGCTGGCTGATCCGGGGATTCTTGGAATTAACAACGGAGCAGGTTTGGCAGTTATGCTTTATATTTCCTTCTTTCCCTCAACGATGGATGTACCGGTTTTATTTATGCCATTTATTGGATTTGTTGGAGCTATTTTAACGGCATTTGTTGTATATGGGCTTTCTTATAGTAGGAGTGAGGGGTTACTTCCTAATCGTTTGTTACTTACAGGGATTGCTGTTGCAGCTGCGATTGCTGCTTTGATTACGCTCTTGACTGTTCGACTTGATCCGCAAAATTACCAGCGTTATGCTGAATGGATGGCTGGAAATATATGGGCTTCGAGTTGGCAATATGTTTATGCGCTTTTACCGTGGTTGATTGTGCTTGGTGTGATTGCTTTTATGAAAGTAAAAACACTCGATGTACTGTCATTTGGCGATCAAGTGGCAACCGGGCTAGGTGTCCGAGTGGAACGCGAAAAATTTGTTCTATTAATAGTAGCGGTTGGTTTAGCAGCGGCTTGTGTCTCTGTTAGCGGCGGGATTGCATTTATTGGTTTAATAGGCCCTCACATTGCTAGAAAACTTGTTGGCTCAGCGCATCGTTGGGTAATGGTTACGGCGGCTTTATCAGGGGGGCTATTGTTACTACTCGCTGATACGATTGGCCGCTTGATTATTCAACCTTCCGAAATCTTTGCGGGAATTGTTGTCGCGATCATTGGAGCCCCGTACTTCTTGTTTCTTCTTGCTAAAGCTAAATAATAATTATTATTAATAACGAGAAATTAACTAGTAATTGATAATCATTGTAGACAGCCTATTGCTTTTGTGCTATCTTAGTAAACATAAGGAATAGGAATTGTCTAGGTGCCATTTTTAAAGTGATAAGTGGATTTTGAACTTGCATTTTAATTATAATTATTATAAACTGTATTTATTGTTAAATGATAATGATGATAATTTAGAACGACAACTTGTTATCGCAACTAAGGGAGGAACCATAATGGAAGGTCGTATTGGACGCATTAAAGCACAACTTCATGATGCTAGTTATAAATTAACCCCACAGCGAGAAGCTACTGTTCGCGTTTTACTGGAAAATGAAAAAGATCATTTAAGTGCTGAGGAAGTTTTCTTGCGTGTGAAAGATATTGCGCCTGACACTGGCCTAGCAACAGTTTACAGAACGTTAGAGCTTTTAACCGAACTACGCGTGGTAGATAAAATTAATTTTGGTGACGGTGTATCTCGTTATGACTTGAGACAAGAAGGCGCCAAACATTTCCATCATCATCTTGTTTGTTTGGAATGTGGATCTGTGGAAGAAATTCAAGAAGATTTACTAGAAGATGTGGAAAAAATCGTGGAATCAAAATGGAATTTCCTTGTAAAAGATCATCGTTTAACTTTCCAAGGGATTTGCGCAGATTGCAGACAAAAATCTAAAAAAAATAATAGTTGAGTTTGGGATTATATATCTCAAACTTTTTTTATTGGCAAAAAGATGGACTGAATTGTGCGAAAAGTATTATAAGTTTTTTTCATCGCTTAAACGTTTTCACTGAGGAAGGAACATGGTAGAATAGGATTTGTGGAGGAAATGCTTATGAATGATTTGATTGATGATTTTTTACACTTTTTAATTGTAGAGAAAGGCTTATCCGCGAATACAATAAAAGCTTACGAACGAGATTTACACTATTTTGTTTCATACATGGATACCTCTAGAACTTTAACGGACCCGGATACACTCGAACGAAACGATATAGTTGGATTCATGGCATTTGCTAGAAAAGAAGGAAAATCACCAAGAAGCGTAGCACGATATATTGCTTCATTGCGATCTTTTTTTCATTATTTAATGCATGATGGAAAAATGTCGCACGATCCAATGATTCAAATTGAAACGCCAAAACAAGCGCAAAGCCTGCCAAAAGTTTTAAACTTAGATGATGTAGAAAAATTACTTAGTTCATCAGATACTAGCACTCCGCTCGGACTCAGAGACCAAGCGATGCTAGAAATTTTATACGCGACGGGGCTTCGTGTAACCGAACTTGTAAAGCTTAAAATGGATGATTTACATCTTCAAATGGGCTTTATTCAAACGATTGGTAAAGGTGATAAAGAACGAATTATCCCGCTTGGAAAAACAGCAACCACTGTGTTGGAACAATATTTAGAAGAAGCAAGACCTAAACTTAGAAGACCGAAATACCGGAATGATTTTGTGTTCTTAAATCACCACGGGCAAGGACTGACAAGACAAGGATTCTGGAAAATTTTAAAAGGAATCGCAAAGGAGTCGGGCATCGAAAAGCCGATTACACCGCATACATTGCGTCATTCATTTGCTACTCATTTACTTGAAAACGGGGCTGATTTAAGGTCGGTGCAAGAGCTTCTTGGCCACGCCGACATCTCCACCACACAAATTTATACCCATGTAACAAAACTGCGGCTTAAAGATGTTTACAAACAATTTCACCCGCGCGCTTAAAAAATAAAGTTGAAAAGGATGAGTAAATATGCCAGATAAATTTAAACGAGTACATGTTATTGTAATGGATTCAGTTGGTATTGGGGAAGCACCAGATGCTGCTAAATTTGGTGATTTCGATGTGGATACATTTGGTCATATTGCAAAACACGTTGGCGGCTTAAAAATGCCTGAAATGGGCAAATTAGGATTATCCAATATCCGTGAAATCGAAGGAATTGAAAAAGCTGAAAAACCACTTGCTTATTATACAAAAATGCAAGAGGCTTCTAATGGAAAAGATACAATGACAGGTCACTGGGAAATTATGGGACTTTATATTGATACGCCTTTCCGCGTATTTCCTGATGGATTTCCAGACGATTTAATCAACCAAATTGAAGCAAAAACTGGCCGTAAAGTAATCGGCAACAAGCCTGCTAGTGGTACAGAAATTATGGCGGAACTTGGGGAAGAACATGTGAAAACAGGTGCGCTAATTGTGTACACTTCTGCTGACTCTGTATTACAAATCGCTGCGCATGAAGATGTTGTTCCTTTAGAAGAGCTATATGAAATCTGTGAATTCTGTCGTGAAATTACATTAGACGATCCGTATATGCTTGGTCGCATTATTGCTCGTCCATTTGTTGGTGAACCTGGCGCGTTTGTCAGAACTCCAAACCGTCATGATTATGCCCTAAAACCTTTTAAACCAACAGTAATGGATGCTTTAAAAGATGGTGGGAAAGATGTCATTGCGATTGGTAAAATTTCGGACATTTTTGACGGAGAAGGTGTAACTGAATCTATCCGTACAAAATCAAACATGGATGGAATGGACCAATTTATCGATGTGTTAGATAAAGATTTTAATGGTATGAGTTTCCTTAATTTGGTTGACTTTGATGCACTGTTCGGTCACCGTCGTGATCCTCAAGGTTATGCGGATGCACTTGTCGATTTTGATGGTCGCTTAGTAGAAGTGATGGAGAAATTAACCGATGATGATCTTTTAATTATTACAGCAGATCACGGAAATGACCCAACATACACTGGAACAGACCACACTCGTGAATTTGTACCTTTACTTGTATACTCTCCGCGCTTTAAAAACGGCGGTTCTGAATTAGAATTACGCCAAACTTTTGCTGATCTTGGTGCAACAGTAGCGGACAATTTTGATGTAAAAATGCCTGAATACGGAAAAAGTTTCTTAAAAGATTTGAAATAGGAAAGAGGAGGAACAACAATGAGTTTAGAAAAAGTAAATGAAGCTGTTGCGAAAATTAGAGAAAATTACACTGGGGCGCCAACGGTTGGTTTAATTCTTGGATCGGGTCTAGGTGTATTAGCAGATGAAGTAAACAACCCAACAAAACTATCATACAGCGAGATTCCACATTTTCCTGTTTCTACAGTTGAAGGTCATGCAGGGCAATTCGTTTTTGGTGAATTAGAAGGAAAAGAAGTAGTAGCAATGCAAGGTCGTTTCCATTTTTATGAAGGATATTCCATGCAAGATGTTACTTTCCCGGTTCGTGTAATGAAAGAATTAGGTGTTGAATTACTTATCGTTACTAATGCTGCTGGTGGCGTGAATGAACTGTATTCTGCTGGAGACTTGATGTTAATTTCTGACCATATTAACTTTACTGGAACTAACCCACTTATTGGACCAAATGACGAACATTTTGGCCCTCGTTTCCCAGATATGTCTGAAGCTTATAACTTGGCGTTACGTGTCGATGCTAGATTAATTGCACAAGAACTTAATTTAACGATTCGTGAAGGTGTATATGCTGGATTTAGCGGTCCAACATACGAAACACCTGCTGAAATTCAAATGATGAGAACACTTGGAGCAGATGCTGTTGGAATGTCGACAGTGCCAGAAGTAATCGTTGCTAACCACGCTGGATTACGAGTGCTTGGTATTTCTTGTATTACGAATATGGCGGCGGGGATTCTTGACCAACCACTTTCTCATACAGAAGTAATTGAAACAACTGACCAAGTTCGTAGCACGTTTTTACAATATGTAAAAGCAATTGTTGCTAAAATTTCTTAAAATAATTGGTAGCTAATCTCAGTCCAAATTCGTTATTTTCTGAAGCGAGAAATAATGAATATGGGCTGAGTTTTTTATGTATTTGATAATATTTTCAGATAGTTATTGTCGCTCGGCTTCTTAGTATGCTACTATATAAAAGAACTTTTAAAAATCTATAATGTAAAGGTGGGATTGGCGTGACGTTTGAACGGCTTGGAACAATGAATGTAAATGCAGAAGGACATCTCGAAATTGGAGGGGTGGACACTTTAAAGCTTACTGAAAAATATGGTACGCCGCTGTACGTTTATGATGTAGCGCTAATCCGTGACCGAGCAAGAGGATTTAAGAAAACCTTTGAAGAGTTGGGTGTAAAAGCCCAAGTAGCTTATGCGAGTAAAGCGTTTTCTGCTGTAGCAATTTACCAATTAATGGCGGAAGAAGGCTTGTCTCTTGATGTTGTATCGGGCGGCGAACTCTATACAGCCATTAAAGCGAATTTCCCTCCTGAAAGAATTCACTTTCACGGAAATAACAAAAGTGCTGAAGAAATACATATGGCGCTTGATTATGGGATTGGTTGCTTTGTTATTGATAATTATTATGAAATTAGTTTATTAGAAGATATATTAATAGAACGAAATGAAAAAGCCGCTGTTTTAATTCGCGTGACTCCAGGGATTGAAGCTCATACACATGATTATATTTTAACTGGACAAGATGATTCGAAATTTGGATTTGGTCTTACTAACGGACAGGCTGAAAAAGCAATTAAGCAAGTGCTCCATGCAAGTGCTTCATTTGACTTAATCGGGCTTCATTGTCATATTGGTTCACAAATTTTTGAAACAACAGGTTTTAAACTCGCAGCTCGTCGAATTATGGATAAATTAGTAGAATGGCACGGAACACTCGGTTTTGATTCCAAAGTTCTTAATCTTGGCGGTGGTTTTGGTGTGCGTTATACTGCTGAAGATGAGCCACTCGAACCAAGTGAATATGTGCGTCAAATCATGGATGAAGTGCGTGATGTTGCTAATAGTAATGATATTGCTATTCCTGAAATTTGGATTGAACCGGGTCGTTCGCTCGTTGGTGAAGCTGGAACAACCCTTTATAAAGTTGGTTCTCGTAAAGAAGTCCCGGGTATCCGGAATTATATTGCAGTTGACGGCGGAATGTCGGATAATATTCGCCCAGCATTATACGATGCGCATTACGATGCTGTTCTTGCAGCCAATCCTGAAAAAGTTGCTGAAGAAACGGTAGCTATTGCAGGAAAATGTTGTGAGTCTGGTGATATGTTAATTTGGGATTTACCGTTACCGAAATCAGATGCTGGCGAAATTTTAGCAGTATTTTGTACAGGGGCTTACGGTTATGCGATGGCAAGTAATTATAACCGAATTCCACGACCACCAGTAGTTTTTGTGGAAAACGGAATGGATAAATTAATCGTTGCCCGCGAAACTTATGAAAATTTAGTACAAAATGATCTTTCATTATAGTAGGGCGGGACAAACATGGTAGAAATGAATTTTAAAGTAGAAGCTTTTGAAGGTCCGCTTGACTTATTACTTCATTTAATTGGTCAACTAGAAGTCGATATTTATGATATTCCAATGGCTGAAATCACGGATCAATATATGGAATTTGTTCATACAATGCAAGAAATGGAATTAGATGTTGCAAGCGAATATTTAGTAATGGCCGCTACTTTGCTAGCAATTAAAAGTAAAATGCTTCTTCCAAAACAAGAACTAGAAATCGATTATGATACACTAGAAGAGGAAGAAGATCCACGTGATGCTTTAGTTGAAAAACTAATGGAATACAAACGATTTAAAGAAGCCGCAAAAGAACTGAAAGAAAAAGAAGCCGAACGTAGCTTTTATTTTAGTAAACCACCAATGGATTTGGCCGAGTATGACGACGGAACCAAAGTGGCGGAACTCGATGTATCGTTAAATGATATGTTAAGTGCTTTTAACAAAATGCTACGACGCAAGAAATTAAATAAACCACTGCATACAAGAATTACAACTCAAGAAATTTCGATTGATGATAGAATGAATTCCGTACTCGGAAAACTACATCAACAAACAAATCACCGTTTACGTTTCGATGAACTATTTGAAGAACAGACAAAAGAACAACTTGTCGTGACTTTTTTAGCTCTGCTGGAGTTAATGAAACGAAAATTAGTCGAAGTAGAGCAATCAGCAAGTTTTGCAGATTTATATGTGCAAGGTAAAGGGGAAGAACTATCGTGAACAGAGAAGAACAATTAGGCGTATTAGAGAGCTTGCTTTTTGCAGCGGGGGATGCAGGTCTTTCAACAGAACAATTAACGGAAGTCATGGAAATCACGCATATTGAAGCACTCAATTTATTAGAGCTTTTAAGTGAACGATATAATGGAAATGAGGACAGAGGGCTGATTTTACTAGAGCTTGCTGGAACTTTCCAATTAGCTACGAAAAAAGCACATGCGGAATTTTTACGGAAATTAGTGGAAGTTCCGAGCAATACAGTTTTATCACAAGCATCCTTAGAAACGTTGGCAATCATTGCGTATCGCCAGCCTGTGACCCGAATGGAAGTAGATGAAGTTCGCGGTGTGCAAACAGATGGACCGATTAGAACGCTTGTTGCAAAAGGATTAGTTACTGATAAAGGTCGCGTGGACGGGGCAGGACGTGCAAAACTATACGTGACTACAAGTGAGTTTTTGGATGCATTCGGGCTGAATTCTTTAGACGATTTACCAAAGCTTGCTGACCCAGAAGCAGAAGACCCAGATCAAAGCGAAATGGACCTGTTTTTTGACCGGTTTAACCAAAGTAAAGAACAGGAGGAGGAATAAGAATGGAACGTTTACAAAAAGTGATTGCGAATGCGGGAGTAACTTCTAGAAGAAAAGCAGAGAAACTTATTCAAGAAGGTAAAGTAACAGTAAATGGAAAAGTAGTTACAGAACTTGGTGTCAAGGTTTCAGGAACCGAACGAATTGAAGTCGAGGGAATCCAACTTACAAAAGAAGAACACCGCTATTTCCTTTTTTATAAACCAAGAGGAACGGTGTCAGCTGTAACAGATGACAAGGGACGCACGACGGTAGCGGATTATTTTACAGATATTCCAGAACGACTTTATCCAGTTGGAAGACTTGATTATGATACATCTGGCTTATTATTAATGACAAATGACGGTGACTTTGCGAACTTGCTAATGCATCCTAAAAATGAAGTGTCCAAAACTTATATTGCTCGGATTAAAGGAATTCCAGAACGAGAAGTTATTCGTGAGTTAGAGCGCGGAGTTGTTATCGATGGTCGTAAAACCGCTCCAGCAAAAGTAAAAGTACGTTCTTCTGATAAAGCAAAAGACAAAGCGATAGTTGAAATCACTATCCATGAAGGACGAAACCGCCAAGTTCGTAAAATGTTCGAAGCAGTCGGTTTTGAAGTACAAAAACTAGCGCGCGAAGAATATTCTTTCTTGAATTTACGTGGTTTAAATGCGGGTGAAAGAAGAGAATTATCACATCATGAAGTAAAACAATTAAAAACAGAAGCGAGATTTGGCAAGAATAAAAAGTGACATTTCGACATAAAATATACTTTCTGATAGCGTGTTTTGTGAAAAACATGTATAATTTAAATCGTAGTAAATTTGGTATAGGCAATTGTATGGTTTTCCGTATGTGGGTACGAGAAATTCCATTTAATTATTTGAATTTAAATGATGCGTTTTTATGTAAATGAGAGTTAGGGGATGAGTACTTATGAGTGAACAAGTTAGAGTGCTTGTTGTGGATGATGAGGACCGGATACGCCGCCTTCTTAAGATGTATCTTGAAAGAGAAAACTATCGTATTGAAGAAGCTAGTGATGGTGATCAAGCATTAAACATGGCACTGAACAACAATTATGAAGTGATCCTGCTTGATTTAATGATGCCAGGTAAAGATGGTATCGAAGTTTGTCGTGAATTAAGGGAATATAAATCTACACCAGTTGTTATGTTGACTGCAAAAGGAGAAGAAGCTAACCGTGTGCAAGGCTTTGAAGTGGGTGCAGATGATTACATCGTTAAACCATTCAGCCCTCGGGAAGTAGTGCTACGCGTTAAAGCTGTTCTTCGTCGTGCAAAACAATCATCTGAAGAAGCTGCTGGAGGTACACCAGGAGACATTATTACATTCCCACATTTGAAAATTGATAATGAAGCTCATCGTGTTATTGTAGATGGAAAAGAAATTGGCCTAACACCGAAAGAATATGATTTACTTTATTATTTAGCTAAATCTCCAGATAAAGTTTTCGACCGTGAATCACTTTTAAAAGAAGTGTGGCGTTATGAATTCTTTGGTGATTTGCGTACAATTGATACGCACGTAAAACGCCTTCGTGAAAAACTACATGATGTATCTGAAGACGCTGCTAGAATGATTGTTACAGTATGGGGCCTTGGCTATAAATTCGAAGTTCCAGAAGATTAATGACGAGTATTAAGATAGCGGGCAAAGACGTTTAATCGGCAAGTGTTATGCCGCACGTGCTTTGTTCGTTATTTTTTTGTGAAGTGAGGTGAGATAGATGAAGATTTGGAATAGTATCGTTGGCAAAATATGGAGTACAATCATTTTATTATTGATTGGGATTTTAGTTATATCGGGATTCTTAGTGGCGATGATTTATGAAAAAAATAATATGGCTCATATTACAAAAGAGTTAGAAGAGACGACATCAAGTATTATCACCATTATGAAAGAAAACGATGAAGTTATCTCCAACGAAAATGATAATGATTCCGCACTGACGTTACTTGATAATACAATGGGCGTCATTATTGAAGAAAACGGAAAGAATATTTATCAATCTCAATCTCCTGACACGGTTTCTAGCGCATCTGCAAACAAACTCATTCATGATAAAACGTTAGATAAAGCTTTAGAAAAAGATAACAGCATTACAATGAAGTATAATTTCAAAACAGAAGATAGCTCCTTACCTGTCGAAATTTCTGCACAGAAGTTTGTTTTAAGTAACGGAGAATCCGGTGTTGTTTATGTTTACCAATCGTATCATGATATTTTAAAAGTGAATCAAAAAACGATGAGAACACTTATTGTTTCAGGTATCATAGCTATTGTTATTACTTCGATTTTATCTTTTGTCTTCTCATCTAGAATGGCTTTTCCTCTTCGTGAAATGAAAAAGATTGCCATAGCTGTTTCAAAAGGGAATTTTGATAATCGTGTTCCGACTTACACGCATGATGAAATCGGTGAACTCGGGGTCGCTTTTAATGATATGGCTAAACAATTAAAATATAATATTAGTGCCCTTCGCCAAGAAAAAGAGCAATTATCTAATATTTTAGTAGGAATGGCAGATGGGGTAATTAAATTCAGTGTAGATAAAACGATTATTTTAAGTAATCCACCTGCAGAAGAATTTTTACATAATTGGTTTTTCTCACCTGAAAATACGGAAAAAGTACTGATACCAACAGCTTTAAATGATTTATTGAATGATACTTTAGACAAGAAAGAATCGCAAGTGGGCGAAATAACTTTTTCTGACCGGACGTATGTAGCAATTTTGACATTATTATATACAGGTGAGCATGTTCGAAGTATTGTTGCAGTTATTCGTGATATGACAGAAGAGAAACAGCTTGAGAAAATGAAGAGCGATTTTGTTAACAATGTGTCGCATGAGCTTAGAACGCCTATTTCTATGCTTCAAGGTTACAGTGAAGCGATTATTGATGGAGTTGCGCAGTCGGATGAAGAAGTGCGGGAATTTGCACAAATTATTTATGACGAATCCCTTCGCATTGGTCGATTAGTTAATGATATGCTCGACCTTGCAAGAATGGAAGCCGGCTTTAATCAAATGGACAATCAAAAATTACCTCTAGCTCCATTACTACGAAAAGTAATCGCTAATTTTGATGTTCTTGCGAAAGAAAACTTTGTAGAACTTGGCTTAGAACTTGAAACACCAGATTTAGAGTATTCCTATGACCCCGACCGGATGGAGCAAGTGTTAATTAATTTAATCATGAATGCTATCCGCCACACCGGGAAAGAGGGCTACGCTGGAAAAGTTATTTTAAAACAAACAATTGATGAAACAAGAAATAATCTTGTAATTACAGTATCCGATAATGGTAGTGGTATTGCTGAAGAAGACATTCCATACCTATTCGAGCGTTTTTATAAAGTAGATAAGGCTAGAAAACGTGGAAAAGCTGTGGGGACAGGGATTGGCCTTGCAATTGTAAAAAACATCGTAGAAGCTCATAACGGAAAAATTTCAGTAGAAAGTGTGCTAGGTAAAGGATCAGACTTTATCATTACCTTGCCTTTGTATAAATAGATTGGAGCGAAAATCATGGAAAATAGACAAACGAAATTTTGTAAAGAATCTTTAGTAATTAAAACTAGTCGGGTGTTTCCATCCGATACAAATAATCATAATACACTCTTTGGTGGAAGATTAATGACTTATATTGACGATACTGCTTCTATTAGTGCATCTCGTCACTGTCGCACAGAAATCGTAACAGCTTCGACTGACTCGGTGGACTTTTTAAAGCCAATTAAAAACGACCATTCTGTTTGCCTAGAGTCCTATGTTGCCTCAACAGGTAGAAGCTCCATGGAAATTTTTGTTAAAATTATTGCGGAAAACTTAAAAACAGGGGAACGTTATTTAGCAGCCACTTCTTTTCTCACTTTTGTTGCGCTAGATAATGATGGCAAAACAGTGGAAGTACCTCTTGTTAAACCAGAAACAGAAGAACAAAAAAGAATCCACGCTGGAGCAGAAGCGAGAAGCATTGCGCGTAAAATTCGTTTAAAAGAAAATCAATCATTAGCGGAATCATTGTCTACGAATATTCCATGGTAAATAGATAAAAACCAGATAATCATCTGGTTTTTATTTTTGTAACTAAGAAAGCGCTTACGTGAAAAAATATACAAAAGGACTTGCGAAAAAATATTTTCATGGTAAAATGAAAATTGTAATAAAATATTCGTTCATCTTCGGGGCAGGGTGCAATTCCCGACCGGTGGTTAAAGTCCACGATCTGCTTTCTTAGCAGTTGACTCTGGTGTAATTCCAGGACCGACAGTATAGTCTGGATGGGAGAAGATGTTGGCAGACCTTTTCGTTTGTCTTCACGAGCATGTGTTAGCAAGCTGTGATGCTTATTTGAGTATTAAGTGCTTGTTTAATTAATCACAAACTCTCCCTCGACTTTTTTTAGTTGAGGTTTTTTATTTGCTTGGGTTGCATTCGTTTAGTGATGTCACTCGCTTCTTGGTGAACATCAAGGGAGAAATGACAATGAAGAATTATTCAATGAAGGTTTTTGTAAGTGTGGCGGTTCTTGGTACTTTAGCATTTATTTTAATGATGCTACAATTTCCGCTGCTACCGAGTGCGCCATTTTTAAAGCTTGATTTTAGTGATATTCCAGCTTTGATTGGTGGCTTATTATTCGGACCACTCGCAGTGATTTTAGTAGAACTAATCAAAAATGTCCTGCTTTACATTGTGTCAGGTAGTCCAGTCGGAGTTCCGGTTGGAGAATTAGCCAATTTTATTAATGGTATTTTTTATGTATTACCGATTTATTATTTATTTCACTGGTTCCGCTCAACAAAAGGAATGGTGCTTTCAACAGCAGTTGGAACGTTAGTAATGACAGGCGCAATGGTGATATTTAATTATTTTGTATTATTACCATTTTACATTAAACTTGGTGGACTTCCGGCGGATACAGATGTTGCTTGGTTAGTCACATATACGATTATACCCTTTAGCTTATTAAAAGGAGTCATCGTTAGTGCTGTATTCTTGATACTGTACTCTAGACTTAAAAAATGGATTGCTAAAAACCAAACTGTAAAAGAACGTCGTAAATTTGAAAAAAGACAGCAGGAAACAAGTCATTAACATAAATAAAATCCGTGAGTCCACTGCGACTCACGGATTTTTTAATGGAACGGAGAATCAGAAACCTTAATCGAAAGGGAAGGACAAGCAAATTCAGCGTCAATGACCATTTCCTCTAAGTCTTCTGGGATTTCTTTTGTTCCAGTATTATTATCTAATAAATTATAGGCAAGACCTTCTGTATCATAATCAAAAACATCTGGAGCGTGAATAGAACAAGCACCACAAGCAATACAAGTGTCTTTTTCAACGAGACAATACTTCAATTTTCTACGCTTCCTTTCTAAAATAACAGTTTGAAGCAAGATTTTTTCTTTTTCTATTGTACCATATTTTGATAAAGTTTTTTTCGGGAAAAGTAATGTAGAACAAGTGTTTCTGTGGTATGATTGATGTTAGAAAAAAAGGTGGTGAGAACGTCTTGGATAAGCTAGATAATTATATTGCAACAATTTTAGAAAAGAGTATTACTCCTAGAAAATCGCCATTTTTACATACTATTTTGGCCGGTAGAAGAACTGGTCAAGCTGTTCAGGATGCTCATCTTTTTCAAATGCAGCATTTATTTGGACTAGTACCAAATTTGAAATTAAATTATTTAGAAACAAGACTTAAAGAATTAATGCGACAAGGTATAATTACTGTTACTGAAAATGGCTATACAGTGGAACAGAAGTCGAATGTTTCGTTTGAAATGAGCTATCCTTCTTTTCATGGATTTGCTTTTCAACAACAAGTTTTTGCCTTTTTCGCCCATTTACGACTCGCAGTTCAAGTTGTTAGTAATAAACACCATGCTGAGAAATATTATTTACCAGTTATTCGCGATAAGAAAGTACAGCAATTTATCAAAATTTGGTTGCAAAATCAGCAACAAGAGGACCTTGCTGACAGATTATATATTGAACTCATCAAGTGGTTTAATAGCTTGGCTGTAAGTAGACCAGAATTTTTAGTGGAACGATTTTCTGGCGGGAAACTAATGGGCTATACAACAGAACAAATTGCTACTAAATATCAACTAGAGAAGTGGGATGTTTATTTTGAAGTGTTACATGAACTTCATCGCTTGATTGCTGCCATAAAAGAAAGCGAAGAGGAGTGGCCACTTTTAGCTAGTTTAATACCGAATGAGCTGATGAGCCTAACGTCTTCTGCTATAAAAACTTATACACTATGGGAAAAAGGAATGGATTTGGAGATGATTGAACGAATCCGAAATTTAAAAACAAGTACGATACAAGACCATTTTGTGGAAATTAGAGCTACTTTGAAAGAAGCAAAAGTTCCTTATTTACCTGAGGAAGAATTAATCCAAACAATTAATTCGAGAAACTGGCATTTACTTCGCGACATAAAAGCTGCATTTCCAGATTTAGATTATTATCAAATTCGCTTAGCTGTCGTTAGTAAGGAGGACGAACAATGAATTTAGAACAAGAATTAAAGACCTATCTTGGTTTTGATGAATTTCGTCCTGGACAAAAAGAAGTAATTGAAAAAGCATTAGCTAAGAAAAACTGTTTTGCAATGCTACCAACCGGCACCGGGAAAACCGTTTGTTATCAGTTAGCGGGACATCTAATGGACGGATTAGTGTTAATCGTGTCTCCGTTACTCTCACTAATGCAAGATCAGATGGAGAGAATGCGAGCTCACGGTGAAAAACGTGTTGCGGCGCTTAATAGTTTTTTAAAGAAAGAAGAAAAACAACAAATTCTTGCAAATATTCATTTATATAAATTTATCTTTTTATCTCCAGAGATGTTAAACAATGAATTCGTCAAAAATACGCTTCTACAACAAAAGATTAGCTTATTTGTTATAGATGAAGCACATTGTATCTCTCAGTGGGGGCATGACTTTCGACCTGATTATTTGATGTTGGGACAGTTTATTGAAGATGCTAAATTTCCAGTGTCAATGGTACTTACAGCCACCGCAACTAAAAAAGTCCGAGCCGATATATTAAAACAATTGCATCTAAACGACTGTGAACAAGTGATTTATTCCGTTAACCGTCCTAATATTTATTTGCAAGTGGAAAAATTTACCAATCAACTTTCTAAAAAAGAACGTCTATATGAACTAGTTTCCAAGCTAAAAACGCCAGGAATTATTTATTTTTCTAGTAAGAAACTAGCTGAAAGTACTGCGCAAGAGTTGAATGAAGTATTAGGATTAAATGTAGCCTACTATCATGGTGATATGGAAACGGAAGATAGAATTGTGATTCAGCAACAATTTGTTTATGGGCAGTTAGATATTATTTGTGCAACAAGTGCTTTTGGAATGGGAATAGACAAGTCAGATATTCGTTTTGTTATTCATTATCACATGCCAGCAGACTTAGAAGCTTATTTGCAGGAAATTGGCAGAGCTGGTCGTGACGGAAAGGAAAGCGTTGCAATTTTACTGTATGCTAGTGGCGATGAATTTATCCAAATGCAGTTAGCAGATCAAGACATACCAGATGTTAATCTTATGCATCTATCGAAAGAACAACTTAAAACTCTTCCAGAAGCAGAACAACGCTTTATTGATTATTACCAAAAAAGTGGTTTAACTACAGCCGAATTAACAACCAAAATGGAATATCGAAAAAGCTGGAAAAGAGCTAATTTACAACAATTTATCGGATACTTACATGAAGAAGAGTGCCGTAGAAACTATATTCTGCGTTATTTTGAAGAAAGTCCGCTAGAAGTAACACCAGAAAATTGCTGCGATTTAGATAGTACCTTTACAATAAGTTTTGAAAAAGAAGAAAAAACAAGCGCCAAAGAAGTTTTGACTTGGGAAAATTACTTATCTTATCTACTTCAATAGATATTAAGTTACGAATTTTGACAAAAAGTAGCTTATTTCACATTTTTTGTAAAAAAAAGACTTGTTTATTGGCGGAAAAATTGTTATTATTTTGTTCAGTAATCTGTGTGAAATAAAAAAAGCTTATATGCCAGAAGTACTAAATTATAATGATTATTGCTTTTTTCTTCTAAAAAAGCGGTTTAAGTGTTGTTGTATATTGCTTTTATGGTTATAATTATTTCAAAGGTATTTCATTTATTAACATCTTATGTAACACTTCTCTGTGCCAATAATAGTGCATAGGATAATATTAGAAAGCACTAAAGGAGGAACTTTGAGTGGCAAAAACAAGAAAAAGTAAACGGGAATATGAAGAACCGGCTGATTATGATATGAATTCTGAAGGACAAGACGAATTTAACAATGAACCGCCGATGCTGTCCCGTACTGATAGCAGAAAAGTAAAAAAGAAAACTATTTTTAGATACCCATTGCTTAATTTATTGATTGTGTTTTTCTTATTAATTCCAATCGTTATAGTAATTGTATTTGTAACAGTACAAAATATGGGATCAACTAATGAAGTAAAAACAGAGACTGAATCGACAGTCAATGTTTCTGACAACACACAAACCAAAGCAGAAAAAGAAAAAGCTAAAAAAGCCGCAGAAGAAAAAGCCGCTGCTGAAAAAGCTGCAGAAGAAAAGAAAGAAGCAGAAGAGAAAGCTACTGCTGATAAAAAATCTCAAGAAGATGAAGCTGCTAAAGCCGCAGCCGCTAAGAAAGAACAAGAAGCCGCAGAAGAAAAAGCTGCCGCAGAGAAGGCCGCTGCAGACAAAGCTGCTAAAGAAAAAGCAGCAGCAGAAGCCGCTCAGAAAAAAGCAACTGAATCAACACAAAAGAAAGCTGGAGGTTCTCATACAGTTAAAGCAGGAGATACTCTTTACAGCATAGCGCGTTCTACTTATGGACAAGCTGGGGCTGCTGCTGGCGTTGAGAAAATCAAACAAGCAAATGGACTTGGTAGTAACAATGTTCCAGTTGGTACAGTTTTAACAATTCCACAGTAATAACAACACTGAATGGGTCTGGGAAACGCTTCCGAGACTCATTTGTTTGTTTAAATGGAAAAATGTAGGGGGATATGATTATGGCAAAAGTAGCACTAATTACAACAGGCGGTACGATTGCAAGTAAAAAAACAGCATCAGGAAAACTTGCATCAGGAGAATTATCTGGAGAAGAATTAGCTGCATTATGCCAATTACCAACAGAAATCCAAATTGATATTTATTCAACTTTTCAACTTCCTTCTATGCACATTGCACTCCCAGATCTTATTAGTTTAAAACAATTAATAGAATCTATTTTTATGGATGAAACATATGATGGTATAGTTGTAACGCATGGTACTGATTCACTGGAAGAAACAGCTTATTTCCTTGACCTTGCTGTAACTGATGCAAGACCAATTGTTGTTACCGGTTCGCAACGAGCGCCAGAAGAACCAGGGACAGATGCTTACGTGAACATTCGCCATGCTATTTATACTGCCTGCGAAGTGAATCTACGACAAGCTGGTACAGTAGTAGTTTTTAATGAACGTATTTTTGCCGCACGCTATGTCAAAAAAGTGCATGCATCGAATATTCAAGGTTTTAGTGCATTTGGATTTGGTTATCTTGGAATTATTGATAACGATCAAGTTTTTCTTTATCAAAAGCCACTTGAACACGAGTGTTTTGATATTCGCCTTGATTTACCGGAAGTAGTAGTTATTAAATGCTACCTTGGTGCAGATGGTCTATTCATTGATGCAGCAATTGATAGTGGCGTTTCAGGAATCGTACTTGAAGGTGTAGGACGGGGACAAGTTGCTCCGAAAATGATGCCAGCAATTATTCGTGCTTTAGATGCGAACATTCCTGTTGTTATCACGACGAGTGCGGAAGAAGGAAATGTTTATACTACATATGACTACGAAGGTAGCACGTTTGATTTATACAATCGAGGTGTTATTTTAGGAAAAGATTATGATAGCAAAAAAGCGCGGATGAAATTAATGGTGCTTTTAGCGTCCCAAGAAGAGATCAATCAAACCAATTTCAGATAAAAGGAGTTTTATTCTATGACTAAGAAAATATGTATCGCAATTGATGGGCCAGCTGCAGCGGGTAAAAGTACAGTAGCAAAAATTGTTGCGAAAAAATTGCGTTTTGTTTATATTGATACGGGAGCTATGTATCGAGCGGTTACATATATCGCGCTAAAAAATAAAGTGGCGTATGAAGACGAAATGGCAATTGATGCTTTACTAAAAAAAACGGTGATTCGTTTCGAACCTGGTGAAGTACAACAAGTATTTGTAAATGAAGAGAATGTAACAGATGTAATTCGTTCACTAGAAGTAACTAATCATGTTTCTATCGTTGCCGCACATCCAGCTATTCGAGAAGCACTTCAAGAACGTCAGCAAGTTTTTGCAACAGAAGGCGGAATTGTCATGGATGGTCGTGATATTGGAACTGCTGTACTTCCAAACGCAGAACTTAAAATTTTCTTGCTAGCCAGCGTAGAAGAACGAGCAGAACGACGCTATAAAGAAAATATGGCAAAAGGTTTTGCAGGCGATTTAAATCAATTAAAGAAAGAAATTGAAGAACGAGATCACTTAGATTATACTCGTGAGCATTCTCCTTTAAAAAAAGCAGACGATGCTATTGAAGTAGATACAACATCGATGTCAATTGATGAAGTCGCAAATAAAATTCTTTCACTTGCTGAACAAAAAATCCAAAATTAATGAAAAAGTGCTACATTTTCAGAACTAAATGGAAATGTAGCACTATTTTAATTTAACCGTGAAAGTCTAAACAAGGTGAGCGATTTCACGGTCTATAGGCAATTTAACCCCCTTAAAAGAGCTTGACAAATGTTTGGATTTGTAGGATGTTATAAGAGAGATTTTTTACTTTGTGAAAAGTATCTTGAAAGGATTTTCTAGCTGGAAGATAAGTTTTACTGAGGGTGTATTTGTTATTTTTCTTTATTTAATTAGAAATTGCCTATTGAGGAAAACTAGTCAAGCGGATGAGGCAAACGTGAAAAGTTGCTTCTGAATTAGAAATTCCTAAAATTCGACTAACGAATGGAGGGCTACACATGTCTGAAGATTTATTTGATGTGGAAGTTAGAAATTTTGAAGAAGGAGACAAAGTCACTGGCACAGTTACAAGCGTGGAAGATAAACAAGTTTATGTTGGTATTCCCGATAGCAAACTTGATGGTGTCGTTCCAATAAGTGAACTTTCCAATATACATGTGGAGACAGCTTCTGACGTTGTAAGCGTAGGCGACACACTTGATTTGATTGTCACTAAAGTAGAAGACGATGTACTTGTTTTATCTAAAAGAAAAGTGGATGCAGAAAAAGCGTCTGATGATATTAAAGCTAAATTTGAGTCTGGTGAAGTGTTCGAAGCAGTTGTCAGTGATGTTGTTAAAGGCGGATTAGTAGTTGACCTAGGAGTACGTGCTTTTGTTCCCGCTTCTTTAGTAGAAGATCATTTTGTGGAAGATTTTGCAGATTATAAAGGTACAACCCTTACTTTCAAAGTAGTAGAATTTGAACCAGAAAACAACCGAGTAATTTTAAGTCACCGTGCAGTTGTGGAAAATGAAAAAGCTAACCAAAAACAAGCACTATTAAATGAAATCAAAGAAGGCGACGTGATTGAAGGTACTGTTCAACGTTTAGCTAACTTTGGCGCATTTGTTGATATTGGTGGGGTAGACGGACTTGTTCATATTTCACAAATTTCTTATAAACATATAGCTACACCGCAAGAAGCGTTAGAAGAAGGTCAAAAAGTTAAGGTGAAAGTTATCGGGATTGATCCTGAAAATGAACGTATTTCTCTTTCTATTAAAGCAACTTTACCAGGACCTTGGGATGGTATTTCTGAAAAAGCACCAGTTGGTTCTGTTTTAGAAGGAAAAGTAGTTCGTTTAGTAACTTTTGGAGCTTTTGTGGAAATTTTCCCTGGCGTAGAAGGTTTGGTTCATATTTCTCAAATCTCCCACGAACATATTGGAACACCACAAGAAGTCCTTTCAGAAGGTCAAACAGTAGAAGTAAAAGTACTAGAAGTTAATGAAGATGACAAACGTTTATCTTTAAGTATTAAAGACTTGCAAGATGCTCCAGTTGAAGAAGCTGATTATGAACTTCCAGAAGAAAATACTGGATTCCAAATGAGCGATTTAATTGGTGATAAATTAAAAGGACTTCAAAACGACGATAAATAATTGTTCGTAAAAGAGCCTAGGGAGACTGTTCCCATAGGCTCTTTTTCTTTTTCACATCGAACTTTTCATTGCCAGTAAGCTGTTTTACTGATAAACTAAAGAAAGTTTGATAAATAGGATTCGAGAAAAAAGAAGGTGAAATAATGGCAAAACCAGTTGTAGCGATTGTCGGACGTCCAAACGTTGGCAAATCGACTATTTTTAACAGAATCGTTGGTGAACGTGTTTCCATAGTGGAAGATGTTCCCGGTGTGACACGTGACCGCATATATAATTCAGCGGAATGGCTTGGAAAAGAATTTAACATTATTGATACAGGTGGTATTGATCTTTCCGACGAACCATTCTTAGAGCAAATTCGCGCACAAGCGGAAATCGCAATTGATGAAGCAGACGTAATTATTTTTATTACCAATGGTCGTGAAGGGGTTACCGATGCAGACGAACAAGTAGCAAAAATTCTTTACCGGTCTAATAAACCAATTGTTTTAGCGATTAATAAAGTAGATAACCCAGAAATGCGTGATCAAATTTACGACTTTTATTCTCTTGGGTTTGGTGAGCCATATCCAATTTCTGGTTCACATGGACTAGGGCTTGGCGACATGCTTGATGCTGTTCGTGCTCATTTTCCAAAAGAAGAAGAGGAAGAATACCCAGATGAAACAGTGAAATTTAGTTTGATTGGTCGACCAAATGTTGGTAAATCATCTATTCTAAACGCACTTCTTGGCGAAGACCGCGTCATTGTTTCTGACATTGCGGGAACTACTCGTGATGCAATTGATACAACTTATACGTTTGATGGTCAGGATTATGTCATGATTGATACAGCCGGAATGAGAAAACGTGGGAAAGTGTATGAAAGCACAGAGAAATATAGTGTTTTACGTGCAATGAGAGCAATTGAACGCTCCGATGTTGTTCTTGTGGTTATCAACGCAGAAGAAGGTATTCGTGAACAAGATAAACGAATTGCTGGATATGCGCATGATGCCGGACGTGCTATCATTATTGTAGTGAACAAATGGGATGCAATTAACAAAGATGAAAAAACAATTAATGTATGGACAGAAGATATTCGGGAGCAGTTCCAATTCTTAAGCTATGCACCAATTGTCTTTGTATCTGCGAAAACAAAACAACGCTTAAACAACCTATTCCCGCTAATTAACCAAGTAAGCGATAATCATTCATTACGCGTACAATCTAGTATGCTAAATGATGTTATTAGTGATGCAGTTGCAATGAATCCATCACCAATGGACAAAGGTAAACGACTTAAAATCTTCTATACAACACAAGTGGCTGTTAAACCACCTACATTTGTTGTATTTGTTAATGATCCAGAACTAATGCATTTCTCTTATGAACGTTTCTTAGAAAACCGGATTAGAGAAGCATTTCCGTTTGATGGTACGCCAATTCGAGTAATTGCTCGTAAGCGTAAGTAAAGTTTTCGGGAGGAAAAATATAATGACACAGAAAAAAGTAGCTATTCTTGGCGCTGGAAGTTGGGGAACAGGGCTCGCGCTTGTCCTAGCTGATAATAATCATAAACCAGTTATTTGGGGAAACTTAGATAAAATTGTGAATGAAATTAACGAATCGCACACGAATAGTCACTATTTGCCAGATATTATTTTACCAACTGAGGTAAAAGCGACATTGTCACTTGATGAAGCTATAGATGGTGCTGAAATTGTCGTGATTGCTATTCCAACAAATGCGATGCGTGTGGTTTGTAAGCAGCTAAATGAAGCGCTGAAAGAACCAACTATTTTAGTGCATGTTAGTAAAGGTATTGAACCAGAAACAAATCTTAGAATGTCAGAAGTAATTGAAGAAGAGGTTGATGCTACAAAACGTAAAGCACTTGTTGTGCTTTCAGGTCCTAGTCACGCAGAAGAAGTAGCTCTTCGTCATCCAACAACGCTTTGTGCTAGCTGTAAAGATTTGAAAGCGGCAGAAATCGTGCAAGATCGTTTTATTAATAACAACTTACGTATTTATACGAATGATGATGTAATCGGTGCTGAAATTGGTGGGGCGCTTAAAAATATTATCGCACTTGGCGCAGGAATCTCTGATGGCCTTGGATACGGCGATAATGCTAAAGCGGCACTAATGACACGCGGAATGGCAGAAATCACTCGTCTCGGTGTTGCTGTGGGCTCTAATCCACAAACCTTTTATGGGCTAACTGGTATTGGTGACTTAATCGTTACTTGTACGAGTGTGCATTCACGTAATTGGCGCGCTGGAAATATGCTTGGCAAGGGCGAGAATCTGGATGAAGTTTTAGAAAAAATGGGTATGGTCGTTGAAGGTGTACGAACAGCCAAAGCAGTTCATGGTTGGGCGAAAAAACTAGATATTGATATGCCAATTACCGAATCGATTTACGCGATTTTATTCGAGAATAAAGATGCTCGAGAAGCCGTTGATTTATTGATGGGTCGTAAAAAGAAAATCGAAAAAGAGTCATTTTAATAGAGAGAGCCAAGATAAGTTTTCCGCTTATGTTGGCTCTTTTTTTATGAGTTATGCTAAAATGAAGCAGAAGAGCCAAATTTGAAAAAGTAGGTGGAGAATATGGAAGTTACTCGTACAGATAAAGCCGTAACATTAAGATGGGAAAATGAAGAAGTCAGCGAAGGTACGTTGGTTTTTGTAAGTAGTAGTCCGTCACTAGAGGCAAATAGTGAACCTGTCTTTAAAGTATCTAATGCAGCAAAACATTATACTTTTGAAACAAAGGACATTCCAGTTTATTTCTTTTTACAGGCACCGAACGGAGACAAAAGAGTTGTTTCTGAACGGATATTACCGCTAGAAAGTGTTTTTAACTTCCGAGATATGGGTGGTTACGAAACAAAGCATGGGCATCACGTAAAATGGGGTAAATTATATCGTTCTTCCAATTTAGTAAACATAAATCAAGCAGACGCCAGATTACTCCAAAAGTTACATATTAAATGGATTTGCGATTTGCGAAGTAGCTCTGAAGTACAGGCGCAACCCACTCCAGAAATCCAAGGTGTTCTTAATAAACATATCCCAATCGGTACAGCAAAAAATGAAAAAACGACCCTCCCAGTATCAAATGACAAAGCGATCTATGAACCTTTGATGGGGGAGAGTTACCGTGTATTTGTGCAATCAGTAGACGGATTTAAAGAAATTTTTAGCGAGATATTAACGGATGCTAAAGCGGGTCTTCCATTTGTTTTTCATTGCACCGCTGGAAAAGACCGTACAGGGGTCTTAGCGGCACTTTTATTAACATTACTAGATGTACCAGAAAAAACGATTTTTGACGATTACGCAATCACTAACCGCTATCAGGACAACATTCTACAAGAAATGGGTGGGATTGTGTCACTTTTTTCAAATGGAAACGAAAAAATCGACTTGGAAGCTTTTCGTCCGATGGCAGAAGCTCGTCCAGAATATTTGAAAATAGCCTTTGATGAAATGAAAAAACAATTCGGTTCAGTAGATGGCTATTTGGAAAAAGGAATCGGAATTACTGCGGAAGAAAAAGCCATCATCCAACAACAATTATTAGAATAAAACTAGGCTCAGAAACCTAGAGTTGTCAGGTAATAGCTCTGAATTTGCTTCTATTTTTATGAAAAAAGAACTATTTTAGCCAATTATGGTGGTATCGCTTGCTATTCTAAGGGTTCCAAGTTAGTATTATGGTTAACAGGTTGATACTATCACGTTTTCAAGCCATAAGAGAAAAACATATGTGATTGAAAATGTTAAGAAACAGTGTCAGTTTGGCATTATTCCTTGCAGTTGCTGGGATTATGTGATAATCTTTTATCAGAATTACTGTTAAGGCTTGTAGTTAAGCCATTTCAGTCACAATTCTCCTTAAATTCCAAAATTAATTTTACTTTTGGAAAAAAACGAGAAATACAGGTGTCTCATAGTGCTTGCTTATTTTGAAGTATTCTGTGAAGGAGGTGAAAAACACAATGGCAAATAAAACTGATTTAGTAAATAGCGTAGCTGAATTAGCTGATCTTTCTAAAAAAGACGCAGCGAAAGCAGTAGAAGCTGTATTCGAAACTATTCAAACTTCTTTATCTAAAGGTGAAAAAGTTCAATTAATCGGATTTGGTAACTTTGAAGTACGTGAACGTGCTGCCCGTAAAGGCCGTAACCCTCGTACTAAAGAAGAAATCGACATCCCTGCAAGTAAAGTACCAGCGTTCAAACCTGGTAAAGCGCTTAAAGAAGCTGTTAAATAAGTTACATAGACTTTTTAAGCACTAACTCTAGTCTGGCCTTAATTTTATAATTAAGCTAGGCTAGTTTTTTTTTGGTGATTATTTCCAGACGAAATAGGGAATAAAGAGAACAAAATAGTAAAACATCATTATTATCTCTTATTTAAGCAAATTAAATTTACCTTGAAGTTCGGCTGTGTTAAGATATACAAGGTATATAATGCTAAAAAGATAGGGGAATTAAGGATGGAGCAAATAGACAAACAAAAAATTGCTGACGCAGTGAAAGTTATTTTAGAAGCAGTGGGAGAAAATCCAGAACGTGAAGGACTAATTGATACACCAATGCGAGTAGCTCGTATGTATGAAGAAGTTTTTGCTGGACTCAAGAAAGATCCTTCTGTTCATTTCGATACTATTTTTGAAGAACAACATGAAGAACTAGTGCTTGTAAAAGATATTCGTTTTTCCTCTATGTGCGAACATCATCTTGTTCCTTTTTTTGGCGTAGCACATGTGGCTTATTTGCCTCAAAATGGACGAGTTGCAGGGCTTAGTAAACTTGCTCGTGTAGTGGATGATGTGAGTCGTCGTCCGCAACTTCAAGAGCGTATTACTACGACTGTTGCAGAAATTATGATGGATAAATTAAAACCACTGGGAGTCATGGTGATAATGGAAGCAGAGCATATGTGCATGACCATCCGTGGTGTCAATAAACCTGGAACTAAAACAATTACAAGCGCAGTACGAGGCGCTTTTAAAAATGACGATAAGCTTAGAAGTGAAGTTTTGGCTTTAATTAAGCATAATTAAATATCCTTTATGGTATAATTTATTTTACGTAATAAGGAGATTCAAAGGGGATTGTTAAATGACTTATCAGGCGAGAGAGGCTGGGCTAAAGGAAGTGGAGCAGTTGGTACATGAGCAAGCAGTCTATCAGTATTTACAAGAGAATAATGAAGGCGGGCAAATGGACAAAGATCAAATGCTATTTCTTCATGAAGCGATTTCCGGCTCTGATTTGGCTGATGCTGCTGCGTATCGTGTAGTTAGTGCAACGCTTTACATGATATTAGCTCATGACACGCATGAAAAAATTGATGAACCAGGTGATGTTGTACAGCTAACTCGGAAAGAACAAGAGTTAACAGTATTAGCTGGGGATTTTTATAGTGCTCTCTATTACCGGACACTTGCGGAATTAGAAATGATTCCACTCCTCAGAGCCTTACAAAGTGGTGTTCAAGAAACAAATACAGCAAAAACCAATATTTACCAATTACATGTTGCGACAGATGAAGAATATCTTACACAACTTGCTTTAACTAATGCGGCGATTTTTGCCAAGTTTGCGAAGTATTTTATGAAGGATGAAACATTTATTGCTTTAGGTTGTCAGTTCTTTTTACTTAAACGACTTAAAATGGAACTTGCGACTTATCAAGAAATTGGTGCGTCTAGGTTGAAGCGTGCTTATGACCATGGGTACTTTGCGAAAGAAGCTGTCACTAATTTTGAAAGTTGGTTAGTAGCAATTATTCGTGACGTGAAGATGGAAGTGGAACGACTAAAAGAAGAGTCTGAACCGCTTTCTACTATACTTGAAAAAAGAATTATTGAAGTTATTAACGACTGATAAATAGAAGGAGATTCGGGATATGACGGAAACTAAAGAAGAAAAAGTACATAAAGTATTTGAGAAGATTTCCCCAAGTTATGACCGAATGAATAGTGTTATTAGTTTTAAACTACATGTGAAATGGCGTAAAGAAACGATGAAGCTAATGCGTGTTCAAAAAGGGACAAATGTTCTCGATGTTTGTTGTGGAACGGCAGATTGGTCGATTATGATGGCGGAAGAAATTGGTCCAGAAGGTCATGTGACAGGACTTGATTTTAGTGAAAATATGCTAAAAGTTGGTCGTGAAAAAGTAAAAGAAGCAGATTTGCATAATGTAGAGCTGATTCACGGGAATGCGATGGAATTACCTTTCCCAGATAATAGTTTTGATTATGTGACAATTGGCTTTGGGCTTAGAAATGTACCTGATTATATGCAAGTGCTTCGTGAAATGTATCGTGTCTTAAAACCGGGCGGACAACTTGCATGTATTGATACCTCGCAACCAAATATTCCAGGTTGGAAACAAGTATTTAATGCTTATTTCCGATATGTCATGCCTGTTTTTGGAAAGTTTTTTGCGAAAAGTTACAAAGAATATAGCTGGTTACAAGAATCAACGCGCGAGTTTCCAGGGATGGCAAGGCTTGCGGAAATGTTTCAAGAAGCCGGATTTTCATACGTAAGATATATTTCACACAGTGGCGGCGCAAGTGCAACCCACTTTGGATTTAAAAAGAAGGAACAATAAGGTGGCAAGCATGAAACTTAACTTTTTATACCCGAATATGCAAAAAGACATTGACTTAGTTGAAAAAGAACTAAAAAGAGCTCTTACTG
Organism: Listeria sp. MAN/IMW/UF555; assembly: GCF_058684075.1. Lineage (NCBI taxonomy): Bacteria > Bacillati > Bacillota > Bacilli > Caryophanales > Listeriaceae > Listeria > Listeria sp. MAN/IMW/UF555. The sequence continues at coordinate 152,770 of NZ_JBZWZS010000002.1, read as the reverse complement.
GCGCGGCTGCTGAAACAACTTCTGATGCGGCACTTCATCTGTTAGAAGCTGGTGGAAAACGAATCAGACCGATGTTCGTTTGTTTATCTGCAAGGCTTTCTCCTGACGCGGATTTTGAAGCAGTGAAAAATGCAGGTGTAGCGATTGAATTAATTCATATGGCATCGATTGTTCATGATGACGTGGTAGATGATGCTGATTTAAGGCGCGGACGTGAGACAATTAAATCCAAGTGGGGGAACCATATTGCGATGTATACTGGAGACTTTCTGTTTGCTAAGTCGTTAGAGTATATGACGGAAATTAAAGATGTTGCTGCCCACAAGATGTTATCACATGTCACAGTTGAGTTATCTACCGGTGAAATCGAACAGCTTAAAGATAAATATAATTTTGACCAAAATGTGCGTAATTATTTACGACGGATCAAAAGAAAAACAGCATTATTAATAGCAGCTAGTTGTGGGCTTGGTGGCGTTGTTTCTGGTCAAAGTGAAGCAGATTACAAGAAACTATATCGTTTCGGATATTACGTGGGGATGGCGTTTCAAATTACGGATGATGTACTTGATTTCGTTGGAACTGAAAAAGAACTTGGTAAGCCGGCTGGAGAAGATTTGAGTCAAGGAAATGTGACGTTGCCAGTATTTTTTGCAATGGAGGATCCTTTTCTTAAAAAACGAATCAGCCAAGTAACTGAGGATACGCAAGCAGAAGAAATTGCCGCTTTAGTGGAAGAAATTAAAAAATCAGGGGCAAAAAAAGCAGAAGATGTCGCAACAGCTTATCTAAAAAAAGCCGTAGCAACACTCGATTCTTTGCCACAAGTTCCTGAATTAAAACCACTGAAGCAAATTGTCCGTGTTTTAGATAAAAGAAATTATTAACGTGAGGGAGGATTCTATAATGGAACAAACTTATGTAATGGTTAAGCCAGATGGTGTAGAACGAGGACTTATTGGGGAAATTGTAGCAAAAATAGAGAAAAAAGGAATTAAGCTAGTCGCTGGTAAATTAATGCAGATTGATCGGACCCTCGCAGAACAGCACTACGCAGAACATATCGGCAAACCTTTTTTTGAGGATTTAATTGGATTTATCACTTCTGGACCTGTATTTGCGATGGTTTTAGAAGGCGATGATGTGATTAAAACAGCACGTCGGATGATGGGAAAAACGAATCCACTTGAAGCCGATCCCGGAACAATCCGTGCGGAATACGCAATACATACGAATAGAAATGTCATTCATGGTTCTGATAGTCCTGAAAGTGCTAAGCGGGAAATTCAGTTATTTTTTGAACCACATGAAATTTTAAGTTATGAAAAGGCAGTAGATACTTGGATTTAAAATAAGTAAGAGTTTAGGGAAACCTAGGCTCTTTTTTCATAGAGAAAATACCATTTGGCGCGGTTTTTTGTTATGATGAAAGAATGAGACTAAAGTATTGTGTTCTCGCTTGGCATATGTTAAGATATTACACATATACTTTAAAGCGCTAAAATATCATTGCTAGAATATCTAGCTTAAATAGAAAAAGGAGAGTTGTTGAAATGAGATACTTAACGGCAGGAGAATCACATGGACCGGGGCTTACGACAATTATTGAAGGATTACCAGCAGGAATGCCTCTACTTGCAGAAGATGTAAATAAAGAACTAAAAAGAAGACAAGGTGGACATGGTCGCGGTGCACGTATGCGTATTGAAAAAGACCAAGTACAAATTACAGCAGGAATTCGCCATGGTAAAACACTCGGCGCACCTGTAGCAATGTTTGTTGAAAATAAAGACTGGAAACATTGGGAAACAGTTATGAGCATTGAACCAGTTCCAGAAAAAAATGAAAAATCTCGTCGCGTATCTCGTCCACGTCCGGGACATGCGGATCTAGTTGGTGGCATGAAATATGGCCACAACGATATGCGTAACGTATTAGAACGCTCCAGTGCGCGTGAAACAACTGTCCGCGTTGCAGCAGGAGCCGTTGCCAAAAAACTATTGCATGAACTAGGCATTGAAGTTGCTGGTCATGTACTTGAAATTGGCGGAACTCGTGCGAATTTGAAACGTGATTACGCGGTTTCAGAAATCCAAGAAACATCCGAAGCTTCCCCAGTTCGTTGTTTAGACGAGGTTGCTGCAGAAGAAATGATGCAAAAAATTGATGATGCCAAGAAAAATGGCGACACGATTGGTGGAATTGTGGAAGTTGTTGTCGGTGGTGTACCTGCTGGACTTGGTAGCTACGTGCAATGGGATAAAAAATTAGATGCAAAAATCGCTCGTGCAATCGTAAGTATCAATGCATTTAAAGGCGCTGAGTTTGGTGTCGGTTTTGAAGCTGCGAGAAAACCTGGTAGCGAAGTAATGGATGAAATTTTATGGAGTAAAGAAGATGGTTACACTAGACGTACGAATAATCTTGGTGGATTTGAAGGCGGAATGACAAATGGTATGCCAATCGTTGTTCGTGGGGTAATGAAACCAATCCCTACGTTATACAAACCACTTCAAAGTGTGGATATTGATTCCAAAGAAACATTTAATGCTAGTGTGGAACGTTCTGATAGTTGTGCAGTACCTGCTGCAAGTGTTGTAGCTGAGGCTGTGGTCGCTTGGGAAGTTGCAGTTGCTGTGTTAGAAAAATTCGATGGTGATCGTTTTGATACACTTAAAAAACATGTGGAGGAACACCGAAACTTAACGAAGGAGTTTTAAACATGCCAGAAATTACAGTCCGTGCTAAAAGTAAAACATATCCTGTATATATAAACGAGTTCGCCTTGACAGATGTTAAGGAACAATGGACAAAAAGTTTAGCTAAATATTCCCACGTGTTTGTTTTAACAGATGAACACGTGGCAAATCTTCATAAAGCGAAACTCGATGCAGTACTTGCTGATTTACCTGTAGTCACTTATTATGTGGCACCAAATGGAGAAGAAGCAAAGACATTTCGCGTGTATGAAGATGTGATGACAAAAATGATTGAGACTGGGCTTGATCGAAAAGCCGTTTTAATCGCTTTTGGCGGAGGGGTTATTGGTGACTTAGGTGGTTTTGTCGCTGCAACTTATATGAGAGGAATTCCGTTTTATCAAGTACCAACAACGGTTCTTGCTCATGATAGTGCGGTCGGCGGCAAGGTTGCAATTAACCATCCCCTAGGCAAAAACATGATTGGCAACTTTTACCAGCCGGAAGCGGTTATTTATGATACGCAGTTTTTTGCGACTTTACCAGAAAGAGAAATGCGTTCTGGTTTTGCAGAAATGATTAAACATGCGCTTATTAGTGATCATACGTTGCTAACGGCTTTAATGGACACGTTTACGGAACCAAAAGACTTTTATACGAAGGATTTAACGCCGTTTTTACAGCGTGGGATTGAGATTAAAGCGAATATTGTTGCTCAAGATGAAACGGAGCAAGGTGTGCGCGCTTATCTGAATTTTGGTCATACATTTGGGCATGCGTTAGAAGCTTACGGTAACTTTGGCAAATGGCTACACGGCGAGGCAATTACTTATGGCATGATTTACGCGCTTACGATGAGTGAGACGGTTTACGGATTGGATTTCGATTTAGCTACGTTTACTACATGGTTAGAACGTTTAGGTTACAATACGACTTTTGATGCGACGGTTCCTTTTAGCAACATACTGGAAAATATGCGTCATGATAAAAAAACAACTTTTAATGAAATTAGTATGGTTTTACTAGAAGAAATTGGTAAACCGGTTATTTTTAAAGCAGAAGATGAATTGATTTTTGACACTTACAAAAGCGTGATGCGAAATGGAGGGGATATATTTTGAGAGCAATTCGCGGGGCAACGACAATAGAAAGTAATACGCCAGAAGAAATTTATACAGCAACGAAAGAATTATTTGAGGAAATCCTGACGCAAAATGGGATAACAGACAGTGAAAGTCTTACATCGGTTATTATTACGGTTACTGAAGATATTTTTGCAGCATTTCCTGCGAAGGCAGTGCGCGAAACTCACGGCTTTGAATATGTTCCTGTGATGGGGATGCAAGAAATTCCGGTGCCGAATTCGCTTCCAATGTGTATTCGTTTCATGGTATTCACAGATTTACATAAGCCCCTTACAGCAATTAATCATGTCTACTTACACGGGGCAAAAGTTTTGCGCCCAGATTTAGTGAAAGAGGAGGATGCGTAATGAAATGGAAAAAATCACTTGCAGGTCTATCTTCTTATAAACCTGGTAAACGCGAAGAAGAAGTAATGGCAGAGCTTGGTTTAACAAAAATTACTAAACTCTCATCGAATGAAAACCCACTCGGGACTTCAAAAAAAGTAGCAGCTATTCAAGCAAATTCAAGCGTGGAAACAGAAATTTATCCGGATGGTTGGGCTTCTAGTTTACGTAAAGAAGTAGCCGATTTTTATCAATTGGAAGAAGAAGAGTTGATTTTTACAGCTGGTGTCGATGAATTAATCGAACTATTAACTCGGGTTCTACTTGATACGACAACTAATACTGTAATGGCGACTCCAACGTTTGTACAATATCGTCAAAATGCTTTAATCGAAGGAGCAGAAGTAAGAGAAATTCCTCTTCTTCAGGACGGCGAACATGATTTAGAAGGTATGTTAAAGGCTATTGATGAGAAAACGACGATTGTTTGGATTTGTAATCCGAATAACCCAACAGGAAATTACATTGAATTAGCGGATATTCAAGCTTTTCTTGATAGAGTACCGAGCGATGTTCTTGTGGTTCTCGATGAAGCCTATATTGAGTATGTTACTCCTCAGCCTGAAAAACACGAAAAACTAGTACGTACTTATAAAAATTTAATTATTACTCGGACTTTTAGTAAGATTTATGGTTTGGCAAGTGCGCGAGTTGGTTATGGTATTGCGGATAAAGAAATCATCCGTCAACTGAACATTGTTCGTCCACCTTTTAATACAACGAGTATCGGGCAAAAATTAGCAATTGAAGCTATTAAGGACCAAGCTTTTATTGAAGAATGCAGAACTTCCAATGCAAATGGAATTAAACAATACGAAGCATTCGCTAAACGTTTTGAAAAAGTTAAGTTGTATCCGGCGAATGGGAACTTTGTTTTAATAGATTTAGGGATTGAAGCGGGGACTATTTTTAGCTATTTGGAAAAAAATGGCTATATTACACGTTCTGGCGCAGCACTTGGTTTTCCAACAGCTGTTCGTATTACAATCGGAAAAGAAGAAGATAACAGTGCGGTAATTGCACTTTTAGAAAAATTATTGTAAGTGTTTGGAGGCGTTTTTGAATGAAAGGGACGGTAGTTATTGTGGGGCTTGGGTTAATTGGCGGTTCTATTGCCCTTGCGATTAAAGCCAAACACCCAGAAGCACATATCATCGGGATTGACGTTTCCTATCATTCCTTAGAAGTAGGAAAGTCTCTAGGAGTCATTGATGAAATTGGCGAAAGTATTTTAATAGATGGACCAAAAGCAGATTTACTTATTTTTTGTTGTCCAGTAAAAGAAACAGAGCAGTTATTGACACGCTTGCCTGGGCTGCGTTTAAAGAAAAACGTGATTGTTACTGATACAGGAAGTACAAAAGGAACAATTATGGAAGCATCCACGGCGCTTAGAGAAAGTGGTATTACTTTTATCGGCGGGCATCCAATGGCTGGTTCGCATAAAAGTGGCGTACGGGCGGCAAAAGAGCTATTGTTTGAGAATGCCTATTATTTATTGACACCAACAAAAGACGTAGCAGAAGCCAAGGTAGCAGATTTAAAACAATGGCTTTCTGGTACAAATGCTAAGTTTTTAGTATTATCACCAACTGAACATGATGAAATTACAGGTATGTTAAGCCACTTGCCACATATCGTAGCGGCAGCTTTAGTCAATCAGACGCAAAGTTTTACTGAGGAACATCCTGCTGCATTCCGATTAGCTGCGGGAGGCTTTCGTGATATTACACGTGTCGCTTCCTCGGATCCAAGAATGTGGACGGACATTTCTATTAGTAATCAAAAAACATTAACGAAGCAACTGACCATTTGGCGCGATAGTATGAATCAAGCGCTTGAAATGCTTGAGAGTGAAGATGCAAATTCGATTTATGCCTTTTTCGATGGTGCAAAAGAATTTCGAGATTCTCTGCCTGTCCATCAAGGTGGGGCAATTCCGTCTTTTTACGATTTGTTTGTTGATGTACCTGACTATCCAGGTGTTATCTCTGAGGTAACTAGATATTTAGGCGAAGAAGAAATTAGTTTAACGAACATCAAGATTTTGGAAACACGCGAAGATATTTTCGGGGTGTTACAAATTACTTTCCAAACAGATGAAGACAGGGACCGGGCGAAACGTTGCATTGAAACTAGAAGTAACTATACATGCCACTACGAATAGGAGAGAAATGACGATGAAATTAATTACAAATAAACAAGGGCTGGTTGGCGAAATCACAGTCCCTGGCGATAAATCAATGTCTCATCGCAGCATTATGTTTGGGGCAATTGCAGAAGGAAAAACGGTCATTCGTCATTTCTTACGTGCAGATGATTGCCTTGGAACGATTAAGGCGTTTAAAGCATTAGGCGTAAAAATTGAAGAAACCGATGAAGAAATTATTGTTCATGGTACTGGCTTTGATGGGTTAAAACAAGCAGAGGGACCACTTGATATTGGTAACTCTGGGACAACTATTCGCTTAATGATGGGGATTTTAGCAGGGCGAGATTTTGATACTGTTATTTTAGGCGATGAATCAATTGCCAAACGTCCGATGAATCGCGTTATGCTTCCACTGCAAGAAATGGGCGCAAAAATGCATGGTAAAGATGGTTCTGAGTTTGCGCCGATTTCTATTATCGGTAACCAATCATTAAAACGAATGGAATACCACATGCCAGTTGCGAGTGCACAAGTAAAAAGTGCGATTATTTTTGCAGCGTTACAAGCAGAAGGTGAAACGATTATCCATGAAAAAGAAAAAACGCGTGACCATACGGAACACATGATTCGTCAATTTGGCGGTGAAATTGAAATGGACGGTTTAATGATTCGTGTCAAAGGCGGCCAAAAATTCATTGGACAAGAAATGACTGTTCCAGGCGATGTTTCCTCCGCTGCTTTCTTTATCGTAGCAGGCTTAATCACGCCAGGCAGTGAAATTGAACTAACACATGTTGGTTTAAATCCGACTAGAACAGGAATTTTTGATGTTGTAGAACAAATGGGTGGTAGTTTGGTTGTAAAAGATTCTAGCAGAAGTACCGGTAAATTAGCGGGTACAGTTGTTGTAAAATCTAGCGAGTTAAAAGGAACCGAAATTGGTGGCGATATTATTCCTCGTCTAATTGACGAAATTCCTGTTATCGCTCTTTTGGCAACACAAGCAGAAGGAACAACGATTATTAAAGATGCTGCAGAATTAAAAGTAAAAGAAACGAACCGAATTGATGCGGTTGCTAATGAACTAAACAAAATGGGCGCAGACATTACACCAACTGAAGACGGCTTAATTATTCGTGGTAAAACACCACTTCATGCGGCAAACGTGACAAGTTACGGAGATCACCGGATCGGTATGATGCTTCAAATCGCGGCACTTCTTGTAGAAGACGGTGACGTTGAGTTAGACCGAGCAGAAGCAGTATCCGTTTCTTACCCAACATTTTTTGAAGATATTCGCTCCCTTTTAAAATAATAATGACTACCAGTGCTGTGTGCTAAATACATCGGCGCTGGTATTTTATTTAAGAGAGGCAATCACTTTTTCTTATGAGGGAAGTAATGGTATAATAGAAAAACGACTTATAATTAAAGAAGGTGCAGAAATGGAATTGGCTAATAAAATGTTACATGCGTTAGAGCATGAAGATATGGCGCTTGCGAAGAAATACTTTGATGAAGTAGTGCAAGCGGGGACTGATGAGGAACAATATTATTTAGCAGAAGAGTTGTTCGCACTTGGATTTTTAGATGAAACAGAAGATTTATACGAACTTCTGTTAGCAAAATATAAAGATGAGGGCGAATTACTTGTCCGTGCCGCCGAAGTAGCACTTGAAAAAGACGATATGGATGCTGCGCAAGATTATTTAGAAAAAGTAAACAAAGAAGATGAAGCCTACATTGAAAGTTTACTCGTGTTAGCTGATTTGTATCAAATGCAAGGCTTGTTTGAAGTTAGTGAACAAAAATTACTTGAAGCCAAACAGATGGCACCAAATGAGCCGATTATTGATTTTGCTTTAGGGGAATATTATTTATCACAAGCCCGATTCGCTTCTGCTGTACAGTCTTATCAAACCGCTGTAGAAGCAGGGTTAACGATTATCTCAAATGGCGCCGTGTCTGTATATGAACGTATTGCTGAAGCTTTTGCAGCTAGCGGAGCATTTGAAGAAGCGTTACCCTACTATGAACGTGCCCTAGAAGACAAAGAATCGGTGGATACACTTTTTGGAATGGGATTAACGGCTTATCAAGCAAAAGAATACACGAAAGCAATTCACGCCTTGGAACATTTGCGCGAACATGATCCATCGTACACAACGTTATATTCCTATTTAGCAAAAAGCTACGAAGAAAATGGCGAACCTGAAAAAGCCATTGCAGTACTCAGAGATGGTTTAACGCAAGATGAATTCAACAAAGAAATGTTCTTAGAAGCAGGGAAACTCGCGGTTACGCTTCGTTTGCCGGAAGAAGCAGAAGAGTTTTATCGTCAAGCGATTGTGCTTGATGAAGAGTTCTCAGAAGCGATTATGCAACTGAACAAATTATTACTTGCGAAAGAAAACTACGAAGGTGTCATTGAATTAGTAGAAGGGCTCGGGGAAGAAGTTATTTCTGAACCACAAATTTTCTGGGACGTAAGTGTTGCATATCAGGAAACAGAACAATATAATAAAGCAAAAGCAAATTATGAACTCGCTTATCCACACTTTACAAATAATCCTACGTTCTTAAAGGAATATGGTTTATTTTTAAGAGAAGAAGGCGAACACGCGAAATCACAAGAAGTTTTGCGTAGCTATTTAGAACTTGAACCAGAAGATACCGAGATTTTATCTTTATTTGATTAACCAAAAGAATGAAGGAAGGGACTGAGGAAAGATGAAGGCATCCATTTCAATAGACGAGAAGAAAGATTTTATTCGCTGGTTTTTAAACAAACACCAGATGAAAACTAGAGAAGCAATGTGGGTTTTAAATTATATTGCTGGCCATGATCAAATTGTAAAATATGTTCATTTTGTTGATAATTTGGAAGGATGTGCGCGTGGGCTTTCGCTTAGTGCTCACGGGGTTGAATCCGAACCATTCCTATTTTTCAAAGGTAACATAATGACAACAGATCCAGAAAAAGCTTTTCATGATATTCGGCTAAACTGGGACGAGGAATTGTATGTCGAACTTCATTTTGAAGAGGCAATGACCTCACCTGAATATGCCCTTGTTCGTGAAGACAATCCTTTTGCGGCAGTGAAGCTTGCTGAAGAGGAAAAAGAAATGGCGGATGCGCTTATTTATCAATCTGTGCACCAATTTTCAAGAGAAAAATTATTACAACAAATCGATGAAGCGCTTGATACTCGTGATGAAGCGACATTCCATAAGCTCGTTCGTATTTTACAGCAAATGGATACAGAAAAAGAATAAGAAATAAATCCTAGTTAGTAATAAAATGGAGTGAAATAGTGCTTCATTTTATTGCTATGCTAGGATTTTTTAAGGAGTTGGAATCATTTGTTTTATAGTTTACTTGCAAATCGCTCTTTTTTACGATTGCTGTTTTTCGGTAATTTACTAGGGGCGATTTACGGATACATATGGTATTTACCACAATTACAAATTACAGAGCCGCGTTTTTGGCTATTTGTCCCAGATAGTCCAACCGCGATTCTATTCTTCACTCTAACTTTAGTAGCCTTTCTCGCCAAAAAGCACTGGCCGCTAATGGAGGCACTGGCTTTTGTCTGTTTAGTAAAATATGGTTTATGGGCAATTGGCATGAATATTTTTTATATGTTTGAGCAAAAGACGATTGTTTGGGCTGGTGTCGTTCTAATTTTAACGCATGGTTTTATGGCGCTAGAAGGGATTTTATATGCACCATTTTATCGTTTCCGTATAGGGCATTTTATGATAGCGGCTGTTTGGGTGTTTCATAATGATGTGATTGATTATTTATTTGGACAAATGCCGATTTATATGGGATTAGAAAAATACTTACCTGAAATCGGTTATGCAACTTTTTGGCTAACGGTTATGGTTTTATGGCTTGTATATGATAAAACGATAAAAAAAGGTCACCGTTCATTAGAATTTCCTCATCATGAGTGAAAGATGTTGAGTCTTAGTACGGGTTCATCTATACTAAGAGATAAGGATATTTACCGAAAAATTGTAGTAGGAGGAAGATGATTAGATGTCGTTTAGTCAGTATATTATTTATTTTATTATCGTTGCAGCAATCCCTCTTTGGGCGCAGTATCGAGTTAAAACTACCTATGCCCAGTACTCCAAAGTTGGTGTGGCAAATGGTTTAACTGGTGCCGAGGTTGCACGTCATATTTTGGATACAAATGGATTAACCAACGTTCCTGTTCATGAAACAAAAGGGATGTTAAGTGACCATTATGATCCTAGAAAAAAAGCTGTGTTTCTTTCTGAAGCTAATTTCCGCGGTCGTTCTATCGCTGGGGCAGCAGTTGCAGCCCATGAAGTAGGGCACGCGATTCAAGATCAACAGGACTATGCGTTTATGCGTTTTCGTTCCGCGCTCGTTCCTGTAACGATGTTTAGTTCGAATATTTCTTGGGTGTTCCTCATTATCGGGATGCTCGCAAATGTAGCTAGTTTTATGCTATTAGGGATTATTTTGATGGCAGTAGGGGTGCTTTTCCAATTAATTACCCTGCCTGTTGAGTTTGACGCTAGTAAACGTGCGCTTGTTCAATTAGAAAGTGGCGGACTAGTATCATCATCGGAACTTCCACAAGCGAAAAAAGTCCTTAGTGCTGCGGCGATGACATACGTTGCTGCAATGGCTGTTGCGGTACTTGAACTTCTAAGATTACTCCTCATTTTTACCAATATGAATCGAAATTAGAATAAACTACGAACCTGAGAATTTTCTCGGGTTTTTGTTTGGTGAAAAAAGCTTGGCAGTGAGATGAATGCTTGCTATACTTATACTCGGATAAAGTAAAGGAGCGGGACAATGGATTATGATGTAATTGTCATTGGTGGCGGACCATCAGGACTTATGGCAGCAATCAGTGCAGCGGAGAAAAACAAACGAGTTTTATTAATTGAAAAAGGACCGAAGTTAGGGCGTAAATTAATTATGTCTGGTGGCGGACGTTGTAATGTAACGAACAGGCGTCCAGCAGAAGAAATCATTAAACATATTCCGGGTAACGGTCGCTTTTTATATAGTGCGTTTCATGCGTTTGATAATGAAGATATTATTCGTTTTTTTGAACGACTTGGTGTAGCACTTAAAGAAGAAGATCATGGCAGAATGTTTCCGGTATCAAACAGCGCGCGTTCTGTTGCTGAGGCGATGATTCAGCGGATGGAAAAGCTTGGCGTGAAAATCTACATGCAAACCGCTGTGAAGCAAGTGGATTACGAGGATGGCCATGTAAAAGGTGTGACGCTAAAAGACGGGCAAGAGATTTCAGCGAGCGCAGTAATTGTTGCAGTGGGCGGTAAATCTGTTCCTCGGACGGGCTCGACAGGAGATGGCTATGCTTGGGCGAAAAAAGCAGGACACACGATTACAGAGCTATATCCGACAGAAGTACCGATTACGTCCAGTGAGCCTTTTATTAAGCAAAAAGTGTTACAAGGGACGTCGCTTCGGGATGTATCTCTGTCTGTTTTAAATGCAAAAGGAAAGCCGATTATTACGCATCAAATGGATATGATTTTTACCCATTTTGGCGTATCTGGACCAGCAGCACTTAGATGTAGTATGTTTGTCCTTCGTGAACTAAAGAAAACGGGCGCGGGTACGGTGAAAATGCGTCTTGATTTATTCCCGAATGTATCAGCTGCGGAACTTTCGAAAGAGGTTTATAAGCTGCTAGAAGAAAATCCGAAAAAAGCATTGAAAAATTCCTTAAGTTCGCTTTTACAAGAAAAACTATTATTGTTTTTACTGGAAAAAGTAGAACTGGATGAGACGGCTGAATACAAACAAGTAAGCCCGAAAAAAATTGAGCAATTTATTCAGTTATTAAAGGATTTCACTTTTGAAGTAAATGGCACGCTTGATTTTGAGAAGGCGTTTGTAACAGGCGGTGGGGTTTCTGTGAAGGAAATCAAACCAAAAGAGATGCAGTCTAAATTGATGGAAGGGTTATTTTTCTGCGGGGAAATACTTGATATTAATGGATACACGGGTGGTTATAATATTACGTGTGCATTAGTGACTGGACACACGGCTGGAGCTTATGCTGCGGAAGTGTCAAACATATAAAAAAGTACCAAGTCTTATTTTCTAAGGCTTGGTACTTTTTATTATTAACCGATTAATTTTTCGTGGAACATTCTTTGGCAAAGTTCCATTTTTTGTTCTTCGTTTAGATCTTTTGTATTTAAGCAGTAGCCGCTGATACGTAAGATTACTGGGATACCAGCTTTGATTTTTTCGATTACTTCATCGTGGTTAAGAACGTTCAAGTTGATGTGTTGACCACCTTTTGTAAAGTAACCATCAAGAATACCAACGAGGTTATGGTGTTGTTCTTCGGTTGTTTTACCGAACATTTTTGGAGCTCCTTGGATAGTTAAGGAAATTCCGTCATTTGCATAGTGGAATGGTAATTTAGAAAGACTGGCAAGGTTATCTAAGAAACCACCTTTTGCTTTGTTAGAAGGGTTAGCTCCTGGGCTGAAGAATTCTGGTTCTTTGATGATTTTACCATTTTCATCGAATACAGGTCCTTTATGCACTGGGGAGTTACCACATTGTTTAGAATAAGCAACGTTTGAAGTGATTGTTAAAACAGAAACAGTTGCTTCACTATCTTTGTAAAGTTTATGGGAGTCTAATTTGTCTTTGAACATTTTTAGAACCATTACGGCAATGTCATCGGCACGGTCATCATTTTCACCGTAACGAGGGAAGTCGCCTTCTACTTCATAGTCATATACAAAGCCATCTTCATCGCGGATGGTTTTTACTTTGGCATATTTAATCGCACTTAAGCTATCTACTACATTCGCGAATCCACAAATACCGAATCCCATGTTGGCAGTTACTTTTGATGGTAGGAAGGCCATTTGCATGCTTTCGTAGTTGTATTTGTCTGTCATAAAGTGAATGATGTTCATTGCATCTACATAAGTGTCTGTTAACCAGTCCATTGATTTATCGAATTTATCTAGCACTTCGTCGTATTCAAGGTATTCTGTTGTAATTGGTTCTACAACGTCGAATACTTGGTTTTTATGAAGATCATCTTTACCGCCGTTGATAGCGCCTAGAAGACATTTTAGTACGTTGACACGAGCTCCGAAATATTGTAGGTTATGAGTTTCACCTTTGTCTTTGTCTGCTTCTGGGTTAAGTGGGCTCACACAACAGCTGATACATTGCATATCGCCGTAGCCTTCTTCTTGCATTAATTTATCATTTTCATATTGAATGGAGGAATGTTTTACACTCATTTTCATACAATATTCTTTAAAGCTTTCTGGTAAACGAGCATCCCATAGGACAGTTAAGTTAGGTTCAGCCGAGTTTCCTAGGTTATCTAAGCAGTGTAAGAAACGATAATCTGTTTTAGTCACACGATGGCGACCGTCTGCGCCCATACCAGCCATAGAAGTTGTAACGAATGTTGGGTTGGAAGCGTAAAGTTCGTTATAACCATCTGTTCTTGCAAAACGAACCATTCTTAATTTAAGGGTTAATTGTTCGATTAATTCTTGTGCATCGAATTCAGTGATAATGCCTTTTTCTAAATCGCGTTGGATGTAGATATCAAGGAAAATCGGAATACGACCGAATGAGCTTGCAGCACCGTTTGCTTGTTTGATAGAAGCAAGGTAGCCCATGTAAGTCCATTGTACAGCTTCGGTTGCATTTTCAGCTGGACGTCCAAGTTCTAATCCGTATTCGTTACCTAAAACGATTAAGTCTTTAAGTGCTTTGATTTGTAACCAAATTTCTTCACGCAAACGAATGTTTTCATCAGAAGAAATCGCGATTTTTTTCAAGTCTTGTTGTTTTTCAGCGATTAAACGATCCACACCGTAAAGTGCTGGTTTTTGGTATAAGCCGATGATTCTTCCGCGAGAGTATGCATCTGGAAGACCACTAACGATATGCGAGTGACGCGCACGTTTAATATCATCTGTATATGCTCTAAAAATACCATCATTTGCAGTGGAACGGTTTTTTACATAAAAGTCATGTAATTCTTGATCGATGGAATAGCCATTGTCTGTTAAACATTGTTCTGCAGTTCTAAGACCACCATTTGGCATAAATGCTAATTTGAAAGGTTTGTCTGTTTGTAAACCAACGATTACTTCATTTTCTTTGTCCACGTAACCAGCTTTGTGAGAGGCAACGTTTGATACGATTGCGTTATCCATATCAAGAACGCCACCTTTTGCGTCCATTTCTTCTACAAGTTTATTTATTTTTTCATTAAGTTTAGTTGTTCTTGGTGTGCTCTTTTCTAAAAAGCTTTCATCGCCATCATAAGGAGTGTAGTTGTCTTGAACAAATTGTCCTACACTAATGTTTTCTTGCCATGCGGTTCCTTTAAAACCATCCCATGCTTTTGTCATTAATATTTCCTCCTTCAATTGTGTTTCTTTTCACTTACAATCAGAAACTTGTTCTTAGAATCTTTCTTCATTGAACAGCATACTCCTTTGTGAAAACGAAAACAATATAAAAATGGAAAGAAAATAAATTTCTTTTATATAACTAAAAAAGGCTTTGAATGGCTGTGTTAATACAGTTTTTTTATAGAAAAAAAGCCTAGCGTTAAGGCTAGACTTCTTTGTTTGCAGTCACTTCTTCTAAAAAAGTATCAACTATGCTATCTCTTTTTAAGACAAAATTAGGGTTGGCACGGCTTGGGTGAACGCGATTAGATAAAACGATGAGGCTTGCTTGATTTTGTAAATCGAGCACCATAAAAGTGCCAGTAAATCCTGTATGATATAAAACAGAGTCGCCGCGGAGATCCCAGCCAAGGCCGCGTGTCCGGTTTAGCCCAGGCGTATGATTAATTTGCATTATTTGTAGTGTTTTTTCAGTAAGAATAGGGGCGCCGTTTTGTAAAATTAGCGCATCTCGAAATTTTGAAAGATCCGCGAGTGTACTGAAAAGTCCCGCGTGTCCAGTGCCCGATTTGGCGGTCCAGGCTTTGAAATCGTGCACATCACCTTGGATTAAACCGCGCGTTTGGTCTAGTTCAGTTGGAATGACTTGGCTTTTATCAGTTGGATGAAAACTAGTGTGTGACATTTTCAGCGGTTCTAAGATGTTTTTTTGAATTGATTGCTCATAATTTCCATCAAATTTACTAATCAAATAACCGAGCAAGAGAAAATTAGCATCAGCATAGGTGACCTGAGTTCCAGGTGAATTCACTTGAGGCGTTGCAAAAACATAGCTTCTAACATCTTCTTTAGCATCCATTTTGTAGTTAGGGATATTTTGTGCAAGGCCAGAGCTATGGGTGAGTAAATGTAAAATAGTAACATTCTCGTACTTAAAATCAGGAAGATAGGATTGTACTGGATCTTCTAACTGGAAATGTTTTTGTTCAATAAGTTGTAATACACGTGTTGTCGTAGCAATTACTTTGGTCAAAGAAGCAATATCATAAATGTTATCTGTCGTTCTAGGGAGGATTTGCGCTTCAGGGAAAACGGACTTTAAACCCATTATTCTATTTTCTTCGAGGTTATTTGTTTTGATTTGATAGCTAATTCCTGGAGTGGACCCGTTTTGGACAAGTTGATCTAGTAATTGCTTCGTTTTATAAAACATACTTAAACTCCTTTGTAAGTTGGTTGCCACATCTCACGTTCGACAGCTTTTGTGACACTTGCTAACTCGACTTGGTGGATATTTTCTTTGATTGCTTGGTTCGCTACCGCAATAGCAACCGCGCGGGAAGTTTCTCTAAGTGTACGAACATGTGGTAAGAGGGCAGCTCCAAGTTCGTTTGTAGAAATTTGATCACTAACGGCACTTGATGCAGCGGCTAACATTCCGTCTGTAATAAATTTAGAACGTGTAACAAGTGCGCCAAGTCCAAGCCCAGGATATAGAAGGGCGTTATTAGCTTGACCAATTTCATAGGTAATATTTTGATAAGTCACTGGTTTGGATGGACTTCCTGTTACGATTAGCGCTTTTCCATCTGTCCATTTAATCAAATCTGCGGCAGTTGCTTCAGCTAATTTGGTTGGATTAGACAGCGGCAAAATTGCTGGTCGTTCTGTATGCTCCGTCATTTTTTTTACGATGCTCTCTTTAAAGGCTCCAGTAACGCCAGAACAGCCAATTAGCATTGTTGGATGAATTGCTTCAACTAAGTGTTCTAATGTATCAGTAGGCACGCTAGCCCAGTCAGAAGCTTGATGCGCATATTTCTTTTGACCATCCGTTAAGCCGGTCATATTATCAAGCACTAAACCACTACGGTCCATTAAGTAAAAATGTTTTTTGGCACTTTCAAAAGGAAGACCAGTTTCGCGCATCAATTGACCACTGAGTTGATCAGCAATACCGATGCCAGCAGTTCCCGCACCGAAAATAATAATCTTTTGTTTGTTTAAAGGAATATTTGAAACGCTAATTGTTGCAAGAGCAGCGGCAACAACCATCGCGCCAGTTCCTTGTATATCATCATTAAACGTACAAATTTTATCACGATAATTGTGGAGGATACGACTTGCATTTGCCCGGCCAAAATCTTCCCAGTGAAGGATAGCGCTTGGGAAAACATCACTCATGACTTCCACAAATTGTGCGATAAAAGTATCGTAATCGCTTTCTGACAGGCGTGGACGTTTATTTCCTAAGTAACGCGAGTCTTCAAGTAGTGTTTTGTTATTTGTTCCTGCATCAATTACAACTGGGAGAACACGGTCAGGAGAAAGGCCAGCAGCAACCGTATAAACCGCTAATTTTCCGACCGCTATTTTGACGCCGTTCACGCCCCAATCACCAATGCCGAGCACGCCTTCACCATCTGTAATCACGATCATATCAATATTTGGATTGTTTTGCGCATAATTTTCAACAGATGCTCTTAGTTTTTCGGGTGTAAAAGCATCAATAAATAAAGCTTCATCAGGCGCGGTATAGTCTGTATGATAATGTATTACCGCATCCCCAATCGTTGGCGTATAAATAATTGGCAAATATTCGCTCACGTTTTTGGTAACAACGTAATAATAAAGTGTGCGATTTTCGTTGTATAAGTTTGTTAGAAGTTGGTGTTTATGTAGAGGGGATTCTAAGTTTTCTAGTTGGTTTTCGATGCGCAAAGCTTGTTGTTCGATTGTTTCGATAATTGGCGGCAGTAATCCGTCTAATTTATAGTTTAATCTTTCCTCACTTGTAAAAGCTGTTCCTTTATTTAATAGTGGGTTATTCATATAGTCAAAACCTGATTTTAAAGTCATTTCAAGCACTCCTTTTCATTCTATTCTATTTTACATGGGGGAAAGGAGAATAACAACTGATTCAAAAAAAGAAAACCTGAAACCAATCAGATTTTCTTTTTTTACATATTAATGAAAATAGTAACCTTGTGCATAGGGGATGCCAATTTCTTGAAGGAACTTTAACTGTTCTTTTGTTTCTACTCCTTCAACAATCAAGGATTTATGATGCTTTTTGACGTAATGATGAAGTTGCTCAAAGAAGTTTCTCTTGCCGTCACTTTCAAATAAATCTCGAAGTAATAAGCGATCAGTTTTTACAAAGTCAGAATGGTGCGCAAATACGCGATGCAAGTCGGCGTAACCTGAGCCAAAATCATCAATAGCAAATTTAGTCTCATGTTTTTTTTGGAATAAGCGTAGTTGTTTTTCTAAGTCGTTCATTCGTTCTTGCGGTAACTTGGATGTTTCCAAAAATTCAAAAACTATTTTCCCGTTATCAAGAAGAGTATCGTGTAGTTCTTCTTGATTTTCTAAAAATGTATCATAGGAAATATTGACAAATAATGGCGTGTTTTCACCTTTTTCAAAGCGTTTGACTGCATTATGAAGCGTGAGCAGTTCAAAAGCTTTTTGCTGACCTTCCTGTTCCGCTTCTTCAATAAAATCACTAATGGCGTTCCAGTGATTTGTTTTTAAGCGGGTGAGTGACTCATATCCGAAAACTTGTGTATTTGAAACAGCAACAATCGGTTCGTATATTGTATCAAAGAGGTTTTGATCAATAATCTCACTTACGGAGGGCTTTTTCATTTGTCCAACTTCTTTCCGTTATTTCTTAAGAGTTATTTCTTTATTTATATAATCGAAAAAATGGGTCGTTTCAGGATTTGACGTGTCCATTTTCTCTAACAACTCTTTGGTGATTTTACCATTTTTAGCTTGATTTGTCTTGTTAAAATACTGTGTCAAAAAGGCATAAACGGCAGTAGATTCGTTTTCAGAGTTCGGCTCTTTTGTTTCTCTATCATATCTGGCATAAATTTTTCCTTTTGAAGCCAGTTCTGTTTGTAAAAATTGGTCGAAATTTGGCTCAACTGTACCATTTTCGTCATAATAGGCGATAGCTATGAGCATTTGATCAATCATATTGACTTCGTTTGCGTCAGCATTTTGAAATTGTCCATTTTGAAACACTTCTGTAAAAAAAGGAGTGGCGCTGACGTTCTTGATAGGAGCATAGGCTTTTGCGCTATAGTTAATGTGGCGCATTGCTTGGATATTTAGATAACTTAAATGAAGTGTATCTGCTTTTTTCTTATGAACAAAATCATAGAAATCCACTGGAACCTCTTGAACGGTGCTATATTTTTTCGTGTTGGAGATAAGTGTATCGGCAAGGGTTTGATACGCTTGATGGTCCCATTTTTTACTCGCTTGATAAAGTGCTTCTGTAATCCGAAAATCATCTACAATAGCGTTGGTAGTTGTGCTATCAGTCGCTTCCCATTTAATAAAATTGTCTGTTGTTATAAAATGTTTTTGTAAAGTAGCCACTTGTTCTTGGAAAGTCTTGCTATCATTCACTTCTACTAAATACTCCATATAAAGCCCGATGCTCTCGGCTAAATAATGCGGTTCTTGGGCATTTTTGTAATCAATAATTAAACCGTTTTTGGTCATATAATTTTCTTTTACATAAGTTTGAACCGAGCTTGAAGTGGGTTTTGTCTCTTTAGGTGCGCTTAGAGTATCTTTTTGTTCTGGGCGAAGGAAAAAGTATATACCTGTGCCAATTAAGAGCAGTAAAACAACGATAATAATTGTTCGCTTCATTCGCTTTCCTCCTGATGAATGGCGATTTGGTTACGCCCATTTTGCTTTGCTTGATAAAGTGCTTGGTCAGCAGCCTCAAAAAGTGATTCGGTCGTTCTATAGTTGTACCCCATAGAAGCAACCCCGATGGAGACCGTTACATTACCACTAACTGGATTGTACGGAAACTTAGCTCGTTCAATTTCATCCCGTAAAAAATCAGCAATTAAGGCAGCTTGTTCTGTTCCAACATTTTGCAGTAAAACAGCGAATTCTTCTCCGCCAATTCGAGCAAACATCGTTCTTGGTGGAAAGGTTCGATTTTTGAGAATACTACTAAACTGCGCTAAAACAGTATTTCCTGCTTGATGTCCATGAAAATCATTAATTTCTTTAAAATGATCAATATCAATAATAAATAAGGATAACGCTTTTTTTCTTTTTTGAGATTTATTAAAAATCCAAGCAAACTGTTGCGTGAAAAATCGCATGTTAGGTAAGTTGGTTAGACTATCGGTCATCGCGGTTTCGGTCAAGTTTTGGATAACTAAATTACTTTTATCAATATAATTGCACGCATAAAATACCAGCAAAGCAGTGACGAAAAATAGCAGGAAGTATTCAACAATTTCAACGCCCCGCAAAATTCGTCCTTCATCAAAATTATTCACAAAATAATAGAGGATTGCTGGGAAGTTTAAAATAATTAATGCAATAAATTTTGAAAAGCGTTGTTTTTTCCAAAAAGTAATAAGTAAACAAGCCGCAAAAATAAGTGTCATTAAAATAACGTAGCGACTAGTAACGGGCGATGCTATATCAAAACTAATTCGTCCGAAAAGCATTACGACATAAGCAACAATAAGCGGAGTACGACCAGCAAATACACCTGTAACCATCAAGATTAAAATCCGCATATTCGTATAAATAACAGGATTATGTTCATATGCACCTTCATAGATAAAATAAATCCCTGCTAAACCATAATAAACACCAAGAAGAATAGAGAGAAAAAATCGCCTATTACCATTTTGGAACCAATTAGGACGATATTGTCTTATTTTTCGAAAAGACATACCTTGAATAAAAAGGATAGCAAGAAAGAGCGCTAAACTGTCTATGTATGAATTAACTAGCTCGAACAAATGGACTCATCTCCTTTTTATTAAATAACTGGATCTGTTGTTTCACGAATATGTACTTGATTTCGTCCATTTCGTTTTGCATTGTAAAGTGCTTGATCTGCTGCATGCATTAGTTCGTTGGCGTTTGGATAATTTTTGCCATCATAATTTGCGATACCAGCGGAAATGGTAATAACCGAGCCAGTTGTTGCTATCGGAACATCAATTTTCTCGACTTTACGCCGGATTTTTTCTGCTAAGTGTTCTGTTTCGCTGACATTAATATTCGGCAAAATAATAGCGAATTCTTCCCCGCCAATGCGAGATATAACCGTATTTGGTGGAAAACTAATTTTTAAAAGCATTTGGCTAAAAGTAGATAAAACACCATTTCCAACTAAATGGCCATATGTATCATTTACCCGTTTAAAATAATCAATATCAATAATAATTAAACTTAAGTTCGATTTTTTTAAAGTAGCATAGTGAAAAGCAGCTTCGAATGTTTTTTCAAAGTGACGAAAGTTTGTTAGACCGGTAAGTGGATCAAGAATAGTCGATTGCTGCAATTCATAAATCAGCTTATTTGATGTATCAATATAATAAGCCGCTGAAATAATAATAAAGGTAATAAAAAAAGAAACCAAGAAATAGAGTGTCCAAACTGGCACATCATGTATTGTATATGTAAGATGTATTTTTTGATGTAAATAAATAAGCATTAGTGGAATGGCGCTAAGTTTGACGAGTACTACTTTTTGAACAGAGCTAAGACGTAATTTAGCTACTTCCATACAAACAAAGTGAAAACCAATAATTAAAAACACATAAATTAAATTGGCAAAGAGAGCATCACCAAGAAAGAGTTTTCCTGCCACAATGAGTACTAACGCGATAGTAGCTGGACCCGCTGATGAAAACAAGTGTAAAACAATTAAAATATCTAATAACATATCTGTATAAATCCCAGAATCCGTCCCAGGTAATCCACGGACAATAAAATAAACACCTAATAAGCCGTAGTAAATGCCCAGTGCATAATTAATAATTTCATATGCAAATTTAATTTGGAACCAAGCAGGCTTTTTTTCTCTAATTGACCGCAGTGCCATTCCGTGAAAAAAAAGCGCTGATAAAAAAAGCGCCATGCTGTTCCATAATGAATCAAGAATATTTGGCATAAAAAAATCTCCCATATCTCAGCATAATGAATCAGCTGAAAAGTTAATATAGGCAGAATAAAAAAATAAATGAATTTTTAGCTGAGACGCAGTACAAAGAACCAACCAATCGGCGAAAGCGATCTCTAAGAGGATATGTGGTAATGACGACGAGATAAGCCAAAATCTGCCTTTTTGTAATTAAAGCTGGATTTCAGTACAATGGATAGAATGAAGTAGAGGATTTTTAGTAGACTGTAAACTTAACTATTTTCACATATTATTACAAAGAGTTATAAAAAAGTCAACTTGTGTCACAATTGATATAGAGGGGTGTAACAATGCAAAAAATAGTGATAATCGGTGGCGGAATTGTTGGAGCCAGTGCAGCATATTTACTATCAAAAGAAAATGTTCAAGTAACGCTAATTGATTCTAATGAACCTGGGCAGGCAACGAGAGCAGCTGCCGGAATTATTTGTCCATGGCTTTCCAAAAGACGGAATAAATATTGGTACGAACTAGCAAAGAACAGTGCGGCGTTTTATAAAGAAATTGCAGAAAGCCTTAGTGAAGAAACTGGAAGAGATTCTGGTTATAAACAAGTTGGCGTGCTCGCACTTCGGCAAACAGAGGAAAAAGCAACGGAACTTTTTAATCTGGCAATGGAAAGACGAAAAGGAGCACCAGTAATGGGTGATATTGAAAAATTGTCAGAAGCCGAAACAAAGCAAAAATTCCCTTTAGTGAAACCGGGATTTAGTTCTGTTTATGTAAGCGGGGCCGCACGGGTTAATGGCGGTTTATTTTGTGAAACTTTACGCTATGCAGCCAAGGAAAATGGTGTGGAAATCAAAACTGGTTTGGCTCATTTTTCACCAAAAGGGGAGATTTTGGTTGACGGTAAAAAAGAAAGGTACGATAAACTAATTATTTCAGCAGGTGCCTGGTTACCTAATTTATTACAGGAGGCGGGCTTTCATACGGATGTTTTAGCACAGAAAGGTCAATTGCTTGAACTCGATTTTAGTGAGTACGAAACAGCAGAATGGCCAGTGATTTTACCTCCAAGTGCAAAATCGATTGTTCCGTTTGATAATGGAAAAATAATTGTTGGGGCAACACATGAAAAAACTGCTGGCTTCAATATAGAGCCAACAGCGGAAGGTAAGGCGGAAATATTAGCAGAAGTCAGTAAGTTTATGGAGGGTGAGTTGGAACGTAAAATAGCTAATGTGGCGGTTGGAACACGGCCTTATACGCCGGATTTTGCGCCACTAATTGGACAGCTACCTGGTTTTGACTCAATCTTTTTAGCGAATGGGCTTGGTGCTTCTGGCTTAACAACTGGACCATATGTCGGTAAACTGCTGTCAGATTTGGCACTATTAAACACTACCGATTTAGCTTTAGAAAATTATGATCCAAGAAAATACATTAGTAAATAGGATTTTTGTTTTCGTCGAGTGTGAAACCTTCGCCCATCACATCATGAACAACGCTCACTGAAACAAAAGCATGAGGGTCAATCGCTTGGACAATATTCTTTAATTGCACAATTTCATTTTTAGCAACGACAATATAAAGCACATCTTGTTCATTTTTAGAAAAGCCACCACGACCTTCAAGTACTGTTACACCACGATTCATCGAGAGCATTACATGGGAAGCGATGGCATCATTATCTTTAGAAATAATCAAGGCGCCGCGTGCAGCATAAGCACCTTCTTGAACAAAATCAATGACGCGTGAACCGATGAAAACAGCGACAAGTGTATACATTACTTGGCGAACATCCAAATAAGATAAAGAAGCAGCAAGCACTATCGCATCAATTGCGAAGAGCGTACGCCCCATACTAATTCCTTTTGTATGATTCAGTAATTTGGCGATAATATCACTACCGCCAGTTGTACCACCATATCGAAACACAAGCCCAAGCCCAATTCCACTAAAACCTCCAGCAAAAAGGGCTACTAAAAGTAAATCACTATGTAAATCTAATGTATAAGGAATACGCTGAAAAATCCATAAAAATAAGGAAAGGCTAACAGTACCAATTCCAGTATAAATGAGGGAACGACTACCTAATACACGCCAACCTATAATAAACAAAGGAATGTTCAAGACTAAGTTGGAATAGGCAGGATCGATTTGGAAGAAGTGGAGCAGGAATAATGTAACCCCTGCAAGGCCACCCTCACCGAGATTATTTGCGATATTAAAATTAACTAATCCAAATGCATAGATTGCCGTACCAAGCATAATAAAGCAAATATTTTTCGTGCGCAGTGTTTTTAACATAGCTTTTTTCCTCCTTGGAACCTATTTAATAAGTAAGTAAAAAATCATGGACTTGTATGTATTTGTTTAGGTATAATGAAATGAAGTTAACAATTAGACTTAAAACCAATTTTAGTTTAACACAAAAAGGGGGAAAACCTATGGCGAAAACCATGGCAGAAATACAAAAAGAAGTGGATGATTTCATTGGTGGATTCGAGGAAGGATACTTTTCCCCACTAGCAATGATGGCACGAATTACAGAAGAAACCGGCGAACTAGCTAGAGAAATTAATCATTATTATGGTGAAAAACCGAAGAAAACAAGTGAACCTACTAAAACCGTAGCAGAGGAACTTGGCGATTGCCTTTTTGTTCTTACTTGCATGGCAAACTCACTTGATATTGATATGGAAAAAGCACACGATACGGTCATGGCGAAATTTAAAGAACGCGATAAAGACCGCTGGACAAAAAAGGAGGACAAATCAAAATGAAAGTAGCTGTATCTGGATTTAAAGGAAGAATGGGACACGAGGTAGTTAAAACAATTTTAAGAGAAGAAGACTTGGAATTAGTTGCTGTACTTGACCATGAACCAAAAGAAAAAAACATCCGCGAAATTGTAGAGTTTAGCTCGTTAGATGTACCAGTGTATGGTGATTTAAGCGAAATGTTAGAAGAAATAAAACCGGATTGCGTCGTTGATTTTACGACCCCTAAAGTAGGGTATAGTAACACGAAAACGATTTTAGAACACGGGGTACGTGCGGTCGTTGGTACAACAGGTTTTACACCAGAACAAATTAGTGAACTAAAATCAATTGCAGAATCGAAAAAAATCGGTGCGTTAATTGCGCCAAACTTTGCTGTAGGTGCAGTTTTAATGATGCAATTTGCTCAAAAAGCGGCTAAATACTTCCCGAACGTCGAAATTATTGAGTTACACCACGATAATAAACTAGACGCGCCAAGTGGTACTGCTGTTAAAACTGCGGAAATGATGGCAGAAACGCGTGAATTCGTTAAACAAGGTGCAGCAGATGAAGTAGAACTAATTGAAGGAGCTAGAGGCGGAGAATATGAAGGAATGCGTATCCATAGCGTTCGTTTACCAGGCCTTGTTGCACATCAAGAAGTTATTTTTGGAGCGGAAGGACAAGGCTTAACGATTCGCCATGACTCATATGACCGAATTTCCTTTATGTCTGGTGTTGCTCTTTCTGTTCGTAAAACAAAAGAACTTGAAACACTTATTTATGGCTTAGAAAATATTTTAGACTAAGGATAGGTGAATGAGATGCATATCGCATTAATCGCGCACGATGAAAAGAAGGATTTGATGGTTGGATTTGCAACCGCATATAAACATTTGCTCGAACCGCATCAGTTGTACGCAACAGGCACGACAGGTTTGCGGATTATTGAAGCAACTGGCTTAACGGTGCATCGTTTTAAATCTGGTCCGCTTGGTGGCGATCAACAAATTGGTGCGCGCATTTCAGAAAATAAAATGGACTTAGTTATTTTCTTGCGTGACCCGCTGACCGCTCAGCCACATGAACCAGATGTGACCGCGCTGATACGATTATGCGATGTATACGAAATTCCTTTAGCGACTAATATTGGAACAGCAGAAATTTTAATTCGCGGTTTAGGAGCAGGCTTTCTAGATTGGCGAGATTTAAGAAGAAACGATGAATAAAGGAGCGATGACAGATGAATGACGTTTTTCTAAAAGCGCTTCCTGTTTTGCAAAAATTGACTACTGCGGGATTTGAAGCGTATTTTGTTGGCGGATCTGTCAGAGATTACTTACTAAATAGACCTATTTCCGATGTAGATATTGCAACTAGTGCCTTCCCAGAAGAAGTAAAGGATATTTTCCAGTCCACTTATGACACTGGGATTGCGCACGGAACAGTAACAGTTAGAGAAAACAAAGAGTGCTATGAAGTGACCACTTTTCGGACAGAAGGCACTTATGAAGATTTTCGACGTCCTAGTGAAGTGACGTTTATTCGTTCGCTGGAAGAAGACTTACTGCGTCGTGACTTTACCATGAATGCTATTGCGATGGACGAAAATTTTAAATTACACGATCCATTTTCCGGACAATTAGCAATTCAAAATAAAGAAATTAAAGCAGTTGGCAAAGCGTCTGAACGTTTCCATGAAGACGCGCTTAGAATGATGCGAGCAGTGCGCTTTCTAAGCCAACTTGATTTTCAGTTAGATAAAGAAACCGAAACCGCTCTAGCAAATCAAATTGCCTTATTACAGCATACTTCTGTTGAAAGAATCACTGTCGAATGGATAAAAATGATGAAAGGTCAAGCCGTAAAACGCGCAATAGGGTTACTTTTAAAAGTAGAAATGGAAACCTATTTGCCAGGTTTAAAAGGTGGAAAATCAGCCTTAATGGAATTTGCTAGTTGGAACTGGGAAAAACAGACGACTGAAACCGCGATTTGGCTTGGACTTGTAATTGCCGTTAAACCGCGTAATATTACCGCATTTTTAAAAGCGTGGAAATTACCGAACAAAACCATTCAACTAGTGAATAAAGCTTACGAAAATGCCCTTAATATGAAAGAAACTTGGCTCACAGAAGAACTATACCATGCTCAGGAAGCAGTTTTTTTGTTAGTAAATGAAATAAATAATATTCGTGGCCAAAGTGACAAGGAAGATGAACTGAAAAAAGCATACGAATTACTTCCAATTCACTCCAAAAAAGATTTAGCGATTACAGGTGCTGATTTACTCAAATGGACAGGGGAAAACGCTGGTCCTTGGGTAAAAGAGACGCTTGATAAAGTTGAATGCCAAGTATTACTGGGCAAAATTAACAATGAAAAAAATCAGATTAAAAGGTGGCTAGGCTATCATGAAGAATAATCGGGAAAAATTGCTTGCATTATTTACAGAAAGTGATGGCGCTTATTTATCCGGTCAAGAAATTGCGGATAGTCTAGGTTGCTCGCGTACAGCCGTTTGGAAACAAATGGAAGCACTACGTAAAGAAGGTTTTGAAATCGAAGCAGTCAGAAATCGCGGGTATCGTTTATCAGCAACAGCTGAACAGTATACGAAAGACGCGCTACTACTCGGTTTAGAAACAAAATTTATCGGGCAACATTTAGAAATATATGAATCAGTGAACTCCACGCAAATCATAGCGCACCAACAAATGTATTCAAGCCCAGAAGGAACCGTTATTGTAGCTGATGAGCAAACCGCTGGAAAAGGGCGTTTGCTTCGTCCCTGGAATTCTAAAAAAGGGGAAGGTATTTGGATGAGCGTGATCTTAAAACCGCAAATTCCAATTCAAAAAGTACCCCAGTTCACTTTTATCGCCTCGCTTGCTATCACAGAAGCAATTGAAAATATCACGAAACTTGAACCGAAAATCAAATGGCCGAATGATATTTATATTGGTAAACGAAAAATCTGTGGTGTACTAACAGAAATGCAAGCCGAAGCAGAAACAATTCATGCGGTCATTATTGGCATGGGTATTAATGTAAATCAACAAGAGTTCCCAGAAGAAATCAAAGAGAAAGCCAGTTCACTTAAACTTGAATTAGGCGAAAGTATATCAAGAAAAGCATTATTACAAGCAATATTAACTTCTTTAGAGAAGTATTATGAACTTTTCTTAGATAAAGGATTTGCACCGATAAAGTTATTATGGGAAACAAAAGCGATTCCCTTTGGTGAAAAATTAACAGCCAGCACGACAAAAGGAAAAATTCACGGACAAGTAAAAGGTATTTCTGATGAAGGCGTGCTCTTACTTCAAGATTCACTAGGCGAGATTCATTCGATTTACTCAGCAGATATTTTGCTGGATAATGAAAAATAACAAAATTGCTATCAAAAGAATGATTTGACCCTAATAAAATAGCCTAAAACATATCTTTTAACTCGAAAATACAGTGTGAAAATCACTTTTTCGAGTTTTTCTTTTTTGAGAAAAATCTAGTACAATAAGCACGAAGGAGTCGTTGTTATGAAAAAAATTATATTATTATTAGCACTGTTTACCGTAGTTCTCACTTTAGGGGCATGTGGCGATAATAAAAAAGAAACAGAAGAGAAAACAAAGCAAACCGAAAAAGAGAGTGCAACCTTTTTAAATACAATTTCCACGAAAGACTTTAAACAAAAAATGGCTGACAAAACAACTGGCTTTGTCTATGTTGGGCGTCCAACTTGCGAAGACTGCCAAGCGTTCCAACCTATTTTAAAGAAAGAACTTGAAAAAAGACAACCAGATCAAAAAATGGCTTATTACAATACTGACAAAGCATCTGAAAAAAGCCGAGATGATATGATTGCTCTTTTAAAAAAGATGGACATTGATTCCGTTCCGACAATGGTATATTTAAAGGACGGTAAAGTAGCATCTACTTATGCTGCAACAGATGAACCAGCGAAGTTAACTAATTGGATGAATAAAGTGAGCGGAGAGGTTTCAGAGTAAACCTCTCTTCAATTTACATACTTTAAGTAAGCATCTATTTATGGTATTATACATATGGTAGCAAAGAATGGATGATACCTTTACCGGATCATACTAACGCTACTTACAAAAATTTGTTTTTTGCCTTGATTAATTCATTTAACAGGGACGAAAAGGAGCTAAGAAAATGAAAAAACCAGTAGACTTTTTTGCTATGAAGGAAAACGGAGAAAAAATCACGATGATTACCGCTTACGATTACCCTTCTGCTAAGAATGTAGAACAAGCAGAAGCAGATATGATTTTAGTTGGTGATTCACTTGGAATGGTAGTATTAGGCTACGATTCAACCGTACCAGTAACAATGAATGATATGATTCATCATACGAAAGCTGTGAAACGAGGGGCGCCAAATACTTTTGTTGTAACGGATATGCCTTTTATGACTTATCACGGTTCAGTAGATGAAACTATTCAAAACGCACGTAAGATTATTCAAGAGAGCGGCGCACATGCTGTAAAACTAGAAGGCGCAGGAGAAGTTGTTAACAAAATTGCTCGTTTGACAGAAGCCGGTGCACCAGTTGTCGCTCATCTTGGCTTAACGCCACAAAGTGTTGGCTTAACAGGAAGCTATAAAGTTCGCGCTAAATCAGTTCAAGAAGCGCAAGAGTTGATTGACAATGCGTTAGCGGTTGAGGCAGCAGGAGCTATTGCTATTGTTCTTGAGGCAATTCCTCGTCAGCTAGCTGAAAAAGTAACTAAGGCACTTACTATTCCAACTATTGGTATTGGAGCTGGTTTAGAAACAGACGGTCAAGTACTTGTATACCACGACATAATCGGTTATGGCATCAATCGCCGAGCAAAATTTGTGAAAGCTTATGCGGATATTGACGAAACTATTGAACCAGCACTCAAGAACTATGTGAGTGACGTAAAAGAACTAGCGTTTCCAGAAGTGAAACATAGCTTTACAATGGCCGAAGAAGACTTAAAAGGCCTTTATGGAAGGGAATAGCCAATGTTAATCATTCGAAATAGACAAGAACTTAAAGAAGCAATTTTAAAACAAAAAAAAGCGAATAAAACAATCGGTTTCGTGCCAACAATGGGTTTTTTACATGAAGGGCATATGACGCTTGTAAGCCATGCAAGAAAAGAAACGGATTTTGTCGTTATGAGCGTCTTTGTAAATCCAACCCAATTTGGTCCTAACGAAGACTTTGACGCCTATCCGCGCGATGAAGCACACGATGCAAAGCTTGCTGAAGAAGGTGGCGTCGACATTTTATTTGTGCCGACAGTTGAGGAAATCTATCCAACTGAATTAGCAACGAAATTGCACGTCATTAAACGCGTTTCCGTACTTGATGGTGCTGACAGGGAAGGCCATTTTGACGGTGTAGTTACAGTTTTAACGAAGCTATTTCATTTAGTAAATCCAGATAATGCTTATTTTGGTCAAAAAGATGCCCAACAAGTAGCGGTAGTTTCCGGCCTTGTAGAAGATTACTTTTTCCCGGTGAATTTGCGAATCATTCCTACAGTTAGAGAGGCTGATGGACTTGCGAAGAGTTCGCGAAATGTCTACCTCACAGAAACCGAACGTAAAGAAGCGCCAGTTATTCACGCTGCTTTACAACTTGGTCGGCAATTAATTGATTCTGGCGAGACAGATGAAGCGAAAATAGTGCAAGTTATGACAGACAAAATTAATGAGCAAACATCTCACGAGAAAATCGCCTATCTAGCGTTATATTCTTATCCTGAATTTACTCCGGTAACAGATTGGACTAAGGGCATAATTATAGCTGCGGCAGTGAAATATTCGAAAGCTCGTTTAATCGATAATGAATTAATAAATGTGAAGAGGCGGTAAAAAATGTTTAGAACTATGATGAATGGCAAAATTCACCGAGCGACTGTAACAGAAGCCAATCTGAATTATGTAGGAAGTATTACGATTGACTCTGCTATTTTAGAAGCGGTGGATATGCTTCCAAACGAAAAAGTTCAAATTGTAAATAATAATAATGGCGCAAGAATTGAAACGTATATTATCCCAGGTGAGCCAGGTAGCGGTGTGATTTGCCTAAATGGAGCTGCTGCAAGACACGTCCAAGTTGGCGATGTGGTTATTATCATGAGCTACGGGATGTTTACGTCGGAAGAAGCAAAAACACATGAACCCAAAATTGTGGTATTAGACGAAAAAAATCATATTGAAATGATTCTTCCAGAAGAAAAAGCGCATACGACTTTATAAGCAATTCGGGGAGCTTGAGCGGATTTCTGCTCAAGCTACTCGTTTGTTTGAAACGTTATTTTTGAATAAAAGCAGTGAAGGAAAGAGGTGGAGCAAATGAAAAAGAAGCGTTATATTGTCGTTGATTTAGAAACAACAGGAAACCAAGCTTCACGAGAAGACCGCATTATTCAATTCGCTGCATGTTTTGTTGAATCTGGAAAACGCCTGGAAACATACTCCACTTTTTTAAATCCAGAAAAGCCAATTCCTGCTTTTATTCAAGAGTTAACGGGGATTTCTCCAAAAGATGTGAAGAATGCTCCACTATTTGAAGATGTGGCACCAATTATTGCTAGTCTGTTAGAAGATACTATTTTCGTAGCGCATAATGTCTCGTTTGATTGGACTTTTTTAGAACGAGAAATGACACGTGCTGGAATTTCATTAGGCAAAATGAAAAAGCTAGATACTGTTGAACTTGCGCGTATTATGTATCCTGGGATTGATAGCTATAAATTACAAGACTTATCAGATGAATTTGGTCTAGGGCATGACAAACCACACCGCGCAGATAGTGATGCGGAAGTAACCGCAGATTTACTTTTATTGTTATTAGATAAACTCGAAAATTTACCACTTCCGATTATTCGGCAAATGGCAACTATTTCAGGGAGCCTAAAAAGTTACTTACCAGAGCTTTTATTTGAAATAGAAATGAAAAAAGAACGAGAAAATAAACCACTTGATCCAGCTTTTACCGAACACCGTGGTCTAGTAATTCGAAAAAAAGAGGTTAAAAAACCAACCTATAGTCGAGCAGATTTGCTTGAATTTCCTGAGACTGATGAAGCGAAAATGGCGTTATTTAAAAAAGCAGGAGCCCCACTTTATGCAAGAAGTGGTCAGTTTGAAATGATGAATCTAGTTTTCCAAGCTATGAAATCAGGAAAACATGCTCTAATTGAGGCAGGAACAGGTATTGGGAAATCATTGGGCTATTTTTTACCAGCTATTTATCAAGCAAAACAAGCTGAACTACCTGTGGTAATAAGTACATATACGAATCTACTTCAAGCACAATTATTCGAAAAAGATGTACCACTTTTAACGAAACTAACTGGTTTTGAAGTGAAAGCGAGTTTACTTAAAGGTCGGGATCACTATTTGAACTTATTTAAATTCGAACAATTGCTTCAAGAAGTCGACCCGCAATACGATGTCGTTGTAACCAAACTAAAACTACTCGTTTGGCTAACTGAAACCACAACCGGTGATATTGATGAAGTCAATTTATCGAGTGGCGGAGAGCTATTTTGGAACCGTATGAAGCATACTGGGTGGTTTTTATCTGAAAAACATGATCCTTGGTTGGCACATGATTTTTATAAATTCAACATCGAACAGGCGAGAAATGCTGATTTAGTTATTGTGAATCACGCGCTTCTTTTGAGCGATCATTTTTCTGGAAGACAGACATTGCCAAAGTATGCGTTTGCGGTCATTGATGAGGCCCACCATTTTGCTGATAGCGCTAGAACACAAGGTAGTTTTATTCTTTCCTATCGTAAACTAAAATATTTTTTAAATCAGCTTGGTTCTCTTGAAAAATATTCATTACTCACAAGGCTAGCAATGGCTTTTCCAGAAGCGGATAGTTTATATGACTTAGATATTGCTGCGATGAAGTTAGGCGAGGCAGTAGAAGAATTTTTTACCCTCCTAAAAATGCAACTGAATTACGCACGTAAAAACTTACAAGAAGTTGTTTTAGTTGAAAATAGTGAAAAAGACGCTTGGAATGACGCGATATATTATGCTGCTGAAAAAGTACTTCGCTTACTTCAAGAATCTGAAAAAAATATGGAAACTTTACTCGCGCAAGGTAAACGAGAAGAAAATGAACTAGGTGAAGCCGAGAGCGCTTTTTTAGAAGAAATGTATGCCTTTTTACTTGATTGGAAAAATATTGTTAAACAACTAGAGCAAATGCTTCATAAAAAATCACCTATTCTAACTATCTATTTGCAAGCAGATAAAAACCATTCTATCTCTAGTATTCGTCTGAAAGCGGTACTTATGGAAGTCGAACCAACGCTTGGCAAAGAATTTTTTGCTAAAAAAGAAAGTGTCATTATGACTTCAGCAACCCTTACTGTAAATGGAAAATTTGACTATTTGCGAAAAAGTCTTGGCTTAGAAAAGGAACAGCTAGTTGAAAAACGTATTCCATCGCCATTTGATTATAAAGAAAATGCGCGTGTGATGATACCTGATGATATGCCGCCAATTAAAGATACACCCATTGAACGTTATACGGCGGAACTAGCTAAATATATTCGTCATATAGCTGTGAAAACAAAGGGGCGGATGTTAGTTCTTTTTACAGCCTCAGAAATGTTGCAAAAAACGTATTATCATATGAAAAATGAAAAATCATTAGAAGAATATGTGGTTCTCGCGCAAGGGGTTTCAGCGGGAAGCGCCGCACGTTTAACCAAGCAGTTCCAAATGTTTGATAAAGCAATTTTACTTGGGACAACGAGTTTTTGGGAAGGGATTGATATTCCAGGAGAAGATTTATCATGTCTTGTGATTGTTAGGCTTCCGTTTGCGCCGATGGATGATCCCTACACGAAAGCGCAAATTGCTCTTCGAAAAGAGCGCGGTGAAAATGCATTTCAAACCTATTCCTTACCAGAAGCCGTTTTGCGTTTTAAACAAGGGTTTGGTAGGTTAATTAGACGCGAATCGGACCGCGGCATTGTTTTTGTGTTTGATAATCGGGTCGATACTACGAGATTTGGGAAAACCTTTTTGGAGTCTATTCCTAGTGCACCAATTTTAAAAGGAAATCAAGCTGATTTACTGGAAGAAGTTAGTGAATTCTTTAAGGAAGGTTAAATTTTTCCTAATATGACTTCAAATCTATGGCTGCTATTGCTATAATGTATCTATGCGAAAATGAAAATGCATATCGCCGGGTAATTTTCCGGTAATTTAGAAATAGAAATGAGCGAGATTATTTTGCGAAATAGAAAACCTAACCGTAAGATTGGCAAATGGATAGCGATTATTCTCGGCATAATTATTGTGCTTATCGTGGCGGCTTTTCTGTACTTTAGACAGGCAGAAAAACCAGTAACCAACGCAGAAACAGAAGCTTTAGACCGAATAAGTGGCCAAGTTGATTTAAAGACCACAGATAAATTTTATTTATACAATGGTCCGAAAGAAGTTTATTATGTCTTAACTGGCAAAAACAGTAAAGATAAGAAAATCATTGTCTGGGTTCCAAAGAAAAAATCCGACAAAGTATATGTTAAATTCGCATCTGATGGTATTACAGAAAGTCAAGCACGCGACAAAGTAGTAAAAGAAAAGAATCCAGCAAAAATTTTGCATGTCACTTTAGGCATGGAAAAAGAAACACCTATTTGGGAAGTAGCGTATCTAGACAAAAACGACAAGCTAAATTACTTTGACATTAACTTTGAAACAGGTGAATGGTACAGAGAAATTGAGAATTTGTAATTAAACTGGAGGAGGGAATAAAATGGACTTACCGTTGTCAAAACGTGTCAAAGGAGTTGCCCCGTCGCCAACACTCGCGATTACGGCAAAAGCAAAACAAATGAAACAAGAAGGAATTGATGTTATCGGATTAGGTGCTGGGGAACCAGATTTTAATACCCCGCAAAATATTATCGATGCAGCTATTGAGTCCATGAATAAGGGATTCACAAAATATACTCCTTCAAGCGGAATACTCGAACTTAAACAAGCAATTGTGGATAAGCTCAAAAAAGACCAGTCATTAACCTATGAAACCAATCAGATTTTTGTAGGTACAGGGGCAAAACATGTATTATATTCTGCGTTTCAAACGATTTTGGATCCTGGCGATGAAGTCATTATTCCCGTTCCATACTGGGTTACTTATCCAGAACAAGTAAAATTAGCTGGCGGAGTTCCGATATTTGTCGAAACTGGCTTTGATGCAGATTTCAAAATATCAGCAACTGATTTTGAACATGCTATCACTGAAAAAACAAAAGCAATTGTGTTGAATTCGCCCAACAATCCGTCTGGCATGTGTTATACAAAAGACGAATTAGCTGCAATTGGCGCAGTTGCTGAAAAACATCAGATTTACATTTTATCTGATGAAATCTATGAGAAATTATACTACGGAAACAAAGCGGATTTAGTTTCTATCGCTAGCTTGAGTGACCGTTTATATGATTTAACTATCGTAATTAATGGTGTATCCAAAGCTTATTCCATGACTGGATGGCGGATTGGTTACGCAGCTGCAAATAAAGAAATTATCGCTGGGATGAGTAAACTTGCGGACCATTTAACAAGTAACCCCACTGCGAATGCTCAGTATGCAGCGCTGGAAGCTTATGTTGGTAGTCAAGAAGTTCCAGAAAAAATGTACAAAGCTTTTGAAGAGAGAATGGAACGCTTTTATCCAGAACTAAGTAGTATTCCAGGATTTAAACCCAAAAAACCAGATGGCGCTTTTTATTTCTTTATTGAAGTAAAAGAAGCGGCACATAAAAAAGGTTTTCAGGATGTAGATGCCTTTGTAGCAGCTCTTTTAGAAGAAGCGAAAGTCGCAGTCATTCCAGGCTCAGGATTCGGAATGCCCGATTATATACGCCTTTCTTATGCAACAAATCCAGACTTATTCCAAGAAGCTATAAATCGAATCAAAAGTTTTATGAAATAGGGAGTGTAGACAAGTGAAAATTACAATCAATCAAGCATCCGAATTTGTCGGAAAAGAAGTAACTATTGGAGCATGGCTTGCGAATAAGCGTTCAAGTGGGAAAATTGCTTTCTTACAATTACGTGATGGAACAGGATTTATGCAAGGGGTTGTCGTAAAAGCAGAAGTTGGCGACGATATGTTTGCCACTGCCAAAGCTTTAACACAAGAAACAAGCTTATTTGTAACAGGTACAATTAATGAAGATACACGTTCCCCATTTGGTTATGAAATGGCTGTATCTGGCGTAGAAGTAATTAGCGAATCGCATGACTATCCAATTACACCGAAAGAACACGGCACGGAATTTTTAATGGATCACCGTCATTTATGGTTACGTTCTAATCGTCAACACGCTATCATGAAAATCCGTAATGAAATTATCCGCGCTAGTTATGAATTTTTCAATAAAGAAGGATTCCTAAAAATTGATCCACCTATCTTAACTGGTAGTGCACCAGAAGGAACAACCGAACTATTCCATACGAAATATTTTGATGAAGATGCCTTTCTTTCTCAAAGTGGACAATTATATATGGAAGCAGCAGCAATGGCTTTCGGAAAAGTATTCTCATTCGGCCCGACTTTCCGTGCTGAAAAATCAAAAACACGTCGTCATTTAATTGAATTCTGGATGATTGAACCAGAAATGGCGTTTTACAAGTTAGAAGATAGCTTACAAGTTCAAGAAAACTATGTGGCTTTCCTAGTAAAAGCAGTACTTGATAACTGTCGCTTAGAACTAGATCGCCTTGGACGTGATGTGAGTCATTTAGAAAAAATGGTTGCACCGTTCCCGCGTATTACTTATACAGAAGCAATTGAACGTTTACACGAATTAGGCTTTGATGACATTGTTTGGGGAGATGATTTCGGAGCACCGCATGAAACAGCGATTGCGGATAGCTTCGAAAAACCAGTGTTTATTACACATTATCCAAAAGCAATTAAACCATTTTATATGCCAGAAGATCCAGAAAACGATCAAGTTGTTTTATGTGCCGATATGATTGCTCCAGAAGGATACGGAGAAATTATTGGCGGATCTGAACGTATTCATGATTTAGAAACACTACAAGCTAGAATGGAAGATTTCGATTTAGACCAAGAAGCATATAGCTGGTATCTTGATTTAGCTCGTTACGGTTCTGTACCACATTCTGGTTTTGGACTTGGTTTAGAGCGTACGGTAGCTTGGATTTCCGGAACAGAACATGTTCGCGAAACAATTCCATTCCCACGCTTACTTAACCGTTTATATCCTTAAGAAAAAGTGAAGCCATCTATTGGCTTCACTTTTTTATTTCTACCGAGTAAAAAACAGCTTTTCCAATTGATTTAGTGATTTTCTCATTACTTTTATATTTTTCCCTTGAAAACCATGTTATAATTTTGGAGTGAGGTGTTTAAAATGGATCATAAAATGCTTGGGAAATGGATGGCTGAAGGGCAAGTAACTTTGCCGCAAGTATTAGTAAAAAACTATGCAGCAATTGGCCTAAATGAAAATGAATTAGTACTTTTACTTCAAATACAATCATTTGCAGCAGAAGCAGAATTTTTTCCTTCGATGGAGATGTTAACAGATAGAACAACACTTCGACTGGAAGATACTATTAAAACAATGGATTCACTGCTTAAAAAAGGCGTGGTTGCTATTGAACAAAGTAAAGATAATTCATTAATGATTTCTGAACAATATAATTTAGAACCGCTTTGGGGCAAATTAGTCGCATTTTACGAAAATATCGAAGCGGATAATAGACAAGATCAAGAAGTGGAGCAACAAACGAATTTGTACAGTTTATTCGAAGCGGAATTCGGCAGACCACTTTCACCAATGGAAGCAGAAATGTTATCTGCATGGGTTGACCAAGATAGAACGAGCCCTGATTTAATCAAGGAGGCTCTTAAAGAAGCAGTTATTTCACAAAAATTAAATTTCCGCTATATTGATAGGATA
Organism: Listeria sp. MAN/IMW/UF555; assembly: GCF_058684075.1. NCBI lineage: Bacteria > Bacillati > Bacillota > Bacilli > Caryophanales > Listeriaceae > Listeria > Listeria sp. MAN/IMW/UF555. The sequence goes on along the minus strand of NZ_JBZWZS010000002.1, from coordinate 115,279 downwards.
TTACTTAATTGGTCGAAACAAGGCGTTAAGACAACAGAAGATGCCAAACGAGTAGCAGAAGAATTTCATCAAAACGGCCGAACTAGCCAAACGATTAATCAAAGCGAAGTCAAAAAAAGTGCAGGGTCGATTCCATTATACGACTGGCTCGAAAAAAGAAAAGGGTGACGTAAACAAATTGTTATCAAATAAACAAACCGTATTATGCATAGAAGAAATGGCGAAAATGTTTCCAGCAGCACATTGCGAACTAATCCATAAAAATACGTTTGAGTTACTGGTTGCAGTTGTATTATCCGCCCAGTGTACAGATGTTTTAGTCAATCGAGTGACAGCTTCACTTTTTGAAAAATATCACCGACCAGAAGATTATTTAGCTGTACCATTAGAAGAATTAATGGATGATATTCGTTCGATAGGTTTATACCGAAATAAAGCAAAAAATATTCAAGGCTTATCTGCAAAAATTCTCGCTGAATTTAACGGAGAAGTTCCTCGGACACATGCGGAACTAGAAAGCTTACCAGGTGTCGGTAGAAAAACAGCCAATGTTGTATTATCAGTTGGCTTTGGCATCCCAGCAATCGCAGTTGATACGCATGTAGAGCGAATTAGTAAGCGTCTTGGTATTTGTAGATGGAAAGATTCTGTTGTAGAAGTAGAAGAAACACTTAAACGAAAACTTCCAAAAGAACTATGGTCGGATGCGCACCATTACATGATTTTTTTCGGAAGATACCATTGTAAAGCAAGAAACCCAGAATGTCCGACATGCCCTTTACTTTATTTATGTAGAGAAGGAAAAAAACAAGCGAAAGTGAGGGGATTTGATGGCTGAATTTAAATATGCAGTAGAATTAACCCATCCAGACTTTCCAGCGCCAGATGTAATTGCAGAAGAATATGATCCTGAATCAATTTACGTAAGTGGCTTACCATTTTGGCAAGAACAACAATTTTTCACAAAAGGAGAAGGAGTCATTCCTTGGAAAAATGAAACGGACCGAGCTTGCCGTAAATTAGCAAAACATATGACTAATTTAGCAGAAAGTATGGAAGCTGATTTAAAAGTGCATCAAAAACCATCTCCGGTTATTGTAAGAGATGCGCTTGGTATTTTTCTATCTATTCTGTTTTGGAGTAATCATCGGCCAGTTCAATTAGATAATTTAACAGAGCAAATTAAAACGCTTGAGACAAAGCCACTGAATTTGGAGGAACGACTAGAATACGTTTTAAAACGTGGTAATACTTTCTTAGGATTTCGTCAGTTAAATGAATTAGTATTAGAACAGCGGAAATTAATTGCTAAAAGATAATAAAAAGCGAGGAAGAGTAATCTCTTCCTCGCTTTTTGTTATTCAATTAACTATCTGGAATTCTAACTGTAGTGGAGGCGGCAGGACTTCGCTTGCCATCTTTTACGGCGACGACATTTATTGATACGGTATCGCCAGGGTTACCACCACTTACAGATACAGATGTGGAAGAGACGGTTGTGGTTGAACCATTGACATTTACTTCATAGGTTGCGCCATTTACCGGCGACCAAGAAACATTAACCTGTTTAGAATTAGCATCATAACTTGCTCTTAGGCCGGCAGGGGCAGTAAGATTTTTGGCTTCTTCTTCAGCCTTTTTCTTAGCCTCTTCCTCTGCTTTTTTCTTAGCTTCTTCTTCTTTCTTTTTCTCTTCTTCTGTTTTCTTCTTCTCTTCTTCGGCTTTTTTCTTAGCTTCTTCTTCCGCTTTTTTCTTCTCATCTTCTGGTGTCGAAGCGGTTTTAGTTGGTGCTGTTCCTGACAAGAATAATTCGTAGCTTACTTTATCGCTTGCCGTACCTTCTGCGGCACGAGCGATTGGGTTGCTACCTTTTAAAATTGGAACGGATACAACGTTACTTGGCATTTTGAAATCTGCTGTTGTTTTATTGGCAGATACATGAGCCATAAGTTTACTAAACATGCGTTGTGCAATCTTTTGTTCACTCGCTGATACATATTTTTTCTTATCGTCATAGCCTGTCCAGACGGCGATAGAATAATTGGTTGTATAGCCAGCAAACCATGAATCACGGGCAGCACCACTAGGGTAGTAGTACTTCGAAGTGAATTCAGGTGGAATATTTGTTGTACCTGTTTTACCAGCGGCAGGAACTCCTGGTACAGCTGCTGTCGTACCTGTTCCGACAGAAAGAACATCTTTTAGAACATCAGAAACCATATAAGCAGTAGATTCTTTCATTGCTACTGTGCTACTTGGTTCTGTATCGATTTCAGTTTGTCCGTCAGATAAGACGATTTTTGTTACTGTATGAGGTTTATTGTAAATCCCTTTATTACCAAAGGCAGCATAAGCTCCAGCCATTTGCATTGGATTAGAACTGTTTGCACCGATAGCATTGGATTCTACATTTTGTCCTTTATCATAGGTGATACCAAGTTTATTAACAAACTGCTCGGATTTATCAAGTCCAACTGCTTGTAATGTTTTAAGTGCTGGAATGTTTCTTGAATCATAAAGCGCTTGTCGTACGGAAATTGGTCCTTTATACCCGAAGTCCCAGTTATTAATAGGGGTTCCGCCAGTATACGTATAAGGTTCATCTTCTAAAATATGAGCAGTTGACCAATCTAAATATTCAAAAGCTGGACCATAATCGGCAATAGGTTTCATCGTGGAACCTACCGAACGTTTTACTTGAGTGGCATAGTTATATCCACGAGTTACTTTTTGATTACGTCCGCCACCAATTGCTTGGACACGACCGGTCTTAGTATCTTGAAGAACAATTCCGGCTTGCATTTCATCATCCGTGAAATTAACAACTTTGTTTGTATTTAGCATTTTCTCTGTATATTCTTGTGCGTCACGATCAAGTGCCGTATAAATCGTTAAGCCATCACGATAGACATCATATTCTTTAGGAATTTCACTCAATACTTGTGTTACGTAAGAATCGTATTTATAAATTTTGTCTTCACGATCTTTTTTCGAGCGAAGTCCAGTTGTAATTGGTGATTTTTGTGCGGTAGTCATTTCTTCTTTAGAAATTTTGTCATGCGTGTACATATTGGTTAAAACTTGATCACGACGTTTTTTAGCTGCTTCTGGGTGATCGTATGGATTGTAATTGTTAGGACTTTGAGGCATCCCAGCAAGAAGTGCAGTTTCGGCTAATGTAAGATCTTTTACATTTTTACCAAAGTAATGTTCGGCAGCTGTTTGCATACCGTGCACTCGGTCAGACATATAGACTTTATTGACATAAATTTCGAGAATGTCGTTTTTGCTATATTTTTCTTCTAGTTGAAGTGCTAACCATGCTTCTTGCGCTTTTCGTGCAAGGGTCTTTTTTGTATAATCCAAATAAGACATCTTAATGATTTGTTGGGATAAAGTACTAGCACCTTCTGCACCAAAGCCGTCAGTAACGTTGGCTACAACAGCCCCGCCAAGACGGATAGGGTCAATCCCATCATGTTCGTAAAAACGCGCATCTTCTGTTGTTAGAATGGCGTTTTTAAGTGTTTCAGGTATATCTTTGTATTCAATATATTCCCGCCGTTCGGTTCCAACTTCTGCGAAAACCTTGCCATCCTTATCAAGTAACTTGGATGAAAGTGGATCACGCAGTTTGGAGTCGGTCAGTTTAGGTGCATCTTTTGCATAATCATAAAAAATAGTTGCACCAGCCGCAATACCAAAGAAAGTTAAAAATAACCCTACAAAGAAAATCGTTTTGAAAATATTAACTACTACACGTTTTCCTCGTTTTGGTTGGGCTTTTTTAGAGCTACCCTTTGGTTTTTTGCGATACTGAGATCTTGTCTGCGGTTTATCTGCCATTAAAAATCTCTCTCCTTTAAAAAAGGTTTGACTAGAAGTATAATTTGTCTATGGATTGCAAGAAGTCAAGCCTTGGATTTAGACCATAAGGAACTTGGTCTGATACATCTTGTATTTCACTTATAGTGACTGATTTTCTTCCACCACTTTGCATGCGTTCCCAAAACGGATAAAACTTTTCGAAAGGAATGAAATGCGTTTCTCCAAGTTTTTGGAAAGCGATAATGACAAAAACAATGCCATCTTGTTTTAAGACATTTGCCATATGTGTCATTTGGTGATCATGAAAATTACTGAGTGGAAAGGAAGTTGTATTTTGCGTTTCTTTTGCTTCAAAATCAACATATTTTCCTTTATAAACACCATTGTAGTCTGTTGTGGATGGTGTTTTGAAGTAGGCTTCCTTAATTTTGGCACTACTTCTTTTTGGATAGTCCACACTGACAATTTGGACAGGGGTAGGTTTTTTATGGATGACTGCGATGTCGTGGGCTAAATAATACGCAATTGTATCATTCAAGTCATCTTCTAAAGACATACCTCGCTTACCATAAGTTACAGGAGTTTTCCGTTTTTTTGAAGGAAGTCCTTCATGACTCGCTGTATACTTCTTGCCGCCGGGATAACCAATAGCCATTTTTTTCACCTCTATCAGAAAATTTCTATTCTGAATTTCAGACTATCATCTATTATAACAAATAAAAATGAAAATGATAGTATCAATTAAATGCAAAATAGCTCTTTCTGGCATGAAACTATCTTATAAATAGAACGTACCTTCGTCTATTTTACCATATTTTAGCTAATAATCGAATTTTAGGCAAGATTTTGCTACCTATGCTATTCTTGAAGTAACTGAAAATGTGAAGAAAAGAGTGATACAATGGAACTTTTAATCCGTACGGAACAATTACTTCTTCAGAATGAAAAAAACTGGGAACTATATTTAAGTAATCGAGAAGAAGAAAAGCCGTTTGATTTTTATAAAGACATGAAACCTTTTGTTGATGAAGCTAAAAGATGTGCCGATGATTTTTTAGAACTTGCCATTCCGTGGGTTAATACTGAGCGGCCTCCTTATTTGGGGGAACTACAACTTCGCCAAGCTTGTGATAATGTTCAGATGACCGCAGTAAGTGCATTTAATGGAAGATCTTTTTATAAACATTTTTTAGATCATTATCAATCTACTAAGTATACATTAACAAGAGTGAGAGATTTCTTAAAAAGAAAAGAGGAATCCATGTGAAATCCATCGCAGTGACCGGATATAAAAATTTTGAACTTGGAATTTTTAAAAAGGATGCGGATGAAGCTGTTTATATTAAAGAAACAATAAAACGCCATTTAATTCCTCTAATAGAAGATGGGCTTGAGTGGGTTATTATTTCTGGACAATTAGGAATTGAACTTTGGGCCGGAGAGGTAGTCGCTTTGTTAAAAGAGGAATATCCTATTAAATTAGCAGTACTGGAACCTTTTGAAAAACAAAGTGCGAACTGGAACGAAAATAATCAGTTATGGGCCCAGGAAGTAATAGGGGCTGCGGATTATCACGCTTTTATTACAAAACGGCCTTATGAAAGCCCCGCACAATTTGCAGCTAGAGATGGATTTATTATTGATAATACAGATGGGGCATTGCTTGTTTATGATTTAGAAAAAGAAGGCTCACCTAAATTTTTTTATGACCGTGCTAAATTAGCAAAAGAACAAGCTAATTACTTCTTAGAATGCATTGATTTTTACGCATTACAAGATGTTGTCGAGGATATGAATCAAACATTTTAATATAGAAGAAAACGGTTATTTTATAAAAAACACTCGAATAGATTGACAAATGGTGTGAGATTTGGAAAAATAAGGGTAAGTATATAATTAGAACAAAAAATACGTAAGAATAGAGATAGAGGTGGAGTTACATGACTTCGGAACAATTTGAGTATCACTTAACTGGCAAAGAAATATTGGAAAAAGAATTTAAAACTGGACTTCGTGGTTATAATCCAGAAGATGTTGATGAGTTTTTAGACATGGTTATTAAAGATTACAGTACATTTACACAGGAAATTGAAGCACTTCAAGCGGAAAATATTCGTCTAGTGCAAGAACTGGATAATGCACCAGTGAGAACAACAACACAACCAGCACCGACTTTCCAAGCAGCTGCACAACCTGCTGGAACGACCAACTTTGATATTCTAAAACGTCTTTCTAATTTAGAAAAACACGTTTTTGGAAATAAGCTGGACGATAACGAATAGGTATGCTAGTATAAGTAAGTTAAGAATAAATGAATAACGTTCGGATAATCGCTGTTTTCTTATGGAAGCAGAGGAAAGTCCATGCTCGCACGGTGCTGTGATGCCCGTAGTGATCGTGCCTGGTCAAACAATAAGCCAGGGCATTCCGGATTTCCGGTTTGACGGCAGGTGAATGACCTAAGTCTTCGGATATGGTCTTATAACCTTGAAGGTGCCACAGTGACGAAGTTCCGGCAGAAATGCTCGGAAGTGGAACGAGGTAAACCCCACGAGCGAGAAACTCAAACTTATGGTAGGGGCACTTTTCCCGAGGAATCAAGAACAAGGGACGAGGCGCAAATGTATTTTTGTGCAGATAGATGGTTATCTCTTTACTATTACCCTGTATGTAGTAAAGAACAGAACATGGCTTACAGAGCGTTATTTACAGGATTTAATTTAACATTGAAGGCTGTTTTAGAAGGCCGGAGCGCAAGTTTTAAGGTGGGTGTTCGACCTGGTTGAATGCCTATTTAAAACAAAACTCCTCCTCTTAAAACAGCTTTTTTCATTAGAAATTTAATTAAAGGATGGGACACAATGAAATCATTTCAGTTGGTGGCAACTGCGGCTTCTGGTTTAGAAGCGATTGTTGGGAAAGAAGTAGCGCGTTTAGGCTATGATCCAAAAGTTGAAAACGGTAAAGTATATTTTGAAGGAGATTTATCCGCAATTGCTCGAGCGAATCTTTGGCTTCGTGTAGCTGACCGGGTGAAAATTGTGGTTGGCGTTTTTAAAGCAACAACATTTGATGAACTTTTTGAAAAAACAAAAGCTCTACCATGGGAAGATTATTTGCCGCTAGATGCACAATTTCCTGTCGCTGGAAAATCAGTTAAATCAACGCTTTATAGTGTTCCTGACTGCCAAGCGATTGTGAAAAAAGCAATTGTAAACCGCGTCAGTGAAAAATATCGTCGTTCTGGTCGTTTGATGGAAACTGGCGCATTATTTAAGCTAGAAGTTTCCATTTTGAAAGATGAAGTAACGTTAACGATTGATACAAGTGGTGCTGGATTACATAAACGCGGTTATCGTTTAGCTCAAGGTAGTGCGCCAATCAAAGAAACAATGGCGGCGGCACTGGTGTTACTAACTAGCTGGCATCCGGATAGACCTTTTTATGATCCTGTTTGTGGTTCTGGAACGATTCCAATTGAGGCGGCGCTAATTGGACAAAATATTGCGCCTGGTTTTAACCGCGAGTTCGTGTCGGAAACATGGGACTGGATGCCGAAACAAATCTGGGAAGATGCGCGTCAAGAAGCCGAAGATTTGGCTAATTATGATCAACCGTTAAACATTATTGGTGGCGATATTGATGCTCGTTTAATCGAAATTGCGAAACAAAATGCGGTTGAAGCTGGTCTTGGCGATTTAATTACTTTTAGACAACTTCAAGTGGCTGATTTCCAAACAGAAGATGAGTACGGAGTTGTTGTTGCGAATCCGCCATACGGGGAACGGCTAGAAGACGAGGAAGCAGTGCGCCAACTATACCGCGAAATGGGTATTGTTTATAAACGCATGCCAACATGGTCAGTGTATGTCCTTACCTCTTATGAACTTTTTGAAGAAGTTTATGGCAAAAAAGCGACGAAAAAACGGAAATTATATAATGGTTACTTGCGCACCGATTTATATCAATACTGGGGTCCAAGAAAACCACGTCCTAAAAAAGAAGACTGAATGGAGGAGTTAAGTTTGGTAGAAACATTAGAAGAGGAATTTTTAGCGTATATTAAAAAAATGGAAGCTTTAGAAGAAGCACTCGCATTAGTTTATTGGGATCTTCGTACAGGCGCGCCGGCAAAAGGGATGGAAGGCCGTTCTGATGTTATTGGCGTTCTATCTGAAGAGATTTTCAATATGCAAACATCAGAAGAAATGGCTGCTTTTATTGCTGGACTTAACCTTGATAAAGAAAATCTATCTGAAATCACTCGTAAAACATTAGAAGAATCTCAAAAAACATATGATTTAAATAAAAAAATTCCAAGTAAAGAATACGCGGAATATACTAAACTAGTAGCTCAAGCAGAAACCGCTTGGACAACAGCTCGCGAACAAAACGATTTTGCAGCTTTTGAACCGTTCCTAACAAAAATCCTTGAAATGAAGCGTAAGTTTGTTGAGTATTGGGGTTATGAAGAAAATAAATATGACACACTTCTCGATCAATATGAGCCAGGCGTAACAGTATCAGTGCTTGATTCCGTATTTGAAAAAGTACGCGACGGAATTATGGCGATTCGCGAAAAAATCGCAAACGAAGGCGTGAAGCCAGATGGAACCATTTTAAACACCAAAATATCAGAAGCTAAGCAAAAAGAATTTAGCATTCGCATTCTGAATAAAATGGGCTTTGACTTTGAAGCAGGTCGTTTAGATGAAACCGTGCATCCTTTTGCGACTGGTTTAAATACTGGCGATGTTCGTATTACGACTCGTTACAATGAAAATGATTTTAAAATGGCTGTTTTTGGTACGATTCATGAAGGCGGTCATGCGATTTATGAACAAAATTTTGACGCAGCACTTGTAGGTACTCCACTTGCAAACGGGGCATCAATGGGCATTCATGAATCACAATCATTATTTTATGAAATTATTATCGGTTCTAGTTTAGCATTTTGGAAAAGTAATTATGCTGATTTTCAAGCGATAACAAAACCGGCTTTTGACCATGTGAGTTTAGAAGATTTTTACCGCGCAGTGAATATCTCTGAAAGTTCGCTTATTCGGATTGAAGCTGATACATTAACTTATCCACTTCATATTATGATTCGTTATGAGCTTGAAAAAGCACTTATTAACGGGGAGCTAGAAGTAAAAGATTTACCAAAAGCTTGGGGCGACAAATACGAGGAATACTTAGGCATTCGTCCAGATAATGATACAAATGGCGTATTGCAAGATATTCACTGGGCTGGTGGCGACTTTGGTTACTTCCCGTCTTACGCACTAGGTTTAATGTACGCAGCGCAGTTCTATCATCAAATGCAAAAAGAAATTCCTAATATTGATGCAATCATTGCCAGCGATGATTATACAGAATTAAAAACTTGGTTAACCGAACATGTGCATACATTTGGGAAAACGAAAAAACCGCTAGAAATTTTAACAGATACAACAGGAGAGGGATTAAACCCAACTTATTTATTAGATTTACTAGAAAAAAGATACGCATATGTTTATCAGTTTAATAAGTAAAAAATTAGCTTGACCCTGCTCCTTTAGAAAGCTATAATAAACAACATAACTTAAAACCGAAATACTTATATAATAGTTGCGATTGGGCGACGAGTTTCTACCTGGTTACCGTAAATAACCGGACTATGAGTAGTTTGTATAAAGAAGTCACTCCGAAAATTGGTGGCTTCTATACTGCTTCTCTAAATTTAGAGAAGCAGTTTTTTTATTTTGAAAGGAGAATATCTTTGAAATTACTGGAAGAGTTTATTCAAGAAAAAGGTACAGTTTTACCAGGGAATGTTTTAAAAGTAGATGCATTTTTAAATCATCAAATTGATCCTGGTTTAATGCAAGAAATGGGCAAGGCGTTTGCTGAACGTTTTAAAGATTTAGGGATTACAAAAATCGTAACAATCGAATCTTCTGGTATTGCGCCCGCAGTTTTTGCCGGACTAGCACTTTCGGTACCGGTTGTTTTTGCTAGAAAGAAAAAATCGGTGACGTTAACGGATAATTTGTATACAAGCACGGTTTATTCGTATACGAAAAAAGAATCAAATGATATTTCTGTTTCCAAGCAATTTTTAACGGATGCAGATACGATTTTAATTATTGATGATTTTCTCGCAAATGGTCAAGCGGCTCTTGGCTTACTTGAAATTGCTGAGCTTGCCGGAGCAAAAGTGGCAGGGATTGGGATTGTAATTGAAAAATCCTTCCAGCAAGGTCGCGAATTATTAAATAAAACAGGGATTCCAGTTTATTCACTAGCACGAATTGCCTCACTTGAAAACGAAGAAATCTTATTTTTAGAGGAGGAATAGGAGTAGATGTTAGGTAAAGGGAAGATTGCAGCTTTAGGATTTCAGCATGTTCTAGCGATGTATGCTGGAGCGGTTATTGTTCCACTATTAATCGGTGGAGCGCTTGGTTTTAACGGAGAAGAAATGACTTACTTAGTTTCGATTGATATTTTTATGTGCGGGATTGCGACATTGCTACAATTAACGGTTAATCGGTTCTTTGGAATTGGTTTACCTGTTGTACTTGGATGTGCGGTTCAAGCCATTGCACCAATTATTTTGATTGGGCAAGATATGGGGATCGGCGCGATTTACGGCTCGATTATTGTTTCAGGACTTTTTGTATTATTAATAGCCCCATTCTTCTCTAAAGTTGTTCGATTTTTCCCTCCTGTTGTGACGGGTTCCGTTGTAACAGTTATTGGTTTAACACTTATTCCCGTTGCCATTAACAATCTTGCTGGCGGGGCAGGGGCAAAAGATTTCGGTTCGATGTATAATCTTGGTCTAGGTTTTGGGACGTTAATGTTAATTATTTTAGTGTATCGTTTTGGCCAAGGTTTTTCGAAAGCTATTGCTGTTTTAATCGGTCTTGTTGGAGGTTCACTTTTTGCGGCGCTTTATAAAGGTATTTCGCTTGGACCGGTTAGTGAAGCAAGCTGGTTTCATATGCCAAAACCATTTTATTTTGGCACTCCGACCTTTGAATGGCCGGCGATAATTACGATGATTTTAATTGCCTTAGTAAGTATGGTGGAATCAACGGGTGTCTATTTTGCTTTATCAGATATTACCGAACGGAAATTAACGCAAAAAGATTTAACTCGTGGTTACCGTGCAGAAGGGCTAGCGATTATGCTTGGCGGAGTTTTTAATACGTTCCCTTACACTGCTTATTCGCAAAATGTCGGGCTTGTTCAGCTTTCTGGCATTAAAACGCGTAAAGTTATTTATGCGGCAGCAGGTTTCTTAATCGTCCTAGGTTTAATTCCAAAAATTGGGGCTGTGACAACAATTATCCCTACTCCGGTTCTTGGTGGGGCAATGGTTGCTATGTTCGGAATGGTTGTTGCGCAGGGTATTAAGATGTTAGGAAAAGTTAATTTTACTTCTCAAGAAAACTTATTAATTATTGCTTGTGCAGTTGGTGTTGGCTTAGGCGTAACTGTTGTGCCAGATTTATTTAATGCTTTCCCATCTTTTGTTCGTTTATTTACGAGTAATGGAATTGTTGCCGGAAGTGTTACTGCAATTACTTTAAATATTATTTTCAACATGATTCCTCATCGTAAAGATAAAAAACTAGCAGATCCAGAACCTCAACATGCTGAGTAAAAAATAAAACAGTTTTAATTGGGCTATTTTTTCTCATATACTTATAAGCAATTATTTATTTGAAAGCGGAATTGGTCTATATCAATTTCGCTTTTTTGCTGTTTTTCTAGTTTTATTTTCATTATGATGGGTATTTTCTAGTAGCTCCAAAAAAGCAAGTTTGGGGTAGATAAAGTAAGGGGGAAAAGTAGATGAATGGAAAACAAGTAATGGTTGGTGGTTTGTCTTTACTTTTAGTTGGCACAGGGCTTGGGGCTTTCGGCAGTACGGCTCAAGCGGCGACGGATGACGCTTCTGTTATGCCAGATATTTCTAACAAACAGGTGCTAGTTGGGTACTGGCATAGTTGGAAATCTTCTGGGAAAGATGGCTATCAACAAGGGACTTCCGCAGATATAGCACTGAAGGATACACCGAAAGCTTATAACGTGGTAGATGTTTCCTTTATGAAGGGAGACGGAGTAAATCGCATTCCAACATTTAAACCTGTGGGAATAAATGATAGCGATTTCAGAGCACAAGTCGGCGCATTAAACAAAGAAGGTCGAGCAGTACTTTTAGCGCTTGGTGGTGCGGATGGTCACGTGGAACTGAAGGCTGGGGATGAGCAGGCGTTCGCGAATGAAATTATCCGCCAAGTAGAAACATACGGCTTTGATGGACTAGACATAGACTTAGAACAAAGCGCCATTACCGCGGGAGATAATAAAACTGTTATTCCAGCAGCGCTTAAAATCGTCAAAGATCATTATAAAGCACAAGGCAAAAACTTCTTAATTACGATGGCGCCAGAATTTCCTTATTTAAAACCAGGTAGCGCTTATGAGAGCTACTTAACTTCACTTGCTAATTACTATGACTATATTGCCCCACAACTTTACAATCAAGGTGGCGACGGTGTTTGGGTAGATGAAACTAACCAATGGATTGCGCAAAATAATGATACTTTAAAAGAATCTTTCTTATATTACATGGCAGATTCTTTCATTAACGGGACGCGCGGTTATTTAAAAATTCCTGCGAATAAATTTGTCTTCGGTTTACCAGCCAATGTAGATGCAGCAGCAACTGGTTACGTTAAAGACCCTCAAATTGTCCAAAATGTATTCAATCGTTTACAAGCAAAAGGAACTCCAGTAAAAGGTGTTATGACCTGGTCCGTTAACTGGGACGCTGGTAAAAATAGTGCCGGAGTAGCTTATAATAATGGTTTCTCTAATGCTTATGGACCAATCGTTGGTACTAAATAAATAACGAACCGATACCCATTTTAAGTGGGTATCGGTTTTTTTAAAACAAGAGACTTGCATTCATTTTGAAATCGGCGTATGATATAAATCGGAATGATTATTATTTATGAAAGGAGAGACATATGGCTAAAAAATCAAAAGTTGCTAAACATGAGCATCAACAAGCACTTGTAGAACAATATGCAGAACTTCGCCGCACGCTTAAAGCAGAAGGTCGTTTTGATGAGTTACGCAAGTTACCAAGAGATTCTTCACCAACACGACTACACAATCGTTGTGAATTAACAGGTCGCCCGCATGGTTATATGCGTAAATTTGGTATGTCACGGATTCGATTTCGTGAACTAGCACATCAAGGACAATTACCCGGCGTGAAAAAAGCAAGCTGGTAAAAAGCTCCTTTTTTTCTGCGAGCCAGATATAATTATGCTACAATAGATGGCAGTAGAAGGAAATAGGAGGATTATATATGAACGAAAATCGAGAAAATTTGCTCGTTGTAGATGGAATGGCACTACTTTTCCGAGCATTTTATGCAACAGCTGTTTCCAAACAATTTATGTTTAATCAACACGGAATTCCAACGAATGGCGTGCAAGGTTTTATGCGACACATGTTTGCGGCTATTCGTCAAAGTAATCCAACACATACACTTATTTGCTGGGATATGGGGTCACAAACATTCCGTAATGAATTATATGATGGTTACAAAGCGGGCAGAACGGCGCCACCAGAAGAAATGATACCTCAATTCGATTTAGCAAAAGAAGTAGCTGCTGGGTTTGGCTTTGTTAACTTGGGCGTACCTGGTTTTGAAGCAGATGACTGCATTGGTACGATTACAGTTCAGGCTAGTAGTAGTATTTCGACAACCGTTTTAAGTGGTGATAAAGATTTACTACAGCTAATCGCACCGACGAATGATGTATGGATTATGCAAAAAGGTTATGGCAATTATAAACGATATAATGAAGCAACATTTTTTGAAGAAATGGGCATTACGCCGAAACAGTTTATTGATGTAAAAGCATTGATGGGGGATACTTCTGATGGTTATCCTGGAGTGCGTGGCATCGGTGAAAAAACAGCAATTAAGCTCATCCAAGAATTCGAATCAATTGAAGGGGTTTTAAATAATTTAGACAAGCTTAAACCAGCCCAACAATTGAAAATTCAAGAAGATTTAGCAATGCTTGAACTGAGCCAAAAACTAGCTAAAATTCATACTGAAGTGCCGCTAGAAATGAACTTAGCAAGCTTGAAATATAACGGTTTCCGCGATGATGCTTTTGCGGTCGTTGAAAAATATGGCTTAAAAACCCTAACGCGGGATATTGAATAAAAATAGAAGCAATCTGGTTATTTGACACCAGATTGCTTCTGTTTTTTTATAGCCTGACGCGCGAGTTGGTCGGCTTGTTTATTTTGGCTAACGTTACGCCATTCTGCAAAAAATAACTCTACTGAATCAGCCATTTCTAAAATTGCTTCTAAATGGGGTTTGAATAAAGGATTTTTAGCGTGTCGTTTATGGATTGCTTCAATGGCGACTTTCGAATCAGAATACAAACGAATGAAAGTGGCTTGTTTTTTTAAAGCTTCTTCTAGACCTAATTTAATCGCGATAAATTCGGCTTCATGATTGGTCATAACTTCGAGAGGGATGGCGAATTGTTCATAGATTCCTGCTGCTTTTAGAACTATGCCAGCACCACTAAGACCGGGATTTCCAGCACTTGCACCGTCAACGAAAACTTCCATATTGTGCGCCTCCTATTGTTTGAGTAGATGTGGCTTTATTATAGAAGGAAAGCTATTTTTTTGCAATAAAAAAACCGGTCAAAGGATACCGGTTTTAAGTCCGTGTCTAATTGGCAACTGGATTAGGCTTTTTCCACATTGGCTGCTTGAGCACCGCGGTTACCTTCAACTACTTCAAATGTTACCGCTTGGCCTTCTTCTAAAGATTTGTAGCCGTCACCTTGGATCGCTGTGAAGTGAACGAAAATATCTTCGCCGCCGTCTGATTCGATAAAACCGTAACCTTTTTCATTGTTAAACCATTTTACTTTCCCATTTTGCATTGAAATAAATCCTCCTAAGTATGGCTAATAATTGCTAGAATCATTTTTCAAACGCTTTCATTTCTGTTTAAAAATTTTTCTCGCAAATACTACCTTTTCAGTTCATAGCGTTGCCGCATATGATACTAACACTATAAATCAAAATACCTATAAACGTCAAGGTGATTTTCAATATTTTTTTAATTTTTGGACTTGTAAAGGCTTACTTTTTACTTTTATGTTATATTTTGTCGTTAAATGCTAGATTTACCGCGAAAAACTACGTGAATGTCCTAGGAGAAATTTCGTTTTAGAAAGGGTAATTGCTTTTAGAAAGTCCGATATTATAGTACAATTGGCTATGTGAAAGAATATAAGTTGGAGGGTATAGCTATGCCAACACCTAGTATGGAAGATTATATTGAAAAAATCTATTCCCTTATTGAAACAAAAGGTTATGCCAGGGTTTCGGATATTGCTGATGAGTTATTTGTCCATCCGTCTTCTGTAACAAAAATGGTACAGAAACTAGATAAAGACGAATATTTAATCTATGAAAAATATCGTGGATTAATTTTGACGCCTAAAGGAACACAAATGGGGAAAAGGCTACTAGAAAGACATGCATTACTAGAAAGTTTTTTAAGTATAATTGGTGTAGATCCGTCCCATATTTATCATGATGTGGAAGGTATTGAACATCATTTGAGTTGGAATTCTATTGACCGAATCGGGGATGTTGTTCAGTTTTTTGAAAATCATCCAGATGCGCTCAAGACGCTCAAGGAAATGGATCCAACGAAACCAGATACAAAGGAATAACGGTAATCCAAGGTTGAGATGTTGATTTTTGCGCAATCAGGCTTTACTTTAGAAATCAAAAATGGTGTTACATCGCTTGGTGTCACGCTTTTTTGATGCACTGAAGAAGCCAAAATATCTTAATTCTTTGTTACAATATACATATTCGGAGGGGATATCATGTCAAATAAAGTGAAATCAGATATTGAAATTGCATCAGTAGCAGAAATTCTACCAGTTACGACTATCGCGGAACATTTAGGACTAGATGCAGATGCACTCGAACTTTACGGAAAGTATAAAGCAAAGTTATCCTATGATACGATTCACTCGTTAAAAGACAAGGAGCAAGGTAAACTTGTTCTTGTGACAGCTATTAATCCAACGCCAGCCGGTGAAGGTAAATCGACTGTAACAGTTGGTCTTGGCGACGCACTCTCTAAAAAAGATAAGAAAACAGTCATCGCTTTGCGGGAACCATCACTTGGACCTACAATGGGTATTAAGGGCGGGGCAACTGGTGGCGGTTATGCGCAAGTTATTCCAATGGAAGATATTAATTTACATTTTACAGGCGATTTTCATGCCATTACAGCAGCAAACAACGCTTTATCGGCGTTTATCGATAATCATATGCAACAAGGTAATGATTTAGGAATTGACGGTAGACGAATCGTTTGGAAACGTGTCGTTGATTTAAATGATCGTGCTCTTCGGAAAGTGGTCGTTGGTCTTGGTGGTCCTATTCAAGGCGTTCCACGTGAAGATGGTTTTGATATTACAGTTGCTTCTGAAATTATGGCAATCATTTGTTTAGCAAGTGACTTAAAAGACTTAAAGAAACGCTTAAGTGAAATTGTGATTGGCTATAATTATAAAAAAGAACCAATAACTGTTGGCGAAATGGGTTATGAAGGTGCATTAACATTACTATTAAAAGATGCGTTAAAACCTAATTTAGTGCAAACGTTAGAACATACTCCAGCAATTGTACATGGTGGTCCTTTTGCTAATATTGCTCATGGTTGTAATAGTGTCTCGGCGACAAGTACAGCGCTTAATCTTGGCGAATATGTAGTAACGGAAGCTGGATTTGGAGCAGACCTTGGAGCAGAGAAATTTTTAGATATTAAAGTTCCGGCACTTGGAAAAGCACCAGATTGTGTCGTGATTGTTGCGACAATTCGCGCACTGAAAATGCACGGTGGCGCTTTGAAAACAGAACTTAGTGAAGAAAATGTCGATGCTCTAGCAAAAGGCTTTACTAATTTACAAAAACATACGGAATCGATTCAAACATTTGGTATTCCATATGTTGTTGCCATTAATAAGTTTATTACGGATTCTGATGCGGAAGTCGCGAAATTAGAACAACTTTGCGAAGAACACGGTATTCCTTTTTCGTTAACAGAAGTGTGGGAAAAAGGCGGCGACGGTGGTCTGGAACTCGCAGATAAAGTAATCGCTGCAGTCGAAAGCGGAGAAGCGGACTATAAACGCATTTATGATGATGCTTGGTCAATGGAAGAAAAATTAGAAGCAATTGTGACGAAGGTTTACGGTGGAATTGGCGTAGAACTTTCTAGCAAGGCACAAAAACAAATTGTTGAGTTTAAAAAATACGGCTGGGATCGTTATCCAATTTGTATGGCGAAAACGCAGTATTCTTTATCGGACGACCCAACATTACTTGGTCGCCCAACTGATTTTGTGATTCATATTCGTGAATTCATTCCAAAACTTGGCGCGGGCTTCGTTGTTGCTTTAACTGGCGACGTGATGACAATGCCAGGCTTACCGAAAAAACCAGCGGCATTAAATATGGATGTCGATGAAAATGGTAACGCACAAGGTTTATTTTAAAAATAAAAGTTCCAAAAGTGGATAAGCTGCTTTTGGAACTTTTTTCATCTCAAGCAATTGCTATGTTCTATATTTTCAGCTAGAATAGATAAGGACGAAACGGAATGGATGGGACTAAATGAAACAGTTAAAAGTAGAAAACTTAACAAAAACATATGGCGAAAAAAGCCTGTTTGAGAATATCTCGCTAACGATAACAGAAGGCGAACGCATTGGTTTAATCGGTGTAAATGGTACTGGTAAATCAACGCTGTTACAAATTATTTCTGGAAGTGAATCTGGGGATAAAGGTAGCGTTACGAAAGCGAAAGATTATACGATCGGTTATTTGGCGCAAGATCCTGTTTTTAATGAAGAGGATACGGTTCTTTCGGCGGTTTTTGACGGTGATACTGCGGCGCTTCGAGCAATGCGTAAGTATGAAGAAGTCTTATTAGCGATGTCGCTTGATGCAGAAAATACCAAGCTACATGATGCCTATACAGCGGCTAGCCAAGAAATGGATGCGAGTGCGGCTTGGGATATGAATACAGAAGCGAAAACTATCTTGGAGCGGCTTGGCATTACTGACTTAACAGCAAAAATAAGTGAGCTTTCTGGCGGTCAGCGAAAGCGTGTTGGTTTGGCGCAAGTCTTGATTGAGACGCCAGATTTACTTATTTTAGATGAACCTACCAACCATTTGGATTTTCAGTCGATTCGTTGGCTAGAAGAGTATTTAAATCGCTTTAAAGGAGCGGTATTACTCGTTACCCATGATCGTTACTTCCTTGACCGTGTGACGAACCATATGGTGGAACTGGACCGTGGTTCGGCGTACCGCTATGTTGGAAATTACGAAAAATTCATGGAATCCAAGGCAATTCGCATGGAAAACGAAGTCCGCGAATCAGAGAAAAATAAAAACCTTTATCGTAAAGAACTAGCTTGGATGCGTCGTGGTCCACAAGGGCGCGCCACAAAACAAAATGCTAGACAAGACCGTTTCCATGATTTAGAGAAAAAAGTCAAAACAAAAATCGACGACTCAGAACTTGCGATTGATTTTGTCACTAGTCGCCTTGGGAAAGATGTTTTCGAATTGAAAAATTTAGAAAAACGCTTTGACGAAAAACAAGTGTTACAAGATTTTAGTTTAATTATTCAACCGGGAGAACGGCTTGGTATCACTGGGAATAATGGAACTGGTAAATCGACTTTACTGAATATGTTAGCTGGAAAACTTGCCCCCGATGCTGGCGAGGTAATTACGGGTCAAACAGTACAAATCGGTTATTATACGCAACAAAATGAAGAAATGGATCCAGATATGCGAATGATTGCTTATTTGCAAGAGGCAGGAGAGCAAGTAACGACTTCTGGTGGAGAAGTGATTAGCGTTAGCGCCATGCTAGAACGATTTTTATTCCCACCAAATTCCCACGGGAAGAAAATTGGTAGCTTATCAGGTGGAGAAAAACGCCGCTTGTTCTTACTTCGCATTTTAATGGAACGACCAAACGTGTTGCTACTAGATGAGCCGACCAACGACTTAGATACGCAAACATTAACTGTTCTAGAGGATTACTTAGAATCTTTTAACGGTACGGTTATTACGGTCAGCCATGATAGATATTTCCTTGATAAAGTTGTAAATAAATTGCTTGTTTTCCGGGCAATTGGCGAAGTAGAAATTTTCTACGGCGAATATAGTGATTATTTGAAAGAACTTGAAGCTAAAGGAAAACCAGCAAAATCAATGAAAAAAATGGCGAATACTTCGGCCGAAAAGTCATCACCGGAGAAAAAAGAGAAAGTCAAACTAACCTATCAAGAACAACTTGAGTGGGACGGGATTGAGGATGCCATTAGCGAGTTAGAGCAAGACATTGAATCGCTCAATGAAACATTGGAACAAACCGGAGCAGACTTTACAAAAGCAGCAGAAATTAGCGAACTTATTACAGCGAAAGAATCAGAGCTGGAACAAATGATGGAACGCTGGGAATTTTTATCACAATACGCGGAATAAGGAGTGCGAACAATGAAACAATATTTGGATTTAGAAAAGTACGTTTTAGAGAATGGAACACAAAAAGGAGATCGCACTGGGACTGGAACAATCAGCACATTTGGTTATCAAATGCGTTTTGATTTACAGGAAGGCTTTCCAATTATGACAACAAAACGGGTACCATTTAAACTTGTAGTAAGTGAACTACTATGGTTTTTACATGGAGATACGAATATTCGCTACC
Source organism: Listeria sp. MAN/IMW/UF555 (assembly GCF_058684075.1). Taxonomy (NCBI): domain Bacteria; kingdom Bacillati; phylum Bacillota; class Bacilli; order Caryophanales; family Listeriaceae; genus Listeria; species Listeria sp. MAN/IMW/UF555. The sequence continues at coordinate 95,583 of NZ_JBZWZS010000002.1, read as the reverse complement.
TTTTACAGCATAATAATAATATTTGGAATGAATGGGCTTTTGAGCGTTTTGTGAAAAGCGCTGATTATAAAGGCGAAGATATGACTGACTTTGGGCTGCGTGCTGAGCGTGATCCGGCCTTTAAAGAAGTGTATCAAGCTGAAATGGAGAAGTTTAAAACGCGGATCTTAGAAGACGAAACGTTCGCGAATAAATACGGCGAATTAGGTAATATTTACGGCAAACAATGGCGTGAATGGAAAACTTCGCAAGGGGAAACAATTGATCAGTTAGCTGACTTGATTGAAATGATTAAAACAAACCCGAACTCGCGTCGTTTAATCGTGTCTGCTTGGAATCCTGAAGATATTCCGAATATGGCTTTACCACCTTGTCATTCATTGTTTCAATTTTATGTGGCAGATGGGAAATTATCGTGCCAATTGTACCAACGAAGTGCAGATATTTTCTTAGGAGTACCGTTTAACATTGCGAGTTATGCACTTTTGACACATTTAATTGCACGGGAAGTTGGACTTGATGTTGGTGAATTTATCCATACTATGGGAGATGCACATCTTTATAACAATCATATCGAACAAGTGAAAGAACAATTATCAAGAACTCCGCATGCGCTACCAAAATTAGTTCTTTCAGATAAACCTGCAACCATTTTTGATTTTGAAGTAGCGGATATTTCACTAGATGGTTATAATCCAGATCCTGCAATTAAAGCACCAATTTCAGTATAAGGGAGGTTTTCTTAGATGATAATTTTTGTTTGGGCACAAGACCGCGCTGGTAATATTGGGAAAGACAACAAGATGCCGTGGCACTTACCAGGAGATTTACAATTTTTCAAAAAAACGACAACTGGAAAAACGCTCGTCATGGGACGGAAAACCTATGAATCACTAGGTAAAGCTTTACCAAATAGAAAGACCATTGTGTTAACTAGGGACAATGAATTACAACTAGACGATGCAGAAATTCTTCATTCACGGGATGAAGTTCTGGCGCTTGCTGAAACCGGCGAACCGATTTATGTTGTTGGTGGAGCGGAAATTTATCGTTTATTTATGGATGTGGCAGATAAGTTAATTGTCACAAAAATTGATGCGGAATTTGATGCAGATACCGCATTTCCAAAAGTAGACTGGGAAAACTTTTCAGAAGTAGCGAAAGAACCTCATGAAAAAGATGAGAAAAATAAATATAATTACACATTTTATACGTATGAAAGAAATTAGTAGAAACGTTGCCTGCTTTCGGGCAACGTTTTTCGAGTGGGAGTGACGTTTAATTGTTATCAAAAATGGAGATTAATAAGCTTGCGATGAAAGAAAGTATGACGCTGCTTGCTTGTCCGATTTGTGGGGGAGAATTCTCATTTAGCGAGCCGAATTCATTTGTATGTAAAAACCATCATGGGTTTGATATTGCCAAGCCGGGATATTTACATTTACTTAAGCAAGTACATAAAACCAAATACGATCAAGCCTTATTTGAATCACGAAAAAAAGTGATTGCGAGTGGCTTTTTTGAAAAATTAATCGAACGAGTGACAGAAATCATTGCAGAGTCAAAAAAAGAAGAAATAGTGATATATGATGCTGGTTCCGGTGAAGGAAGTCATTTAGCGCAAGTTGTAAAAAATCTTCAAGAAAAAGGACGCCATGTCCAAGCAATTGGGCTAGATATTGCTAAAGAAGGCGTGAAACAAGCTGCTCGAGATTATCCCGGAATTGTTTGGACAGTAGCTGATTTAGCCAATTGTCCAACCCAGAAAGAGACGGCAGATGTGATTTTAAACATTTTATCACCTTCGAATTATGAGGAATTCAAACGGCTGTTAAAAACGGATGGTTTTTTGTTAAAAGTAGTTCCAGAGACGAATTATTTGCGGGAGTTTCGCGAATTTATTTATGTTGATGAGAAGAGTAGTTATTCAAATGAGTCCGTTACATCTCGGCTAGCAGAAAAATTAACAGTCGAGCATGTTGAACGGGTGACATATAAAGCGCCAATCGCAAACGAATTATTTGCCGATTTTCTTGAAATGACACCACTTGGTTGGCACATTGATAAAGATAAAAAAAGTGAATTATTAATAAATCCGCCAAAAGAATTAACGGTAGATCTAAAAATCATTATTGCAAATAGAGCACATCTTTTGTAAAAGATATGTGAATTATGCGCAATTTAAGCTATAATGAAGGGGAAAAATACAGAAGCTGGAGGAATGACATGAATCAATCAGAAACGAAAGCGTTAGAAGCACTGCAAAACGGATCAGACATACGTGGAATAGCAATCGCTACGGAAAAATATCAGATTACGCTGACAGACGAACGTGTAGAAAAGATTGCTTATGGATTTGCGAAATGGCTAAAAGAGGAGAAAAAAGTGGAAGGTCAGGCAAAAGTGGCGATTGGTCATGACAGCAGACTTTCAGCGGAACGGTTAAAAGCGGCACTTATCAAAGGGCTGACTTTCGCAGGTATCGATGTGGTGGATGTAGGACTTGCTACTACGCCAGCCATGTTTATGGCAACCCAGTACGAAGACTATGACTGCGATGCCGGAATTATGATTACAGCGAGCCACTTACCTTTTATGTATAATGGACTAAAATTATTTACGAAATCTGGTGGAGCTGAACATGAAGATATTGATTATATCGTAGCTCACGCAGATAAATCTTTCACAGAAAACGGACTAATCGCCGGAAAAGTTACAAAACAAGACTTACTTTCTACATATGCCGCAGACTTAACGGATAAAATTAGAGCTGGAATCACGGATGCAGCTGACAAAATGAAGCCACTCCAAGGAAGCCACATTATTGTCGATGCAGGGAATGGAGCTGGCGGCTTTTTTGCTGAAAAAGTGTTGGCAGAGCTCGGGGCAGACATATCTGGTAGTCAGTTTTTAGATCCGGATGGCAATTTTCCTAACCATATTCCAAATCCCGATAATGAAGAAGCTATGGCTAGCTTGAAAAAAGCGGTACTTGCGAGCGGAGCGGACTTAGGTGTGATTTTTGATACGGATGTAGACCGAGCTGCGATTATGGATAAAAATGGAGAAAGTTTAAACCGTAATCCATTAATTGCTGTTATTTCTAGTATTATTTTGGAAGAAAAGCCAGGAACAACTATCGTGACTGACTCAACAACAAGCGGACATCTGCAAACATTCATCGAAGCAAAAGGTGGAAAACAACATCGTTTTAAACGTGGTTATCGTAACGTTATCAATGAAGCTTTACGCCTTAATGCAAACGGAACACCATCAGAAATCGCTATTGAAGTGAGTGGGCACGCTGCATTAAAAGAAAATTATTTCTTAGATGACGGTGCTTACTTAATTGCCAAAATTTTGATGACGTACGCCACTTTACGAAAAAATGGGCAAGATTTGCCAGATTTAATAGCCGATTTAAAAGAACCAGCAGAAAGCGAAGAAATTCGTTTAAGTATTACAGCACCAGATTTTAAAGCTTATGGCAAAGAAGTTTTAGCTGATTTTCTGGCATTTGTAGAAGCTGACGCGGACATGGAATTAGAACCAGTGAACCAAGAAGGCATTCGTGTAAATACGAAGGGTGCGCTTGGTGAAGGTTGGTTCTTGCTTCGAATGAGCTTGCACGAACCTGTAATGCCAATGAATTTAGAAAGTGATGAAGCTGGTGGCATCAAGAAAGTGAAAGATCGTTTAGCAGGATTTTTCGCAACGAAAGCCGATTTAAAAATGTAAATAACAAAGAACTTGGTATGGAAAACGTATCAAGTTCTTTTTCTTTTTACCAAATCGATTGAAAAAGTAGAACGAGTGTAGTAAACTTAAAAAGCAAGCACTTACTTTAAAAGGGAAATAAAGTACAGGAGTGTGTTTTTTGGAAACTTGGATTACAAGTATTATGGCTGATTTTGGCTATATAGGTATTTTTTTGTTAATTATGATTGAGAACTTGTTTCCGCCTATTCCCTCTGAGATTATCTTAACTTTTGGTGGATTTATGACGACAGTTTCATCACTTAATGTAGTGATGGTGATTATTGTAGCAACACTTGGTTCAGTTGTAGGAGCTATTTTACTTTACAAAGTGGCCTCTTATTTTGGCAAAGAACGGCTAACGCATATTGTTTTGAAGTATGGCCGGGTTTTACGACTCAAGGAATCGGATATTGAACGCGCTGAAAGTTTCTTTTTGAAATATGGTAGCTGGGCAGTGTTTTTATGTCGGATGATTCCACTTATACGGAGTTTGATTTCCATTCCAGCTGGGATGACGAAGATGAAAATGTCACGATTTCTAATTTTAACAACGGCAGGGAGTTTGCTTTGGAATACGGTATTAATTGGTCTTGGCGCTCTTCTTGGCGAATCTTGGGGCGAAATTGTTGTTTTCATGGATAGTTTTTCGACAGTGATTTATAGTATCATTGCTGTTATAACCTTGCTTGGCTTAGGCTTCTTTTTCCGAGCACGCTTTAAAAAAACACTAGACGAAGAATAATGTCTAACCTTGAGGAGGAATCTTCAAGGTTTTTCTTTTGCGATTTTCGCTTTCGTGCTATGATAAGTTGGACATAGAAAGGGGACGGGACATATGCGGATTGGAATGCGGACAGTAAAAACAGCAATTGCAGCGACACTAGCGATTATTTTGGCGGAATGGCTTCATTTGGAATATGCAGTTTCGGCGGGAATTATCGCGATTTTAAGTGTACAAAATACGAAAAAGGGGTCTCTGCAACTTGCGATTCAGCGGGTTTATTCGACTGTCTTGGCGCTTTCTATTGCCGCCGTATTTTTCATGCTCATTGGTTATAACGCAGTGAGTTTTGGACTTTATCTACTGATTTTTATTCCGCTTGCTGTAAGACTACATGTTGCTGACGGGATTGTTGTAAGTTCAGTACTTGTATCGCACATTTTATTAGAACAATCGCTATCATTCTTTTGGTTTAAAAATGAACTTTTACTTATGGCGGTAGGCGCAGGTATCGCAATTATTTTAAATTTATACATGCCAAAAATGGAAGACGAATTAAAACGCAGTCAACAAAAAATTGAAGCCATCATGAGACAAATTTTAACAGAAATGACGCAAGGGCTTCGAAATCAGTCTGAATATCTTGATGAGTTTGGCTTATTAAATCAATTAAAGGGTACATTAGATTATGCACAAGAAAAAGCAGCAAGAAATTTGGACAATCAATTTTTTGCTTCGTCACACTATTATTCTCAGTATGTGGATATGCGACTGGTTCAGTACCGAATTTTGACACAAATGAAGCGACATCTGGTTTCGTTCCATCATTCTTCAGAGCAAAGTATGGCGCTCGCTGAAATTACTGAAAAAACAGCGCAGACGTTGGATGAACATAATACGGCGGAAGATTTAGTGGCAGAGATTACAACGATGGTGCATGAATTTCGTAGTAGTAAGCTCCCAGAAACACGTGAAGAATTCGAAAACAGAGCCATTTTATTCCAATTTATGAATGATTTGCGCTATCTTTTAGAAATGAAACGTGATTTTTATGCGGAGTTTGGCTTGAAGGAAAAAGAAATGACGAGAGGACGATGAATCGTGATTGAAAAAATTGGTCAAGTAATGTTATATGTGGAAGATCAAGCGGCAGTAAGAGATTTTTGGGTGGAAAAATTGGACTTTGTCGTTGTTTCAGAAGAAGTCGTAAACGGCGAAATTCAGTGGGTTGAAATCGCCCCTTCAAAAGGTGTGGAAACTACTTTTGTGCTCCAAAATAAAAAGAAAGTTGCCGAAATGAACCCGGATATGAACCTTGGGACGCCATCGATTTTACTGTTTGGAACAAATATTAGCGAACTGTATGAAGAATATAAAAACAAAGGAATTACAGTAGGGGATTTGGTTGATCTGCCAATCGGTCGCGTGTTCAACTTTGCAGATAATGAAGGGAATTATGTGGCGATTTGCGAAAAATAAAAAAGTCCAGATGACAATCTAAGTGATTGCCATCTGGACTTTTTTTATATAGTAGATACTAGCTTGTTTTCGCTCAGTGCTGCTTGGGCTGCTGCTAACCGAGCTATTGGCACGCGGTAAGGCGAGCATGATACATAACTGAGGCCAAGTTGATGGAAGAAGTGGATTGATTCTGGGTCTCCGCCATGCTCTCCACAGACGCCCATTTTTAAGTTCGCATGAGTCATTCTTCCGCGAGTAACAGCCATTTCAACTAACGCACCAACACCAGTTTTATCAATCGTGACAAATGGATCTTTAGGTAAAATATCTTTTTCATAATAATCAGCTAGAAATTTAGTCGCATCATCACGAGAAAAACCATATGTTAGCTGGGTTAAATCATTTGTTCCAAAACTAAAGAACTGGGCTTCTTCGGCAATTTCATCCGCGGTCACACAAGCACGAGGAATTTCAATCATCGTACCAATATCAAAAGGTAGCACAACTCGTTCTTTTTCAAAAATCGCATGAATGGCCTGCATAATTTCATTTTTTATATAACTAAGTTCGTTTTTTGTAGCGATTAAAGGAATCATAATTTCTGGGTGGACATCGATTCCTTCATCATGAACGATAACGGCACTTTCCATGATTGCTTCCGCCTGCATACGATAAATTTCTGGAAAAGTAATGGCTAAACGGCAACCGCGATGACCTAGCATAGGATTTGCTTCTGCCAGCTCCTCAATCCGTTTGGTGATTTGGGGAACAGTACGGTTCATATCGCGCGCTAATTGTTCGATTTCGCGGTTAGTCTTCGGCAGAAATTCATGTAGGGGCGGATCAAGAAGGCGAATATTCACTGCTCGACCATTTGCTATTCGGAATAATTCACTGAAATCCGTTTTTTGCATCTCTTTTAATGATGTTAAAACAGATTCGCGCTCTTTAAGTGATTCTGCTAAAATCATTTGTCTTACATAAGGGATCCTTTTTTCATCAAAAAACATATGCTCTGTGCGACAAAGACCAATACCTTCAGCGCCAAATAGTAATGCTTTTTTAAAATCTGTTGGTGTATCGGCATTCACGCGGATTTTTAGTTTTTTCTCAGCGTCTGCCCATGCCATTAATTCATCAAAATGACCGCCTATAGAAGCTTCTGTGAGTGCTATTTGTCCAAGATAGACATTTCCAGTGCTACCGTCAAGAGAAAGAAAATCACCTTCATGGAGCTGTTCTCCAGTTGTGAGGATAATGGTTTTTTCTTTTTCATTAATAGTGAGTTCGGCGCAACCTGCTATACAACATTTTCCCATTCCTCGGGCTACTACGGCAGCGTGAGAAGTCATACCACCATGAGCAGTTAAAATCGCGCTACTCCTTGCCATACCTTCAATATCTTCAGGAGAAGTCTCATTTCGTACCAGGATAACAGAAATGCCGCGTTCTGAAGCTACTACGGCTTCTTTAGCTTCAAAGAAAATTTGACCTGTAGCAGCTCCTGGACTTGCAGGTAATCCGGTTGCGATGACTTGCCCATCTTTAAGAGCGCTTTCATGAAAAGCTGGATGAAGTAATTGATGTAACTGTTTGGTTTCTACACGCATAATTGCTTCTTCACGAGTGATTTTGCCTTCGTGAACGAAATCGACTGCTGTTTGAATTGCTGCTTTGGCTGTTCGTTTCCCGCTCCTTGTCTGAAGAACGTAAAGCTTTCCTTTTTCAATTGTAAATTCAATATCTTGCATATCTAGGTAGTGATTTTCAAGCAGTTCACATGTTTTAAGGAGTTCGTTATAAACGAGGGGCATTCTTTCTTCCAGTGCGCTAATCGGTTCAGGCGTGCGAATTCCTGCAACGACATCCTCACCTTGTGCATTCAATAGAAACTCGCCAAAAACTTGCTTTTCACCAGTGGATGGATTTCGCGTAAAAGTAATACCAGTACCGCTTGTTTCGCCAGTGTTGCCAAAAACCATCGCTTGAATATTCACGGCTGTGCCAAAACTTGCATCAATATCATGCAGTCTGCGATAAATAACGGCACGAGGGTTCATCCACGAATCAAAAACAGCAATAATCGCAAGTCTCAGCTGTTCTAACGGATCTTGCGGAAAATCTCTGCCAGTTGCTTGGCTGAAAATCAGTTTATAAATCTCAATTAGTTCACTTAAATCAGCAGCAGTTAATTCCGTATCTAAAAGATAATTATTGTCTTTTTTTATACGAGCAAGCGCCTGTTCAAATTGATAGCTTGGAATTTCAAAAACAACATCGCCAAACATTTGAATGAAGCGACGATAAGAGTCAAACGCAGAACGAGCATCTCCTGTTAAGTTAGCTAATCCTTCAGCAGCTTGATCATTTAACCCTAGATTTAGAACCGTATCCATCATTCCTGGCATCGAAAAAGGCGCGCCAGAACGTACTGAAACTAACAGCGGGTTTTCCGCGAATCCGAAAATTTTTCCAGTTTGTTTTTCGAGTTCTGCCAAATGAATTTTTACTTCTTCAAAAATGTCTTCGGATAGATGTTTGTTGCTCGTCGTATAATCATTACAAGCATCGGTCGAGATAATAAAGCCAGGAGGGACGGGCAAACCAATTTTCGTCATTTCGGCCAAATTAGCACCTTTTCCTCCTAAAAGATTTTTCATTTCTTTAGAACCTTCACTGAACTGATAGACAAATTTTCTCACTTTATTCACCTCTTCTAATTAGTGGTAACTCGTGATAATCTCCGTGATTAGGGCAGCGGTTTCTTCAATGGCTTTGTCTTCAACATGGATTACTTGGCAGCCAAGCTTTTTGAAAGTAGCATAACCATATTCTAATTCTTCTAAAATGCGTTTTTCACTAGAATAACTACTTGCTTCATCTAAGCCAATTGATTTTAATCTCACTTTCCGGATTTGAGCAAGTTTTTCAGGTGTAGTTGTCAGACCAATAATTCGTTCTGCGGGGATTTGAAAAAGTTCATCTGGAATCGGAATTTCTGGAACGAGTGGCACGTTAGCGACTTTCCAGTTTTGATTTGCAAGATAGCTACTAAGTGGGGTTTTACTCGTTCTTGAAACACCGACTAAAACAATATCGGCATCCAGTAAACCGCGGGGATCTTTGCAGTCATCATATTTAACGGCAAATTCAATTGCGGCAATACGATCAAAATAATTACTATCAAGCCGGCGCATATTTCCTGGGTCTTGTTTAGACTTTAACCCAGTTTTTGCTTCCACTGCGGCAGTTAGCGTATGTAATAAATCGACGTTTGGAAGATGATTTTTCACACAAAAATCTGACGCATAATCAGCGAGCTTTGATTGTACTAGCGTTTGAACAACAATCCCATCGGCTGCTTTTGCTTCTTCTAATGTTTCAAGTAAAGCGTTTTCATCGCGAATAAAAGCGTGGCGCCGAATATCAGCTGGTTTATTAAGTGAAAACTGAGCTGTTACCGCGCGAATAATATGTTGAGCAGTTTCTCCGATAGCATCTGAAATAACATATATAATAACCGGATTTTCCATATTTGCCTCCTATTAAACCTTTTTTATTGTATCTACAAAAAGCGCAGTAATACGTGTTTTTGATATTTTTCCGACGACTTTCGCTTCTCGAGAGTTATTTTCAAAAACGGGAAGCGAATCGATTTGATGAAAGACAAGCTGTTCTGCTGCGTGCAAGACTTTATCATTTTTAGTCACAGTAACAAGGTTTGGCATGCGCGTCATAATGGTCGCAATGGGAGTGGCTTTCGTATCTGCATCCGCCAGTGCGCCTTTCAGTAAGTCTTTTCTAGAGACAAGCCCAACTAATTGTTCGTCATCAATTACATATAAACTGCCAATATCTTCCATAAAGAGCATCACAATGGCGTCATAAACACTTGTTTCTTTTTTTGCGAAAAATGGTTGGGTCATAATATCTGCTACTTTCAATTGGCGAATTTCATCCAAATGAATCGGATTTGTTTCGAGTCCTGAGTAAAAATAACCAACTTTAGGTCTGGCATCTAAAATTCCGGTCATCGTCAAAATCGACAAATCAGCGCGAATCGTAGCACGCGTTAATTTTAAATGAGCAGCGATAGAGTCACCAGTAGCGGGCTCATTCGCGCGAACAAAGGCAACAATCTGGTGTTGTCTAGAGGAAAGTTCGATTGGAATCACATCCTTTTATTATGTTATGCTAAACATTATATAGTATGACATAATTAAAAACAAGCCTTAATTATGTCACACTATATAAAAAAACCTTCTCATTATCGAGAAGGTTTTAAAAATTATAATTTAAACATAAAACAAAATGCAGAAGTACATAAAAGCAGTTCCCGCGATAACAAATAAATGCCAAATCGCGTGCATATAAGGTACTCGAGGGATACTATAAAAAATTGCTCCTACAGTAAACATAATCCCACCAGTCGCAAGTAGCCAAAATCCGGTTGGCGTTAGCCCTGCATAAAGTGGTTTAATGGCGAACATGACCATCCAGCCCATTACTAAGTATACAAACGTCGATAAAAGTTTTAATTTGCCAGTCATAAATATTTTATAAATGATCCCAGCAATTGCGAGTCCCCAGATAACACCAAACAGCGTCCAACCGAGAGTTCCTTGAATCGTAATCAAAACAAATGGTGTATAACTGCCAGCAATTAAAACATAAATCGCGGCATGATCCATAATATTAAAAACCGTTCGTGCTTTGCAAGGTTTGAAGCTATGGAGCAGTGTGGAACAAATATAAAGCAACATTAGTGAAATTCCATAAATTAAAAAACTTGTTAAATAAAGAGGATTATCTTTTCCAGCGGCGAATATTATAAGTAAGACGAGCGCGGGAATACTAAGGATAAATCCAACCCCGTGCGTTATTGCATTCGCCAGTTCTTCTTTCCAATTATAAGAAGTGACATTCATTTTATCACCATACTTTTCTACAAAATTTTTGTGGGTTGTTACATTTCTATCATACGCTAAAAAAGTAAGAATAGAAAGACAAATACCATTTCTTTCTCTTTTCTTAAAACTAGTTTATAGGTTGTGTATAACGCCGGGAATGTTATAATAAGAGAAAATAAGCAAAAATGGATGTGGCTAAATGAGAAAAATAAAGATTATCACAGACTCAACTGCAGGCTTAACTCTTGAAGAAGCAGCAAAATGGAATATTGAAGTTTTATATTTAACCGTAGAAATCGATGGGAAAGTTTATAATCCTAAAACAGACATTACACCAGAAGAATTCATGGTACGCATGGCTGAAACAAAAGAATTACCAAAATCTTCGCAACCAGCAATCGGTTCTTTTGTAGAAGCTTATGAAAAATATACGGCAGAAGGGTATGAAATCCTTTCCATCCATTTGACGGAAAAACTAAGTGGTACAGTGAATGCAGCTCGCCAAGCAGCTGATATAGTGGAAGGAAACATCACCGTAGTAGACTGCGATTATACGGCACGTGGCCAAGCATTCCAAGTACTAAAAGCCGCTGAAATGGCTCAGGATGGCGATTATTCAGTAGAAGAAATTCACGCTGTAATTAATGATATTCGCGACAAAACAAAACTTTATATTGTGGTCGTAACGCTCGATAATTTAATTAAAGGTGGGCGTGTTGGTCGAATGCAAGGTTTCCTAGGTAGTCTTTTGAATATCAAATTAATCGCTAAGCTTACTGATGGACAATTGGAAGAAGAAACCAAAGTTCGCAGTAACAAAAAAGTTTTACAATACTGCCTTAATCTAATTAAAGACGAACCGAAAAAAATTCAACAGCTGGATGTAGTTCATGCCAATGGGCTGAATTTAGCTGATGACTTTATCGCAGAGTCTAAAGAAATAACTGGATTAACAGAAATTCCACTATTTTTTGCAGATCCTGTCATTTCCACTCATGCTGGAACTGGCGCGTTTGCATTTATGTACTATACTGACTAAGTGAGTGATTGCATATGACAAAGAAAAAATGGCTGTGGCTTACAGGAAGCGTGCTTGTTATCGCGCTTCTCGTTGGCGCAGTTTTTGGTATCAAGTATTATAAAGAATCAAAAGAAATCCCTATTAACCTAGTTGCAATGGGTGACTCATTAACAGAAGGTGTTGGTGATGAAAACAAAGAAGGCGGCTATGTGGGCATTGTTCCAGAAAAACTAAATGAAGAAGCTACAGTGTCTAGTGTGAAAACGAGCAACTACGGTGTATCAGGAAACCGTATTACACAACTAGAAAAACGCCTCAAAACGAATAAACAATTCCAGAAAGATGTCAAAAATGCCAATGTAATAACTATTACAATCGGTGGGAATGACGTGATGGCTATTTTGCAATCTCGCCTTTTAAATGTAGATGTGGCTGATTTTGCAAAAGCAAATAAAGAATTTCAACAAGAACTTACAACGTTACTTAAAGATATTCGCTCTTACAATAAAGATGCAGCGATATTTTTAATGGGTATTTACAATCCTTATACGACTTATTTTGCAGACATAAAACAATTTGATGAGGTCATTACCAATTGGAATGATGCTTCTGCGAAAACAATTAAACAAACTAACAATGCTTATTTCGTCCCAGTGGCTAAAGCATTAGAAGATAGAAATACATCCAATAAAGACAAGCCGAATCCATTACTTTCAGATGATTATTTCCATCCAAACCATAAAGGATATGAAAAAATGAGCGCCGAGTTAGAAAAAGCTATCGTCAAACAACTAGATGATGGTAATATTCCTAAATAGAAAGGTGATAAAATCTTGCAAGTAGAAACAAGATCAGCTCCAAAAAAACCAAAACGAAATTATTGGAAATGGATTTGCCTAACTTTAATTAGTTTGCTTATCCTTCTTGCTGGCTGGCTTTATGTAACAGTCTTTGTACTTAGCCCACAAGAAGAGCCAACGCCTTCCCTTATTAGCAATAAATCAAATATTGAATTTCAAACAAGCACCACTAAATCAGACTTAAACCAATTAATCAGTAGCTATATAGAAGATTTCAGCAAAGAGCAAGATATCGGTTATAAAGTTTTTGTAGCAAATAATGTCAATTTTACAGCTGAAGCGAAGATTTTTGGTGAGCCTGTTGAACTAAGACTGAAATTTTCACCAAAAGTAGTTGATAATGGAAATATAGAATTATCGCTGACAGATATGTCTGTTGGAGCTTTACCTTTACCAGTTTCTTACGTGATGAACTATGTTAATAAAAACTATAAATTCCCTGAGTGGGTCACTGTACTTCCTAAAAAAGAAAAAATATATTTATCTTTGGACAAATTAAAACTAAAAGGCGACACAAAAGTTCGTGCCGATACGCTAAATTTGAAGAAAGACGATATTTCGTTTACACTTTTAGTACCAGTTAAGTAATTTAACTGGCCCAATCCTAGTTAGGGGGCATTTTTTATGACAAAAGAATCACTTGAAAAAGCAACATTTGCTGGAGGATGCTTTTGGTGTATGGTAAAACCTTTTGACACACAGCCAGGAATTGAGAAAGTCGTTTCGGGTTATACAGGTGGACATACAGTGAATCCAACATATAAAGAAGTTTGCAGCGGGACAACAGGGCATACCGAAGCAGTTGAAATTACATTTGATCCGGCTGTATTTCCTTATGAAAAATTAGTCGAAGTATACTGGCAACAAACAGATCCGACTGATGCAGCGGGACAATTTGTCGACCGCGGAGATTCATATCGTCCGGTTATTTTTTACCATAATGAGGAACAACGACAAATCGCTGAAAAATCTAAAGCGGCTTTGGATGCAAGTGGAAGATTTAAGAAACCAGTAGTCACAGAAATTGCAAAAGCAGAAACTTTTTATCCTGCAGAGGAATATCACCAAGATTTCTATAAAAAAGAAAAAGCGCACTATGAAGGTTATCAAGTGGCTTCCGGTCGTGCTGCATTCATAGATGCCAACTGGAAAGGGTGAAGTCAAGTGGATGAAAGTAAAAAAAACGAGCGACTTAAACAACTAACAGATATACAATATAATGTGACCCAAAAAGCGGGTACCGAACGCCCATTTCAAAATGAATTTTATGATAATGTGGCAAAAGGAATCTATGTAGATATTGTTTCAGGAAAGCCGTTATTTTCATCCAATGATCAGTATGATGCTGGTTGTGGTTGGCCAAGTTTCACAAAACCAATTGACGAAGCAGAAGTAATCGAACATAGAGATTTATCACATGGGATGATTCGGACAGAAGTGAAGTCAGTTGAGGCTGATTCGCACTTAGGGCATGTTTTTCCAGATGGACCACAAGATCAAGGTGGACTTAGATACTGCATCAATTCCGCAGCGCTTCGATTTATCCCCGTTGATAAGTTAGAAGAAGAAGGCTACCAAACCTATAAGAAAATCTTTGAATAAACAAACGATGCCAGAAAATGAAATGCGTAGAATAATATCGCGAAATCATTCTCTGGCATTGTTTTGAAAAAGGAGTGAAATGTATGTTGAAAGTAGCAGTAGTGGGACTTGGTGGAATTGCACAAAAAGCGTATTTACCTGTTTTTGCTGAGATGGAAAATATCGAGGTCCATCTTTATACAAGAAATGCACAAAAATTAAAGCATTTAAGCGAAAAATATCGTTTTGATCATTATCATCAAAGTATTCATTCAATGATAGAATCTGGCGTTAATGCAGCTTTTGTACATTCTTCAACAGCAAGTCATCCAGAAGTAATTCGGACTTTTTTATCACATAATATTCCAGTTTATGTAGATAAGCCAATTGCCGATAATTTGGCCGAAGTGGAAGAATTGACGCGCTTAGCCGAAGAAAAAAACACGTTATTAATGACAGGATTTAACCGTCGTTATGCACCTAAATATCAAGAATTAAAAGCATTAACGGATATAAACATGATAGTAATGCAAAAAAACCGCGCAGGACAGCCAGGTGAGGCACGTACCTTTATTTATGATGATTTTATCCATGTCATTGATACCGTCCGCTATTTACTTGATGCAAAAATTGATCAATTACATGTGGTACCTGTTTGGCAAAACGAATTACTGTCTAGTGTAACTGTCCAAATTTCTGCTGGCAATAAAGTAGCTACTGCCATCATGAACCGGGATAGTGGTGTGAATGAAGAACGTTTAGCCGTGATGACAAAAAGCGCTAAATATGAAGTGGAAAATGTAACAGAGACACATATTTATGAAGGAACGACCGAGCGTTTTGAACGGTTTGGTGACTGGGAAACAACGCTTTATAAACGCGGCTTTGTACCGATTATTCAGGCGTTTTTAAATGCTGTTCGAAACGGCGAAAAAGCTCCAATTACTGAAGAAGATGCATTAGAGACACATCGACTAGCAGAAGAAATTCTAAGTAAACTTGAAAATTAACTTTATTTTTCACGAGAAATCAACTATAGTTAAAGCATAAAAAGAGCGGAGTGTGTTGTACGTTGGGAAGATCATTTTATCATTTTTTAATGACATATCGGGACCCGAAGCTAACAGATCAGAAAACGGAATTTGCCAACAATGCATACCGAGATCATAGTTTTCCAAAGCAAACAAGAAATTATCATATTCTTTGTGACTATCTTGAGTTTAATGCGCCGTATTTACCGGGAATGTCTATTTTCGATGAACTTTGGGAAGCGTATTTGCTAGATGAAGAGAAAAACAAACATTAGGAGGAGAAAAGTATGAGCGTACATATCGAAGCAAAACAAGGGGAAATTGCCGAAACAATTTTATTACCAGGAGATCCTTTGCGTGCGAAATACATTGCCGAAACATTCTTAGAGGACGTTGTATTATTTAACCAAGTAAGAGGAATGCTAGGATTTACTGGTACATATAAAGGCGAAAAAGTTTCTGTTATGGGAACTGGTATGGGAATTCCATCGATTTCGATTTATGTAAATGAATTAATTCAAAGCTATGATGTGAAAAATTTGATTCGCGTTGGAACAATGGGCGGCATTCAAGCGGACGTTAAAGTTCGTGATGTTGTCATTGCTCAAGCAGCTTCTACAGATTCTCAAATTAATCGTAACACTTTTGCTGGCGTTGACTTTGCACCGGTAGCAGATTTTTCTTTATTAAAAAAAGCGTATGATGCAGGTGTTGAAAAAGGCCTATCTCTAAAAGTTGGTAATGTTTTCTCAGCGGATCGTTTTTATAATGATCAATTGGATAAACAACAATTAGCCGATTACGGAGTACTGGGAATTGAAATGGAAGCAGCGGCTCTTTATACATTAGCGCAAAAATATGGCCGTCGTGCACTTGCTATTCTAACAGTCAGCGATCACATTTTTACAGGTGAAGAAACATCCGCTGAAGAGCGCCAAACTACTTTTAATGATATGATTGTTGTAGCATTAGAAGCAGCAATAAAATAATCAAAATTACTACCTTAGATTTTGACTTAATGTATACAGGAAGGTTGATAAACATATATGAGTTCTTTATTAACAATTGCTTTAGCCGTTACTATCAGTTGTGTTAACACGGTAGAAGATCAATATTTCGGCGGGCAAAATGCAGAGCCAGTCGCTAAAGTGGAGCAAAAAGCCACAAGTAATAATACACTTGCTGACTTAGAAAAAGATCCGCTTTATCCTTACATTGATAAACAAAATAAATTAGTCGAAAAAAATGGGATTCAGTATATCGAAAACGAGGAAAATATATTAGTACTTGCTAATAAAGATTATTCCTTGCAGCCAACATATACCCCCCCTGATTTAGTTCGACCAAATGTTACTTTTTCTTTTGGGAATGAACAAGTAGAAAAAGCGCAATTAAGAAAAGAAGCAGGAACAGCTCTTGAAGAAATGTTCAAAGCAGCAAATCAAGATGGTAAGAAACTTTTTGCTGTGTCGGGTTATCGTTCTTATAAACGACAACAAGAGGTATTCCAAGCTGAAGTAAATTCCAAAGGGGATAAAAAAGCTAGAGAAGCAGTGGCTTACCCTGGAACAAGTGAGCACCAAACTGGATTAGCGATGGATATTTCCTCAGAAAATCAATCATATGAATTAACTGAAGCATTTGGAACTACCCCAGAAGGTAAATGGTTAGAAGAAAATGCCCATAATTACGGCTTTATCCTTCGCTATATGAAAGGTAGAGAAGATATTACGAAATATCAATACGAATCTTGGCATTATCGTTATGTTGGCAAAGACGCTGCAACAATCATTTACAAAAATAACTGGACATTAGAAGAATTTTTTGAACATGTTAAAGCACTACAAAAGAAAGTAGATGCCGCAAAATAATAAGCTTTAGAGCCATAAACATTTAGTTGTTTATGGTTCTTTTTTATTTTTAAAAATTAAATGTTTGCAAAATATACCTATAGGGGGTATACTGTTAATTGTAGAAACAAAGGAGGAGAAAATATGAAACATGACCAACCCATTGTTCCACGCAAAGATGAAGAAACGAAATTACTTCAAAATCGTTTGCGACGTATCGAAGGCCAAATTCGCGGTATCGCTCAAATGGTCGAGGATGATAGATATTGTACAGACATCTTAGTTCAAATTTCAGCAGCGAATAAAGCACTTAAAAATGTTGGCTTGCAAGTATTAGAACATCATACAGCACACTGTGTCGTGGATGCTGCAAAAAACGGAGAAGATGACGTAATGGAGGACTTACTTAAGGCTATACGTCAGTTTTCTAAAACCTGAGGGGGGTATTTAGAGTGAATGATAAATATGTAAGACAAGATTTGAATGTTTTTGGGATGACTTGTGCGGCTTGTTCAACGAGAATTGAGAAATCTTTAAATAAAGCAGAAGGTGTTGAAAAAGCCAATGTCAATTTAGTCACTGAAAATGCGGCTGTGTATTATGATCCAGAAGTGACCACGACAGAAGAATTAATAAAAGTCGTGAAGCATGCTGGTTATGATGCTGCAGAAAAAATGTCAAAAGAAGAAAAAGACGCCGTTTTAGAAAAGAATTTCAAAAAAGAAGTGAGACGTTTTATTCTTTCAGCGGTGCTCTCACTGCCATTACTTTTGACGATGGTTACTCACATTCCGTATATTCATGAAATGGCGTTTGCAGAAACGATTGGTAACTGGATTAATCCAACCATTCAATTAGTGCTCGCAACCATTGTCCAATTTTATATTGGTTGGCGGTTTTATGATGGGGCTTATAAGGCGCTTCGAGGTAAAAGTGCAAATATGGACGTTTTGGTCGCACTTGGTACATCCGCAGCTTACTTTTATAGTGTAGTGGAATATATCCGTCATATGATTGATCCAAGCGTGATGCCGCATTATTACTTTGAAACAAGTGCTGTATTGATTACGTTGATCTTATTAGGTAAATTACTCGAATCATATGCAACTTCGAGAACAACAGAATCTATTGCCGGATTACTCGAACTACAAGCGAAAGAAGCAACTGTTATTCGTGAAGGCAAAGAATGGTTAGTACCAGTAGATTCTCTCAAAATTGGTGATATTATTCTAGTTCGTCCTGGTGAAAAAGTACCAATGGATGCAGAAATTATCTCCGGAGAAACAAGCATTGATGAAGCGATGATTACTGGTGAACCCGTGCCTGTAGAGAAAAAACCAGGTGATTCTGTTATTGGAGCGACTATCAACTTTGACGGAGCTTTCCAAGCAAAAATTACGAAACGAATGGAAGAAACCGTTTTAGAATCGATTATTCGTTTAGTGGAAGAAGCGCAAGGAATTAAAGCGCCAATTCAACGTTTGGCAGATAAAATCTCGGGTATTTTTGTACCGATTGTACTTGGAATTGCAGCTGTAACATTTATTATTTGGTACCTTGTAACAGGCACGGTAGATGGATCATTAGAAGCTGCAATTGCTGTTTTAGTTATTGCTTGTCCCTGTGCTCTTGGGCTCGCAACACCAACAGCGATTATGGCCGGAACTGGTAAAGGCGCCGAAAGTGGGATATTATTTAAAGGCGGGGAACATTTAGAACGTACTTCCAAAGTCGACACAATTGTTTTTGATAAAACTGGTACTTTGACAGAAGGTAAATTAGAAGTAAGTGATAAAAAAGCAAGCAACGATAAATTTTTCCCTTATTTATTCTTGATGGAACAACAATCGGAACATCCAATTGCCAAAGCGATTATTAACATGTTAGAATCTGAAAAAATCGATGTATCAGATGTAAAACAAGGAAAAATCCGCGCCAAAGCTGGGCATGGGATGACAGGTAATTTGGATGATAGTAAAGTGGAACTTGGCGCTTATCGCTATGTGTCTTCACTTACAACTATCCCGAGCGAAGAAGATGAATTAATCCAAAGTTGGATGAATGCAGGGAAAACGGTTGTAGCAATGGCAATAGACGGTACTTATGCCGGAGCACTTGCTTTATCCGATACACCACGACCAGAGGCAAAAGAAGCAATTCAAAAACTGCAAGCACAAGGTATTAAAACAGCTATTTGTTCCGGCGACCAATCTGTTGTAGTAGAAAATATGGCGAAAGATTTAGGAGCCGATATGTTTTTTGCCGAACAACTACCTAATGATAAAAGCGCATTAGTAGAAAAACTACAACAAGAAGGCCATATTGTTGCATTTGTTGGCGATGGTATTAATGATGCTCCAGCTCTTGCAGCGAGTGATATTGGCATTAGTATTGGAACGGGAACAGATATTGCGATTGAAACTGGTGATGTAACGCTCGTAAGTCACCGTTTAACACTTATTCCAGAAACAATCGAACTTTCAAAAGCAACGATGCGAAACATCCGACAAAACTTTTTCTGGGCACTTGCTTATAACTGTGCGGGTATTCCAGTAGCTGCACTTGGCTTACTTGCCCCATGGGTAGCCGGACTTGCGATGGCATTTAGTTCCGTTTCGGTTGTAACTAACGCACTACGCCTAAAAAGATATAAATTTAAATCATAGGAGGAAAAGAAAATGGAAAAATTAACATTAACTGTAGAAGGTATGACTTGTGGACACTGCGAGGCTCGCGTCACCAAAGCTTTATCAGAAGTAAGTGGTGTAAAAAGCGCTGTAGTTTCTTTGGATGAAGGAACAGCAACGATTGAATTCGAAAAAGGTCAAGTAACTGAAGATGCTTTAATTGATGCTGTAGAAGAAGCAGGATATGAAGTAGCTTAAGTTCAGAAGCGAGAGGGATTCCTGAGTGAATCCCTCTTTTTTCTTTGTCATGAAAAAAAGATACCAAAATGTTTGGAAAACTGGTAAAATAAATGAGTTAAATAAAATGTACTATTATTAGTTACATTTTACATAGAAAGTGGTGAAGAAAGATGGAACAATCCCCACAAAACAAAGAAGAAAAAGTGGAGAAACCCGAAGAAGAAAAAACAAAACCTGGCAATGGTTATATAAAAATGAAATTATTCCCATTTATAATGCTTTTATTTGCTTTTGTATTTGTTACCGCATTAGTAACAACGATCGTCATGTCTTTAGGGGATGATAAGCAAGTGAAAGTCAGCATCCCTGAGCGAAAAGAATTCACAAAGCTCTATGATGTCTATGATGAAATCTCTGAGAAATACTATAAAGACACGAAATCCACTAACATGATAGACGGAGCAATCACAGGTATGGTAAATTCCTTAGATGATCCGTATTCCACCTTTATGTCGAAAAAAGAATCGGCGGAATTTAATGACACAATTTCTTCTAGCTTTGAAGGAATTGGTGCTGAAATTCAAGAAAAAGATGGAGCTATCGTAGTTGTCTCTCCAATTAAAAACTCCCCGGCTGAAAAAGCTGGTTTGCGCCCTCAAGATATTATTACACAAGTTGATGGCAAATCTGTCAAAGGCGATACAGCGACAGAAGCAACTAAAAAAATTCGTGGTGAAAAAGGAACGGATGTCACTTTAACTATCCAACGCTCAAATGAAGATAAACCGTTTGACGTAACTATTACACGTGACGAAATTCCAATCGAAACGGTCTATAAAGAAATGGGTAATGACAAAATTGCCCACGTAACTATTAGTACCTTCTCTGAAAATACCTATGATGAGCTTGAAAAAGCATTAAAAGCTTTGGAAAAAGATGGTATGAAAGGACTTGTGATTGATTTACGAGGAAATCCAGGTGGGTTACTCGATCAAGCAGTCTCTATTTCTAGTTTATTCGTTCCTGATGGCAAAATTGTCGTTCAAGAACAAGGAAAAGATGGCGATAAATCCGCCATTAAAGCCGATAGCAGCTCACATGGTGATTATAAAGTTAAAGTACCAACAACAATGCTTATAGATGGTGGGAGTGCAAGTGCATCAGAAATTCTGGCAGCAGCAGCGAAAGAATCTGGCGGCATTAAACTTGTAGGAAATAAATCGTTTGGTAAAGGTACTGTGCAAACAGCGACTACTTTATCCGATGACTCCACACTTAAATTAACAGTCGCAAAATGGTTGACGCCAAATAGCGAATGGATTCATGAAAAAGGTATTACGCCAGATGTGGTTGTGAACATGCCAAGTTACGCAACTATGACTATTCCTTCCTCCACAAAAGTCTACAAAAATGGCGATTTTGGTGATGATGTGAAAACAATCGAAACATTGCTAAAAGCGCTAGACTACAACGTTGGAAAAGTAGATGGCTTATACGATATAGATACAGAATATGCAGTACAAAGATTTCAAGCAGCAAATAATTTAGATGTTACGGGAATTATGACCGGCGTGACAACGGATAAATTAGTTGAACTAACGCAAAAACATCTAAAAGAAACAGATCCACAACTACAAAAAGCAAAAGCCTTGGTGAAGTAAACGCATAACTTTTTTGAAAAACTGGAGGTAGCAAAAAATGGAAACATACTTAGAAATTGAAACATTGATTAAGCGAATTTTTAATAGTTTTCGTCATGAGGTAGAAGCTGTTCTTGACAAAAGACTAAGCGGTAGCGAATACCGTGTCTTGAGCCTTATTTCTAGCGGATTAACGAAAACATCTGATTTAGCTAAAACGCTTGATGTTTCAGCCAGTCACATCACAGCCATTACAGATACTTTAGTCGAAGAGAAATTAATTACTCGTCATCGTTCTGAAGTAGACCGCCGTATTATCGAATTAAAATTAACATCTAATGCCGAGGAATTTGTCAAAGAAATTGATAAAAAGAAAAAAGAAATGATTGTTAAACGTTTTGCTGTTTTTTCCGAGTACGAACAAGCGGAATTCCGCAAATTACTAAAAAAATTAGCAGATGGCTCACAATCAAATAAATAGTAAAAATCCTGTAGTTAATAAAACTACAGGATTTTTTTTAGACATTTTACTTTACAAAAAAATAATTGTTCGTTATACTTTGGATTAAAGTTGCACTAAGGAAACATTTTTAGTTAAGTATAAAAAATAGTCTTATGGGAAAAGGGTGGTAGAAATGAACATTCAAGGTTTAACGATAGCATATAAACAAAAAGTGGCGATTGATGATGTCACTCTTCAAATAGCAACAGGAAAATTAACTGGGATTGTCGGTCCCAATGGTGCTGGCAAATCTACCTTATTAAAAGGAATGATGGGATTAGTTCCACGCGAAAAAGGCCAAGTAACATTAGATAACAAGCCTCTCACTTATTGGAGAAAGAAAATCGCTTATGTCCCGCAGCGTAGTGAAGTAGATTTAACTTTTCCAATCACTGTTTTTGATATGGTACTTCTTGGTACTTATCCGGCCCTGGGATTAATAAAACGCCCTGGTAAAAAAGAAAAACAGCTGGCATTTGATGCTTTAGAACAAGTGGAGATGACGGCATTTAGTAAAAGACAAATCGGCGAACTGTCAGGTGGTCAATTGCAGCGTGTGTTTATTGCTCGTGCCTTAGCGCAACATGCGGAAATCTTCTTTTTAGATGAACCATTTGCTGGCATTGATATGACTAGCGAAGCGCTTATTATGAAATTGTTAAAAAAGCTAAGAGATAACGGAAAAACTATCGTAGTCGTCCACCATGATTTCCATAAAGTAGCTGCTTATTTTGATGACATTATTTTACTCAATAAAAAATTAGTGGCACACGGTCCGGTAGAACAAACATTTACAGAAGAAAAAATTCAATTTGCTTATGGTGATGCACCGGTAGCATTTGCGGCGGGGGTGTAGAGATGCTGTTTTTAGAAGGATTAATGCAATATGGTTTTTTACAAAAAGCGCTTATTACTTCCGTGACAGTTGGTATTGTATCAGGTGTAATTGGTAGTTTTATCATTTTGCGAGGAATGTCGTTAATGGGTGATGCGATCTCTCATGCGGTGTTACCTGGTGTAGCAATTTCTTATATGATGGGGATGAACTTCTTCATAGGTGCAGCAACATTCGGCATTGCAGCAGCACTTGGCATCGGCTTTGTTAATCAAAAAAGTCGGATTAAAAATGATACAGCAATCGGCATCGTGTTTAGTGCATTTTTCGCACTCGGAATTATTTTAATTTCATTCGCGAAGAGTAGTACCGATTTGTACCATATCTTATTCGGAAATGTGCTTGCGGTGCGGAGTTCGGATATGTGGATGACAATTATTATCGCGATACTGGTTATTTCGCTAGTCGCAATATTTTATAAAGAATTTCTAGTAAGCTCATTTGATCCAGTGATGGCAGAAGCATACGGTTTAAATGTGCGGTTCTTACACTACTTCTTAATGCTACTGCTGACACTTGTGACGGTTTCGGCCTTACAAACAGTTGGAATTATCTTAGTAGTGGCAATGTTAATTACACCAGCTGCAACAGCGTATCTTCTCACAAATAAATTATCTAAAATGATTATACTCGCTTCCACATTTGGCGCAGTGAGTGCAATTATTGGACTTTATTTCAGTTATATTTTCAACTTAGCATCAGGTGCGGCAATGGTATTAGTTGCAACAATTATTTTCTTTATTGCCTTTATATTCGCACCAAAACAAGGATTATTGTTTTCTAAAAAGAAGGAGGTTATTGAATGAAAAAAGTTATAGTTGGGACGCTTTTCGCTTTAGTACTAGTACTGGCGGGGTGTTCAAGCCAAAATAGCGACACGAAAAAAACAGGGGACAAATTAAATGTGGTGGCTACCTACTCCATTTTAGCGGATATTGTAAAAAATGTCGGTGGGGATAAAATTGAACTCCATAGCATTGTGCCAGTTGGCGTTGACCCGCATGAATATGATCCTTTGCCAGATAATATTCAAAGTGCAGCAGATGCAGATTTAATTTTTTACAATGGCTTAAACTTAGAAACTGGGAATGGTTGGTTTGACCGAATGCTCGAAACAGCTGATAAATCAAGAGATGACAAAGACCAAGTAGTCGAGTTAAGTAAAGGGGTAAAACCAAAATATTTAACAGAAAAAGGAAAGACATCTGAAACAGACCCACATGCCTGGTTAGATCTTCATAACGGTATTATTTATACTGAAAATGTGCGCGATGCACTTGTGAAGGCTGATCCAGACAATGCTAGTTTTTATAAAGAAAATGCCAAAAAATATATCGATAAACTAGCAACACTGGATAAAGAGGCAAAACAAAAATTTGCGGATCTACCAGAAAATCAAAAAACATTAGTGACAAGTGAAGGGGCATTTAAATATTTTGCTGCTCGCTATGGTTTAAAAGCTGCGTACATTTGGGAAATCAACACGGAAAGTCAAGGCACACCTGACCAAATGAAACAAATTATTAGTATCGTTGAAAAAGAGCGAGTACCTAACTTATTTGTCGAAACGAGCGTGGATCCGCGCAGTATGGAAAGTGTATCTAAGGAAACCGGCGTACCAATTTTCGCTAAAATCTTCACGGATTCTACTGCGAAAAAAGGCGAAGAAGGCGACACTTATTTAGAAATGATGCGCTATAATCTTGATAAAATTCATGATGGTTTAGCTAAATAAAAAAAACGCAGAGATTAACTCGAAATCTCTGCGTTTTTTGCATTTAAAGAAAGCTTACGTTCCGTTTTACGAACCCGAATGGATAAAATAAACGCGGCGACAAACAAGCCAGTACTTAATCCTATCCAGTAACCAAATGGTCCTAAATTTGTAAATGATAAGCCGTAACCTACTGGGAGTCCAATTAACCAATAGGAGATAAAGGCGATAATCGAGGTAATTGCAACATCTTTATAACCCCGAAGCGCCCCAAGAACAGGTGATAAAACTGCATCTGCAAATTGAAATAATATCGCATAGACTAAGAAATGCATAATTAAATCACTTAATTCTGCGTCATTCGTGTAGAAGCCAGCAATAATATCACGGAAGAAAAACAGTATCGCTCCATTAATACAGCCAATTAGAATCGCGGCCGTCATACCAATATGGCGATATTGTTTGGCGTCTTTTAACCGTTTTGCGCCCGTTTCATAACCACCAAGTATTGTCAGCGTGGAAGCGACACTAAGCGGGAAGGCGTAAAGCAACGTACAAACACTATTTGCCGATTGATGCGCCGCAATCGTCTCCGTCCCAAAAGCACCCATTAAAATCGTAACCGCCGAGAAAATACTCGTTTCAAATAAAATCGTTAAACCATTTGGAACCCCAATCCCAATAATTTCTTTTACTTTGGAAAAACGAAGGGCAGTAAGTCCTTTAAAAATACCAAATTTACGTAATCTCGTTTGTGTTTGAATCAAAATAACGCTAACTAACACAACAAGCCAGTACGTAATCCCTGTCGCATAACCACTACCAGCACCTCCCATTTCTGGAAAGCCAAAATTCCCAAAAATAAAGCAGTAATTTAAAAAGATATTAAAAGGAACTGTACAAAGCGTGATTAACATGGTGACTCTGGTCAAACCAAGCGAATCAATGAATGAGCGTAAAATCGCTGAAATAAAAAAAGCGGGAATCCCAATACATATTCCATTTAAGAAGTGGCGAGCGATATGCGCAACTTCTGCGGTGACAGGCATATGCGTCAAAATCGTTGGAACGACTAAAAAATTAATAAGAATTAAAATAAAAGCTAAAAATAAAGCAATATATAAACCATTATGTACGGTGTTTTTGACTTGTTTTTCTTTCTTTGCTCCAATTAACTGGGCAATGATTGGTGTAATTGCCATTAATAACCCAGAAAAAGCGGCATTCACTGGAGCCCAAAACGAGCTACCAATCGCTACACCAGCCAGCGCCTGATTCGAATAATTTCCGCTCATCGTGGTGTCAAAAAATGTCATAGAAAAAAGCGTAAGTTGCGTAATGACAATCGGTGTGAATATCGTTAAAAACTGTTTCCATTTAGCTCCGTATGTGACTGTTTGTTGCAAGTAATCATCTCCTTTTTACATCCTTAAAGATTATAGCACAAATAAGGCATTCTGGCGGCGTTACAAAAAACTTTTCCTTTCGTATATGTACTATCTTTGTTATAATAAAGTTCTGTGGCAGGGGCAATACTCTGCGGGTTGGGAGAGGGACAATTTCATAATGAGGAAAAAGTATGCAGAAATTTTTCAACAAAGTATTTCGGCTGAACGAGCATAAAACCAATATCCGGACTGAATTTTTAGCTGGTATGATTGGCTTTTTTACGGTGGCGTATATTATTGTCGTCAATAGCTCGATTTTAGCTGAGGCTGGAGTTCCTTATCAAGGGGCAGTCCTTGCGACGATTTTTATTTCGGCGTTAGGTTGTTTGATTATGGGATTTTGGGCAAATGCACCACTTATTCTAATGCCAGGAATGGGGATTAATGCGCTGTTTGCATATACCCTTGTTCAAGGAATGGGACTAAGTTGGCAGGTTGCACTTGCTGCTGTTACGATGAGTGGCTTATTATTTATGATTCTTGCGTTCACACCACTTGCAGGAAAACTAAATAAAGCTATTCCGCTCATTTTAAAACAAGCAATTACGGTCGGATTAGGTATTTTCTTAATCTTCCTAGGGCTTGAAAAAGGCGGAATCGTAACAAGTGGGAAACATGCCATTATTGCAGTTGGAGATTTAAGCGATCCATTCGTCTTAGCAACTCTAGTTACACTTTTACTAACAATGATTTTAGTTATCCGAAAAATTCCGGGCACTTTCTTATGGAGTTTAATTATCGGAACACTTGTTGGAGTAATGTTTGGTGTAACCGGGAAAGCTGATGGCGCTTCGATTAGTGTTGCGCCGTGGAGTGATGTTCTCTTTAAAGCCGATTTTTCTGGGATGGCGAGCGTTAGTTTTTGGAGTGCCGTCTTTACGATGACAATGGTCATTGTGTTTGAAACGGTTGGTCTTACAAATGGTCAAGTAAGACAACTAAAACAAACCGAAAAATTACCACGAGTTTTAAAAGCGAGCTCCCTAACTGCCTTTTTATCTGGCTTATTTGGTACAAGCCCAACCATCTCTGCGCTTGAAAGTGGTTCTATGTTTGCGAGTGGAGCAAAAACTGGTTTAGCAACAATCACGACTGGTCTGTTCTTTATCGCATCCCTTTTCTTAATGCCGGTATTATCTTTTATTCCGAACAGTGCGATCGCGCCCATTTTAGTTGTAATTGGGATGTCGATGCTGCAAGAATTTAAAGAAATGGATTTATCCAATCCGGCAGAAACTTTTTCAGCACTACTGATTATTGTGTTAATCCCGCTGACGTATAGTATTGCAGACGGAATTGCAGCTGGTTTTATCGCGTATCCAATTCTTCGCGCTTTTACGAAGAACGAAGAACGTACTTCACCAGTCATGTATGTGATTGCAGCTTTATTTTTGCTTCAATTTATCATACAATAACAAAGAAGCAATGCGCTCTTCTTAATTTTAAAGGGGAGCGCGTACTTTTTATCTATCTGATGTGAAAAGAGGGTTCGAAAAATGTATTATTATCTAATCACCCTAGCCGTGATTGCGCTAGACCAATTGACTAAATGGATTGTTGTTCAAAACATGGAAATTGGACAGAAAATAGAAGTTATTCCTGGATTTTTATACTGGACAAGCTATCGTAATGACGGAGCAGCTTGGAGTATTTTAGAAGGGCATATGTGGTTTTTCTATCTTATTACTGTAATCGTTATTGGAATTATAATTTATATTATGCAAAAATATGCCAAAGGAAAGCGACTATTTTCCATTAGTTTAGCGTTTATTCTAGGTGGTGCGATTGGTAATTTTATCGACCGGATCTTGCATCAGGAAGTGGTGGATTTTGTACAAACAGTGTGGGGAAATTATTACTTCCCAATCTTTAATGTGGCAGATGCCGCGCTTTCAGTTGGTGTCGTACTAATGCTCGTGTATGTTTTTGTAGACGACCGCAAAACGAAAGGAATTAAATAATGCAGAATGAAACATTGATTATAGAAGAGAGTCACGCCCGGGAACGTGTGGATAAAGTTATTGCTGAAATGATGGAAAAAAGTCGTTCAGCGATACAACTTATGCTAAAAAATGGCGATATAACAGTAAACGGAGAACTTGCGAAGCCGAATTATAAAGTTCAAGTAGGAGACGAAATTCGTTATGAAGCTCGTGAACCAGAAGAACTGGAGATTTTAGCCGAAGATATTCCACTTGATATTTATTTTGAAGACAAAGATATGCTCGTTGTAAATAAACCTGAGGGAATGGTGGTTCATCCATCAGCTGGTCATGCGAGTGGAACGCTTGTAAATGCTTTATTGTTTCATTGTGATGATTTATCTGGTATAAATGGTAAAATTCGTCCAGGGATTGTTCACCGAATTGATAAAGATACATCGGGATTACTTATGGTTGCTAAAAACGACCATGCGCATGAATCACTAGCCAAACAATTAAAAGATAAAACATCTGATCGAGAATATATCGCACTCGTCCATGGTGATATTGTTCATCAAAAAGGAACGATTGAAGCGCCAATTGGCCGAGCAAAAGAAGACCGTCAAAAAATGGCTGTTGTTCGTGACGGCAAAGAAGCGCGGACTCATTTTGAAGTAATTGAGCGTTTGCCTGGTTATACTCTTATTAACTGTAAGCTTGACACGGGGCGGACACACCAAATTCGTGTCCACCTTAAATATATTGGTCATCCGCTAGCTGGTGATCCAAAATACGGACCAAAAAATACAATAAAAGGTAATGGACAATTCCTTCATGCGGCCAAACTAGGATTTGATCATCCGACGACAAACGAACGAATGACCTTTGAAGCACCACTACCAGATTCTTTTGAACAAGCGCTTAAATCATTACGACAAGAAAACTAAAAAAGAAGCAAGAATGCCTATTTAATGGCGTTTCTTGCTTCTTTTTCTTTGATAAGTGATTTAGTTGCTTGACGTAAAGTAGCAAATGTTTTAATGCCTTTTTGCTCGGTCAAGTTGGCTTGTACCATTATTTTGGCGGTTTCCGGCTGCATTCCAGTAATGATTGGTGTCACTCCTACAAGTTTGAGTGAAGAGAAGAATTGCTCGATATATTCGCCAATATTTGCTGAATCAAATTGTACGCCAGATAAGTCAATAATCAAGTAGTTTACGGGTTGTTCGCACGTTTCAAAAAGCGCTGTTTCGGTAATTTGTTTTGCCCGTTCATCCGTTATTTTTCCTATAAGTGGCAAAAGAAATACTTTTTCAGCAAGCCAAATTAGTTTTGTTGAACTTTTGATGATTTGGTTTTCTTTTTGTTGGACTAATTGTTCTGTAGCGAGTGTGTATCCTTCGATTAAATGTTGTGTGAAACTACTAAATACTTGGTGGAGTTTGATGCTAAAAAGATATAACTCGCGGTAATTATTACATTCTGCATTTATTTCCGAGGCATAATCTAGTAAAAATTCTTCTAGTAAACGAATATGAAATAAAATGCGTGAAATGCCAAGTGATGTAATAAATTGTGCCTTTCCTAATTCACGAGCGAATGTATTCATTTTTGCAAGGTCTTCGGTCATACCAATAAATAAATTTTCCAAGACAAAACCGGTTTCGTCCATTAGGCGGTGGTCATCTTTTAAGGCAAAAACATATGGATCATCCACAGATACATAATACGTAAGCCAACCTTTAACGACGGTTTCTTTCTGTTGTAATAAACTATTCATAATGCTCATTCTATTCACCTCTTAAGTAGATGTTTTTTTAGCTATTAAAGCATAGCATAAAGCATAAAAAAAGAGGAATAATTTCTAGAGTGAGCCCATTATTTTAAACCGTTTTATGTATAAAATGTGAAAACTTAAAAAAAACCGCAAAAAAAGAATCATCTTCTTGGTGATTCTTCTTTTTCCTACTATAAAGATATCCTTTTTTAGTTTTTGTTTGCTTGGAGCTTAGATCAATTAGTGCAAAGGGACTTCGTTTGATTTCTGGATTTAAACGACCTTCGCGCACTAGTTTTTGGCGTTTCTTTTTCGCTTTAGATGTAGCCATACTTTGGCCTCCTTTATTTTATTATAAACAGTATAACATGTTTTATATTTTTTTGATTGACAGGGAGAGTTCTTTCAGGTAAGATGAATCTAATGAAATAAAGTCCTTTAACATAGTCCAGAGAGGCTAAGAAGGTGACGATAATTTGACGGGTTATTTGTATACTCGTACGCGTTCCCTTGCTTACACTGGCAGAGGGTTATTTTTTTGCACAAAAGGAGAGATTTCGGATGCAAAAACAAGTAGTTGTCATGGACGAAGCGGCAATCAAACGCGCGCTTACCCGGGTTAGTTACGAAATCATCGAACGAAACAAAGGGACAAAGAATTTAGCGCTTGTCGGTATTAAGACTCGTGGTATTTATCTTGCGGAGCGTTTGCATAAGCGGATACTTGAAATTGAAGGTATTGACGTGCCAGTCGGGGATATTGACATTACACTTTATCGCGATGATTTATCTTTCAAAGATGATAAAACGCGCGAACCCGCTGTACATGGGACGAACATTCCATTTGATATTAATGGAAAAAAAGTCGTTCTTGTAGATGATGTGCTTTATACAGGTCGAACTGTGCGTGCCGCAATGGACGCCTTAATGGATGTAGGTAGACCTGCGCAAATTCACCTTGCAGTGCTGGCTGATCGGGGTCATAGAGAGCTTCCAATCAGAGCAGACTACGTAGGGAAAAATATTCCAACATCAGGTAACGAGCGAGTAGAAGTGCGTTTGACCGATGTGGATCATTCAGAAGATGCGGTTATTATCAACAAAAATGAATAACAATGTAACACTTTTTTAAAAGCAGTCCTGTGAGGCTGACAAAGAGTGATTAATTTCTATAGGGGATTATTCTATACTCTTTGTCGACCGAGGCAAGGGGTATTTTTTATGAAGAAAGAGGGAAGAAAATGACAGAAACGACAGAAACAGTGACAAAACCAGTACTAGATATACACGAAAAACCAAGCTTTAATAAATGGATTATTCTTAGCATCCAGCACCTTTTCACCATGTTTGGCTCTACTATCTTTGTGCCAAGTGTGACAGGGTTAAGTCCGGGAGTGGCGCTTGTATCTAGCGGGCTCGGGACACTTGCTTATCTAGGAATTACTCGCGGGAAAATCCCCGCATATCTAGGTTCTTCCTTTACCTTTATTGCACCAATTACAGCATTACTTGCAGCAAAATCTGGCGGAGGGCCGGGCGCAGTTATGGTCGGAACTTTCTCAGTCGGAGTAGTTTATGCAATTGTTTCTTTGATTGTTTATTATGCGGGTGTTGATTGGATTCAAAAAGTATTACCGCCAATTGTTGTTGGACCAGTTATTATGGTTATCGGTTTGTCGCTAGCTCCAAGTGCGGCTGCGATGGCGATGGGAACGAACAATGGTAAATATAGTTTAGAAACTTTAGCTGTAGCAATAATCACGCTCCTTGCAACCATAATCGCCATGATGTTTTTCAAAGGATTTATGGGCTTGATTCCGATTTTGTTTGGCTTCACAGTAGGTTACTTAACAAGTATGGCTTTCGGTATGGTAGATTACACGTTAATCAAAAATGCCTCGTTTTTCCAAGTACCAGATTTCAGTATTCCATTTGTAAATATCGACCCAGTAATTACTATTACAGTCATCCTCAGTATGGCGCCACTAGCGTTTGTTACGATGGCAGAACATATGGGGCATCAATTACTACTTAATCGAATTACAAATAAAAACTTTTTCAAAGATCCAGGACTTCATCGTTCCTTGCTTGCGGATGGTACGGCTTCGATTATCGCATCGTTAATCGGTGGACCACCTGTAACAACATACGGTGAAAACATTGGTGTTCTAGCAATTACAAAAGTATATAGCGTGTTTGTTATAGGAGGCGCGGCAGTTTTCGCTATCCTCTTCGGATTTATCGGCTACATTAATGCAGTTATCACCTCGGTTCCAACAGCAGTTCTAGGCGGAATTTCCCTGCTACTCTTTGGGGTTATTGCGACAAGTGGACTTCGAATGATGATTGAAAACAAAATTGATTTAAGTGTCAATCGTAATATGATTATCGCTTCTGTTGTACTAGTAGTAGGAATTGGCGGCTTGTTCATTAAAGCTGGTACGTTCGAACTATCTGGTATGGCACTCGCAGCAGTTATTGGGATTATCTTAAACTTAGTATTACCAGCCGAGCACAAATCAGCATAACACACCACAAAAAACCTCTGCAGACAAAATTTCACAGAGGTTTTTGTATAAAATGAATGAGAAAAGGTGGCGCTTTGAATGAAAAATTTGTTGTCAATGGAAGCATTAACCGTCCATGAAATCGAGCATTTATTAGAGCAGGCGGCACAGTTTAAGCACGGAAAAAAAGCAACTTTGAAAGAACAAGCTTTTGCAGTAAATATGTTTTTTGAACCAAGTACTAGAACGCATACGAGTTTTGAAGTAGCAGAGAAAAAGTTAGGAGTAGAGGTTGTGTCCTTTGACGCAGCAACTTCTAGCATGACAAAGGGCGAAACGCTTTACGACACACTGTTAACTATGGAAGCTGTTGGAGTAAATGTAGCAGTTATCAGACATTCTGAAGAAAACTACTATGCCGGACTTGATAAATTAAATATTGCTATCGTAAACGGCGGAGATGGCTGCGGGGAACATCCGAGTCAATCACTACTAGACTTATTCACGATAAAAGAACAATTTGGGACTTTTCAAGATTTAAAAGTGGCGATTGCTGGCGATATAAGACACAGCAGGGTAGCGAACTCAAATATGAAAGTATTAAAAAGACTTGGAGCGAAGTTGTTTTTCTCCGGACCGAGAGAATGGTTTGATGATAGCTACTTAGAATACGGCACTTACTTACCCGTCGATGAGATTGTTGAAAAAGTCGATGTGATGATGCTGTTGCGTGTACAACATGAGCGACATAGTGGAACAGAACAATTTACAAAAGCAAGTTAT
The DNA here is from genome assembly GCF_058684075.1 of Listeria sp. MAN/IMW/UF555. NCBI lineage: Bacteria > Bacillati > Bacillota > Bacilli > Caryophanales > Listeriaceae > Listeria > Listeria sp. MAN/IMW/UF555. The sequence goes on along the minus strand of NZ_JBZWZS010000002.1, from coordinate 62,334 downwards.
CACGAAAAATTTGGACTTACGGTTGAACGGGCAGCGAAATTAAAACAAGATGCAATCATCATGCACCCAAGCCCAGTGAACCGCGACGTTGAAATTGCTGATAGCTTAGTTGAAAGCGAAAAATCACGCATTGTTACGCAAATGACAAATGGCGTTTTTATAAGAATGGCAATTTTGGAATCAATTTTAAAAGAACAGGAAATGAGGGCGAAAGTATGTACGTATTAAAAAATGGTCAAGTGTTAAATGAATCAGGCGAACTAGAGAACAAAGATGTACTTATCCAAAACGGCAAAGTCAACTTGATTGCAGATTCGATTGAAGTAACAAGTGGCGAAGAATATGATGCAACTGGAAAACTAATCGCACCAGGCTTTATCGATGTTCACGTACATCTTCGCGAACCAGGCGGAGAACATAAAGAAACCATTTTGACCGGAACAAAAGCAGCAGCACGCGGAGGATATACCACGATTTGTTCGATGCCTAATACAAAACCTGTTCCAGATTCCAAAGAAGTAATGAACAGTTTACAAGCAAAAATTAAAGAAACAGCAGAAGTTCGAGTGTTACCATACGCATCCATTACAACGAGTCTTGGAACGGACGAGCTAGTAGATTTTGAAGCTTTAAAAGAAGCTGGAGCATTTGCTTTTACAGATGATGGCGTGGGCGTACAGCTAGCCGGAACAATGTATGAGGCAATGAAACGAGCAGCAGCACTAGATATGGCAATCGTTGCTCACTGTGAAGACAACTCGCTAATTTACGGCGGAGTGGTCCATGACGGGATTTTTGCAGAAAAAGAAGGACTTAAAGGCATTCCAAACATTGCAGAATCGGTTCAAATCGCGCGTGATGTTTTACTCGCAGAAGCAGCCGGCTGTCACTATCATGTTTGCCATATTTCGACTAAAGAATCTGTTCGCGTGGTACGTGATGCAAAACGAGCGGGTATTCGTGTCACAGCAGAAGTTTCACCACATCACTTGATACTCGACGAAGAGGACATTCCGGGAAATGACGGCAACTGGAAAATGAATCCACCACTTCGCAGCAAAGAAGATCGTGCGGCACTTTTAGAAGGATTATTAGATGGAACGATTGATTTTATCGCAACTGACCACGCACCACACGCAGCGGAAGAAAAAAATGTCCCAATGGAGCAAGCCGCATTCGGTATTGTTGGTTTAGAAACGGCTTTCCCACTGCTATACACCCATTTTGTCAAAACGAACGAATGGACACTAAAACAATTAATCGACTGGATGACAGTGAAGCCAGCAGAGTGCTTTAAACTCCCATACGGAAAACTAGAAGAAGGCGCAGTAGCAGATATTGTCGTACTTGATTTAGAAAAAGAAGCAACTATTGATCCAGCTACTTTTTACTCAAAAGGAAAAAATACACCATTTGTTGGAGAAACGTGTATCGGCTGGCCGGTAGCAACGTTTGCAGAAGGAGAACTTGTATACAATGAGGGGGAAATCAAATGACAAAGCGAATTTTAATGCTAGAAGATGGCAATTACTTTATCGGTGATGCAATTGGTAGTGAAAAAGAAACAATCGGTGAAGTTGTTTTTAATACGGGAATGACTGGCTACCAAGAAACAATCACAGACCCTTCATATTATGGGCAAATTATCACTTTTACGTATCCACTTGTTGGAAACTACGGCGTGAACCGCGATGATTTTGAATCCATTAATCCAGCTGTTAAAGGAGTCGTTGTGCGTGAAGCCGCAGAGTATCCATCCAACTGGCGCAACCAAATTACTTTAAACGAATTTTTAAAAGAAAAAGGCATTCCTGGAATCGCGGGAATTGATACGCGTAAATTAACGAAATTAATTCGTAAAGAAGGTACGCTAAAAGGAATTTTATCAGCAGCAACAGCAGACAAAGAAGAATTGCTACACCATCTTCGTTCTGTACGCTTACCAGTTGACCAAGTACATGAAGTATCTTCAGCTAAAGCTTTTGCAAGTCCTGGCGATGGTAAACGAGTTGTACTTGTGGATTATGGTGTGAAAAGCTCGATTTTACGAGAACTGAATAAACGTAATTGTTATGTGACGGTTGTTCCTTATAATACAACTGCCGAAGAAATCCTTGCCATGCATCCAGATGGCGTGATGTTATCAAACGGACCTGGTGACCCGAAAGATGTACCTGAAGCGCTAGAAATGATTCGCGGTATTCAAGGTAAACTGCCATTGTTTGGAATCTGCTTAGGGCACCAACTATTTGCACTAGCGAACGGAGCAGATACGTTCAAATTGAAGTTCGGTCATCGTGGCGCGAATCATCCAGTAAAAGAACTAGCAACCGGCCGCGTTGACTTCACTGCGCAAAATCACGGTTATGCGGTAGAGAAGGAATCACTTATCGGCACTGATTTAAAAGTAACGCATATTGAATTAAACGATGAAACAGTGGAAGGCCTTGCACATAAGGAATACCAAGCTTATACCGTACAATATCATCCAGAAGCAAACCCAGGTCCAAGTGACGTTAACTACTTATTTGACGAATTTATGGAAATGATGAATGTGAAAGAGGAGGGTGAATTACATGCCTAAACGTGACGATATAAAAACAATTCTTGTAATCGGCTCTGGCCCGATTGTTATTGGACAAGCAGCGGAGTTTGACTATGCGGGAACTCAAGCTTGCTTAAGCTTAAAAGAAGAAGGTTATCGGGTAGTATTAGTGAACTCGAATCCAGCGACGATTATGACAGACGCAGAAATGGCTGACAAAGTATACATTGAGCCAATTACACTTGATTTTGTATCGCGCATCATTCGTAAAGAACGTCCGGATGCCATTTTACCTACGCTTGGAGGACAAACGGGGTTAAACATGGCGATGGAACTTTCAGCTGCGGGAATTTTGGATGAATGTAATGTGGAAGTACTTGGAACCGATTTGACAGCGATAAAAAAAGCGGAAGACCGGGAAGCTTTCCGTGATTTGATGAATGAATTAGGTGAGCCAGTACCAGAAAGCGATATTATCCATAATTTAGACGAAGCTTATACTTTTGTAGAACGAATTGGCTATCCGGTTATCGTTCGCCCGGCTTATACGTTAGGTGGTTCTGGCGGCGGGATATGCCATAATGAACAAGAATTAATTGAGACAGTAACTAGCGGATTAAAATTAAGCCCAGTAACTCAGTGCTTACTAGAAAAAAGTATCGCTGGATTTAAAGAAGTAGAATATGAAGTAATGCGTGATGCGAACAATAACGCGATGGTTGTTTGTAACATGGAAAATATTGACCCAGTTGGCATACATACCGGCGATTCGATTGTAGTTGCACCAAGTCAAACACTTTCCGACCGCGAATACCAACTGTTGCGCGATGTTTCATTAAAAATTATCCGCGCACTGGAAATTGAAGGTGGCTGTAATGTTCAGCTAGCACTTGATCCGGATAGTTACAACTACTATGTAATCGAAGTAAACCCGCGTGTGAGTCGTTCATCCGCACTTGCCTCGAAAGCAACTGGTTACCCGATTGCAAAACTAGCAGCGAAAATCGCAGTTGGCTTAACACTAGATGAAGTTAGAAATCCAGTAACAGGAACAACATACGCACATTTTGAACCAACGCTAGATTATGTTGTTGCGAAAATCCCACGGTTTGCTTTTGATAAGTTCGAACAAGCGGATCGTCGCCTTGGCACACAAATGAAAGCAACCGGAGAAGTTATGGCAATCGGTCGTTCATGGGAAGAAGCCCTTCTTAAAGCAGTACGTTCCCTTGAAATCGGCGCTGACCATTTACTACTCGAAGAAGCTGAAAATGCTGACGCGGAAACATTAGAACGCAAAATTTGTTTCCCAGAAGATGATCGCTTATTTTTCTTAGCAGCAGCATTACGCCGCGGTCAAACAATCGAACAACTACATGCGAAAACAAAAATAGATTTATTCTTCCTATACAAATTAAGTAAAACGATCGAACTAGAAAATCGCTTGAAAGAAAACCCGCAAAACGAAGAAATTTTAGCAGAAGCGAAACGAGCAGGTTTTTCTGACGCGTTTATCGCCACTTGCTGGAATATCGACGAACAAGCAATATACGACTTACGAAAAGCGCAAAATCTTTTCCCAGTATATAAAATGGTGGATACATGTGCGGCCGAATTTGAGTCCACTACGCCATACTTCTATAGCACCTATGAAGATGAAAATGAGTCGATACGCTCAAGTAAAGAAAGCGTAATTGTGCTTGGCTCTGGTCCGATTCGAATTGGGCAAGGGGTAGAATTTGACTACGCAACAGTACATTCCGTATGGGCAATTCAACAAGCCGGTTATGAAGCAATCATTATCAACAATAACCCGGAAACAGTCTCTACCGACTTTAGTATATCGGACAAACTGTACTTTGAACCACTTACTTTAGAAGATGTTATGCATGTAATCGAAATCGAACAACCACTTGGCGTTGTCGTACAATTCGGTGGACAAACTGCCATTAACTTAGCAGATGGTCTTGCCAAACGAGGCGTTAAAATTCTTGGTACAAGCTTAGAAGATACCGACCGTGCAGAAAACCGCGACGCTTTTGAAAAAGCATTAGAAATCTTACAAATCCCACAACCAGCTGGAAAAACAGCCACTTCCGTAGAAGAAGCAATCAAAGTAGCAACGGATATTGGCTACCCAGTCTTAGTGCGACCATCTTATGTACTTGGTGGACGGGCAATGGAAATTGTAGAATCTGAAGAAGCGTTAAAACATTATATGACAAATGCAGTAAAAGTTAATCCGAAACATCCTGTGTTAGTCGATCGTTATGTTAGCGGTCAAGAAGTAGAAGTCGACGCAATCAGCGACGGCGAAAATGTATTAATCCCTGGAATCATGGAACACATTGAACGTGCCGGTGTCCATTCTGGTGACTCGATTGCCGTATATCCAGCACAACGTTTAAGCGAACAGGTGAAAAATACAATTGTAGATTATACGACCAGACTTGCAACAGGCTTAAACATTATCGGTATGCTTAACATCCAGTATGTTGTTGACGGTGAAGAAGTTTTCGTTATCGAAGTAAACCCTCGCTCAAGCCGGACAGCACCATTTTTAAGTAAAATCACGGAAATCCCAATGGCGAATGTGGCAACAAGAGTTATCTTAGGTGAAAATTTGATTGACCTTGGTTACACGCCGGGACTTGCACCAGAAAAACAAGAAATTTTTGTGAAAGTACCCGTGTTCTCCTTCGCGAAATTGCGTAGCGTTGATACATCACTTGGACCTGAAATGAAATCAACCGGGGAAGTTATGGGGAAAGACGTTACGCTTGAAAAAGCTCTCTATAAAGGCTTTGTAGCAAGTGGAACAACGATGCATGATTATGGGACAGTACTGCTAACAGTTGCTGACCGTGATAAAGAAGAAGCAGTTGAACTAGCTAAGAGATTTAATCGCATTGGTTTCACTATCATGGCGACAAAAGGAACAGCCAGCACACTAGAAGAAGCAGAAATCCCAGTTTCACAAGTGAAAAAAATTGGTGAAAATCAAGAAACATTAATTGATTACATTCGAAACGGCCAAGTAACGCTCGTAGTGAACACTTTAACTACAGGTAAACGTCCAGAACGTGATGGTTTCCAAATTCGTCGTGAATCTGTCGAAAATGGCATTCCAGTTTGTACGTCGCTCGATACAGCAGAAGCAATCTTGCGTGTACTTGAATCACGCTCCTTCGAACTAGAATCAATGAATGCCAGTGAAGTTAAGCAACCTAAAGCACGCGTATAAATAGAAGAAACGGGGTGGAACCGTGTTACAGACGGAAATGAAAGTCATTCAGCAAACCGAAATTGCAGATAAAGTATACGAATTAATCTTATCAGGAGAATGTGTAGCCGACATGTCACCGGGGCAGTTTTTAATGCTAAAACCAAGTCGCTCTGATTTAATAATGAGACGACCGATCAGTATTTGTTCTTATGATAAAACGGCAAAAACATGCATTCTCTTATACCGGGTAGAAGGAGATGGGACTAAAGATTTTAGTAGTCTTTTAGAAGGGGATTCTATCGATGTGTTAGGTCCGCTTGGAAAAGGTTTTGATCTAAATACTACTCCGGCACCAAAAACCGCTCTTTTAATCGGGGGTGGAATTGGTGTCCCTCCGATGTATCAACTTGGTAAAGAGCTAGCTGATAAAGGCGTACAAGTCACGTTTGTAAACGGGTTCCAATCTGAAAAAGACAGTTTTTATGAAAAAGAAATGACAGAATACGGCACTGTGCATATTGCGACAGTCGATGGGTCATACGGAACACAAGGCTTTGTCACAGATATTACGAAAAAATTACCAGAAGAGCCAGACGTTATCTATAGTTGCGGACCAAAAGCGATGTTACAAGCTGTGAAAGCAAGTTTTCCAGAAACAAAAACATATCTTTCTTTAGAAGAACGAATGGCTTGTGGAATAGGAGCTTGCTATGCATGTGTTTGTCCAAAAGCTGGGGATGCGAAGAAGCAATTTAAAGTGTGCGAGGATGGCCCAGTATTTCGTGCAGATGAGGTGAGTTTATGAATCGATTAGCGGTAGAAATTCCAGGATTATCCTTAAAAAATCCGATTATGCCAGCATCTGGGTGTTTTGGATTCGGACAAGAATATAGCAAATACTATGATTTAAATGAACTTGGTGCAATCATGGCAAAAGCTGTCACACCAGAACCTAGACTTGGAAATCCCACACCACGAGTAGCAGAAACAGCGAGCGGAATGCTTAATGCAATTGGCTTACAGAATCCTGGTCTGGAACATGTTTTAGCCCATGAATTACCATTTTTAGAGCAATTTGAAACGCCGATTATTGCTAATGTAGCGGGTGCGACGGAGGACGATTATGTTCAAGTCTGTTCCCGAATTGGGGAATCAAAAGCAGTAAAAGCAATCGAGCTCAATATTTCTTGCCCAAATGTGAAACACGGCGGCATTGCTTTTGGAACAGATCCGGAAGTAGCGCACCGTTTAACGAAAGCCGTGAAAAGTGTCGCAAGTGTGCCAGTTTATGTAAAATTATCACCGAATGTAGCGGATATTGTTTCCATCGCGCAAGCAATTGAAGCAGCGGGGGCAGATGGACTAACGATGATTAATACGTTACTCGGTATGCGTATTGATTTAAAAACTAGAAAACCAGTCATCGCTAATGGTACAGGTGGGCTTTCAGGACCAGCGATTAAACCAGTTGCTATCCGGATGATTCATCAAGTTCGTGCTGTAAGTAATATTCCTATCATCGGCATGGGCGGCGTGCAAACCGTTGATGACGTGCTAGAATTCTTAATTGCTGGGGCAGATGCAGTCGCAGTCGGAACGATGAACTTTACAGATCCCTTTATTTGCCCAAAATTAATTACCGAACTGCCAAAACGAATGGACGAACTCGGCATTTCTTCTTTACAAGAACTTAAAAAGGAGCTACTAAACCAATGAATAAACCAATTATCGCGCTAGATTTTCAAACCTACCAAGAAGTAGAGGCTTTTTTAGCCCAGTTTTCCGGAGAATCTTTATCCGTAAAAGTCGGTATGGAACTTTTTTATACTAACGGTCCAGCCATTGTTGAAAAAATAAAGCAACAAAATCATGCTATTTTTCTAGATTTGAAACTCCACGATATTCCAAATACGGTCAAAAGTGCGATGATTGGTTTGGCAAAGTTAGGTGTTGATATGGTGAATGTACATGCATCAGGCGGAAAGAAAATGATGGAAGCTGCTCGTGAAGGTCTAGAAATAGGTTCAACTAGTAGCAAACGTCCAAAACTTATCGCAGTGACACAACTTACTAGTACAAGTGAAACCGACATGCAAAAGGAACAATTAGTAAAGGCTAGTCTCCTTGAATCAGTGCTACATTACAGTGACTTAACCAAACAAGCAGGGCTAGATGGTGTTGTCTGCTCAGCACTCGAAGCAGAAGAAATTAAACTACAAAATGGTTCTGACTTTTTACGCGTAACGCCAGGTATTCGATTAGCAAGTGATGCGGCAGACGATCAAATCCGCGTCGTAACACCTAAAAAAGCTCGTTCGATTGGATCATCAAATATCGTCGTTGGTCGCTCTATCACTCGAGCAAACGACCCAGTAGCAGCATATAATCAAGTTTTGAAGGAGTGGAATGCATGAGTATTGAAAAACAAGTTGCGGAACAATTATTAGAAATTAAAGCGGTATTTTTAAAACCAAATGAGCCATTCACTTGGGCTTCCGGCATTAAATCACCTATTTACTGTGATAATCGTCTAACACTAGGCTTTCCAAAAGTTCGTCAATTTATCGCTAAATCGTTAGCAGAAAAAATCAAAGAAAATTTTGGCGAAGTAGATGTTGTAGCAGGAACCGCAACGGCAGGAATCCCGCACGCCGCTTGGGTAAGCGATTTACTAGATTTACCAATGGTCTACGTACGTTCAAAAGCAAAAGAACATGGCAAAGGGAACCAAATCGAAGGGCCACTTACTAAAGGTCAAAAAGTAGTTGTGATTGAAGATTTGATTTCAACAGGTGGAAGTTCGCTTAAAGCAGTTGAGGCTTTAGAGGAAGCCGGAGCAGAAGTACTAGGAATCGCAGCCATCTTTACATATGGATTAGATAAAGGTAAAAAACTACTTGAAGAATCTGATACAAAACTAGTAACTTTAACAAATTATGACGAACTGATTGAAGTCGCTTTAAATAAAAATTACGTTACTACTGAAGATATGGCAACCTTGAAAGAATGGAAGAAAAACCCAGAAGCTTGGGGGAAATAAAAAAACAGCTCACCGGTAGAGGTGAGCTGTTTTTTATTAATATACTTTATAACTTTCACCCGTTTGTGCACCAAAAACACTTTTTTCAAACGCACGGGCAACTTTTGCGGCAGGAACTGGGAGGAAACCTTCGAAAAATGGTTCTAGTTTATCCCAAGATTCTTCTAGTACATTCGGGCTCACTGTATTAATCCGAATTCCGCGTGGCATTTCAATCGCCGCAGATTTTGCAAAAGCAGTTACTGCACCGTTAGCCATGGCAGCGGAAGCCCCTTGAACGATTGGATCTTCCATCATAATCCCAGTCGTAAGTGTAAAGCTTCCTTTATCATTTAATGAGTCAATTCCTAGTAATACGAGATTAATTTGCCCGCCTAATTTACTACTAATTGTCACGGCATTTTTCTCTGGAGTTAATTCCGTTAAAGGTGAAAAAGTGGCGCTCCCAGTTGCTGAAACAATCGCGTCTACCTTACCCACTTGTTCGTACATTTTTTTTATACTATCAATATTTGTTATATCCACGGTAACATCACCACTATGTCTACCAGCAGTAATCACTTCGGCTTTTTTCTCCAAACGTTCTTTCACCGCAGAACCAAGCGTACCTGAAGCGCCAATTAATAAAATTTTCATTTGTCTATCATCCTTCCAATAAAAAAGTAAAGTCAGTATAATATCTACCCTAAATTTGAAAGAAAAAACGGCTCCGCGAGGGAACCGTTAATTTTTCAGCGCTAAAACAAGTGTTTCATCTGGTGTGACAAAATATGTTGTTTGATTATCGTAAATAACATAACCAGGTTTAGCGCCATTTGGTTTTTTAACGTGTTTTACAAGTGTGCCGTCGACTGGGACAGTTGCTGAAAGACGCGCTTTGGAGTAGTAGGCGGCAATCATCGCTGCCTCTGTGATAGAAGTCTCATCCGGGTTATTTGACTGAATCACAACATGCGAACCGGGTAAATCCTTCACGTGGAACCAATATTCATTATTTCGAGCTAATTTATTCGTTAAATAATCATTTTGTTTATTATTTTTTCCAACTAAAATTGATAAGCCGGTCGAAGAAGTATATTTTTCTGGTGTGGGTAAAGTAGCTTTTTTACGGCTACCTTTTTTCTGTTTGTAACGAAGATAGCCTTGTTCAGCTAGTTCTTGGCGAATTTCTTCCACATCTTCTGGACCGGAAGTTTCTAGTTGGGCTTCAACGGACTCTAAATAAGAAATTTCTTCTTTAGTAAGTACGATTTGCTCTTTTACTACTTCGACGGCGTTACGTAATTTTTGATAACGACTAAAGTAACTTTGCGCATTGGCAGATGGCGTTTTTCTAGAGTCAAGCGGGATCGTCATTTTTTTCATATCATCGTAAAAATTTTCGACGGTAATTTCTTCCATTCCGCGCTCCATTAAATGTAAATTGGCTGTTAGAAGCTCACCTTGGATACGATAAACGTCCGCTTTTTCTGTTTCAAGTAAGGTGTTTTCGAGTTTTTCGATTTTCAGCCTACTTCTAGCGAGTTCATTGGAAATCAGTTTTTCCAAATCATGTGCAAATTGGTGAACACGGTCACGACGCGCTTTGCCGATATAAAAATGATCTAAAAGGGCGCTTAAATTAGCGAATTCAGTTGTCACAGCATCAACATGACGGAGCGGGAAGAAATAATAATCTTCCTTATTTTGGATCCGCCATTCGTTTGGAATAGCGGCACTTCCTAAATGCTCATTCACTAACCCAATCACTTCAAAAAAGGCAGAAACAAGCGAGTCGGCTGTTAAATTTCCAGCACGAAAAACAATTTCTCGAGCGAGTAATGGACTAAATCCCGCAAAATTTTGTACGAGTTGTTTGTCGATTCGACCTGCCGTAAAATCAAGTCTATCCAGAATTTGCTCCGAATTAACCTCGAATGGGTTCAGTTTATCGGTTGCAGGCGGTAACACATAAGTCGCCCCCGGTAAAAGTGTCCGGTAACTATTTTGTGCTGGAGAGACGTGTTTAATACAGTCGACAATCACATTTTTCGCACGATCGACAAGGGTAATATTACTGTGGCGCCCCATAATTTCCACAAATAAGTCGCAAAAACGGTTTTCGCCAATATCATCTTTCCCGCGAATACTAAATTGTAAAATCCGTTCATTAGGAAGTTGCGTGATAGACTCAATAATTGCTCCTTCTAAATATTTCCGGAGTAACATACAAAACATTGGTGGTGTTGCTGGGTTTTCTGGAATATCATCGGTCCACTGAATTCGGGCATAGCTAGGGTGCGAAGAAATTAGCAGACGTTTATTTTCACGGTTTTTTCGAATATATAAAACAAGTTCATGCGAAAATGGTTGGTGGATTTTCATAATACGACCACTTTCACCATGTTCCGCAAGTTCTTCTGTCATTGCTTTTAAAAACATTGCATCAAACGCCATTAGTTATTCATTCCTTTTTTGAGTTAGTTACTTTCTATTTTAACATACATTCCGAAAATGTATTGTATGCATGAAGTAGCTTTGGTATAATAAGAAGTCAGAACAAATTTCAAGTAATCTTAGAGGAAACTTTAAGTTATGAAAGGTGTCTTGCCAAATGGTGAAAAGCATGACGGGATTTGGGCGTGCTACGAAAGAATTTGAAGCGTTCAAAGTAACCATTGAATTAAAAGCAGTCAACCACCGCTACTCCGAATTTCTTTTTCGGATGCCAAAACAACTTGCTTATTTAGAAGGAAAATTAAAAAAGACGATAAGTAAGCAAATCAAACGTGGTAGAATTGAATGTTTCTTTTCCATCACAGGAGAACAAATTTCAAAACGTGAACTACATATTGATTGGGACCTCGCAGACAGCTATTACCGTTTTATTAAACAAGCAAGCGCTCGATATGAATTACAAGAATTACCTACAATGACCGATTTACTTCAAGAACAAGCTTATCTTTCTATTGAAGAAGAAGTGGAAGCAAGTAGCGAGCTAGAGCGACTAGTTTTAGACACACTTGCCCGCGCAACCGAGCGACTGGACGAGATGAGAAGTATGGAAGGAGCAGAATTACTGCTATATTTCAAACAACATCTTACAGCACTCGAAACAAGTTTGGAAATCATTCAAGCCGAAATTCCAAATACAGAAAAACATTATCAAGAAAAAATTGAAACTCGCTTACAAAACGTTGTGGGCGACCAATTTGATCCTAGTATCGTTCTTACAGAAGTCGCAATGCTACTTGAAAAGACAGATATTAATGAAGAAGTAGAACGAACTAAGAGCCATTTAAAGCAATTTTATGGTATTATTTTACTCGAAGAACCAATTGGACGGAAGCTGGATTTTCTTATCCAAGAAATGAACCGCGAAATCAATACCATTGGATCCAAAGCAAGTTCTCTAAAAATCACCGAACAAGTGGTTGAAATGAAAACGACGCTAGAGAAAATTCGGGAACAAGTGCAAAATGTGGAATGATATGCAGGAGGGGAAATGATGACAGAAAGAGGACTGTTAATTGTACTTTCAGGTCCATCTGGAGTAGGTAAGGGAACTGTTCGGGAAGCTGTTTTTAAAGATCCGGAAACAAGTTTTGATTATTCTATTTCCATGACAACTCGTCTTCCTCGTGAAGGCGAACAAGACGGTGTCGATTATTATTTTCGTTCACGAGAAGTGTTTGAACAAGCTATCAAAGACGGAAAAATGTTAGAATATGCAGAGTATGTCGGTAACTATTACGGCACTCCGCTTGAATATGTCGAGGAAAAACTAGCCGCTGGGATAGACATTTTTCTCGAAATTGAAGTACAAGGAGCAATGCAAGTTCGAAAAGCGATGCCAGAAGGAATTTTCATTTTCTTAACGCCACCAGATTTATCCGAGCTTAAAAACCGGATTATCGGGCGCGGTACAGAATCGATGGAAGTTGTCGAGGAACGCATGGAAACAGCTAAGAAAGAAATTGAAATGATGGCGTCTTATGATTATGCTGTGGTGAATGATGTCGTATCAAAAGCCGTACAAAAAATCAAAGGCATTGTCGAAACAGAACACTTAAAAACCGAGCGAGTAATTCATCGCTACAAAAAAATGTTGGAGGGATTACAATGATGTTATATCCATCAATTGATAATTTATTGTTAAAAATCGACTCAAAATATTCGCTAGTTACTGTGGCTGCTAAACGTGCGCGCTACATGCAATTAGAAAACGATAAAGGTGTATTACCAAGCTACCAATCTGATAAATTTGTTGGTAAAGCGTTAGAAGAAATTCACGCTGGAAAATTAGTTTTACAAAACGACGAGAAATAAGCCTAACTGCTCCGCTTCATTGCGGGGCTTTTTTGTTAGCTAGACTCATCATAAAAATAAGCAGAAATCTAGTTTCTTCATGGTTTTGTCCTGCCTTAATTTAAGGTATAATAGAACTAATGATTTTTTATAATAAAATGAGGTGACTTATCGATGCAAGGAAAAAATATTTTACTCGCAGTGTCAGGTGGCATTGCTGTCTATAAAGCAGTCGCACTTACAAGTAAATTAACGCAAGCAGGTGCAAACGTTAAAGTCATGATGACCGAGCACGCACAAGAATTTGTTCCACCGCTTTCGTTTCAAGTATTATCCAAAAATGATGTATATACCGACACCTTTGACGAAAAAAAATCTAGTGTGGTTGCACATATTGATTTAGCTGACTGGGCTGATTTAGTAATTGTCGCACCAGCAACAGCAAATCTGATTGGTAAAATGGCAAATGGTATTGCTGATGATATGGTAACAACGACTATTCTAGCTACAGAAGCGCCAGTTTGGGTTGCACCAGCAATGAACGTCCATATGATTCAACATCCAGCAGTTATTCGAAACATTAACAGACTATATGCAGATGGCGTCCGTTTTATTGAACCAGAAGAAGGTTACTTGGCTTGTGGTTATGTTGGCCGCGGTCGCCTCGAAGAACCCGAAAAAATCGTTCTCCGTATTGCAGAATTTTTTCAAGAAAAGAAAGACCTCCTTCAAGGCAAAAAAGTACTCGTAACAGCCGGCGCGACTCGCGAAAAATTAGACCCAGTACGCTACTTTACAAATCATTCTACAGGGAAAATGGGCTTTAGTATTGCTGAATCAGCAGCACGTCACGGTGCAAATGTAACGCTTATTACGACAAGTAAAACCCTACCCGTACCACCAGGCGTAGAAGCGGTGTACGTTGAATCGGCGGATGAAATGTATCAAGCTGTTTTAGAACATAAGACCGAACAACATATTTTCGTGATGACAGCAGCCGTCGCCGATTACACGCCAGCCAATGTTTCAGAGCAAAAAATCAAAAAACAACCAGGCGATTTTACAATTGAAATGAAACGAACAAAAGACATTTTACTTGAAATCGGCCAAAATAAAACAGCCGACCAAGTAGTAATTGGTTTTGCTGCTGAAACAGAAAACCTAGAAACAAATGCACTTAAAAAACTCACGTCAAAAAATGCCGATATGATTGTCGCAAATAATATCAGCGAAGCAGGCGCAGGTTTTTCAGGAGATACCAATATTGTCACTTTTTACCGAAAAGATGGATCGAATGAGGCATTACCGTTACTAGACAAAAAAGAAGTTGCAGAACATATCATCGAAGAAGCCGCTAACTTTTTAAGGAAGTGAACGAATGATTAATATAGCAAAAGTTATTGTGGACGTTCCAGCCATGCAAGTGGATCGTCCATTTGATTACTTTATTCCAGAAGATTTAGAAGATCTTATTCGTCCTGGTATGCGAGTGAGTGTCCCATTTGGAAATCGTAAAATACAAGGCTTTGTCATTTCTCTTGGCGAAACAGAAGAAAATCCGAAATTAAAAGGTATTGAGGCTGTCATGGATTTAGCGCCTGTATTAAACGAGGAATTGATGGAACTAGGTGATTGGTTAGCGGAGGATACCCTTAGTTTTCGCGTTTCTGCTTATCAAGCCATGTTACCAGCTGCACTACGGGCGAAGTATGAAAAATATTTTTTGCGTTTAGATGAAGAAAATGAAGCGCTAGAACGATTATTCGAAGGCTATGAAACACTTGATTGGAAAGTAGCAGAGTCGCGCGGCTTACTCAAAGAAATTGGCAAATGGGTAAGAGAAGGTAGCGTAGAAGTTGTCTACCAAGTGAAAAATAAAATTACAAGCAAAAAAGTTCGTGTCGTTAGCTGTTTAAAGGCACCGCACCAATTAGCTGAAATAATAGAAGATATGCCTAAAAACGCCAAAGCACAATCACGTGTATTAGCATTTTTTCAAGCATTTGAAGGAACCGAAATTGCCGCTGCAGAACTAAAAAAACAAGCAGAAACAACCGATGCAACAATAAAAAAATTAGTAGATTTAAATATACTCACTATCCAAGAAAAAATCATTTCACGCGATCCATACGAAAATCACCAATTTGAAAAAAGTGAGTCGCTCCAGTTGCTACCAGATCAAGCGTTAGCCTGTGAGAAAATCATTGCAGCAACCGAGCAAGAAACCTTCTTAATACACGGCGTCACCGGAAGTGGAAAAACCGAAATCTATTTACAAACAATTGAAGCAAAACTAAAAGAAGGTAAAGAAGCTATCGTTTTAGTGCCAGAAATTTCCCTTACACCGCAAATGGTAGAACGTTTTAAAAGTCGCTTTGGTAGTGAAGTTGCAGTACTCCACAGTGCCCTTTCTTCCGGAGAAAAATACGATGAATGGCGTAAAATCGAACGGAAAGAAGCACGTGTTGTCGTTGGCGCTCGTTCCGCTGTGTTTGCACCATTTGAAAATTTAGGAATAATCATTATTGATGAAGAACACGAAGCAAGTTATAAACAAGAAGATAATCCGCGCTATCATGCAAGAGACGTAGCGATTTGGCGCGCAGAAAAGTACCAATGTCCAGTCGTTCTTGGGAGTGCCACACCATCTCTTGAATCTTTTGCTAGAGCGAAAAAGGGCGTTTATACATTGATTGAACTCCCTAGCCGAGTGAATGATCGTGCAATGCCGGAAGTTCGGGTTGTGGATATGCGCGAAGAATTGCGTAAAGAAAACCGCACTGAATTTTCGACTGAATTGTTAGAGAAAATTAAAGACCGAATTGCCAAAAAAGAACAAACCGTTTTAATGCTAAATCGTCGTGGTTACTCTTCTTTTGTAATGTGTCGTGATTGTGGTTATGTTGTCGAATGTCCTAACTGTGATATTTCGCTCACTTATCACCAGTCTAGCAACCAAATGAAATGTCACTACTGTGGTCATGAAGAACGCGTCCCTAAGCATTGTCCTAGCTGTGAAGGCGAACATATCCGTTATTTTGGAACAGGTACTCAAAAAGTAGAAGAAAGCCTAACGAAGCTGATTCCAGAAGCTCGTGTGATCCGAATGGACGTAGATACAACGAGAACAAAAGGCGCCCATGAAAAATTACTCAAAAGTTTTCGTAACCATGAAGCGGATATTTTACTAGGAACACAAATGATTGCTAAAGGGCTAGATTTTCCCGATATTACGTTAGTTGGCGTATTAAATGCGGACACCATGCTTCATTTACCTGATTTTCGCGCCTCAGAAAGAACTTTCCAATTGCTCACTCAAGTAAGTGGTCGGGCAGGGCGCCATGAGCGAACAGGCGAAGTAGTTGTCCAAAGCTATAATCCAGAGCATTACAGCATTGAATTTGCCAAACAACATGACTTTATCGGCTTTTATAATCACGAGATGAAGCTCAGGAAAATGGGTTCTTATCCACCATTTTATTACTTAACGATGATTAATGTCAGCGATGAAAATGAAATGAAAGCCATTCGAACAATTCAAGAAATGGCGCAGTTTTTACGAGGGAAGTTAGGTCCTGATGCCGTTATTCTTGGCCCAGTTCCAAGCACTATCACCCGAATTAAAAACAAATATCGTTACCAATGTATTATTAAATATAAAATTGAACCCAACTTAAAAAAAGAACTCAAAACACTCATCACCCATTATCAAAAAGACCAACAAAAAGGCTTAACGATAACGATTGACGTACAACCATACGTATTAATGTAAAAGGAGTAAACCGATGACAAAAATTATTTTTATGGGAACACCTGCATTCTCTGTCCCAGTTTTAGAACAATTAGCTAATGCATATGATGTGATTGCAGTTGTCACACAGCCGGACCGACCAGTTGGACGTAAACGAATTTTAACCCCACCGCCTGTAAAAAAAGCAGCTTTGGAATTAGGAATCCCAGTTTATCAACCAGAAAAATTACGCACATCTAGCGAGCTAGAAGAACTTATTTCATTAGAAGCAGATTTACTTGTAACAGCCGCATACGGTCAAATTCTACCTAATACGCTGCTTGAATCACCTAAGCATGGCGCGATTAATGTCCACGCATCACTTTTACCAGAATATCGTGGTGGGGCTCCGGTCCATTATGCACTGCTTGACGGAAAAACAGAAACCGGCGTAACGATTATGTATATGGTTGAAAAATTAGATGCAGGCGATATGATAAGTCAGCGCAAAATTCCTATCACAGAAGAAGATAACACCGGTACTATGTTTGATAAATTAAGCAAACTTGGCGCAGAACTATTAATGGATACATTACCTGACTTTTTAGCAGGAAAAATTACCGCTGTAGCACAAGATCCAGAAAAAGTAACTTTCGCGCGAAATATTTCTAGAGAACAAGAGAAAATCAATTGGACAAAACCAGGACGGACGATTTTTAACCAAATTCGTGGACTTTCGCCTTGGCCAGTTGCTTATACGACACTTGAAGAAAAACCTTTTAAAATTTGGGAAGCAACGTTTGAAGATACAAAAACAAGCGGCGAACCGGGCACGATTTTAACAGATAAATCAACGCTCAAAATCGTAGCAGGTGACGGCACACTTATTGTCCCAACAGTAATCCAACCAGCTGGAAAACCGAAAATGGATATCCATTCATTCATGTCTGGTGCTGGCAGAAATCTAAGCAAGACGACAAGGTTTGGTGAATAAATGAAAAAACAAAAAACAGTTCGTGCAATTGCATTAGAACTCATCATTAAAATCGAAAATAATCAATCATACAGCCATTTATTAATTAATGACGCGCTAAAAAAACAGAAGTTAAACCCGCTTGATAAAGGACTTTTAACAGAATTAGTATACGGAACCACACAGCGCAAAATCACGCTTGATTACTACTTAGCGCCGTTTCTAAACAAAGAACCAGACAACTGGGTGAAAAATCTATTAAGAATGTCCGTTTACCAATTAACCTTTTTAGATAAAGTTCCAGAACACGCGATTTTAAATGAAGCAGGCGATATTGCTAAAGACCTTGGACATCAAGGCGTGACGAAATTTGTCAATGGGGTATTACGAAATGTTATCCGTAAAGGCGTACCAAGTATTGATTTAATTAAAGACCCAGTACAAAAAATCGCTGTCGAAACAAGCTTGCCGGAATGGTTAGCGAGAAGATGGGCTGATCAATATGGTCTCGAAAAACTACGTGAAATTGGTCTGGCATTCTTAGTAGCCCCGCATCAAAGTATACGCGTGAACCAAACGGAAATTCGCGCCGAGCAGCTAATCAAAGAATTAAATGACCAAGGTATCACTGTTACTCGCAACGAATTTATCGATGAAGCTTTACTCGTTGAAAAAGGGTCTGTAGCTGAAACAAAAGTTTATAAAGACGGCAAATGTAGCATTCAAGACGAAAGTTCGATGCTCGTAGCCTATGCGCTTCAACTAGAAGACAATTTAACCGTACTAGATGCTTGTGCAGCGCCAGGCGGAAAAACAACCCACATAGCTGAAAAAATGCACGGCACTGGAATGGTTCATGCACTTGATATTCATGAAAAGAAAACCAAACTCATTGATCAAGCCGCCAAAAGATTACAACTTTTAAACATTCGTACAGCTCATCTAGATGCGAGAACCGCAAGCACAATGTTTGAACCAGAAACGTTTGACCGTATTTTAGTCGATGCGCCGTGTTCAGGATTTGGTGTTCTTCGCAGAAAACCAGATATTAAATACGCAAAAACAGAAAAAGATATTCATAAACTAGCAGAAATTCAACTAGCAATTTTAGATGATGTTAGCCAATTAGTAAAAGAAAATGGTATATTAGTTTATAGTACTTGTACCATTGACAAGGAAGAAAACGAAACAGTCTTGCGCGCATTCCTAGAAAAACATCCAGAATTTGCACTAGAACCTGTAGTACTTCCTGAAAAATTGGCACAAATTAAGAAGGACGATTTTGTACAACTTTTACCAACAGATATCGGAAGCGATGGATTCTTTGTTTCCAGCTTAAGAAAAGTGAGTCCTGAAAAATAGTGAGGTGCGTATAAATGCATGCAGAATTTAGAACAGACAGAGGCAGAATAAGACATCATAATGAAGACAATGGCGGCGTATTTGAAAACAAAGATAAGCAGCCGATTGTCATTGTTGCAGACGGTATGGGGGGGCACCGCGCAGGAGATGTTGCGAGCGAAATGGCAGTTCGTCTACTTAGCGACGCGTGGAAAGAAACGACCGCTCTTTTAACCGCAGAAGAAATTGAAACATGGCTTCAAAAAACAATCCAAGAAGTCAATAAAGAAATTGTACTTTACGCGGAAAGTGAAATGGATCTAAATGGTATGGGGACAACCCTTGTTGCAGCAATTATGGCTCAGTCACAAGTAGTTATCGCCAATGTAGGGGATAGCCGAGGTTATTTACTTCAAAATGATGTAATGCGTCAATTAACAGAAGATCACTCGCTTGTACACGAACTTCTAAGAACTGGCGAAATCAGCAAAGAAGATGCGATGAATCATCCGCGGAAAAACATTCTTTTACGAGCACTAGGCGTAGAAGGAAAAGTTGAAGTAGACACATTTGTAGTACCATTTCAAACGAGCGATACATTATTACTTTGTTCCGATGGTTTGACTAATATGGTCCCAGAAGCTGAAATGGAAGAAATTTTAAAAAGTAAACGAACTCTTTCTGAAAAAGCCGATGTATTTATTACAAAAGCGAATTCTTACGGGGGAGAAGATAATATCACTGTGTTGTTAGTAGAAAGAAATCTTATGCAGAAAGGGAGGGATGCTTCATGATGATTGGTAAGCGACTAAATGATCGATACAAAATTTTACATGCGATAGGCGGGGGTGGAATGGCCAATGTCTACCTTGCGCATGATATAATTCTTGACCGCGATGTAGCTGTAAAAATTTTACGGATTGATTTAGCGGATGAAAGCAACCTTATTCGCAGGTTCCAACGTGAAGCCCAATCAGCAACTAGCTTAGTGCATCCTAACATAGTTAGTGTGTACGATGTTGGCGAAGAAAATGATTTACACTATATAGTGATGGAACATGTGGATGGGATGGATTTAAAACAGTATATCCAAGAAAATCACCCAATTAGCTATGATAAAGCTGTAGACATCATGCTTCAAATCGTTTCAGCAGTAGCTATCGCACATCAACATCACATTATTCATCGCGATTTAAAACCACAAAATATTTTAATTGATCATGATGGAGTCGTAAAAATTACTGATTTTGGGATTGCGATGGCACTTTCTGAAACATCCATCACCCAAACGAATTCCTTACTTGGCTCTGTCCATTACTTATCACCAGAACAGGCTCGCGGTGGGATGGCAACTCAAAAGTCAGACATCTATTCGCTCGGAATTGTTTTATATGAACTCCTAACTGGGAAGGTACCTTTTGACGGAGAATCGGCTGTTTCAATCGCTATCAAACATTTACAAGCAGAAATTCCGTCTGCAAGAGCCCAAAACCCAGAAATTCCTCAAAGCTTAGAAAACATTATTATTAAAGCAACAGCAAAAGATCCATTTTTACGTTATCAAAACGCAGAAGAAATGGAAAAAGATTTGCAAACCTGCTTAAATAAAGATCGTCTAAATGAACCTAAATACGTTTTTCCTACTAATGATGATGATGGCGACACAAAAACAATTCCAATCATCGCCACAAAAGAAGCGATGCAAAATCTAGATAAAACCATCGTTCCAGAAGGTAAAGTAGCTGCAGAAGAAGTAGCTGTAGACGATAAAAAAGGTAAAAAGAAGAAAAAAATGAGCAAGAAAAAGAAGATTATTTTAATCGTGTCTTCCGTAATCGTTCTTTTCATTATTGGTATTTTACTGTTATGGCTTTTAGGTAAAAGTCCTGATGAAGTCGCTGTACCTGATGTTTCTGGTAAAACAGAAGACCAAGCAATTGCCTTACTGCAAAAAGATGGCTTTGTTATTGGTAAAACAGCAGAAAAAAATAGCGATGACGTAGAAGAAGGCAAAGTTATTAATACTGACCCATCAGCGGGTGAAATGAAAGAAAAAGGCACGAAAATCAATTTATTTGTAAGTATAGGTTCTAAGAAAATTACGATGGAAGACTATACTGGTAGAAGTTACTCTGAGACTAAAACTTTGTTAGAGCAGCAAGGTTTCAGTAATATTTCTGCAGAAGAAGCATATAGTTCTGAAGTTGGTAAAGGAATGATTATTAGCCAAACGCCAACTCAAGGAACGGAAGTAGTTGCTAAGTCGACAGATGTAAAATTTGTCGTAAGTAAAGGTGCTGAACCGATTACACTTAAAGACCTTCGTGGTTATACAAAAACAGCTGTAGAAGATTATGCTTCACCACTTGGACTCAAAGTTTCGAGTAAAGAAGAAAACTCAAACTCAGTAGAAAAAGGGCAAGTAATTTCGCAATCCCCATCAGCTGGAACGGCAATAAATGCAGGCGATACTATTGAAATCGTTATTTCTGCTGGACCAAAAGAAAAACAAGTTAAAGAAGTTACAAAAACGTTTAACATTCCTTATACACCAAGCGATCCAGAAAATCCAAAACCACAGAAAGTCCAAATTTATATTCAAGACAAAGATCATAGTATGACAAGCGCATACCGAGAAATGAATATTACCCAAAATACCTCGGTAGAAGTGACTTTCCAAATTGAAGAAGGTTCTAGCGCAGGCTACAAAATCATCAGTGACGATAAAGTAATCGATGAAGGTACAGTCCCTTATCCAAATTAAAAAAGAGAACGGAGGAAATGTGCTGGAAGGACAAATTATCAAAGCGTTGAGCGGATTTTACTATGTATTCTCTGAAGGGAAAATATACCAATGTAGGGCGCGCGGAAATTTTAGAAAACGAAATATTTCCCCGCTAGTTGGTGATGACGTAGAATTTCAAGTAGAAAATAAGACGGATGGTTATATTTTAGATGTGTTATCACGGGAGAATGCGCTAGTTCGCCCTCCCGTGGCAAACATCGATATTGCGATTCTTGTGTTTTCGGCAGTAGAACCAGATTTTTCTACAAACCTGGCAGATCGTTTCTTAGTCGCAATCGAAAAAGAAGACATCCAACCTGTTATTTGTATTAGTAAAATGGATTTAGCAACAGATGCGGAAAAAGAACAAATTGCGGTTTATAAAGAGGTATATGAAACAATTGGCTACGACGTTTTTGTAACTAATGATGAACCAGATAAAGAAGCAATTAAAGACTACATTAGCGGAAAAACAGCAGTTATTGCCGGGCAATCGGGTGTAGGTAAGTCCACTTTATTAAATAGTTTAAATAGCGATTTAACCTTAAAAACGGCCGAAATATCGAACTCACTTGGACGTGGTAAACATACGACTAGACACGTAGAACTAATGCCAATTGGTGATGGCTTTGTAGCAGATACGCCTGGCTTTAGCTCGATTGAGTGGGATGATTTACAACCAGAAACATTACAATTTTGTTTTCCAGAAATGGAAGATCGTCGTAGTGGCTGTAAATTCCGAGGTTGCATGCATGACAATGAGCCGAATTGCGCTGTAAAAACAGCTGTTGAAGCAAATGAAATAGCCGATTTTCGCTACAAACACTACATCCAAATTTTACAAGAATTAAAAAACAGAAAGCCGAGGTATTAAAAATGGGAAAAATAGCTCCTTCGATTTTAAGTGCAGACTTTGCAAATCTTGCAAGAGATATTAAAGAAGTAGAAAATTACGGCGCGGATTATATCCATGTTGATGTAATGGACGGACATTTCGTTCCAAATATCACTTTCGGTCCGGCTGTCGTAAAAGCGATTCGTCCAGAAACAAAACTACCACTTGATGTTCATTTAATGATTGAAAATCCTGATACATACATCCCTGAATTTGCAAAAGCAGGCGCGGATTATATTACCGTTCATGTGGAAGCGTGCACGCATCTTCACCGCACGTTACAACTCATCCGTTCGTACGGAGTAAAAGCAGGTGCAGTACTAAATCCAGCAACACCAATTGACGTATTACAACATGTTTTAAATGAACTAGATATGGTTTTATTTATGACAGTAAATCCAGGATTTGGCGGACAAAAATTTATTCCAGAGGTACTAGAAAAAATTTCTGCCTTTAAAAAAATCGTGGATGAAAAAGGCTTAGACATCGAAATCGAAGTAGATGGCGGCGTGGATCATGAAACAGCGAAATTATGTCGAGATGCCGGCGCAAATGTTTTTGTAGCTGGAAGTTATATTTATGGAAATAAAAATCGTCAAACGCCAATTGACAAATTACGAGCTATTGTAGGCGAATAATATTTGGGGGCTGGGACAGACTTTTCGTTCCAGCCTTATTTGTTAGGAAAGAAGGGAACACAAATATGAAAATAATTAATATCATGGTTGGTGGACCTGCGTCAGAAATTCCTGATTTAGCACAATATACGAATACAGATATTAGTTGGGTTGGCGTAGACCGCGGGGCTAAACGTCTATTAGATAGAGGAATTGTTCCGACCGTCGCAATGGGAGATTTTGATTCTTTAACAAAAGAGGAATTAGCTCATTTAAAAACAAAAGTAGCTGATGTACATGAATTTCCTGCTGAAAAGGATGAAACAGATACAGAAATTGGGCTAAGCTGGGCAATGGAACAGAAACCAGATAAGATACGTATTTTTGGAGCAACAGGAGGCCGTTTAGACCACTTACTTGCGAATCTGATGATGCTAACAAAGCCACGATTCTTAGACGCTGTGCCGGTTGTAGAAATGATTGATCGCTATAACTATATCAAAATGTATACACCAGGAAGCTATACAATTGAAAAACTGCCAGATAAAAAATATGTAGCATTCACAACAATGAAAGATGTTACAGGACTTACGCTAAAAGGATTCGTTTATCCACTTGATAATGCCACTTACCCAGTAGGTTCGGCACTTTCGAGTAATGAGTTTGTTGATCAAATTGGAGCGTTTTCTTTTAAAACTGGAATGATTTTATTAACACAAAGTAACGATTAATAAGAAATACGGGTGATTTTCGCCTGTATTTTTTTATTTTTAGACAAAGAAAAAATGCACCGACATGATTGTCGCTGCACTTGATTTCTCCTTCGATTAAACGCGTTCCACTTTACCAGATTTAAGCGCACGAGCAGATACCCAAACTTTTTTAGGTTTGCCGTTAACCAGAATCCGTACTTTTTGCAAGTTAGCTTTCCAAGTACGTTTGCTGGAGTTCATTGCGTGGGAACGTTTGTTACCGGAACGTGATTTGCGGCCTGTAATAACACATTCTTTAGCCATAGTTTACCCCTCCTTACAGAGCTCTTCGGATAATTTATTTAAAATAACCTATCCTTTTGTTTTTCATACACTAGAATAATTTATCATAAACAAGTATACTTTGCAAGAGGATATGCGAAAATAGTGCAAAGAATTTTTACTTGACAGCATAAATGCGGATTTAATCAGCCAAATTTGTGATATGCTTTCCAAAGGGCTGTGATTATAGTAAAATAGGTAAGAACAACTAAACTAGCAATTAAAAACAATAATAAAAAAATAATCGAACGAGAATATAATCCGTAGGGAGGAATATAGAATGGCAATCGAAATCGACACAAAGCTTGGCAAAATTGATATTACTAGTGATGTTATCGCAACAATCGCTGGTGGTGCTGCCGAAGAAAATTTTGGAATTGTAGGTATGGCAAGTAGACATCAAATTCGTGATGGTTTAACCGATATTCTTAGAAGAGAAAATTATACAAAAGGTGTTATTGTAAGACAAGAAGAAGAAGGTATACATATTGACATGTATATCATTGTTAGCTTTGGAACTAAAATTTCAGAAGTAGCTCATAACGTACAAGAACGCGTGAAATACACACTAGAAAAAACACTCGGTATTACAGTGGAATCAGTGAATATTTATGTTCAAGGTGTCCGAGTAATCAAGGAATCATAAGGAGGATTATGTAAGTGAGTATATATCAGTTAGACCCAGAGAAATTTGCAGCAATGATAGCGCTTGGAGCAGAAAATTTAGCGAAAAATGCTGATTTTGTTGATTCATTAAACGTTTTCCCGGTTCCAGATGGCGACACGGGAACAAATATGAATTTATCCATGACAAGTGGAGCAGAAGAAGTAGCAAAAAATGACAAAGAAACAATTAGTGCCGTTGGAGCAAACCTTGCAAAAGGCTTGTTGATGGGAGCACGTGGAAATTCTGGCGTTATCTTATCCCAACTTTTCCGAGGCTTTTCTAAATCAATTGAAAATAAAGAAACACTTAATGCAGAAGAATTTGCAAATGCCTTTGTAAAAGGCGTAGAGACAGCTTATAAAGCAGTAATGAAGCCAGTTGAAGGAACCATTTTAACTGTAGCACGTGAAGCTGCCAAAGCGGGTGTTCTTGCCGCAAATGAACATCAAGAAATCGAATTAGTAATGGAAGCAATTTTGAAACAAGGAAAAGTAGCCCTTGAAAAAACGCCTGATTTACTTCCAGTTTTAAAAGAAGTTGGCGTTGTTGATAGTGGTGGCCAAGGTCTGATTATTATTTATGAAGGATTTTACGGAGTGCTCACTGGTAAAATGGCTGAAGCACCTGATTATATGGCATCAATGGGCGAATTAATTAATGCAGAACATCATCGCCATGTGCAAGACTTTATGTCCACTGAGGATATTCATTTTGGTTATTGTACAGAAATTATTGTGAAGATTAACGAAAATAAACCAGGGCTAAAACCTTTTGATGAAGAACAATTCCGCCAAGACTTAAGTGAACTAGGTGATTCTTTACTTGTAGCGGCAGATGATGAAGTCGTAAAAGTGCATGTGCATGTAGAACATCCTGGTGAAGTTCTAAACTATGGTCAACAATACGGTAGTCTCCTTAAAATGAAAGTAGAAAATATGCGCGAACAGCATAATGAAATCGTTGGCGATGATAAAGCGCCAGCCAAGGAAAAAGCTCCTTATGGTATCGTTACAGTTTCAGCAGGAGAAGGATTGAAAAAACTATTTGAAAGCATGGGCGTATCCATTGTTCTTTCTGGTGGTCAAACAATGAATCCAAGCACAGAAGATATTGTAAAAGCCATTGAATCAGCAAATGCAGAACAAGTTTTTGTTCTTCCAAATAATAAAAATATCCAAATGGCTGCAGAACAAGCGGCTCAAATTCTTGGAGAAGATAAAGTACAAATCATCCCAACTAAAACAATTCCACAAGGGCTTACTGCTGTGCTTACTTTCCAACCAGAACAAGATTTCACTTCCAATGCAGAAGCGATGAGAGAAGCAATTCAGGACGTAGCAAGTGGTCAAGTTACAACAGCTGTACGAGACACTACGGTGGAAGGCGTTGTAATTAAAAAAGACAGTTTTATCGGTATGGTTGAAGGTAAAATCAAAGTCAGCCGCGAAACTTTAGAAGAAGCTGCTTATGAAACATTAGAAAAATTACTTGATGATGATAGCGAAATCGTTACTATTATTTTCGGGGAAGATGCAGATGCTAAAAAAGCAGAACTTTTAGCAGATACTATAACAGAAGCGTTTCCAGATGTAGAAGTAGAAATTCATGAAGGCGACCAACCAGTTTACCCGTACATTTTTGCGGTAGAGTAAAGACTTGTTTTAAATGAATAGAAGAAAGGATGATTTTAGTGAAATTTAATAGCGTGTTTGATATTATTGGTCCAGTAATGATTGGTCCATCGAGTTCTCATACTGCCGGTGCTAGTCGTATTGGTGCCATTGCACGAGCTGTTTTTAATGAACAACCATCCCAAGTAGATATTCATTTATATGGTTCTTTTGCTAAAACGTATAAAGGCCACGGAACAGATGTGGCGCTGATTGGTGGATTGCTTGGTTTTGAGCCAGATGATCCGCGTATGAAAGAATCCGCTAAGCTTGCAGAAGAATGGGGCATGCGCATCCAATTTATTGAAGAAGTGGAAGAGCCGCCTCATCCAAACACTGTCAAATTAGTGTTAAAACATGGTATGCAACAAATGACCTTAATTGGCGCATCGATTGGTGGCGGCAAAGTAGAAATTATTCGCTTAAACGAATTTGAGCTAGAATTCACTGGAACTGCTCCAGCTATCCTTATTTTACATCAAGACAAATTTGGCGCGATTGCAGCAGTGTCATCCGTAATCGCCGACCATAAAATTAATATCGGTCAAATGAAAGTATCGCGCAAAGTAAAAGGCGACGAAGCTTTAATGGTAATAGAAGTTGACCAACAAGTTGAACAAGATTTAATTAGCAAAATTGCTGAATTACCAGGGATTTACCAAGTAGCAAGCGTAATGATTTAATCGTTTTGGTACTTATCTCTAGTAAATCGGTGGCTTTCGCTCGATTTGTGTAAAGCCAAATGTGCGTAAATAAAACGTGCATTTGGCTTTATTTTGAGTTGTAAATCAGGTATGTTGGTAATGAGTATAGAAAGTGAGTGTTGATAATGTTTAGAACTGTTGCAGAATTAGTGAACATCGCTGAACGCGAGAACCTAACTATTGCTGAAATTATGATTAAACGTGAAATGAATATTTCTGGTTTACCGCGGGAGGAAATAACTGCTGCGATGGAACGGAATTTAGATATTATGGAAGAAGCTATTCATGAAGGTGAAGCAGGCGTTACTTCAACTACCGGATTAACAGGCGGAGATGCTGTCCTTATGCAAGACTATATCAAAAAAGGAAACTTCTTATCTGGTGAAGTTTTACTAGATTCAGTAGCAAAAGCGATTGCTACAAATGAAGTCAATGCAGCAATGGGTGTTATTTGTGCAACTCCTACTGCTGGAAGCGCTGGCGTTGTACCAGGCGTACTTTTCTCTTTAAAAGATCGTCTTGATATGACGCGTGAGGACATGGTTAACTTTTTATTCACAGCTGGAGCATTTGGTTATGTAGTTGCGAATAATGCGTTTATAAGTGGGGCAGCGGGTGGTTGTCAGGCGGAAATTGGTTCTGCAAGTGCAATGGCTTCAGCAGCGATTGTAGCAGCAGCGGGAGGAACCCTCGAACAATCTGCGCATGCGATGGCGATGACAATGAAAAATATGCTTGGGCTTGTGTGTGATCCAGTAGCAGGACTTGTAGAAGTACCATGTGTGAAAAGAAATGCCCTTGGTTCTTCGCAAGCAATTATTTCAGCTGATATGGCACTAGCAGGCATTAAAAGTCGTATCCCATGTGATGAAGTGATTGAAGCAATGCACCGCGTTGGGTTACAAATGCCAAGCTCTTTAAGAGAAACGGCAGAAGGAGGATTGGCGGCTACACCGACTGGACGCGCCATTCAGCGGAAGATTTTCGGATTGTCGCCAGAAGATAAACGTGAGTGAACTTAAACGAATCCCGACAACTGAAATCAAAGGAATTGGTGAAGAAACAGCTAAAACTTTAAAAGAGCTAGGTTTATCGACCGTGCATGATTTGCTATGGAACTTCCCGTATCGCTATGAAGATTACCGGTTGCGGGATTTATCGGAAGTAGCGCATGAAGAACGAATTACAATTCAAGGCGAAGTGCTAACCGAAGCAACTGTAGCCTTTTACGGACGAAAAAAATCCAAGCTCTCTTTCCGCGTGTCAACAGAAGGCCAAGTCATCAAAATCGATTTTTTCAACCAACCCTATTTAAAAAATAAAATTACTGTTGGTGAAACAGTGACGATTTCTGGCAAATGGGACAAAAGCCGCGCCCAAATTACAGCCAGCAAAATTAAAATAGGTGCTGTCGAAAACGAAGAAGAATTAGAAGGCGTTTATAGATTAAAAGGAACCCTTCGCAATAAAACTATGCAAAAATACACTCGGCTTGCTTTTGATAGTTATAGCAAGGATATAGAAGAAGTTATCCCAACCAATTTACTAGAAAAATATCAATTAATGGATCGCTTAGAAGCTGTTCGCGTGCTTCATTTTCCAAAAAACAATGAGGAATTAAAACAAGCTAGACGCCGAATGGTTTATGAAGAATTCTTGCTTTTCCAATTAAAAATGCAGTTTTTCCGTAAAATCGAACGTGAGAAGTCGGGTGGGATTTCGATTAATTATGATGTAGAAGATTTGCGTCATTATATTGATTCTTTACCATTCCCGCTAACAAAAGCGCAAAAAAGAGTAGTGAACGAGATTTGCGGAGATATGTTATCGCACTTCCACATGAATCGTTTGTTACAAGGAGACGTTGGATCAGGAAAAACAGTTGTAGCCTCCATCGCGATGTATGCAGCTGCCAAAAGTGGTTTCCAGAGCGCTTTAATGGTCCCAACGGAGATTTTAGCTGAACAACATGCGAATTCTTTAGTGGAGCTACTACAACCCTTTGATATTACAGTTGGTTTGCTAACTAGTAGTGTGAAAGGGAAGCAACGGAGAGAATTACTGGCAATGCTTGAAAATGGCTCAATTGACGTTTTAATTGGCACCCATGCTTTAATCCAAGACGAAGTAATTTATCATCGACTTGGTTTAGTTATTACAGATGAACAACACAGATTTGGCGTAGCACAGCGCCGGATTCTACGGGAAAAAGGTGAATATCCCGATGTGTTATTTATGACCGCAACGCCAATCCCCAGAACACTCGCAATTACAGCTTTCGGGGAAATGGACGTATCGATCATTGATGAACTTCCAGCTGGACGAAAAGAAATTGAAACCTACTGGGTAAAACATCAAATGCTTGATCGCGTTATCGGTTTTATGGAAAAAGAAATCGATAAAGGTCACCAAGTTTATATCATTTGCCCATTAATTGAAGAATCCGAAAAACTCGATGTGCAAAATGCGATAGACGTTTTCAACATTTTACAAAATAAATGGGGCACTAAATATGTTCCAGGACTCATGCACGGCAAGTTATTACCGGCAGACAAAGAACAAATTATGCGCGACTTTAATGATAAAAAAATTGACTGCCTCGTATCCACTACCGTAGTCGAAGTTGGCGTAAATGTTCCGAATGCTACGATGATGGTCATATATGATGCAGACCGTTTTGGTTTAGCGCAGTTGCATCAACTGAGGGGACGAGTGGGGCGAGGGGCTGACCAATCTTATTGTATTTTAATTGCTGACCCAAAAACCGAGGTCGGAAAAGAACGAATGATGATTATGTCAGAAACAAACGATGGCTTTGTTGTCAGCGAACGAGACCTCGAACTTCGTGGACCAGGAGATTTCTTCGGTAGAAAACAAAGTGGCGTTCCAGAATTCAAAGTCGCTGATATGGTTCATGATTACCGTGTGCTTGAAATCGCTCGCCAAGATGCCGTCCATATGATCTTTGAAGAAAACATGTTGGAAAATAAAACGTACGATAAATTAGTGGCGCTACTTGAGGAAGAAGGCGTCTTCACTGAACAAAAACTAGATTAAACCTATGTAACAATCTTTAAAAAAACTTGCAACTTGGCTTGATTTTTAATAACATATTAAAGTACCAATAAATACGAGGAAGTTCTGAAGGTTATCCAGCAGAGGTAACTTCCTTTTTTTAGCCAGTCTTTAGTAGCTGGTGTTAATACCTTTC
The DNA here is from genome assembly GCF_058684075.1 of Listeria sp. MAN/IMW/UF555. Lineage (NCBI taxonomy): Bacteria > Bacillati > Bacillota > Bacilli > Caryophanales > Listeriaceae > Listeria > Listeria sp. MAN/IMW/UF555. The sequence goes on along the minus strand of NZ_JBZWZS010000002.1, from coordinate 31,609 downwards.
ACAAAAAAAGAGATGAGGAACCGTGCATGAAAAAATATTCTAAGAAGGATCGACAAATGAAACTTCAAGTTGCTATTGAAGAAAATCCTTTCATAACAGATGAGCAACTTGCTGAAAAATTTGGGGTTAGCGTTCAGACTATCCGTTTAGACCGGGTGGCTCTTTCTATCCCTGAACTCAGAGAGCGAATCAAACATGTAGCGAGTGTCAATTATGCCGACGCAGTAAAAAGTCTTCCCATCGATGAAGTGATTGGTGAAATTATTGATATCCAACTTAGTAAGAGTGCAATTTCTATTTTTGACGTGAGAAGTGAGCATGTTTTTAAACGAAATAAAATCGCTCGAGGGCATCACCTATTTGCCCAAGCTAATTCCTTAGCAACCGCAGTCATCCCAAATGAACTCGCTTTAACTACACAAGCAACCGTTCGCTTTGTTCGTTCTGTATACGAAGGTGAACGCATCATAGCAAAAGCAAAAGTACGTCCAGCAACAGACAACAGAGCTATTACTATAGTGGATGTAAAAAGCTATGTTGGAGACGAAATTGTACTCAAAGGTAAGTTTGAAATGTATCACGCAACGCAAAAATGAAAATAAAGGACTGACGTATAATGAAAATTGCTGTAGATGCGATGGGTGGAGATCACGCACCAAAAGAAATTGTTTTAGGTGTAATGAAAGCTGTTGCCCAATATAAAGATATCGAAATTCTTCTTTTTGGAGACGAAACAAAAATAAATGAACATTTAACAGATAAAACTCGTGTGAAAATCATACATACCGATGAAAAAATAGAAAGTGACGATGAACCAGTTCGCGCCGTAAAACGGAAGAAAAAAGCTTCCATGGTACTTGCAGCCCAAGCCGTAAAAGACGGAGAAGCAGATGCCTGTATCTCAGCAGGAAATACAGGTGCCCTTATGTCTACTGGACTCTTTGTCATTGGACGCATTAAAGGGATTGACCGTCCAGCACTTGCGCCAACACTTCCAACCGTTACTGGAAAAGGCTTTGTTATGCTCGACTTAGGTGCAAATGCCGAAGCAAAACCAGAACATTTATTACAGTTTGGCTTAATGGGTTCGGTCTATGCGGAAAAAGTACGTAAAATCGAACGCCCACGTGTGGCACTTTTAAACATCGGAACAGAAGAAACAAAAGGAAACGAATTAACAAAAAAATCATTTGAGCTAATGAAAAATCAAGATGCTTATGAATTTATCGGTAATATCGAAGCACGTGATTTGTTAATGGATGTAGCAGATGTAGTTGTTACTGACGGATTCACTGGTAATATGGTACTTAAGTCAATTGAAGGAACAGGTGCAGCTTTCCTAAGTATGCTAAAAATGAGCTTACTAAATGGCTTTAAAAATAAAGTCGCAGCAAGCTTCCTGAAAAAAGATTTAATGGAACTAAAAGCAAAAATGGATTATAGCGAATATGGTGGCGCTTGTTTATTCGGTGTTCAAGCACCAGTTGTAAAAGCACACGGATCATCTAATGCAAATGGTATTTTTACCACGATTCGTCAAGTACGTGAAATGGTTGAAAAACAAGTTGTTGAAACCATCAAATCAGAAGTAGATAAAGTAAAAGTAGGAGGAACAGAAACAAATGACTAAAATCGCATTCGTATTTCCCGGTCAAGGAGCACAAAAAATTGGCATGGGGCAAGATGTAGCTGCAGAATATCCAGAAGCAAAAAAAATCTATGATGCTGCTGATGATAGATTAGGCTTTTCCATCACAGATGTTATTACAGAAGGACCAATCGAATTATTAACGAAATCCGAAAATGCACAACCAGCATTAGTTTCAACAAGTGTAGCTATTTTACGCGCATTAGAAACATATGGTGTTAAAGCGGATTACGTAGCAGGACATAGCCTTGGCGAATATAGCGCGCTTGTTGCTGGCGGATTTTTAGAAGCAAGTGATGCGATTTATCTTGTTCGTAAACGCGGAGAATTAATGGAAGCCGCTGTACCAAATGGCGCCGGCGCAATGGCTGCGGTTCTTGGCGTAGACCGTGAAACATTAAAAAAAGTAACCGAAGAAGTAACAGCTGAAGGGGATGCAGTTCAACTTGCTAACCTGAACTGTCCAGGACAAATCGTTATCTCTGGAACAACAGCTGGCGTTGAAAAAGCTGGCGAAAAAGCAAAAGAAAGTGGTGCGAAACGCGTATTACCACTTGCTGTTAGCGGACCTTTCCACTCAAGTTTAATGGAACCAGCTGCACTTGCTTTCCGTGATATTTTAGCAGAAGTTAAAATTTCTGATGGTCAAATTCCAGTAGTTAATAACGTGGATGCTAAAGAAACTACGGATAAATCCGAAATTAGCGATAAACTAATCAAGCAAATTTATTCCCCAGTATTATGGGAAGATATTGTCGAAGAATTAATTAAAAACGGCGTAGATACTTTTGTTGAAATTGGTTCTGGAAAAGTCTTAGCTGGTTTAATTAAGAAAATCAATCGTGATGTAACCGTACTGTCCGCAGGTGATGTTGAGTCAGTGAAAAGTGTTGCCGCGACATTGAAAGGAGAATAATTAATGACTTTACAAGGCAAAGTAGCAGTAGTAACAGGTGGATCACGCGGAATCGGTCGTGACATCGCCATCAAATTAGCTAAAGAAGGCGCAAATATTTTCTTCAATTACAATGGTAGCCCAGAAGCTGCGGAAGAAACAGCAAAACTCGTTGCCGAACATGGTGTAGAAGTAGAAGCAATGAAAGCAAACGTATCGATTGCTGAAGATGTGGATGCATTTTTCAAACAAGCAATAGAGCGCTTTGGTCGTATCGACATTTTAGTCAATAATGCGGGAATTACGCGTGATAATTTATTAATGCGTATGAAAGAAGACGAGTGGGATGACGTTATTAACATCAACCTAAAAGGAACTTTCCTTTGTACAAAAGCAGTAAGTCGTACAATGATGAAACAACGCGCTGGTAAAATTATCAACATGGCTTCTGTTGTTGGCTTAATTGGTAATGCAGGTCAAGCAAACTATGTTGCAAGTAAAGCAGGCGTAATTGGCTTAACAAAAACAACTGCTCGTGAACTTGCTCCACGTGGTATTAACGTTAATGCTGTTGCTCCTGGTTTCATTACAACAGAAATGACAGACAAATTAGATGATAAAACAAAAGAAGCAATGCTAGCTCAAATTCCGCTTGGTGCTTACGGAACAACGGAAGATATTGCGAATGCAGTTCTTTTCTTAGCAAGCGATGCATCGAAGTATATTACTGGCCAAACACTATCCGTTGATGGCGGAATGGTAATGTAAAATTGGTTAATGAATGCGAATTTACTTGGCTCGCATTACTTTAAATATTTTTGTTTACGTAGGAGAAATAATCCTATATAATACTTGGAGGGAGGTGAAGTGAAAAATGGCAGAAGTATTAGAAAAAGTTACAAAAATCATCGTAGACCGTCTAGGTGTCGAGGAATCCAAAGTAACTTTAGAAGCTTCCTTCAAAGAAGATCTAGGTGCAGATTCCCTAGATGTTGTTGAATTAGTAATGGAACTTGAAGACGAGTTCGGAGTTGAAATCTCTGATGGCGACGCTGAAAACATTAACACAGTTGGTGATGCAGTGAAGTACATAGAGGCAAACGCATAAAACTTTATGTGACCGGATAAATGAGGGTGCCCGTGTTACTTATCTTTGCTGTGGTAACTTCCGCACGTGAGATAAGTAGCACAGGTAGCCTCTTTTTCAAGGTTAAGAAGATTTGTTGGTTCATTTTCTAAGCAGCTTTTTGCTAGTGGCTGTTTAGAAAATGAACTTGCTTACTAGTATAGAGAGGGGCAAGTGAAATGAATCAATGGGAAGAATTACAAGAAAGTGTTGGTTTTGATTTTCAAAATGTAGAATTATTACAGCAAGCATTCACACATTCCTCGTATGTCAATGAACATCGCCGGGAAAATGTGAAAGATAATGAGCGCCTAGAATTTCTTGGTGATGCAGTCCTTGAACTAACTGTTTCAGACTACCTTTTTAATAAATATCCAGATATGGCAGAAGGACACATGACAAAAATGCGTGCAGCTATTGTATGTGAACCTTCCTTAGTAGAGTTCGCGGAAGCAGTACATTTCTCTAAATATGTGCGTCTAGGTAAAGGAGAAGAAAAAGCAGGTGGGAGAACACGCCCGGCTTTACTTGCTGATGTATTTGAATCTTTTATCGGTGCACTATACTTAGATAATGGTATTGATAAAGTCGTGAAATTTCTAGAACGAGTTATTTTTCCGAAGATTGATGCAGGTGCATACTTGCAAACAGTCGATTACAAAACGCAACTACAAGAGATTGTTCAACGGGACCGTGATGTCTTGATCGAATATGATATTCTTGGCGAAACAGGACCAGCACACAATAAAGCATTCGATGCCCAAGTTATTGTTAACGGACAAGTACTCGGAAAAGGCAGCGGTAGAACAAAAAAACAAGCAGAACAAAGTGCGGCACAATTTGCTATAAATCAACTAACACATAGATAAACAAAAATGGAGGTGTCCGGACATGTTATTAAAACGATTAGAAATGAATGGCTTTAAATCCTTTGCTGACAAAGTTGCGATAGATTTCGTGCCCGGCATGACTGCAGTTGTAGGGCCAAATGGTAGCGGGAAAAGTAATATTACAGAAGCAATCCGCTGGGTACTTGGTGAGCAGTCCGCTAAATCGCTCCGTGGTGGCCGAATGGGCGATGTTATTTTTGCTGGAAGTGATACGCGTAAACCAATTAATTTTGCAGAAGTATCGCTTATTCTCGAAAATGAAGACCATTTTTTACCACTTGATTATAGCGAAGTAGCTGTAACTAGACGTATTTACCGTAATGGTGATAGTGAATTTTTAATCAATAAAGAAAATTGTCGACTGAAAGATATTGTCGATTTATTTATGGATTCTGGACTTGGGAGAGAGTCTTTTTCGATAATCTCACAAGGGAAAATCGATGAAATTCTGAACAGTAAGCCAGAAGAACGCCGCTCGATTTTTGAAGAAGCAGCCGGCGTACTTAAATACAAACATCGTAAAAAACAAGCTGAAAATAAATTATTTGAAACCGAAGAAAATTTAAATCGTGTACAAGATATTTTATATGAATTAGAAGGGCAACTGGAGCCGCTCGAAATGCAAGCTTCTATTGCCAAGGATTATTTATTCCAACAAGAAGAACTAGAAAAATACGAAGTGACGTTACTTGCGAGTGAAATCAGTTCTTTAACAGAAAAACTAGCTGAAGTCCGTAAAGAGTTTGGTGAAAATCAAACGGTTTTAATTAAGCTACGCGAAGAATTACATGCGGAAGAAGCAATTGTTTCCCGTGAAAAACAAGCGCTTAATGAAACTGATATTGCGCTAGATAATTTACAAGAGCGTTTGTTAGTAGAAACCGAAAAACTCGAACAACTAGAAGGAGAGCGGAATCTTCAATTAGAACGTAAAAAACATAGCAGCGAAAACGAACAAGTCTACGCAGAAACATTGGCTGCGATTACCGAAAAAATTACTGCTCTTGAAGAACAAAAAGAAGTGCTAAGTAGTTCAAAACTCGAAAAAGAAACGGCGCTTGAAATTGCCGTAAAAGCGAAAAAAGAACTAGAAGCGACACTTTCAAAATATGATGATTTATCCGAAGAAGCGATTGAAAATCGTAAAAGTGATTATATTGATTTACGCCATACACAAACGACAATCAATAATGATTTAGGGTATATCGAACGCCAAATCGGACAAATTACTAGCCGAATTGATAAATTAGATTTAGAAAATAGTCAACATGTCGATGAAAGAAAAGATATGTTAGCTCAAATTGATACAACAAAAATGCACCTTACAAAAATCCAAAGTGAGCTCACAGAACAAATGGAAATATACCGTGAAGTGCAGCAAACATTGGCAAAACAAGAAGCTGTTTTTGGAACACAAGAACGTGCGCTTTATAAACATTATGAAACAGTTCAACAAATGAAATCACGGAAAGAAACCTTAGAAGAATTGGCAGATGATTATGCCGGATTTTTCCAAGGCGTGCGTGAAGTATTAAAAGCAAAAAAAGAAATTCCTGGCATATTGGGAGCTTTAGTAGAACTTATTGAAATACCAGCAAAATATCAACAAGCTATGGAAACAGCGCTCGGAGCAAGTGCGCAAAATGTCGTTGTTGAAGATGACCGAGTTGCTCGTGAAGCAATCAGCTTTTTAAAGAAAACGAAAAGCGGTCGCGCAACATTTTTACCACTTTCAACTATTCAACCTCGAGAATTACCAGCAGCAACTAAAAACGCTTTAAGTAATCAACCAGCTTTCATCGCGCTTGCTAGCGAAGTAATTTCATTTGACCAAAAAGTGTCTCCAGTGATTTTAAACGCGCTCGGTACAACGATTTTAGCGAAAGATTTAAAAGGGGCAAATACGCTCGCTCGTTTAGTAAACTTCAGGTATCGCATTGTGACACTTGAAGGTGATGTGGTTAATGCCGGTGGTTCAATGACTGGTGGAGCAACAAAAGGCGGCAAATCGTCTATCTTAACGAGAAAACACGAATTAGGTCAATTAGCAGAAAAAATCGCTGAATTAAATAATTCCACTCGTGAACTCGAGTCTGCTGTTCAAATTGCCAAAGATAGCATGTCGAAAAAACGAGAAGAACTTGAAGAAACTCGTGTTATTGGTGAAAATTTACGTTTACAAGAAAAAGAATTGCTTGGTAAATTAGATCGCGAAACCGAAAATCTAGAACGTTTTAACAAACAATTACAGCTATATGATATTGAAAAAGCAGATGGCAGCGAAGAATTAAACAAACTGCTGGAACGAAAAGAAACGCTACTTCAAGAGCAAGTAGAAATCGCTAAACAAATCGAAAAAACCGACGAAGAAATAAAAGCGATGACATCTTCAAGTAAAGCACTAGAAAGTAAACGTACAGCAGATTTAGAAAGCTTGTCGTCCTTAAAAGCGCAAATTGCCGCTAAACGTGAGCAGTTACAGTCTGCCGTCGAAGCAGTAGACCGCGTAACAATGACATTACATGAAAACTATGAACAAAAAGAAGCAGCTGAGCAAAAACTTGCTTCCTTAAAAACAAATCTATCAAGTGTCCATACAAGCGAAGAGTCTGCTAGAAAATCCATCGAAGAACTTCGTAAAGACAAAGCAGAGACAAGTGAAAAACTAAATCAAACAAGACAAACTCGCACCGAACTACAAGAAAAAATAGAACTACTAGAAGCTGAGTTGACGCAAAAAAATAACCAAATTAGTTTTTATGTGGAACAAAAAAATAATGCGGAAATAAGCATCGGTCGTCTCGAAGTAGATATTACCAACCGAATCGATCGCTTGCAAGAAGCCTATTTACTAACACCAGAACAAGCCGAAGAAAAAATCTTACCAGAAGTAGATACGGAACAAGCACGTTCTAAAGTTCGTTTATTAAAACGTTCGATAGACGAGCTCGGAATCGTTAATATTGGCGCTATTGAAGAATTTGATCGCATCCAAGAACGCTTTGACTTTTTAACAGGGCAACAAGCGGATTTACTTGCCGCAAAAGAAACCCTCTTTAAAGTTATGGACGAAATGGATGAAGAAATGAAAATTCGTTTCAGTGAGAGTTTTGAAGCAATAAAAACAGAATTTGCCATTGTTTTCCCAGAATTATTTGGCGGAGGAAGTGCGGAACTCGTACTACTTGATCCAGAGAATCTACTAACGACAGGGATTGACATCGTCGTTCAACCACCAGGGAAAAAACTACAAAACTTATCGCTTCGTTCTGGCGGAGAGCGTGCATTAACTGCGATTGCATTACTTTTTGCTATCATTCGTGTTCGACCAGTACCATTCTGTATTTTGGATGAAGTAGAGGCGGCCTTAGATGAAGCCAATGTTACACGTTTTAGCCGCTACTTAAAACAATTTGAGTCAGGCACTCAGTTTATCGTTATTACGCACCGAAAAGGAACAATGGAAGAAGCCGACGTACTCTACGGTGTCACAATGCAAGAGTCCGGCGTCTCCAAATTAGTTTCGGTTCGCTTAGAAGAAACAGCCGAACTCATTAAATAAAAGGAGTATATAAAATGACCTTTTTTAAAAAATTAAAAGATAAAATTACCCAGCAAACCGATTCTGTTTCAGGAAAATTTAAAGATGGTTTATCAAAAACTCGCGGTAACTTTTCCGGGAAGATCAATGAAATGGTCGCTCGTTATCGTAAAGTAGATGAAGATTTCTTTGAAGAACTAGAAGAAATTCTTATCGGAGCAGATGTCGGTTTTGAAACAGTAATGGAATTAGTCGATACACTTCGCCGTGAAGTACAATTAAGAAATATTAGCGACCCAAAAGATGTACAAGAAGTTATTGTTGAAAAACTAGTTGATATTTACCAAGGCGACGAAAAAGAAGACGAAACTTTGCATATTGAAGAAAATGGTCTAACTGTTATCTTATTTGTTGGTGTTAATGGCGTTGGTAAAACAACCTCTATCGGAAAAATGGCACATCGTTTTAAACAAGAAGGTAAAAAAGTCATGCTTGCGGCGGGAGATACATTCCGAGCAGGTGCAATCGATCAACTAGAAGTCTGGGGCGAACGAACAGGTGTCGATGTTATTAAACAAGCTGAGGGAAGCGATCCTGCTGCTGTCATGTTTGATGCCGTTCAAGCCGCCAAAGCTAGAAAAGCAGACATCTTACTTTGTGACACAGCCGGCCGTTTGCAAAATAAAGTCAACCTGATGAACGAACTTGAAAAAGTAAAACGTGTCATTACGCGTGAAATTCCTAATGCGCCGCACGAAGTTTTACTAGTCCTTGATGCTACAACTGGCCAAAATGCCTTCGTTCAAGCAAAACAATTTAAAGAAACAACAGACGTGACAGGTATTATCTTAACAAAACTCGATGGGACTGCAAAAGGTGGTATCGTCATAGCCATCCGTAACGAACTCGATATTCCAGTAAAATTCGTCGGACTCGGGGAACAAATGGACGATCTGCAAGCCTTTGATGCAAATGAATATGTGTATGGCTTATTTGCTGATATGGTTGATAACGAAAAATAATCAGAGAAAGCCGAATGATGCTCGTCATTCCGGCTTTTTTCTCTTTTATTTAACCTTCCTTGACATTCCCGTGATTTCCCCGTATCCTTTAAAAGGAGAGAGGTGAAATGCCTTGTTTGAGAAGACAAACCGTATGAATTTATTATTTGATTTTTACCAAGAATTACTAACAACAAAACAAAAATCGTATGTTTCTTTTTATTACTTGGATGATTACTCACTAGGCGAAATTGCCGAAGAATTTGAAGTGAGTAGACAAGCTATTTATGATAATATTAAAAGAACAGAAGAAAGCCTAGAGAAATACGAAGAAAAACTAGGGATGTTAAGAAAATATCAACAACGAGAAAAACTCTTTGATCAATTAGAAGCACAATTAACCAAGAAGAATTTTCTGGACGAGCAAGTGAAAGATACGCTCGAACAGCTTAAAAATATCGATTAGGAGGCCAGAATCATGGCATTTGAAGGACTAGCTGGAAGACTCCAAGAAACAATGAACAAAATTCGCGGTAAAGGGAAAGTAAATGAAGCTGACGTAAAAGAAATGATGCGTGAAGTTCGTCTTGCTTTACTAGAAGCCGATGTTAACTTTAAAGTCGTTAAACAATTCATTAAAACAGTAAGCGAACGTGCTGTTGGCGCGGACGTAATGAAAAGCCTAACACCCGGTCAACAAGTAATTAAAATCGTTCAAGAAGAATTAACAAGCCTCATGGGCGGCGAAGAAAGTAAAGTCGGAACAGCTGATCGCCCGCCAACCGTTATTATGATGGTAGGTTTACAAGGAGCTGGTAAAACAACCACTTCAGGAAAACTAGCTAATTTATTACGCAAAAAATATAATCGTAAACCTTTACTAGTCGCAGCAGATATTTATCGACCTGCAGCAATCAAACAATTAGAAACACTTGGCAAACAATTAGATATGCCAGTATTTTCTCTAGGTGATCAAGTAAGCCCAGTAGAAATCGCGAAACAAGCTATCGCTAAAGCAAAAGAAGAACATTTAGATTATGTCATTATCGATACAGCTGGTCGTCTTCATATCGACGAAACACTGATGGACGAATTAAAACAAGTAAAAGAAATCGCTTCGCCAACTGAAATTTTACTCGTAGTTGACTCAATGACGGGACAAGACGCAGTAAATGTGGCCCAAAGCTTCAACGAACAATTAGAAATTACCGGCGTTGTATTAACAAAATTAGACGGTGATACACGTGGTGGGGCAGCACTTTCCATCCGTTCAGTCACAGGAAAACCAATCAAATTCGTTGCTACCGGTGAAAAAATGGAAGCAATCGAAACGTTCCATCCCGATCGTATGGCTTCAAGAATTCTCGGCATGGGTGATGTACTTTCTCTTATTGAAAAAGCACAAACTGATGTAGATGCAGAAAAAATGAAAGCTATGGAACAAAAAATGAAAGACAACAGCATGACCTTAGATGACTTCTTGGACCAATTGCAACAAGTAAAACAAATGGGACCACTAGATGAACTACTAAAAATGATGCCAGGGGCAAACAAAATGAAAGGCCTCGACAACATGCAGGTAGATGATAAACAACTTGGTCATATCGAAGCGATAATTAAATCCATGACCAAAAACGAAAAAGATAATCCGGACATCATCAATGCGAGCAGAAGAAAAAGAATTGCTCGTGGTAGCGGACGCCCAATTCAAGAAATCAATCGCCTCCTAAAACAATTTGCTGAAATGAAAAAAATGATGAAGCAAATGACTGGTGGAGGAAAAGGTAAAAAAGGTAAAAATCCATTCGGCAATTTCAAAATGCCATTTTAATTCAAAAAGCTAAAACCCTAATGCGGTTTTGGCTTTTTTCATACCTTAACATCCTGCAAATCATTTCTTTACAAACCCTTTATTCAACCAATAAAATCCATTGTTATAATTACAATTAAGCTTACAAAAGGAGGAGAAAGAATGAGAAATTGGGTAAAAGTAACAGGAGCAGGTGTATTAAGCGCAACATTATTACTAGGGGGATGTGGAACTCAGTCAGAAGAAAAAGCAGAAGCGAATGTTAAAACCGAAAAAACACTCCAACCAGGTAGTCAAATAAAACTACAAGGGGCAGTAAACGTTCGTGACTTAGGTGGTTACAAAACAACAGATGGTTTAACAATCAAACCACATAAATTAATCAGAAGCGCCGAACTTGCCACTTTAAGTGATTCAGATAAAAAGAAACTCGTAAATACATATGACCTTTCGCATATAGTTGATTTTAGGACAAATACCGAAGTGAAAGCCAAACCAGATCCAGAACTTACGGGAGTCGATTATACACATGATTCTGTGATGAAAGATAACGGAGCATCCACGAGCACGCAAGATTTAACCGCCAGTCTAGCTAAAATGGATAATCCCGAAACCTTTCTAATTAATGCTAATAAAAGCTTTGTCACAGATGAAACTTCTATTCAAGCCTACAAAGATTTTTTTGAGATACTACTAGCGAATCAAGATGGCTCAGTTCTTTGGCATTGTACAGCCGGAAAAGACCGAGCTGGATTTGGAACTGCTTTAGTCCTCTCGGCACTAGGTGTAGATAAAAACACTGTAATAGACGATTACATGTTATCCAATAAATACCGTGCTAGTGAAAATGAAAAAGCAATCCAAGCAGTCGCAGCTAAAACAGATAATAAAAAAGTTATCGACGGGATGACAGCTGTAATGGAAGTTCGTGAATCTTATATCAATGCCGCTTTCGATGAAATTGATGCTAAATATGGTTCGATGGATAACTTTTTAAAAGAAAAACTCGGACTAACTGATGATAAAAAAGAGCAACTAAAAAAAGCATATCTTTACTAAAAAAAATGGCCCTTTCAAAGAGGGCTATTTTTTTTGCGTACAAATAGATTTAAAGTGAGGAACCATTTTAAAAATATTTGTATACAATTTAAAGACAATTCATGTAAAGTTGAATTTAGTAGATATATTTACCTACTAAAGACCAGTGCTAAAGTTTAAATATAAGCCTTAAATGCGCATATTTGTATAACTTTTAGACTAATGATATTGAATTGAAGTATTTTTTCTTTCTAGTACTTTTTACTTTAATTTTTAAAAATATACTATATAGTAAAGTTATCTAACGGGTTATAACATTAAATGAAAGGTTCACTTAGATACATAAAAAGAAAGGAGGGGCATTTTGCTGAAATGATTTTAATCTGATATTGGATAAAGGTTCAGGGGATACTTAATAGTTAGCTTATTAGTAAACAATAATTAAATACCTTTATTCTGTTTTCAGTTATTTTTCAAAATCAAAACTTATTGATTTTTAAGGGGGAAAAATGATGAAAAAACAGCGTGTGGATTACAAAAGGAAACTTGACCAAAAGCGAGCGCAAAAAGCAAAATTAATTGCTGCTCTAATTACAACAACAACAATGATGGTAGCACCTGTCACAGTGAATTATGATTCTTTTAATCACAAATTTGCCCTCAGTGGTATTCAAGCGGATGCAGCAACGATTGATCTACTTGGGAATTCAAGCTTGAATACACAATATGCGAATGGGAAATTAGTGATTACTCTATCAGGGAACCAATTAGTTAGTGCGAGTGCTGTGTCTACGTATTATCCGTATTTTGAACTGCCTAGCGAATTAACTTCTATTTTGAGTAATCCAAATATAAAAGCAAATACAAAAATTGATTATAAAATTGCTTATTTAGGAATTGGGAATATTGGGTTATTTAATCAAGGAACAGTTAATGGTAGTTCAAATAATTTCTTCATTGATACTAGTAGAAATGCAATTGGGGCAAGAGTAAATCATTTACTGGGAGTTGGCGTTAGTAGTGTATCTACTTTTACGCTAACAATTGATTTACTAGCGCTCGGTGTTACGGCTCTTCCTAGTGCAAATGATGGAAAATTGGATTTCGCAGCTAGAACTGGCGATGGACTATTGGATGTTGATTTGCTGAATAGTAACGCAGCTCGTGGATTTATTACGACGGATGTTGGGGATGCAGATGCCGACGCTGATGCGGATGCGGATGCGGACGCTGATGCGGATGCAGATGCCGACGCTGATGCGGATGCAGATGCCGACGCTGATGCCGACGCTGATGCTGATGCGGATGCGGATGCGGACGCTGATGCTGACGCCGATGCAGATGCCGATGCGGACGCTGATGCGGATGCAGATGCCGACGCTGATGCGGATGCGGATGCTGACGCCGACGCTGATGCTGACGCCGACGCTGATGCTGACGCCGATGCCGACGCTGATGCGGACGCTGATGCGGATGCGGATGCTGACGCTGATGCCGATGCGGATGCCGACGCTGATGCGGATGCCGACGCTGATGCGGATGCCGATGCAGATGCCGATGCGGATGCCGATGCCGATGCGGATGCCGACGCTGATGCGGATGCGGATGCTGACGCCGATGCCGATGCGGATGCCGACGCTGATGCGGATGCCGACGCCGATGCCGATGCGGATGCCGATGCCGATGCGGATGCGGATGCCGATGCGGATGCCGACGCTGATGCGGATGCCGATGCCGACGCTGATGCGGATGCTGACGCTGATGCCGATGCGGATGCCGATGCCGACGCTGATGCCGACGCCGATGCCGACGCCGATGCCGACGCTGATGCCGATGCGGATGCTGATGCTGACGCCGATGCGGATGCCGATGCGGATGCTGATGCTGACGCCGATGCGGATGCCGATGCTGATGCGGATGCTGATGCTGACGCCGATGCTGATGCGGATGCTGATGCTGACGCCGATGCTGATGCGGATGCCGACGCTGATGCCGACGCTGATGCCGATGCGGATGCTGACGCTGATGCGGATGCCGACGCTGATGCGGATGCCGACGCTGATGCGGATGCCGATGCTGATGCGGATGCTGACGCCGATGCTGATGCGGATGCGGATGCTGATGCGGATGCTGACGCCGATGCTGATGCGGATGCCGATGCGGATGCTGACGCCGATGCGGATGCGGATGCCGACGCTGATGCGGATGCGGATGCCGACGCTGATGCGGATGCCGACGCTGATGCGGATGCCGACGCCGACGCTGATGCTGATGCGGATGCTGACGCCGATGCGGATGCGGATGCCGACGCTGATGCGGATGCCGACGCTGATGCGGATGCCGATGCGGATGCGGATGCGGATGCCGATGCGGATGCGGATGCCGACGCTGATGCGGATGCCGATGCAGATGCCGACGCTGATGCCGACGTAGATATCGACTGGAGAGATTTCCTAGTTGAAAAACCAACTGTCAATCCAATTTATGAAGGAACTAAAACTATTACAGGTTCTTCTATCTATAAAAACCTTAATATGAATACCCTATTAAAATCATTACAAAGAGATGCTCCAGCCGGAACAGTTTTCTATATTAATTTAACGCTTCCGGATGGCACAGTCATTGGCAATGTATTAATTAATTCAGATGGAACCTATACAATAAATATTCCTAATTATAATTTGAAAGCTGGAGATGTTATCCACCTTCAAGTAACTGCTAAATATGGTGACGAAGTAAAAACAAGTGATGATGTAGCAGTAACAGTTCAACCATTAGTTGATTCGGATGCTGACGCCGACGCAGATGCCGATGCTGACGCCGATGCAGATGCCGATGCTGACGCCGATGCAGATGCTGACGCTGATTCAGATGGAGGAGGCACTAACTCTTCTAATAACGGTGGAACTACTGGAACAGCAAATGGAGGTACGGGCGTAACCGTTTCTAATATGAGTACAAACGGCTCCGGAACAATGCTTTCCTCAGGCTACAGTGCTGATGGAACTACAAGTATTTCCGCAAGCGACCTTCCATCCACAGGGGATACTAGTAGCAGTCTTCCTTGGGTAGGGCTTGGACTCTTCTCATTAGCTGGTGCGTTCTTACTACGTCTTTTCCGTAAATAAAGCCACAAAACATCGATTCCCTGCTGCTAAGTAAGTTTAAGCAGCAGGGAAATTATAAAAAGGAGTGGTACATATGCCTTGGAGAGGTGTACTTGATGAACTTGAAAATAAAATTATTGATCAATTAACAGAAGCAGAAGAGCACGCCACTTACAACGGGAAATGGCATGGTTTTCTAACAATAGGTTATAAAAATAAACGAGCGACAGTAATCAACTTTAGCTATCTTTGTTTAGCAAATTTAATTAATGAAATGAAAAAAAGTGCATTGAAAAATCAAACCGAAGAAGCAATTTCATTTAAAATGGATATTGCGGTGAATTATCAACTCGAAAACTTAGGCGAATGGAATAGAAAAGCCTTAAAAACAAAGAAAAATTATTATAGACGAGGCATTGCCTTAAATGAAAATTTTAAAATAGCTTTAATGGAACAGGAAATTAATGCGAACGCTATCCTTTTACCTGGAGATGAAGGACTAGCTATCAACGTTGAAAATATGAATAGATATTTAATTCAAGCCAATAAAAATCAAGCCCAATTAAACTTAACCATCGATTCTAGTGTTGTCACTTTCGAAACAGTAGGGTGGTTTTTTGATGGAAAGAACATTCATGAATTAGAAACAGCTAGTTTAGACCACGGACGTAGGAAAGTAGAATATTTGACGCCAGAAATTATTTCTACATTAGTTGAAAATGCTGGAGAATATTTGGCGCATCAAGTAAACACAACTGGGGAATTTAACTATGGTTGGTTTGCTTGTTTTGACAAAAAAATCAAACATTATAATAGTTTGCGCCATGCCAGTACTACTTATTCCATGTTAGAAGCATATGAATTAACGGGAAATAAAGCTATTTTAGAAGCCACAACAAAGGCTTTAACATACCTTGAAAAACACTTTATTTATGAAAAAGACGACATGGCCTTTCTTATCGAACCAGAACTTCGTGAAGTTAAATTAGGTGGTTCAGCCGCGACTCTACTAGCTTTAACTAAATATATGCATATTACTGGCACTAAAACGTACTTACCTCTTTGCCGAAAAATAGCAAATGCAATTCTCTCATTACAAGACGAAAATGGAAAGTTCACACATGTGTTAGAATATCCATCATTAGAAGTAAAAGATATTTTTCGAATTATTTATTATGATGGGGAAGCTGTCTTTGGCCTACTTCGCTTATATGAAATTGACCGCGATTCCAAATGGTTAGACGCAGCAGCTAAATCTTTTAATCACTTTATACAAGATAAATACTGGCAAAATCACGATCACTGGTTAAGCTACTGCGCCAATGAAATTACCAAATATATCAAAGACGAAGCTTACTATGAATTCGGACTGCAAAATGCCTTTGACAACTTACCATTTATTTACGAGCGCGAAACCACTTTTCCAACATTTTTAGAGCTTACCGTCGCTACAAAAGAAATGACACTGCGGATGGAAGCGGAAGGCCATCAAGCATTATTAACATCTTATTCGCTGGAAAATCTTGAAAAAACAATTACAAAACGCGCACTTTATCAATTAAATGGTTACTTTTATCCAGAGCTTGCGATGTACTACAAAAATCCAGCCAGAATAGAAGGTAGTTTCTTCATTCGTCACCAGTCTTTCCGCGTGAGAATTGATGATGTTGAGCATAATATTTCCGGATATGTGAGATATTATCAACTATTAAAACAAGGAAAACTAAGCACTGAAGCCGAAAGTGTCCGCTGAAAAGAAAAAAATATCCTCTGTAAAGAAAAAACACTTTACAAACAAATCCTTTACTGGTAATATATATACTTGTGTAAGACTTTATGGAGGTGTAATTAAACTATGGCAGTTAAAATTCGTTTAAAACGTATGGGTTCTAAAAAGAAACCTTTCTACCGTATTGTAGTCGCTGATTCTCGTTTCCCACGTGATGGCCGTTCAATCGAAACTATTGGTACTTATAATCCATTACTTGATCCGGTTGAAGTGAAAATCGACGAAGAAGCAACTTTGAAATGGATGCATAATGGTGCGAAACCATCTGATACAGTTCGCAATCTTCTTAGCCGCGAAGGTATCATGGAAAAATTCCATAACCAAAAATTAGGTAAATAAGGAGGTCTCGGCGCGAATGGAAGAACTCATTCTCTCAATCGTGAAACCCCTTGTTGACCACCCGGAAGACGTTGTTATCACGCCAGAAGAAACGGATACTTCGTTAACCTACAAATTGTCTGTCAGTAAAGAAGACATGGGACGCGTGATTGGTAAGCAAGGTCGTATTGCAAAAGCGATTCGTACTCTTGTCTATGCAGTTGGCTCCAAAAACGATAAGAAGATTCGTCTTGAAATTATCGAATAACAAAAACTCGTCAAATTGGCGAGTTTTTTTATAACTTTTTTTAATAATCATCAGAGAAGCAATTACCTCACTAAATGTTGTAAAATAAAATAGAAATGGAGGAATTGTTATGAAGCCAGTTATTGGAATTACAGGAAATAGATTAGTAAAAGGAGTGGACGTGTTTTACGGACACCGTGTAACCTATACACAACAGCGATATGTAGATGCTATTCAGAAAGTTGGCGGATTTCCTATCGCGTTACCAATAGATGACCCGTCTACTGCCGTTCAAGCAATTTCTCTCGTAGATGGTTTACTTTTAACCGGTGGACAAGATATTACACCGCAATTATATTTAGAAGAACCGTCCCAAGAAATCGGGGCATATTTTCCACCGCGCGATAGCTATGAAATCGCCTTAGTCCGAGCAGCTTTGGACGCTGGAAAACCTATTTTTGCGATTTGCCGCGGAATGCAACTTGTCAATGTTGCACTAGGTGGCACGCTGTATCAGGATATTAGCCAAGTTGAAACGAAAGCACTCCAACATCTGCAACGTGTCGATGAGCAACTCGGCTCCCATACAATCGATATTGAACCTACAAGCGAACTCGCAAAACACCACCCAAATAAAAAACTAGTTAACTCACTCCATCACCAATTTATCAAAAAATTAGCACCGAGTTTTAAAGTAACGGCTCGGACTGCCGACGGGATGATTGAAGCAGTGGAGGGTGACAATTTACCAAGCTGGTATTTAGGTGTTCAGTGGCACCCGGAATTAATGTTCCAAACAGATCCAGAAAGTGAACAATTATTCCAAGCTTTAGTAGATGAATCCAAAAAAACTATGGTAAAATAAGGACATAATCGCTAGTGGAGGTGTCCTGTGGAAATCATCCAAAAAGTTGTCGTCAAACAAATTCTGACAGAAACAAGTAAACAAGAATTAATCGAGTATTATACCGAACAAAAACGACAAATTGAACAAGAATGCGATCAGTTGCATTTTGAACAAAAGAAAATGGAACGAAAAAGCAAATTTCAACCAGAACGAGTGGCTGACTATTTCACACATGAACTTGAAGTGCGCCGAGAAAAGAAAAAATTAATCCAGTTTCAAATGGAGCAATTAGAAGTACTTGAACTTGGTAGTGAAATTCGCGAACGAGAAATGGAAACAATCATTGATGTACAAGTAGGAGACAAGTGGGATAAATCCATTTTCGATAAAACAATCGTTGTGAGAGATGGAATCATAGTAGAAATACGCTAGAGGTGACTTATGGAGAAAATGTATAATGTAGGAAAAATTGTTAATACGCATGGCTTAATCGGTGAAATTCGTGTTATCGCGACGACCGATTTTCCAGAAGAACGGTTCCAAGTTGGGAATACCGTGTACTTATTTGAAAAAAACAGCAAAAAGCCTGAAAAACTAATTATTCGTTCACACCGCAAACACAAAAACTTTGATTTGCTTATGTTTGAAGGACTTACCGGCATTCATCAAGTAGAGCGTATGAAAGAAGGCGTTCTTAAAATCAAAGAAGCGCAACTAACCGATTTAGAAGAAAATGAATTTTATTTCCATGAAATCATTGGTTGCACAGTTGTGACGACTGACGGAGAAGAGCTTGGCGAAATCACAGAAATTCTAACACCAGGCGCAAATGATGTATGGGTTGTAAAAGGCGCAGACAAAAAAGAAAAACTCATCCCTTATATTGCTGATGTAGTTAAAGATATTAATACTAACGATAAAAAAATTACCATTGAAGTAATGGAAGGGCTGCTAGATTAATGAAAATCGACATTCTATCCATTTTTCCAGATATGTTTTCGGGAGTGACTGGGAGTTCCATTATTAAAAAAGCAATCGAAAATGAGCGGGTCGCGGTTGAAGTAACTGATTTCAGGGAATATGCAGAAGGAAAGCATCAGGTTGTCGATGATTATCCATATGGTGGTGGGGCAGGGATGCTCCTTAAAGCCCAACCAATCTTTGATGCCGTTCAAGCGGTCAAAGATAAACAACCAGAAACAAAGCCAAGAGTTATTTTAATGGATCCAGCCGGTAAACGCTTCGACCAAAAAATGGCAGAAGAATTTGCAGAAGAAGAACATCTTGTTTTCATTTGTGGTCACTACGAAGGATACGATGAGCGAATTCGCGAACACCTTGTTACAGATGAAGTTTCGATAGGGGATTATATTTTAACAGGTGGCGAAATTGGTGCAATGATTGTGATGGACAGCGTTATTCGTCTTTTACCAGGTGTACTTGGAAATAAAGATTCAGCTGTGACGGATTCTTTCTCCACCGGTTTGCTTGAACATCCACACTACACACGACCAGCCGATTTTCGCGGAATGAAAGTACCTGATATTTTACTCAGCGGAAACCATGCTTGGATAGAAGAGTGGCGCGATAAAGAATCACTCAAAAGAACTTACGAACGCCGACCAGATTTACTTAAAAACTATCCCTTAACAGACAAGCAAAAAACTTGGCTCAAAGAATGGTCTGACAGTAAATAAAAAAGGACGTGATTTTAAATGGCAATCTTCGGAACTCCAGATGAAAAAGAAGCTAAAAAATCCGAACGACAAAAAGAACGAGAAGCCTATGTGCAAGAAGAAAATGACCAAAAGCGAATAGGTCAAAGATGGCAGGATATTCAGGTCTCAACAGGACCCATAAATGTTAATCATGATATTCTAACCGTTGTTTTCGCCAAAAGTGTTCGCCCAAGAATTAAAAGCGATCCAGAAGCGTACTTAGAAACAGTAGGCTTTGAAAATTTACTACAGGAATTGCAAAAGAAAGCTTTAGATGCAGGCGGAAATGGCTTAATTCATTGTTCATTCACTGAGCAATTCGTCGACGGGCTTGTATATCAACTGGCATATGGAACAGCCGTGAACATTAAAATTACGAGATTCTAAAAAAAGACTAGAAAGCCGGGTAACTGGTTTTCTAGTCTTTTTTATTTGTTAGTTGTGTTTTTGCACGCTGAATGATGCTTAATAAATCAAAATCACTCATGGATTTAACAGGTCCGTGACCACAAGCGATTTCAGTCACATCAACCAGCTGCAACTTTTCCGCAGAAAGAATACTCGTTTCTAAGTCCCAAGATCCCATCGCAGGAAAAGGAAACAAAATCCGTTTCTCCCCACAAATAGCTGCACCACCACGAGTTTGAAATAAATCACCAACGAATAAATGCCCATTACGCTCATCAAAAAAAGAAATCGAGCCAGGTGTATGTCCGGGTGTATCCATAATTAATAATGAACCTACCATATCACCATCTTTTAATAGTTGATCAATTTTTACTGGAAATTGATCAGGATAACTACCCTTTAACGGTTTTTGAGCTTCAAAAGCATAAATCTCTTTTGTTTCTACCAGCAATTTTTCCCTGCTTCCAACCATCAAAAGGGCTTCTGGAAAAGCTTCTTTAAGTGCAACTAAACCGCCAATATGGTCCCCATGCCCATGTGTCAACAAAATTCGTTTTAAAGGTAATTTCAGTTTAGTAATAAGTGAAATTATTCCTTTTGCATGAGATAAAATCCCTGTATCAATTAAAGTTAAACCATCTTTCTCCAAAACTAAGTAACAATTTACCGGAAAAAGGTGCGGCAATGTTGTTATTTGCCAATATTGATGTTTCGCAGTAACTTTCATTCCAAAACCTTCTTTCTACATTACTTTTTTAATAAAAAATGTAAATCTTTTTTAGCTGCTCGAGCAATTTTTTTATCATAGTATTCATTTGATTTTCTAATGGAAAGATCAAGTCGGTCAATTGAAGTCGTCTTAACAGAAAGGACGCCACTCATCCAAAGTGGATAGCGGAGGGCGGTAAGGGCAGGACGAGCGAACAGCCGATGTTGTAACTCCATCCCGCCAATCGTATAAATTAAGCGCGCTCGTTTTTTTCGCCAAGGACCTGTCAGTAAATATTTTTTATCTTTAAAACTATAACTCTCGCCGCGCCAAAACAAATGATCAATTACACCTTTTAGTACAGCTGGAACATTAAACCACCAAACGGGATAAGCAAATAGCAGCAAATCAGCCGAACTGGTATCTTGTTTTAAGTTGGTCATTTCGGTAGTTTGTTCAGTTCTGTAGCCCTCAGGTAAATTTGGATCAAAAGCCAATTCGCGAATATCATACGTTTTTATCTCGATTGCTGAGTGTCCTTGAAAAAAAGTTAAATACTTATGAAACAGTTCTCTTGATGTTCCTTTTTCTCGCGGGTCACCCATTATTGCTACAACTTTTGCCATTAAAATCCGTCCTTCCTGATGTCAGTGAAAATATGTTCCACAAAGGTATTTACATCTTTTTGGACAGTCGAATAGTCTTGTACATCATCGATTTGAGGTAATTCTTCTAAAAGAGCGGCGATTTTCGTATAGTGTGCAATAGTTTGTTTAATCTCTGCTGCTTTAAGGGCAAGCAATTCTTTCGACGCCGTATTACACGCAACAGATGGCTCACTTCTTAACCATTCCATCATTAATTTTATTTCGGCAAGGGAGAATCTGGCATACTTCATCACCAAAATAAACTTTAATTCTAGTAAATGTTGTGCGTTATAAACACGATACCCGTTTTCCAGCCGATTAGGTACTATTATCTTATTTTTTTCATAATATCGTAGTGTGTCCGCCCGAATTCCAACGCAAGCAGCCATTTCTTTTACTGTCCATTGTTCCATGTTCGACACCTCCATTTGATATACTTAAGGTAACATTAGACCATACTCCAAGGTCAAGTTTTTTTATTAAAGAAAAAGTAAGAAAAAAACTTTACAGCGAATCTAGTTTATGGTAACCTAAATAAGGTGACTGGAGAGACCAGTCTGATAACGATATTCCGCTTCATTATTAATATGAATGAATGTTTGTTGGAAGGAGAGAAAAACATGAACAAACTGATTGATGAAATCACAAAAAGTCAACTAAACCCAGATGTTCCAAGTTTCCGTCCGGGTGATACTGTACGTGTACATGCGAAAGTAGTCGAAGGTACTCGCGAACGTATCCAATTATTCGAAGGCGTTGTAATCAAACGTCGCGGAGCTGGAATCAGCGAAACTTTCACTGTTCGTAAAATTTCTAACGGTGTTGGTGTGGAACGTACTTTCCCAGTACATACTCCACGTATCGCGAAATTAGAAGTTATCCGTCGTGGTAAAGTACGTCGTGCGAAACTTTACTACCTACGTAACCTACGTGGTAAAGCGGCTCGTATTAAAGAAATTCGTTAATCATTTAACGGCTGAAACCCTTGAGAAATCAAGGGTTTTTGTTTTACTAATTATTAGACAAACAACCGAAAGAATATTAACTACAGATTAGGAGAACTATTATGCTTAGATTTTCTGGATTAGTAATAACAATCGCTTTAATTATATATATTGTCTTTTTCTTATGGAGATGGTTGAAAAGGCACGACACAAAAAAAACAATTTTCTTCAAGACTTGTTTTTATGTGTATACGTGTGGAGTAATCAAGTTTACGATGTTTCCTATTATGCTAGATTCTTTTCTAATTGAGGATACAAAAAAATATGCAACTGGTTCCTATATGAATTTAATACCATTTAATTCCATAGGCGAAATGTTTATGGAAGGGAGAGAATATGCTAGTTTCCAAATAGTCGCAAATTTTATTATGTTTGTTCCCCTCGGAATACTTTTACCATTATGTTTTCCAAAATTAACATGGAAAAGTGTTTTCGCTATAAGTTTTATAGCAACCGTTGGGATTGAATTTGCCCAGTTATTACAAGACCTTATTTATCAAGCGCCTTTTAAATTTGTAGACATTGATGATGTAATATTGAACTTTTCTGGCGGGATTTTCGGCTACATAGTTTATGTTATAATTCGACCTTTATTAAGAAAAATGAATTTATGCCCAATTGTAGAAAAAAACAGCTAGTATATAATCCTAGCTGTTTTTTTCGATTTATTTACTGAAGGTTATAAGATTTTTCGATTAGTGTCACTGGTTCTCCTTGGCTGTTTCTAAGTGCGATATTTTCTTTTCCCCACTGACACATTGTATCAACTATAGCATTTAAAGTAAGCCCGTAAGCAGTTATACTATACTCGACTTTAGGTGGAAGCTCATTATAAACCGTACGATCAATAATCCCATCTCTCTCTAATTCCCTTAGTTGCTGAACTAGAACCTTCTGTGATATTTTCGGAATACATCTTTGCAGCTCCCCAGTCCGCTTAGTCCCTTGAGCAAGAAAACAAATAATCAAGGGTTTCCATTTTCCACCCATAATATCGAGTGTAGCTTCTACACCTAAATTATAAACTTTCATTTGTTTTCCTCCTCCGATTTAGATACTTGCAAATAATACCACTTATAGACACTTACTTACAAGTAACTAAGCCACTTTCGAGTGTGTATTTACTTTCTTTCAAAACTAAATTACGATAAATAATAACGATAGAATAAAGGAGTAATCGAATGAAAACATTAGTTATTATCGCACATCCGAATATCGAAAATTCACGCGTAAATAGAGTATGGAAAGAAGCTCTTTTAAAAAGTACAGAAGAGTTGGCAATTCATGAATTATATGAAGTTTATCCTAACTGGGATATTGATGTAGCCTTTGAACAACAACAATTGCAAAACTACGATAAAGTCATTATCCAATTTCCATTTTATTGGTACAGCTACCCGCCGTTATTAAAAAAATGGTTCGATGATGTCTTTTCGTATGGCTGGGCTTACGGCTCAAAAGGGGACAAGATGGCTGGGAAAAAGCTTGCTCTTGCAGTTTCAATTGGCGATAAAAAATATAATTATAAAGAAGATGCACCAATTGGCTATTCACTCGATACATTACTCACACCATTTCGAGCAACAATAAACCACATTCGAGCTGACTATAGAGGGGCTCACACGATATATGGCAGCTCCTTTGAAGTCACATATGAAGAAATAGTAGAAAATGCGTATGTGTATGCAAACCAATTTTTAACATGCTTGGAGTAAAAGATACTTTGTGATGGCTACTACCAAAAAAAGCTATTCTCCTTTAATCCTCAGAGAATAGCTTTTTTTATTAATATATCTAGAAAAGATTACTTACTTAAATTTTTAATCGCATAATCAGCTTCTTCAGCAGTGAATTTTTCACCTGCAGAAGATGTTAATTGATCGCGAATAGCTTCAGGAGCCATAGCCATTGATTTTTGGTAATCTTCAGCTTTTGCGAGTGCATTTGCATTGTAGTCAGCTTTTAAGTTATCTACAGCATATTTTCCAGCTTCTGCGGAAAATTTTTCACCAGCTTCTGATGTTAATTGGTCGTAAATACCAGCTTTAGACATCTTCATCATAGAAGAATATTGCTCCGCTTTTTTTAGAGCAGATTTATATTCTGAAGGAACACTATCTTCTTTTTTCTTCTCTTCAGCTTTCTTTTCTTCAGCAGCTTTTTCTTCTTTTTTCTTAGCTTCATCTTTTGCTTTATCTTTTGTTTCTACTGCTTCGGTGTTCTTCTTATCATCTGCTGCAGTGTCATTTCCACCCATTGCAGAACCAATCGCTCCCAACGCGATTACGACAATCAACCAGAACCACCATTTTTTGTAAATTGCTTTCTTTTGTTTCCCTTTTTCCATTTTTCTATCTCCCTTTTTTTATATCTATATAATCGCTGATGCGTTTATACCCCTTTGTACTTTGGAAAGGTTTACAAATTTATATGTACTTACATAAGAAGACAAAACAAAATAGCCACTAAACAACGAATTTTTCACATTATGGCGGGCTATTGTAATAAATATTTGGTTATATCCCAAGTCTATAATAATCTTAAATCTATGTCAATATCATAATCTAGCTTATAAAGCTGTTTCGAGATTTTTTTTTAAGTTCTTGTAATTCGCCTTGACACTAAAAACCCCATATGATATAGTAAGTAAGGTTATTAAACAAGAAAGAAGAAGCAACCCGCTTCTCGCCTCGTTAACACGAACGTTTTCAGGCAAAAAATTCAAACTTTCGTCGCGTAACTTACGCGATTTTGAATGTGCGGGATTGCTGAAAAGCAGCCCGTTTTTTTATGGCCTCTGAACGAACGAGTTAGCAGGCCGCAGATTTGAACAGCTATTTTCTATCTTGTTGTAACAAAATTAAGTGGAGGTGGCTCACCATTAGCAAAGACATGTTGGTAAACGATGGGATTCGTGCACGTGAAGTAAGATTGATCGACCAAGACGGTGAACAATTAGGCGTGAAGAGTAAAATCGATGCGCTTCAAATTGCTGAAAAGGCTAATCTTGATCTAGTGCTTGTTGCTCCAACAGCGAAACCGCCAGTAGCTCGTATCATGGACTACGGTAAATTCCGTTTTGAACAACAGAAGAAAGATAAAGAAGCCCGTAAGAACCAAAAAGTCATCGTAATGAAGGAAGTTCGTTTAAGTCCAACAATTGACGAACATGATTTTGATACGAAGCTACGTAATGCACGTAAATTCCTTGAAAAAGGCGATAAAGTAAAATGCTCTATCCGTTTTAAAGGTCGTGCCATTACACACAAAGAAATCGGTCAGAAGGTGCTTGACCGTTTTGCAAAAGCGTGCGAAGACCTTTGTACAATTGAGCAAAGACCAAAAATGGACGGACGTTCCATGTTCTTAGTCCTAGCACCACTTCATGAAAAGTAAAGTTTTGAGGAGGAAATATTCATGCCAAAAATGAAAACCCACCGCGGTTCCGCTAAACGTTTCAAGAGAACAGGATCTGGAAAATTAAAACGCAGACACGGTTTCACAAGCCATATGTTCGCTAACAAATCCCAAAAACAAAAACGTAAATTGCGTAAATCAGCAATGGTATCAGCTGGCGACTTCAAACGTATTCGTCAAATGGTCGCTAAAATGAAATAAGAGAAACAACATTTTTGTAAATTCTAGGAGGTAGACAATATGCCACGCGTAAAAGGCGGAACAGTAACACGCAAACGTCGTAAAAAGATAGTTAAATTAGCCAAAGGGTATTACGGCTCTAAACATTTATTATTCAAAGTAGCTAACCAAGCGGTAATGAAATCTTACCAATATGCTTATAGAGATCGTCGTCAAAAGAAACGTGATTTCCGTAGATTATGGATCGCACGTATCAATGCGGCAGCTCGTATGCAAGATCTTTCTTACAGCAAATTAATGCACGGCTTAAAATTAGCTGGTATTGATATTAACCGTAAAATGCTTGCAGACTTAGCAGTAAATGATATTGCTTCATTTAACACACTTGCTGATTCAGCAAAAAAAGCATTAGCTAAATAATTCAAAAATCCTCACTCTTTGGAGTGAGGATTTTTTTATGTTATAAATTAAGTTCTAGCTCAACTGGACAATGATCCGAACCAAGCACATCCGCATGAATTTTCGCATCCACTAACTTATCTTTCAATCGTTCTGAAACAACAAAATAATCAATCCGCCAACCAGTATTCCTAGCACGCGCGTTCATTCGGTATGACCACCAAGAATAAGCGTCGGTCAAATCAGGATAAAAATAACGGAAACTATCAATAAAACCAGCGTCTAAAAACGCAGAAAATTTTGCGCGTTCCTCATCCGAGAATCCCGCATTTTTGCGATTTGTCTTCGGATTTTTCAAATCAATTTCTTCGTGCGCAACATTCAAATCACCACAAAGGACAACCGGCTTCGTTTTATCCAAGTTTTTGACATATTCCAAAATCGCATCCTCAAACGTCATACGATAATCTAATCGTTTTAACTCAGCTTGCGAATTTGGTGTATAAACCGTTACCATATAAAAATCTTCAAATTCAAGCGTGATTACGCGACCTTCAGTATCATGTTCCGGGACACCTAAACCATATTGCACCGATAATGGCTCAACTTTTGTAAAAATGGCAGTACCTGAATAACCTTTTTTTACGGCATAATTCCAATAATCTTTATACGCAGGTAAATCAAGTTCAATTTGACCTTCTTGTAATTTTGTTTCTTGTAAGCAAAATATATCAGCATCAACTTCTTCAAAATACTCCAAAAAACCTTTTTTCACAGCTGCACGAAGCCCGTTTACATTCCAAGAAATTAATTTCATCCAAAAACCTCCCATCTCTAATAGAACTATTATAACGTAAGTAACATGCTATAATGTAGTTAAACGATTGGGAGGGACT
Organism: Listeria sp. MAN/IMW/UF555; assembly: GCF_058684075.1. Lineage (NCBI taxonomy): Bacteria > Bacillati > Bacillota > Bacilli > Caryophanales > Listeriaceae > Listeria > Listeria sp. MAN/IMW/UF555. Next base: position 3,974 of record NZ_JBZWZS010000002.1, on the reverse strand, counting down.
AGAATGGAAAAATACGTTGCTTTACTAAGAGCCGTAAATGTCGCAGGGAAAAATAAAGTGAACATGAAAAATTTAAAAGCAGCCTTACAAGAAGAGGGATTCCAAAATGTAACAACCTATATCCAAAGCGGCAACCTCGTTCTAAGTTCTAATTTACAGACAGAAACCGAAGTAGCAGCAAAAATAACAGAAGTAATTATAGCGAGCTTCAATCTATCCATTGACGTATTCGTTTTTTCAGAACAAAACTACAAAACAATCATCAAAAACAACCCGTTCCCACCAGAAATAATTGGTGAAGAAGAACGTTGGATGATTGCTTTTTACAATGAAAATATTGATATTCCTAAACAAAAAAATACTCAAGCCGAAGTAATTGCAATCGACCGAGCGCTATATATCCACGTTTTCTCGAATCAAATCCATCAGTTAAAATTGCCTGTTTTCCTCGGAGAATATAAAAAAACACTAACGACAACGCGAAACTGGCGAACAACCGCTAAATTACTAACACTACTCGACAGTCAGGAATAGAATTTTTTGAAAATCAAGTTTATAATGAAAAAGAATCAATCTGAGGGAGTGATAGAAATGAAAGAAGAACTATTAAAACGATTTACAAAATATGTAAAAGTAGATACACAGTCAAATGAAGAAAGCACAGTTTGTCCAACAACACCAGGACAAATGGAACTAGCGAACATTCTCGTTACAGAACTAAAAGAAATCGGCATGCAAGAAGTAACAGTAGACGAATTCGGTTATGTAATGGCAACTCTTCCTTCTAATACAACGAAAGAAGTACCAGTTATCGGATTTTTAGCTCATTTAGACACTGCCACTGACTTAACTGGAAAAAATGTAAACCCACAAGTGCATGAAAACTATGATGGTAAAGACATCGTTCTAAATAAAGACCTAAATGTCGTACTGTCACCTAAACAATTTCCAGAACTAGCTAATTACAAAGGAAAAACGCTTATTACAACAGACGGAACAACATTGCTTGGCGCGGATGATAAAGCAGGAATTACAGAAATTATGGTGGCAATGAATTATTTAATCAATCACCCCGAAATCAAGCATGGTAAAATTCGCGTAGCTTTTACACCCGATGAAGAAATCGGCCGAGGACCAGAGCGTTTTGACGTAGAAGCATTTGGTGCCAAATATGCCTACACAATGGACGGTGGGCCACTTGGCGAACTAGAATATGAAAGCTTTAATGCAGCTGGTGCGAAACTTACTTTTAACGGAAATAGTGTGCATCCAGGAACAGCCAAAAATAAAATGATTAACGCTGTCAAAATGGCAATGGAATTCGATGCCGAGATTCCAAAAGAAGAAGCCCCTGAATATACAGATGGCTATGAAGGCTTTTATCATTTAATCTCATTAAACGGTGATGTGGAACAAGCAAAATCTTACTATATCATTCGCGATTTTGATCATCTGAAATTTGTAGAAAGAAAAACTCATATCGCAAGTATTGCTGAAAAACTAGCAGAAAAATATGGGGAAGGTTCAGTCGAATTAAAACTGAATGATCAATATTACAATATGCGCGAAAAAATCGAACCAGTAAAAGAAATTGTAGATATAGTAAGCGCGGCAATGAGAAATCTAGATATAGAACCAAAAATAAGCCCAATTCGCGGTGGGACAGACGGAGCTCAACTTTCATACAAAGGACTACCAACGCCAAACATCTTTGGCGGCGGCGAAAATTTCCACGGTAAGTTTGAATACGTCGCGTTAGAAAGCATGGTGAAAGCAACCGAAGTAATCATTGAAGTAGCGCGTTTATTTGAAGAAAAAGAATAATTTAAAAAGGGAGTCTAACGTAAGTTAGACTCCCTTTTTTATACGTTCATTTACTTTAGCTGCAAACACTTTTGCTTCTCCATTTGCAACGAGAAATGTATATTTTTCGCTATTTTTAAGATGTAATATCAATTTTTTTGTCATCGAGATAATACTTACTTTTTGCTCTAATAGCTCTATGTCTTCATATGCGAATTTCTTAAGTAAGTAAACATCTTCATTTTCTAAGTAAAAAATAAAAACATCTTCATTTGAAATCCAAAGTCCTGTTAGATCCATTAATTCGCCTTCCACTACATAAGAAAACGAACCATAAATCAGGCTAGTATCCATACCAAGAAGCTCACGTGCGCCTGCTTTTGCAATCATTGTTTCATACAAAATGTTTCGCCCCTTTTACATACGCGTTATTCGTAACCTTACTATACCACTTACTTCGGATAAACCGCAATCGCACCATCTTTAATACGAATTAACTCGACAGGCTTTTGATAAAACGCTTGAAGCACTTCCTCTGTCAAAAGTTTTTCTGTTTTCCCGTGATGAGTTATTTCCCCGTCACGGAGTAAAATGATATTATCAAAGCAGGGGAGAATTTCTTCTGTATGATGCGTGACAAAAAGCATTGTCGGCGAATCAGGACGTTCTGCAATTTTTTTAATCCGTTCTAATAAACGACTTTTCGCAAATAAATCAAGTCCGTTACAAGGTTCATCTAAAATCAGTAACTTAGGATTTGCCATCAAAGCACGAGCAATTAAAACAATTTGTCGTTCTCCTTGAGATAAGATTTTATAAGCTTTACCAATAAGCGAGGCCCCACCACAATCAGTCAGCAGTTTTTTCGCTTGGTTTACCTCAACATCTGTCACTTTCGCATACATTCCAATACTTGCAAACTTACCACTAAGCACAATTTGCTCACTTAGCTCGTAATCTTTCAGCTGATGATCTAAAGCATTACTCACCCAACCAATTGATTTACGTAATTCAGGTAAAGAAGTCTGTCCAAAAACATGCCCAAGCACTTGAAGCTTTCCACTACTAGGCCAAAGATACCCATTTAGAAGTTGTAGCAAAGTAGTTTTCCCAGAGCCATTTAGCCCAAGAATAGCCCAGTTTTCCTTTTCATTAACGGTCCAATTAATATCCGATAAGATAGTTTTATTTTCACGCTTTAAATAAACATGTTCAAATGCAAACATCGAATACCCCATTTCCATTTTCTACTATTGTACATGAAAAATAACATAAAAAGGAGTTAAAAAAATGAATAAAGAAGAAATTATTCTTTCAGCAAAGAATTGGATGCACTCTCATTTTGAAAATGAAACGACCGGTCATGACTGGTCTCATATAAAAAGAGTATGGAAATTAAGTAAAGAAATCCAATCAAAAGAAGGTGGCGACCTGTTCACTATAGAGTTAGCCGCTTTATTCCACGATTACTCAGATATTAAACTAACAACCGACGAACAGGAAGCAACTAAAACACTAATCAATTGGATGGAAACCAAAGAAATACCATCAGAACTAATCAAAAAAATTATCCGAATCATCCAATCAGTTTCATTTAAAAAAGGAAAAAATACGATTAAAGCATTAACAATAGAAGAAAAAATAGTTCAAGACGCAGATCGCTTAGATGCCATCGGAGCAATCGGCATAGCAAGAACCTTCACTTATGGCGGCGCTCATAATCGAGAAATAGCTAACCAGGACAATCCAAAAAACACCACATTACAACACTTTTACGACAAACTTCTCCTTATAAAAGATCAATTAAACACTGAAACAGCCAAAACTATGGCAAAAGAAAAACAAAAAATTATGCAGGATTTTATACAAGCATTAGAAAAAGAATTAAAAGTATAATTAAAAACACTTGTATTTATAGAAAAGGTATTATATAATAATAAAGCTGAATTGATACGAAATAATTCATCAAAAACTATTTAAAAATTAGTTGTTGACGCGATATAAACTTTATGGTAAGATTTAAAAGTTGCGTTAACAAAGCAACTGACCTTTGAAAACTGAACAAAGAAGAAGACGAAAAGCAATGAGACGTAAAGTCTCACTGGTAATCGCAGGGCAGAAAACAGAAAGCTGTTTTCAACAAAAACAAACTAGTAATTTAATTGCTAGCG